>NZ_FOKA01000033.1 GCF_900111925.1 Cellulomonas marina
GGCATGTGCCTGAGAGCTGATGGTGACCGCACTCGCGGGAACAGGGTGATCCTATGCTGCCAAGAAAAGCCTCGACGCGAGGTTCTAGCCGCCCGTACCCCAAACCGACTCAGGTGGTCAGGTAGAGAATACCAAGGCGATCGAGACAATCGTGGTTAAGGAACTCGGCAAAATGCCCCCGTAACTTCGGGAGAAGGGGGGCCTGATGTGTGAACCGGCATGCCCGGGGCAGCACGGAGGGCCGCAGAGACCAGGGAGAAGCGACTGTTTACTAAAAACACAGGTCCGTGCGAAGTCGCAAGACGATGTATACGGACTGACGCCTGCCCGGTGCTGGAAGGTTAAGAGGACGGGTCAGCAACGCAAGTTGCGAAGCTCAGAATTTAAGCCCCAGTAAACGGCGGTGGTAACTATAACCATCCTAAGGTAGCGAAATTCCTTGTCGGGTAAGTTCCGACCTGCACGAATGGCGTAACGACTTCTCCGCTGTCTCAACCGCGAACTCGGCGAAATTGCACTACGAGTAAAGATGCTCGTTACGCGCAGCAGGACGGAAAGACCCCGGGACCTTTACTATAGCTTGGTATTGGTGTTCGGTGCGGTTTGTGTAGGATAGGTGGGAGACTGTGAAGCGGGCACGCCAGTGTCCGTGGAGTCGTCGTTGAAATACCACTCTGACCGCTTCGGATGTCTAACCTCGGTCCGTGATCCGGACCAGGGACAGTGCCTGGTGGGTAGTTTAACTGGGGCGGTTGCCTCCTAAAATGTAACGGAGGCGCCCAAAGGTTCCCTCAGCCTGGTTGGCAATCAGGTGGCGAGTGCAAGTGCACAAGGGAGCTTGACTGTGAGACCGACAGGTCGAGCAGGGACGAAAGTCGGGACTAGTGATCCGGCGGTGGCTTGTGGAAGCGCCGTCGCTCAACGGATAAAAGGTACCCCGGGGATAACAGGCTGATCTTGCCCAAGAGTCCATATCGACGGCATGGTTTGGCACCTCGATGTCGGCTCGTCGCATCCTGGGGCTGGAGTAGGTCCCAAGGGTTGGGCTGTTCGCCCATTAAAGCGGTACGCGAGCTGGGTTTAGAACGTCGTGAGACAGTTCGGTCCCTATCCGCTGCGCGCGCAGGAAACTTGAGAAGGGCTGTCCCTAGTACGAGAGGACCGGGACGGACGAACCTCTGGTGTGCCAGTTGTTCCGCCAGGAGCACGGCTGGTTGGCTACGTTCGGAAGGGATAACCGCTGAAAGCATCTAAGCGGGAAGCCTGCTTCAAGATGAGGTTTCCACGCCCCC
>NZ_FOKA01000030.1 GCF_900111925.1 Cellulomonas marina
GACGCAGCGGATCCGTCCGCCACCCCTCGGACACGAACACCACGGGCAACGGCACAGACGAAGGCGTAGTCATGCACGAGCATGCGCCCATGCCCGACACGGCATCCACCATCGGCATGCGCTCGCGCAGCGGCATGACCGTACGAAGCCGGGCGGCTTGCTGTAACGCGCGCTTCGGTAGGCCTGCGGCACCCAGTGACGTAGACGGACTGTGTCGTGGTCGGCGAGCATCGTTGCGTGTGTGCCAACGAGTTGAATGCGCCGCAGGAGCGAGAGCTGCAGACCGTGCTCAAGCGCGTCGCTCAAGTGAGACCACGCAGACCCGACGACGACGCCGGGGACGACGTCTGGCAGGCCTGGATGCAGTTGGACGAAGTGCAATCGACGATCGCCGGCTGGGCCGGGCGTGAGATCGGCAGTCTCCGACCCGACGACGACGAGTTCCTTGCTGCTGCGCGGAAGAACCTCGCTGCGCCTGGAGTGCACAAGCTCCTCGGGGACCGCCGCGTCGACTTTCAACGCGCCGTCTCGATGCTCTACGACCGGTTGCTTTGACTTGGCACCACCGCACCCAAATCCATGCACGGCGGAGGCAAGGCCCGCGAACGGAGCGATGTCCGGATCGCGGCAGATCCGGATGGTTGTGAGTGCCGCGCCCGAGCCGGCTCTTGGTCTCAAGGCCGCGCGGCGAGTGGTCGGCGACGGTCGACGACAACTGCCGTCGCTGCGCAGGCGAGTGCGACTCCGGCGCCGATGCCGCTGATCCAGGCGAATGCCCTATTCGTGTCCCGGCCCTCGGCTGCACGGCCGGCTCCGCGGATCCGGTCAGGGTGCTCGACTGGGTACTCGAGCGCGACGGTGTCGCCGACCTCGGAGTAGACGGTCAGGTCCAGCTCATCGACGCTCGCCTCCCCGATCCGCACGGTGCCGTCAGCCTCGTACTGGAGCTGAAACACCCGGTACCGGTGGCCGTCATCCCAAGACAGGACGGTCCCGCTGGTCTGCTGCACGGCACCCTGGTACGGACGTTCCTGGACCCACATGGTGGCAAGGGTCGCCGCCGCGAAGCCGGACGCGATGCCGACGAACGCGGCAACGACCCAGGAGGCGGCGACGATCCGACTCCGCCGTGGGAAGCCCCGGGCGTCGTTCTCGACCTTTATGCGGGCGCGGGACAACGCCATCAGTCCCGATCCTGCGATGAGGCTGATCATCAGCAGCACATAGGTGACGACAAGGGCCGCCGAGACGATCACACCCGCCGCGAGACCCGCCTCTGCGGACCGGCCAAAGACGAACGCTATTCCCGCGCCGAGCCCGGCGCCCAGGCCGAGAAGGACGACGGCCGCGCCGATCATCCTGGTCCGCGCCGCCATCAATCCGCTGT
Organism: Cellulomonas marina; assembly: GCF_900111925.1. Classification (GTDB taxonomy): domain Bacteria; phylum Actinomycetota; class Actinomycetes; order Actinomycetales; family Cellulomonadaceae; genus Cellulomonas; species Cellulomonas marina. Next base: position 1,388 of record NZ_FOKA01000030.1, read on the forward strand.
CCAAGTCGGCATAAAGGGCCAGCGGGAGCTCGAGCACTGCCCACCGGCCCACGTCTGTAGCGCGGACGGGCGCGCGAGCGCTGACCTCGGCACCGGTCGAATTCGAGCCCGACGCGCCCGGCCAGGCGTACCGCTGGCCCAGAGTTAGGCGTGGCTGCTCTCCCCGGATCGTCGCGCGATAGGCCGCCTCGCCAATCACGTCCCACAGCGCAAATGCCAAGTCGATCGCTGCGTCGTCGTCCCAGGCCCGCCCGGCGAATACGACTGTCTGCCAACGCGACCAACTCGCATCCTCGGGAAGAAGGTCAAGGCGTGCAAGGCGCGCTGGAGCGTCGCCCTGGGGATTGAGCGCGACGATCCGCTCGACGAGCGCAGCACGCAGCGATGCTGCCTCTGCAGCGACGTCTGCCCGACGACTCCGGGCAAGCGCACTGCACACCAACGCGTCGGCGGAGACAGAGATCTGCCAGGACCTCCGCGGCTGGACGATCCTCACGGGCCGAGGCTAGCGAGACGAGCCGCACTCCCAGCTCGACTCCACCAGCGGCCCTTCACGCTCAACGGCGGATGCGGTCATGTGCCGGAGGCCATGTAGGCGGCGAGGATGTAGTTGGGGTGGCGGTCCAGGGTGGTGCGGGCGCGGTCGTAGCGCATGGTGGTGCGGGGGTCGGCGTGGCGGGCGGCGATCTGCACGTCGCGCAGGTCGACGCCGGCGTCGAGCATCGTGGTGACGTAGGTGTGGCGCAGCATGTGCGGGTGCATGCGGGGCAGGTGCACCCCCGCGGCCGCGGCCAGGCGACGCCGCCGGCGGGTGGCGGCGTGACGGTCCATCCGGCGACCACGGCTGTTCAGCAGCACCGGCCCGGACGGGCGCCCTGCTGTCGCTCGGTCGACGGCTCGGGACACCGCGGGCGGTAGCGGGACCAGCACGACTTTATGGCCCTTGCCAACCACCCGTGCCACTCGGTGTCCGTGCTCTTCGCCGAGGTCGGCGATGTCCAGGGCGCAGGCTTCGAAGATCCGCAGCCCCAGGAGTCCGAGCAGGCACACCAGCGCAAAGTCGGAGGTTCGTGGCGAGAGGCGGGCGGCGGTCAGCAGCGCCTCCAGCTGCAGGTGCGTCAGGCCCAACGTGGGTGATTCGGCCGGCACGCGTGGCCGCGCCACGTGCTCGGCCGGGGAGTGCTCTAAGACCTGGTCGATGACGCAGGTGCGGTAGAACCCGCACAGCACCGACACCCGCCGCGAGACCGTTGAGGAGGCGTAGCGGCGGGTCTCCTGCAGCCACCGCACGTACAGCTCGACGTGCGGGCGCCGCGCCTGCAACGGATCCAGCCCGTGCTGCTGACACCATTGCAAGTAGCAGCGCAGGTCGGACTCGGTGTGACGGCGGGTCTCCCCGCGGTAGCGGGCCAAGTAGCCGGCGACCGCCAGACGCAGCGGATCCGTCCGCCACCCCTCGGACACGGTCACCACGGGCAACGGCACAGACGAAGGCGTAGTCATGCACGAGCATGCGCCCATGCCCACCACGGCATCCACCATCGGCATCCGCTCGCGCAGCGGCATGAGCGGACGTCCGCGGCGCCGCGGCGTATGGGTCAGGGCCTCGTGTGCGAGGCGCCGGCCCTTAGCGATGCGATAGCGGCTGCGCAGCGTCCGCTATCGCCTGATGCGGCAGCGGAACTCGGCGGTCCCCGCGCTCGGTGGTACGGGTTCGCCCTTGGCGACCTGGCCGCACCAGAGTTGCGCGATCGTGACTTCGTAACGACTACGAGAAGGTGCGGAGGCGTCCATAGTTTCGTCGGGGCGCGGAAGGGTCCGTGCCTCTACTACTCGTCGCTCGGGGGACCCCAACCATGCCGCTCCACGCCAGACTTCGCTTTCTCACTGCCGCTGCGACGAGCGCCGGCGCTGTGGCGGCGTGCCTTCTCGGCGCCGTCCCAGCGTCGGCGGTGCCCGGCGGGCTGGGTGGGCTGGCGTCGGGCGACATCGGCGGTCTCCTCGTAGCCGGTGACAGCCTCGAGGAGATCGTGGACAGCCAGCGCTGGTTCACGACGTCTGCGCACCTGGAGATGCAGGGCGACGGCAACCTGGTGCTGTACGCCCGGCTCTACAACGAGGTGGACGTCCCGCTGTGGCAGTCCGGTACGGCGGGCCATGCGGGCGCCTACGCAGCGGTCCAGACCGACGGCAACGTCGTGGTCTACGCCGCCGACGGAATCACGGCCCTCTGGCAGTCCGGGACGGCCGGGCGTCCGGGAGCCGTGCTCCTGGTCCAGGGCGATGCCAACGTGGTCGTCCTCGACGACACCGGCGCAGCCGGCTGGCAGTCGGGTACGGCGCTGCTGCGGGATCACCTCGAGGGGGAGGACGTCCTGCTCCCCGGGCAGGACCTGCAGTCCCAGGCCGAGTCAGCCGTGGGCACGCTGGCCCCGGTCCCCGGGCCGGCGCGCCTGGTCATGCAGACCGACGGCAACCTGGTCGCGTACGACGAGGGCCGCGCGTACTGGCAGAGCGGAACCGCCGGCCACCCTGGCGCCTACCTCGCCCAGCAGGCCGACGAGAACCTCGTCGTCTACGCGCCCGACGGCCGGACAGCCCTGTGGCAGGCCGGCCTCGCGCTGCCGGTCAACCAGGACCCGTGGGACATCACCATCCTGTGGGGCTGGGGCACCCTGAGCGCCTACGGCGACGACACGGACGGCGACGACGTCACGCAGCGCGTCGTCGTGCGCGGCCCTCGCCCCGGCCCGGACGTCCTGTCGATCGGGGAGTGACTCGAGGCTGTCGCTTCGGCACCGCGACGACGACCGAAAAGAGTCCGCCGCCCGGCACCACGCCGGGCGGCGGACACGTTGCTCAGCGGAGGTCGACCCACCGGCGAAACGTCCACGGCCGACTTGCCCGCCTACCTGCTCGGAGTGGATCACGCGCAGACGTCGCTAGGCGCGCTGGCGGCCGGCTTGGTCGCACTGGCCCTACGTGGCAAGGCAGAAGATGAACCTCGCGCCCGGTATGCGCTCCCATGCCGTCGTGGCTCGCGCGATCCCTAGCAGCCGCAGTCGCGGTCCCTACCGCCGGCCCCGGGCGCCTCGGGGACCACCGTGATCCTGTCGATGCCGTTGCTGATCCGGATGCTCCCGAAGTGACGAACAGTGAGCGCGGAGTCGCCGATCCCGGCGGTGCCGGACTGCCACAGCACGGTGGCGCGGTCGGAGGCGTACACGACCGCGTTCCCGTCCGACTGCATCACCAGGTAGGCGCCGGGCCGGCCAGCGGTTCCCGACTGCCAATAGGCCCGGCCCTGCTGGTAGGCGACCAAGTTGCCGTCCGTCTGCATCACCAGTCGGCTGTGCCCGACCTCGTACCCGACCTCCGCCGCCCCGTCTGACAGCAGGTCCTGGCCGGGTGCCAGCTCGAGTCCGACCGCGTTCCCCAGGCCGCTACGGAACATCGCAGTGCCAGCCTGCCAGCGGGCCGCCCCACCGGCATACACGACAAGATTCCCGTCGGGCTGCAGCGTCAGGCGTGCACCTGCCTGACCCGCGGTACCCGACTGCCACAACGCCTGTCCGCCGTCCGCCGTGTAGACAACGGCATTCCCGTCCGACTGTAGGGCGAGGTAGGCGCCGGGGTGTCCACTCGTGCCTGTCTGCCAGTCCGCATAGTCCATGCCGGTGTAACGGTCCAGCCGGTACAGCACGAGGTTGCCGTCGCTCTGCATCTCAAGATGGGACTCGGCGTACCGCTCGTTGAATGGCGGCATGAGGGCGGACTGGTGTACCCCCTGGTTCGCGACCAGCGTGTCACCCGGGATCAGCTCGTCGTCGGAAGCGGCGGCTGCTGCTGGAGGCACACATGTGACCACCGCTAGAGCGCCGGCGACGAGCACCGGAAGGAAACGACGCATCTTCGCCACGATTCTCCTGTCATCGATCGCGCATGCCTTCGTGGAAGGACGTGTTGGTCGCCTCCGGCATCGCCTTCTTCGCCACCATAGTTGCGGTGCACTCCTGCGCATGCGTGTTCCTTCGCCCACGCCCGTCCGTGCGTCAGCGACCCGACCTTCCGGTACCGCTCGCACATCGGCAGGAGCGGGTCATGTGCCGGAGGCCATGTAGGCGGCGAGGATGTAGTTGGGG
>NZ_FOKA01000028.1 GCF_900111925.1 Cellulomonas marina
TAGGTCTCTCGAAGAATCACGCGGTGACCGCCTACACGTCTACGACGACGCCCTCACCAGGGCCGGGCTCGCACACCACTCTGCGGGACGCCACTTGCCCAGGCCTGCGACGGTCGGGGCATCGTGACGCCCGCGGAGCCGGGGGTCGTTGCGTCGCGCCGTCCATGGTGGGGCCGTCGTTCATGACATGGGTCGCGTCCCATCCGACGCCGGACGGGTCGAGCATGCCCGCGATCATCGCGACGTGGGCCACGACGAGGAAGATGCCGACCAAGGCACAAGCCGCGACGACGACGGCCCCACCCAGGCCCGCCGCCGCTGGGCGGTCAGCGGCATAACCGCTGCTTAGCCCGACGCCCGACGACGTGCCGTAGCCCGGTGGCGGGACCTCACGCCCACTCGCCAGCCGCCGCCCACACCTGCGCATCCGCGTCATCCACATCGCCGGATGCTGTGCACGCCTCGGTGGGGCCGTTGCTCGACTCACCGCTGAGCGCCCGGCGCTGGGCGCCTTCTCGTACGACGTTCGGCTGAGGCCTTCATGAAACCTTCATGGCGGCCTTGGCCCTCTCACCGCGCGCGCACGCTAGCGGCTTCGTAGCGTCGAAAAGGTCCCGCGGCGCGCGCCGGGCGCCGGCCGCACGACCTACCGCCAGGAGGCCGACATGAAGACCAGCGAGATGCTCGACACGTACCCCGCGACGATCAACCTCGACCGCCAGCTGCTGGCCATGGTCATCGACGCCCTCGTTGCGTGTTCGCAGGCGTGCACGGCATGCGCGGACGCGTGCCTTAGCGAGGAGATGGTCGCGGACCTTCGCAAGTGCATCCGCTCGAACCTCGACTGTGCCGACAGCTGTGCGACGACGGCGCGGATCCTGTCCCGCCACACCGCCTACGACGCGAACCTCACGCGCGCCCACCTCGAGGCGTGCATCGCCGCCTGCCGCGCCTGCGGAGACGAGTGCGAGCAGCACGCAGGGATGCACGAGCACTGCCGCATCTGTGCGGAGGCGTGCCGGGACTGCGAGACGGCGTGCGGCGAGCTGCTCGCGGCCCTCGGCTGAACCTGCTCCCGCGCCCCGGCGGCTGCCCCCAGCCGCGCGCGAGCCGGTGAAGTACACCGGCAGGTGACACAGCGAGACGAGGAGGACTAGACGATGCCGACACAGCGTGAACACGAGGGCGGTTCGACGGACCAGCACGATGGCGGCGCCCATCACGGTGGTGAGGAGCACGGCGGCGGGCAGGGTCATCCGATGAAAGGCATGTACCTCCGATTCGCGGCCATGATCCTCACGGCCATGGTGGTCATGTACTGGGTCATGTTCGTCGGCTCGTGGGAGTGGAGCCACGTGCGCTTCAGCCAGAGCCGCGTCTTCATGGCCATCACCATGGGCGGCACGATGGGCCTGATCATGCTCGGCTGGATGCTGAACATGTACAAGAACGCCAAGGCGAACATCGCCGTTGTCGTCGTCAGCGTCTTGCTTCTCGCCGGCGGCGTAGCCCTCGACCGCAGCCAGGTCACGGTGGGTGACACCGCCTTCATGCGCGCGATGATCCCCCACCACTCCCTCGCGATCACCCGCTCCGAGCGCGCGCAGATCGAGGACGTGCGGGTGTGCGAGCTCGCCGTCGAGATCATCGAGGCCCAGCAGCGCGAGATCGCCGAGATGGACTGGCTCATCGAGGACATCCAGCGCAACGGCATCGCGGCGACGGCGGCTGAGGCCGACGCGCGCCCCGTCCCCGACTTCCCCGGCACCGCGCTGCGCTCGTGCCCGAGCCCCTGAACTGATCGGGAATATCGGACTTCAGCCGGTAGCTCTCGACCATACCCCCCAGGGGTATAGGTTGGCGACGACGGTGAGGCACGGGCCGAGGAGAAGAGCCATGAGCGACGCGCACCAGGGCCACGACATCAAGGGCGAAGTGCGTCCCGAGCGTGGGCAGCGTGGCCGGACAGCACCGAGGACCGATCCGCCGGCTCATGACCGCCACGGTGGCCACGACGCCGGCCAGATGGAGCACGAGGGTCATCACCTCCCGTCGCACGTGGACGCGCACAGCGGAGGTCTGGGGCCTTCCGCCGTCGACGACGGCCAGCGCCCGGGCGCCGAACACGGCCGCAGCCGCCACGGGGACCACGGCAACAGCCATGGCGGAAGCGGCGGTCACGGGGAGCACGGCAACGGGCACGGCGACCACGTCGCGCTGTTCCGGCGCCTGTTCTGGATCAACCTCGCGCTGGCAGTGCCGACCGTCCTGCTCAGCGGTATGTTCGCCGACCTCCTCGGCTACTCGCTCCCCGACAGCCCGGGGGTGGCCTGGGTTGCGCCGATCCTCGGCTCGGTCATCTACCTCTGGGGAGGGCGGCCGTTCCTGACGGGAGCCATCACCGAGGTTCGGGCTCGCAAGCCCGGGATGATGCTGCTGATCGGGATGGCGATCAGCGTCGCGTTCGTCGCGTCGTGGGGCGCCACGCTCGGGCTGCTCGCGCACGACCTGGACTTCTGGTGGGAGCTCGCCCTCCTGGTCGTCATCATGCTGCTCGGGCACTGGCTCGAGATGAGGTCCTTGGCGCAGACGTCGTCGGCGCTGGATTCCCTGGCGGCACTCCTGCCCGACGAGGCGGAGAAGGTGGACGGTGACTCCACCGTCATGGCCGCCCCGTCCTCGCTCGCGCTGGGGGACGTCGTCGTCGTCCGGCCTGGTGGCCGGGTGCCCGCCGACGGCCAGGTGGTCGACGGCACCGCCGATGTCGACGAGTCGATGATCACGGGTGAGTCGAGGCCCGTACGCCGAACCATCGGGGACCAGGTCGTCGCCGGGACGGTCTCGACCGACAGCGCTCTGCGCGTGCAGGTCGACGCCGTCGGGGACTCCACCGTGCTGGCCGGGATCCGCCGTCTGGTCGAGCAGGCGCAGTCGTCCACGACGCGCGCGCAGCTGCTGGCCGACCGTGCCGCCGGGTGGCTGTTCTGGTTCGCCCTGATCGCCGCGGTGATCACGGTCGCGATCTGGAGCGCCGTCGGGACGCCGGACTTCGCCGTCATCCGCGCCATCACGGTCCTCGTCATCGCCTGCCCGCATGCCCTGGGACTGGCCATCCCGCTCGTGGTGTCGATCTCCACCGAGCGCGCCGCCCGCGCTGGCGTCCTCGTCAAGGACCGGGCCGCGCTCGAGCGGATGCGGGTGGTCGACACGGTCCTGTTCGACAAGACCGGGACGCTCACCAAGGGTGAGCCGGCCGTGCACGACGTCGCTGCAACGGGGGCCGATGACGGCGAGCTCCTCGCTCTGGCCGCCGCCGCAGAGACCGACAGCGAGCATCCGCTCGCGCGGGCCATCACTGCGGAGGCGGGCCGCCGAGGGCTGCCCGTGCCCCGGGCCGACAGCTTCGAGGCGTCCACAGCGGTCGGCGTCTCCGCCACCGTGCAGGGCCGCCGCGTTGCCGTCGGCGGGCCGAATCTCCTGACCGAGCGTGGAATCGACCCCTTGCCCGAGACCCGGCAATGGTCCGATCGCGGCCAGATCGTGCTGCACGTGCTCGTCGACGGACAGGTGGCCGGGGCCCTGGGGCTCGCCGACGAGGTCCGGCACGAGTCCCGAGAAGCCGTCGACGCCCTCCACGCTCTCGGCATCCGCGTCGTGATGATCACCGGCGACGCCGAGCCGGTGGCCAGGGCCGTGGGCGCTGAGCTCGGCATCGACCAGGTCTTCGCCGGCGTGCGCCCCGAGGACAAGAGCAGCAAGGTGGCCTCCCTGCAGGGCGCCGGGCGGAACGTCGCGATGGTCGGTGACGGCGTCAACGACGCACCCGCCCTCGCGCAGGCCGACGTCGGCGTCGCCATCGGCGCCGGCACGGACGTCGCGATCGCCTCCGCCGGTGTCATCCTCGCCTCCGACGACCCCCGGTCGGTCCTGTCCGTCATCCAGCTCTCGCGTGCGGGCTACCGGAAGATGACGCAGAACCTGTGGTGGGCTGCCGGCTACAACATCGCAGCCGTCCCACTCGCAGCCGGTGTTCTCGCCCCGATGGGCTTCGTGCTGCCGATGGAGATCGGCGCAATCCTGATGTCGCTGTCCACCGTGGTCGTGGCTGCGAACGCCCAGCTCCTACGGCGTCTCAACCTGAGCCCGGAGGCCTCGACAGCCGCAGCACACGACGTCCAGCGTGTCGGACCGCCGTCCCGGACGGCGGTACCCGCCGCCTGAGGAGACGACCCTTCATCGAATCATCATCGCCGACGGCGATTTCGGTCAGCGAAGTGGCGCGCCATCGTGAGCGAGGATCTCCACATGCGCTCTCAGTTCCCCCTCGCCACCGTCGTCGTCGCCAGCGCCACTTTGCTCGCCGGCTGCTCCGCCACGACGTCCGACGACGACGTACTCGCCGACCTGGGTCTCGACGGCTTGACCGGTGAGGAGATCGTCACGCAGCTCGACGCCTCCACCGAGAGCCGGCCGCTGGACTTCACCGCATCGGTGCGCGAGGACGAGGTGCTCGTCGGCGACGGCACCACGGAGGTCGCCGTCACGCTCGACGACGGCCAGTTCTACCTGTCGATCGCGCCGTACGTCGAGAGCACGCACGAGTGCTTCTTCCACAGCCTCGCCGGCTGCCAGGGCGAGCTCGTCGAGGAGCCGGTGGAGGTGAGAATCACCGACGCTGACGGCGCCGTCCTCATCGAGGAGAGCGCCACGACGTACTCCAACGGGTTCGTCGGCTACTGGCTCCCTGAGGACGTCGAGGGCACGGTGGAGATCACGCAGGGCGACCTGAGTGGCAGCGTCCCGTTCAGCACGACGGAGGGCAGCCCGACCTGCCTGACGACGCTCCAACTCACCTGACCCCCGGGACGGTCGCTGTGAGCCGGGCGACGTAGGCCTCGAGCGCTGCCACTGGGATCTTGTGCAGCCGTCCGACGTGGACCGACGTGATCTCGCCGGCGGCGAGCAGGTCGTACATGAGAGTGCGACCGATGCCCAGCCGCCGAGCGGCCTCGACCACGGTCAAGAGCAGCCTGTCGTCGTTCTCGACCACGACGTTGAGGACGCGGTCCTCACGGACGACCGGGCTGCGGTCGGTGGTGATGTGCACCTGAGCTGTCGCGGACATGGCCCACCTCCGAGCGGATGTTGGGGCACCACTCTCCGGGCATCCACTAGCCGCGCCGATGACGGGGCCGAGGTCGCAGCGTCCCGATCGATAACGCCCCGCCCACAGCTCGCGCGTCATCAATGACGTCCACAGTTTGGCCTCCGCGTCATCGCCACGTGCATAGGCGCTGAGCAGCGTCGTCTCCGACCGGCACACGGAGGAGGCCACGATGGACGACCGACGCACGCATACCACCGCGCTCGCTCGAGGGACGGCGCCAGCAGAGATCCGGCGGGACCGCGATGGCCTCCTCGACCACCTCGCCGCCATCGACGTCGAAGGGTGGGACGGCCCATCCGCGACGACGCTCCTGACGTACCTGCGCAGCCACGTCATCCGTCCGCTCGCCGTCGACGTCGGACTCAGGGGAGCCTGCGCCGTTCACGCCGAGGCGACGGCCTGGGAGGCGGTTTGGCTCCAGCTCCTCGAGCCGTCCCTGCGCAGTGTCCACTCGCCCTGGGGCGTCCTGTGGCAGACGGCGCGTCGCGCGATGCTGGGTGAGATCCTCGCCGACCGCTGGGGTGTCTCGGCGAGGCGGGCCTGGGAGCTCGACGCCGCCGAACGAGCGGGCGAGATTCGGCGTCCCCTTTCCCTCGAGCCGCTTCTCACGACCGGCTGGGAGCCACCCGAAGGCACGTCCGGAGTGCACAGCGGCCCGCTCGACACCGCCGTTTGCCTTGCCGTCCAGGCACTCCACGAGGCCGGATGGCCGGCCGACGTCGCGACGCGAATCGTGCACGACACGGCCGAGATGGACGGGCCCATTGGTGCAGGCACGACAGCCGTCGGATGGCGCCCGTTGGCCAAACGCCTCCAGCTCCCACCGTGGCAGGCTCGCCGACTGGTCCTTGTCCTCCGCGGTTCAGGCGGCACCCCGGGCCTCCTTGCCCGGCTGCTCACCGAAGGCCCGTCGGTCGTCGACGACACCGAGATCCGCAGGGCTCTGCGGACGACGCGGAGGCGGAAGCTGCGTTCGCCGATGTCCGACGGTGCGACTGCGACGGACCGGGTCGCCGAGGTCCGGGCGGCCTCGTGACGGCGACTAACAGATCGTTGAAGTGCGACGCGGTCCACAGGTCGGGGCGCGGATGGTGCCATCTTCTCCCCTGTCGGCGCACACCTGACGTCATGACGCCACCGCCGGGCCTCGGCCACCCGAGAGACACAAGGGTTCACAAGTCGCGACAACGGGTGTCGAATGGTGCTCCGTGCCGTGATCGGCGCGGGCCAGGGCATTCCCGGCACCGTTTCTGGGGGGACGGTGAGTGGCGTCCCGCAGAGTGGTGTGCGAGCCCGGCCCTGGTGAGGGCGTCGTCGTAGACGTGTAGGCGGTCACCGCGTGATTCTTCGAGAGACCT
>NZ_FOKA01000032.1 GCF_900111925.1 Cellulomonas marina
GGTGGTGTGGTTGTTGTCTATCATTGACGGAGAGTTTGATTCTGGCTCAGGACGAACGCTGGCGGCGTGCTTAACACATGCAAGTCGAACGGTGATCTCCAGCTTGCTGGGGTGATCAGTGGCGAACGGGTGAGTAACACGTGAGTAACCTGCCCCTGACTCTGGGATAACTGCTGGAAACGGTGGCTAATACCGGATATGACGTGTGCCTGCATGGGTGTGCGTGGAAAGTTTTTCGGTCAGGGATGGGCTCGCGGCCTATCAGCTTGTTGGTGGGGTGATGGCCTACCAAGGCGACGACGGGTAGCCGGCCTGAGAGGGCGACCGGCCACACTGGGACTGAGACACGGCCCAGACTCCTACGGGAGGCAGCAGTGGGGAATATTGCACAATGGGCGAAAGCCTGATGCAGCGACGCCGCGTGAGGGATGACGGCCTTCGGGTTGTAAACCTCTTTCAGCAGGGAAGAAGCGAGAGTGACGGTACCTGCAGAAGAAGCGCCGGCTAACTACGTGCCAGCAGCCGCGGTAATACGTAGGGCGCAAGCGTTGTCCGGAATTATTGGGCGTAAAGAGCTCGTAGGCGGTGTGTCGCGTCTGCTGTGAAATCCTCAGGCTCAACCTGGGGCTTGCAGTGGGTACGGGCACACTAGAGTGCGGTAGGGGTGACTGGAATTCCTGGTGTAGCGGTGGAATGCGCAGATATCAGGAGGAACACCGATGGCGAAGGCAGGTCACTGGGCCGCAACTGACGCTGAGGAGCGAAAGCATGGGGAGCGAACAGGATTAGATACCCTGGTAGTCCATGCCGTAAACGTTGGGCACTAGGTGTGGGGTCCATTCCACGGATTCCGTGCCGCAGCAAACGCATTAAGTGCCCCGCCTGGGGAGTACGGCCGCAAGGCTAAAACTCAAAGAAATTGACGGGGGCCCGCACAAGCGGCGGAGCATGCGGATTAATTCGATGCAACGCGAAGAACCTTACCAAGGCTTGACATGCACCGGTAACACTCAGAGATGGGTGCCCCGCAAGGTCGGTGCACAGGTGGTGCATGGTTGTCGTCAGCTCGTGTCGTGAGATGTTGGGTTAAGTCCCGCAACGAGCGCAACCCTCGTTCCATGTTGCCAGCGGGTCGTGCCGGGGACTCATGGGAGACTGCCGGGGTCAACTCGGAGGAAGGTGGGGATGACGTCAAATCATCATGCCCCTTATGTCTTGGGCTTCACGCATGCTACAATGGCCGGTACAAAGGGCTGCGATACCGCGAGGTGGAGCGAATCCCAAAAAGCCGGTCTCAGTTCGGATTGGGGTCTGCAACTCGACCCCATGAAGTCGGAGTCGCTAGTAATCGCAGATCAGCAACGCTGCGGTGAATACGTTCCCGGGCCTTGTACACACCGCCCGTCAAGTCACGAAAGTCGGTAACACCCGAAGCCGGTGGCCCAACCTCCT
>NZ_FOKA01000031.1 GCF_900111925.1 Cellulomonas marina
GCACGCGGTGGTTAGTGTCACCGGGCTCGGTATGGGCGGTTCTTCGCCGGTACGGGAATATCAACCCGTTGTCCATCGACTACGCCTGTCGGCCTCGCCTTAGGTCCCGACTTACCCAGGGCGGATGAACCTGGCCCTGGAACCCTTGGTCATTCGGCGGACGGGTTTCTCACCCGTCATTCGCTACTCATGCCTGCATTCTCACTCGTGTGGTCTCCACCGCTGGATCACTCCGCGGCTTCACCGCCCACACGACGCTCCCCTACCCACCTGCACGCCTGAACCCTTGCGGGCTGAGCTGTTGTGCACGTGTCACGGCTTCGGCGGTGTGCTTGAGCCCCGCTACATTGTCGGCGCGGAATCACTTGACCAGTGAGCTATTACGCACTCTTTCAAGGGTGGCTGCTTCTAAGCCAACCTCCTGGTTGTCAGTGCAACTCCACATCCTTTCCCACTTAGCACACGCTTAGGGGCCTTAGCCGGTGATCTGGGCTGTTTCCCTCTCGACTACGGAGCTTATCCCCCGCAGTCTCACTGCCACGCTGTGGCTTACCGGCATTCGGAGTTTGGCTAACGTCAGTAACCTGGTGGGGCCCATCGGCTATCCAGTAGCTCTACCTCCGGCAAGGAACGCGTGACGCTGCACCTAAATGCATTTCGGGGAGAACCAGCTATCACGAAGTTTGATTGGCCTTTCACCCCTAACCACAGGTCATCCCCCAGGTTTTCAACCCTGGTGGGTTCGGGCCTCCACACGGTCTTACCCGCGCTTCACCCTGCCCATGGCTAGATCACTTCGCTTCGGGTCTAGAGCACGCGACTACCTCGCCCTGTTCGGACTCGCTTTCGCTACGGCTTCCCCACACGGGTTAACCTCGCCACGTACCACTAACTCGCAGGCTCATTCTTCAAAAGGCACGCCGTCACCCCTGCTAGGGAGGCTCCGACGGATTGTAGGCACACGGTTTCAGGTACTATTTCACTCCCCTCCCGGGGTACTTTTCACCTTTCCCTCACGGTACTTGTCCGCTATCGGTCACCAGGTAGTATTTAGGCTTACACAGTGGTCTGTGCAGATTCACTCCAGGTTTCTCGGGCCCGGAGCTACTTGGGATCCCTCACGGGAGGCCACACCATTTCGTCTACGGGGGTACCACCCTCTGTGCCCGGCCATTCAAAGCCGTTCGACTATGGCGCGACTTTCTCACTCCCCGGGCCGGCGGCAGCCAGCCCAGCAAGGTCCCACAACCCCGTACGCGCAACCCCTGCCGGGTATCACACGCGCACGGTTTGGCCTGATCCGCTTTCGCTCGCCACTACTCACGGAATATCTCTTCCTGCCGGTACTGAGATGTTTCACTTCCCGGCGTTCCCTCCACACACCCTATATATTCAGGTGCGGGTCACAGCACATGACTGCTGCGGGGTTCCCCCATTCGGACATCCTCGGATCACAGTCTGTTTGCCGACTCCCCGAGGCTTATCGCAGGCTACCACGTCCTTCTTCGGCTCCTGATGCCAAGGCATCCACCCTGTGCCCTTAAAAACTTGCCACAAAGATCATTCAAAGATGCTCGCGTCCACTGTGCAGTTCTCAAACAACGACCACCACGACCGGATCCGGCACCGCCAGCACCCACCCCCGACCCCCCTTCCGCGACGGAAGAGGACCAGACATGAGCCGGTACGAGCACCCCGGCCATGGCCCCGAGACGAACACACCACCCGACCGGGCAGCTGCTCCCTCAGGACCCAACAGCGTGTCAGCCGACCCCCAGACCACCCCGGCCACCCGTTCCCACCCGCGCACCGCACCCCCACCCCCCACCAGGAGGAGCAAGGACACGACCACACGACGTACTAGGGTCACCCGGGCCCGCAGGACCGGCAGCAGTCGATGTTCCACCCTCGAGCACCACCCCCAGCACGCACGGCCAGGGCATGGTCCTGCACGCACCACCCCCACCCACGACAGGCAAGGACGCGCGTCAGATGCTCCTTAGAAAGGAGGTGATCCAGCCGCACCTTCCGGTACGGCTACCTTGTTACGACTTAGTCCCAATCGCCAGTCCCACCTTCGACAGCTCCCCCCTCAC
>NZ_FOKA01000027.1 GCF_900111925.1 Cellulomonas marina
GGGGTGGCCGAGCTGGTCGGGGGCGGGGCCGTGCCGGCCTCGGTGCTGGCGCGCCTGGCGTGCGACAGCGTGGTCTCGCGCATCGTGTTCGGGCCGCGCTCGGAGGTCGTGGACGTGGGTCGCTCCCAGCGGACGTTCACCGGGCCGCGTCGCCGCGCGGTCGTGGCTCGTGACGGGCGGTGCCGGTTCCCCGGGTGCGACGCCCCACCCGCGCTGTGCGAGGTGCACCACGTGCGGCACTGGGCCCGCGACGGCGGCGACACCGACGCCGGCAAGGGGGTCCTGCTGTGCTGGCACCACCACGCCCGCGTACACGCCCTCGGGATCGAGATCACCCGCCGCGGCACCCGGTGGCACTTCACCGACCGACACGGCCGACCCCTGCCCGGCGCGGACGTCGCTGGCGTGCAGGACGTGATGGACGACGACGGCGACGACCTGAGCCCGACCGGGACGGACGGCCCCTCATGAGGCGCACGTGGTCGGCTTCGCGGGCTGCCCGTGCTCGTGCCCGGTACGCCTGGCACGCCTGCCGGGCGGTGCGTGCCGTCTCGTCGAGCGGGTGTCGCATGCTCCAGCCCGGGTCCCGGGTCCCGGGTCCCGGGTCCCGGGTCCCGGGTCCCGGTGCGGGCCGCCTTGTCGAGCGGGTGTCGCCTGGTCCAGCCCGGGTCCCGGTTGCCGGGTCCCGGTTGCCGGGTCCCGGTTGCCGGGTCCCGGATTCCGGGGCCTCTCCGGAGGCGACGACCCGAGCGGGGTCTGCCGCGCTCTGACCTGCGCCGCGACCGTCGTCGGCGGGGACCGGACGAAGTGGCGTCCGACCGGGTGACGTGACCCGGACGGGGCGCGCGAGGCATCCCAATGGCTCACGACAGGGCCGCGCGCACCGATGGTGCAGTCATCTGGCCCACGGAGGGGCCCGGGCCCGGCCCGCGTGCCGCGCCCGCTCAGCAAGAACCAGGGACGGGAAGTGCCGTGATCGTCGTGACGCGCCTCAACGGTGGCCAGTTCGGGGTCAACCCCGACCTGGTCCAACGCATCGACAGCGCGCCGGACACCATCCTGACGCTGATCGACGGGACCAAGTACATCGTCGAGGAGTCGATGGGCGAGGTCATCGACCGCATCAACGAGCACCGGTCGCAGCTGCTGGCCCGTGCCCAGGAGCTGGCGGCTGACCCGCACGCGGACCTGCTCGGCCGCGACCTCGACGACCGCTCCCCGTACGGCACGCACGGCGGGCACGCGGGACCCCACGGCGGCTCTCACCGCAGCGGCTCGCACGCCGGCTCCCACGGGTCCGGCCCGGCCGCGCACGCCGGCGGCGCCGGTCCCGTCCCCTCCACCTCGTCCGAACCGGGCGACGAGGGCCACCTTGCCCCCGCCGTCCCGCTGCGCCCCAGGAGCCGTTGATGGATCCCGCCGGTTTCATCGGACTGGGCGTCGGTGTCGGCGCCATCTTCCTGGCCATGATCCTCGAGGGCGGCAACCCGGCCTCGATCATGCTGGTCCCGCCGCTGATCCTCGTCTGGGGCGGCACCATCGGGGTCGGCTTCATCGGCAACAGCCTCAAGGACGTCATCGGGGCCTTCCAGGCGCTGCCGAAGGCGCTCACGAACAAGGCGCCGGACCCCTCGGGCACCGTCGACACGATCGTCGAGCTGGCGGAGCGCGCGCGCCGTGAGGGCCTGCTGGCCCTCGAGGAGGCGGCCCGCAACATCGAGGACCCGTTCCTGCGCAGCGGCATGCAGTCCGCGATCGACGGCACGGACCCCGAGGACCTGCGCCAGCTGCTCGAGGACCGGATCACGACGAAGAAGAACATCGACAAGCAGAACGCGAAGTTCTTCGCCGACCTCGGGGGCTACGCCCCGACGATCGGCATCATCGGGACGGTCATCTCGCTGGTCCACGTGCTCGAGAACCTCGACGACCCGAGCTCGCTCGGGCACGCCATCGCCGGCGCCTTCGTCGCCACCTTCTGGGGCATCTTCTCGGCCAACATCCTCTGGCTCCCGCTCGGCGCCCGCATCAAGCGGTTCGCCGAGATGGAGTGGCACCACATGGAGCTCTCCGTCGAGGGCCTCCTGGCGGTCCAGGCCGGCGCCAACCCGCGCATGGTCGGTGAGAAGCTGCGCAGCCTGCTGCCCCCGGCCCCGGCGGGCAAGGACAAGGCGGCCGCGTGAGCGGCGGGCACGGCGGCGGGCACGGGGCTCCCGGCGGGCGCCGCAAGAAGCACGAGGAGCACGAGGAGCACGTCAACCACGAACGCTGGCTGGTCTCCTACGCCGACTTCATGACCGTCCTCATGGCGCTCTTCATCGTGCTCTTCGCGATGAGCCAGGTGGACGCCATCAAGTTCAACGAGCTCCGGCGGTCGCTGGCGACGGGCTTCAGCGCCGCCGACTCCCTCAGCGTGCTCGACGGCACGGACGGCGTCCTCGACTCGAGCGCCTACCTCAACGAGCCGAACGAGAACGGCACGACGAGCCCCAACCTCATCACCGCCGACGCCTCCAACGGCACCCAGGCCTCCAACCCGACCTACACGCCCCCGGCGGCATCGGCCAGCACGGCGCCGGTCTCGCTCGAGGGCCAGGACCCCGCCACCGTCGCGGCCGCGCAGGCCGAGGCGCAGCACCTGGAGCAGATCCGCGACCAGCTCGCGGCGGCCCTCAGCGAGCGCGGCGAGGCCGACTCCGCGCGGTTCTCCATCACGGACCGCGGCCTGGTGATGGGCATGGTCGCCAACGACGTGTACTTCGGCGCCGCCAGCGCCGAGCTCACGGGCCGGGCGATCGCCGTCCTCGACGCCGTGGCCCCGACCCTGGCCGGCCTCGGCGAGCAGATCGCGGTCGAGGGGCACGCCAACACCCTGCCCGTCTCGGGCCGCTACGCCACGAACTGGGAGCTCTCCACCGACCGCGCCACCCAGGTGCTGCGCCGCTTCGTCGAGCACGACGGCATGCCCGGCCGGCGTGTCCAGGCGACGGGCTACGGCGACACCCGGCCGCTCGTCCCCGGCGACACCCCGGAGGCCCTCGAGGCCAACCGCCGCGTCGACATCGTCGTGCTCTCCAGCGCACCCGACTCCGTGCGCGCCCTCGTCCCCACCATCGCGAACGCACCGAACGGACAGTGACATGCCCACTGAGCAGAGGATCGTCTCCGACAAGAAGATCGGCGGCGGCAAGATCGGCGGCGGGGGCGCGGCTCCCGCCGAGGAGGCGGAGGCCCCCGCCAAGAAGGGCAAGAAGAAGCTCCTGCTCCTCGTCGTCATCGGTGCGGTGCTCGGGCTCGCCGCCGGCGCCTACTTCTTCCTCTTCGCGCCGTCCGGCGAGGAGGGTGCCGAGGGCGAGGCGGCGGCCGAGGTCGTCGAGGAGCCCGTGGAGCTGGGCGAGGTCCTCACGGTCGAGCCCATCTCCATCAACCTCGCCGAGGGTCACTACCTGCGCCTCGGGCTGGCCCTGCAGCTGACGGCGACCGCCGTGGAGCCGCTGCCGGACCCCTCGGTCGCGCTCGACAAGGCGATCGCCCTCTACTCGGGCCGCCCGATGGCCGAGGTCAACGACGGCGCGAAGCGCGAGGAGCTGAAGGCCGAGCTCACGCGGCAGCTCGCCGAGACCTACCCCGACGCCATCGCGGCCGTGTACCTGACGACCTACGTCACCCAGTAGCGGGGGAGCGGCGGCGCGACCTCCTCGGGTCGCGCCGCGCGCCTGCCGGGGGCACGGCCGGGCGCGACGGCGCCGCCACGGTCGCCGACACGGGGGCGACGCGTCCGGCGGACCGCAGCCGCCCCGGCGCCACGCCGGCGCGACACGCCGACGCCCGTCCTGAAGAGGTGTCACCCGTTTGCTTCAGTCGGCGTACCCGGACGCCGATGCAGCCCCTGTGACGGTCCAGACCCCCCGCCCGGCGACGACGAGCCGTCGTGCCCGCACCGGCGTCCCGGAGCCCTACGACTTCCGCCGACCCATGACGATGGCGCGGGAGACCTCGCGCCTGCTGGAGATGGCCTTCGAGCGGTTCGCCCGCCAGTGGGGCACCCAGTTCACCGCGCGCCTGCGCGTGACGACCCAGGTCACCCTCGAGGACCTGTCCCTGCGCGTGTACGACGAGTACGCCAACTCCCTGCCCACCCACACCGCCGTGGTGCTGTGCACCGTGGAGCAGACGCGCCAGACGGGCATCCTGCAGGTCCCCGTCGAGGCGACGATGGTCTGGGTCGACTACCTGCTCGGCGGCTCCGGCCTCGGCGACGACCGCGCCGAGCGCGAGCTGTCGGAGATCGAGCTCGTCCTCGTCAAGGACGCCTTGCAGCACGCGCTCGACGACCTCGGCTACGCCTTCGCGGCCGTGACCCCGCTGGACGTGACCATCCGGTCCGTCCAGTACAACCCGCAGTTCGTCCAGGCCGTCAGCGCCGCGGAGAACGTGCTGGTCGCGACCTTCTCCCTGCGCCTGGGCGAGCGCGTCGACACGGCGACGCTCATGATCCCCGCCGAGCCGACCCTCGGCGTCATCCGCGTTTCCCGCGAGACCGACGACCGCTCCGAGGACGAGGTCCGCGCCGCCGCCGAGGCCGCGGTCCACCTGCACGAGACCGTGCAGGACGTGCCGCTCGAGGTCGCGGTCCGTTTCGCCCCCGTGCCGGTGCACCCGCGCGAGGTGGTCGAGCTGCGCATCGGCGACGTGCTCCCGATCCACCACCCCGTGTCCACGCCGCTGGACGTCGTCGTCGACGGCGTCGTCCTCGCCAGGGCCGCCGCCGGCAGCCAGGGCTCGCGTCTCGCCTGCCAGATCGTCACCGTCGAGGAGAACCTCTCATGACCGCCACCACGACCGCCCTGGGCCAGCAGGCCGCCGCCGCCGCTGCCGCCCTGGTCCCCTCGACGGTCCCGCTCGTCGCCGTCCCCGCCGCGTCCTCCGCCTCCGTCGCGACCGGCGGCCCCGCCGCCCCCCTGCCCGACGAGGTCGCGGTCGTCGCCTCGTTCGTCGGGTCGCCGAGCGCCGAGCTGCTGCTCGTCGCGCAGGGCGCGGTCGCCGAGGCGCTGGCCGCGTCCGGCACGGCCGGTGCGCCCGGCGGCGCGGGTCTCGAGCTCGTCGACACGCTGCGTCCCGCCCTCGAGGCGGCGGCCCGCACCCTGGGCGCCGGCGTGCTCGACGACGCCCGCACCGAGACGGTGGTCGCCGCGGTCGGTGAGGACACCGAGCTGTTCGCCCTCGAGCGCGACGGCGTGACGGTCGCCTGGTTCGGGCTGCGCCAGCGCGGCCCGCGCGTGACGACCCCGACGGCCGACGGCCTGCCCACGCAGCGCGACGGCGCCAACCCCAAGGCCGGCATGCGGGTGCTCTACGACGTCGAGATGACGCTCACCGCCGAGATCGGCCGCACGCGCCTGCCCATGCGCCAGGTCCTCGAGCTCGCGCCCGGCGCGGTCCTCGAGCTCGACCGCACGGCCGGCTCGCCCGCCGACGTCATGGTCAACGGCCGGCTCATCGCCCGCGGCGAGGTCGTCGTCGTCGACGAGGACTACGGCATCCGCATCACGGAGATCGTCGCGGCACCGGAGGCCGGCGCCTGATGGACTCCCTCCTGCTCGCCGCCCGGGTGCTCCTCGCGCTCGCGTGCGTCATCGGGCTGATCTGGTTCGCGGGACGCCGGCTGGCCGGGAGCTCCCGCCTCGCCGCCGCCCGCACCGAGCCCACGGTGCGCGTGGTCGGCAAGCAGTCGATCGGCCGTCGCGGCGGCGTCGCCGTCGTGGCGGTGGGGGACCGCCGCCTCCTCGTCGGCTTCGGCGACGAGCAGGTCACCATGCTCACCGAGCTCGACCCGGCGGGCGCCGGCACGGGCTCGACGGGCACCAGCACGGGCGCGACGGGCACGACGACGGGCACGACGACGGGCACGGCGACCGGCACGACGACCGGCACGACGACGGGTGCGACCACCGGCGCGACGGCGGGCGCGACGACGACCGGGGACGCCTCGGACGACGCCGACGGCTCGCACGCCGACGGAGGCGTCGGCACCCCGGCCCGCCGTCGGCGCCGCCTGCGCCCTGCCGGTGCCCCCGCGGCCGCCGGCGCCGCCGGCACGGCCCCCGCCACGGCCGGCGGCTCCGCGGCGCTGGTCGCCGCCGGCGAGCTCGTCGGTGCCGGGGCGTACGGCGTCGGCGACCACCGGGCCGCCGACGCCGCGGCCCGGGCCGCGGCCGCGCTCGCGCTCGTCCCCCTCGGCGACGCCCAGGGTTGCGTCCCCGGCTCGGTGCCCGGCTCGGTGCCCAGCTCGGTGCCCGGCTCGGTGCCCGGCTCGGTGCCCGGCTCGGTGCCCGGCTCGGTGCCCGGCTCGGTGCCCGGCTCGGACGTCGTCCCCGGCCCCACGGCCGCGAGCACGCCCTTCCTCGCCCCCGGCTTCCCGGCGGCGCTGCGCGCGAGCGTGCGGACCGGCATGCCGGTCGGGGCCGCGAGCCTGCGCCCGATGACCGCCGGCCTCGACGCCCTCACCCCGGCCGCCTCCCCGACCGCGGTCGGGCCCTCGGCCGCCGTGCGCGCGGCCGGGTCGGCCGGCTCGGGCTTCGCCGCCGCGTCGGCGACCGTCTCGGACTCCTTCGCCTCGCTGCGGGCCAGCCTCATGCAGGCCGGCGTCCTCGGCCCGCTCGGCGTACCGGGCAGCGTCCCGACGACCGCGGCCGTCCCCGGCGCGGCCGGCCTCGGCGCCGGTGCCGCCGTCGCCGCCGGCCTGGCACCGGTCGGCACGGCGGTCTGGGCCGCCGGCACGCCCGCCGTGCCGACCCCCCGCCCGTCGGTCGCGGCGGCCGCCCTCGCGGGCGCCGGGTCCGGGAGCGCCCACCTCGGGGGCGCCGACCTGCCGGCCGCCCCGCTGCCGGGCACGACGACGACCGTGGCGGCGCCCACGGGCGTCGTGCCGGGGCCGCTGTCCTCCGCACGCGTCGCGTCCTCGGCCTTGGCGGCCTCGGCGGTCGTGGCGGCGTCGCCTCGGGCCGCGCAGGTCCTGCCGGAGCTGCCGGCGCACCTGGCGGCTCTGGACCTCCCCGTCCTGGCCGGCGCCCCCACCGCGCCCGTGGCTGCCGGCGCGGGCAGCACCCCCGGCGCGCCCGTCCGGCGCGACGAGGAGCCGCTCGTCGGGACGCCCGTCGGCGACCTGGACCTCGTCGGCGCCGACCTGCGCGCCGCGTTCACGCCCTCGCCGCTCGCCGGCTCCGCCCTGTCGCCCGACACGTGGCGCCGCGCGGTGCGCGTCCTGCAGGACCGGACGGTCCGCCGGTGAACGCGCTGCTGCCCTCGGCGTCGATGACGCCCGCGCGCCTGCACCGCCTCACGGGTCGGCTGCGCCGGCACCGCCCCAGCGGCCGGCTCGTCGCGCTGGCCCTCGCGGTCCTCGCCCTCCTGGTGCTCGGTGCGGCCGCCGCGCCGCGCGCCCAGGCGGCGCCCGTGGCTGCAGGTCCGGTCGTCGCGTCCGTGCCCGCCGCGCTGCCCGCCGCCCTGCCCGCCGCCCTGCCCGCCGCCCTGCCCGCCGCCCTGCCCGCCGCCCTGCCCGCCGCCCTGCCCGCCGCCCTGCCCGCCGC
>NZ_FOKA01000025.1 GCF_900111925.1 Cellulomonas marina
GGTCGGGTCCAGACGCCACCCGGTGCCCCGGTACTGCACGTGGTCGACGGAGTCCTTGGAGATCTGCCGGACCGCCTCGAGCACCTTCGTCTTGCCGGTCTTGGAGTGGTCGAACTCCAGCCCGGGCAGGTCGACCGCGTCGAGGAAGTCGCCGCTGCGGGCGCGGTCCTCCTCCACCCGCAGCTGCACCCGCTCGCCGTTCCGCGGGTCGGTGTAGCTGAACAGGTAGTGGCTGACCCGGCGCTCCTCGCGGATCACCGGCTGGCCCTGCATGTCGACGACGTTGTGCTGGAGCAGCACGTCGCGGACCTCGTCCTCGACGTCGCTGCTGGTGTCCATGTACTCGCGTCCGTCCAGGTGCAGGTCCAGGTTGAGGATCTGCACGAACTTCTGCGTCCCGTTGCGCTCGGTGCGGACCTCGACGATCCGGCCGTCGACCAGTCGGTAGTCGCGGCGCTCGATGTACGGCGCCCGCGAGGTGTGCCCGCCACCGCCGGCTCCCCCACCGCCGGTCCCGCCACCGCCGGTGGTGCTCTCCCGGCCCGGGAAGTCGATGACGTTGTCCCGCGCGCTGGCGCCAGCGTCGTCGACGTCCGGTGTCGCGGAGGGTGCGGGCTCGGCGGCCGCGGCGCTGAGCGCCGGCGGCAGCGGCTTGCCGGCCCGCTCGTGGGCCGCGCGAGCACCGGCCGTCGCCTGCTGCAGCAGCCGCTCGACCAGACGCTGGGCCTCGAGCACCCAGGCGCTGCCACGGCCCACCGCGGCGCGGGTGACCTCCTCGGCGGCGTCGTGGATCTTCTCCCAGCAGACCTCGGTCTCCGCGACCCAGCGCTCGGCGTAGCGGGTGTGCTCCTCGGCGGTCTTCGGGGCGCTCTTGCGCCGTGCCTGCACCTCGGTGAGGTGCCAGGCGATCTCGTCGTCGGCGGCGATGATGCGCTCGTAGGCGTCCTCGACCCGGGCCGTGGCGTCCCACACGCGGACGTCGTCGACGTCGACCTCGACGAGCTCGTCGAGGGAGTGCCCAGCCGCGATGTGGTCGGTGAAGTCGCTCTTGCGTGCGGTGGTCGCGGGCAGCAGGAGGTGCACCTCGGCTGCGCCAGCGGCGGTGAGCCGCTCGTGGACGGTCAGCCCTCGTGCCCACCCGGTGCCGTCGCGGTCGAGCACGACGTTGACGACCGCACCGGCGAGCGGTGCGGCGAGCTCGGCCGCGAAGTTCTTCCCGCCGCCGGTGTTCGTAGTCGCGACCAGCCCGAGCCCCTCCGCGGTCGCGACGTCCTTCTCCCCCTCGAGCAGCCAGACGGCCTGCCCGGCGGAGACGGCGCGCTGCACCGCGGGGAGGCGGTACAGCACCGGTGCGAACCAGGCCGGCTTCTGCGCCTGGATCTCGCCGGTGGTGTGGTCGACGTAGCGCTGCGTGAAGGTCTTGCTCGTGCAGCCCTCGCGCGTGCAGACCGAGCGCACGACCTCCTGGACGAGCACGTCGTCGGCGTCGAGGTACGGGTAGACGATCTGCTCGACGTAGGCGTGCTCGTGGTCGTCCTCAGGGACGGCTCGGCGCCTGGGCAGGGGTCCCAGCCGGCCACGTCGACGTCCGGCGCGGCGGCTGATCGCGCCGCGGCCGACACGCCAGCGCTCCTCGCCGTCCCGCTCGGGCGGGGGGTTGTCGAACAGGTCGATGAGCGTGAGGCCCAGCGCCTCAGCGATCGTGGCGGCGTCGGCCTGGCAGCCGTGGCAGTACAGCATCACGCGCCCGCCGTCGCCGTCCGGGCGCCAGGTCACGTGCAGCGAACCGGTGCGCTCGTCGTGGACGGGGCACAGCGCCTTGAAGTCGCGGGAGCGGCGGCTCGGCTTGAGGCCGGCCGCCTCGAGGGCGTTGTAGACGCGGTCGAGGGACGTCTGTGGGCCCCAGGTCGACGCGCTGAGGACGGTCATCGGCTACCTCGCCGATCACCGTGTTGTAGCCGCGTTATAGCGGCACGCCACGCCGAGGACACCTGATCCTGGGCAGGCTGCAGCGCAGCGGTTACGATCGTGAGCACAACAGAACCTCCGGATCGATCCGGAACATCAGGAAGCGGATGCCAGTCCGGTCCTGAGTTGAGAAATCCTCTAGAGGAGCTCCCCTTCGCCGCCAAGCAATCGGGGAGCTTCTCTGTGTCTGGGGTCAGGTCGTCATGCGCCCAAGGGCAGCTCCATCTGACGGGTGTGGTCTGCGGGGCGCGTCCACGCCGGCTCGGGGAGCTGGTGGACTGCAGCGAGCTGAGCGACGAGGTAGTCGTTGATGCTCGAGTAGCCGCCATCGGCTGCGGCTTGGCGGTAGACCTCGAACTGCTCGGCGGGGATCCGCAGCGGGATCTGCCGACGCTCACCCTTCGACGCTCTAGGCATGCCCCTTGTGTACCGGGCGCCTGATTCGGATTCACGTAGGCGCGCCGCGACGCGCCGAGCCGAGTCGTCACCCATGTCCGCATGACCTCGGTAACTGCACAGAACCACGCCCGTGTGACACGCGAGCTGCGATCTCTTCGCATCGAGCTGGCGCGGAGTGGGCTCTGGGACGTCCAAGCGAGGTTCCCCCACCTCGCTCACGGTCAGGCCGACCTGATGGCGGGTGAAGCCGGCCGGGCTCCTCCGAGGATGGCGTCGGGCAGCAGGTGAGGCGGCGGGCGATGACGCATGCGCCGCGCAGCCCAAGGTCGCCCTCGCGCGCACACGAGCCACTGGAACGGGAAACCATGGGAGAGTTGGGAGAATCGAGGTGGACGCGCAGGTCAGGGGCACTTTCTCGGTCTCCCACGCCAGGGAGAGCGTGCCATCGGGCACCGGGCCTTCGGACGGTAAAAGCCCAGGTCAGAGGCGTGTTGGCGTGGTCTCCCAAGAACCCCCCTCTGGCTGGGAGAATCCCTCGGTAAGACGCCGCACCCGCGCACGGTGCCTCGGCAACGGCACCAACCACCACCCCAGATCCCGCGGGAAGACGCGCTCAGGAGCCCGGAAAGACGCACGATCCCTCGGCAAAGACGCCAGTCGAGACCGACGCTGCTGTGGGTTCGCCTTGGGCCTGTCCGCTTCGCGTTTGCGTGTCCGCCGGGTGTCCGCCGTCGCCTTAGCGTGTCCGCGCGCCAGCCTGTGGCCGTGGGCATGGCGGTGACCCGAGCGATGTGTCGGACGGCGGTAGGCCTCGAGCGCGAGGCGTCTTGTTCTCGTCGGCGACGATACGAGCGCAGCTCGTCTACGAGTGCCCGCGCGCGTCGATAGTGTCCACGCATGCTGGCGCAGGCGACGGCAGGACCCGACTGGTTCGACTGGCTCACTCTCGTGGTCACGGTGCTGGCGGCGGTCGTCCCGGCGTGGCTGGCGATCGCGCTGTGGCGCTCTGACCGTCGCGCTGGGATCAGGGAGCGGCGTTCTGCCGCGATCCGTGAGTTCACGCATCTGCTGGCCACCGGGGACCCGGTTCTGGTCCGGTTCCGCGACATGAGCCACTTCGCCGCGGCGATGGGTCCGGGATCGGCCGCGCTGCTCGACATGATTTGGCGCTTCATCGAGTGGGACCACGACGACATCCGGTCGCTCGAGGTGCACCCCCGGCGCCGGGGCATCGAGTCACCCCCTCCTACCGTGGAGCCACGCATCGACCTGTCGGTCGATGTCAATGACGCGATCTCCCGGTGGAACCAGGACCCGCAGTACCGCGCGGACCTGACGGAGGTCTACCTCGCCAACGGGCACGTGTTCCCGGCCGAGGAGGACAACCGCATCATCTCTCCCGCCACGCGGCGCGCCGCGGAGCGCGAGGTCCTCAAGGACGCCCGCGCCTACCGCGAGTGGCTCGCTGGCACGCGGCTGTCGCCCAGACGCGTCCGCCTCCGGCGGCTCTTCGGCTGGCTCCGCTTCTGGGCTGGCGCGCCGGCAGAGCCGTTGAACCCCCTCGCGACGAAGGACTTCCTAGAAGAGGACGACCTGGCCGACGACGCTTGGCTGCGGGCCCGCACGACGGCGCCACTCGCCGTTGACGACGAGGAGTAGCTCGTGCTCCGGTGTGGTGCTAACCGTCGACGGCCGTCTGCTCGACTTGGAGCACCTCGCACTGGTCCAGGAGCCGGGCGAAGTAGCTGTAGGCCGCGAGTCGTTCCATGCCCTCCTGCTCGGAGAGGTCGACGCGAGTATGTGTCGTGACGTTGCGAATGGTCAGGTTCAGGCCGACCGCGAGCTGGTTGAGCCCTTCGCGGATGCCCTTGACGGTCTTGTCCTTCGGGTCGTCGCCGGGCCAGCGGACCTTCGGCCGCTCCGGTGTCGGGTCGCCGGCGGAGAGGGTCTGCTGCCAGAAGACGGTGTCGTCGACGTCGTTGCGCCCGAGCTTCGCCTTCCAGTCCTGAGTCAGGGCCTCGGCTGCTTCTCGCACGGCGACGCGGTAGTGGTGGGCGGTCCAGTGCGCCGCGGCGGCGGTCCAGATCGTCGAGTGCAGCTGCGAGGGCGCGAAGGCCGGCAACTCGGAGGCTGCGGCCGTTTCCGCCTCGTCGATCATCGTTCGTAGCCTGCCGCGGATTGTGGCTGCGGTGGTCCGGATGTCCGAGGGTGCGAACAGAGCTCTGGGCGAGCTCATCAGCGACCAGTTCGCGATCGGGTCCAGCACCCCGCTCCCGGCGACGGCGAAGTAGGCGCCGGTGACGGCGACGGCGCGGGCTGCGGCACCCGCCGCCTCCGCCACATTGAGTTCGCGAGCACGAACCTCGGAGGGATCTGCGTCGTCGCGGGGCCAAGCGGTTGGGAGCAGGCCGCGCGAGTCCATGTGGTTGCCTTCGACCTGCGTCTGCATCCAAGCCTCGAACGCCGTCTCGAAGTCGCTGACGGTGGTTTGAAGACGTCTGAGGTAGTCCACGCCGTAGGTCGTCACGACGCCATGCTCGCAGCGAGGTCGCCGAGACAGCACCATCCAAGCGCTCGTGCCGGCTCAAGATCGGTGCGCTTGAGGATTCGGACACGCAAGTGCGACAGCGACCGTCGCACTTGCGCGTTGCCTCGCAGGTGAGTCGATCAGGCACCGGATGTGGCTTTCGCCGGTACACGGCGGGGTGCTGGTGCTGATCGATGGCGGTCCTAGGTCGTCCCGATGACGAGGGTGCTGGCGGCGGCTTCGACGACGTCGTTGGTGATGGTCTGCAGCTCGTTGATCTTCAGGACGCGTTCGATCTGGGGGAAGAGTCGCTCGAGGAGGCGGAAGTTGCCCCGGGTGATGCGGCTGATCGCGGCGATGGTTTGGGCGTCCGTGAAGTCGTCGGGATTCAGGGTCTTGCCCAGGGAGCGCCAGTGGCGTTGGAGGACGAAGAGCAGCTCGTCGGTGCTCAGGGGCCGGTACTGATGGGCGAAGCCGACGCGGCTGTAGAACTGGGGGTAGTGGGTGAACTGCTTCTGCAGCCCGGGCATGCCGATGAGGATCAGGGCGATCTGGTCGCGGTCGTAGCGGTCCCGTAGGAGCTCGAGGGCGGTGGGGCTGAGGCGTTCGGACTCGTCGACGATGACGAGCTGGACGTAGTTGGTGGTGCGCCGGGTGCCCCACCGGTCCAGGGGGATGCGGCCGGGGACCTCGACGTGCTGCTGGATGCAGATGCTGGTGCGCGTGATGATCCGGTCCAGGTCTTCGCGCAGCAGCCGCGGGGTGGTCAGGACCCCGGGGGTGTACAGGGCGGTGCGGTTCTTGGCCAGCGCAGCGTAGATCTTGGCGTCATCATCGCCGCGTGGGCCCCAGTCGGTGAGCAGCTCGTGGGCTTGCTCCCAGTGGGCGTAGCGGCGGGCGGAGACGGTCTTGCCGACCCCGGCCGGTCCGTAGCACAACCCGATGGTGCGACCGCGCCGGACGGAGTCGGCGAACTCGGTGAAGCGGCGGTGCTCCTTGGTGACGATGAAGCGTTCCCTCACGTCAGGTCCTCCTTGTAGACCTTGAGCCGCGCCACCGTCGGTCCGCGGGGCGGCACTGGCCTGGCCGGGGGGTCGGGGGTGTGGGCGGCGACGACGGCGATCCGCTCGTTGATGCCTCGGCGCAGGGTGCGGCGACGGGCGTTGCGGGCGGCTTGGACCTCCTTGAGGCTGATCTGCTGCGCGTGGTGGTCCTGGTCGACGGCGGTGCACAGGAACTGGTCGTGGTCGAAGACGCGGATCTCGGTGATGTCTCTGGGGTCGTAGCGGATGACTACGGGGCGGCCGACGAAGCCGGCGAGGGTCGGTGCGACGTAGCGCAGGCCCTGGAAGTGGATGCCGTCGCGGCGCACGGTCCTAGATCGGGCGACGGTCAGCAGCAGCCCGTCCAGCGCTTGGAGGGTGTCGGGAAGGCGTGGCAGCCACCCGTCGGCGATCCACGCCGCCCGCGGCGAGACGCCCAGCTCGCTGTGGGCCCGGTCGTTGTAGTCCAGGACGAACGCCCCGACGGCGGCGTCGAGATCGGCCAAGGACAGTGCTGGCGCGGGCCAGCGCTCCGCACCGCTGGCGAGGTGTCCGGGCAGGGTGGTGAGCAGCTCGGTGTTGACTGTGCCGAAGAGGCGCTCGACCTTGCCCCGCCCTTGGGGTCGGGCGACGGCGGAGTGGATCAGGCGGATGTGCAGGTCGACCGCGGTGCGGGCCAGGTGGTCGCTGGTGAAGTCCGACCCGTGGTCGACGTACAGCACGTCGGGGACCCCGCACATCGGCCACCGGGGGTCGGTCTTAGGCCAGATCGCCTGCCGCAACGCCAGGGCGGTGTACATCGTCGACGGCGCACCGAAGAAGACCGTGTAGCCGCAGATCGCGCGGGAGCAGTCGTCCATCACCACGGTCAGCCACGGCCGGGCCAGCTTGCCGTCCGTGCCGACGAGCACGATGTCCAGCAAGGTGTGGTCCGCCTGCCACATCGCATTGGGGCTCTCGGCTGTCCGCCGTAATGCGAGCTCGTACTTGTCCCGGTAGGAGCTCGGTCCCTCGAGGGCGAGGGTGACCATGCCGGGGTCCAGGGCGGTGATGATCGACCGGACGACGCCGTAGGACGGGACCGGCCACCCGGGGCCGGAGCAGACTTTCACCACCGTTCGGTGGATCGCGGCGATCGGTGGGCGGGGCCGAGTCAGCCCGAGCCCTTCGATCAGGGCGATGAGCTCCGCCGGTAGGCGATGCCCGCCGGCGTCCGCCCGCGGCAGGCGGCCCAGGGCCAGCAAGCCGCCGGCGCGGTAGCGGGCATGCCAGCGTTCCAGCGTGCGCACGCCCAGGCCGTGGTGACGGGCCAGCGCGGCGAGCGGAACCTGGTCCTCGACATGCGACCGCAGGATCTGCCACCGCCCGTCCGCGTCCACGGCCGGCCTACACGGCGCTCGTGGCTCGTCGTGACGGCGCCGCGCCGGCGGGTGGGCGGTTCAAGGCCCGGTAGATCGTGGTGCGGGAGACGCCGAGCACCTGCCCGATCTGAGCGACCGTCATGTCCTTCTGCTCATACATGCGCCGGGCAGCCCGGACCTGGTCCGCGGACAACGCCGACGGACGCCCACCGCTTCGACCCCGAGCACGAGCGGCCGCCAGTCCGGCGTTGGTCCGCTCCCGGATCAGGTCACGCTCGAACTCGGCCAGGGCCGCGAAGACGTGGAACACCAGCCGTCCGCCCGGGGAAGTGGTGTCGATCGTCTCCTGCAAGGACCGGAACCCGACACCGCGGTCGGCCAGGACCTGCAGCTGGTCGATCAAGTGCCGGATGGACCGGCCGAGCCGGTCCAGCCGCCACACTACCAAGGTGTCACCGGGGCGCAGCTGGTCCAGCAGCTTGTCCAGCTCGGGCCGGTGCTGCAGCGACCCGGAGCCGGTGTCCACGAACACCCGGTAGCACCCGGCCTTGGTTAGCGCGTCGATCTGCAGCGACGCATCCTGGTCGGTCGTCGACACGCGCGCGTAGCCCAGGAGGTCTCCCACCCTCCGACCGTAGCGAAACCCGTCCGACACAGGAAGTATTGCACCGTAGATTCCGGCACACAGTTCCGCTACATCGGGCGCCTCGTCGGTGACCTGCGCCGACCGGGCCCTCCTGCGGTGTAGCGGAAACGTTCGATTGAGCCACATGGTGAAGAAGGATCGCTGCGGCGGTGGTTCTACCGTTCAGGGAGGGCCGAGGTCCGTGTGGAGAGTTCCGCGGTCTCGAGGTCGTCGGTGATGAGGAGGTTGCCTTCTGCGAGGGCCTCTGCGGCTATGTCGTGCTCGACGCTGGTGGCCAGCGGCTTCTCCTTGACGAAGCACAGCAGCACGGTGGCGATCAGCGCGAGCGGCATGATCCACAGAAAGATCGGGGTCAGCGCGTCGTTGTAGGAGGCGATGATGGGGTTCCTGAATGCCTCGGGCAGGCCAGCGACCACGGCGGGGGTCAGGGAGTTCGCTCCCCCTGGGGTGCTCCGGGTGGCCGCGGCAGGCAGTCGTTCGGTGAGGAGGTCGGCCAATCGGGTGGCGAACACGCTGCCGACGACTGCCGAGCCGAGAGTCGCCCCGATCTGACGGAAGAAGTTGTTGGAGGCGGTGGCGGTGCCGACCTGGCGCAAGGGGAAGGTGTTCTGCACGATCAGCACAAGGATCTGCATAGACAGGCCGAGCCCTAGCCCGAGGACCGCGATGTAGGCGCACACGTGCCACAGGGCCACCTGCGGGGTGAGGGTCGACAACAACGCCAGGCCTGCGGCGACGGTGAGACTGCCGGCGATCGGCATCCACTTGTACCGTCCCGTGCGGCTCACCAGCTGCCCGGAGACCACCGAGGCGATGAGCAGGGTGCCCATCATCGGGATCATCAGCAGACCGGACGCGGTGGCGTCGACGCCGAAGGCCATTTGCAGGTAGGTGGGCAGGTAGCCGATCGCTCCGAACATCGCGATCCCGATGAACAGGCCGGCCAGGGTGGTGAGGTTGAAGTTGGCCTCACCGAACAGGTGCATCGGGATGATCGGCTCAGCGGTCCGACGCTCCTGAGCCACGAACCCAGCCCCAGCCACCAGGGTGGCGAGCACCAGAACGAGGATCACCGGGTCGGTCCAGGAATACTTGCTGCCTCCCCAGGTGGAGAAGAGCACGAGGCAGGTGGTGGCTATCGCCAGCAGGACCATGCCGCCGAGATCCAAGCGGGGTCGTCCTGGGTGTCGTGGCAGCTTCAGGAACACGGCGGCCGCGGCCAGTGCCAGCAGGCCCAGCGGGATGTTGATCCAAAACACCCAGCGCCAGCCCGGTCCTTCGGTGAACCACCCGCCCAGCAGCGGGCCGGCCACCGAGGCGATGGCGAAGACACCGCCCATCGCGCCCATGTACTTGCCGCGTTCCCGCGCCGGGACGACGTCGGCGATGGCGGCCTGGGACAGGATCATCAACCCGCCTCCGCCCACGCCCTGGACCGCGCGGGCCGCGATCAGCACGGCCATGCTGTCCGCCAGCGCACCCAGGACGGATCCGGCCATGAACACCACGATCGCGCCCATCAGCAGGGACTTGCGTCCCATCAGGTCCCCGAGCTTGCCGTAGACCGGCATCGTGATCGTGGACGTGAGGATGAAGGCCGTGATCACCCACAGCATCTCGTTCACCCCGTTGAGCTCACCGACGATCGTGGGCAGCGCCGTGCTCAGAACCGTCTGATTCAGGGCGGCCAGCAGCATGGACAGCATCAGGCCGACGAACAGCAGCACCACGTGCTGGTGCCCGTTCTTCTCGGTGGGTCCCCTCCAGCGCGGGGCAGGGGCAGGGGCAGTCATGACAGCTTTCCGTGGACGTGATGGAACAGGTTCAAAGACGACGCCAGGTTCTGCGGCGTCACCCCCGGCGGGGTGCCGTAGGCGGGCGATGTCAATGCAAAGCGGAGCGGGACCGCAGCAACCATCACGAGCATCCGCGCTGTCTCCTGCACGTCGAACCCCTCGATACCGACGGACCAGCCGGGGTCGGTGGCTAGGATCGCTGCCACAGCCTGGCGGACCAGCTCCTCGGCTTCGACCAGGTACTCCTTGCGTCGCTGGCCCAGGTGCGGGTGCCTGTGCATCAGCTCCTGCCGGCGGACGAGGTCTCCGTCCGCATAGGAGCTGCGTGCCACGGCCAGCAGCAGCTTGGACACCTGGTCGAGGAGGTCATGACCGATCACGAAGCCGTCGAGCAGCACCGGGTCCAGGCTCGGAGGGCGCATCCCGAGAACTGCATCGTCCTTGGACGGGAAGTAGTTGAAGAACGTCCGCGGTGAGACCCCGGCGGCATCCGCTATGGCCTCGATCGTGGCGTGCTCCAGGCCCTGGTGCAGGACCAAGGCCGCCGCCGCCTCATGGATGGCCACCCATGTCTCGGCTCTTCGTCGCTCACGGAGAGTCGCCGACGCATCTGCCATGGCGGCATGGTTGCAGGCATGCATAACTTGCACAAGTGCAAATCGTGATGCGGGTTCCCCGCGTTCGCCCCTGGGTTACGAGAGAAACGGCGCGTCGCCTGCGCGCCCGAAGCGGACCCTCGCGCAGGGGTTCGACACGGGACGCCCGGTCAGCGCCCGGCCGGGCGGCTCACAAGAGCGTGCGACTGGACCGGGCTGAGGAGTCAGGGGGCCGCGGACCGTGGAAGTGCTGCAGGTCGACGACGAGGAACAGCGCCCGTGCGGTGAACAACCGGGCCCCGGACGCGTCGACCCCTTCGGCTGTGAGGAACAGCTTGCGGTCCTCGCGCCGCTCGAGCCGCGCGGTGATGTCGCAGATCGCCCCGACGGGGACCGGCCGGTCGTAGTCGATGCTCAGGCTGCGGGTGACCGCCGGCTGCCCGATGAGGTACCCGGCGAAGCCGAAGACGTCGTCCAGCACCGTTGCGATCGCTCCGCCGTGGGTGATGCCCGGTGCACCGGCGTGGCGTTCGTCGAAGGTGTGGCGTGCGTGCAGCGCCCCGCCTTCCAGGCGGACCTGCAGGTGGTGGCCGTGGGGATTGCGGTCCCCGCATCCCAGGCAGTTGTGGTGGTGCTGGGGCAGAGGGCCGTCGTGCGGTGGTTCCCAGGTCATCTCGGCCTGGTCCCAACCGCTGGGACGCCGGGGCGGGTCTGGGGCGGTCATGCCGCGGTGGTGGCCGGGCGGCGGCCTCGCCGGTCGCGCATTGCCGTGGTGGCGCGTTCGGTCAGGTTGTACAGGACCGGGACGAGCACCAGCGTCAGCAGGGTGGAGGTGGTCAGGCCGCCGATGACGACCAGGGCCAGCGGCTGGGAGATGAACACGCTGCCGCCGGTCAGGCCCAGGGCCATCGGGGTCAGGGCTCCGATGGTCGCCGCCGCGGTCATCAGGATCGGTCGTAGCCGGTAGCGGGAGCCCTCGATGACGGCGTCGATGACGCTCAGGCCCTGCTCGCGCTTCTGGTTGACCAGGTCGATGAGCACGATCGCGTTGGTCACCACGATGCCGACGAGCATGAGCAGTCCGATCATCGACGGGACACCCAAGGGTGTGCCGGTCGCCAGCAGCAGGGCCAGCGCACCGGTGGCGGCGAACGGCACCGACACCAGGAGGATCAGGGGCTGCAGCAGGGACCGGAACGTGGCGACCATGACCAGGTAGACGATGGCGATGGATGCCAGGAGCGCCAGGTAGAGGTCGGCGAACGCGGACTGCTGCTCGGCGCTGACCCCGCCGATCTCCGCTTCTGCGCCCTCGGGCAGGTCGAGGGCGTCGAGCTGTTCCTGCAGCCGGGTGGTGATCCCTCCCAGGTTCTGGTCGGTCGCCGTCGCGGTCACTGCCGCGGTGCGTACCCCGTCCTGGCGGGTCAGGCTGGTGGGCTGCTGGACCTCGCTGACCTCGGCGACCTGCCCCAGGGGCACGGCTCCGGTGGCGGTGGGGATGGGGGTGGCGCGCAGTGCCTGGACGTCGGTGGGGGCCTGGCCCAGGAGCACGACGACGTCGGTGGTGCGTCCGGCGATGTCGGCCTGGCCGATGGGTGCCCCGCGCAGCAGCCCGGCCATGGCCTGCCCGATGGCGGTCTCGCTGGTGCCGGCCTGGGCGGCCGCTTGCCTATCGACCTGGATCTGGACCGCTGGTGCGTCCGAGGCCAGGTTGTTCACCACGTCGGTCGTGCCCTGGACCTCGCCCATCGCCTCGGCGACCAGGTCTGCGGCTTCGCGCAGGGTCTGGTCGTCGCCGGCACGGACCACGACCTCCACCGGTGGCAGGCCGAACCCGGCCTGTCCGGTGGTGACGGTCAGCTCCCCGACGTCGTCCAGGTCCGCGACCACGGCGCGAAGGTCCTGTTCGACCAGCGCCTGGTCGGCGTCCAGGTCGGTGGTGATCGCAAAGGTGGCCGTGTTCGACCCGCCGCCACCTCCGAGGAACGCTGTTTGCAGTCCGTTGCCACCCGAGCCGACGGTGACCTGGTAGGTCTGGACCCCCTCCAGCTCGGCGATGGCCTGCTCGACCTGGCGAGCGGCGGCGTCGGTGACATCCAGGCTGGTCCCGGCCGGCAGCTGCTGGTTGACGCTGAGGGTGTTCTGCCCGGCGTCACCGATGAAGTTGGTCTCCAGGCGCGTGGAGGCGGCAAGGGTGCCACCGAGCACGGCGGCCGCGATCACCAGGGTGATCACCGGGTGGCCGAGTGCCGCGCGCAGGACCGGCAGGTAGCTGCGCTGGAGCAGTCCGTGGCGTTCGCGCTCCTCGACGCGGTCCCGCTCGGACTGGTCGACGGACGGGGCGCGCAGGAACCAGTAGGCCAGCACCGGGATGATGGTCAAGGAGACCAGCAGCGAGGCCAGCAGAGCTACCGCGACGGTGAAGGCGAAGGGCCGGAACAGCTCACCGACCTGGCCCCCGACGATGCCGATCGGCACGAACACCGCTGCGGTGGTGATCGTGGAGGACGTCACCGCCCCGGCGACCTCACGCACCGCGGTCAAGATCGCCTGCGCCTTGGGTTCGCCGTAGCCGAGGTGGCGCTTGATGTTCTCGATCACCACGATCGAGTCGTCCACGACCCGCCCGACCGCGACGGTGAGAGCCCCCAGGGTCAGGATGTTCAGGGAGTACCCACCGACCGAAAGCCCGATCATCGCCATCAGCAACGACAGGGGGATCGAGATGGCGGTGACCAGGGTGGAGCGCAGCGACAGCAGGAACAGCATGATCACGATCACCGCGAAGATCAGCCCGAGGAGACCTTCGGTGCTCAGGTCCTCGATCGACTTCTCGATGAACGGGGCCTGGTCGAAGACGACGTCGATCGCAGCGTCCTCACCGAGGCTGGCCTCCATCTGCGGGATCAGGTCCCGCACGTCGTGGGACACGCTGACGGTGTTGCCGTCGGGAGTCTTGGTGATCGCCACGGCGACGCTCGCCTGGCCGTTGGTCCGCGCGTAGGACGTGGCCGGGACCGCAGCGACCGCCACCGTGGCCACATCACCGAGCACGACCGGTCCACCCGGACCCCCGGCAGGCAGCGCGATCGCGGCGATGTCCTCAACGGAGGACAGCCGCTGGCCCACCACGACGTTCAGGCTGCGCTGCCCGTCGACGATCGTCCCGGCCGGGATGACCACACCGTTCGCCTGCAACGCGGCGCTCACCGCGTCGAAGCCGACGCCCGCGGCCGCCAGCGCCATCGGGTCGGGCACGATCTCGACCCGCACCTCGCGCGCCCCCGACAGCGTGGCCTCACGCACCCCCTCCACACCCAGCAGCTGCGGCAGGACCTCTTCCTCGACCCGGGTGGCGAGCTCCTGCTCGTCCAGCTGCGGGGCGGCGACCGCCAGCTGGACCACCGGGAGCTGGTCGATGCTGCCGGTGATCACCGTCGGTGTCACATCGGCCGGGAGACGAGAGGCCACCCTGGCCAAGGCCTGCTGCAGGTCCTGCTGGGCTACCTGCAGATCCGTGCCGTACGCCAGCTCCACCGAGACAACCGACAGGCTGTTGCTGCTGGTCGACTCAGTCCCCTCCAGACCCTCCACACCGCTGACAGCACCCTCGACGACCTCAGTCACCTGCCGCTCGACCACGTCCGGCGCTGCCCCGGGAAGAGGGGTCACCACCACCGCCAGCGGGATCTCCAAGGACGGGATCAGCTCCTGCTTCAGCGACGTGGTCGATAAGACGCCCGCCACGATCAGGATCACCGTGGCCAACGCCACCACGGCGCGGTTGGCAAGGCTCAGGCGAGCGAGGCGAGTCATGAGGTTCTCCCGTATAGTCGATGCCAGACGAATAGTACGGGGCGAACGAAGGATCGAAGAACCGGTGAATCGCGACGCGGCCATGACCGCCATCGCGCAGGACGAGGCGGCACTGCTACGCCTCTTCTCCCGGTCACAGTTCACCGCTCTGCTGCAGAGCGCCTTGACGATGCAGCAGCTCAAGGTGCTACTGCTGCTGCACGGCGACGGGCCGCTGATGAGCCACGAGCTGGCCGACGCGCTGAGGATCAGCCCGGCATCGGTGACCGGCTTGGTCGATCGACTCGTAGACCGCGGGCTGGTGCGACGCGTCGCCGACCCCGCGGACCGCCGGGCCAGGCACGTCCACCCCACAACCGAAGGCTCCCGGCTGGTCGAGCAGCTGATGGCCGAAGGTGCCGAGCACCGCGCCGCACTCCTGGCGCACCTGGACGACGACAGCGTCCAGACCATCGCGACCGCATTCGCGGCGCTCCGCCGAGCCGCAGAGCAGGTCTACGAGCCCGACGGACAGCGTGCCCATCCACTGTGACGCCGCCGCCGATTGAGGGTCTCTGAAGGTGAGAGGTGAGGCCTCGTTGGATCAAGCACGCACGGAAACAGGCCGGGCCGCGCCGCTAGACGGTGTCAAGCGCCCCGACCGCTGCCCCCACAGTTCGAACGCGAGTGTGGCGAACGGCGGGATCGAGCAGGCCAGTCCAGCAAGGGTAGTCCAGCGCGACCAGCGAAGCGTTCGCGAGAGCACCAAAGTCACCAGCACGTAAGCGACGAAGATCCCCCCGTGGATAGGGCCAAAGATCTGCACCCCCAGCTCACCGCCGTCGGCGACGTACTTGACGTACATGCCCACGAGGAGACCTGCCCACGAGAAGGCCTCAGCGACCGCAACGATCTTGAAGAGCCTGACTTGGGTGCGGGAAGACACGCGGCACAGCCTACGTGAGGACGTCCAAGGCCATGTCAGCGCCTCCCTGATGACGATCATGGGGGACTGCTGCAGGGCAGGTCACGGTGTCAACCGGTCCTGCAGCAG
This sequence comes from Cellulomonas marina, assembly GCF_900111925.1. GTDB lineage: Bacteria > Actinomycetota > Actinomycetes > Actinomycetales > Cellulomonadaceae > Cellulomonas > Cellulomonas marina. The sequence goes on from NZ_FOKA01000025.1 coordinate 15,186, forward strand.
TCCGCGGCTGCGGCTCCCCGCCATCACGCCTCTCCGCCCCCGCTCTTCAGGTGTACGACGCCACATGTCGCCGTCAGAACCCCGCCATCCAGCACCAAGAGTCACACACCGGACGAGCTCGCAGCGTCCCTACAGCTGCTGCTGCAGCGGTTGCCATGGCGAGGCGACTCGGGCGCGTGGCGAATGAGAGCAGCGACGGCTACCTGCGAGGAGCTACGGCGTCCGGGTGTTGATCTCGAAGCTGCGCAGGTAGTCGGCGTAGAGCCGGGTCGTCCGAAGGGACGGGTCGAGCCGAGCGACGACCTGCTGGTACTCGACGAGGGAGTCGGTGACGATGAACGCGTGCGTCAGGTCGTCCCGCCGCGCGGCCGCAGCGACGAATGCGCCCCACGTGCTGGTGTCGAACAGGACGCCGTAGCAGGCACTCGCAGGGAGCGACCAGCCTTCCGCGGCCACCTCGCTGATGCGCTCGCCGCGCGCGCCGGCGCGCAGCCAGAGCAGAGGGGCGATCGCCTCGAACCGGCGCCCAAGCGAGACCAGCGTGGGGTCCTCGTAGGTGAGGGTGAAGAACTCGGCGTTCTCGCGGAACCCGTCGGCCATCGGAGAAGCGTCGACTGGCCCGTACGTCCCCGAGACCGGAGCACCGGTCGTCGACTTGCCTGTGATGGCGGCGTGGATCCGCGGCTTGGTGATGTAGTCGCAGATGCCGAGTGCCTCCCACTCGGCATCACCCGGGTGTACGCCTCGCCGGCGCAACTCGTTGGCCTCGTCGATCGAGACCTCGTTGTTGGTGACGAGGAGACAGCGCCTGGTACCGCCGTCCTGACGGTTCAAGCGCATGACCGCGTGCGCGGTGGTGCCGGAGCCAGCGAAGAAGTCCAGGACGAGCGCACGAGGCTTGCTCGCGACGAAGAATCGAAGGGCGTCCTCAACTGCGTACAAGGACTTCGGGAACGGGAAGCGGCGATCGGGCATGAGCGAGCGCAGCAGGTTGCTCCCACCCGGCCCACCTGACTCGTGGGCTGAAATGCGCCACTGCGTCCCTGGCACAAAGACAGGTGCGTACCCCGAACTGTCGACGACGATCGAGCCGTCCGCTCGATGACCCTCGATGGGGAAGACTCCCGCCTCGACCTTCCGCTGCTCGCCGGACTTCAGATAGGAAATCGGCATCCCGCGCTCGGTGAACTTGCCGAGCCGCACGTAGCCCTTCTCGCAAGCGCTCATGAGGGTCTGCGGCGAGATCTGCCAGTTGCCCTCCGAGCCATCGCGCCGGATCGGCCACACCGCCACGGTTCCAGGCGGTGAGGCGACCGCGGCGCGCGGCTGGTCGGCCGGCAGGGGGTCCCC
>NZ_FOKA01000023.1 GCF_900111925.1 Cellulomonas marina
AAGTCCCGATGCCGGTAGCCGTTGCGGGTGTTGACCCGCTCGGTGCTGCGGGCACCGTACTCGGCGCCGCAGATCGCGTCCGCCTCAGCACCCATCAGAGTGTCGATGAAGACGCCGAGCAGCTCACGCAGCAGATCGGGGCTGGCGGTGGCCAGGTGCTCGTGCAAGAAGCGGGCAGGGTCCAGACTGGGTCCAGCGGTCATCGCGGGTCCTTCTCTCGAGTCGACTTGGTAGGTCTCTCGAAGAATCACGCGGTGACCGCCTACACGTCTACGACGACGCCCTCACCAGGGCCGGGCTCGCACACCACTCTGCGGGACGCCACTGCCGCACCACCGGCCGCTCCGTCCACGAGTCGATGGGTTCGTGGGACGACGTCGTGCACTGGTCGTCGAGCGCTGTGCGCGGCGCGAAGGTCTCGATCTCATCGTGATTTCGTCATACGCTACCGGCGTGGTTGACGACGAGCAGATCCAGAGATGGGCGGATGAGGCCGAGGCCGGTTACGACGTCGATGCCCTGATTCGCCGTCGACGTGGCCGCCCCGGCCGCGGTGCGGAGCCCATGCAGGTGGTGGCCGTCCGGCTCACCGCCGAAGAGCTGGAGGCGCTGGACGCTGCGGCCGCCAAGAACCACATGACCAGGTCCGAGGCGATCAGAGCGGCCCTCTCCCACTTCGCCGCATGAGGGTGCACCGCAGCGCCCTCAAGCACGGCGTCTCTGCTGAGGACGCGATCCAGGCGGCGCAATGGCCGATGTGGATCGAGCCGATCAGCGGTGACGGCGAGCCCCTGCGGGAGCTGCGGCTCGGGTTCGACACGCGGGCCCGACTCCTCGAGACGGTGGTGCTGATCCTCGGTGATCACGACGCTCTCGTGATCCATGCGATGCCTGCGCGCAAGAAGTACCTGGATCTCCTGCCCTGAGCCGCGCAGACGTCGGTCCGATGACGAGCCGGGCGAGGACCGTCGTCGACCTCACATCGGCGTAGCGCGATGCTCCTGCCAGTGCTGAGCCAGCCAGTCGACCTGTTCCGACCTGAGGCGCAGGTGCAGCTCCTGCCCGTGCAGTCGGCCGTACTGCGGGTAGCGGGCGAGTTCGGGCGCGACGTCCACGGACAAGCGCGAGGGAGAGACGGAGAGCATCCCGTCGTCGAAGAGGCGGTGGATGTCGCGCCGGAGCATGAGCCCGCCGTGCCGGAGGTGCGTGCCCAGCTGTGCGTAGCTGTAGAGGTGGCCCGCTTCGAGGACGCGTTCCGGGGCAGGTCCTGAGAACGCGCAGACCTGCCCTTGCTCGGCCAGCAGGTGCTCGCGGAACTGCCGCTGGCCACGCCGCACACGCACGAGCGCCCTGCCGTGTCCCTGTGGTGGCGCGAACTCCACCCTGAAGGACCCTGCGGGAGGGATCGAGAGGCTCAGGTCGGCACGCGCAACCAGCCGATCGACGGCGCGCACCGCACCGCGCGCAGCAAGTGCGGCCGTCAAGCCGGCCCAGTGCAGAGGTCGCATGGCATTATGTCCCCGGTGTTCACGGCGAGGAGCCGGAGCTCCGTCTCGTCGAGCGCGCCCTCCAACGACGTCCACGCGGCGTCGTACCGCGCGCGGTACTCGGTCACCCGCACGAGGTCAGGGAGCGCCTCGGGGAACTCGTCCTTGCACTTCATGCAGCGGAATCGCGGTGTCCGGCTCCTGCGCTCGCTGATCCTCGTCGTGCGGCACGTCGGGCAGCGGCTGAGCAGCTTCGTCCCCGGTGCCGTCTCGATCTCCTCGATCACCGACACACCGAGCAGACGATGCTTGTCCCACAACGCGATCGGATCTCCGACCGCCAGATTCCGATGGTTAGGGACGTTGCTGTCCCACGAGTAGTACGCGTCGATCTGGTCGTCGTAACCGTCGTTCCCCCCGTGGCCACGGTCGTCCCCGGCGGCCATCAGCAGCCACGCGCGCCTCGACCCGCTGTCGACCATGGTGGACAGCTTGCCGTAGACGACGTGCGATCAGACGCCTCCGGTCGTGCAGAAGACGGTCAGCCGCCGACGACCACCCAGCCGTCCTCCTCCGCCACCGGGAACACCGACAGCGGGCGCTGACCCGTCAGGCAGGCGCCCGTCGCCAGCTCGAAGGTGTTCCCGTGCAGCGGGCACATCACCACGCGCGCATCGGTCTGGCCGTCCGCGATCGGGCCGCCGCGGTGCGGGCACACCGCCGACACCGCGTGCAGGGCGCCCGTGCGCAGCCGGAACACCGCGACCTGCTCGCCGGCGACGGCGAACGCACGGCCCTCGCCCGGCGGCAGGTCCGCCACCCGGGCGACCCTCGTCGCCGGCAGCCCACGCACCACGCCGTCCGGCGTCGCCTCCGACACCACCGCCTCCTCCGCGCTCACCGGACCGGCACCTGCGGCAGCACCGACAGCGGCAAGGACGTCCGGAACTGGCCCGGCTCCACCGGGCTGGCCCCCTCCTGCCACGGGTCGACGTAGGCGTCCACCGACTCCTGCACCCGCTCGTCGAGCCCGGCGGCCAGGCCGTCGCGGTCGTCGACGAGGATCGCCTTCAGCTCCTCCAGGCCGACCCGGGGGACGAAGGTGTACGTCCGCTCCAGCCAGTGCGCGTTCTCGCGGTAGTACTGCATGAACCGCCCGGCCAGGGTCAGCACCTCCTCGCGGGAGTCGACGGTCGCCAGCAGGTCCCCCTTGCGGATGTGCGCGCCGGCGGCCCCGCCGACGTAGACCTCCCAGCGACCCTCGCCGATCGCGACGACGCCCACGTCCTTGACGAGTGACTCCGCGCAGTTGCGGGGGCAGCCGGACACGGCGAGCTTCATCTTCGCCGGGCTCTCCAGGCCCTGGTACCGGCTCTCCAGGTCGATCCCGAGGCCGGTGGAGTCGTCGAGCCCGAACCGGCAGAACTCCGTGCCGACGCACGTCTTCACGGTGCGGAAGCTCTTGCCGTACGCGTAGCCCGACGGCATGCCCAGGTCGCCCCAGACCTTCGGCAGGTCCTCCTTGCGGATGCCGAGCAGGTCGATGCGCTGGCCGCCGGTGACCTTGACCAGCGGGACCTGGTACTTGTCGGCGACGTCGGCGATGCGGCGCAGCTGGTCCGGCGTGGTGACGCCGCCCTTCATCTGCGGCACCACCGAGAACGTCCCGTCGCGCTGGATGTTGGCGTGCACCCGGTCGTTGACGAACCGGGCGTCGCGCTCGTCGACGTGGTCGTGCGGCCAGACCACGCGCAGCAGCGAGGTCAGCGCCATCTTCGACCTCGCGTCGTCGGCGCCCTCCGGCGCGAGCGCCGCGAACACCGCCGACACGGACGTCAGGTGCCGTTCCTTGATGGCGGCGACGAGCTCGGGCTTGGTCATCGGGATGCCTGGCACGTACCAGGACGCCGAGGGGTCCTCCTCGACCTTGCCGCCGGCGGCCCACTCGACGATCTGCGCCACCAGCCCCTTGCAGGACCCGCAGCCCTTGCCGGCACGGGTCTTGTCCATGACGGACCCGACGGTCTTGCACCCACCGTGGACCGCCCCGCAGATGTCCCCCTTGGACACGCCGTTGCAGTTGCAGACGGCGGCCTCGTCGGACAGCTCCGCGACCGACACCTCGTCCGGCGGGGCACCGATGTCGAAGAGCATCTGCACGCGCTCTTCCGGCAGCGCCATGCCGCGGTCGAAGGCCTGCACGAGGAACGCCGTCTTGCGCACGTCGCCGAGCAGCGTCGCGCCGATGAGCCGGCCGTCGCGCACCACCAGCGACTTGTGCACGCCCTTCTTCGGCTCGGAGAACACGATGTGCTCGTCCGTCTCACGCTGCGGGGCGACGACACCCATCGACGCGACGTCCACGCCGGCGACCTTGAGCTTCGTCGCCGTGCGGGAGCCGTGGTACGCCGCGGCGGGGTCCGCCCCGGTCAGCACGTCGGCGATGACCTTGGCCTGCTCCCACAGCGGGGCGACGAGGCCGTACGTCTCGCCGCGGTGCTGCACGCACTCCCCGACCGCGAACACGTCGTCGGACTCGACCGTGCGGAGCTGGTCGTCGACGACGATGCCGCGCTCGACCGTGAGGCCCGACATCTGCGCGATCTCGGTGTTCGGCCGGATGCCCGCCGCCAGCACCACCATGTCGCACGGCAGGAAGCGCCCGTCCTTGAGCTCGATGCCCTCGATCTGCTCCCGGCCGCGCACGGCGGTCGTGCGCCCGCCGCAGACGACCTCGATGCCCAGCTTCTCGATGCTGCGCTGCAGGATGCGGCCCGCGGCCTCGTCGAGCTGGGCGTTCATGAGATGCCCCGGGCCGTGCACCACGGTGACCTGCATGCCGTGGCTCTGCAGCCCGGCCGCCGCCTCGAGGCCCAGCAGGCCGCCGCCGATGACGACCGCGCGCTCGTGGTCGCGGGCGTAGGCGATCATCCGGCGCGTGTCGTCGAGCGTGCGGAACGTGAAGACGGCCTGGTGGAAGCCGCGCCGGGGGTCGCGCAGGTGCGTGATCTCCGGGACGAACGGCACCGAGCCCGTGGCGATGACGAGCTGGTCGTACGGCTGCACCCCGCCGGCCCCGTCGACCACGACGTGCGCGAACGGGTCGATCCGCGCCACCCGCACGCCGGCGCGCAGGTCGATGCCGTTCTCCGCGTACCAGGCGACCGTGTTGAGGAAGATGTCCGCCTCGTCGTCCAAGCCCTGCAGGACGTTGGACAGCATGATGCGGTTGTAGTTCCCGTACGGCTCCTCCCCGTACATCGTGATGTCGAACTGGTCCGCCCCACCGCGGGCCAGCACCTCCTCGACCGTGCGGGCCCCGGCCATGCCGTTCCCGACGACGACGAGGCGCCGCTTCGGACCGACCGCGTGCGCGCCCACGCTCAGACCTCGACCAGGCCGAGGTCGACGACGAGCACGCCGCTCGCACCGTCCGGGGCGGACACCTGCAGCTCGACGACCGTGCCGGCCTCGAGGTTCTCCACGACGCGCAGCGGCACGTGCGTGTCGGCCTTGGCGCCGACGGGGAAGTACCGCATGGGCTCCCCGTCGCGCAGCAGCACGACGCAGGCCAGCTCGTCGGAGCTGTTGCCGCCCCGGAAGTAGACGGTCTGCGCGACGGCGCCGTCCGGCACCTCGTACACCAGCGCCGGGCTGAACGGCACGGGCTGGTCCAGGCCCTTGCCCGTGAACGGGGCGATGGTCTGCAGAAATCGGGGGGTGGAGGGCACGGCGGTTCCCCTGTCAGGTCGGCGGGCGGAGGTGGCGGACGTGCGGATGGACGCGAGGGCGCTGGTCGGGGCGACGAGGGTCGTCGCGGGCGGGGGCGGCACGGGCTCGTCGGCGCGGGCCACCGCCACCGCGCAGGCCTTGAAGGCCGGCATCCGCGACAGCGGGTCGAGCCGGTCGTCGGTCAGCGCGTTGGCGTGGCCGGCGCCCGGGCCGCCCCCGCCCCAGTGGAAGGGGACGAAGACCGTGTCGGGCCGGATCTCGTCGGTCAGCCGCACGCGGAAGACCGCGCTGCCGCGGCGGGTGGTGAGCCGGACGTGGTCGTCGTCCCCGACGCCGTGGCGGCGGGCGAGGTCGGGGTGCAGCTCGGCGCGCGGCTCGGGCTGGGCGAGGGACAGCTGCCGGACGCGACGGGTCTGCGCGCCGGACTGGTACTGCTCCATGAGCCGGCCGGTCGTGAGGACGTAGGGGTAGGCGCCGCCCGTCGGCTCCACGCGCTCCTGCCACGTCACCGGCACGCACCGCGCGCGCCCGTCCGGCGTCGCGAACCGTTCGGCGAACAGCCGCGGCGTGCCCGGGTGGTCCTCCGACGGGCAGGGCCAGAACACGCCGTCCTCGGCGTCGAGGCGCTCGTAGGTGATGCCCGCGTAGTCGGCCGTGCCGCCCGCACTGGCCTGCCGCAGCTCGTCGAACACGGTCCGCGGGTCCGTCGGGAACTTGTCCCCCTGACCGAGGCGGGTCGCGAGCTCGTGCATCGTCGCCAGGTCGTCGCGGACGCCGGCCGGCGGGTCGATCGCCTTGCGGCGGTGGATGACGCGGCCCTCGAGGTTCGTCATCGTCCCCTCCTCCTCCGCCCACTGGGCGGTGGGGAGGACGACGTCCGCGAGCGCCGCGGTCTCGGAGAGGAACAGGTCGCTGACGGCCAGGAAGTCCAGGGCCTTCAGGCGCTCGACGACGTGCGTGCCGCGCGGCGCCGACACCGCGATGTTGGAGGCCATCACCAGCAGGCCGCGGACGCCGTCGTCCCGGCCCAGCCGGTCGAGCATCTCGTAGGCGCTGCGGCCCGGGCCAGGCAGGGAGTCGGGGTCGACGCCCCACACGCCGGCGACGTGCGCGCGGGCCGTCGGGTCGTCGAGCCGGCGGTAGCCCGGCAGCTGGTCGGCCTTCTGGCCGTGCTCGCGCCCGCCCTGGCCGTTGCCCTGGCCGGTGAGCGTGCCGTAGCCGGAGCCGGGGCGGCCCGGCAGGCCGAGCGCGAGCGCGAGGTGGATGAACGCCGTGGCGGTGTCGGTGCCGGCGGCGTGCTGCTCGGCACCCCGCGCGGTGAGGACCATCGCGGCCGGCGCCTCGGCCAACGCGTGCGCCACCCGTCGCAGGTCGGCGACCGCCACGCCCGTGATGCGCTCGACCCGGTCCGGCCAGAAGGACGCCACCGACGCGCGGACCGCCTCGAACCCGCTGGTCCGCGCCGCGACGTACTCCTCGTCGACGAGGCGGTCCTTCACCACCACGTGCAGCAGCCCCAGCGCCAGCGCCAGGTCCGTGCCGGGCACGGGCTGCAGGTGCAGGCTCGCGCCCTTGGCGGTGGCCGTCCGCCGCGGGTCCACGACGACGTGCAGCGCGCCGCGCTCACGGCCGGCGTCGACCCACTGCATGGCCGGCGGCATCGTGGCCGCGGCGTTGCTCCCGACGACGAGGAGCACGTCGGCGGCGGCCACGTCCTCGAGCGGGAAGGGCAGCCCCCGGTCGATGCCGAAGGCGCGGTTGGCGGCCGTCGCCGCGCTGCTCATGCAGAACCGGCCGTTGTAGTCGATCGCCGACGTGCCGAGCGCGACCCGGGCGAACTTGCCCAGCGCGTAGGCCTTCTCGTTCGTCAGCCCGCCGCCGCCGAAGACGCCCACGGCGTCCGGGCCGTGCACGGCCTGGGTGGTCCGCACGGCGGCCGCGATGCGGTCGTACGCGTCCTCCCACGTCGTCGGCACCAGGCGCGACGAGCGGTCGCCGGGCACCGCGCGGACCAGCGGCGCGAGCAGGCGCTCCGGGTGGTCGAGCAGCTCGGCGGCGGTCCAGCCCTTCGAGCACAGCCCACCGCGGTTGACGGGGAACGTCTCGTCGGGCTGCAGCTCCGCCGGCCGGTCGCCGGCGTGCAGGACCATCCCGCACTGCAGGGAGCAGTACGGGCAGTGGGTCCTCGTGGCGGTCCGGCTCATCGCGACCCAGCATCGGCGGGGCGTGTTTCGCCCGGTCGCGCGGCTCGTTACGTCTCGCGCTCGTCGAGCGCACAGGCGACGTCCGTCCCCGGTGAGGTGGCGCGGTGAGGGTCGCTCGGAAACTCGTCCCCGGATCGGGGAACACGTCGCGGGATGCGCCGGTTGTGGACCGTGCGCACCGGTTCATGACCCCCGGGCTCAACCACAGCCGCTACGAGCGGCCTCGCGCCGTGAGGCGTCTGCCGGTGCGCAGCGACGGGCGGTACCCCTCGGGGTGCCGCCCGTCGTGCTCCCCGGGTCCCGGCACCCTTCCGCCGTGTCGGACGCCGGCCCTACGGTCGGTGCATGGCCGACGACGACATGCCGTGGGAACCGCCCGCAGCGGGGGACGAGCTCGCGCACCTGACCGCCGCGGTCGACCGGATGCGCACCACGTTCCGGTGGAAGGCCGACGGGCTCGACGCCGCGGGGCTGGCGCAGCGCGTGGCTCCTTCGCAGCTCTCCCTCGGCGGGCTGCTCAAGCACCTCGCCGCCGTGGAGGACCTGACCTTCACGTGGAAGCTGCACGGGACGCACCCCGGGCAGCAGTGGGACTTCCAGTCGTGGGGCGACAACGGCACGGAGATCCTCGCCGCGGGCGACGACAGCCCCGAGACGCTCTACGCGACGTGGGACGACGCCGTCGCCCGGTCCCGCGAGCGGCTGGACGCCGTGCTCGCCGACGGTGGCCTCGACACGGTCGCCTCCCTGGGGGACGAACGGGGCCACCTCAGCCTGCGCCGCCTGCTCTTCGACCTCCTCGAGGAGTACGGCCGGCACACGGGCCACGCGGACCTGCTGCGCGAGGCCGTGGACGGGCGGGTCGGCGAGGACCCGCCGCAGGGGTGGGTGCCGGAGTCCGGCGCGCCGCTGGCCTGGATCCGCAACCGCTGACCGACCGCTGACCTGCTCGACCTGCTCGACCTGGAGGCGACGATGACCACCGACCTGCCCGGCATCGACCTCGACGTGCCGCCGTCGGGGCCCGGGTGCGTGGAGTGCGAGCGGGACGGGAGCTGGTGGGTGCACCTGCGCCGGTGCGCGGCCTGCGGGCACGTGGGGTGCTGCGACGACTCGCTGCACCGGCACGCCACCGCGCACGCCCACGCCGAGCGGCACCCGGTCATGCAGAGCTACGAGCCGGGCGAGGACTGGTTCTGGGACTACGAGCGGGGCCGTGCGTTCGCGGGGCCGGACCTCGCTCCCCCGACGAGCCGCCCGGTCGACCAGCCGGTGCCCGGGCCGGCCGGGCGCGTGCCCGCCAACTGGCGCGAGCAGCTCGCGGCCCGGGACGAGCGGGAGGGGCGGGGTCGCTGACGCGTCCTGCGGCGCAGGACCGGAGGCACGGATCCGTCGGCGGGTCGCTCGTCGGAGTGGTGCTGGTCAGCGGGCCTGCTGCGCCGGCTGCCCGTCCGGGCCGAGCGCGCCGACGAGCCATAGGGGCTCGTCGGGCACGGGCAGCACGCGTTGCGGGCCGCGGCCGGTGGCCGCCGTCTCGAAGCGGACGGCGATGTGCCGCGGCCGCACGGCGACGACCCAGCCGCGCCCGTGCTCGGGGTGCTCGACGTCCATCCCGGGTGACGTGTTGTGCGGGGTGGCGAGGACCGGCCCGTCGGCGGTCGGGGCGCTCGCCTCGTCGGCGCCGTCCGGTTCCTCGTCGTCCGACGACATCCCCGTCGTGGCCCCCTCGCCCGTCGGCTCCTCGTCGAGCGCGAGCGTGAGCTGGGCGTGCTCGGACAGGCCGTGGAAGCTCACCCCGAGCAGGCGCACCGGCGCGGCGACCTCCGCGGCCTCCAGCGCCGCGAGCGCCGCGGTCCGCAGCGGCCCCTCGTCGGACGTGGGGTGGGGCAGCGTCGTCGAGCGGGTGAGCGTGGTGAAGTCGGCGAGCCGGACCTTGACCACGACCGTCCGCGCAGCGGCCCCGGAGCGGTGGAGCCGGCCGAGGGCGGCGGGCAGCACGCGTTCCAGCGCGCCCCGGACCTCCGCGCGGCCCACGACGTCGGCGGCGAAGGTCCGCTCGGCGCCGACGGACTTCACCTCGCGCGTGACCTCCACCGGCCGGTCGTCCCACCCGCGCGCCATCGCGTGCAGGAGCGTCCCCTGCGCCTGCCCGGTCAGCTCGACGAGGACGTCGAGGCGCTGCGCGCGCAGGTCGGCGACGGTGCGCACGCCCACCCTGTCCAGCGCCGCGGCCGTCGCCGGCCCGACACCCCACAGCGCCCGCACCGGCAGCGGCAGGAGGAAGCCGTCCTCGTCCTCCGGCGGAACCACCAGCAGCCCGGCGGGCTTGGCCGCGTCGGAGGCCAGCTTCGCCACGAGCTTCGAGCGCGCCATCCCGATGGTCACCGGGAGCCCGCACCGGCGGGCCACCTCGGCGCGCACGTGCTCGGCCGTCGCCCGCAGGTCCACCGGCGGCCGCACGAGGGCGGGGGCTCCGTCCTCCCCCTCGACCGGTCCCGCGTCGAGGTCGGCGAAGGCCTCGTCGATGCTCAGCGGCTGCACCCGGGTCGCGTGCTCGCGGAGCACGCCCATGAGCACAGCGGAGAACGCGCTGTACGCGTCGAACCGCGGGACGAGCACGGCCGCCGTCGGGCAGAGCCGGCGCGCGCGGGCCATGGGCATCGCGGAGCGCACGCCGTAGGCACGCGCCTCGTAGGAGGCCGCTGCGACCACCCCGCGGCCGCCGACCCCGCCCACCAGCACCGGCTTCCCCGCGAGGCTCGGCTTCTGCAGCTGCTCCACGCTGGCGAAGAACGCGTCGGCGTCCATGTGCAGGATGCTCGGCCGGTCCCGCAGCCGCGGTGCGACCGGCACGGGCACCGGGCCGACGGCCGGCGTCCTCACCGCTGCCCCCGGTCGACGCGGGCACGACGGCCACCGGCGTCACGGCGACGGGCACCGCGAGGGACAGATGTGGCACAGGTCACAGTCGTTCGAGTTGACCAATCCCCCGGTCGTATCGATTCGATAGTCGTGCTGGAGCGACCGGCACGACCGAGCACGCGACCCGCCACCACCGTCACACCTCTCGCCACATCCCTCCTCCTCCCGCTGCGGAGCCCCTCAGTCATGCCCCAGGTCCTCACCGCCGGCCGTCCCTGGCGTGTCATCCTCCTCTTCGCCGTCCCCCTGCTCGTCGGCAACGTCGTCCAGCAGCTCTACCAGGTCGCCGACGCCGTGGTCGTCGGCCGCGTGCTGGCCGTCGAGGCGCTCGCCGCCGTCGGCGCCACCGGCTCCTTCCTCTTCCTGCTCATCGGGTTCGCCTGGGGCATGACCACGGGCTTCGCCATCCCGACGGCGCAGGCCGTCGGCGCCGGCGACGCGCGGGCGGTGCGGCGGTCCGTGGCCGCCGGCACGGTCCTGACCGCCGCGGTGTCCCTCCTGCTCACGGTGGCCGCACCGCTGCTGGCCGCGCCCGCGCTGCGCCTGCTGCACACGCCCGAGGAGCTCGTCCCGCAGGCGACGACGTTCGCCGTCGTGAGCTTCCTCGGCGCGGGCGCGACGATGGCGTTCAACCTGCTGTCCGCGGTGCTGCGCGCGCTCGGCGACTCCCGCACCCCGCTCGTGTACCTCGTGGTGAGCTGCGCGCTCAACATCGTGCTCGTCGTGGTCGCGGTGCCGGTGCTCGGCATGGGCGTGGGCGGTGCGGCGCTGGCGACCGTCGTCGCCCAGGGCGCCTCCGTCGCGCTGTGCCTGCGGCACGTGCGGCGCCACGTCCCGGCGCTGCACGTGCGCCGCGAGGACTGGCGGCTGACCCGTGGGGAGCTGGCCCTGCACCTGCGGCTCGGCCTGCCCATGGGGTTCCAGGCCTCCATCATCGCGATCGGCTTCCTGGCCGTGCAGGTGCGCCTCAACGAGCTGGGGCCGGACGCGGTGGCGGCCTGGACGACCGGCATGCGCGTCGACAACCTGGCGGTCGCGCTGCTCGCCTCGCTCGGCCTGGCCGTGTCGATGTTCGTCGCGCAGAACCACGGCGCCGGCCGGCCGGACCGCGTGCGGGCCGGGACGCAGCAGGCCCTCGTCCTGGGCGTGGTCGGCTCCCTCGTCATCGGGCTGGTCGTCGTGCTGGGCGGCGCACCGCTGGTGCGGCTGTTCGTCGGGTCGGGCGAGGAGACGGTCGTCGGGATGGCGGCGTTCCTGCTCGCCGTCAACGGCGCCTGCTACGTGGTCCTCGGCGCCCTCTTCGTCCTCCGCGGAGCCCTCCAGGGACTCGGCCACACCGTGGTCCCGACCGTCACCGGGGTGCTCGAGCTCGGCTGCCGAGTCGGCGCCGCCGTGGTGCTCGGGGGCGCCTTCGGGTACCCCGGCGTCGTGTGGGGCAACCCCCTGGCGTGGCTGGCGGCGTTCGTCCTGCTCGTCCCGGCGACCGTGCACGCGCTGCGCGGCACGACGGCGGGCACGACGGCGGGCGCCGCGATCAGCACCTCGACGAGCACCTCGGCGAGCATCCCGACGAGCATCCCGACGAGCACTGCCCCGTCGGAGCCTCCGGTCGCCGTCCACGGCGAGCCGACGTCGGCCGACGTGACGCCGGAGGCCGTCGCCGCGGAGGTCGCCGTGCTCCCGGAGCAGCGCGATCACGACGAGGTCTCGCCCACCAGGGCGTGCGCCTGACCGGCGTCAGCCGGACAGCACGTCCCACCCGAGCCGGGCGACGAGCACGGCGACCACCACGAGGAACACGACCCGCACGAGCCGGCTGCCGCCGCGCACGGCGGTGCGCGCCCCGAGGTACCCGCCGACGAGGTTGGCGACGCCCATGGAGGCCCCGAGCCACCACAGCACCGACCCGTGCAGCGCGAAGACGAGCAGTGCGCCGAGGTTCGTCGCGAGGTTGACGATCTTGGCGGTCGCGCTCGCCTCCAGGAAGCCGTAGCCCAGCAGCCCGACGAGCGTGAACACGAGGAACGCCCCCGTGCCGGGCCCGGCGATGCCGTCGTACCAGCCGATGACGGCGCCCGTGCCGGCCGCGGCCAGCAGGTGCCGGTGCCCGCTGAACCGCAGCCGGGTCGTCTCCCCCAGCGCCGGCCGCACGGCGGTGTACACCCCGACGACGACGAGCGCGACGAGCACCACCGGCTGCAGCACGCCGGGCGGCACGGCCGTGGCCGACAGCGCCCCGAGCCCGGCCCCCAGCGCGGCGACACCGGCCATGGGCAGCGCCGTGCGCAGCGACGGCTGCACGCGCCGGTAGTAGGTCAGCGCGCTGACGGCCGTGCCCATCGCGCCGGCGAGCTTGTTCGTCGCGAGCGCCTGGACCGGCGACACCCCGGGCGTCAGCAGCAGCACCGGCAGCTGCACCAGCCCGCCCCCGCCGACGACGGCGTCGACCCACCCCGCCGCCAGCGCGGCCAGCAGCAGGAGGACGAGGGTGGAGGCGTCCAGGGACGGGAGCAGGTGCTCGAGCGTGGGTCCGGTCCTCTCGGGGGTCCGCCGGGGCGGAGTCGGCACGTCCGCGCAGGTCGCCCGGCGGCGGTCGGCGACGAGCATAGGCACCGGCAGCGCGCGCTCCTTGACGCGGTCAGGCTACGTGCGCCAGCGTCCGCCCATGACTGCCAGCCGACCCGCCCAGCCGGACGGACGAGGACGACGCACCGCCCGCGCACCGCTCGCCCTGGCGCTCGTCGGGGCGCTGCTGCTCGCGCTCGGGCTCTGGCTGCTCTGCCGGCCCACCTACGCGGCCTCGTTCGGCTGGACGGCGTACGCGCCGCTCTCCGAGGCGGTGTTCTCCCCGCGTCCCTGGCGCCTGTGGCTCGGCACAGCCCTCACCCCGGTGGCGACCCTGCTGCTCGGCACCGCCCTCGGCTGGTGGTGGCGGGGGCGCCGGTCGCGCTGACCGGACGACGGCGAGCGCCCGGCGGACTCCGCGCCCGGCGGACTCCGCGCCCGGCGGACTCCGCGCCCGGCGGACTCCGCGCCCGGCGGACTCCGCGCCCGGCGGACTCCGCGCCCGGCGGACTCCGTGCCCGTCGGGCTCAGTGCGCGGCGGCCTCGCGGCGGCGCGGCAGCAGGTGGATGACGGCGACGACGACCGCGCCGACGACGAGCCCCACCAGCGCCGAGGCCAGCGTGTCGACGAGCCAGGCCAGGAAGCCACCCACGCCCGGCACGCCGGCGACGGCCTCCTCGGCGTGGTGCACGAGGTCGTACAGCCCGTGCCACCCGAGCTCGTCGACCCCGACCAGGAGGATGTGCCCGCCGACCCACAGCATGGCGACGATGCCGACGCTGGACAGGACGGAGAGCACCTTCGGCATCGCCGCGACGAGGAACCGCCCGGTCGCGGCCGTCGCGCCGTTGCCGGTGCGCGCCAGGCGCAGGCCGATGTCGTCCATCTTCACGATGAGCGCCACGACGCCGTAGACCAGGATCGTGATGGCCAGGGCCACCACGACGAGGATGAGCGCCCGCGACACGAGGGGCTCGTCGGTCACCTCGTCGAGCGCGATGACCATGATCTCCGCCGAGAGAATGAAGTCCGTGCGGATGGCGCCGGACACCATCGTCTTCTCGGTGGGCGCGTCCTGCGCCGCAGCCGGGGTCGTCGTGTGCTCCTCCGCGTGCCCGCTGACGAGCTCCCAGACCTTCTCCGCGCCCTCGAAGGCGAGGTACGTGCCGCCGAGCATGAGGATCGGCGTGAGCAGCCACGGCACGAACTGGCTGAGCACCAGGGCGGCCGGGAGGATGAACAGCAGCTTGTTGCGCAGCGACCCCAGCGCGATGCGCCGGATGATGGGCAGCTCGCGGTCCGGCGTGAAGCCGCTGACGTAGCGCGGCGTGACGGCCGTGTCGTCGATGACGACGCCCGCCGCCTTCGCGCTGGCCCGGCCCGCGGCCGCACCCACGTCGTCGACCGAGGCCGCCGCCAGCTTGGCGAGCGCGGCGATGTCGTCCAGGAGCGCCGCGAGTCCGCCGGCCATCCGTCCCCCTCGTCAGGCGCCGCGGCGGCCGGTCCGGCCGCCTGGTGGCGTGCGCCAGGTCGTCAGGGTAGGGCCACCGGCCTCCGTCCGCGGTCGGAGACGCCGGCGCGGGTCCGGCGGGCCGATCTCCGTCGGGCGGCCGATGCGGACGCCGCGCCCGTCCTCGCAGGCTGGGGGCACGTGGCACCCGATCCGAGGAGGCACCGATGTCGTCCGCCACCGCCCGTCCCGCCCGTCCCGCCCGTCGCCGCCCGCTCGTGCGCGGCCTCGTCGCCGGCGCGCTCGCCCTGCCGCTGGCCGTCCCGCTCGGGGCCGCACCCGCCGTGGCCGCGGCGCCGGGGCCGGGCACCGAGGACCCCACCGCCACGGCGCGCGCCGTGCTCGAGGCCGCTCGTGCGGCGCAGGCCGCTGTCGCCGCACCCGCCGCGCCGTCCGCGTCCCGCGCCGCCGGTCCCGCCGGTCCCGCCTCCCCGACGTCACCCGCCGGACCCGGCGACGACGCCGCCGCGCTGGGTGCCGCCGTCGACGCGCTCGTCGCCGGCGGGGCGGTGGCCGTGACCGCGCGCGTGGACACGCCGGACGGGACGTGGTCCGACGCCGCGGGCACCCGTGAGCTCGGGGGCCGCGCCCCCGCTCACGACACGGACCGCTTCCGCGTCGCGAGCAACACGAAGCCGATGATCGCCACGCTCGTCCTGCAGCAGGTGGAGCGCGGCGCCCTGTCGCTCGGCACGCGCGTCGAGGACGTCCTCCCCGGGCTGCTGCCCGGGCACCCCGAGGTGACGGTCGAGCACCTGCTCAGCCACCGGTCCGGCATGCCGACCGGCACGGACGCCCTCCTCGCCGCCCGGATGAGCGACCTCACCTCGCTCGAGCAGCTCTTCGCGGCGATGGGGCAGGACTACACCGACGCCGACCACGTCGCCGCGGCGCTGGCCACCCCGTGGGTCGCCGAGCCCGGCACCGCCTTCTCCTACAGCAACGCCGGCTACGTGGTGCTCGGCATGCTGCTCGAGCGGACGACCGGGCGGGACCTGGGCGACCTGCTGCGGGAGGGCGTCTTCCGCCCCGCCGGCATGCGGCACAGCGCCTTCCCCGACGAGCCGCAGCACCGCGGCCCGTTCCTGTCCGACGCGGCGTGGACCGGCACGCAGGGCCTGGGCTGGAGGTCGCTGACCGGATTCGACCCGGACGTGTTCGGCGCGGCCGGTGCGGTGACGAGCACGACGAGAGACCTGTCGTCGTTCACGGCCGCGCTCCTGTCCGGCCGTCTCGTCGACCCCGCCACCGTCGCGGACATGACGACGCCGCGCAGCGACGAGGTCCTCGAGTACGGGCTCGGCGTGTACCGCGTGCCGGACCCCTGCGTGGCACCGGGCGCGGAGCCGGCCTACCTGTACGGCCACGACGGCGCGTCCTTCGGCACCCTGTCCCTCGCCCTGTCGTCGCCGGACGGCGAGCGGCGCGTCACCCTGGGCGTGACCGGCCGTGACCTCACGGGTGGCACCGAGCCGCTGTACGACCTCGGCACCCTCCTGGTGCCGATGCTGCTGTCCACCTGCTGACCGGCTCCCCCGGCCCGCGGTGCGGCACGACCGCCGCCACGAGGCGCCGGGGACGACGGAGGCCCGGACCCCCAGAGGGTCCGGGCCTGCTGGTCGTGAGGTCGGCGTGCGGGGCCGACGCTCAGCGGGCGCGACGCGGGGCGGCCGCCGACGAGGCGGCGGTCCGCGAGCGCTGCTCGCGCAGCGCCAGCGCCCGGCGACGACGCTCGGCCGCCTCCTGCTGGCGCTGGTGGTGGAGGGACTGGTGCAGGTCGAGGATCACGCGGGTCACGTCCTTCGGTCGTGCCGACCACGGTGGTTGTCGCGAAACGGTGGCGCGGGGTGTGCGCCTGGCAGGACAACGTCCCTGCCGCCTCGGATCATCCCATGACCGGTGCCGACGTGCCCGTCGGTCCCGCCGGCGTCACCCCTCCGCGCGCAGGTCCGCCGGGAGCACCCGCGGCCCGGCCTCCGCCGGGCGCTCCTGGTCCTCGGGGTGCAGGCGCACCGCCAGGAGCGCGACGTCGTCCTGCGCGTCCGGGGCGAGCGCGGCGATGAGCCGGTCGCAGAACTCGCCCGTCGGCAGGCCGGCGAGCCCCTCCGCGGTGGTGCGCAGGCGCTCGAGGCCCTGCGTGAGCCCCTCTCCCCGCCGCTCGACGAGACCGTCGGTGTAGAGCAGGAGCAGCGAGCCGGGGTCGAGCTCCGCGACGTGGTCGTGCCGGTCCGCGCCGGTCACCAGCCCGAGCAGGATGTCCGACGGCCGCGCCAGCAGCTCCGCCCGGCCGTCGGGGTGCACGAGCAGGGGTGGCAGGTGCCCGGCGTTGGACCACCGCAGGCGCCGGCGCCCGGCCGCCGCGAGCTCGGGCGTCTGCTCGACCTTGGCGAGCACCGCGGTGGTGAGGGACCCGATGGCGAGGTCGTGCATCGCCAGGTCGAGCGAGCCGAGGATGATCGCGGGCGGCTCGACGACGGCGTGCGCACCGCCGCGCAGCACGTTGCGCACCTGCGCCATCGCCACGGCGGCCCGCAGGTCGTGCCCGGCCACGTCCCCGATGACCAGGCACGTGCTGCCGTCCCGGACGAGGAAGGCGTCGTACCAGTCGCCGCCGATCTGCGCGCCGCGCGTGGCGGGCACGTACCGGGCGACGAGGTGCAGGTGGTCCGGCTCGGGCAGGGCCGTCAGCAGGCTGCGCTGCAGCTCCTCGACGAGGGTGCGCCGGGTCGCGTTGAGGTGCGCGTTGTCCAGCGCGAGGCCCACCTGCGAGACGACGTCGGCGAGCGTGCCGAGGTCGTCGGGCGAGAAGGTCCCCCGCTCCGCGCGGTTGACGAGCGTCAGGAGTCCGCGCGTGTGGCCGCGGCCGCGCACGGGCAGCACGACGGTGGCGTGCGGGGCGAGCCGCTGCAGGAGCTCGTGCGCCGGGCCGGCGTCGAGCAGGTCGCCGGCGGCCTGCTCCCCCGCCTGCACGACCGTCACGGGCCGTCCGGTGCTCAACGCCCGCGCGACCGGCGACGTCCGGGTGAGGGCCGGGACCCGCAGCCGCAGGTACTGCTCGAGGTCGTCGCTGCGGGCCGGGTCGGCGTCCCGCCCCGCGACGTCGCGCAGCCGGTGCTCCCAGGGGCCGTGCCCGTCGTCGAGGAGGCTGGCGACCGCGAGGTCCGCCAGCTCCGGCACGAGCACGCCGACGACGGCCTCGAGCGCGGCGACGGGGTCGAGCGTCTCGGCGAGCACGCCCGCCACGCCGGCGAGCAGCGCCGAGCGCCGCTGCGCGCGCTCCGTCGCCTCCAGGGCGCGCCGCCGGGCCGTCACGTCGGTGAAGTACGCGGCGACGCCGCCGTCCTCGGGCACCGCGCGCACCTCGAACCACGCGTCGAGCGGCGCGGGGTAGTAGGCGTCGAAGACGGCCGGCTCCCCCGTCGCCGCCACGCCGCGGTAGCTCGACTCGAACGTCGAGCCGACGGCCGCGGGGAACGCCTCCCACACGACCTCTCCGAGCAGCCGGTCCCGGGGTGCCCCGAGGATCCGCTCGGCGGCGGTGTTGACGTAGGAGAAGCGCCAGTCCGCGTCCAGCCGGAAGTACCCGACCGACATCCCCTCGAGGATCTCGCGGACGCGCTCCTCGCCCACGCGCAGCGCCGTGGTGTCGGTGGTGACGCCGACGACCTGCTCGGCCTCGCCCCCCGGCCCGGGCAGCGCGCGGCCGCGCGCGCTGATCCACCGCGTCGTGCCGTCGGGCCGCACCACGCGGAACTCGGCCTCGTACACGCCGCACGCGGCGATGGCCTCGCTGAGCGCGACCCGCACCGGCGGCAGGTCGGCCGGGTGCAGGCGCGCGTCGAACGCGTCGATCGTGCCGCCGAAGGACTGCTCGTCGTACCCGAAGGCCTCGAGCAGCGCGGCGTCCCAGTGCAACGACCCGTCGCGCAGGTCCCAGCGGAAGGTGCCCAGACCCGCCGCCTCCGCAGCGGTGGCCAGCAGGTCGCTGCGCTCGGCGTCGGCGTACTGGTGGTCGAGCCGCGCCACCTCGCACTGCCCCGCCGCGGCGGCGGCGAGCTCGCGGAGCGCCTCGACCTCCGCCCCGGTCCAGACGCGGGGCTCCGGGCCGTGCACGCACACGGCGCCGACCGCGTGCCCCGCGTCACCGACGAGCGGCACGGCGACGTACGCGACGAGGCCGCCGGCGCGGACGGCCTCCGCGTCCGCGGTCCGCGGGTCGTGCACGGCGTCGGTGACCACGAGCTCCTCGCCGCGCGCGACGACGCGCGTGCACAGCGCGGCCTCCAGCGACGTCCGCGTGCCGGCGGGCCCGGGGCCGGGGCCGACGGCGCCGACGACGACCCGCTCGTCGGTGAGCAGGCAGACCTCGGCGGACGGCGCCCGCAGCAGCCGGGCCGCGAGCGCGGCCACCACCTGCAGCGCCGCGTCGCCGCGGGACGTCGCGGCGGCCAGCAGGCGGCGGGCGGACTCCGTGCGGCGGGCGTCGGCGACGGCGGTGCGCGCCGCCTGCGCGTCCTGGTCCACGTCCCCCGTGCCTCGCGCAGCAGCGTCCACGCCGTTCCTCCAGCCGGTCCCCGGCCGGCCGACCGGCCGTCCCGGGACGATTCTCCCAGCATCCCGCCGCGCCGCCGACCGGCCCGGAGGCCGCCGTCGTTCATTCCGCGGTCGGCCGCCCGTCCCGTCGTGGTCGTCCCGACGACCACGGGACGTCACCGGCCGCCCCTAGCGTGCGCACCGCCCGGCGCCGCGCCCGCGCGCCGTCCCGACCCGGAGGACGACCATGCCCGCACGCCCCCGCACCCGCAGCAGCCGCCTCGCCGTGGGGGTGGTCGGGACGGGGCTCGTGCTCGGCTGCGTCGGGACCGGCACCGCGACGGCCGGTGCCGGCACGGAAGGTGCCGGAACGGTCGCGCCCGTGGTCCTCTCCGCCGACGACGCCGCGATCGGCCTGCGTCCGGTCGGCACCTACGCGACGGGCGTGTTCGACGAGTCCGCCGCCGAGATCGTCGCGTACCACGCGGGCACCCGGCGGCTGTTCGTCGTCAACGCGCAGGCGGGGCGGGTCGAGGTGCTCGACGCGTCCGACGCCTCGTCGCCGGCGAAGGTCGCCGACCTGGTCACGGCGGGTACGGCGGCGGTGGACGGCTCCGTCGTCCCGGCCGGTGCCGTGGCGAACTCCGTCGCCGTGCGCGCCGACGGGCTCGGGGTCGTCGCGGTCGAGTCGGACGTGAAGACGGACCCGGGCTGGCTCGTGCTGTTCGACGCCGCGGCGGCGACCCCGCGCGTGCTCGGGGCCGTCCGGGTCGGCGCGCTGCCGGACATGGTGGCGCTCGACGCGGAGGGTCGGACCGCGGTCGTCGCGAACGAGGGCGAGCCGTCCGACGACTACACGGTGGACCCCGAGGGCTCCGTCTCCGTCGTCGCCCTGCCCGACCGGGTGCCCGCACGACCCGGCACGGTCCCGCAGTCCGCGGTCCGCACGGCCGACTTCCACGCCTTCGAGGCGCCGGGGGCGCTCCCGGCCGGCGTGCGGGTCTTCGGCCCGACGGTCGACGCGGCCCACCCCGTCTCCGCGAACCTCGAGCCGGAGTACGCCACGATCGTCGGCTCGACGGCGTACGTGACGCTGCAGGAGGCGAACGCGATCGCGGTGGTGGACCTCACCAGCGCCACCGTCACGCGCGTCCTGCCCCTCGGGTCGAAGGACCACGGCCTGCCGGGCAACGGGCTGGACACCTCCGACCGGGACGGGGCCGTCGCCATCCGCACCGTCGAGGGGCTGCGGGGGCTGCCCATGCCCGACGCGATCGCCTCGTGGTCCCGCGCGGGCCGGACGTACCTCGTCACGGCGAACGAGGGCGACGCCCGCGAGTGGGGCGACTACGTCGAGGAGACCCGCGTGAAGGACCTCGGTGAGGACGGGCTCGCGCCGGTCTGCGCGGACTCGCCGCTGGCAGGTCGCACGGCGGACGACGACCTCGGCCGCCTCACGGTCACGACCGCGAGCGGGCTGCGGGCGGACGGCTCGTGCTACGAGACGCTGCACGCGTTCGGCACCCGCTCGTTCTCCGTCTGGGACACCGACGGCACGCTCGTCTTCGACTCCGGGGACGCGTTCGAGCAGCTCACGGCGCAGGCCCTGCCCGGGTACTTCAACTCCGGGCACGCGGGCACCGCGTTCGACGACCGCAGCGACGCCAAGGGTCCCGAGCCCGAGGGGGTCGCCGTGGGCACGGTCGGCGGACGCACGTACGCCTTCGTCGGCTTCGAGCGGGTGGGCGGGATCGCGGTCCTCGACGTCACCGAGCCCGAGCGGTCCGCCTTCGTCACGTACGTCAACGACCGGGACTTCTCCGTGTCGGTGGAGGACGACGGCGAGGAGAGCCTCGCCCGCGCCGGCGACCTCGGCCCCGAGGGCCTGACGTTCATCCCGTCGTACGAGTCGCCCACCGGCACGCCCGTGCTGGCCGTCGCCAACGAGGTGTCGGGCACGACGACGCTGCTGGCCGTCGACGTGGCCGCCCCGACGGGCACGGTCGCCGAGGTGCAGGAGGCGCTGGCGGGGTACCGCGCCGCCGGCGAGGTGGCCGGGCCGGTGGCCTACCTGACGGACCTGCACCTCGCGCAGGCCCAGCGCTGGCTCGACCGCGGCCGCACCGAGCAGGCGGGGCGCGAGCTGACGCGGTTCGTCGAGCGGCTGCAGCAGCCGACCGGCCCGAGCACGGTGACGCCGGGGGCGCGGGCGGACCTGGCCGACCGCGCCACGCAGCTGGCGGGCTCCCTCTCCTGATCCTGTCCTGATCCTGTCCTGACCCGGTCCTGACGCGGTCCGGCGCCCGGTGGTGGCGCCGGACGAGGTGACGGACGCTGGTCGGGACCGGCGTGCAGGGCGCCGGCCCCGACCAGGTGCCCGTGCGACGCGTCGGCGGGCGCCGTCCCGAGGAGTCCCCGTGACCGACACCCAGGCCGCCCCCGACGTCGTCGACGTGCTCACCGCCGACCACCGCGAGTTCCTCGAGCTCCTGGGGCGCATCGAGGGCACGACCGACCCCGCGCTCCGGCGCGACCTCACCGACACCGTGATCGCCGAGGTGATGCGGCACGCCGTCGCCGAGGAGATGTACGTCTACCCCGCCATCGCCGAGCACCTGCCCGGCGGCGAGCAGGAGGTGGAGGAGGACAAGGCCGAGCACGAGGAGATCGTGCGGATCATGAAGCGGCTCGAGCGCACCGACACCGACGAGGCGGAGTTCCTCGCCCTCGTGCGCGAGCTGCAGGCCGACCTCACCGAGCACATCGCGGAGGAGGAGGCGGACCAGTTCCCCCGCCTGCGGGCGCACGTGCCCGCGGCGACCCTCGTGGAGCTGGCCGGCAAGGTCGAGACCGCCAAGCGCCTGGCGCCCACGCGCCCGCACCCGACCGCGCCGCACTCCGAGCTCTTCCACAAGACGCTCGGCGCCGGCGTCGGTCTCGTCGACCGGCTGCGCGACCGCCTGACGGGCCGCACGACGGACTGAGGCGCCCGCGGCCGCACGCGTCCGCGGACACGTGCGGCGCCGGGCCGGGTCAGGAGGTGAGGACCCGGCCAGCCCGGTCCGGGTGCCGCCGGGAGCGCGCGCGGCGGTGGACCGGCGCGGCCAGGATCTCCCCCAGGGTGACGCCGGCCGCGAGACCGAGCCCGACCGTGGCCGCTTCGAGCAGCACCTCGGCCCCGGCCAGCAGGCTGCTGCCGTCGTCGACGACGAGGAACAGGCCGCGGTAGATCGCCAGCCCCGGCAGGAGCGGCACGATCGCGCAGGTGGCGGTCACCAGCGCCGGGACGCGCAGGCGCGGGGCGAGCGACTCGGAGGCGAAGCCGACGGCGAGGGCCGCGCCCGCGCTCGCGACGCCGGGACCCACCTCCAGGGCGCGCAGGACGGTGAAGAGCAGCCAGGCAGTGCCACCGGCCGCGGCGGCGACGGCGGCGGCCCGGGGACGCGCGTACGACGAGAGCGCCCACGCCCCGGCCACCACGGCGGCGGCGACGGCCTGCACCCCCACCGGCGCCGCGCCCGTGAACTCGTCCACGACCTCCAGCCGCACCCCGAGCCGGCGCGCGACGTCGAGCACGCCGCCGATGCCGACGACGATCCCGAGCGTCAGCAGCACCACCTCGAACACCCGCCCGCTGGCGGTCACGGGGAACCCGCCGATCGCGTCCTCCGCCGCCCCGACGAGCGAGAGCCCCGCCAGGAGCACGACGATCCCCGACGCGACGACGAGCGAGGGCGGCAGCGTGGCCAGCTCGACGGGCAGCAGCGGCACGAGCACGAGGAGCAGCACGGCGACGGCGGTGGCCACGGACGCGCCGACGACCTGCAGGAAGAAGGGCGGCAGCCCCCAGCGCGCGAGCGCCCGCATCGTCCGGTCGATCACCGCCGTGGTCCCGCCCGCGAGGAGCGCCACCCACGCCCCGCCGCCCAGCAGCACCGACACCCCTGCGGCCATGACCGACAGGACGAGCGTGACGACCGCGGGGCGGTACGGCGCCGGCGCGGCCAGCACCTCGTCGAGCGCGAGGTGGGCGGCGTCGACCACGACAGCCGCCTCCGCCGTGGGGACGCGGCGCCCCGACAGGTCGGCCGCCAGGTCCAGGACCCGCGCGAGCCGGTCGTAGTCGGCCGTCCGCGACCCGGCCACGCGCATCACGGTCACCGACGTGCCCGTGCCCGCCAGGTCGTTGCTGACCGTGATCGAGGTGAAGGTCAGGTCGACCTGCGTCCCGACGAGGCCGAACGCCGCGACCAGCCGGTGGATCGCGGCCGTGACGTCCGCGGCCGCGGCGCCGAGCGAGAGCATCGCCTCCCCGGTCCGCACCGCCAGCTCGAGGACGCCGTGCACCGTGGCGGTGTCGAGACCCGCGGCGGGCGGCCGCGCGGCGACGGGGACCCGCGGCGGTCCTCCCCTGGCCCGCCGGGTCAGGTGCCGCACGTCCCACCGCATCCGAGGAGGCTACGCGGCACCGGGAGGTCGAGGGGCACGCCGGGTGGACGGCGGACCGCTCGTCCGACTGCTGGTGCGGCTCGGGGACGACGAAGGCCCGGACCGTCCGGTCCGGGCCTCGTCACTGTGTAGCGGGGGCAGGATTTGAACCTGCGACCTCTGGGTTATGAGCGACGCAACCTTGCCCAGCACGGCGCCCAGGACTAGCGTCGGGAGCGGCGTTGCCGCAGGTCAAACGCAATTTTCCCTGTTCGCCGGCGTTCGGCGATATCCGTCCACGTACGGGTGCCGCTGCTGACCAACTGCTCACCACAGGAGGTTCGATGGGCTGGGTCGTCGAGCGGTCCAGGCAGCGCGGACGGCGGTACACCGCCGTCTACCGCGACACCCACGGTCACCTTCGCTCCGCCGGCACGTTCGACACCCGCCGAGAGGCCGAGCGTGCAGCGATGCGCGCCGAAGACAGGATCCACGACGGCACGTGGATCGACCGGCGCGCAGGCCGCGTGACGTTCCGGGCGTATGCCGAGGAGGTCTGGTTGCCGTCACGCCACCTCGAGGTCTCGACGCTCGCCGCATACCGCTCGTACTTGCGGCGGCACTTCGTCCCGTTCTTCGGCGAGATGAAACTGGCGCAGATCACGGCGTCGAACGTGCAGACCTGGGTCCGATCGGCGCTCGACCAGGGCCTGTCCCCTCGGTCCATCGCCAAGTACCACGTGATGCTGCACTCCGTGTTCGCCCGCGCGGTCCGAGACCGGCTCATCGCCTTCAACCCGTGCGAGAGCACGGAGCTGCCGAAGGTGGTGGCCAAGAAGGCGCGAACCCTTACACCCGAGGAGTACTCCGCCGTTCTGGCGGAGATCCCGGTGAGGTTCAAGCCCTTGGTGATGACGGCGATCGAGACCGGGCTCCGGTGGGGCGAGCTCGTCGCTCTGAGACCGCGCCACGTCGACTTCCTCCGTCGCACGATCACCGTCGAGGAGACGATCGTCGAGGTGTCGCGGAAGGACTCCCCCACGGGTGAGCGCCTCATCGTCAAGCCCTACCCGAAGGACGACGAGTCCCGCACACTCCGGGTGTCGCAAGGCCTTCTCGACGTCCTCGCTGCGCGCATCGCGGAGCTCGGCCTGGCTCGCGACGACCTGCTCTTCCCGTCGCGCGAGGTGGCCGGCGGGCATCCGCTCTCCCGCGCGACCTTCAACACGCGCCACTGGAGGCCGGCGGTCGAACGCGCCGGGGTCGACTTCCCCGTCCGCATGCACGACCTACGGCATGCGCATGCCTCGTGGCTGCTTGCCGGCGGCGCCGACCTCAAGTCGGTCATGGAACGCATGGGCCATGCGCAGATCATGACGACGCAGAAGTACCTGCACACGCTGCCGGAGGCACAAGACGCCGCCCTGGCCGCCTTCGAGCGGATCCGTTCGAGGTAGCTGATCTGATGGAAGTCCGGCCGTCGAGCCACGCTGCGGTCGGAAGAGCGCCGCAGAGGCGAGCAAGTTGTCGGGGATCGGAAGAGTCTGGCATCATCGCCTTATGTCGATGATACAGCCGAGACACGATGTACGTGAGGGCTCGCTTCTCGTCGCAGCCTGCCTCTTCCATGGATTCTCCGACGCATCGCGCCTGTCGATCGTGCGGCATCTGGCGCTCGGTGAGCACCGGGTGGTGGACCTGACGGCGCACCTGGGTCTTGCGCAGTCGACCGTGTCCAAGCATGTGGCGTGCCTGCGCGAGTGTGGCCTGGTGAGCGCAAGGACGCAGGGCCGGGCAACGCACTACTCCCTAGCGCACCCGGAGGCGACCCTTGCCCTCCTGGAGGCCGCCGAGCAGTTGCTCGAGCTGACCGGGGAAGCGGTCGCGCTGTGCCCGAACTACGGCACCGGTGCGAGCGCAGCGACCATGTCCGGCGGTGTCGCGTGAGCGCGGCGACTGCGGAGATGGCCGAGGTCGAGCGGCTGACCCGTCGCGGGCTGCGCTTGGCTCAGATCACCGTCGCCTACAACGTCGTCGAGGGCATCGTCGCGATCGGCGCCGGCCTCGCCGCGGGACTGGTCTCGGTGATCGGGTTCGGCATCGACTCCGGCATCGAGTCCATCGCCGGTGTCCTGGTAGCGCTGCGCCTGTCCGCGCGGCTGCGCCACGGGCAGGCCGACGAGGCCAAGGAGCGGCTGGTGCTGCGCGCGGTCGCCGTGACCCTCTTCGTCCTGGCCGCGTACGTCACCGTCGAGGGCATCCGCGCACTGGTTTCCGAGGAGACCCCGGACGCCTCCCCGCTGGCCCTGGTGCTGCTGGCCGCGTCGATCGTGGTGATGCCGGTCCTGGCCGCGGCCAAGCGCCGCGTCGGTCTTGCGCTGCGGGACAACCTGATCCTGGCCGACGCCGCCGAGACCCGGATCTGCGTCCTTCTCAGCATCTCCACCCTCGCCGGCGTGGGCCTGTTCCAGCTGACCGGCGCGGCGTGGCTGGACCCCGTGGCAGGCTTCGTCATCGCTGCGTTCGCCATCCACGAGGGCAAGGAGGCCTGGGAGGGCGAGCTCGTCGATGACGATGACGACGGCGACCGGCGCGACGACATCGACGAGGACGACGCCCGCACCGCCACGACTGGTGAGCGGTGAACGCCCGCGGTGCCGCCGCCGTCGCGCTGACCGTGTACCTGATGGCGGTCGTCGTCATGTTCGGGATCCGGTCCTGGGCGCACCGACGCCACACCGGCTCCACCGGGTTCAGGGGCGTCTCCGGCCCGGCCGGGTCGTCGGGGTGGTGGGGCGGGCGGCTGTTCGCCCTCGCCCTCCTGCTCGGCGCCGCCGGACCCGCCCTCGCTCTGGCCCGCGCCCTGCTCCCGCCTGCGAACCTGCCCGGCGCGCTCGCGTGGGTAGGGCTGCTCGTGGCGGTCGCGGCCTTCGTCGTGGTCGCCGCCGCGCAGAGCGGGATGGGCGCGTCCTGGCGCATCGGCGTGGACGCCACCGAGCGCACCGACCTGGTCACCACCGGCCTGTTCGCGGTGGCGCGCAACCCCATCTTCACCGCGATGGCGATCGCCCTAGCGGGGATCGTGCTCATGGTGCCGACAGCCGTGACGCTGGCCGCGCTGGTCGCCCTCGTGCTGGCCGTCCAGCTCCAGGTTCGGGCCGTCGAGGAGCCGTACCTGCTCACCACCCACGGCGCGGCGTACGCCGCCTACGCGGCCCGGGTCGGTCGCTTCGTGCCCGGCATCGGGCGCCTGCGCAGCGCCGACACGGCGGTCCGCTGATGGGCGCCGGGCACGACCACCACCACGGCACCGCCACCGGTCGGCACCGCCAGCGTCTGCTCGCCGTCCTTGCCATCACCGTCTCGGTCGTCGTGGTCCAGGTCATCGGTGGCCTGGTGTCCGGATCGCTGGCGCTGCTCGCCGACGCCGGGCACATGCTCACCGACGCCACCGGCGTCGCCATCGCCCTGGTCGCCGCCGCCCTGGCCGCACGCCCGGCGACCGACGCCCGCACGTTCGGACTCCAGCGCGCCGAGGTCCTCGCGGCCGCGGCCAACGCCCTGCTGCTCGGCGGGCTGGCCCTCTGGGTCATCGTCGAGGCCATCGCCCGGTGGAACGACCCGCCCGACGTCGGGACCGGCGTCATGCTGGGCGTCGCGGTGCTCGGCGCGGTCGCCAATCTTGTCTCGCTGCTGCTGCTGCGCCGCGGGCAAGCGGAGAGCCTCAACGTGCGCGGCGCCTACCTGGAGGTCCTGGGCGACCTGGTCGGGTCGGTCGCCGTCATCGTCGCCGCCGTGGTCATCGCGGCGACCGGGTACACCCGCGCCGACGTCATCGCATCGATGGCGATCGGCGTCCTCATCCTGCCCCGGGCGTGGTCACTGCTGCGCGAGGTTGTCGACGTCCTGCTCGAGGCCACCCCGCGCGGCATCGACCTGCGCCAGGTCCGCGAGCACATCAGGGGCGTGCCCAGCGTGGTCGACGTGCACGACCTGCACGTGTGGACCATCACCAGCGGCGTGCCGGTGCTGTCGGCGCACGTGGTCGTCGACCAGGCGTGCATCGACACCGGGCGTACCGGGCAGGTCTTGGACCAGCTCGCCGAGTGCCTGGGTGACCACTTCGACACCGAGCACTGCACGTTTCAGCTCGAACCAGTCGGTCACGGCACTCACGAGAGGCACCAGCACGCCTGACGGCGCCGCGCCCGCGCTCGGGGCGCGCTCGGGGCACGCTCCGGCCCTGGCTGCCGCTCGACGGGGCGTCTTGCAGGTGCCTCCTGGCTTTAGGTGCGGCGCCCGGCCCGACTCCCCCGGCCGACGGTTCTCATAGGAGGGTCGGGTTGGGCTCGACGCCGTCCATCAGAGCCCGACTTTCGGAACGATGGCCCTGCCCGGTCCGGATCACAGACCGCGCAGGATCTCCTGCATCTCGTCGATCTCCGCGGTCTGGTCGTCGATGATCGCCCGTGCGAGGTCGATCGCCTCGGGATGGGCTCCTTTCGCCAGCTGCCGCTCAGCCATCTCGATCGCGCCCTGGTGGTGGGCGGTCATGAGATCGAGGAACGAGCGGTCGAAGTTGACGCCCTCGAGCTCGTCGAGGGCACCCATCGCCTCGTCCTGGTCCATGCCCTCCATGTCCATACCGCCGTGGTCCATCCCGCCCATGTCCATGCCGTCGGGCCGTCCCTCACCCCACGCGTCGAGCCAGCCGGACATCAGCTCGATCTCCGGGCCCTGCGCGGCAGCGATGCGCTCGGCCAGCTCTCGGACTTGGGGAGTGCTGGCCTTCTCCACGGCCAGCTCGGACATCTGGATGGCACCCTCGTGGTGGATGATCATCATCTGCGCGAACTGGGCGTCCGCATCGTTGTGTTCGGCGACGTCGCCGCTCGCAGATGGGCTCGTCGTGGTCGAGCCGTCGGCCGGCTCGGTGGTACCCGAGCATGCGGCGAGGGTTGCGGCGAGGGTGATAGCTGACATGGCGGCGGCGAGTCGCCGTCGGGTGGTGCTGTTCACGATGCAGTTCCTTCCCAGGATCGACGGTGGTGCTGGCGGCTCACGCCGGGGTGCTGGTCGCGCAGCACACGTCGGTAGCGGCGCCACCACCTCCACAGCAGCAGCTGGTCGGGTCCGCGTCGCTCGCAGTGGTCGCGGTGCTGGTGGTCGTCGTGGTGTCCTGGCAGCAGCCCATCAGGTTTCCTCCATGTCGGGGCGGTCGGGTCAAGAGCGTGGTCCCGCTGCGGGGCGGGGTGGGGATCACAGACGCGCTTCGACCTCCTTCAGGAGGTCGTCGGGAGCCAGCCACATCGACGGGTAGTTCCCGTGCCACAGCTGATTGCCGTCGGCGTCGATGAGGACGAACCCGTGGCCGGGAAGGCCTTCGTGCATGCCCTTGCCCAGGGTGTCGTAGGCGGCGGAGACCGTGCCGTCGTCGAGCAGGAAGGGCGCCTGGATGCCGAGGCGGTCCCGGTCGGCATTGATCTGCTCGGCGGTGTTCATCACGATCGGCAGGACGGTGATGCCGTCGGCGCCGAAGGCGGCGTTCTTCTCGATCTCGCCCATCTGCAGCAGGCACGAGTCACA
Organism: Cellulomonas marina; assembly: GCF_900111925.1. Classification (GTDB taxonomy): domain Bacteria; phylum Actinomycetota; class Actinomycetes; order Actinomycetales; family Cellulomonadaceae; genus Cellulomonas; species Cellulomonas marina. The sequence goes on from NZ_FOKA01000023.1 coordinate 28,969, forward strand.
CCCCGCGCCCTCGTTGAAGTAAAGGACGACCGGCTCGCCGCGGTAGTCGGCGAGCGAGACGGTCGATCCGTCAGAGGCCGGGAGGGTGAAGGCGGGGGCGACCCGGAGGTCGCTCGATGTCGTGGGTTGTGAGGTGATCAGCGCGATCGCCACGACCACGCCGATGATGAGTGCGGCCGCGCCCCACGCGGCCCAGCTCAGGCGCTGCCGACGCCGCGCAGCGCCCGCTTGCGCGTCCTGAATCTCGGTAAGGGCTTGCTGACGCTCGGCCTGACGTCGGATGGCGGTTCCGGAGGTCATCGGGTCACTTCCTCGTTGCTCGGGGTGGCGGCGTGGCAGGACGAGACGGGCTCGTCGGCGAGCCCGTCGCGGGCCGTCTCGTCGAGGACGGGTCGGGTGGCTCGGTGGGTCGAACGGTGCCGGTCGGCGAGCGTCGCCCAGACGAACCCCGCCGCTATGGCGAGCAGCGCCATGCCCTGAATCGGTTCGGGAATGGGGGACAGGACGTCCTGGATCGCCGCGAACAGGTCGGTGAGCGTGCGGGACGCGGCGTCCTGGAATGCGCTGCCGCCGGTCATGTCCTTGCTGCCGGCCAGGGCGATGACGAAGGCGCCCATGACCACGAACCCGATGGCGACGGCGATGTTGAGCGTGTTGGTGACCAACATCCGCCCGGCGATGCGCAGCCGGACGACTTTCGCCTGGAGGAGCTTGCGCTCTCCGAGACGCGCCCTGTCCCAGACCAGCGCCATGACGAAGAGTGGGAACACCATCCCGAACACGTACGCGAGACCGAGGGTGAACCCGCCGATCGGGGATCCCGACAGGACGGACAACGTCATGACGCCGGCGAGCACAGGCGCGCAGCAGGAGGACGCGATGCCGGAGAACACGCCCAGGGCGAAGAAGCTCGCCGTGTCACCCCGGGTAGTGTCCGGAGCGCGCAGGAAGGACGGCAGCGACCACATCCGCCCGGACAGCGCCAGGGCGCCCAACGCGATCATGAGTAGCCCGCCCGCCCAGTAGAGGGGGCCGTGGTATCGAGCGATCGCGCCGGCGAGCAGGCTCATGCCGAGGGTGATCGGGACGAGAACCACGGCGAGGCCGGCGGCGAAGACGAACGTCAGCGGCAGCAGCCGCCACCGGGCGTTCTTCACCGCGCCCGCCAGGTAAGACGGCGCCAGGAAGACGATGCAGCACGGGGCGAACAGCGCGACGCCGCCGGCGAAGAAGGCGGCCAGGATGCTGCCGGTGGTCAGCAGCTCGGAGCCCATCACGCACCGACCTGTGGGACTCGCCCGGCCAGGGTCCTGCTGAGCTTCTTGCGCGGCAGACGCCCGGCGGAGAAGAACTGGTCGTCCAGCAGGACGAGGGGGTTCATCGCGGGGCGGTGCTCCGCGACGAGCGCACGGCCCTCGTCGGTGTCGATCCCGACGCTGCGCACCACGAGCGGGACGTCGCGGGCCATGGCCGCCAACGCCTCCTCGGCGTCGTGGCAGAAGTGGCACGCCGGGGCGTGGACGACGGTGACGACCGGGGGGTCGTTGGCTGTGGAGGGCACGGCAGCTCCTGACGGGTGCAATCGGACTCCTTCACTGTCGGTAGCCGCACCCGCACGGACGCTCGCCGTTGGGTCAAGGTTCGATGAAGGTCGGCGGGCAGGGCCGGCTGAGCGACGCGTCGATCGAGCCGCCGGAGAAGATGGACCCCGTGAGCACCCCGTCCGCCCCGTCCGTCCGCCGCGCCGTCGTCGTCGACGACGAGGAGCCCCTGGCCCGGCTCGTCGCCGGCTACCTCGAGCGAGAGGGATACACGGCGACGCTCTGCCACGACGGCGCACGGGCCGTCGAGGTGCTGCGCGAGGTCGACCCCGACCTGGTGATCCTGGATCTCGGTCTGCCTGGGCTAGACGGCGTCGAGGTGTGCCGGCAGCTGCGCACGTTCTCCGACTGCTACGTGGTCATGCTGACCGCTCGTTCCGAGGAGGTCGACACTCTCATCGGGCTCTCGGTCGGTGCCGACGACTACATGACCAAGCCGTTCAGCCCGCGTGAACTCGTCGCCCGCGTCGGCGCCTTGATGCGACGGCCGCGACGGGCGGCAGGCGTGGCCCGGGCCCCGTCGGCCGCACCGGTGCTCGAGGTCGGCGACCTGCGGATCGACGTGGAGGCGCGGGAGGTCCACCGCGACGGGGAGGCCGTCGCGCTGACCCGCACCGAGTTCGACGTCCTGGCGGCGATGGCGGCCAAGCCTGGGCGCGTCTTCAGCCGCCGCGCGCTCATCGACACTGTCTGGGGTCCAGGCTGGGTGGGTGACGAGCACCTGGTGGACGTCCACGTGCTGCACGTGCGGCAGAAGCTCGGCGACACCGCCGACGCACAGCGGTACGTGCGCACCGTGCGAGGCGTCGGGTACCGGATCGGAACCGGGGCGTGAGCACGCCCGAGACTCGGCCGCCCGCCGCGACGTCGTGGGCCCTGGGTGCCCGTCTGCTGGCGGCCCTGGTGATCGTGCTGGCGACCGCGGCCATCACAGCGTGGTTGGTCGCATCGGCCGTGGGACCTGGCCTGTTCCACGACCACATGCTCCGTGCCGGGCTCGAGGACCACGACGCCGCCGTCGTCCACGCGGAGCAGGCCTTTGAGGACGCCAGCACCGTCTCCCTCGCCCTCGCTCTCGGAGCCGCCGCTCTGGCGGCGGCCGCCGTCAGCCTCGTGCTGACCCGCCGCATCGGCCGGTCCCTGGCCGCGGTCTCCGCCGCCGCCGCGCGCGTCGGCGCAGGCGCCTACGAGTCCCGCGTGCCCGACCCCGGGCTCGGCGCCGAGTTCGGCCACCTCGCGCGGTCGTTCAACGCGATGGCCGACCGTCTGCACGAGGCCGACCGGCTACGCGCCCGCCTGCTGGCCGACGTCGCCCACGAGGTGCGCACGCCGGTGGCCACGATCACCGGGTACCTGGAGGCGGTCGAGGACGGCGTCCAGCCGCTCGACGAGGCGACGATGGCCGTCCTGCGCGAGCAAGGTGCCCGGCTCACCCGGCTCGCGCAGGACCTCGCCGCGGTGACCCACGCCGAGGCGGGAGACCTGACGTTGGACCTCCGACCGGTGCCACCCGCCGATCTGCTCCAGGCCGCCGCTGCTGCCGCCGGCGAACGCGCGGCGGCCGCAGGGGTGAGCCTCGAGGTGGAGGTCGCCGACGGACTGCCGCGGGTCGCGGCGGACCGCACCCGCATCGCACAGGTCTTGGACAACCTGGTCTCCAACGCGGTCCGCCACACGCCGCCCGGCGGGAGCATCGTTCTTCTCGCCACGCAGGGGCAAGACGGTCGAGTAGTGCTCGAGGTCTCCGACACCGGGGAGGGCATCGCCGCGGAGCACCTGCCGCACGTCTTCGAGCGGTTCTACCGCGCGGACACCGCCCGCGACCGCGCCCGGGGTGGCTCGGGCATCGGCCTGGCGATCAGCAAGGCGCTCACCCTTGCCCACGGCGGCACGCTCACCGCCGCCAGCGCCGGCCCAGGCAAGGGCGCGACATTCACCATCACCCTGCCGACGGTGTGAGCGCTCAGCGACTCACCGGCCGGTCCACCGGGGCACTTGGCTCGGCGCAACCGTCGGCGCTCTGATCGCCGGCGTGGTCGTGCCCGCGGCGCATCATCACCATCATCGCGATCATCATCAACGGGCACGCCAAGGCGGCAGCCCACGGCAAGGCTGCACCTGGACGCACGCCGACGGCGATCAGGACGACGAGCACGACGCTCCCGGCGATCGCCATACCAGTGAGGTGAGATCTCATCAGAGGGTCCTCCTCCCGGCCGGGACGCGGCCGGCCAGCTCGTTGCGCAAGATGCGGTAGGTGTCGACGTCGATCTCACCGGATGCCAGGCGCGTCTCCAGAACTGCGACCGGGTCGGGTGCAGGTGACGCAGGGAAGAGGCGCAGGACCGCCCGGACGGCGAGCGCGAGTACGGCCACGCTGGCAGCGAGCATCAACCAGCCGCCTGCTCCTAGGCCCAGGCACCAGGACATCGCTGCGCTCCTCTTGGCGCCGGACGGCGCCACGAGTCAAGCGTCGGGTGGACGGCCCGAAGGCTGGGTCGAGGTCTGATGAAGGGTCGCTGAAGCCCGGTCTGCGGCATGGCGCCGACACGAGTGCCGGTCAAGTCCCCGGTCGTGGTGTGTGACGGCTGCCGCGTGACCTTCATTGGTTAGGCGCTGAGCGCCGGGAGTTGGGGCGGGGTGACCTCCTG
>NZ_FOKA01000008.1 GCF_900111925.1 Cellulomonas marina
GTGGGGTGAGAGGCTCCCCGTAGACCACGGGGTCGATAGGCCGGATGTGGAAGGCAGGACCAACGACTGCCGCAGCTGACCGGTACTAATCAGCCGACAACTTGCTCACACCATTCACTGCTACGCGTCCACTGTGCGGTTCCCGAACCACGACCCACCCCCACCCGCCACCACCACGTGGCCGGGTGCGCGGGGCGCCAGGTTCGACCCCGTTACGGCGGTCATAGCGGTGGGGAAACGCCCGGTCCCATTCCGAACCCGGAAGCTAAGCCCACCAGCGCCGATGGTACTGCACCCGCCAGGGTGTGGGAGAGTAGGACGCCGCCGGACAACCATTACACGAAAGGCCACCCCGACACGGGGTGGCCTTTCGTCGTTCCCGAGACACGGCGTGGTTTCTCGCCGGCGACACGTGACCCGCACACGCGGGGCGCAACGGTGCTCCTCGCCTCTCCTCGGCTCCTCGCCTCCTCGGCTCCTCGGCTCCTCGGCTCGACGGCTCCTCCATCGCGGTCCCGGTCGTCGGGCCAGCTGCTCGTCCGGTGCGGCATGCCTGCACGGCTGCTGTGTCGCATCCGGAAGCACGACGGTGCTGGGGGTGCAGGAAAGTCGGGGACGGCGACGGCCCCGCACCTCCGGTGGAGGGGCGGGGCCGTCGGTGGGGCGGTGCTGGTCAGCCCTCGGGGGTGAAGATCACCGCGCCGAGCGGGGGGACGCGCACCGAGGCGGAGAACGCGCGGCCGTGGTGCGGGACGGCCTCGCTCGTCACGGCACCCAGGTTGCCCACGCCCGACCCGTAGAACTCCTCGGCGTCGGAGTTGTAGACCTCGGTCCACCGGCCACCGGACGGCAGTGCGAGACGGTAGCCCTCGTGGGGTGCGCCGGCGAAGTTGACGACGACGGCGACGGGCTTGGTGCCGGCGCGACCCTTGCGCAGGTACGCGAGCACGTTGTGCTCGGCGTCGTCGGACGTGATCCACTCGAAGCCCTCGGGGGAGTGGTCGAGCTCCCACAGCGCGGGGTGCGCGCGGTAGACGGCGTTGAGGGCCGCGAGGGAGCGCTGGACCCCGGTGTGGCCCGGGTCGTCGAGCAGGTACCAGTCGAGGCCGCGGGCCTCGCTCCACTCCTTCTGCTGGGCGAACTCCTGCCCCATGAAGATGAGCTGCTTGCCGGGGTGGGTCCACTGGTAGGCGAGCAGGGCGCGAACGCCGGCGATCTTCTGCCAGTGGTCCCCGGGCATCCGCTCGTACAGCGAGCCCTTGCCGTGCACGACCTCGTCGTGGCTGATCGGCAGGACGTACTGCTCGGAGTACGCGTAGACCATCGAGAACGTGATCTCCCCGTGGTGCCACCGGCGGTTGACGGGGTCCTCCGCCAGGTAGCGCAGGGTGTCGTTCATCCAGCCCATGTTCCACTTCAGCCCGAAGCCGAGACCGTTGTAGCTGGTGGGCGCGGTGACGCCGGGCCACGCCGTCGACTCCTCGGCGATCATGAGGATGCCGGGGGTGCGGCGGTAGGCCGTCGCGTTGGCCTCCTGCATGAAGGCGATGGCGTCGAGGTTCTCGCGGCCGCCGTACTTGTTCGGCCGCCACTGGCCGGGCTGCCGCGAGTAGTCGAGGTAGAGCATCGAGGCGACCGCGTCCACGCGCAGGCCGTCGACGTGGAACTCCTCGAGCCAGTAGGTGGCGTTCGCGACGAGGAAGTTGCGCACCTCGTTGCGGCCGAAGTTGAAGATGTACGTGCCCCAGTCCGGGTGCTCCCCGAGCAGCGGGTCCGGGTGCTCGTACAGTGCCGTGCCGTCGAACTGCGCCAGCGCCCAGGAGTCCTTGGGGAAGTGCCCCGGCACCCAGTCGACGATGACGCCGATGCCGGCGCGGTGCAGGCAGTCCACCAGGTACCGGAAGTCGTCCGGGTGGCCGAACCGCGAGGTCGGCGCGAAGTAGGACGTGACCTGGTAGCCCCACGACGGGCCGTAGGGGTGCTCGGCGACCGGCATGAGCTCGACGTGGGTGAAGCCCATCTGCTGCACGTACGCGGTGAGCTGCTCCGCGGCCTCGCGGTAGCTCGCGCCGGCGCGCCACGAGCCGAGGTGCACCTCGTAGACGCTCAGCGGCTGGTCGTGCGGGTCGGTGGACGTGCGGTGGGAGATCCACTCGTCGTCCGTCCAGGAGTAGTTCGACTCGACGACGACCGACGCCGTGGCGGGCGGCACCTCGGTGCCCTTGGCCAGGGGGTCGGCCTTCTGCAGCCAGGTCCCGTCGGGGCCGAGCAGCTCGTACTTGTACCGCTCACCGCCGGCGACGCCGGGCACGAAGAGCTCCCAGACGCCGCTGTCGCCGAGCGAGCGCATGGCGTGGGTGCGGCCCTGCCAGTGGTTGAAGTCGCCGATGACGCGGACGGCCCTGGCGTTGGGGGCCCACACGGCGAACGAGGTGCCGGTGACGGCACCCATGGCGCCGGGGTAGTGCTGCACGTTCGCGCCGAGCACCGTCCACAGCGTCTCGTGCCGGCCCTCACGGATGAGGTGCTGGTCGAGCTCGCGGACGGTGGGCAGGAACCGGTAGGGGTCGTCGTCGCGCGTCGTCGTGCCGCCGTAGGTGACGTCGAGGCGGTAGTCGGGGACCGAGGTGCCCGGCAGGACGGCGACCCAGATGCCCTCGTCCTCGTGGACCGCGGGGTGGTGGCCCTCGTCGGTGACGACCACGACCGACTCGGCGAAGGGCCGCAGCACGCGGACGGTCACGCCGTCCGCCCCGGGGTGCGCACCGAGGACGCCGTGCGGGTCGTAGGAGGTGCCGTACGCGACGGCCCGGAGGGTGTCGCGGTCGACGGGGACGGGTGCGGGAGCCGCTGCGGTCATGGGATCAGCCCACCATCTCCGGCGGGACCGCGCAGGTCGGCCCGCCCATCGCGTCGCGCCCGGCGGACACCGGGTGCGCAGTCATCGGTCGAGGAGCCGGTCGAGGCCGGCGAGCGGGATCGGCAGCCAGTCGGGGCGGTTGCGCGCCTCGTACACCGCCTCGTACAGCGTCTTGTCGAGCTCCATCGCGGTGAGGAACAGGTCCTCGGCGGACCCGGCGGGCGGCTCGCCCTCGGCGTGGGCGCCGGCGGACGCGTGCAGCGCTCCGGCGTAGCCCCCGAGCAGGGCGCCGCGTGCCGTGTCCGCCCAGGCCTGCGCCGTCGTCCCGGTGAGCCCGCCGACGGCGGCCGCGTAGTCCAGCGACCGCAGCATGCCGGCGACGTCGCGCACCGCGAGATCGGGGCGCGTGCGCTCCCCGAGCGGTGCGAGAGGCTCGCCCTCGAAGTCGGTGATGAACCAGCGGTCGACGGACCGCAGGACCTGGCCGAGGTGCAGGTCACCGTGCACGCGCTGCCGCGGCGGCGCCGTCGGGGCCGACCGCAGCCGCTCGACGACCGCCGCGACGGGCGCCTCGTAGGGGGCCAGCGCGGGGACCGCGGCCGAGGCCCACGCCCATCGCGTCGCCAGCGCGTCGGCCACGACGGCGGGGTCCGACCCGCCGTCCGCCGTCGCCTCGACGCCGTAGGCGCGGGCGAGCGCGGCGTGCATGCCGGCGACGGCCCGTCCGAGCGCGGCGGCCTCGTCGGCGAAGGAGCCCCCCTCCCGCGCGACCGCGCACGCCAGCTCGAACCCGTCCTCCGCCGCGGGCACGAAGGCCGCGAGGGCGGCGAGGTACCCGGTCAGCGGCGGGCCGGCGGGGTCCCGCGGGTCCGGCCAGGTGCCCTCGAGCCAGGCGAGCGGTGCCGGGACGCCGTCCCAGCCGGCGTCGACGAGCCGACGCGGGACGTCGACGTCGGGGTTCTCCCCGGCCTGCACGGCGCGCAGCACCTTGAGGATGCCGACGGGGGCGCCGTCGTCGCCCCCGGTGCCGGGCAGGACGACCGAGGTGTTGGACTGCTCGCCGCGCAGCACGCGGGCACGGTCGACGTCCAGGTCGGCGCCGGGGCCGTCGGCCACCGCGAGCCATGCGCGCAGGAAGGCCGGGTCGCCGGCGCCCTCACGGACCGTGTAGGCGCCGACCTGCCCGAGCAGGCCCGGGTCGGGCTCCGCCGGCGACGAGGGTGCGTCGGAGTTCTCCAGCGCCTCGGGGGAGGACGGGTCGGCGACGGCCGGCACCAGGACGAGCGGGACCTGCAGGGTCACGTCCACCGAGGGGGCGAGCACGCGGACGAGCAGCAGGCGCACGCGGACGTCGCCGCGCGCGTCCGCCGTGCCCATGCCGATCGGCGTCGCGGCACCCTTCGGCCCGTCGTCGACGGACAGGTCGGCGGAGGCGACGACCGAGACCTCCGCGTCGACGCCCTTCGCGGGGTACCAGCGCCGGGCGGGCGCCCAGGCGCGCACGAGGGCGAGGAGCTCCTCGTCGTCGGGCCGGGGCGGGTCGAGGACGATCACGGTCGGATCAGCTCCAGCCAGAAGAACTCGCGCGAACCGAGGGTGACCTGCGTCCGCCCCTCGGCGGTGACCTGCGGGAACGCCGCGCCGCCGAAGACGTCGCGCAGCCCCCACCCGGCGTGGTCCGGCAGCTCGACCGTCGCCGCTCGGGCGGTGGCCGCCAGGTTGACGACGACGAGCAGCGTCTCCTCGGCGGTCGTGCGCAGGAACGTCAGCACCGACTCGTTGTCGGACGGCACGACGGTGAAGTCGCCGCGGCCGAGCGCGGGGTGGCGGCGTCGGACGGAGAGCATGCCGTGGACCCAGTGCAGCAGCGAGGTCGGCTGCACGAGCTGGGCCTCGACGTTGACGTGGTTGTAGTGGTGCGCGATGGACTGGATCAGCGGCAGGTTGAGCTTGCCCGGGTCGGCCGTGGAGAAGCCGGCGTTGCGGTCCGGCGTCCACTGCATCGGCGTGCGGACCGCGTCGCGGTCGTTGAGCCAGATGTTGTCGCCCATGCCGATCTCGTCGCCGTAGTACAGGCACGGGCTCCCGGGCAGCGACAGGAGCAGCGCGTGGGCGAGCTCGATCTCCTTGCGGGAGTTCTCCAGCAGGGGTGCGAGCCGGCGGCGGATCCCGATGTTCGCGCGCATGCGCGGGTCGGGTGCGTACCAGCCGTACATGGCCGCACGCTCCTCGGTGGACACCATCTCGAGGGTGAGCTCGTCGTGGTTGCGCAGGAAGGTGCTCCACTGCCCGCCGACCGCCGGGATGGGCGGGGTGTCGGCGAGGATGTCGATGATCGGCGTCGCCCGCTGGTCGCGGATGGAGTAGAAGATCCGCGGCATGACGGGGAAGTGGAAGCACATGTGGCACTCGGGCCGCTCCGGCGTGCCGAAGTAGTGCACGACGTCCTCGGGCCACTGGTTGGCCTCGGCCAGCGTGATGCGGCCCGGGAACTCCGCGTCGATCATCGCGCGCACGTCAGCGAGGAACTCGTGCGTCCGCGGCAGGTTCTCGCAGTTCGTGCCCTCCTCCTCGAAGAGGTAGGGCACGGCGTCGAGCCGGAACCCGTCGACGCCCATCCGCAGCCAGAAGCGGGCGACGTCGAGCATCGCCTCGCGCACGCGCGGGTTCTCGAAGTTCAGGTCCGGCTGGTGGCTGAAGAAGCGGTGCCAGAAGTACTGGCGGCGGACCGGGTCGAAGGTCCAGTTGGACGTCTCCGTGTCGACGAAGATGATGCGCGCGTCCTGGTAGCGCGTGTTGTCGTCGCTCCACACGTAGAAGTCGCCGTACGGGCCCTCCGGGTCCTGCCGGGACGCCTGGAACCACGGGTGCTGGTCGCTCGTGTGGTTCATGACGAGGTCGATGACCACGCGGATGCCGCGCGCGTGCGCCCGCTCCATGAGCTCGGCGAAGTCCGCCGTCGTGCCGTACTGCGGCGCGATCGCGGTGTAGTCGGAGATGTCGTAGCCGCCGTCGCGCATGGGCGAGGGGAAGAACGGCGGCAGCCACAGGCAGTCGATCCCGAGCCACGCCAGGTAGTCCAGCCGGGCGATGAGGCCGCGCAGGTCGCCCGTGCCCGACCCGTCGGAGTCGGAGAACGAGCGCAGCATGACCTCGTAGAACACCGCCGTGCGGTACCACTCGGGGTCGTCGGACAGGCCCGTCGCCGTCTCGTGGGGATGGGGGACGAGGGGCTGGCGGCGCGGGGGCAGCGCGGACAGGGCGATCTGGCCGGTGAGCGGCGCCGGCTCCGGGGCGGCGGCGGGCGTCGCGCCCGTCGTCGCCGTCACCGCTGCCCCAGGTGGACGACGTGGGCGCAGCGGACCTGCGGGTCGAGGCGCACGTACACCTGGGGCCCCCACTCGTAGGTCTCCCGCGAGAGCACGTCGTACGCCGTCACCGCGGCGTCGGGGGCGAGGCCGAACTCGGCCAGGTCGAGCTGCACGAAACCGTCCCGCGTGGTCCAGGGGTCGATGTTGACGACGACGACGACCGTGTCGGCACGGCCCGTCGGGGAGTGCTCCGCCGGAAGGTGGCGGGAGAACGCGACGAGGGCAGGGTCGCTCGTCGGGTGGATGCGCACGTTGCGCAGCTGCTGCAGCGCCGGGTGCGTGCGGCGGATCTCGTTGAGCCGGCCGATGAGCAGCGAGATGCCGTACCGGTCCGCCTGCGACCAGTCACGGGGGCGGAACTCGTACTTCTCGTTGTCGACCTGCTCCTCGACGCCCGGGCGGGGCACGTTCTCGACGAGCTCGTAGCCGGAGTAGACGCCCCACGTGGGCGATCCCGTCGCCGCGAGGACCGCGCGGACCGCGAAGCCGCCCACCCCGCCCTGCTGCAGGTACGGCGGGAGGATGTCGTGGGTCGTCGGCCAGAAGCTCGGGCGCAGCCACGGCGCCTCCTCGCCACCGACGCGCGCGAGGTACTCCTCGAGCTCCTCCTTCGTGTTCCGCCACGTGAAGTACGTGTAGGACTGGTGGAACCCGACCTTGGCGAGGGTCAGCATCATGGACGGCCGCGTGAACGCCTCCGACAGGAAGATGACGTCCGGGTGGTCGCGCCGCACGTCCGCGAGGAGCCACTCCCAGAAGCTCAGGGGCTTCGTGTGGGGGTTGTCGACGCGGAAGAGGGTGACGCCGTGGTCGATCCAGACCTGCAGGACGCGGCGGATCTCGGCCGCGATGCCCTCGGGGTCGTTGTCGAAGTTCAGGGGGTAGATGTCCTGGTACTTCTTCGGCGGGTTCTCCGCGTAGGCGATCGTGCCGTCGGCACGCGTGGTGAACCACTCGGGGTGCTCGGTGACCCAGGGGTGGTCGGGGGAGCACTGCAGGGCCACGTCGAGGGCGACCTCGAGGCCGAGCGACGCGGCGCGCGCGACGAAGGCGTCGAAGTCGTCGAAGGTGCCCAGGCTCGGCTCGATGGCGTCGTGGCCGCCGTCGGCCGATCCGATGGCGTAGGGGGAGCCCGGGTCGCCCGGCTGCGCGTCGAGGCTGTTGTTGCGCCCCTTGCGGTGCGTGGTGCCGATCGGGTGGATCGGCGTCAGGTAGACGACGTCGAAGCCCATCTGCGCGATCCGCGGCAGCTCGTCAGCGGCCGTCCGCAGCGTGCCGGACGTCCACTCGCCGGTCGCCTCGTCGTACGTCGCGCCATGCGAGCGGGGGAACAGCTCGTACCAGGAGCCGTGCAGCGCGAGCGGACGGTCGACGCGCAGCGGGTACGCGGCCGACGCCGTGACGAGCTCGCGCAGCGGGGCCTCCGCCAGCGCGTCCCGCACCGCCGGCGTGAGGCCGGCGGCGAGCCGGGCGTCCGGGGTCAGCGTCGTGTCCCGCAGCTCGGCCACGGCGCGCTTGAGCGTCGAGGCGCCCGCGGCGGTCATCGCGTCCGGGCCCCGCCGGGCCGCGGCCCGCCCGAGCAGGAGCGCGCCCTCCGTGAGCATGAGCTCGACGTCGACCCCGGCGGCCACCTTGAGGGCGGCGTCGTGCACCCAGGTCGCGTACGGGTCGGACCATCCCTCCACGCGGAACGTCCAGTCGCCGGGCCGATCCGGCACCACGGTGCCCTCGTAGCGGTCCAGGCCCGGCGCGATGTCGCGCATCCGCTGCCAGGAGTGGTCCGAGCCGTCGGGGCGGGTGAGGACGACGGTCGCGGCGACGGCGTCGTGGCCCTCGCGGAAGACCGTCGCCTGCACGGCGAACGCCTCCCCGACGGCGGCCTTGGCCGGGAACCGGCCCGCCTCGGCGACGGGCCAGACGTCGACGACGGGGATGCGGCCGACCTTCGTGATCGATGTGGAGGTCACACCCGGCAACCTACTGTCAGGGTCGGGGGGCGGGCATCCGGTGGCGCGACGAGGGATCCCTCAGCCCGCGACGTACAGCCGCAGGCTGAGCGGCTCGAGCAGCGCGGTGCCGTCGGGCGCGGGACGCAGGCCGCCCTCGATCGCCGCCGACCGCTCCTCCGCCGGGTGCTCCCAGACGGAGTCCCAGACGAGGCGCCACGCGGCGCCCCCGCCGCCGGGCAGGTCCGGGCAGGCGGCCAGCGTGACCGTCACGGGCGCCAGCCCGCCGTGCACGACGAGGAGCGTGGCGTCGTGGCCGTCGTCGTGACGTCCGTCGGTGCGGTCGTCGGTGCGGTCGTCGGTGTGGGGGTCGGTGCGGGGGTCGGTGCCGGGTCCGTCGTCCGTGCCGTCCGTCGTCCGCACCATCTGCAGCGTCCGCAGGTCCGTCGAGTGCCACCGGGCGTGGTCCATGGCGTCGCCGGCGGCGTCGTACCACCCAAGGTCCGGCGGGCCGCCCTCGCGCCGCGGCCGCCCCGTGAAGAACCGCGGCGTGCGCAGCGTCGGGTGCAGCGCGCGCAGCTCGACGAGCCGCCGCGCCGTGGCCAGGAGGTCCTCCCGCCACGGCGAGCGGTCCCACCGCACCCACGACGTCTCGTCGTCCTGGCAGTACGCGTTGTTGTTGCCCTGCTGGGTGCGGCCCATCTCGTCGCCGGCGGTGATCATCGGGGTGCCGGCGGACAGCAGGAGCGTGGCGAGCAGGTTCCGCACGGAGCGGCGTCGCAGCGGGACGATCGCGGCGCCGGGGGAGTCCGCCGTCACGGGGCCCTCGATGCCGTGGTTCCAGGACCGGTTGTCGTCGGTCCCGTCCCGGTTGTTCTCCCCGTTCGCCAGGTTGTGCTTGTGGTCGTAGGCGACGAGGTCCGCCAGCGTGAAGCCGTCGTGGGCGGTCACGAAGTTCACGGACGCCACCGTGCCGCGGCTCAGGGGCGGATCTCCGTGCCCGAAGAGGTCGACGGAGCCGGACAGGCGCGTGGCCAGGTCCCGCAGCCGGTGCCCGGGCAGGCCGTGGGCGGCGCGGCCGGGGTCGGCGAGCCAGAAGGAGCGCACGGCGTTGCGGAACCGGTCGTTCCACTCGGCCAGGGGCTCGGGGAACTGCCCCGTGCGCCAGCCGCCCGAGCCGACGTCCCACGGCTCGGCGACCATCTTCAGCCCGTGCAGCACGGGGTCGGTCACCAGGGCGACGAGGAACGGGTGCTGCGGCGTGAACCCGCTCCAGTCGCGGCCCAGCGTCACCGCCAGGTCGAACCGGAACCCGTCGACGCCGACCACCTGCGCCCAGTACCGCAGGGAGTCCAGCGCGAGGCGCACGACGGCCGTGCGGCGGAAGTCGAGCGTGCTGCCGGTCCCCGTGACGTCGGCGTACGTGGCCGGGACGTTCCCGTCGTGCAGGTAGTACAGCGAGTTGTCCAGGCCGCGCCACGACAGGTGCTGGCCGCCCTGCCCGCCCTCCGCCGTGTGGTTGTAGACCACGTCGAGCAGGACCTCGAGCCCGGCCTCGTGCAGCGCGTGGACCGTGGTGCGCAGCTCCGCCAGGACGGCCGCCGGACCGGCCGCGCGGGCGGCCGCGGTGGCGTACGCGGCGTGCGGCGCGAAGAACCCGAGCGTGCTGTAGCCCCAGTAGTTGCGCAGCCCCTTGGCGACGAGGTGCGGCTCGTCGGAGAAGGCGTGCACCGGCAGCAGCTCGACCGCGGTGACGCCGAGCGCGAGCAGGTGCGCGACGACCGCCGGGTGCGCGAGGCCCGCATACGTCCCGCGCAGCTCCGGCGGCAGGTGGTGGGCGAGGGCGGTCAGGCCCTTCACGTGCGCCTCGTAGACGACCGTGCGGTCCCACGGGACCCAGGGCCGGTTGACCGCCGGGTCCGGACCCGGCAGTGCCGCGACGTCGACGACGACGGCGTGCGGCACGGACCCGGCGGAGTCCCGGGGGTCGGCGGCGCCGTACCAGTCGCCCCGCAGCGCGTGGTCGACGACGTGGCCGTAGCTCTCGGGCCCGTGCCCCACCGCGCCCACGAGGCCGCGGGCGTACGGGTCGACGAGGAGCTTGGCCGGGTTGTGCCGCAGACCCGCGGCCGGGTCCCAGGCGCCGTGGGCCCGGAAGCCGTAGCGCTGCCCCGGCCGCACACCGGGCACGGTGGCGCTCCACACCCCGTGCGACGGGCCGCGGAGCGGGACCCGCCGCTCGGCGGTGCCGCCCGACGGGTCCTCGTCGAGCAGGCACAGGTCGACGCCCGTGGCGTGCGAGGCGAGGACCGCCACCTCGACGCCGTCCCCGGCCACGTGCACGCCGAGGCGTGGGGGGGCGTCGCGGCGCGGGCTCGGCTGCACGGGTCCCATGATGGGGCAGGGCCGGGCCGGGCGGTGCGCCCGACCGGGTGGAACCCACGCCGTGACGGGCTGTGGACGGCTCACGGGCTCCCGCGGACGCGCGGGCGGGCGCGTCGCCGGGGCGCGGTAGCCTCGCGGGCGTGAGGATCGTGGTCTGCGTGAAGCACGTGCCCGACATCCAGTCCGAGCGCTCCCTGGGCGACGACGGGCGGACCGTGCGGGACGGGGGCGACGGCACCCTGAACGAGCTCGACGAGAACGCCGTCGAGGCGGCCCTGGCGCTGGTCGAGGCCCGCGGCGGCGACGACGACGAGGTCGTCGCTCTGACCGTCGGGCCGGAGGACGCCGTCGAGGCCGTGCGCAAAGCCCTCCAGATGGGCGCGGGCGCAGCCGTGCACGTGCTCGACGACCGCGTGGCCGGTGCGGACGCCGTCGGCACCGCGCAGGTCCTCGCCGCCGCCGTCCGCCACCTGGGCCAGGAGCGGCCGGTCGACCTCGTCGTGCTGGGCATGGCGGGCCTCGACGGCCTGACGTCGCTGCTGCCGACGATGCTCGGCGAGCTCCTCGGCGTGCCGGCGCTGCCGCTGGCCTCCGCGCTGGAGGTCGAGGGCGACGCGGCCTCGGGCGGGACGGTGCAGGCGCGGCGCGACCTCGACCACGCGAGCGAGACCCTGCGCGCCCCGCTGCCGGCGGTGGTGTCCGTGACGGACCAGGCCAACGACCCGCGCTACCCCGGCTTCAAGCAGATCATGGCGGCGCGCAAGGCCCCGGTGACCGTCCTGTCGCTCGACGACCTGGGGGTCGACCCGGCGCTCACCGGCGCGGTCGGGGCGCGCACGCAGGTGCTCGTCGCCCGTCCGCGTCCGCCGCGCGAGGACCGGGTGCTCGTGCAGGACACCGGCGACGGGGGCGTGCGGCTCGCGCAGTTCCTCGTCGAGCGCGGGCTCGTCTAGGCCCGGCACCAGCCCCACCTCCCCGCACCCGCCGCACCACGCCGTCCGCCGAGAGAGGCACCCCACCGTGACCGACACGACGACCGCCGCGCCCGCCCCCGTGCTGGTGCTGCTCGAGCACACGGCCGACGGGACGCTGCGCGCCCCCACGGACGAGCTGTGCACGGCGGCGCGCGGCCTCGCCGCCGGCGGCGCCGTCGAGGCGGTCTGGGTCGCCGGTGACGAGGGGGACACCCCCGCGCCCGCCGTGCTCGAGCACCTCGGCACGCTCGGCGTGGCCCGCGTGCACCGGCTGGTGGCGGAGGGCGGCACGCACGGCACGGCCCTCGTCGCCCAGGGGCTGACGACGCTGCTCGACGAGGTCGCCGGCGCGCGCGCGGTGCTGCTCGCGTCCTCCTTCGAGAACAAGGAGGTCGCGGCCCGGCTCGCCGTGCGCACGGGTGCCGGGGTCGTCACCGACGCGGACGACGTCGTCGTCGAGGACGGACGGGTCGTCACCGGCAAGACCGTGTTCGCGGGCACGTGGACCACGCGGTGCGCCGTGGCGACGCCGCTCGCGGTCGTCACGCTGAAGGCCAACGCCGTGCCGGCCGCGCCGGCGGAGGCGGCCACGGCGCCGGAGGTCGTCGACGTGCCGCTCGTCCCCGACGCCGTGGCGGCCGCCGTGACGCTCGTCGAGCGCACCGAGCGGGACGTCAGCGGGCGGCCCGACCTGTCGAGCGCCCACGTCGTCGTCGTCGGGGGCCGCGGCACGGAGGGCGACTTCTCGCCGGTCGAGGAGCTCGCCGACGTGCTCGGCGGGGCGGTCGGCGCGACGCGCGTCGCCACCGACGAGGGCTGGATCGCGCACGACGCGCAGATCGGCCAGACCGGCGTGACGATCTCGCCGCGGCTCTACATCGGCGCCGGGGTGTCCGGCGCGGTCCACCACCGCGGCGGCATGCAGGCCTCGGGGACGATCGTCGCCGTCAACGCCGACCCCGACGCGCCGATCTTCGAGATCGCCGACCTGGGCATCGTCGGCGACCTGTTCACCGTGCTGCCGCAGGCGGCCGCCGAGCTGCGGCGGCTGCGGGGCTGACGTCGTCGCCGGCTGCCGTGCCGCTGCGCGGCCGCCGGGCGGCGGCCCCCCGGACGCGCGGTCCCGCCGCGTCAGCTCAGGCGGCGCAGCCAGCCCAGCGCGGCGATGCCCTGCGCGTGCTGGAACCGGCGCAGGTTGGGGATGCCCCGTGGCGCCGGCTGGCGGGCGTTCCACACGAAGTACCCCGACAGCCCGGCGAGCGCCGCGCGCAGCTCGTCGTCGTGGACGCCGTCCGCCACCGGGTGGGAGCGGAACAGCTCGTCGGGGCGGCCGCCGCCCTGGAGGCTGACGCTCGGCAGCATGAAGGCCAGGTCGATCCAGGGCGCGCCCACGCTGGCGTGCGGCCAGTCGATGAACCAGACCCGGCGCTCGGCGTCGATGAGGACGTTGTCGGCGCGCAGGTCCCCGTGCACCAGAGCCTCACCCGCGAGCACCGCCGTGGCGTCCTGCTCCCACAGCACGAGCTGCTCCAGCTCGTGGCGGGTCCAGGCCGCGAGCTCGGCCGGCCAGACGAGCTCGTCGTGCGAGCCCGGCCGGTGCAGGAGGGCGGGATCCCCGTCGGCCAGCAGGTGCAGCCGCCGCCAGCCGGTGAAGTCCTCGGCCAGCAGGTCGTCCGTGCGCGGGAGGGCGTGGCCAGGCAGGGGCTCGGCGTCCGCCAGGGGCACGAGCGCGTCCAGCACGGCGGCGAGGTCCTGCTCGCGCCACGGCAGCTCCGGCGACCAGCCGTGCACGACCTCGAAGCCGAGGACCACCCACGTGCCGTCGTCGAAGGACCACTGCAGGCGGGGGGCGGGCACGTCGAGCGGCAGGCCCGCCGACACGCGGAGCTCCGAGCGCGCGAGCTCGACCGAGGTGGGGTTCTGCTCGGGAGACACCGCCTTGACGAAGACGTCGCGCCCGTCCGACAGCTCCAGCACGGAGGCGAAGCCCGGGGAGAAGCCCGTGGTCGCGCCGATCACCGCCGAGACGCGCGCGTGGCAGTGCTCCTCGATGCGGGTGCGGACCGAGCGGGGCAGGTCGCGCCAGTCGAGCCGCTGACCGCTGAAGGCGATCGGCAGCTCGACGGCGTCCTCGGGGCTCACGGCGGTCATCCTGCCAGGTCACGCCCGGCCACCGGCGGGTGCGACCGCCGCGTGGCGCCCGTCGGGGCGTCCGTAGACTGGCGACGATGAGCGCCTACCTGGACCACGCGGCGACCACGCCGCTGCTGCCGTCCGTCCGGCAGGTCCTCGCGGAGGCCTGGGGGCGGACCGGCAACCCCTCCTCGCTGCACGCGGCGGGCCGTGCGGCGCGCCGCGTCGTCGAGGAGTCGCGCGAGGCGGTGGCGGGGGCCCTGGGCGCGCGGCCGAGCGAGGTCGTGTGGACCTCCGGCGGCACCGAGGCCGACAACCTCGCCGTCAAGGGGCTGTTCTGGGGTCGGCGCACCACCGCACCCGAGCGGCGGCGCGTCCTCGTCGCCGCGGTCGAGCACCACGCCGTGCTTGACCCGGCGTTCTGGCTCGCCGAGCACGCGGGTGCCGAGGTGGTGCTGCTGCCCGTCGACGGCGAGGGCGTGCTGGACGTGGGCGCCCTGCGGGCGGAGCTCGAGCAGCGCGCCGCGACGACCGCGCTCGTCTCCGTCATGTGGGCGAACAACGAGGTCGGGGCGCTGCAGCCGCTCGACGAGGTGGTCGCGCTCGCGCACCGCCACGGCGTGCCCGTCCACGCGGATGCCGCGCAGGCGGTGGGGCAGCTGCCGGTCGACTTCTCCGCCTCCGGGCTGGACGCCATGACGGTCTCGGCGCACAAGACCGGGGGGCCGGGGGGCGTCGGCGCGCTCGTCGTGCGGCGCGACGCGCCCGTGACGCCCGTGCTGCACGGGGGCGGCCAGGAGCGCGGCATCCGGTCGGGGACGCTCGTCGCGCCGCTCGTGGCGGGCTTCGCCGCGGCGGTCACGGAGTCGGTGTCCGGGCTCGACGAGCACGCCCTGGCGCTGGCCGCGCTGCGCGACGACCTCGTCGCCCGCGTCCGCGCCGCGGTGCCGGACGCGGTCCTGCGGGGGCCCGCCGACACCGGCCGGCGCCTGCCCGGCAACGCCCACTTCACCTTCCCCGGCTGCGAGGGCGACTCCCTGCTCTACCTGCTGGACTCCGCCGGCGTCGAGGCCTCGACGGGCTCCGCCTGCCAGGCCGGCGTCGCGCAGCCGAGCCACGTGCTGCTGGCCATGGGGGTCGACGAGGCGGACGCGCGGGGCGCGCTGCGGTTCAGCCTGGGCCGCACCTCCACGGCCGCGGACGTCGACGCGCTGCTGGCCGTCCTGCCCGGGGCCGTCGAGCGGGCGCGGGCGGCGGGGCTGGTCGGCGGCGCGCTCGACGCGGCGACGCCGGTCGAGGTGGCCTCCTGATGCGGGTGCTCGCCGCCCTGTCCGGCGGGGTCGACTCGGCGGTCGCCGCGGCGCGGGCTCAGGAGGCCGGGCACGACGTCGTCGGCGTGCACATGGCGCTGTCACGGCAGCGGGAGCAGCACCGCACGGGGTCGCGGGGGTGCTGCTCCATCGAGGACGCGGGCGACGCGCGGCGGGCCGCGGACGTCCTGGGCATCCCCTTCTACGTGTGGGACCTGTCGGAGCGGTTCGAGCGGACCGTCGTGGCGGACTTCCTGTCCGAGTACGCGGCCGGTCGCACGCCCAACCCGTGCGTGCGGTGCAACGAGCACGTGAAGTTCGCGGCGCTGCTCGACAAGGCGCTGGCGCTGGGCTTCGACGCGGTCTGCACCGGGCACTACGCGCGCCTCGTCGCCGGGCCCGACGGGGTGCCGGCGCTGCACCGCGCCCGCGACGCGGCGAAGGACCAGTCCTACGTCCTGGCCGTCACCGGCCCGGAGCGGCTGGCGCGCACGCTGTTCCCGCTCGGGGACGCCGCGTCGAAGGACGAGGTGCGCCGCGAGGCCGCCGCGCGGGGCCTGCCCGTGGCCTCGAAGCCCGACTCCTACGACATCTGCTTCGTCGCCGACGGGGACACGCGCGGCTTCCTCGACCGCGCCCTGGGGACGCGGCCCGGGGAGGTCGTCGACACGGACGGGGCGGTCCTGGGCAGCCACGACGGGGCGCACGGCTTCACCGTGGGCCAGCGCAGGGGCCTGCGGCTGGGGCGCCCGGCGCCGGACGGGCGGCCGCGGTACGTGCTGGCGGTCGAGCCCGTCCGCAACCGCGTGGTGGTGGGGTCGGCGGAGGACCTCGCCGTCGGATGGATCACCGCGGACCGGGCTGTCTGGTACGTGCCGGCGCCGGGGGCGGAGCCCGTCGACGTCCTCGTGCAGGTGCGCGCGCACGGCACGCCGGTGCCGGCGGTCGTGCGCCTGCGCGACGGCGTGCTCGACGTGCGGGTCGCCGAGGAGGCCGGGCTGCGCGGGGTCGCCGCGGGGCAGTCGCTGGTGCTGTACGACGGCGACCGCGTGCTGGGCCAGGCCACGGTGACGGGGGCGGGTCGCGCCCGCCGCGCTCCTGCCGACGACGCGCCGCCCCCGGGTGCGTCGGCGGACGCCCTCGCCGGCGCATCAGGCGAGGGCCGGTGACCGCGGTCACGGGGGCGGGCCCCTGGCCCGGGACGGACCCGTTGGAGGCGCAGGCCACGGTCGTCGGCGACCTCGCGGAGGTGCCGGACGGCGTCGTCGGGCTGCCGTTCTCCGTGCTGCTGCCCGCGCGGGGGCCGTGGGCCGACGCGACGGGCCGCGCCGCGGCGCTGCTCGCGGACCTGCCGGTCGAGCTCGGGCCGCACGGCTGGCGCCTCGCGGACCGGCCGGGGCACGACGCGGCGCGGGCGGCGGCGCTCCTGCGCCAGGACGTCGACGCGCTGGCCGTCGCCGCACACGGCTGGGACGGCCCGTGGGTGGTGCCCGTGCTCGGGCCGCTCTCGCTGGCCGCGAGCCTCTACCTCGCGCGCGGCGACCGCGCGGTGGGCGACGAGGGGGCGCTGCGCGAGCTGGCCGAGTCGCAGGCCGCGGGTCTGGGCGAGCACCTGGCGGCCCTCCGGCGGGCGCTGCCCGGTGCGCGGCCGCAGGTGCTGCTGCACGAGCCCCTGCTGGCGGCCGTCGTCGCCGGGGTCCTTCCGTCGTTCTCCGGCTACGCGCGCCTGCGGGCGGTGCCCGCACCGGTCGCAGCGGAGCGGGTGCGGACCGTGGCCGACGGGCTGCGCGCCGCCGGTGCCGAGGCCGTCGTCGTGCACGGCGGGGCGGCGCGGCTGGCGGTCCGGGTGGCGACGACGGCCGGGGTGGACGGCGTCGGGGTGACCGTCGCCGGGCTCGACGAGGCCGCTTGGGAGGGCGTGGCGGAGGTCGTGGAGGGCGGTACCGCCCTGTGGGCCCAGCTGCCCCCGCGGGCGTCGTCGCAGTGCGCCGGCCCGGACGTCGCCGGCCAGGCCGCGACGCTCCTCGACCCGTGGCGCCGCACCGGGCTGGAGGTGGCGCGGCTGCGGGACGTCGTGCTGCTCGACGGCGGTGCGTCGACGGGCGGCGGCGCGGCGGGCGGTACGGCGGGCGGTGCGGCGGGGGGTGCGGGGACCGGTGGGCGGTCGTCGGCCGACGCGCGGGCGGCGCTCGCGGGCCTGGCGCGCGCGGCGCTCGTCGTGGCGGAGCGCGCCGAGGGCTGAGCCGGTCCGGACGTGCACGTGCCGACACGTGTCGGTGCACGTCTCGGTGCACGTCTCGGTGCACGTGTCGGTGGGGTGGGCCACGATGGCGCCATGACCAGCGCCACCCCCGGAGCCGCCGTGCCGTCCGCCGTGCCGTCCGCCGTCCCCCCGGCGTCCGCGGAGGTCCGCCACCGGTGGGACGGGCTGGCGCGGCGGGTGCGGGACTGGCAGTTCGCGTACTACGTCCGCGACGCCCCGGTGGTCAGCGACGCGGAGTACGACGAGGTGCTGCGTGCGCTTGCCGCCCTTGAGGAGGCCCATCCCGACCTGCGGACGCCCGACTCGCCGACCCAGCGCGTCGGCGGCACGTTCTCGACGGACTTCGCCGCCGTCGAGCACGTGGAGCGGATGCTCTCGCTCGACAACGCCTTCTCCGCGGAGGACCTGCGGGCGTGGGCCGACCGGGTGCAGCGCGACCTCGACGTCGCCGGGGCGGACCTGCACCACCTGTGCGAGCTGAAGATCGACGGGCTCGCCATCGCGCTGCTCTACGAGCGCACGGACGACGGGCCGGCCCGCCTCGTCCGTGCCGCGACCCGGGGTGACGGTCGCACGGGTGAGGACGTGACCCTCAACGTCCGCACCATCGCGACCATCCCGGCCGAGCTCGCGGGGGACCCCGCCGGGCACCCCGAGCTCATCGAGGTCCGGGGGGAGGTCTTCCTGCCGGTCGAGGCCTTCGCGGCGCTCAACGAGACGCAGGTGCGCGCGGGCAGGGCGCCCTTCGCCAACCCGCGGAACGCCGCTGCGGGATCCCTGCGGCAGAAGGACCCGCGTGTGACCGCCTCGCGACCGCTGCGGATGTACGCGCACGGCATCGGGGCGCTGCGGTGGGGCGCCGGCGGCGGCACCGGCGTGCAGCGGCAGAGCCAGGTCTACGACCTGCTCGCCGGCTGGGGGATCCCCGTCTCCTCCCACTCGCGCGTGCTCACGGGGCTCGACGAGGTCCTCGCCATGGTCGAGAGCGTCGGCGCGCACCGCCACGACGTCGAGCACGAGATCGACGGGCTCGTCGTCAAGGTCGACGAGATCGCGCTGCAGCGGCGCCTCGGCGCGACGAGCCGGGCCCCCCGCTGGGCGATCGCCTACAAGTACCCGCCGGAGGAGGTGAACACCCGCCTGCTCGCCATCGAGGTGGGCATCGGCCGGACCGGGCGTGCCACCCCGTTCGGCGTCATGGAGCCCGTCGTGGTCGCCGGGTCGACGGTGCGGCAGGCGACGCTGCACAACCAGGACGTCGTGGCCGCGAAGGGCGTCCGGGTCGGCGACGTGGTGGTGCTGCGCAAGGCGGGCGACGTCATCCCCGAGATCGTCGGCCCGGCGCCCGCCACGCCGGACGACGACGTCCCCCGCATCACCTGGCACATGCCGCGCGACTGCCCCGAGTGCGGCACGCCGCTGCGGCCGATGCGGGAGGGCGACGTGGACCTGCGCTGCCCCAACGCGCGGGCGTGCCCCGCGCAGGTGCGGGGACGGGTGGAGCACATCGGGTCGCGCGGCGGGCTGGACATCGAGGCGCTGGGGGAGGTGACGGCCGCGGCGCTGACCCAGCCCGAGACCCCGGCGGTGCCCCCGGTGGTCAACGAGGCGGACCTGTTCGACCTCGTCGCGTACCCGTTGGACGCGCCCGCGGAGACCGTGGAGCGGGTCCGCCGGGCGAGCCTCGAGCGGCTGGCGCAGGTCGAGGTCGTCGTGCGCGACCCCGAGACGGGACTGCCGCGGCAGGACGAGGACGGGACGGTCCGCCGGCGCACGCCGTTCCGCCGGGTGCTGCGGCACGGCCGTGCCGCCCGGGCGGCGGCCGAGGCGGAGGGGCGCACCCTGCCCGACTGGGCGCCGTCGGAATCGGCGCTCACGCTGCTCGACCAGCTCGACGCCGCCAAGGGCAAGGAGCTGTGGCGGGTGCTCGTGTGCCTCAGCATCCGCAACGTGGGGCCCACGGCCGCCCGCGCCCTGGCCACGCACCTCGGGTCGATGGACGCGCTGGAGGAGGTCGTGGACGTCGGCCCCGAGCACGCGGTGGCGGAGCTGTCGCAGGTCGAGGGCATCGGCCCGGTCATCGCCGAGTCCATCGTGGACTGGTTCACCGGGCCCGACGGGGACTGGCACCGCGAGATCGTCCGGCGGTGGGCGGCCGCCGGCGTCCGCATGCGCGACGAGCGGGACGCCGGCGTCGAGCGCACGCTCGAAGGGCTGACCGTGGTCGTGACCGGCAGCCTCGAGCGGTTCAGCCGGGACTCGGCCAAGGAGGCCGTCCTCGCCCGTGGCGGCAAGGCCGCGGGCAGCGTCTCGAAGCGGACCGACTACGTCGTCGTCGGGGAGAACGCGGGCTCGAAGGAGGCCAAGGCCCGCGAGCTCGGTCTGCGCATCCTCGACGAGGAGGCCTTCGAGGTGCTCCTGGCCGGCGGGCCGGCGGCGCTCGGCCCGGCGGAGCAGGACCCGGCGGAGCAGGAGCCGGTGGAGCAGGAGCCGGTGGAGCAGGAGCCGGTGGAGCAGGAGCCGGTGGAGCAGGAGCCGGTGGAGCAGGAGCCGGTGGAGCAGGGGTCGGCAGCCGACGGGACCGAGGGCGAGGCGTGACGGCGCGCACGGCGGCAGCGCTGCCGCTCGGGGGCATCCCGCTCGCGCCCTGGTCGGTGGGGCCGGTCCGCGAGGACGAGCTCGACGCCGTCGGGGCGCTGACCGCCGGCGCGTACCTCGCGGACGGGCTGCTCGACGGCGACGACGAGTACGAGGCCGAGCTGCGCGACGCGCGGTCCCGGTGGCGCGACGCGTCGTTGCTCGTCGCCCGCACCGACGACGGGGCCGTGCTCGGCTCGCTGACGGTCGCCCCGCACGGCTCGCCCTTCGCGGAGGTCGCGCGGCCGGGCGAGGTGGAGCTGCGCATGCTCGCGGTCGACCCGGCGGCACGCGGCCGGGGCGTGGCGGAGGAGCTCGTGCGGGCGGCCCTGGTCCGCGCGGTCCTCGACCGTCGTGCGGGGGTCGTGCTCTCCACCCTCGACTCCATGCTCACCGCGCACCGGCTGTACGCCCGCCTGGGCTTCCGGCCCGCGCCCGAGCGGGACTGGGACGCCGACGACGGGTTCGTGCTGCGGGTCCACACCTGGTCGCCGCCGCCCGCGCCCGGCGCCGCCGTCGAGCGCGCGGTGTGGCCGCCGCTGCGCACGACGACGACGGCCGCCGGCTGGACGGTCGGGCTGTCCGAGGGCCTGACGCGGCGCGCCAACAGCGCGACGCCGCCCCCGCCCGCGGACGGCGTCGCAGGCCCGGACGAGCGCGACGTGGCGACGCTGCTCGAGGGGCTCGACGAGGTCGAGGCGGTGTACGCCGCGGCCGCCCTGCCGACCACCGTGCGGGTCGACGGGCCGCTCGGTGCGCCAACCGGGCCGCTGTCCGCGGCGCTGCGCGCGCGGGGCTACGCCCTCCGGGCGACCACGCTCGTCCTGGTCGCGGCGCTCCCGGCCGTGCCCGCCACGGCCCTGCCGCCGGCCGACGGCGTCACGGTCACGGCGTCCCCCGAGCCCGACGACGCCTGGGTGCGGCTGTGGCTGGCGGAGAAGGCCGACGGCGACGGTCGCGCGGCCGACGTCGGCCGCCGGCTGCTCACCGGTGCGCCCGCCGCGTACCTCACGGCGTGGCGGTCCGGCGCCGCGGTGGGCGTGCTGCGGGTGGCGCCCGCCGACGGGTGGGCCGCGCTCGCGTGCCTCGTCGTCGACCCGCAGGAGCGACGACGCGGGACGGCGCGACGCCTCGTCGAGGCGGGGCTGCAGCACGCGGCCCGGGAGGGGGCGGCACGCGCGTTCCTGCAGGTCGAGGTCGAGAACCACGCGGCGCGCCGGCTGTACGCCCGGTGGGGCTTCCTGCCGGCCGACGCCTACCACTACGCGGAGCGCCCGTGAGTCGCGCCACGGGCGCGTCGCCCGCCCGGCGGCCCGCCCGGGCCACGGCGATACTGGCGCGATGATCTCCCTGCTGAACGCCGAGCGGCTCCGCGCCGCCGGGCTGCGCTGGTCGCCCGCGCCGGGCGACCGGTTCACCCTGCGGTCCGAGCAGCTCGAGGACCAGGTGTTCACGATCTCCGACATGGTCGTCGAGGCGCACCGGTACGAGACCGGGATCGTGCTGGGCTTCAACGGCACGACGGAGTGGGCGCTGGACTCCGTCCGGCAGGAGGACGCGCTGTGGCTGCCGCGCGAGGACCAGTTGCGCGACCTCCTCGGCCGGACGTTCCGGAGCCTCGCGCGGTCGACCGACGGCCGCTACCAGGTGCTCGTGGAGCTGGCGTCCCGTCCGGAGCAGGTGTTCACCGCCGACACGGCCGAGGACGCCTACGCCGAGGCGCTGCTGGCGCTGGTCTCGGCCGCCCGGGAGCCCGTGGCCTGACGTCTAGACTCGCGGCCATGTCCACCCTCTCCCGCGACGAGGTCGCGCGCGTGGCCGGGCTGGCCCGCATCGAGCTGACGGAGGCCGAGCTGCACCGGCTCGCCGGTGAGCTCGACGTCATCGTCCAGTCCGTCGCGCGCGTGAGCGAGATCGCGACGCCCGACGTGCCCGCCACCAGCCACCCGCTGCCCCTGACGAACGTCTTCCGGCCGGACGTGCCGGTGGCGCCGCTGGACCGCGGCGCGGTCCTGGCCGCCGCGCCGGCCGCCGAGGAGGGCCGCTTCGCGGTCCCGCAGATCCTGGGCGAGGAGGCGTGAGCGCCGTGACGAGCGGGGCTCCCGCGGACCTGACGCGCCGCAGCGCCGCGCAGCTCGCGGAGGCGCTGGCCGCCGGCGAGGTCTCCAGCGTCGAGGTCACGCAGGCGCACCTCGACCGGATCGCGGCGGTCGAGCCGGCCGTCCACGCCTTCCTGCACGTCAGCGGCGAGGACGCCCTCGCCACCGCCGCGGACGTCGACGCGCGGCGCGCCCGCGGCGAGGA
The DNA here is from genome assembly GCF_900111925.1 of Cellulomonas marina. Taxonomy (GTDB): domain Bacteria; phylum Actinomycetota; class Actinomycetes; order Actinomycetales; family Cellulomonadaceae; genus Cellulomonas; species Cellulomonas marina. The sequence goes on from NZ_FOKA01000008.1 coordinate 22,184, forward strand.
GCTGCACGCGCTGGCCGGCGTGCCGATCGCCGTGAAGGACGTGGTCGTCACGCAGGGGGTGCCCACCACCGCCGGCTCGCGCATCCTCGAGGGGTGGCGGCCGCCGTACGACGCGACCCTCGTCGCCCGCATCAAGGCCGCGGGCCTGCCGATCCTCGGCAAGACCAACATGGACGAGTTCGCGATGGGCTCGTCCACCGAGCACTCGGCGTACGGGGACACGCACAACCCGTGGGACCTCGATCGCATCCCCGGCGGCTCCGGCGGCGGGTCCGCGGCCGCGGTGGCCGCCTTCGAGGCGCCGCTGGCGATCGGGACGGACACCGGCGGCTCCATCCGCCAGCCCGCCGCCGTCACGGGCACGGTCGGGGTGAAGCCGACCTACGGCTCGGTGTCGCGGTACGGCCTCATCGCGCTCGCCTCCAGCCTCGACCAGGCCGGCCCCTGCACGCGCACGGTCCTGGACTCGGCGCTGCTGCACGCGCTCGTCGGCGGCCACGACCCGCTCGACTCGACCTCGATCCCCGAGCCGCTGCCCGACGTGGTCGGCGCGGCCCGGCGCGGTGCCGACGGCGACCTGTCGGGCGTGCGCGTCGGCGTCGTCCGCGAGCTGCAGGGCGAGGGCTACCAGGCGGGCGTGCTGGCCCGCTTCGAGGAGTCCCTGACGCTGCTGCGGGAGGCGGGCGCCGAGGTCGTCGAGGTGTCCTGCCCGCACTTCGGCTACGCGCTCGAGGCGTACTACCTCATCCTCCCGGCCGAGGCGTCGAGCAACCTCGCGAAGTTCGACGGCATGCGGTTCGGCCTGCGCGTGGAGCCCGAGGACGGCCCGGTCACGGCGGAGCGCGTCATGGCCGCCACCCGCGGCCGCGGCTTCGGCGACGAGGTCAAGCGCCGGATCATCCTCGGCACGTACGCGCTGTCCGCGGGCTACTACGACGCCTACTACGGGTCGGCCCAGAAGGTGCGCACGCTCATCCAGCGCGACTTCGCCGCGGCCTTCGCGCAGGCCGACGTCCTCGTCTCGCCGACCGCGCCCACCACGGCCTTCCGCCTGGGGGAGAAGCTCGACGACCCGCTGGCGATGTACCTCAACGACGTCGCGACGATCCCGGTGAACCTCGCCGGGGTGCCGGGGCTGTCCCTGCCGGCGGGCCTGTCGGACGACGGGCTGCCCGTGGGCTTCCAGGTCATCGCGCCCGCGAAGGCCGACGACCGTCTCTACCGCGTCGGAGCCGCCCTCGAGGCGGCCCTCGAGAGCCGCTGGGGCGGCCCGCTGCTCGCGCAGGCCCCCGAGCTGGAGGTGCAGCGATGACCACGACCACCCCGGCCCTCGTCGGCTACGACGACGCCGTCGCCCGCTACGACACCGTCTTCGGCATCGAGGTGCACGTCGAGCTCGGCACCCGCACGAAGATGTTCGACGGCGCGGAGGTCGCCTTCGGCGGCGAGCCGAACACCCAGGTGACCCCCGTCTCGCTCGGCCTGCCGGGCGCGCTGCCCGTCGTCAACGCCACCGCCGTGGAGTACGCGATCCGCATCGGCCTCGCGCTGAACTGCTCGATCGCCGAGAGCTGCCGCTTCGCGCGGAAGAACTACTTCTACCCGGACGTCCCGAAGAACTTCCAGACCTCGCAGTACGACGAGCCCATCGCCCACGACGGCTGGGTCGACGTCGAGCTCGAGGACGGGTCGACCTTCCGCGTGGAGATCGAGCGCGCGCACATGGAGGAGGACGCCGGCAAGAACACCCACGTCGGCGGCCTCACGGGCCGCATCCACGGCGCGGAGTACTCCCTCGTCGACTACAACCGCGCCGGCATCCCCCTCGTCGAGATCGTCACGCGACCCGTCGTCGGGGCCGGTGCCCGCGCGCCCGAGGTCGCGCGTGCCTACGTGCAGACCCTGCGCGACCTGTTCCGCACCCTGGGTATCTCGGAGGCCCGCATGGAACGCGGGAACGTCCGAGCGGACGTGAACGTCTCGTTGCGCACGTCCCCCGACGCCCCCCTCGGCACGCGGACGGAGACGAAGAACGTCAACTCGTTCCGCTCGGTGGAGCGGGCGGTCCGCTACGAGGTGTCGCGGCAGGCGGCCGTGCTCGACGAGGGCGGCACCGTCGTGCAGGAGACGCGGCACTGGCACGAGGACCGCGGCGAGACGTCCTCGGGGCGCGTGAAGTCGGACGCCGAGGACTACCGGTACTTCCCCGAGCCCGACCTCGTCCCGGTCGTCCCCGACCCGGCGTGGGTCGAGAGCATCCGCGCGGCCCTGCCGGAGCTGCCCGCCGCCCGGCGCCGCCGGCTCCAGGGCGAGTGGGGCTACGCCGACGCCGAGATGCGCGACGTGGTCAACGCCGGCGCGGTCGAGCTCATCGAGGCCACCGTCGCCGGTGGCGCGAGCCCGGCGGCCGCCCGCAAGTGGTGGATGGGGGAGCTGGCCCGCACCGCCAAGCAGGACGGCACCGAGCTCGCCGAGCTGCCCATCACGCCGGCGCAGATCGCGGCGCTGCAGGGCCTCGTCGATGCGGGCCGCATCAACGACAAGCTCGCGCGGCAGGTCCTCGAGGGCGTGCTGGCGGGCGAGGGCGACCCCGAGGCGGTGCTCGTCGCGCGCGGCCTGGAGATCGTGTCCGACGACGGGCCGCTGCTCGCGGCGATCGACGCGGCGCTCGCGGCGCAGCCCGACGTCGCCGACAAGATCCGCGGCGGCAACCTCGGACCCGTCGGCGCGATCATCGGCGCCGTCATGAAGGCCACCCGCGGTCAGGCCGACGCGGGCCGGGTGCGCGAGCTCGTCCTCGAGCGCGTCGCCGGCTGAGGGGGCGCGGGGCGTGGAGAAGCCCACGCTGATCGGCGAGATGGTCGTCCTGCGGCCCGTCCGGGCCGGTGACGCCGACGCCCTCTGGGAGTCCGTCACCGACCCGGAGGGCCGCCGCCTGGCCGGGAGCACCCGGACGTTCACGCGCCGCGAGGTCGAGCGGTGGGCGGCCACGGTCGCCGACGCGGAGGACCGCGTCGACCTGGCGATCACCGCCCACGGCTCCGACGAGTACCTGGGCGAGATCGTGCTGAGCGACATCGACGAGGTCGCGGGCTCCGCGCGGCTGCGGCTCGCGATGCGGCCCGCCTACCGCGGTCGTGGGTACGGCACCGAGGCGACCGAGCTCGTCCTCGGGCTGGCCTTCGACGGGCTCGCCCTGCACCGCGTCGGCCTCGAGGTGCTCGCCATCAACCCCCGGGTGCAGTCGCTCTACGCGAACCTCGGGTTCGTCGTCGAGGGGCGGTTGCGCGAGGCGGCCCGCGACGGGGACCGCTGGTGCGACGCGGTCGTCATGGGCCTGCTCGAGGACGAGTACCGGGCGGGACGGCAGGCGCCGCAGCTCGGGTGACACCGCCGTGACACCGCCGTGACACCGCCGTGACACCGCCGTGACACCGCCGTGACACCGCCGTGACACCGCCGGGAGACGGCCGCGCGCCGGCCGCAGGGCAGGATGGCGGCGTGCTCACCGTGACCCTGCCCGACGACGACCTGCTCACCCGCCTCGCAGACCTCGACGGGCGCCCCGTGCCCGAGGGCGTGGTGCTCGGTGCGGGGTCGGGGCTGCCCGGCCCGCCGCTGCCGGGCGGGCGCGTCCGGCTCGTCGGCTGGGACGTCGCGTCCCCGCTCGACCCGGCGGTGGCCGACGAGGTGTCGGTCGTCGTCATCCCGCACTACTTCGTCCGCCCCGGCGCCTTCGACGCCCTCGCGCAGGTGCCGAACCTGCGCCTGCTGCAGCTGCCGAGCGCCGGGTACGAGCACGCCCTGCCGCACGTGCCGCCGGGCGTCGCGCTGGCCAACGGGCGCGGGATCCACGACGCCGGCACGGCCGAGCTGGCGCTCGGGCTCGTGCTGGCCTCGCAGCGGGGGCTCGACGACGCCCTCCGCGACCAGGCGCAGGGACGCTGGGCGCCGCGCCTGCGGTCCTCGCTGGCGGACCGGCGGGTGCTCGTCGTGGGCTACGGCTCGGTCGGCGCCGCGATCGCGCGGCGGCTGGAGGCGTTCGAGACCGAGGTCGTGCGGGTCGCGTCACGGCCGCGGGAGGAGCCCGAGGGGCACGTGCACGGCGTGGACGAGCTGCCCGCGCTCCTGCCGGGCGCGGACGTCGTCGTCCTGGCCACGCCGCTCACCGAGCGGACGAGGGGCCTCGTCGACGCCGCCTTCCTCGCCCGGATGCCCGACGGCGCCCTGCTGGTCAACGTCGCGCGCGGCGCGGTCGTCGACACCGCGGCGCTGCTGGCGGAGCTCACGTCCGGCCGGCTGCGCGCCGCGCTGGACGTCACCGACCCCGAGCCGCTACCCGCCGACCACCCGCTGTGGTCCGCGCCCGGCGTGCTCATCACCCCGCACCTCGGCGGCAACGTCGACGCCGCCCTGCCCCGCACGGCCGCGCTCGTCCGGCGCCAGCTCGAGGCGCTCCTCGCCGGCCGGCCGCCGGTCAACCTCGTCGCCGTGCCCGACCGCGCGCCCGACCGCGCGCCCGACCGCGCGGCCGACCACGTGAGCTGACCCTCGAACCCGTCGTGGCGGCGGAGCCCCGCCCCAGTCCCGCGCGCGCTGCAGGTCCGCCAGGGCGCGCTCGCGCTCGCGGGCGTGGTCGACGATGCGCTCGGGGTAGTCCGGAGGTGCGGTCAGCCCGAGCTCCCACGGCTTGTGCACCGCAGCTCCGGGGACGTCCCGCAGCTCCGGCACCCACCGGCGCACGTAGTCGCCGTCCGGGTCGAACTTCTCGCCCTGCAGCACCGGGTTGAAGACGCGGAAGTAGGGCGCGGCGTCGCGGCCCGTGCCCGCCACCCACTGCCAGTTGAGCTGGTTCTGCGGCACGTCCCCGTCGACGAGCCGCGCCATGAAGTGCGCCGCCCCGCGCTGCCACCGGATGTGCAGGTCCTTGACGAGGAACGACGCGGTGATCATCCGCACGCGGTTGTGCATCCACCCCAGCGCCAGGAGCTGCCGCATGCCCGCGTCGACGACCGGGTAGCCCGTGCGGCCGGCCGTCCACGCCTCGAACAGGCGGTCGGCCTCGGGCCCGTCCGCCCACGCGTCGGCGGGCAGCACCTCGCGCAGCGACTCCTCCCGGGCCGCCGGCCGGTGCCACATGACGTCGGCGTGGAACTCGCGCCACGCCAGCTCGGAGCGGTAGGAGTCCACGTCCGCCTGCCCCGGGCCGCCCGGTCCCGGACGCACCGCCGCCAGGTCGGCCAGCAGCGTGCGCGGGTGCAGCTCACCCCACTTGAGCGGGATCGACATGACGGAGGTGACGTCCTCGTCGGGCCGGTTGCGGCGCTCGGCGTAGCCGGGCAGGTCGTGCTCGAGGAAGTGGTGCCACCGCCGGCGGGCCGCCGCCTCGCCGGCCGTGGGCAGCTCGACGTCCGTCGGGACGGCGGCGGGCACCCCGTCGGACGGCAGGACCGCCCACGGCACGGACCGGGGCCGGGGGGCGGGGGAGTGCCAGCCGTGCGCGAGCCAGGCCCGGCGGAAGGGCGTGAAGACCTTGAACTCCTCGCCGCCGCCCGTGCTGAGCCGGCCGGGCGCGACGGCGTACGGCGAGCCCGTCCGCACGAGCGCCACGCCCGTCGACGCCAGGGCCCGTTCCACGCGCTCGTCGCGCCGGCGGCCGTACGGCTCCGTCGCGGCCGTCACGTGGACGCTGCCCGCGCCGGCCTCCTGCGCGACGGCGGGCACCACCTGCTCCGGCCGGCCCCGCCGCACGACGAGCCGCCCGTCGAGCGACGCGTCGAGCGCGGCGAGCGCGGCCGCCAGGTAGGCCAGGCGTGGCGCGCCGGCGACGTCCCACAGGTGGTCGTCGAGGACGTACAGCGGGACGACCTCCGTCCCGTGCGCGCGGGCCTCGTCGACCGCCGCGACGAGCGCGGGGTGGTCGGACAGGCGCAGGTCCCGGCGGAACCACAGCACGGTGGGCACGCGCCGACGCTAGCGGCGCCCGCGCCGGCCGCGCGCTCCGGTCATCACGGGCGGCCCTCAGGTGGCACGGTGGGCCCATGGCTGACGACGAGGTCCTGGCGCACGGGCGCGTGGCGGCGGCGGTCGACGCCCGGCACTGGCGGGTCGTCCTCGGGACGCTGCGGGCGGTCTTCACGGGTCCCGACTTCGCCACCGGCGCCGAGCTGGTGCAGCAGGTCGCCGAGGCGGCGGAGGCCGCGGGGCACCACCCCGAGGTGCTGCTGCGCTTGGGCAGCGTGACCGTGACGCTCGTCTCCCACGACGTCGGCGGGCTGACGGCCCGTGACGTGGCGCTCGCCCGGACCGTCTCGGCGCTGGCCGACCGGCTGGGCCTCGAGGGCGCGCCGGAGCGGGTCCAGGCGGTGGAGCTCGCGGTCGACGCCCTCGACGAGCCGGCCGTGCGCCCCTTCTGGCGGGCCGTCCTCGGCTACGCCGACGAGCGTAGGGGTGACTCCCTCGTCGGGCCCACGGGCGAGGGGCCGTCGGTCTGGTTCCAGCGCATGGATGCCCCGCGGCCGCAGCGCAACCGGCTGCACGTGGACGTGTCGGTGGGCGAGGACGAGGCGCCCCGGCGCGTCGCCGCGGCGCTCGCGGCCGGGGGGCGGCTCGTGTCCGACGAGCGCGCGCCGCGGTTCTGGGTGCTGGCCGACGCGGAGGGCAACGAGGTGTGCGTCTGCACGTGGCAGGGCCGGCCGACGTCCTGAACGACGGCCCCGCCGACGGGCTGACCGCAGGACGGACGCGCGCGGGAGGGCCGCGGACCGCGCCGTACCGTGAGGGCCCACCCCACCGAAGGAGCCGCTCGCGATGAGCCGTCCGCTGCGTTCGCGCACGTCCACCCACGGCCGGAACATGGCCGGCGCCCGCGCCCTCTGGCGCGCCACGGGCATGGGCAGCGAGGACTTCGGCAAGCCCATCGTCGCGATCGCGAACTCCTACACGCAGTTCGTCCCGGGGCACGTGCACCTCAAGGACATGGGCGACCTCGTCGCCTCCGCGATCCGCGAGGCCGGCGGCGTCGCCAAGGAGTTCAACACCATCGCGGTCGACGACGGCATCGCCATGGGCCACGGCGGGATGCTCTACTCCCTGCCCAGCCGCGACCTCATCGCCGACTCGGTCGAGTACATGGTCAACGCGCACACCGCGGACGCGCTCGTGTGCATCTCCAACTGCGACAAGATCACGCCGGGCATGCTCAACGCGGCGCTGCGGCTGAACATCCCGGTGGTCTTCGTGTCCGGCGGGCCGATGGAGGCCGGCAAGGCCGTCGTCGCCGACGGGGTGGCGCGCACGCCGCTCAACCTCATCAACGCGATCAACCTCTCCGCCGACGAGGGCGTCTCCGACGAGGCGCTGGCGACGGTGGAGGAGAACGCTTGCCCGACGTGCGGGTCGTGCTCGGGCATGTTCACCGCGAACTCCATGAACTGCCTCACCGAGGCCCTCGGGCTCTCGCTGCCCGGCAACGGCTCGACGCTGGCCACGCACAGCGCGCGGCGCGAGCTGTTCCTCGAGGCCGGGCGCACGGTCGTCGCCCTCGCGAAGCGCTACTACGACGTCGAGGACGACACCGCCGCCCCCCGGGGCATCGCCACCCGCGCCGCGTTCGCCAACGCCATGGCGCTCGACGTGGCGATGGGCGGCTCGACGAACACCGTGCTGCACGTGCTGGCCGCCGCGCAGGAGGCGGAGGTCGACTTCACGCTGGCCGACATCGACGCCATCTCGCGCCGGGTCCCGTGCCTGGCGAAGGTCGCGCCGAACCACCCGGACTACCACATGGAGGACGTGCACCGGGCGGGGGGCATCCCGGCGCTGCTCGGCGAGCTCGACCGCGCGGGCCTCCTCGACCACGACGTGACCAGCGTGCACACCCCGACGCTGCACGCGTGGCTCGACGACTGGGACGTGCGCGGCGGCAAGGCCACGGAGCGTGCCCGGGCCCTGTTCCACGCGGCGCCCGGCGGCGTGCGCACGACGCAGGCCTTCTCGACGAGCAACGTCTGGGACTCCCTCGACACGGACGCTGTCGGCGGCTGCATCCGCGACGTCGCCCACGCCTACACCGTCGAGGGCGGCCTGGCCGTGCTGCGCGGCAACCTCGCCGAGGACGGCGCCGTGCTCAAGACCGCCGGCATCGACCCCGACGTCTTCCACTTCGTCGGCCGCGCGCTGGTCTGCGAGTCGCAGGAGGAGGCCGTCGACCGGATCCTGCGCAAGGAGGTCGAGCCCGGCCACGTCGTCGTCGTGCGGTACGAGGGCCCGTCCGGCGGGCCGGGCATGCAGGAGATGCTGTACCCGACGTCCTTCCTCAAGGGCCGGGGCCTGGGCAAGGTCTGCGCGCTCATCACCGACGGGCGCTTCTCCGGCGGGTCGTCCGGCATCTCCGTGGGGCACGTCTCGCCCGAGGCGGCGGCCGGTGGGGTGATCGGGCTCGTCGAGGACGGCGACAGGATCGAGATCGACGTGGAGACCCGCCTCATCCGGCTGGACGTGCCCGACGAGGTCCTCGCCGAGCGCCGCGCGAAGATGGAGGCCTCGGAGCACCCGTGGCAGCCCGTCGCGCGCGACCGGTACGTCTCGAAGGCCCTGCAGGCCTACGCCGCCATGGCGACGAGCGCCGACCGCGGCGCCGTGCGCGACCTGAGCCGCGCCCGCCGCGCCTGACGCCCCGGGGCCGCGCGCCGCCGCGGGCGTGCGCGACGTCGGGCGGTGGGGCGGACGTAGAGTCGCGCCATGACGGACACCGTGACGGACACCGTGGCCGGGGTCACCCCGGGCGTCGACATCAAGCCGCGTTCCCGCCAGGTCACCGACGGGCTCGAGGCCACCGCCGCGCGCGGCATGCTGCGGGCGGTCGGCCTGGGCGACGAGGACTTCGCCAAGCCCCAGGTCGGCGTGGCCAGCTCCTGGAACGAGATCACGCCCTGCAACCTGTCGCTGGACCGGCTCGCCAAGGCCGTGAAGAACGGCGTGCACGCGGCCGGCGGGTACCCGCTGGAGTTCGGGACGATCTCCGTCTCCGACGGCATCTCCATGGGCCACGAGGGCATGCACTTCTCGCTCGTGAGCCGCGACGTCATCGCCGACTCGGTCGAGACGGTCATGCAGGCCGAGCGGCTCGACGGGTCCGTGCTGCTGGCCGGCTGCGACAAGTCGCTGCCGGGGATGCTCATGGCGGCGGCGCGCCTGGACCTGGCCAGCGTCTTCCTCTACGCCGGCTCGATCATGCCGGGCTGGGTCAAGCTGTCCGACGGCACGGAGAAGGACGTCACGATCATCGACGCCTTCGAGGCGGTCGGGGCGTGCGCGCGCGGGCTCATGAGCCGCGAGGACGTCGACCGCATCGAGCGCGCGATCTGCCCGGGCGAGGGCGCCTGCGGTGGCATGTACACGGCCAACACGATGGCGTCCGTCGCCGAGGCGCTCGGCATGTCGCTGCCGGGGTCGGCGGCGCCGCCCAGCGCGGACCGTCGCCGCGACCAGTTCGCGCACCGCTCCGGGGAGGCCGTCGTCGAGCTGCTGCGCCGCGGCATCACGGCGCGCCAGATCATGACGAAGGAGGCGTTCGAGAACGCGATCGCCGTGGTCATGGCCTTCGGCGGCTCGACGAACGCGGTGCTGCACCTGCTGGCGATCGCGCACGAGGCCGAGGTCGACCTCACGCTCGACGACTTCTCCCGCGTCGCCGCGAAGGTGCCGCACCTCGGGGACCTCAAGCCGTTCGGGCGGTACGTCATGAACGACGTGGACCGGATCGGTGGCGTCCCCGTCGTCATGAAGGCGCTGCTCGACGCCGGCCTGCTGCACGGCGACTGCCTCACGGTGACCGGCCGGACGATGGCGGAGAACCTCGCCGACATCGCGCCGCCGGACCCGGACGGCAAGATCCTGCGGGCGCTCGACGACCCGATCCACCGCACGGGCGGCATCACGATCCTGCACGGCTCCCTGGCGCCGGAGGGCGCCGTCGTGAAGTCGGCCGGCTTCGACTCCGACGTCTTCGAAGGGACGGCGCGGGTCTTCGAGCGCGAGCGCGCGGCGATGGACGCGCTGGAGGACGGCACCATCCGCGCCGGCGACGTCGTCGTCATCCGCTACGAGGGCCCCAAGGGCGGCCCGGGCATGCGCGAGATGCTCGCCATCACCGGGGCGATCAAGGGGGCGGGCCTGGGCAAGGACGTCCTGCTCCTCACCGACGGCCGGTTCTCGGGCGGGACGACCGGGCTGTGCGTCGGCCACGTCGCCCCCGAGGCGGTGGACGCGGGCCCCATCGCGTTCGTCCGTGACGGCGACCGCATCCGGCTCGACGTCGCCTCGGGGACGCTCGACCTGCTCGTCGAGCCCGCCGAGCTGGAGGCGCGGCGCGCGGGCTGGGAGCCGCTGCCGCCGCGGTTCACGCGCGGCGTCCTGGCCAAGTACCAGAAGCTCGTGCAGTCGGCCTCGCGCGGGGCCGTGCTCATCTGACGGTCGCGGCCGTGGGTGCGGTCGGGCGGGTGCTCACGCCCGTCCGACCGCATCATCGATCTCGGAGATGTCCGCAACACGGACACGTGAACCAGATGCTGAGACGAACTGGAGGAACGTGACACGGTCGCGGATCGAGGCGTACTGTCAGGGACGTGCAGACGATCGTCGTAGTACTCCCGCAGCGCGCAGGCTGAGTCCTCGCTCTCGGACCCGTCCGCGCGCTCACCCCTCGCCCGCCGTCCCGTGACGGCCGAGGGGTCTTTTCATGTCACGGGCAGCACGACGACGAGCACGACCAGCACCACCACCAGCACGACCACCGGCACCACCAGCACGACGACCACCCGAGCAGCACCCACCGCCCCACGCAGGGAGAGATCGATGTCGCAGGCTCCCCACCCGGCACCGCCGCGGGGTCACGCCACCGCGCGGTCCACGACCACCGACACCCCGGCGCCCGTCACGGCGACGCCCGCCGGCGTCGCCGCGCGGCCCGCTCCCGTCCCGGCCGGTTCCACCATCGGCACGGCGACGGGCACGCCGACGAGCGTCGGTGCGCTCGCCCCGGGCGCCGGCACGACGACCGCCCCCGTCGCGTGCACCGGCGCGCAGTCGATCGTCCGGTCCCTCGAGGAGGCCGGGGTCGAGGTCGTCTTCGGCATCCCGGGCGGCGCGATCCTGCCGACGTACGACCCGCTGATGGACTCCACGCGCCTGCGTCACATCCTCGTGCGGCACGAGCAGGGCGGCGGGCACGCGGCCGCGGGGTACGCGTACGCGACGGGCAAGGTGGGCGTCACGATGGCGACCTCCGGCCCCGGGGCGACGAACCTCGTCACCGCCCTGGCCGACGCCAACATGGACTCCGTCCCGATGGTGGCCATCACCGGTCAGGTCGGCGCGGCCCTCATCGGCACGGACGCCTTCCAGGAGGCGGACACGCTCGGCATCACGATGCCGATCACCAAGCACAACTACCTCGTGACGCGCCCCGAGGACATCCCGCGCGTCATCGGCGAGGCGTTCCACATCGCCTCGACGGGCCGCCCCGGCCCGGTGCTCGTCGACATCGCGAAGTCCGCCATGCAGGCGCAGACGACGTTCTCCTGGCCGCAGGAGATGGAGCTGCCGGGCTACCACCCGGTGACGCGCCCGCACGCGAAGCAGGTGCGCGAGGCGGCGCGGCTGCTGGCGACCTCGCGCCGGCCGGTGCTCTACGTGGGCGGCGGCGTGCTGCGCGCCGGCGCCAGCGCCCTGCTGCGGCGGCTCACCGACCTGTCGGGCGCCCCGGCCGTGACGACCCTCATGGCCCGCGGCGCGCTGCCGGACTCGCACCCGCAGCACCTCGGCATGCCCGGCATGCACGGCACGGTCGCCGCGGTGGCGGCGCTGCAGAAGGCTGACCTCGTCGTCGCCCTCGGCGCGCGGTTCGACGACCGCGTCACCGGGCAGCTGTCGAGCTTCGCGCCGAACGCCACGGTGGTGCACGCCGACATCGACCCGGCGGAGATCAGCAAGAACCGCTACGCGGACGTGCCGATCGTGGGGGACCTGGCCGAGGTGCTGGGCGACCTCGTGCCGGAGCTCGAGCGCCAGCACGCGCAGCACGGCCTGCCCGACCTCGAGGCCTGGTGGAAGCAGATCGACGACTGGCGCGAGACGTTCCCGCTGGGCTTCGACGAGCCGACCGACGGCCTCATGGCGCCGCAGCGGGTCATCCAGCGCATCGGCGAGCTGACGGGGCCGGAGGGGATCTTCGTCTCCGGCGTGGGGCAGCACCAGATGTGGGCGGCGCAGTTCATCCGCTACGAGCGGCCCGGGTCGTGGATCAACTCGGGCGGCCTGGGGACCATGGGCTTCTCCGTGCCGGCGGCCATGGGCGCGAAGGTCGGCGACCCCGACCGCGTCGTGTGGGCGATCGACGGCGACGGCTGCTTCCAGATGACCAACCAGGAGCTGGCCACCTGCACGATCAACGACATCCCCATCAAGGTGGCGGTGGTCAACAACTCCTCCCTCGGCATGGTCCGGCAGTGGCAGACCCTGTTCTACGAGTCGCGCTACTCCAACACCGACCTGCACACCGGCCACGGCACCCGCCGCATCCCCGACTTCGTCAAGATGGCCGACGCCTACGGCGCGGTGGGGCTGCGCTGCGAGTCGGACGCCGACCTGGACGCCACCATCAAGCGCGCCCTGGAGATCGACGACGTCCCCGTCGTCCTCGACCTCACGGTGTCGCGCGACTCCATGGTGTGGCCGATGGTCGCCGCCGGCGTGAGCAACGACGCCATCCAGTACGCCCGCGGCATCAGCCCGGCGTGGGACCGCGAGGACTGAGAGGAACCGCGACATGAGCACGCGCCACACCCTGTCGGTGCTCGTCGAGAACAAGCCCGGCGTCCTGACCCGCGTCGCCGGCCTGTTCGCCCGACGGGCGTTCAACATCCACTCCCTGGCCGTGGGCCCGACGGAGCACGACGACATCTCACGCATCACCGTCGTCGTCGACGTCGACGAGCTCCCGCTGGAGCAGGTGACGAAGCAGCTCAACAAGCTCATCAACGTCATCAAGATCGTCGAGCTCGAGGACGACGCCTCGGTCCAGCGCGAGCTGCTGCTCGTCAAGGTCCGGGCCGACCTCTCCCAGCGACGGCACGTCCTGGAGGTCGTCGAGCTGTTCCGCGCCCACGTCGTCGACGTGGTGCCGGACTCCGTCGTCATCGAGGCCACCGGCAGCCCCAGCAAGATCACCGCGCTGCTGGCGGCCCTCGAGCCGTTCGGCGTCCGGGAGATCGTGCAGTCCGGCATCGTGGCGATCGGCCGCGGGCCGCGCTCGATCACCGACCGGGCGCTGGAGCGCGTGACGCGCTCCGCCTGACACCCTCACCACCGCACCGCAGACCCGCACCACCGACGCACCGACGAGGAGTTCCACCGTGGCAGAGCTGTTCTACGACGACGACGCCGACCTGTCGATCATCCAGAGCAAGAAGGTCGCCGTCATCGGCTACGGCAGCCAGGGGCACGCGCACGCGCTGAACCTGCGCGACTCCGGCGTCGACGTCACGGTCGGCCTGCGCGAGGGGTCGGCGTCCCGCGAGAAGGCGGAGAACGAGGGCCTCGCGGTCGCCACGGTGGCCCAGGCCGTCGCGGGCGCCGACGTCGTCGTGATCCTCGCGCCGGACCAGGTGCAGCGGATCGTCTACCGCGAGGAGATCGAGCCGAACCTCAAGCCCGGCGCCGCGCTCGTCTTCGGCCACGGGTTCAACATCCGCTTCGGGTACATCACGCCGGCCGCCGAGCACGACGTGCTCATGGTCGCCCCCAAGGGCCCCGGCCACCTCGTGCGCCGCGAGTTCGCGGACGGCCGTGGCGTGCCCGTCATCGTCGCCGTCGAGCAGGACGCGTCCGGCTCGGCCTGGGACCTCGCGCTGTCCTACGCCAAGGGCATCGGCGGCCTGCGCGCGGCCGGCATCAAGACGACGTTCACCGAGGAGACGGAGACCGACCTCTTCGGCGAGCAGGCCGTGCTCTGCGGCGGCGTCTCGCAGCTCATCCAGTACGGCTTCGAGACGCTGACGGAGGCCGGCTACCAGCCCGAGGTCGCCTACTTCGAGGTGCTGCACGAGCTCAAGCTCATCGTCGACCTCATCTTCGAGGGCGGCATCACCAAGCAGCGCTGGTCCGTCTCCGACACGGCGGAGTACGGCGACTACGTCTCCGGCCCGCGGGTCATCACCCCGCAGGTGAAGGAGAACATGCAGGCCGTCCTCGCGGACATCCAGAACGGCGCCTTCGCGAAGCGGTTCATCGAGGACCAGGACGCCGGCGCGCCGGAGTTCACGGCCCTGCGCGCCAAGGGCCAGGACCACCCGATCGAGCCCGTCGGCCGCGACCTGCGCAAGCTCTTCGCCTGGGTCAAGCCGTCCGACTCGGACTACGTCGAGGGCTCCGCGGCGCGATGAGCGCGCAGACGGACGGTCCGGCGACCGGCGGCACCGTCGACCTGGCGGTGATCGCCGGCGACGGGATCGGCACGGAGGTCGTCGAGCAGGGCCTGCTGGTGCTCGAGGCGGCGCTCGGCGCCGACGGCGACGGCACGCGGCTGACGACGACGGACTTCGACCTCGGGGCGCGCCGCTGGCACGCGACGGGGGAGACGCTCACCGACGACGACCTCGCGGCGATCCGCACGCACGACGCGATCCTGCTCGGCGCGGTCGGCGACCCCGGGGTGCCGTCGGGCGTGCTCGAGCGCGGGCTGCTCCTGCGCCTGCGGTTCGAGCTCGACCACTACGTCAACCTGCGTCCCGGGAAGCTGTTCCCCGGCGTGCGCGGGCCGCTGGCGGACCCGGGCGAGGTCGACTTCGTCGTCGTGCGCGAGGGCACGGAGGGTCCGTACGTCGGCAACGGCGGTGCCATCCGCATCGGCACCCCCCACGAGGTCGCCAACGAGGTGTCCGTGAACACGGCCTTCGGCGTCGAGCGGGTGGTCCGGGACGCCTTCGCGCGGGCCGCCGCCCGTCCCCGCAAGAAGCTGACGCTCGTGCACAAGCACAACGTGCTCGTGCACGCGGGGCACCTGTGGCGCCGGACGGTCGAGGCCGTCAACGCGGACTTCCCGGACGTCACCGTGGACTACGCGCACGTCGACGCCGCGACGATCTACCTCGTGCAGGACCCGTCGCGGTTCGACGTGATCGTCACCGACAACCTGTTCGGCGACATCGTCACCGACCTCGCCGCGGCCGTCTGCGGCGGGATCGGCCTCGCGGCATCGGGGAACATCAACCCCGACCGCACGGCCCCGTCCATGTTCGAGCCCGTGCACGGCTCGGCCCCGGACATCGCCGGCCAGGGCAAGGCCGACCCGACCGCCACCGTGCTGTCGGTCGCCATGCTGCTGGAGCACCTCGGCCGGACCGCCGCCGCCGCCCGCGTGGAGGCCGCCGTCGCCGCGGACCTCGCCGAGCGCGGCACCGCGGCGCGGTCGACGTCCGAGGTCGGCAAGGACCTGGCCGCGCGCGTCGCCGGCTGAGCCCCCGCCGGTGGTGCGCCCGCGCACCGGGCGCACCACCGGCCAGCACGGACCACCAGCACCACCCGTCCCACCGGTCGTGACCGGTCCCGCGAAAGGCCGCCCATGAGCACCCTCGCCGACACCACCGCCGCGACGCCGACCGGCGGGGGCTTCGTCGTCCACGCCAACCCGGCTCCCGTGCCCGACGAGGCGCGCGAGGCCGAGCTCGTCGCCCCGCGGTTCGGGACGGTCTTCACCGACCACATGGCGCGCGTCTCCTGGGACGAGGCGCGCGGCTGGCACGACCGGCGCGTGGAGGCCTACGGGCCGCTGCAGATGGACCCGGCCTCGGCGGTGCTGCACTACGCGCAGGAGATCTTCGAGGGGCTCAAGGCGTACCGGCACGCGGACGGGTCGGTGTGGAGCTTCCGGCCGCAGGCCAACGCCGCCCGCCTGGCGCGGTCCGCGGCGCGGCTCGCGCTGCCCGTGCTGCCGGAGGAGGACTTCCTCGCCTCCATCGAGGCGCTGGTCCGGCAGGACCTGGCGTGGGTGCCGTCGGGGGAGGAGACGAGCCTGTACCTGCGCCCCTTCATGTACGCCTCGGAGGCGTTCCTCGGCGTCAGGGCGTCCCGGCAGGTCGAGTACCTCGTCATCGCCTCGCCCGTCGGGCCCTACTTCGCGCAGGGCGTGCACCCCGTCGCGATCTGGGTGTCCGACGACTACCGCCGCGCGGCCCCCGGCGGCACGGGGGCGGCCAAGTGCGGCGGCAACTACGCGGCGAGCCTGCTGCCGCAGCAGGAGGCCTCCGCCCGCGGCTTCGACCAGGTCTGCTACCTCGACGCGACGACGGGCACCACGCTGGAGGAGCTCGGCGGCATGAACGTCGTCGTCGTGCACGCGGACGGCACCGTGCGCACGCCAGCGCTCAACGGCTCCATCCTCGAGGGCGTCACCCGCTCGTCGATCCTGCGGCTGCTGGCCGACGCCGGGCACGCGGTCGAGGAGGCGCCGGTGCTGCTGGCCGATCTCGTCGCCGGGCTGGCCGACGGGTCCGTCACCGAGGTGTTCGCGTGCGGGACGGCCGCGGTCGTCACGCCGATCGGCCGCCTGGCCGGCGCCGGGTTCGACCACGTCGTGGGTGACGGCACCGCCGGTGCCGTCACCATGCGCATCCGCGAGCAGCTCACCGACATCCAGTACGGTCGCGCCGCCGACCCGCACGGCTGGATGCACCGGCTCGCCTGAGCTCCCGACCCCCTCGCCCGCGAAGGACCCGACCGTGACCGCGTCACCCGCCTTCCACGTCTACGACACCACCCTGCGCGACGGCGCCCAGCAGGAGGGCATCAACCTCTCGGTCGCGGACAAGCTCGCGCTGGCCCCCCTGCTCGACGAGCTCGGGGTCGGGTTCATCGAGGGCGGCTGGCCGGGTGCGGTGCCCAAGGACACGGAGTTCTTCCGGCGCGCGCGCAAGGAGCTCGACCTCGAGCACGCCGAGCTCGCCGCCTTCGGGGCCACGCGCAAGCCCGGCACCACGGCGGCCGAGGACCCGCAGGTCCGGGCCCTGCTCGACGCCGAGACGCCCGTGGTGACCCTCGTCGCCAAGAGCGACATCCGGCACGTGGAGCGCGCGCTGCGCACGACGGGCCCGGAGAACCTCGCGATGATCACCGACACGGTCGCGCTCCTCGTCCGCGAGGGGCGGCGGGTGTTCGTCGACGCGGAGCACTTCTTCGACGGGCACCGGTTCGACGCGGCCTACGCGCTCGAGGCGGTCCGGGCCGCCGCGGCGGCCGGCGCCGAGGTCGTCGCGCTCTGCGACACGAACGGCGGGATGCTGCCGCCGTGGGTGGCGGCGGCGGTCGCGCAGGTGCACGACGAGCTCGGCGGCGCCGCGCTCGTCGGCATGCACGCCCACAACGACTCCGGGTGCGCGGTCGCCAACACCCTCGCGGCCGTCGAGGCCGGCGCGACGCACGTGCAGGGCTGCGTCAACGGCTACGGCGAGCGGACGGGCAACGCCGACCTCCTGTCCGTCGTCGCCAACCTCGAGCTCAAGCAGGGCCGCCGCGTCCTGGCGGAGCGCGCCGGCGGCCTGCCCGAGATGACCCGCATCGCGCACGCCATCAGCGAGCTGACGAACATCTCTCCCTTCGCGCGGCAGCCGTACGTCGGCACGAGCGCCTTCGCGCACAAGGCCGGCCTGCACGCGTCCGCCATCCGCGTCGACCCCGACCTGTACCAGCACATGGACCCGCGGGGCGTCGGCAACGACATGCGGATGCTCGTCTCGGACATGGCCGGCCGCGCCTCCGTAGAGCTCAAGGGCCGGGAGCTGGGCTTCGACCTGTCCGAGCGCCCCGACGTGCTGACGGCCGTCACCCGCCGCGTGAAGGACGCCGAGGCCAACGGCTACACCTTCGAGGCCGCCGACGCCTCCTTCGAGCTGCTGCTCGTCGAGGAGGTCGAGGGCCGGCGGCCGCGGTACTTCACCGTGGAGTCGTGGCGCACGATCGTCGAGCGCGCGGGCGGGCGCGGCATGCCGGCCACGGCCGAGGCCACGGTCAAGCTGCGCGCCGGCGGGGAGCGCATCGTCACGGTGGGGGAGGGCAACGGCCCCGTCAACGCGCTGGACCACGCGCTGCGTCAGGCGCTGGGGCGCGTCTACCCGGAGCTGACCGCCTTCGAGCTCATCGACTTCAAGGTCCGCATCCTCGACTCCATGCACGGCACGGACGCGGTCACGCGCGTCCTCATCGAGACGTCGGACGGCGAGACGAGCTGGAGCACCGTCGGCGTCGGCCCCAACCTCATCGAGGCGTCGTGGGAGGCGCTCACCGACTCGGCCATCTGGGGCCTGCGGCACCACGGCGTCGAGCCGCGCTGACCCCTGCTGCCTACAGTGGCGGGGTGAGCACGCCGCAGCCCCTCGACCACCTCGACGGCGAGCACCACGGCGACCTCAAGGTGCCGGGGGGCAAGCTCGTCGCGGTGGACCTCATGGTCGCGGACGGCACGATCACGCGCGCCGCCGTGAGCGGGGACTTCTTCCTGGAGCCCGACGAGGCGCTCGACGTGCTGTCGGCGGCGCTCGTCGGGCAGCGGGCCGACGCGGGGGTCGCCGCGCTGACGGGCGCCGTGACCGACGCGCTGCGGCAGGCGGAGGCGACGGGGGCCGTGCCGGCGCCTGTCGCGATGGTCGGGTTCGACGCCCGGGCCGTGGCGATGGCGGTGCGGCGGGCGCTCGGCTGGTCGACCGGGTGGGACGACCACGCCTTCGAGCTGCTGCACCCGGGCGTCCTGCCGCCGGCGCTGCACACCGCGCTGGACCAGGTGCTCACGGAGGAGCTCGCGCAGGGCCGGCGGGGGCCGACGCTGCGGTTCTGGGAGTGGGAGGACCCCGCCGTGATCATCGGTTCGTTCCAGTCCGTGCGGAACGAGGTGGACCTGGCGGCGGCGGAGCGCTTCGGCGTGGAGCTCGTCCGGCGGATCTCGGGCGGCGGCGCGATGTTCATGGAGGCGGGCAACTGCATCACGTTCTCGCTGGTGGTGCCGTCCTCGCTGGTGGACGGGATGACCTACGAGGAGTCGTACGCCTTCCTCAACCAGTGGGTGCTGGGGGCGCTGGCCGACGTGGGGGTGCGGGCGACGACGACGGGCCTGAACGACATCTCCTCGCCCGCGGGCAAGCTGGCCGGGTCGGCGCAGAAGCGCATGGTCGGCGGCGCGGTGCTGCACCACGTGACGATGTCCTACGACATCGACGCCGCGAAGATGCTGCAGGTGCTGCGCATCGGCCGCGAGAAGCTCTCGGACAAGGGCACGACGAGCGCCGTGCGCCGCGTGGACCCCGTGCGCTCGCAGACGCAGATGCCGCGGGTGGAGGTCATCGAGGCGTTCAAGGCCCACTTCCGCGAGCGGTACCGGACGGTCGACGGCGCCCTGCGGCGCGAGGAGCTCGACCGCGCCGAGGAGCTGCGCCGCACGAAGTTCACCGATCCGTCGTGGACGTACCGCGTGCCGTGAGCTGTGCCTGCCCTGGTGGCGCGCGGTCCTGGTCGGCGTCGGCCCGGGTCCCGCGGCGCCCGGACCGGGTGCGGACGGCCGGCTCAGGCGGGGGCAGCGGGCCGGGCGCCGAACACCGCCGTGCCGAGGCGCACGAGCGTGGCGCCCTCCGCCACGGCCGCCTCGAGGTCGCCGCTCATCCCCATCGACAGCTCCCCGGCGTCGGCGGTGCCCGGGGCGCCGCGGGCGAGCACCTCGTCGCGCACGTCGCGCAGCGCCGCGAAGCCCGCCCGCACGACGCCCTCGTCGGGGCTGCGGGCCCCGATCGTCATGAACCCGCGCAGCCGCAGCCGGTCCAGCGCCGCGACCCGCACCGCGAGGTCGGCCGCCGCCGCGGGCGGCACGCCGCTCTTCGTCGCCTCACCGGAGACGTTGACCTGGACGAGCACCTCGAGCGTCCGGTCGACGGCCTCGCAGCGCCGCTGCAGCCGCTCCGCGAGGGCGAGGTCGTCGACGGACTGCACGCACGCCGCCCAGCGCAGCGCGGCGTTGACCTTGTTGGACTGGAGCGGCCCGATGACGTGCCAGCCGGGTGCGAGGTCGGCGAGCTCCGGCGCCTTCGCGACGAGCTCCTGGACGCGGTTCTCCCCGACGAGGACGGGGAGCTCGCCGGCGGGCCGGTCCGTCCCGTCCCGGTCGGCGACGAGGGCCGCCCGCACCACGGCGGCCTCCATCGTCTTCGTCGCCAGGAGCAGGCGCACCGACCCCGGCGGGCGCCCGGCCGACGCCTCGGCGGCCCGCAGCCGGCGGCGCGCCGCGGCGAGCCGCGCGGCCACCTCGGCCACACCGTCGTCGCTCACGGGCGACCCGGCCGCGCGATGTCGGCCACGCGCGCACCGGTCAGCGCGACGAGGTCCGCCGGCGGCAGGCTGACGTCCAGCCCGCGCCGGCCGCCGGAGACGTAGACCTCGTCGTACAGCCACACGGTCTCGTCGAGCACCGTGGGGAGGGCCCGCCGCTGCGCGAGCGGCGAGATGCCGCCGACGACGTACCCCGTGGCGCGCTCGGCGGCCGCCGGGTCGGCCAGGACGGCCCGCCGCCCGCCGGCGGCGTGCGCGAGCGCCTTGAGGTCGAGCTGGCCGCTGACGGGGACGACGGCGACCCACAGGTCGCCGTCGACCGTCGCGACCAGGGTCTTGAAGACCTGCTCGGGCTCGACGCCGAGGACGGCCGCGGCCTCGAGCCCGTAGCCGACCGTGCTGCCCGGGTCGTGCGCGTAGGGGTGGACGCGGTGCGGGACGCCGTGCTCGGCGAGGAGGCGGGTCGCCGGGGTGCCGCCCGTACCGGTGCCGGTTCCGGCGCCGGTGCCGGTGCCCGTTCTCGTGGCAGCCCTCCTCGTCACGGGGCCAGGGTAGGGCCGCCGCCGGCGCGCGTCCGGGCCGTCCGGCGCGTCCTCAGAGGGCCGAGCCGACCAGGGTCCCGACGCCGTACGTGACCGCCATCGCGACGCCGCCGCCGAGCACGTTGCGCAGCACGGCACGGACCACCGGCGCGCCGCCGAAGCGGGCGCTGAGCACGCCGGTGAGGACGAGCGCGGCGACGACGGCGACGACCGTGACCGGCAGGCGGAGCGCACCCGCGGGGGCGACGAGCACCGCGAGCAGGGGGACGAGCCCGCCGACGGTGAACGCGGCGCACGACGCCAGCGCCGCCTGCCAGGGGTTGACGTGCTCCTCGTCGTCCAGCGTGCGGTCGGCGCGCGTGGCGCCGGCCGCGGCCGCCGCCCGCTCCGCGTCGCGCTGGCTGCTGACGGAGACGTACTCGCCGGCGGCCATCGACAGGGCGCCGCCGACGAGCACCGCGACCCCCGCCACGACCAGGACGTGGGCGGCCGGGGCGGCCCCGGCGACGCCGAGCACGGCGGCCGCGACGGACACGACGCCGTCGTTCGCCCCGAGCACGGCCGCGCGCAGGCGGTTGAGGTCGGCGGCGGTGCGGACGGGCGTCCGGGCCGGTGCGAGGAGGGCCATGCGGCCGACGCTAGGCGTCCGCGCGACGTCTGTCACCGCAGGCGAGGCTGCCCTGAGCAGGCACGACGCAGGGCAGCCTCACCTGTGCGGGTGACGTCTCGCCATCGTGACGACACCGTTATCGAAAACGTTTGACATCACCCGCCTGTGCTTGCGAGAGTCCTCCCCGACAGGCAACTGCCACCCGTCGACGACGACAAGGGACTCCACGATGATGAGGAAGAACAGGGGCGCGGCGCTGGCGGTCGCGCTCGGCGCGAGCGTGACCCTCCTGGCTGCCGGCTGCTCGGGCGGTTCCGGCGGCGGCTCGGGCAGCGAGGACGGCTCGAGCGAGATGACGTTCTGGCACAACTCCACCACCGGTGAGGGCAAGGCGTACTGGGAGAGCACGGTCGCCGCGTTCGAGGAGGCCAACCCGGGCACGACCATCACGATCCAGGCCATCCAGAACGAGGACATGGACGGCAAGCTGCAGACGGCCCTGAACTCGGGCGACGCGCCGGACATCTTCATGGCCCGTGGCGGCGGCAAGCTCGCCGACGTGGTCGAGGCCGGGCAGGCGCAGGACCTCACGGACCTGATCACGGACGAGACGAAGGCCGCCCTCGGTGAGGCCTCGTTCGCGGCCTTCACGCTCGAGGACAAGATCTACGGCATGCCGATGTCGATCCTCCCGGGCGGCATCTACTACAGCAAGGACCTCTTCGCGGAGGCCGGCATCGAGGGCACGCCCACGACGATGGCCGAGCTCGAGGACGCCGTCGCCAAGCTGAAGGCCGCCGGCATCCAGCCGATCGCCCTCGGCGCCAAGGACGCCTGGCCCGCCGCGCACTGGTACTACTTCTTCGCGCTGCGCGCGTGCTCGCAGGAGACCCTGGAGAGCGCCGCGGCCGAGCGGTCCTTCGACGACCCGTGCTGGGAGAAGGCCGGTGAGGACCTCGCGTCCTTCGCCGAGACCGAGCCCTTCAACAACGGCTTCCTCACGACCTCGGCCCAGCAGGGTGCGGGTTCGTCCGCCGGCCTGCTCGCCAACCACGAGGCCGCGATGGAGCTCATGGGTGCGTGGAACCCGGGCGTCATCGCCTCGCTGACGCCGGACCAGCAGCCGCTGGCCGACCTCGGCTGGTTCCCCTTCCCGGCCGTCGAGGGCGGTGACGGCGAGCCCGGCGCGATGATGGGCGGCGCCGACGGCTTCTCCTGCTCCGCCGAGGCCCCGCCGGCCTGCGCCGACTTCCTCAACTTCGCGGTGCAGAAGGAGTACCAGGAGGGCTACGCGGAGGCGTTCCAGACGCTGCCCGCCAGCCAGGAGGCGCAGGGCGTCGTCGACACCCCCGCCCTGCAGGACATCCTCGCCACCTACAACGAGGCGCCCTACATCTCCCTCTGGCTCGACACGCTGTACGGCCAGAACGTCGGCAACGCGCTCAACACCGGCGTGGTCAACCTGCTCGCCGGCCAGTCCGACGCCGCCGGCGTCGTGGCGGCCGTGAACGACGCCGCGGCCAAGGAGTAGTCCCTCACCATGGTCGACGCCTCGCGCGAGGGCTCCCTCGCGGTGACGCCCCCGCCCGAGCGCGGCACGGCGGTCGGGGACGGTGCCCGCACGGCACCGTCCCCGGCCCGCCGGCGCGGCCAGGCGGACTGGCGCAAGCGCCTCGAGATCGGGGTCCTCGCCGGACCCGCGATCCTCATGTTCGTCACGTTCGTGCTGTTCCCGGTCCTGCTGGCCGCGTACTACGGCTTCTTCCGCTGGAAGGGCTTCGGGCCGCCCACGGACTTCGCCGGGCTGGACAACTACCTGACGATCTTCCGCGACAGCACGTTCATCGACGCGCTGCAGCACAACGCCGTCATCGTGGTCCTGTCGCTGGTCCTGCAGGGGCCGGCGGCGGTGCTCCTGGCGCTGCTGCTCAACCAGAAGATGCGCGGCCGCTCCCTCGTGCGCGTCCTCATCTTCGTGCCCTACGTGGTCTCCGAGGTCATCGTCGGGACGGGCTGGGGCCTCATGCTCCAGACGAACGGCGCGGTCAACGACCTGCTGGTCAAGGCCGGCTTCCCGGAGTGGACGGTCGACTGGCTGTCCGACCCGAAGGTCGCCATCTGGTCGCTCATGCTCATCATCACGTGGAAGTACATCGGCTTCGCCGTCATCCTCTTCCTCGCCGGGCTGCAGTCCATCCCGGAGGAGCTGTTCGAGGCGGCGGCCATCGACGGCGCGACCTACTGGCAGACGCAGCGGCGCATCACGCTCCCGCTGCTCGGCCCGACGATCCGCATCTGGGCGTTCCTGTCGATGATCGGCGCGCTGCAGCTGTTCGACCTCGTCTACATCATCTGGGGCCAGTACGTCGCCTCCACCGCCGGCACGTCGACCATGGCCACGTACATGGTCGCCAACGGGCGCAACGCGGGGAACTACGGCTTCGGCAACGCCGTCGCCGTGGTGCTGTTCCTCATCTCCCTGGTCCTCGCCCTGACCTACCAGCGGTTCGTGCTGCGACGCGACACCGAGGGCGCCCTCACGGAAGGCAAGAAGTGATGGCGACGCTCACCGCGCCCCCCCTCAGCCCCACGTCCGCGAGCCCCACGCGCTCGGGTCGGCGTCGACCCAGCCTGAGCCGTGCGAGCTGGGTGACCTACGTGGTCGCCTTCGCGCTCGTCGGGATCTGCATCGGACCCGTCCTCTACATCATCATCGGCGGGTTCCGCACGAACGCCGAGATCACCACGGACCCGTCGGGCTTCCCGACGACCTGGCAGCTCGGCAACTACTCCTCGG
This sequence comes from Cellulomonas marina, assembly GCF_900111925.1. Taxonomy (GTDB): domain Bacteria; phylum Actinomycetota; class Actinomycetes; order Actinomycetales; family Cellulomonadaceae; genus Cellulomonas; species Cellulomonas marina. The sequence goes on from NZ_FOKA01000008.1 coordinate 46,497, forward strand.
TGCTGGAGAGCTCCATCTTCTGGCGCCAGGTGACCAACTCGGTGATCTGCGGCGTGGCCACCACGGTCGGCGTCGTGGTCCTGGGCGTGGCGGCGAGCTTCGTCCTGGCCCGGTACAGCTTCTTCGGCCGGGGCGCCATGTACTCGCTGTTCGCGGCGGGCCTGATGTTCCCCATGACGGTGGCCATCACGCCGCTGTACATCCTCATCCGGGGCCTGGGACTGCAGAACACCCTCGGCGGGATCATCCTCCCGCAGATCGCGTTCGCGCTGCCCACGACGGTCATCATCCTGGTGCCGTTCCTGCGGGCGATCCCGAAGGAGCTGGAGGAGGCCGCGGCCATCGACGGCTCGAGCCGGCTCGGCTTCTTCTTCCGGATGGTCATCCCGCTGTCGATCCCGGGCGTCGTCACCGTCGGCATCCTGGCGTTCATCGCGAGCTGGAACAGCTACATGCTCCCGCTCTTCATCCTCAACGACGAGACGTCCTACACGCTGCCCCTCGGGGTGCAGGCGTTCGCGTCGCAGTACTCGGTCGACACCGCCCGCGTGCTGGCCTTCACCTCCCTGTCGATGATCCCGGCCCTCGTCTTCTTCTCGCTGTTCGAGCGGCGGATCGTCGGCGGCCTCACCGGGGCCGTCAAGGGCTGACCCGCAGCGGGCGGCGGCGCCCCGCGCCGCCGTCACCGGCCGCGCCGATCCGCGCGCGTCGCCGCCCGCTGCCGCGGCACACCTGCCGCCCACCCACCTGCACCTGCCCGCTAGGAGCCCTGCCGTGCCCGACCGTGCCGTCGACCCAGCCGTCGAGACTGCCGTCGACCGAGCGACCACCCCCGCCGGTGTCCCGGCGATGCCCGTGGTGTCGGAGCGCGTCCGCGCCCTGCACGCCCGGATGACGCTCGAGGAGAAGCTCGCGCAGATCGTCGGGTACTGGCTGGACCAGGGCGGGAACGTCGTCGCCCCCATGCAGGGGGAGATGGCCGCCGCCTCGGAGGGCGTCTCCCTGGCCGACATCACGGCGCACGGGCTGGGCCACTACACCCGCGTCTACGGCACCCGTCCCGTCGACGCCGTCGAGCGTGCGGCGTGGCTCTGGGCCGAGCAGCGCCGGCTCAAGCGCGAGACGCGCCTCGGCATCCCCGCACTGGTGCACGAGGAGGTCCTCACGGGCCTCGCGGCGTGGCGGGCGGCGACCTTCCCGACGCCGCTGGCGTGGGGCGCGTCCTTCGACCCGGACCTCGTCGCCGAGGTCGGGGCCGCGATCGGGGGCTCCATGCGCGAGCTGGGCATCCACCAGGGTCTCGCGCCCGTGCTGGACGTCGTGCGCGACCCGCGCTGGGGCCGCGTCGACGAGTGCATCGGGGAGGACCCGTACCTCGTCGGGACCGTCGGCACCGCCTTCGTGCGCGGTCTGCAGGGCGCCGGCGTGCACGCCACCCTCAAGCACTTCCTCGGCTACTCCGGCTCGCGGGCCGGGCGCAACCACGCGCCCGTGTCGGCGGGCATGCGCGAGGTGCTCGACGTCTTCCTGCCGCCCTTCGAGATGGCGGTCGTGGACGGCGGCGTCCGGTCCGTCATGAACTCCTACGCCGAGATCGACGGCGTGCCCGTCGCCTCCTCGCCGGGGCTGCTGACCGGGGTGCTGCGCGAGCGGCTCGGCTTCACGGGCGTCTTCGTCTCGGACTACTTCGCGGTGGCGTTCCTCGAGGTCATGCACCGCGTGGCCGCCGGGCGTGGCGACGCGGCGGCGCAGGCCCTCGTCGCCGGCATCGACGTGGAGCTGCCGGGTGGCGACGCGTACCTCGAGCCGCTGGCGGAGAAGGTCCGCACCGGCGAGCTCGACGAGGCCTACGTCGACCGTGCGGTGCTGCGCGCCCTCGCGCAGAAGGAGGAGCTCGGCCTCCTCGACCCGAACGCCTTCGAGGACGAGCCGCCGACGGTGGTCGACCTCGACACGCCGCACCACCAGGACCTCGCGCGCCGCCTCGCCACGGAGTCGGTGGTGCTGCTGGCGAACGACGGCGTGCTGCCGCTGGACCGCTGGACGGTCGCGCCGCGTCGGGTGGCGGTCGTCGGCCCCAACGCCGACCGCGCCGAGGCGCTGCAGGGCTGCTACTCCTTCGCCAACCACGTGCTGGCCCACCACCCCGACCACGAGCTCGGCTTCGCGATCCCCACGGTCCGCGAGGCGCTCGAGCAGGTCCTGGGCGAGGTGTCCGCCAGCACGGGCGCGGCGCCGGTCGAGCTCCTGGTCGCCGAGGGCTGCACGGTCGAGGGCGACGACACCTCCGGCTTCGCCGACGCGGTGGCCGCCGCGGCCGCCGCCGACGTGGCGGTCGTCGTCGTCGGCGACCAGGCCGGGCTCTTCGGCCGCGGCACGGTGGGCGAGGGCAACGACGTGGACAGCCTGGAGCTGCCGGGCGTGCAGCGGGCGCTCGTCGAGGCCGTCGTCGGCTCGGGCACCCCGGTCGTCATGGTGCTGCTCACGGGACGGCCCTACGCCATCGGCTGGGCGCTCGAGGGCGAGGGCCCCCGCCCCGCCGCGGTGCTGCAGGCCTTCTTCCCGGGCGAGGGCGGCGGCCTGGCCGTCGCGGACCTCGTGATCGGGCGGGCCAACCCCTCCGGGCGCCTGCCGGTGTCGCTCCCGCGGTCCGGGGGAGCGCAGCCCTACTCGTACCTGCACCCGGTGCTGGGCGGGCCGTCGGACGTGACGTCCACCGACCCCACCCCGCTGCGGCCGTTCGGCTTCGGCCTGGCCTACACGACGTTCGCCTACGACGGGCTCGTCGTCGACGAGCAGGCCGGTACGGACGGGGCCTTCGACGCGGCGGTGACCGTGACGAACACCGGCGAGGTCGACGGCGTCGACGTCGTGCAGCTGTACGGCCACGACGTCGTCGCCAGCGTGACGCGGCCGGTGGTGCAGCTCCTCGGGTACGCACGGGTGGCGCTGGCGGCGGGGGAGTCGCGCCGCGTGACGTTCCGCGTGCCGGCCACGCGCCTGGCCTTCTCCGACCGGCGCCTGGTCAAGGTCGTCGAGCCGGGTGACGTCGAGGTCTGGGTCGGCTCGCACGCCGGCGCCACGACCCCTGCGGCGGACATGCGGGACATGACCGGCGGGGCGATCAGCAACGAGAAGCAGGCCGAGAAGCGGGAGATCCCGGGCACGGCCACGGCCCGTGCCCTCGTCCGCCTGACCGGCGCGGTGCACGAGGTGACCACCTCCGACGAGCGGCTGGTCCGCGCGACGGTGACCTCCGCGTGACCCTCGTCGCCAACCCGCTGCTGCCCGGGACGTACCCCGACCCGAGCATCTGCCGGGTGGGGGAGGACTACTACCTCGTCACCTCGACGTTCGAGTACGTCCCAGGCCTGCCGGTGCTGCACAGCCGCGACCTCGCGCACTGGACGCAGGTCGGGCACGTCGTCGACCGGGAGGGGATGCTCGACTACGAGGGCCTCGCCTCCTCGGGCGGTCTCTACGCGCCGACGATCCGGCACCACGACGGGCTGTTCTGGGTCGTGTGCACCCTCGTCGACCAGACGGACCCGACGCGCGGCGGCAACTTCATCGTCACGGCGTCGGACCCGGCCGGTCCCTGGTCGGACCCCTTCTGGCTGGCGACGGCCGGCATCGACCCGTCCCTCGTCGTCGACGAGGACGGGCGGATGTGGGTGCACGGCACGCGCCTCGTCGCCGAGCCGGAGTGGCCGCAGCAGACGGAGGTCTGGCTGCGCGAGCTCGACCGGTCCTCCATGCGGCTCGTCGGGCCGGAGCACGTGCTGTGGACGGGGGCCGTGCGCGGTGCGGTCTGGGCGGAGGGGCCGCACCTGTTCGCCAAGGACGGCCGCTGGTACCTGCTGGCCGCGGAGGGCGGGACGGAGTTCCACCACGCGGTGTGCGTGGCGCGGGCCGACCACGTCACGGGACCGTACGAGGGCTATGCCGGCAACCCCGTGCTCACGCACCGGCACCTGGGCCACGGCGGCGACGTCGTCGGGGTGGGGCACGCGGATCTCGTGGAGGCGGTCGACGGCTCCTGGTGGGCCGTCCTGCTCGGCATGCGGCCCTACGGCGGGTACCACCACAACCTCGGCCGCGAGACCTTCCTCGTGCCGGTGACGTGGGAGGACGGCTGGCCGGTCTTCGCGCCGGGCCTCGGGCGGGTGCCGCACGAGGTCGAGGTGCCGTTCGCCGAGCCGACCGCGCCGGCGGGCGTCCCGCAGGTCGTGCCCGGCGGCCCGGTGCTGCCGGGCGACCCCCGGTGGACGGCGTTGCGCGCGCCGGTGACGTCGGTGGCGACGGCCGACGGGGACGGCTGGCTGCTGCCAGTGCGTCCTTCGACGCTGGCCGACGCGACGACCCCGGCGTTCCTCGGCGTCCGTCAGCAGCACGTGGACGTCGACGTGCGCGCGGTCCTTGACCTCGGCGGTCTGGCGGCGGGGGAGAGCGCCGGCCTCGTCGTGCGGCAGTCGGAGCGCGACCACGTGACGCTGATGGCCACACCGGGGGGCGACGCGTTCGTCGTCCGGGCCGTGCACCGGCGCGGCGGCGTGGAGACGGTGCTCGGTGAGACCGTCGTACGGCCGGTGGACGGCGGGTTGACGCTGGGCCTCCGTGTGCGGGGCCAGGAGTACGGCCTCGTCGTGGAGGAGGCGGGCGACGACGTCGTCGTCGCGGTGGCGGACGGCACGACGCTGGACAGCGTCGCCACGGGCGGCTTCGTCGGTCTGTGGCTGGGCGTCGTCGCGACGAGCGCCGGGCGCCCGACCGACTCGACCGTCAGGGTGGAGCGCTTCGCGTACGACCCGCTGCAGCCCCTCGACCGCTGATCGACGGCCCGTCGGACGCTCCTCGAACGGGCGTCCCGACGGTGCCGTGGAGCGCTATGGCGCCTGGCTCGCCTGTCGGGCGCCCGGGGCACACGCTGCCCGGCGCGACGCGCTGAGCCTGCTGCGGCGATCCCTTCCCTCATCACCACGACGTGGGCCACTGCTACGGTCCGTCGTCGTGCTGGAGTTCCTCGAGTCGCACCGGGTGCTCGCAGGTGCCGTCGGCTGCATCGTGGCGCTGGCGGTCGCCGTCGTGTTCCTCCTCGTCGTGCCCGAGGAGGCGGCAGGAAGCACGGGAGCCAGGTATCTGGTCCTCCGGTACGGGCACTCGCTCTGCTGGCTCCTCCTTGCTGCCTGCAGCGCGCTCCACGCGCTGAGGGCTCCGTCCGGTCTGGTCGAGGCGACCGGGCTCCTGGCACTCGCGAGCTACGTCTCGTTCGTCGCCGTCCTGCTCTCGGCGCGGGGGCGGTGACGCTCAGGCAGGACGGAAGCGCCGACCCGGAGCCGGCGGCGACCCGTCTTGCGGTGTCAGGGACCGCACTCCACGACGGCGAGCCGGCGGTTCCCACCCACCGTCGGCCCGCTTCCTCGACATCTGGTTCGGGTGGCGCGGCCCCGCCCGGGCGCTGACGATGATCCCGATCTGGTCCGCGCTGGTCCAGGCAGGGCAGGAGGGTGACCGATGAGTGACGCACCGCAGGGCGGGGCCGCCGGAGCGACCGAGGAGGGTGGCTACGGCTACCCGACCCTCGAGCAGGAGGTGGCGCCCGAGGTCCTCGAGGACGGCGCCGGGACCGGCGGCTCCGGTACCGCGGACGACGGCGGCGACGGGGCGACGGACGACGAGCAGGCGGACGACGCGGCAGCGGACGCACCCGCCGAGTGACAGCCGGGGCCGGTCCTCGACCGAGGACCGGCCCCGGGCTCCGTCCAGGTCGTCGGGGCCCGGTCCGCGGCCGGTGTCGGCGTCAGACGACGCCCTCGGTTGCGAGGGCGTCCGTGAGCTGGCGCACGAGGGCCTCCAGCTGCACGGACGTGGCCGCGTCGTCGTCGAGGTCCTCCGCGCCGTCCAGCGCCCGCGCTGCCAGGTGGCTCTTGCTGTCGATGAGGCCGGCGATGGTCTGGTCGATGGTGTGGGCGGCGACGACCCGCCAGGCGGTGACGGGTTCGGTCTGGCCGATGCGGTGCACGCGGTCGATGGCCTGCGTCTGCTCCGCGTCGGTCCAGGACAGCTCGGCGAGGACGAGGTTCGAGGCGACCTGCAGGTTCAGGCCGACGCCGGCCGCGGTGAGGGAGCACACCACGACGGCGACGTCCGGGTCCTCGACGAACGCGGCGACGTTGCGCTCGCGCACCTTCGTCGTCTGGTCGCCGCGGATGGAGGCGTAGCGGATGCCGCGGTCGGCGAAGGTCTGCTCGGCCGCGTCCATGACGTCCACGTGCTTGGCGAAGAAGACGACCTTGCCGACGTTGCGCGCGAGCTGCGCGGCGTAGTCCGCGGCGAGCCCGGCCTTCGCCTGGCCGATGCGCCGCACGAGCGAGAACACGTTCTCGCCGCCCGTCTCGCCGCTCGACTCGCGCAGCTCGGCGGCCGCGACGCGCCGGACGAGCTCGCGGTCGAGGTCGTGCCCGTGGGAGGCGGCCGCGGCGGCGCCGACGCGCATCTCGAGGGCTGCGCGGTAGCGCTGCACGAGGCGGCGGGCGAGCGCCGCCTCGGCGGCACGGATCGAGCGGCCCGCCGCGCCGTCGAGCTCGACCGGCAGGTCGGCCACCCGGCGGGCGGGGATGTCCTCGACGACGTCCACCTTGCGGCGGCGCACGATGCCCATGTCGATGACGCTCGACCGTGCCGCGGCGGCGAAGCCCGGGTCGGCGGGCGTCAGCCCGGTCTCCTCGAGCGCGGTCAGCAGCGCGCCGCGCGGCATGGTCTCGTCGATCCAGCCGAGGAACTGCCAGATGGCCCGGAAGTCCTCGATGTCGTTGATGAGCGGCGTCCCGGTGAGCGCCATGAGCAGCGGGCGGCCCTGGCGCTCGCGGATGCGGTCGGCCAGCGCCAGGACGTGCCGCGAGCGCTGGGACCCCGTGTTCTTGATGAAGTGCGCCTCGTCGACGACCATCCCGCGGAACCCGTGCTCGCCGAGCCAGCCGACGTGGCGGTCGAGGAGCTCGTAGTTGACGACGACGACGTCGGCGAACCCGTCGATGTCCTCCCCGTCGCCGTGCACCACGGTGGACCGGCGCTGCGGCGTCCACAGCCCCACCTCGTGCGCCCAGTTCGTCTTGACGACGTTCGGCGCGACGACGAGCAGCGGGTACGCGTCGGCGGCGCGCGCGGCCAGCAGGGCCTGGGCCGTCTTGCCGAGACCCGGCTCGTCGGCCAGGAGGAAGGTGCGGTGGCCGCGCGCCGCGGCCGCGACGAGCTGGGCCTGGTGGGGCATGAGCTCGCGGCCCGGGGGCGTCGGCACGGGGCGGGCGTCGGGCAGCGGCATGCAGGCCGGCGCGCCGGCACCCGCCTGCTCGAAGGAGCGGAACAGCGGCTCGAGCAGCTCCCACCCGGCCAGCCGGCGCGGGCGGGGGAGGACCCGCTCGGCGGCGGCCTCGAAGTCGGGGGCGAGGAAGGGGTTGGCGAGCCGCCGCGCGACGACGGACCGGGGCACGACGGTCCGGGGTGCCGCTGCCGGCTCCGCGTCCGGCGCCGGGGCGACGGGTGCGGCCGGCTCCGGCTCCTCCGGGGGCTCCTGCCCGCCGGCGCGCAGCACGGTCCGGGTGTAGGCCCGCGCCGCCTCCGACACGGGGGCGTCCTCGGCCAGCAGCGCCAGCAGCGAGGTGTCCCGCGCGGCGGTGGTGGCCAGGGACGTCGCGACGGCGTCGAGCTGCTTCAGCTGCGCCGCGCGGCGGGAGCCCGAGGGTCCCTCGTCGGACAGCAGGCGCGCGCGCTCCTGGCGCACGAGCAGGGCGACGACCTGGAACTGCGTGCGCACGCCCGCGCGGACCGGCGGGCGCTGCACCGCGCGGTCGACGTCGCGCGCGATCCCGGACAGCACCGGGATGAGCCCGCGCTCGGCGGGACGCACCGGACGGCGGCGCTGGGCGCCGTTCTCCGTGCGGGCGCCGCCCGACCGCTGTCGGCCTGGTCGTGCCACATCTCCTCCTTCTGCGGGCGCGCGCCACGGCACGGCCCACGCCGCCCGCGGCGGCCGGCCGCTCCGGTGTCGGCGGCGCGGCGTGCCGCGGCGCACGCCGCCCGGACGAGGCGGTCCGGCGCGCTCGTGGACGGATCCGCCACGGCGCTCGTCGCGCTGCTCGTCACGCGGCTCGTCGTGGTGCCGGCACCCGTGTCCGGGCCGACGGTGCGTGCTCGTCCCCGATGGTGTCACGTCCGGCGCCCCGGCGGGCAATCGGCCACGCCGGGCGTTCCTGGCAGGCGGGTGAGGACGCAGTGTCGGGACGGGCGCCGTCCGCGTGGCCGGCGCGGCGGTCACCGGCGAGAGTCGTCGCCGTGAGCGATGCCTACGACGTCCTCGTGGTCGGAGCCGGACCCGCCGGCACGGCCGCGGCGCTGCGCGCGGCCGACCTCGGCGCCCGGGTCGCCGTCGTCGAGTCCGGCCCGCCCGGCGGCACCTGCGTGAACTCCGGCTGCGTGCCCACCCGGGTGCTGGCCAAGACGGCCCGGCTCATGCGCGAGGTCCGGACGGCCGACGCGTACGGGATCTCCGTGACCGAGCAGCAGATCGACTGGCCGCGGACGGTGGAGCGGGTGCGCGCGACGGTGGAGCGCGTGCGCGGGTCGAAGGACGACCTCGGGCGCTTCGCCGCCGCCGGGGTCGACGTCCTGCACGGCCGCGCCCGGTTCGTCGGGCCGCACGACCTCGTCGTCACCGCCGCGGACGGCACGACGAGCGAGGTGCGCGCCGAGCGGGTGGTCCTCTGCGTCGGGGGGCACTCGCGCGTGCTGCCCGTGCCGGGTGCGGAGCTGGCGACGCTGCCGGAGCACGTCCTCGACCTGCCGGAGCTGCCGCGCCGCGTGGGGATCATCGGCGCGGGCAACACCGGCGCCCAGCTCGTGACGATCTTCAACGCGTTCGGCAGCGAGGTGACGCTGGTGGAGGTGGCGCCCCGGATCCTCGCGCAGACGGACGCGGACGTCTCGGCGCACGTCACGCGGGCCTTCCGCGAGCAGGGCGTCCGGGTCGAGGCGGGGGTCGAGACCGTCACCGCGCTGGAGCGCACCGACGACGGCATCCGGCTGCGCTGGCGCGCGGACGGGCGCGACGAGGACGTGGTCGTCGACGCGGTGCTCATGTGCGCGGGCTGGCCCGCCTCGGTCGAGGGCCTCGGACTGGAGGCCGCCGGCATCGAGGTGGGCAGGGGGCGCATCCCGGTCGACGAGTACCTCGCGACGAACGTCGGGCACGTGTACGTCGCGGGCGACGCCAACGGAACCGCGATGCTCGTGCAGGCGGCGAACGCCGAGGCGGAGGCGGCCGCCCGCAACGCCGTGCTCGGCACGACCGTCCGGGCTCCGCACCACCTGCTGCCCGCCGGCGGGTTCACCGACCCCGACTACGCCGACGTCGGGCTCACGGAGGAGCAGGCGCGCGAGCGCGACGAGCACTGCGTCGTCGCGCTGGTGGAGCTCGCCGAGCTCGAGCGACCCGTCATCGACGACCGCCCGCGGGGCTTCCTCAAGCTCGTCGCCGACCGGCGGCGCGAGTACCTGCTGGGGGCGCACGCGGTGGGGGAGAGCGCGGTGGAGGTCATCCAGTCGGTGACGACCGCGATGGCCGCGGGGGTGGACGTGGCCACCCTCGCGCGGGTCGAGTTCGCGTACCCGACGTACACCGCGGCGGTGGGCGTGGCGGCGCGACGGCTGCTGGACGTCCCGGCCGTCCGCTGACGTCGGCGGCACGGCTCGCGCGACGAGGCGCGGCGCCCCCTGTCCGGGGACGCCGCGCCTCGCGCGGTCACGGCTCAGGCGGTCAGCGCGCCGCCGACCCGAGCCAGGACGGCCGCGACGGCAGGACGAGCACGCCGTCGGCGGCGCGCAGGTCGTCCTGCGTCCCCGTGATCGCGTACAGGCCGACCCCGGCCCGCCGCGGGATGGTCACCGTCGTGGTGCCGGTGCCGTCGGAGCCGACCTGCACCGCGCCGAGCGGGAGCACCCGCTGCGAGGGCCACAGGCCCTGGAGCGTGAGGTCGACCGTGGTGCCCGGGCGGTAGCCCGTCACGGCGACCGCGACCCGGTCGCCGCCGAACACGATCACCTGGCTGACCTCGACCACCGGGTCGAGGACGGGCTCCGGCTCCGCCGGCGGGCCGACGAGCTCGGCGACGCCCCAGCGCTCGGTGGTCTGGTAGCCCAGGCCGGTCGGGTCGGCCCACGACGTCACGGCGGTGCGGGCACCGGCCGTCGCGTCGTTGACCTGCACGTCCAGGCCGTGGAAGGTGCCCAGCCCGCCCTGGTCGACGAGCCCGATCGCGGCCTCGACGACGTAGCCGCCGTCGACCACCTGCGTCGCGCTCGTGACGCGGGCCTGCTGGAACGCCTCGTCGCCGGTGCCGAACGAGACCGCGTTCTCGTAGGAGATGCGGATCTGGGTGTCGTCGTACCGGTAGGGCCCGTTCTTGACGTTGCCCGCGTCGAGGAAGACCTCCACGGAGTCCTGGATCCACGGGTCGGAGCCCGTGGCGTCCAGCGTCGGGTCCGCGACCTCGGCGAGGAGGTACAGCGTGTCGCCCTCCCACAGGGTCCGGACCGTCGCCCGCGCCCCGTCCGTGGCACCGGAGACGGTCTTCTCGGTGCGGAAGGAGGTGGCCGTGGCCCACGCGGCCTCGACGACCCCGTCGACCGACGGCGCCTGCGGCGCCTGGACCACCTGCGTGACCGACAGCGGCTCGACGAGCGTCAGCGTGCCCGTGTCGCCCTCGCCGGCCCAGCCCGTGGTGGTGGCGCCGTCCGTGACGCGCACGTCGAAGGCGACGAGGTCGCCCTCGGCGGCGGCGGCGAGGGGCAGGTGCGCCACGACGGCCCAGCCGCCCTCGACCGGCGAGGCGACGGCGGTCCCCGGTCCGGACGTCACCGTCCCGTCCCGGCCGACGGTCGTCGTCGCGTCGCCCACGGTGAACGTCACCGCGTCGCCCGCCTCGACGTCGCCGTCCTCCACGCGCACGTGGGCCGTGAGGTGGTCGGGGCTCCAGCGGACGGAGAAGCCCGTCGCGCCGGCGACCTCCTGCAGCGGCAGCTGCGCCCACGCCGGGGCGGTGGTGGCCGCGCCGTCGAGCGGCACGTCGCCGGCGAAGGCGAGCGCCGTGCGCAGGGGGGCGGGCAGCTCCTCGTCGACGGCGCCGAGGAAGGCGGGCTTCGCCGCCAGGGCGTCGTCGAACAGCAGCGGGGCGCCGTTGGCGCTGCGCCAGCTGCGGCCGTCCGTGAGGCCCCAGACCGTCACGGAGAACAGGTCCTCGGCGTGCTCGCGGAAGACCCGGAACACGTCGCGGTAGTAGTAGCCCTGCTCGACGAGCAGCGCCCGTGTCACCGGCGTGCCCGTCGTGACGTCGAGCTCGCTGACGACCTGCGTCACGGGCAGGTCCTGGAAGGCGACGATCGCGTCCTCCAGCGCGGAGACCGGCATCGCCAGGCTGACGTGGAACTGGTGCCCGACGGCGTCCACGGGCACGCCGCGCGCCAGCAGGCGCTCGACGAGGTCGTGCAGGCGGCCCTGCTTGCCCACCTGCTCGGTGTTGTAGTCGTTGATGGTCAGCGTCACGGGGCGGTCGGCGCCGGGGGCGGCGTACGTCCCGTTGAACGCCTCGTCGGCGTAGCGGAAGGCGAGGTCGATGAACTCCTCGCCCAGGACCCGGTACCACTCGGAGCGGCGCAGCCCGTCGGCCTCCCCGCGGCCGTCGGAGACGACCTCGTTGACGACGTCGAAGGCGACGACGGGGTTCTCCGGCGAGCCGAACAGGCCGTACCCGCCGCCGGTGCTGAGGGCCTCGGCGACGGACGTGATGTGCGTGCGCATGCGCTCGCGCAGCAGCGCCTTGTCGGCCTCGCCCGTGGTGAGCGGGGTGCCGTCCTCGTGCTGGAAGAACCACGCCGGCGTCTGGCTGTGCCACACGAGGGTGTGGCCGTAGACGCGCAGGTCCTCCTCCTGGGCGAAGGCCATGAGGGCCTGCGCCTCGGGGTGCGTGCGGAACGCGCGCTCCTCGTCGTACCAGGCCTCGGGCTTCATGTGGTTCTCGCCCGTGATCTGGTCGACGTGCCGCAGCAGCAGCTCGGAGGCCGCCCCGTTCGTCTCGCGCGAGTCGATGGCCACGCCGACGGGGAAGTCGACGGTGCTCTTCAGGGGGGTGCGCTCCTCGACGACCGGGGCACCCTGCGGCGCGATGGTGACGTCGTCGACGAGGAAGGGGTCGGACCCGCCGCCGTTGTACGACGTCTCGAGGTAGAGGAACGCGCTCTCGACGCCTTCCGGCACGGTGTACGTGGCGGTGAGCTCGGACCAGGCCCCGGCGGTCACGTCGGGCAGCTGGGCCACCGTGTCGTAGGACGTGGTGCCGCCCGCCGTGCGCGCCAGGCTCAGCCAGACGTCGTCCGCGGCGGACCCGTCGGCCATCCGCACCCAGGCGCTGATCTCGTAGGTCGTGCCCGCGGACACCAGGCCCGTGAGGTCGACGCCGATGCCGTCGCCCTGCGTGGTGCGGCCGGACACGAGCGCCGACTGCGCCCCGCCGTGCGCCTGCGTGGTGGTCACGGCCACGACCGGGTCGCCGTCGGCGTCGCCGCGGGGCACCCAGGGGCCGAGGCCGTCCTCGAAGTCGCTGACGAGCACCGGGCCCGTGGTGGTGGTGACGCCGCCCGCCGGCAGGCCGAAGGTCCAGCCCTCCGCCAGGCGCTCACCGACGACGGTCTCCACCGCCGCGACGCTCGCGGTGCGGTCACCGCCGCCGTCGTGCACGAGGACGAGCTCCCCGGGCTTCAGCGCCGCGCGCAGGTTCGTCGTGAGGGTCGCCTCGTCCTGGGTCTCCCAGTCGTTGATGACGTTGACGACGCCGAGCGGCTGCATCCCCAGGGCGACCGCGACGCCGGGGGTCCTGCCCCAGCTGCCGTTCGGGGCGCGGAAGTACGGGACCGGGTAGGCCGGGTCGCCGAGCGCCTCGCGGATCACCGCCAGGTTGGCCTTGAGGTCGGCCTCGATCTCGGCCTCGCCCCAGGCGCCCATGTCCGCGTAGGACGTGGTGTGGTTGCACAGGGTGTGGCCCTCGTCGACCATCCGGCGCAGCAGCGCCGCACCGCCCTCGGCCTGGATGTTCTGGCCGATGACGCAGAAGGTCGCCGTGAGCTCGTTCGCCGCGAGGAAGTCCAGCAGGCGGTCGGTCTCGCCGGGGTTGGGGCCGTCGTCGAACGTGAGGGCCGCGACGTCGCCGGTCCCGCGCGCGGCGGTGACGGGCGTGGCGACCGGGTTCGTCGCCCCGCCGGGGACGAAGGACGGGTCAGGCGTGGGCGTCCAGGGGCCGTCGGTGGCGGTGCCCGTGATGGCGATGTCGTCGACGAGGTAGGAGTAGGCCTCCGGGCCGGTCGAGAGGGCGTCCGTGCCCAGGTAGACGCGGGCGGTGGCCGGGTCGGCGTCCGCCGGGACCGTGTAGGTGCCCGTGACCGTGGTCCAGGCGTCGGCGGTCATCGTGGTCGGGCCGATCCAGGTGTAGCTGGGCTCGGCGACGAACCGCACGCCCGCGCTGCCGGCCGTGCCCTCGGCGAGCCGGACGTCCATGGTGAACGTGTACTGCCCGCCGGGTGCGAGCAGCCCGGGGGGCGTCTTGATGCCGTCGTAGTCGGCGGCGCGCCCGGCGACGAGCAGGGCCGGGTCGCCCTCGACGTCGACGACCGACAGGGTCGCGTCCCCGTTCTGGGTCCAGGGGGCCCAGGTGCCGTCCGAGAAGTCCGTGGTCAGGACGGGGACGGGGTCGGCCGCCGGGGCGACGAGGCCCGTGGCGGGCACGGTGCCGGCCGCCAGGGCGAGCGCGACGACGCCCGCTCCCAGGGTCCGGCGTGGTGGTCGTGCAGAGGTCATCCGCTTCGCTCCCTCGCGAGCACCGCGCGTGGGGCGTCGCTGCCCCTGTGACCGTGCGGTGGACCCTCTGAGTGAAAACGATGTCGAAACCGTTGTCCAGCGAAAGTTGCAACCGACTTCTCGTCGGCTTCGGTGGGCAGCGCTTACCGCTCGAGGCGTGCTGACGCGGTAGCGGGGCGGCTCGTCGGCGCCCAGCGGGACGCACCGACAGGCCGGGTGGGCGACGACGTCAGAGCGGTCCGACCGCGACGACCTGCAGCCGGACCTCGCCGGCGGCATCGGTGGCCGCGAGGTCGACCACGGCGTCGATGCGCCAGTCGTGGTCGCCGGCGGGGTCGTCGAGCACCTGGCGGACCCGCCAGCGCACCTCGGCGCCGCCCGGACCCCGCTCGGGCGTCACCTGGAACAGGGCCGGGCCGCGGGCGGCGGGGCCGGTGAGGACCTCGTCGTGCTCGTCGTAGAAGGGGTCGAGGGCGGCCGCCCAGCGGTCGGCGTCCCACGGCGCGCCGTCCTCGTCGAGGTCGCCCAGGGCCGCCAGGGCCGCGTACCGCTCCTGCGCGAGGAGCTCCACGCGACGGAACAGGGCCCCGCGCACGAGCGCGCGCAGCACGCGGGGGTTCGCCGTCAGCGGCTCCGGCTCGTCGTCGTCCGTGCCGCCCGGGGCGTCCGCGCCCGGCTCGTCCAGGGGGTTGGCCAGGCGCTCCCACTCGTCGAGCAGGCTCGAGTCGGTGCGCCGGACGACGTCGCCCAGCCACTCCACCAGCTCGTGCAGGTCCTCGGTGCGGCGCTCGGCCGGGACGGTCTGGCGCAGCGCGCGCAGGGCGTCGGCCAGGTAGCGCAGCAGGACGCCCTCCGTGCGGTCCAGCGTGTAGGCCGACACGTACTCGGGGAACGTCATGGCCCGCTCGTGCATCTCGCGGACCACCGACTTGGGGGACAGCGCGAGGTCCGCCACCCACGGGTTCGTGCGGCGGTAGGTGGCGAAGGCCGTCTCGAGGAGCTCGGCCAGGGGCTTGGGCCAGGTGACGCCCTCGAGCAGGGCCATGCGCTCCTCGTACTCGATGCCCTCGGCCTTCATGGCGGCCACCGCCTCGCCGCGGGCCCGGTTCTCCTGCGCCATGAGCACCTGGCGCGGGTCGTCGAGCGTGGCCTCGATGACGGAGACCACGTCGTGCGCGTAGCCGGGGTCCTCGGGGTCCAGCAGGTCCAGCGCCGCGTAGGCGAACGGCGACAGGGCCTGGTTCAGCGCGAAGGTCGCCGGCACCTCCCGGGTCAGCCGCACCGTCCTGCGGCGGCCCTTCGGCGCGTCCGGGTCCTCGACCCAGACGCGCTCGACGACGCCCGCCGCGCGGAGGGACCGGTAGACGTCGACGGCCCGCCGCACGTGCCGCATGCGCGCCGACGGCGGCTCGTGGTTGTCCAGCAGGAGGTGGGCCATGGCGGCCACCGGGTCGCCCGGGCGCGAGAGCACGTTGAGCACCATCGCGTGGGTGACGTGGAAGCTGGAGGTGAGGGGCTCGGGCGGCGCGTCGCGCAGGCGCTCGAACGTCTTGTCGGTCCAGTTGACGTGGCCCTCGGGGGCCTTCTTGCGGACGATCTTCTTGAGCTTCTTCGGCTCGTCGCCCGCCTTGGCCAGGAGCTTGCGGTTCTCGATGACGTGGTCCGGCGCCATGACCACCACCTCGCCCAGCACGTCGTAGCCCGCCCGGCCGGCGCGGCCCGCGATCTGGTGGAACTCCCGCGCGGACAGGTGCCGCATGCGCACGCCGTCGTACTTGACGAGGGAGGTCAGCACGACCGTCCGGATCGGCACGTTGATGCCGACGCCCAGGGTGTCCGTGCCGCAGACGACCGGCAGCAGGCCGCGCTGCGTCAGCCGCTCGACGACGCGGCGGTAGCGCGGCAGCATCCCGGCGTGGTGCACGCCGACGCCGTGGCGGAGCAGCTTGGACAGCGTCCGCCCGAACCCGGGCCCGAACCGGAAGCTGCCCAGCTCGTCGGCGATGCGGTCGCGCTGCTCGCGTGACGCCAGCGGGGTCGACAGCAGCGCCTGCGCGCGCTCCACCGCCTCCTTCTGGGTGAAGTGCACGACGTAGGCGGGGGAGCGGTGGGTGGTGACGAGCTCGTCGAGCAGCTCGGTCAGCGGCTCGACGGCGTAGGCGAACGACAGGGGGACCGGGCGCTCGGCGTCGGCGACCACCGCGACGTCGCGCCCGGTGCGCGCCCGCAGGTCGTCGACGAAGAACGACACGTCCCCGAGCGTGGCCGAGAGCAGGACGTGCTGGGTGCGCGTCAGCTCGACGAGCGGGACCTGCCAGGCCCAGCCGCGCTGCGGGTCGGCGTAGAAGTGGAACTCGTCCATGACGACCTGCCCGACGCTGCTGGCGGCCCCCTCGCGCAGCGCGACGTTGGCGAGGATCTCGGCCGTGCAGCACAGGATGGGGGCGTCGGCGTTGACGGCGGAGTCGCCCGTCATCATCCCGACGTTCGCGGCGCCGAAGGCGTGCACGAGGTCGAAGAACTTCTCGGAGACGAGGGCCTTGAGCGGGGCGGTGTAGACCGTGCGCCGGCCCTGCGCGAAGGCCGTGAAGTGCGCGGCCGCGGCGATGAGGGACTTGCCCGAGCCCGTGGGCGTGCTGACGACGACGTGCGCGCCCGTGACCAGCGCCAGGAGCGCCTCCTCCTGGTGCGGGTACAGGGTCAGGCCGCGGTCCAGCGCCCAGCCCGTGAACGCCTCGTACAGGGCGTCGGGGTCGTGCGGGTCGGCGGGGACGCGGTCGGCCAGCGTGCGGGTGGCGGCGGCGGGGCGCGGCGCGGCGGCGTCGAGGGCGGTCACGGGGCCAGTCTCCCAGGCGGCACCGACACGGCGGCGCGGGCCGGCGGCGAGGCCGACGGAGGAGCGTGCGCAGGTGCCGGCGCTGTGCCGGTGCTGAGACGGCCCGTCGAGGGCGTCGCCGGGACCCGCGCCCCCGGCGAGGATGTCCCCGATGAGCACCGACACGAGGTGGCCGAGCCCCGCCGAGCTGCGCCGGCGCGCCGGCACGGCCCTCTTCGTGCGCGTCGCCGGCCCGGACGGGGCGGAGAACCGGCACCGCATCCACGCGACCCCGGGACCGCGCTGGTTCGAGCCGGGCTCGCCGATCCAGCGCGTGCACGGCGACGCGTCGATGTTCGTCGGGGGGCTGCGCGCGCTGCTGCTGCAGTCGCTGCACCCGGCCGCCATGGCGGCCGTCGCCGACCACTCGGGCTACCGCGGCGACCCCTGGGGACGGCTGGCGCGCACGAGCACCTTCCTGGCCGTCACGACCTTCGGCACCGCGGACGACGCGCAGGCGGCGGTGGACCAGGTGCGGCGCATCCACACCCGCATCGCCGGCCGCACGCCCGACGGCACGCGCTACCGCGCCGACGACCCCGACCTCCTGCGCTGGGTCCACGTGGCCGAGGTGGACAGCTTCCTGCGCACCCACCAGCAGTACGGCGTCGCCCCGCTCGACGACGACGAGGCCGACGCCTACGTCTTCCAGGCGGCGCGCGTCGCCCGCGCGCTCGGGGCCTCGCGCGTGCCGGAGACGGTGGCGGGCGTGGCGGAGGCGATCGCGGCGTTCCGGCCCGTGCTGGGGCCGTCCGTCGCGGCCCGGGAGGCGGCGCAGTTCATGCTGCACGAGCCACCGATCCCGCGGGTCGTGCGGCCCGGCTACGGCCTGCTCGTGCGGGCCGCGCTCGGCTCGCTGCCGGCGTGGGCGCTCGCGGACCTGGACGTCGCGGCGCCGGGTCGCCTCTCCACGACCGCCGCGACGGCCGCGGGGCACGTCGGCACGCGGGCGATCCGCTGGCTGCTGGCCGCGCAGGGGGACGTGCCGGGCGAGCTCGTCGCCGAGCGCGAGCGGCGGGCCGCGGCCGCCTGACGGCTGGGTGCACCTAGAGCGCGGCGCACACGTCCAGCAGCCGCCGCCGCAGCTCGGCCGACCGCTGCGCGAACCCGCGCTGGCGCCGCACGTACTCGACCTTGCCCTCGGGCGTCTCGATCGCGACGGGCGGGAGCCCGAGGCCGCTGACGTCGTAGGGCGAGGCCTGCATGTCGAGCACCCGGATCTCCCGCGCGAGGTCGAACGCGTCCAGGAGCAGCTCCCCGGGCACGGCCGGGCCGAGCTTCGTCGCCCAGCGGTAGACGTCCATGCCCGCGTGCAGGCAGCCCGGCTGCTCGAGGGCGACCTGGCGCTCGCGGGTCGGCTGCAGCTCGTTGCGCGGGACCGCCGCCGGCGTGAAGAAGCGGAAGGCGTCGGCGTGCGAGCAGCGGACCCGGTGGCCCTCGACCACCGCGTCCGTGCCCGCCGGGCCGAGCCGCAGCGGCAGCGGGTGCCGGGTGCGGCCGCCGTCGCGGTACACCATCGCCCACTCGTGCAGGCCGAAGCACCCCGTGAAGGCCGGCCGCGCGGCCGTGGCGGCGAGCAGTCCGGCGACGAAGCGCACGCCCTCGCCGCGGTCGGCGAGGAACGCCGCGCGGTCGAGCCGGACGGACCCGTCGGCGTCCGTCGTGTACCAGCGCCAGGCGCCCTGCGGTGCCGGGCCGTCGGCGCCCGGGGCGAGGGCGGTCCCGGTGCCGGGGTGCCAGCGTCGTAGCTGGGCCGGGCGCGTCGGGTAGTACTCGTAGAGGAAGTCCTCGACCGGGTGCCGCTCCCCGCCGGCGGCGCGACGGGCGCGGTGGCCGGCGGTCGCGGCGTCGGCCCGGGTCGCGTGCGCGTCGGTCCGCGCCGCCCACTCCTCGGGGGCCAGCACGACCTCCGTCCGGACGGGTGCGGCGCTCACCGCCCCAGGGTAGGCGGCCGTGCGGGGGCCTCGGACCGGGGGCGCACGTCTGCGGCACGCACCGACACCCGGTGCAGGACGGTCTCGAGCGGGCCGCGCCCCAGGGTCGCCCACCATGCCCAGCACGCGGCGACCACCCCGAGGGACAGGGCGAGCCAGGTGCCCGTCGTCGGCTCCCAGACCGCGTCCGGACCGAGCGCCGCGATGACGACGAGGTGCCCGCTGTAGGCGGTGAGCGACAGCGCCCCGGTGGCGACCACGGGGGCGACGAGCCGCGGCGCCCGTGCGGCGACCACGAGGCAGCCCGCCAGCACGAGCAGGGCCGCGCCGGTGTTCCCGACGACCTCCGCGGTCGTCGAGGAGTGCGGCTCGGTCGTCACCAGCGCCGTCGGCAGACCGAGCACCCGCTCCGCGACCCAGGACCCGCCGTGCCCGACGACGACGAGCACCAGCCCGGCCACGGCGAGCCGCCGCCGCGCTCCCGGCGCGCGCAGGTCCGTCCGACCCAGCGCGAGCCCGACGAGCAGGTACGCCGCCCACGTCACCGCCGGGTAGTAGGGGCCGACGAGGACGTCCCACAGCGTGGCCGGCGACGCGCCGCCGGTCGACAGGGGGGAGAACGCCTCGCGCAGCAGGGGTCCCACGAGCGCGGTCCCCGCGGCCGCGGCGAGCAGGGCGGGCGGCGGCAGCCGGAGCGCGGCGGCCCCGAGGACGAACAGCGCCCCGTACGTGCCGAGGATGACGACGACGGGCGTGCCGAGCAGCACCAGGAGCTGCCCGAGGCCGACGAGGAGCACCGCCCGCACGAGGACCCGGACCCGGGCCCGGACCAGGTCGACGCCGTCGGGCAGCCGGTCGCCGCCGGACAGCAGCGCCAGCCCCAGGCCGGCGAGCACCACGAACAGGGCGGCGGACCGGCCGTCGGCGAGCTGCAGGAGGTCCCCCCACGGCAGCAGGCCGTCGCCGTCGGGACCGACGTGCGCGGTCACCATGCCGAGCACGGCCACGCCGCGGGCGAGGTCGACGCCCACGAGGCGGGGACGGGACGGGGGCGCGGTGGGCACGTCGCACTGTAGGCACCGGCGGCTGTGCGTCGTGGTGGTCGGTCACCGCCGTCGTCGGCAGCCGTCGGCGGAACCGGGTCAGCTCGGTTCCGGTCCCGGCATGCGGGATGCCATGTCCCGATTCTTGAAACGTCCCCCCTGCCCGCGCCTACCCTGCCGCGTGACCACCGTCGTGCCGAGCCCCGTGCCGAGCCCCTCGTCGACCCCCGTGCCGTCCCACGCACCCCTGCCCTCGCGCTCGGACGTGTACACGCACGGGCACCACGAGAGCGTGCTGCGCTCGCACCGCTGGCGGACGGCCGAGAACTCCGCGGCGTACCTCCTGCCCTCGCTCTCCCCGGGGCTCCGCCTCCTCGACGTCGGCTGCGGGCCGGGCTCGGTGAGCATCGACCTGGCCGGGCGGGTCGCGGAGGTCGTGGGGGTGGACGCGGCCGAGGCCGTCGTCGCCGCCGCGCGCGAGGCCGCCCGGGACGCGGGGCGCGAGAACGTCCGCTTCGAGGTCGCCGACGCCTACGCCCTGCCGTTCCCGGACGCGTCCTTCGACGTCGTCCACGCCCACCAGCTGCTGCAGCACCTCACGGACCCCGTCGCGGCTCTGCGCGAGATGCGCCGGGTCGCCCGGCCCGGCGGCCTCGTCGCCGTTCGGGACGCGGACTACGCGGGCATGACGTGGTACCCGCCGTCGCCCGGGCTCGACGAGTGGATGGCGCTGTACCACGAGGTCACGGAGGCCAACAAGGCCGACGCCGACGCCGGCCGCAAGCTCCTGTCCTGGGTGCTCGACGCGGGCTTCGACCCGGCCGGCGTGCTGCCCAGCGCCGGCGTCTGGTGCTACGCGACGCCGCAGGAACGCGCCTGGTGGGCCGACCTGTGGGCGGACCGCTGCGTGGCGTCCGACTTCGCGGCGCAGGCCCTGGAGTACCGCCTCGCCGACGAGGTGGGCCTGGAGCTGCTCGCCGACGGGTGGCGGCAGTGGGGGCAGGAGCGCGACGGCTGGTTCGCGGTGCTGCACGGCGAGGTGCTGGCGCGCGTCTGAGGCGGCGCCGCGCCGTGCGGGCCGCCGCGGGTGCGTGTCGGTGGGGCTCGTTAGCCTGCGTCCCATGCCGCTCATCGGTGCCCACGTCCGTGACGACGACCCCGTCTCCGCCGCCGCGGAGGTCGGGGCCGCCGCCGTCCAGGTCTTCCTCGCCGACCCGCAGGGCTGGAAGAAGCCCGTGCCGCGGCCGGGCGACGACGCCCTGCGGGCCTCGGGCCTCGGCGTGTACGCGCACGCCCCGTACCTGGTCAACGTCGCCTCGACGAACAACCGCGTCCGGATCCCCAGCCGGACGATGATCGCGCAGCACGCCGCCGTGGCGGCCGCCCTCGGCGCGCGCGGGCTCGTCGTGCACGGCGGGCACGTGGGGGAGGGCGACGACATCGCCGTCGGCGTCGACAACTGGCGCAAGACCGTCGAGCGGGGGGTGGCGTCGTGGGGCGTGCCCGTGCTGGTGGAGAACACCGCGGGCGGGGAGAACGCGTGCGCGCGGGGCCTCGACCGGCTCGCCATGCTCTGGGACGCGATCGGCGGCTCCGGCGTGGGGTTCTGCCTCGACACGTGCCACGCGTGGGCGGCGGGGGAGGACCTGGAGACGCTCGTCGAGCGGGTCGTGGCCATCACCGGGCGCATCGACCTCGTGCACGCCAACAGCTCGCGCGACCCGCACGGGTCCAGCCGGGACCGGCACGCCAACTTCGCCACGGGGACCATCCCGGCCGAGCTCATCGCCCACGTCGCCCGCGAGGCCGGGTGCGACGTCGTCGTCGAGACGCCGGCCGAGCGGCAGGCGGAGGACATCGCGTTCCTCACCGCGGCGCTCGCGGCGTGAGCGCCTGCGGGCAGGGACGCACCGCGGACGTCCTAGGCTGACGGCCGTGCGCATCGCCAGGTTCACCACCGGGGGGGACCCCCGCTACGCGGTCGTCGACGGGGACGTGGAGGCCGGCACGGCCGACCTCGTCGTGCTGTCGGGCGACCCCATCTACACGCCGATCCAGGAGACCGGGGAGCGGGTGCGGCTGGACGACGACGCCGTCCGCCTGCTGGCCCCGGTGATCCCGCGCTCGAAGATCGTCGCGGTCGGCCGCAACTACGCCGACCACGCCCGCGAGATGGGCAACGAGGTGCCGACGACGCCGATGCTGTTCTTCAAGCCGAACACCTCCGTGGTCGGCCCCGACGACCCCGTCGTCCTGCCGCCGTGGAGCCGGGAGGTCTCCTACGAGGCCGAGCTCGCGGTCGTCATCGGCAAGGTCACCAAGGACGTCAGCCCCGAGCGTGCGCTCGACCACGTCTTCGGCTTCACCGTCGCCAACGACGTGACGGCCCGCGACGTGCAGAAGGCCGAGTCGCAGTGGTCCCGCGCCAAGGGGTTCGACTCCGCGTGCCCGCTGGGTCCCTGGGTCGTGCCCGGTCTCGACGTCGAGGACCTCGCCGTGCGCAGCCGCGTCAACGGGGAGACGCGCCAGGACGGCCGCACCTCGGACATGGTGTTCGACACGGCGTTCCTCATCTCGTACATCTCGGAGGCGTTCACGCTCCTGCCGGGTGACGTCGTCCTCACCGGCACCCCGGCCGGCGTGGGGGAGATCGTCGATCGCGACGTCGTCGAGTGCGAGGTCGAGGGCATCGGCGTCCTGCGCAACCCGGTGCTGCGGCGTGACTGAGGCACCCGGCGCCCGCGCGCCCGAGGTGGCGGTGGCCGCCACCGGCGTCGTCGCGCCCGACGCGGCCGTCGTGGAGATGTGGACCGACGGTGCCTGCAAGGGCAACCCCGGCGTGGGCGGGTGGGGCGCGCTGCTGCGGTCCGGCGGCCACGAGCGCGAGCTGTACGGCGGTGAGGCGGTCACGACGAACAACCGCATGGAGCTCACCGCGGTCATCGAGGGCCTGCGGGCCCTGACGCGGCCCTGCGCGGTGACGCTGCACGTGGACTCCACCTACGTCATGAACGGCGTGCAGAAGTGGATGCCGGGCTGGAAGCGCAACTCCTGGCGCACCGCCGACAAGAAGCCGGTGAAGAACCAGGACCTGTGGCAGGCGCTCGACGCGGAGACGGCGCGGCACCGCATCACGTGGCGCTGGGTGAAGGGCCACGCGGGTGACCCGGGCAACGAGGCGGCGGACGCCCTGGCCAACCGCGGCGTCGACGAGGTGCGCGCGAAGCCCGCACTACGCTGACGCGGGTGTCCAGCACCTCTCCCGCACCCGCCGCACCCGTGCGTGTCCGCTTCTGCCCCTCGCCCACGGGGACGCCGCACGTCGGCCTCATCCGCACGGCGCTGTTCAACTGGGCCTTCGCCCGGCACGTCGGCGGCACCTTCGTCTTCCGCGTGGAGGACACCGACGCCGCGCGCGACTCGGAGGAGAGCTACCACCAGCTCCTCGACGCGCTGCGGTGGCTCGGCCTGGACTGGGACGAGGGCGTGGAGGTGGGCGGCCCGCACGAGCCGTACCGCCAGTCGCAGCGCATGGACCTGTACGCCGACGTCGCGCGGCGCCTGCTCGAGGGCGGCTACGCCTACGAGTCCTGGTCCACGCCGGAGGAGATCGAGGCCCGTCACCGGGCCGCCGGCCGCGACCCGAAGCTGGGCTACGACGGCTACGACCGCACCCTGACCGAGGACCAGGTCGCAGCCTTCCGCGCCGAGGGGCGCGCCCCGGTGCTGCGCCTGCGGATGCCCGACGCCGACGTGAGCTTCACCGACGTCGTCCGCGGCGAGATCACCTTCAAGGCGGGGTCGGTCCCCGACTACGTCATCGTCCGGGCCGGCGGTCAGCCGCTGTACACATTGGTCAACCCCGTCGACGACGCGCTCATGGGCATCACGCACGTGCTGCGCGGCGAGGACCTGCTGTCCTCCACGCCACGCCAGGTCGCGCTGTACCGGGCGCTGCTGGACCTCGGCATCGCCGAGGTGATGCCGGTGTTCGGGCACCTGCCCTACGTCATGGGCGAGGGCAACCGGAAGCTGTCCAAGCGCGACCCCGAGTCGAACCTCTTCCTGCACCGGGAGCGGGGCTTCACCCCCGAGGGCCTGCTCAACTACCTGGCGCTGCTCGGGTGGTCCATCGGCCCCGACCGCGACGTGTTCTCCTTGGAGGAGATGGTCGCGGCCTTCGACGTGGCGGACGTCAACCCCAACCCGGCCCGGTTCGACCTCAAGAAGGCCGAGGCGATCAACGCCGCGCACGTGCGGCTGCTGCCGGCGGAGACGTTCCGCGACCGGCTGGTGCCGTACCTGCACGCGGCGGGCCTGGTACCGGCTGCGTCGTTCGCGGACCTGGCCGCCGAGCACCGCGACCTGCTGACCGCGGCGGCGCCGCTGGTCCAGGAGCGCATGACCCTGCTCGGCGAGGCCGTGGGCATGCTGGGCTTCCTCTTCGTGGCCGACGACGCCGTGGAGGTGGCCGAGGACGCGCGCGGCGCCCTGCGCGACGAGGCGCCGCAGGTGCTCGACGCCGCGCTGTCCGCCCTGCGCGCCCTGCCCGAGGACGGGTTCACGACGGCCGCCACCCAGGAGGCGCTGCAGGCCGCGCTCGTCGACGGGCTCGGGGTGAAGCCGCGGTTCGCGTACACGCCGCTGCGGGTCGCCGTCACCGGGCGCCGCGTCTCCCCGCCGCTGTTCGAGTCGATGGAGCTGCTCGGCCGCGCCTCGACGCTCGCGCGCCTGGAGCGCCTGCGCGCGACGTTGTGACGGCTGCGGGCACGGGCAGGGGCACGGGCGCGGGCGCGGGCGTGCCGGCCGGCGCCCTCGTCGGGCAGGTGGACGGGGTGCTGCTCGACGTCGACGACACGCTCGTCGACACACGGTCGGCCTTCGCCGCCGCCGTCGACGCGGTCTGCCGGCAATGGCTGCCGCACCTGGACGCCGACGGGCGGGCCGCCGCGCTCGCCCTGTGGCGCGCCGACCCCGAGGGGCACTACCGGGCGTACACGCGCGGCGAGACCGACGCCGACACCCAGCGGCGGCGTCGCGCCGAGGGCCTGCAGGCCGCGTTCGGGGGAGCGCGACTCGGGGACACCGGGTACGCCGCCTGGGTGGAGGTCTTCTGGTCCACCTTCGAGGACGCGTGGTCGGCGCACGCCGACGCCGTGCCGCTGCTGGCGACCCTCCGGGCGGCGGGTCTGCCCTCCGGCGCCGTCACCAACGCGGACGCCGCGCTGCAGACCCGCAAGCTCGCGCGGTGCGGCCTGGGGGAGGTGGACGTCCTCGTCACGCTGGACACCCTCGGCGTCGGCAAGCCGGACCCGCGCGTCTTCCACGAGGGGTGCCGACGCCTGGGCACGGCGCCCGCGCGCACGCTCTACGTGGGCGACGAGGCGGACGTCGACGCGCTGGCCGCGGTGGCGGCCGGCCTCGTCGGGGTGTGGCTCGACCGGCCCGGCGAGCGGCGGGGCGGGCCCGCGCACGAGGACCCCGACGCCGTGCGGGAGCAGGGCGCGCACGTGGTCCGGTCGCTGACGGAGCTGGGCGCGCTGCTGGGCGGTGGGTGACGCGGGCCGGTCCCTGCGCGTCCGCTGCCGCGCCCTGGGGTGGCTCCCATGGCGGCGCGAGGCACGGGGTCGAGCACGGGGTTGGGCACGGGGTCGGGCACGGGGTTGGGCACGGGGTCGGGCACGGGGTCGGGCACGGCGAGAGGCACGGGCGGGCACGGTTTGGAGCACCCCTGCTGCTCCGGTAATGTTCTCGGCCGGCGCGCCAGCCGGTGCGGCCAGCAGGGGGAGACCCCAGGTGGTCGGACCAGGGCTTGACGTTCCTTGGGGTATGGTGTAATTGGCAGCACGAGTGATTCTGGTTCACTTAGTCTAGGTTCGAGTCCTGGTACCCCAGCTGCCGACGGGTCCGCCCGTCGGTGCCGGCGCGAGTACGGCCGGCCGGTTCGGAGCACTGCTCCGGATCGGGTACAGTTCTCACTCGGCAACGCGGTCCGGAGACGGACAGCAACGCCTAGGCCCCCGTTGTGTAGCGGCCTAGCACGCCGCCCTCTCACGGCGGTAGCGCCGGTTCGAATCCGGTCGGGGGTACGTCAGAGGCCCGGTCACCACAGGTGACCGGGCCTCTTGCGTATGTCTCCGGGCAGCACCCACGGCCCCGACAGCCGGGTTGGAGCAGCCGGCGGCGGCGCCCTGGCCGCCGCCCGCACCTCCCCCGCCGAGATGCCGCTTCGAGACGCCCGTGACGAGGCCTGCGCGTCCGGAACGGGCCCCTCGGCGAAGGGGCGGGGGTGGCCGGTCGGCCCCGAGCCGTGGCACGCAAGGTGCAGGCCCGGCGAGGGGCGGCGTCCCGGCGGGGCGGCGGCGGCTCGGGTCAGTCGCCCGAGCGGCGGAGGACCTCCGTGAGGCGGTTGGCGGCCGAGACGACGGCCGCCGCGTGGAGGCGACCCGGCTGGCGGGACAGGCGCTCCAGCGGGCCCGAGACCGAGACGGCGGCGACGACGCGCCCGGACGGGCCGCGGACCGGCGCCGAGACCGACGCCACCCCGACCTCGCGCTCGGACACCGACTGCGCCCACCCGCGGCGGCGCACCCCGGACAGGATCGTCGCCGTGAACTTCGCGCCCTGCAGGCCGCGGTGGAGCCGGTCCGGCTCCTCCCAGGCCAGGAGGATCTGGGCCGCGGAGCCGGCGTGCATCGTCAGCGTCGCGCCCACCGGGATGGAGTCGCGCAGCCCGACGGGACGCTCGGCGGCCGCGACGCAGATGCGCAGGTCGCCCTGGCGGCGGTAGAGCTGGGCGCTCTCGCCGGTGTGGTCGCGCAGCGCCGTCAGCACCGGACCCGCGGCGGCCAGGAGCCGGTCCTCGCCGGCGGCCGTCGCGAGCTCCGAGAGCCGGGGCCCGAGGACGAAGCGGCCCTGCATGTCGCGGGCGACGAGGCGGTGGTGCTCCAGCGCGACGGCGAGCCGGTGGGCGGTGGGACGTGCCAGATGGGTGGCCGTCACGAGCTGTGCCAGGGTGGCCGGGCCGGCCTCGAGGGCGCTGAGGACGGACGCGGCCTTGTCCAGCACGCCGACTCCGCTAGAGTTGTCCATAGGGCGATATTGGCGTCTCGGATGACGAGACGCAAGTTCCGGCCCCGGAGGAGTGAGCGCGACGCCGTCGCAGGTGGCGCGCCCAACGACGATCGTCGAGAGAACAGGACGCAGCACATGGGCCGCACGCTCGCGGAGAAGGTCTGGGACGCGCACGTCGTGCGCCGTGGCACCGACGGGGCCCCCGACCTCCTCTACATCGACCTGCACCTGGTGCACGAGGTGACCAGCCCGCAGGCGTTCGAGGGCCTGCGCCTGGCCGGCCGGCCGGTCCGCCGTCCCGACCTCACGATCGCGACGGAGGACCACAACACCCCGACGCTCGACATCGACCGGCCCATCGCGGACGCCACCAGCCGGACCCAGATCGAGACGCTGCGCGCCAACGCGCGCGAGTTCGGCGTGCGCATCCACTCCCTCGGCGACGCCGACCAGGGCATCGTCCACCAGGTGGGTCCGCAGCTGGGCCTCACCATGCCCGGCCTGACGGTCGTGTGCGGCGACTCCCACACCTCCACGCACGGCGCCTTCGGGGCGCTCGCGTTCGGCATCGGCACGTCCGAGGTGGAGCACGTGCTCGCCACGCAGACGCTCCCGCTGGCGCCGTTCAAGACCATGGCGATCACCGTCGACGGCGCCCTGCCCCCGGGCACCACGAGCAAGGACATCATCCTGGCGATCATCGCCAAGATCGGGACCGGCGGCGGCCAGGGCTACGTCCTGGAGTACCGCGGCGAGGCCATCCGCGCGCTGTCCATGGAGGCGCGCATGACGATCTGCAACATGTCGATCGAGGCCGGTGCCCGCGCCGGGATGATCGCGCCGGACCGGACGACCTTCGACTACCTCCAGGGCCGCCCGCACGCCCCCGAGGGCGCCGACTGGGACGCCGCGGTGGAGTACTGGCAGACGCTGCACACGGACGAGGACGCGGTCTTCGACGCCGAGGTCGTGCTCCGAGCCTCCGACCTCGAGCCCTTCGTCACCTGGGGCACGAACCCCGGCCAGGGCCTGCCGCTGTCCGGCGCCGTTCCCGTCCCCGAGGAGATCGCCGACGAGAACGAGCGGGTCGCCGCCGAGCGGGCCATCGAGTACATGGGCCTGACGCCCGGCCAGCCGCTGCGCGAGATCGGCGTCGACACCGTCTTCATCGGCTCGTGCACGAACGGCCGCATCGAGGACCTGCGCTCCGTGGCCAAGGTGCTGCGGGGCCGCGAGAAGGCCGAGGGCGTGCGGGTGCTCGTCGTGCCCGCGTCCGCCCGGGTGCGGCTCCAGGCCGAGGCCGAGGGCCTGGACGTCGTGTTCAAGGAGTTCGGGGCGGAGTGGCGCAACGCCGGCTGCTCCATGTGCCTGGGCATGAACCCGGACCAGCTCACGCCGGGGGAGCGGGCGGCCTCGACGTCCAACCGCAACTTCGAGGGCCGGCAGGGCAAGGGCGGACGCACGCACCTCGTCTCGCCGCTCGTGGCGGCCGCGACCGCCATCCGCGGGACGCTGTCGTCGGTGGCGGACCTCGGCCTGGCCGACGCGGACCCCGCCGACTACGACGGCTCCCCGCTGCGCCCGCTCGACCCCGCCGTCCCGGTCCAGGTCTGAGCGCCGGCCGCGCCCGGCAGACCCCCTCGTCGCCCCCCTCGTCGTCCAGGAGCACCGTCATGGAGAAGTTCACCACCCACACCGGGGTCGGCGTCCCGCTGCGCCGCAGCAACGTCGACACCGACCAGATCATCCCGGCCGTCTACCTCAAGCGGGTGACGCGCACCGGGTTCGAGGACGCGCTGTTCTCGGCGTGGCGGTCCGACCCGGCCTTCGTCCTCAACCAGCCGGCCTACACGGCCGGGTCGGTGCTCGTCGCCGGGCCCGACTTCGGCACGGGCTCCTCCCGCGAGCACGCCGTGTGGGCGCTCAAGGACTACGGCTTCCGCGTCGTCCTGTCCTCCCGCTTCGCCGACATCTTCCGCGGCAACTCCGGCAAGCAGGGCCTGCTCGCCGGCCAGGTCGCGCAGGAGGACGTCGAGCTGCTGTGGAAGGTGCTCGAGGCGAACCCGGGCACCGAGGTGACCGTCGACCTCGCGGCCAAGCAGGTGCACTGCGACGACGTCACGGTCCCGTTCGGCGTCGACGACTACACGCGCTGGCGCCTGATGGAGGGCCTGGACGACATCGGCCTGACCCTCCAGCACGAGGCGGAGATCACCGCGTTCGAGGCGACCCGCGAGGCGTGGCGGCCGCTGACGCTGCCCGCCAAGCACCTGCCGAAGGTCGAGATCGAGGCGGCGCGCCCCGTCGTCGTCGGCCTGGGCGCCACGCGCACCCTCTGACTCGCGGCCGCGCTCGTCCCGGGCGGACGGGCGTTCCGCAGCATCTCCTCGCACCCCGTGCACGCCCCGGTCGGACCGGGCCGTGCGCGGGGTGTGAAGGTTCTGGGCGGGCGCGACGCGCCGGAGGGGCGGACGGCGGTCGCGACCGCTCCGGTGGGGGACCATGGGTGCCATGACCGACCTGCTGTACGTCGCCGGGGGCAACCCGCTGTCGGGCGAGATCACCGTCCGCGGCGCGAAGAACTTCGTCTCGAAGGCCATGGTCGCGGCGCTGCTGGGCGAGACGCCCAGCGTGTTGCGCAACGTCCCGCAGATCCGCGACGTCGCGGTCGTCACCGGGCTCCTGCAGCTGCACGGCGTGCGGGTGGAGGCCGACGAGGCCGCCGGCACCCTGCACCTCGACCCCACGGACGTGGAGTCCGCGCACGTCGCGGACATCGACGCGCACGCGGGCTCCAGCCGCATTCCCATCCTCTTCTGCGGACCGCTGCTGCACCGCCTGGGGGAGGCGTTCATCCCCGACCTGGGCGGCTGCCGGATCGGCGACCGGCCGATCAACTACCACCTGGACATCCTGCGGCAGTTCGGCGCGGTGGTGGACAAGCGGGAGAACGGCATCCGCATCACGGCCCCGCAGCGCCTGCAGGGCACGAAGATCGCCCTGCCCTACCCGAGCGTCGGCGCCACGGAGCAGCTCCTGCTGACGGCCGTCCGCGCCGAGGGCATCACCGAGCTGTCCAACGCGGCCATCGAGCCCGAGATCATGGACCTCATCAACGTCCTGCAGAAGATGGGCGCGATCATCTCGGTCGCGACCGACCGGGTCATCCGGATCGAGGGCGTCGACCGCCTCGTCGGGTACCAGCACACGTCGCTGTCCGACCGGATCGAGGCCGCGTCGTGGGCCTCGGCCGCGCTCGCCACGGGCGGTGACATCTACGTCCGCGGCGCCACCCAGCCGGAGATGACGACGTTCCTCAACACCTTCCGCAAGGTGGGCGGGGAGTTCGCCATCGACGACGAGGGCATCCGCTTCTACCACCCGGGCGGGGACCTGCGGTCGATCACGCTGGAGACCGACGTCCACCCGGGATTCATGACGGACTGGCAGCAGCCGCTCGTGGTGGCGCTCACGCAGGCGACCGGCCTGTCCATCGTCCACGAGACGGTGTACGAGAACCGGTTCGGCTTCGTCGACGCGCTGCGCGGGATGGGCGCGACGATCCAGGTCTACAAGGAGTGCCTGGGCGGGCGGCCGTGCCGGTTCGGGCAGCGGAACTTCTACCACTCCGCCGTCATCTCGGGGCCGACGCCGCTGGCCGCCGCCGACATCGAGGTGCCCGACCTGCGCGGCGGGTTCAGCCACCTCATCGCGGCGCTGGCGGCCAAGGGTACGTCGGCCGTGCGCGGCATCAGCCTCATCGACCGGGGCTACGAGCACTTCGGCGACAAGCTGCTGGCGCTCGGCGCGGACATCAGCCGCGACTGACGCGCGGCTAGGATCGTCGACCGTGCCGTCGCCGACGCGTTCCACGCCCGCCTACCGCGCCGTCGCCCGGGTCGTGCGCCCCGCCATGCGCGCGATGACCCGGACCGACTGGCGCGGTGCCGAGCACCTGCCGGCGTCCGGGGGCTTCATCGCCGCCGCGAACCACGTCACGAACATCGACCCGCTGACCTTCGCGCACTACCTGTGGGACCACGGGTACGCGCCGAAGATCCTGGCCAAGGCCTCGCTGTTCGACGTGCCCGTGCTCGGCGGCGTGCTGCGGGCGACCGGGCAGATCCCCGTCGCGCGCGGAACCGCCGCGGCGGGGGACTCCCTCGCGGCGGCCGAGCGGGCCGTGGCCGCCGGCGACTGCGTCGCGGTGTTCCCCGAGGGCACCCTCACGCGCGACCCGGACCTGTGGCCGATGCTGGCGAAGACCGGGGTCGCGCGGCTGGCGCTGGCGACCGGTGCGCCGGTGGTCCCCGTGGCGCAGTGGGGCGCGCAGGAGCTGCTCGGCTGGTACTCCAAGCGGCTGCGGCCCGTGCCGCGCAAGCTCGTGACGGTCGTCGCGGGGCCGCCGGTCGACCTGGCGGACCTCGAGGGGCGCCCGGCCGACACCGCCGCCCTGCGCGAGGCGACCGCGCGGATCATGCGCGCCATCACGGTGCAGCTCGAGGGCATCCGGGGCGCGACCGCCCCCGCCGAGCCCTTCGACATGCGGCGGCGCGGCGCGGCGGGCGCAGGGACCGACGCCGGCACGGGCCCGGGGGCGTGAGCGCCGCGCCGGTCCGCGCGGCCGTCCTCGGGGCGGGGAGCTGGGGGACGACCTTCGCGGCCGTGCTCGCGGACGCCGGGTGCGAGGTCACGCTCTGGGGTCGTGACGCGTCCGTCGTCGGGCAGGTCGCGGACGAGCACCGCAACGAGCGCTACCTGCCGGGCGTGCGGCTGCCCGACGCCGTCGGCGCGACGGGCGACCTGCGGGCGGCGGTCGAGGGGGCGGAGGTCGTCGCCGTCGCGGTGCCCTCGCAGTCGGCCGCGGCGATCCTCGCGCCGCTGGCCGGGTCGCTGGGCGACGACGCCGTCGCCGTGTCGCTCATGAAGGGCGTCGAGCTGTCCACGGACCGCCGGATGAGCGAGCTCCTGGCGCAGACCCTCGGGCTGCCCGACGAGCGCGTGGCCGTGGTCTCGGGCCCCAACCTGGCGCACGAGATCGCCGCGCGGCAGCCGACGGCCACCGTCGTGGCGTCCGTCGACGAGGGCACCGCGCTGCGCGTCCAGGCGGCCTGCGCGACGGGCTACTTCCGGCCGTACACGAACACCGACGTCGTCGGGGTCGAGCTCTGCGGGGCGGCGAAGAACGTCGTCGCCCTCGCCGTCGGGGTGGCGCAGGGCCGGGGCTACGGGCACAACACGCGCGCGACGCTCGTCACGCGGGGGCTGGCGGAGATCACCCGCCTGGGGCTCGCCCTCGGGGCGGACCCGGCGACCTTCGCCGGGCTGGCGGGCATGGGCGACCTCGTCGCCACCTGCGGGTCACCGGACTCGCGCAACCACGTCCTCGGGGTGCACATCGGTGAGGGCATGACGCTCGACGAGGCCCTCGCGCACACGAACGGCACGGCCGAGGGCGCCAAGTCCTCGCGCTCGCTGCTGGAGCTGGCGCAGGGCCTGGACGTCGACGTGCCGATCACGCAGGGCGTCGTGCGCGTGCTGTACGAGGGTCAGGACGTCGACGAGATGGCCGCGGAGCTGCTGGGCCGGCCGCACCGTCCCGACGGCGTCTGACGCTCGGCCCGATCGGCTCAGCCCTCGTCGCCGCCGGGCCCCTCGTCGTCCAGCGGCAGCTCGCCCGCGGCGGCGCGCAGCGCCCGGTCCAGGTCGGCCCAGAGGTCCTCGACGTCCTCGATGCCCACGGACAGCCGCAGCAGGTCCTCCGGCACGGTGACGGACTCCGTGGCGAAACGTCGCCGCCGCTCGACGAGCGACTCCACGCCGCCGAGGCTCGTCCCCGGCACCCACAGCCGCAGCGCCGCCACGACGGCGTCCGCACCCGCCGCGCCGCCCACGGGCCGCAGGCCCAGGACCGCGCCGTACCCGTCCATCAGCCGGGTCGCCCGCTCGTGCCCGGGGTCGTCGGGCAGGCTGGGGTGCCGCACCTGCACGACCGCGGGGTGCGCCGCCAGCCGCCGGGCCAGCTCCGCCGCCGAGGCGGTCTGCTGCCGGACCCGCAGCGCCAGCGTGCGCACGCCGCGCAGCGCCAGCCACACCTCCATCGGCCCGGCCACGGACCCGTGCAGCGTCCGGTACGCCAGCAGGCGCGCGTGCAGGGCCGGGTCGTCGGCGAGGGTCGCGCCGAGCACGACGTCGCTGTGCCCGCCGAGGTACTTCGTCACGGAGTGCACGACGACGTCGGCGCCCAGGGCGAGCGGGCGCTGGCCCAGCGGCGTGGCGAAGGTGTTGTCCACGACGACGAGCGCGCCGACCGCGTGCGCCGCGTCGGCGAGCACGGGCAGGTCCGCGACCTCGAGCATCGGGTTCGTGGGCGACTCGACCCAGAGCATCGCGGCGGGGTCGTCGGCGCCGGCGTCGCCCGCGCCCTCGCCGGTGCCCTCGCCCCTGTTCGCACCACGCACGGCCGCCACGACGGCGTCGGTGTCGTCGATCGGCACGCGCGTGAGGCGGATCGCGCCGCGGTCGACGAGGTCCGCGGCGTAGGCGAGCGCGATCTGGTAGGCGTGCGTCGGCACGACGACGCGCCCCCCGTGCGGGACGAGCGAGAAGGCCGCCGCGATGGCCGCCATCCCCGACGCGAACACCAGGGCCGGCGCCGCGGACCCCTCCAGCCGCCCGAGCACCTCCTCGAACGGCTGCCACGTCTCCGTGCCCCCGCGCGCGTACAGGAGCACACCGGGGGCCGGGACGCCCTGCGACACGTAGGTGGAGGACAGGACGACCGGCGGATTGACCGGTGCGCCCTGCACGCGCGCCGGCCGGCCGGCCGCGACCGCCAGGGTCGCGGGGGACACGGCCGCCAGGGCGTCGTCGTGCTCGTCGTGCGGGTCGTGCGTCAGGTCGGGACCGGGGGAGGGCATGGGCGCCAGGGTAGGACCCGACCGGGCGCGGGGCCCCGGCTGCCCGCGGCGGACGCGCGGGCCCCGCGCTGCCCGTCCGACCGGGGGCGCCGCAGTAGGGTCGGCGCGATGACCGACGACCTCGCCCCCGCCGTCCCCGACGCGTCCGCCCGGCCCGGGAGGCCGCGCGTCATGGTGCTGTTCGGCGGGCGCTCCGGCGAGCACGCGATCAGCTGCGTGACCGCCGGCGGCGTGCTGCGTGCCCTCGACCGGGAGCGGTACGACGTCCTGGCCGTCGGGATCACCCGCGACGGGCGCTGGGTCCTCGCCGACGACGACCCCGACCGCTGGGCGATCGACGGCGACCGGCTGCCCGAGGTGGAGGACACGGCGCGTCGGGTCCTGCTGCCGCAGGCGGTGGGGGACCGCAGCGTCCAGCTCCTCGAGGACCGGGCGGCCCCGCAGGACCTGGGCGCCGTGGACGTCGTGCTGCCGCTGCTGCACGGGCCGTTCGGGGAGGACGGGACGCTGCAGGGCCTGCTCGAGCTGGCGGACGTGCGGTACGTGGGGGCCGGCGTGCTGGCCTCGGCCGTCGGCATGGACAAGCACATGATGAAGCTCGTGCTCGCCGGGCACGGCCTGCCCGTCGGGCCGTTCCGCGTGCTGCTGCCCGGCGTGCTGGCCCGCGACCCGCAGGCCGCGCTGACGGCGGTGAAGGAGCTCGGGCTGCCGGTGTTCGTCAAGCCCGCACGGGCCGGCTCGAGCCTCGGCATCTCCCGGGTCGACGCCCTGGAGGACCTGCATGCGGCGGTCGCGGAGGCGCAGCGCCACGACCCGAAGGTCGTCGTCGAGGCGGCGGTCGTCGGGCGGGAGGTCGAGTGCGGGGTGCTGGGCGGCCGTGCGGGCGCGGCGCCGCGGACGTCGCTGCCGGGGGAGATCGTCGTCACCGGCGGCGGCCACGCCTTCTACGACTTCTCGGCCAAGTACCTGGACGAGGGCAATGTGCGGCTCGAGTGCCCGGCGGACCTGCCGGCCCACGTCGTCGAGCGGGTGCGGCAGGTGGCGGCGGAGGCGTTCGAGGCCGTGGGCTGCGAGGGTCTGGCGCGGGTGGACGTCTTCGTCACGCCGGACGACGACGTGGTCGTCAACGAGATCAACACGATGCCCGGCTTCACGCCGTTCTCCATGTACCCGCGCATGTGGGCCGCCAGCGGGCTGGACTACCCCGCGCTCGTCGACGAGCTGCTGGCGCTCGCGCTCGAGCGGCCCACCGGGCTGCGCTGAGCGCTCAGACGCAGGAGCGCTCCACCTGCGTCCGGCTGACCGCGGGCCCGAGGTCGACGACGAAGGACGTCGAGCGATCCCCGGCGACGGCCGCCGGGACCTGGACCTCGACCGCCGGCGCACGCCCGTACGTCGTGAACGTCCAGGACCCGTCGTCGTCCTCGACGACGACCCAGTCGACGCTGCCGCCGTCGGGGGTCTCCAGGGTGACGCAGCGGTCCGTGGTCGGGCCGAGCGGTTCGACCCCGCACCGCAGGACGACCGCCGCCCGCGGGTCGCCCCACGCCGTGGTGGCCTGCGCGTCGGTGCGCTGCTGGACCAGGCCGTCGCCCAGGTCCTCCGGCAGCGCGAGGACGACCTCGGCGCAGACCGGGTCCGTCGCCTCGGGGCCTGCGGTCGTCGGGACGGTGGCCGCGCACCCGGCCAGGACGAGCACGAGGAGGCCGGCGCCCGCGGCGGCCCGGCGACGACGGGTCGGGGGGAGGGGCACGGGTCCACGGTAGCCGCGCCGGTAGCGTGGTCGGCGTGAGGACCCTGTGAGCGGCCCGGCGACGACCCCTGACGCCGACCCCGGAACCCGCGTGCGGGACCTCGACGAGGAGGCGCTGCTGGCGGCGTTCGTGCCGCTGCTGCCCGTGGGCGACGCGACGCTCGTGCCGCCCGGGGACGACGCGGCGGTGGTGGCGGCCCCGGACGGGCGGTTCGTCGTGACGACCGACGTGCTGGTCGAGGACCGGCACTTCCGCCGTCGGTGGTCGACCGGGCGGGACGTGGGCCGGCGTGCGGCGGTGCAGAACCTCGCGGACGTCGCGGCGATGGGCGCCCGGCCCACGGCGGTCGTCGTGGCGCTCGCCGTGCCGTCGGACCTGCCGGTGGCGTGGGTCGTCGGCCTGGCGCAGGGGCTGGCCGACGTGTGCGCCCCGCTGGGTGTCGGGGTCGTCGGGGGCGACCTGTCGGGCGGCGACGCCGTCGTCGTGTCGGTCGCGGCGCACGGGGACCTGGAGGGGCGCCCGCCGGTGCGCCGCTCGGGTGCCCGGCCCGGTGACGTCGTCGCCCACGCCGGCCGGTGCGGCCGCTCGGCGGCGGGGCTCGCGCTGCTCACCGCCCACGACGCCGGGTGGTCGGGCCCGGGCTCCGCGGCGGGCCCGGGCGCGGACGACGAGCTCGTCGCCGCGTTCCTGCGGCCGGAGGCGCCCCTCGGGGCCGGGGCGGCGGCGGCCAGGGCCGGGGCGACGGCGATGCTCGACGTCTCCGACGGGCTGCTGCGCGACGCGGGGCGGCTCGCGCGGGCGTCGGGGGTGCTCGTCGACCTCGACGCGCCCGCCGTCGCCTTCGCCGCGGAGCGGGCGCGGCTCGCGCCGGTGGCGGCCGCGCTGGGCGTCGACGTCGACGCCTGGCTGCTCACCGGCGGCGAGGACCACGGCCTGCTCGCGACCTTCCCGTCGGGCGTCGCGCTGCCCGAGCCGTTCCGCGCGGTGGGCCGGGTGCGACCCATGGCCGACGCGTCCGCCGACGCGTCCGCCGGCACGGCGACCGGCGCGCGCGTCCTCGTCGCCGGGAGCCCTCCCCACGTCACGGGCACCGGCTGGGACCACTTCGCACGGGGCGTGCCCGCGGCCGGTCCCTCGTCGGGCGGGGCCGGTCAGCCGCGGCGGTAGCGGACCTCGAGGAGGTCGGAGCCGCCGATCTCCTCGTAGCGCTCGACGCCGTCGGGGTGGAAGCCGTGCCGGCGGTAGAACTTCTGCGCGCGCTCGTTCTGCTGGAGCACCCACAGGCTCATCGGGACGTCCCCGGCGGAGCCGACGACCGCCCGCATGAGGTCGCGCGCGATGCCGTGGCCCCAGCGGCCCGGGTCGAGGTACATGGAGTAGATCTCGCGCTCGTGGCGACGCGCGTCCTCGTCGCGGCTCGGGCCGACGCTGGCGAAGCCGGCGACCTCGCCGCCCACCTCCGCGACCCAGTGCTCGACGTCGTCCGCCGCGGCCCGCTCGAGGTAGACGGTCCAGGTCCGGGCCTTGTCCACCGGGTCGAGCGCGGACAGGAACGCCGCGGGCACGATGTGCCCGTACGCCTCCTGCCAGGAGCGCACGTGGACGGCGGCGATGGCGGCCGCGTCCGAGCGCACGGCCGGGCGGACGGTGACCTCGTCGAGCTCCTCCTCGGGCATGGCCACACCATGCCACACCCGCCGCCGCGGGTCAGGTGCGTCCGCAGGTCACCGCGCCGGACGGCCGGAAGAGGACGCGCACCCGCGGCCACGTCGCCGTCGAGCGCGCCGGGCACGGCCGGGGGACGACGAGAGCCCGTGGGTCAGGACCCACGGGCTCTCGACGGAGGGGTGCCGGACGGTACCGGCCGGGCGGCGTCAGACCGCGCGCTGGACCTTGCCGGCCTTGAGGCAGGAGGTGCACACGTTGAGGCGCTTCGGCGTGCCGGCCACGACCGCGCGGACGCGCTGGATGTTCGGGTTCCAGCGCCGCTTCGTGCGCACGTGCGAGTGCGAGATGCTGTGCCCGAAGCTCGGGCCCTTGGCGCAGACGTCGCAGTTGGCAGCCACGGTTCTCTCCTGGATGTGCTGGTCGAGCAGCCGGTGGCTGCCGGGTCGGGGTCGGCGCGGGGCTCCCGGCGGCGCCCAGACGAGGGGCCGGCGCGGGTGCCCGCAGGCACCGCTGGGTGCCCGGGTGGCCGGGCAACCGGTACAGACTAGCCCATGGCCCGGACGGCGGGGAAACCGCGCGTGTCGGTGGCCGGTGCGACGATACGGCGGCGGCCGGACGCGCCGTCGCCCAGGTGGTGCGGGACGGTCGGGAGGAGGGCGCGGGTGCCGGGGTTGATCGTGGTGCACCAGCCGGACCGCCTGTCGATGTCCCTGACCCAGGCGGCCGGCAAGGCGCTGGTGCCGAGGCTCGAGCGGCTGGGGCTGGGCACGGTCGGGGACCTGCTGCGGCACTACCCGCGGCGGTACCTCGAGCCCAGCACGCTGACCGACATCGGCGCCCTCGCGACCGGCGAGCGCGTGACCATCGTCGCGGACGTCGAGCGCGTGCAGGGCCCGCGCCGCACGCGGACCGGGCTGTTCGTGCTGACGGCCTCGGTCACCGACGGCCGCGACCGGCTCGCCCTCACCTTCTTCGCCAAGCGCGAGGGGCCGCTGGCGTACCACGCGGCCCAGCTCGTGCCCGGCCGCCGGGGCACCTTCAGCGGCCAGGTGAGCACGTGGCAGGACGGCCGCCAGCTCACGCACCCGACGTACGAGATGCTCGACGACGAGCAGGCCGAGGGCCGGGCCCGCGAGCGCGCGGGCTGGCCGGTCCCGCTGTACCCGCTCACGGCCAAGCTCGAGCAGCGCCACGTGCGCGACCTCGTCCACCAGGAGCTCACCGGGCTGGGGCCGTCCCACTTCCCGGACCTCCTGCCCGACGAGGTGCGGGCGCGGCGCGGGCTGCTCACGTGGGCCGAGACCGTCCACAAGGTGCACGAGCCGCACGAGGAGGCCGACTGGCGCGCGGCCCACCGGCGGCTGCGGTACCAGGAGGCGTTCGTGCTGCAGGCCGAGCTCGCGCGCCGGCGTGCCCGCGCGGCGGCCGAGGAGGCCGTCGCCCGTCCGCCGCGCGCCGGCGGGCTCCTCGAGGCCTTCGACGCCCGGCTGCCGTTCACCCTCACCGCCGGGCAGCGGGAGGTCGGCGCGGAGATCGCCGCCGAGCTGGCGCGGCCGGTGCCGATGCAGCGGCTCCTGCAGGGCGAGGTCGGGTCGGGCAAGACCGTGGTCGCCCTGCGGGCGATGCTGCAGGTGGTCGACGCGGGCGGGCAGGCGGCGCTGCTGGCGCCGACGGAGGTGCTGGCCGCGCAGCACGCGCGCTCCCTGCGGGCGATGCTGGGGGACCTGGCCGAGGGCGGCCTGCTGGGCGGCGCCGAGACGGCCACCCGCGTGGCGCTCCTCACCGGGTCGGCGTCCTCGGCGGCGCGGCGGGCGGCGCTGCTGGAGGCCGCGTCGGGCCAGGCGGGCATCGTCGTGGGGACGCACGCGCTGCTGTCCGACGTCGTGCAGTTCGCGGAGCTGGGCCTCGTCGTGGTCGACGAGCAGCACCGGTTCGGCGTCGAGCAGCGCGACCGGCTGCGGGCCAAGGCCGGCGGGCACCCGCACCTGCTCGTCATGACGGCGACGCCCATCCCGCGCACGGTGGCCATGACGGTGTTCGGCGACCTGGAGACGTCCGTGCTGCGGGAGGTGCCGGCCGGGCGCAGCGGGGTGCAGACCCACGTCGTGCCCGCCGGCCGGCCGACCTGGCTCGAGCGGACCTGGCGGCGGGTGCGCGAGGAGGTCGACGGCGGTGGTCGGGCGTACGTCGTGTGCGCGCGGATCGACCCGGACTCCGAGGCGGACCGGGACGCGGACCTCGTCGTCGACCGGGCGGCACCCGGCGACGACGCCGGCGACGACGCCCTGCTCGACGACGACGGGGGTGCGCCCGCGGAGGCTCCCGCCCGCCCGCCGCTGCGGGCGGTCCTCGAGGTCGTCGAGGAGCTGCGGGCCCTCCCCGTCCTGGCCGGCGTGCCGGTCGGGACCCTGCACGGGCGGATGGCGCCGGAGGACAAGGAGCGGGCGCTCGCCGACTTCGCCTCCGGCCGGGTCCCGGTCCTCGTCTCCACGACGGTGGTCGAGGTCGGCGTCGACGTCCCGGAGGCGACCGTCATGGTCGTCCTCGACGCGGACCGCTTCGGGGTGTCCCAGCTCCACCAGCTCCGCGGGCGCATCGGCCGCGGGTCGGCGCCGGGCGTGTGCCTGCTCGTCGCGCAGGTCGAGCCGGGCAGCCCGGCGGCCACCCGGCTGGAGACCCTCGAACGCACGACGGACGGCTTCGAGCTGGCCACGGTCGACCTCGGGCTGCGGCGGGAGGGCGACGTGCTCGGCGCGGCCCAGTCCGGCGCCTCGTCGTCGCTGCGGTTCCTGCGGGTCACCCGCGACGCCGAGGTCATCGAGCAGGCCCGCCAGGACGCGCGGGAGGTCGTCGCCGAGGACCCCGAGCTGGAGCGCCACCCGCTCCTGCGCGAGGCGATCGAGGCCGAGCTGCGCGGGGACCGGGACGAGTTCCTCGACCGCACGTAGGTCCGCCGGCGTCCGGTCGTGGAGGGGCCGTGCGGCGGACGGACCGCACCGAACCCGCGGCTACCCTCGCTGCGTGGCCGCCCCCGTCGTCAGCGCGCAGGACCTGCTCGTCGGGTACGGCGGGGCACCCGTGTGCGCGCCGGTGACGTTCGCGCTGCACCCGGGCCGGGCGGTCGCCCTGGTCGGCGCGAACGGCTCGGGCAAGTCCACGGTGCTGCGCGCGGTCGTCGGCCTGCTCACGCCGGCGGGCGGCACGCTGCGGGTGCTCGGCGCCCCCGTCGACGAGCGGTCCGTCGAGACCCGGCGGCAGGTGTCCGCCGTCCTCGACGACGACGCGTGGTTCCCCGCGCTGACCGTCGCCGAGCACCTGTTCCTCACCGCGCGCGGTCACGGCGTGCGCGGGGCGCAGGACCTCGTGGCGGAGCTGCTCGCGGAGTTCGGCCTCACCGAGCACGCGGCCGCGCTGCCCGTGGCCCTCTCGTCCGGGCAGCGGCGCCGCCTCCTCCTGGCCGCCGGGCTCGTGCGGCCGCGCTCGCTGCTCGTGCTCGACGAGCCCGAGCAGCGCCTCGACGTGCGGATGCGCACGCGCCTGGCCGAGCGGCTCGTCGCGGAGAAGCGGGCCGGTGGCGCCGTGCTGCTCGCCACCCACGACCCCGTGCTGCTGCGCGCCGTTGCGGACCGTGCCGTGCTCGTCGCCGACGACGAGACCCGCGTCCTGCCGCCGGCCGCCGCGGCGGACCTCATCGCCCGGGCGGACGTGTGAGCGCCGGGCCGGTGGTGCACCCCGGGCCGCCGGGCGCGGTGCCCACGGCGCGGGACGTGCGGCGCTACACGACGCGCGCCGGCAACGCCCGTGGCGGTGCGTCCTTCGGGGAGCTGCTGGGGGACGTGTACTATGCCGTGGTGCTCACGGCGATCGCCGTCGGCATGGCGCTCGGCGTGGCCGGTGCCCTGCGGACGGGCCTGCCCCCGGTCACGGCGGCGCCGGTGGCGGGCCTGAGCCTGCCGGCGCTCGTGGTCGCGGTGGTCGTCGCCCTGGGCGGGGCGCTGGTGCAGCTCGCCGGGCGGCTCGGGCCCGTGGGCGTGGGTGGTGCGGAGGCCGCCTGGTGGCTGCCGCTGCCCGTCGACCGCCGTGGGCTGCTGCGGCCCGCCGCGCGCCGCCCACCGGTGCTGGCCGCGCTCGTGGGCGGCGTGGTCGTGGGCGTGCTCGACGCGGGCCTGGCGTCCGCCTCGAGGGACCGGCTCCTGCGGACGGTGCCCGCGGCGGCGCTGGCGGCGGCCGCGCTCGTCCTCGCCGCGGCGCTCGCGCAGACGGCCGGGGCGTCCCGGCGCCTCATCGCTCGGACCGGCGAGGTCGTGGTCGCGGCGGTGCCGGTCGCGGCGCTCGTCGCCGCGCTCGCGGGTGCGCGCGTGGCGGCGGTCCCGACACCGCCGTGGGCGGCCGTCGGGGCGCTGGGCGCGCTCGTCGTCGTCCTGGCGCTCGTCGTCGACGGCCGCCTGGACCGGGTGCCGGGCCGCGCCCTGCGCGAGAGCGGCTCGCTGACCACGCAGGCGGTCGGCGCGCTCGTGTCCCTGGACTCGCGGGAGCTGGGCCGCGTGCTGACGGAGGGCGCGGCGCGGCCCCGGCGGCGGCGCTGGGTGCCCTTCGCCACGGTCCGCGGGCCGGCCTCGGCGCTCGTGACCGCCGACCTCGTGGTGCTGCGGCGCTCCCCGCGGCACCTCGTGCAGCTCGCGGTGAGCGCCTGCGTGCCGTTCCTCGTCACGCTGGTGCCCGGGCTGGCGGGTCCGGCGGCCGTCCTGCTCGCGCTATTCGGCGCGGGCCTCGTGGCGACGAGCGCGACCGCCGAGGGGGCGCGCCGCGCCGAGATGGTGCCGGTCCTCGACCGGCTCCTCCCGCTGCCCGCGACGACGGTGCGGCGGCTGCGGATGGTCGTGCCCGCCGTGGCGATGCTTCCCTGGACCCTCGTCGCCTTCGCCGCGGTCGGCCGGTGGACGGGCGAGCCCGTCGGCTGGCTGGCGCTGGCCGTGGCGGCGACGCCCGTCTGGGCGGCCGCCGCCGTGCGGGGCGCGTACCGCCCGAGCCCCGACTGGGGCGCGCCGCTCGTCTCGACGCCCGCCGGAGCGGTGCCCACCGGGGTCGCGGCGGTCGTCGCGCGCGGCCCGGACGTCGTCGTCCTCGGCCTGCTGCCCGTCGCGGTGACGCTGCTCGTCGGCGAGGTGCACACGCTCGCGCTCACCGCGCAGGCGACGGCGGCGGTCGTCGCGGTCGCAGTGGCGTCGAGCACCGACACGCGCACCCTGCTCGAGCGGCTCTCCGACGCGGCCGAGCCGGCGGGCGGCGGGTCGGGCCCGGCCGGCTCCCCGGGTGCTGCTCCGGGCGGCCCGGCGCTCACCGGGCGGGTCCGGTGACCCGCCTCGTCGCCGGGACCGCCGGCGGCCGGACGCTGCGCGTGCCCGCGCGCGGCACCCGCCCGACGAGCGAACGCGTGCGCGAGGCGCTCTTCTCCCGGCTGGAGCATCTCGACGTCGTCGCCGGCGCACGCGTGCTCGACCTGTACGCGGGGTCGGGCGCCCTGGGGCTGGAGGCCGCGAGCCGCGGCGCCGCGCACGTCGTCCTCGTCGAGGCCGCGCGGGCGGCCGCGGAGGTGTGCCGGGCGAACGCGGCCTCCACCGGCCTCGCGGACCGGGTGCGGGTCGTCGCCGACCGGGCCGAGCGCGTCGTCGCCCATCCGCCCGCGCAGCCGTGGGACCTCGTCCTCGTCGACCCGCCCTACGAGCTGGGGGAGGAGGACCTCGGGCGCGTGCTGGACGCCGTGGCCCCGGCCCTCGCGCCGGGCGCCGTCGTCCTCGTCGAGCGATCCACCCGCACGCCGGAGCCGACGTGGGGCCCGGACCTGGTGCGCTTCGACGAGCGCGCCTACGGCGAGACGCGCGTGTGGTTCGCGGAGCCCGCCGGCGGGGACGACTAGGGTCGTCGCCGTGCGCACCGCCGTCTGCCCCGGGTCCTTCGACCCGATCACCCGGGGTCACGTCGACGTCGTGCGCCGGGCCCGGTCGATGTTCGACGAGGTCGTCGTCGCGGTCGCGCGCAACTCCGCCAAGACGCCGCTGCTGGACGTCGAGGAGCGCCTCCGCCTCGCCGCCGCCGCGGTGGCGGACCTGGACGGGGTCCGCGTCGAGGCGGTCGACGGGCTGCTCGCGGCGTACGTGCGCCGCACGGGCGCGGTCGCGGTCGTCAAGGGCCTGCGCAGCGGCGCCGACCTGGACGCGGAGCTGCCGATGGCGCTGATGAACCGGCACCTGATCGGCGTGGAGACGGTGTTCGTCGTGGGCGACGGGGCCCTGGCGCACGTCGCGTCGTCGCTGGTCAAGGACGTGGCCCGGCACGGCGGCGAGATCGACGACCTCGTCCCGCCGGGCGTGGGCGAGGCGGTGCGGGCGGCGCTGCGGGCGGCGCAGCAGGTCCGTGCGGACGAGAGGGGGAGCACACGATGACGCAGGCCGACGGAGGCGCGGTCGACCACCGGCCGGAGGGCCTGACGGGCGTCCTCGACGCCCTGGCCACGGCGGTGCGCTCGGCACGGGCCATGCCCATGTCCTCGAGCGTGCTGGTCAACCGCGCCGAGCTGCTCGACCTGGTGGAGCAGGCGCTGGAGATCCTGCCGGCGCAGCTCAGCCAGGCCGACGCCGTCCTCGCCCGCGCGGACGCCGCGCGCGACGAGGCCCGGGCCGAGGCGGACGCCCTGCTGGCCCGCGCCCGCGAGCAGGCGGCCGAGCTCGTGTCCGAGGAGCGGGTCGTGCTCGAGGCCCGTGCGGAGGCGGCGCGCATCGTCGCGGCGGCCGAGGCGACCGCCGAGGGCCTGCGGCGCGACGCCGAC
Organism: Cellulomonas marina; assembly: GCF_900111925.1. Classification (GTDB taxonomy): domain Bacteria; phylum Actinomycetota; class Actinomycetes; order Actinomycetales; family Cellulomonadaceae; genus Cellulomonas; species Cellulomonas marina. The sequence continues at coordinate 90,491 of NZ_FOKA01000008.1, forward strand.
GACTGGTGCGACCGGCGTCTGGCGGACTTCGAGATCGACCTGGGCCGGGTGCTGTCCCAGGTGCAGGCCGGCCGGACGAAGCTCGCGGACCGCCTCGCGGCGCCGGCGGAGGACTGACGGCGGAGACTGCCGGCGGAGGCTGACGGTGGAAGCTGCCGGCGGTCACCCGCGACGGTGATTCGCGCAGCCGTGCCCGCGTGACGTAGACTCCTGCGCTGGTCCTGCCGCATCGGCGTGGACCGAGATCGACGAGGGAGACCGGACGTGCAGCGCCCTGCCCACCTCGATCCCCGCTCGCCCCTCGTGCTCGACACCCTCGAGCTCGGGAGACGTCCGGGATCGACGCGGACCGTGGCGCTCACCGTGGCCGCCCCCGCCGACCTCGGCACCGCGGTGATCGGCATCCCCGAAGGATCGGACCTCGCGCTGGACCTCCGGCTCGAGGCGGTCATGGAGGGGGTCCTCGTCTCCGGTCACGTCCGCGGTCGCGCGGTCGGGGAGTGCGTGCGCTGCCTCACGGAGGTCGTCGACGACGTCGACGCCCCCCTGCAGGAGCTGTACGTCTACCCGGAGCGCGCGTCGGCAGCCGCCGACGCGGGGGACGACGACGAGGACGTGCGGGAGCTCGAGGGCGACCTGCTCGACCTCGAGCCCGCGCTGCGGGACGCGGTCGTCACCGTGCTGCCGTTCCAACCCGTGTGCTCCCCGGACTGCCCGGGGCTGTGCTCGGAGTGCGGGGCGCGGCTGGCGGACGACCCGGACCACGCGCACGAGACGACCGACCCCCGGTGGGCCTCCCTGCAGGGGCTCCTGGGACACACCGACATGAAAGAGAGCTGATCGTGGCTGTTCCGAAGCGCAAGATGTCGCGCAGCAACACCCGTGCGCGTCGGTCGCAGTGGAAGACCACTGCCACGACGCTCCAGGCCTGCCCGGTCTGCCGTGCGCACAAGATGCCGCACACGGCGTGCCCCTCGTGCGGGTCGTACAACGGCCGCCGCTACGCGGAGGCCGTGCGCAGCTCGCACGAGAGCTGATCCGCACCCCCTGACGTGGCACGCGCACGACGCGGCGCGGAACCGGCGCAGCCGCCGTCCGCCGATGCCGCGGCACGACTCCTCGAGCAGCTCGGGGTCCACCTGGACCCCGAGCTGCTCGTGCTGTCCCTGACGCACCGGTCCTTCGCCCACGAGGCGGGCGGCATCCCGACGAACGAGCGGCTGGAGTTCCTCGGGGACACGGTGCTGGGCCTCGTTGTCACGGAGGCCCTGTACCGCGACCACCCCGACGAGCCCGAGGGTGCGCTGGCGAAGATGCGGGCGGCGACCGTCTCGCAGCGGGCGCTCGCGTCCGTGGCCCGGGGGCTCGGTCTGGGCGGCTACCTGCTGCTCGGCAAGGGCGAGAGCGCCACGGGCGGCGGCGACAAGGACTCGATCCTGTCCGACACGCTCGAGGCCCTCTTCGGCGCGGTGTACCTCTCCCACGGGCTGGAGACCGCGCGCCGGGTGGTGCTGCGCCTCGTCGGGCCGACGCTGACGGCGGCCGCGGGGCTCGGCGCCGGCCTCGACTGGAAGACGTCGCTGCAGGAGCTGTCCGCCTCGCTCGACCTCGGCGCCCCCGTCTACGAGGTGGTCTCGTCGGGACCCGACCACGCCCGCGTCTTCGAGGCCCGGGCGCTCGTCGCGGGCGTCGTGCGCGGGGAGGGCAGCGGCCCCGCGAAGAAGGTCGCCGAGCAGGAGGCCGCCGCCACCGCCCATCGGGCGCTCGTGGCCCTCGCCGCGGCAGGGGTCGGCGGCGACCCGGCGGGGGTGGGCACCGCCGGCGCCGTCGGCGTCGTCGGCGCCGCCGCACCCGTCGACGCCTGACGTGCCGGAGCTGCCCGAGGTCGAGACGGTCCGTGCCGGGCTCGCCGAGCACGTCCTCGGCCGGACGGTCACCCGTGTCGAGGTGCGCCGGGAGTACAGCGTCCGCCGGCACCTCGCGGGTCCCGCGGACCTGGCGGGGCGGCTGACGGGACGACGGCTGACGGCCGCCGTCCGGCGCGGCAAGTTCTGCTGGCTGCTGCTCGACTTCGGCGACGGAACGGGCGGCAGGATGGGCGACGGGGCGGCAGGTGACCCGCCCGACGAAGCCCTGCTCGCCCATCTCGGCATGAGCGGCCAGCTCCTCGTGCGCACCGGCGCGGACGAGGCGGCGGCCGGCGCGGAGCACCCGCACCTGCGCGTGCGCCTGCACCTCGACGACGAGGGCGCCCTGGACTTCGTCGACCAGCGGACCTTCGGGCACCTCGGCGTCCCCGACCTCGTGCCGACGCCCGACGGCGGTCCCGGTGGCCTCGGCGCGCCGGACCCCCTCCTGCCCGAGCCCGTGGCGCACATCGCCCGGGACGTCCTGGACCCGGCGCTGGACCGGGACGCGTTCGTCGCGCGGCTGCGTGCCCGCCGGACGGGCCTGAAGCGGGCGCTGCTGGACCAGACGCTCGTGTCCGGCATCGGCAACATCTACGCCGACGAGGCGCTGTGGCGCGCCCGGCTGCACTACGCCCGCGCGACGGACACCCTGCGCCGGGCCGACGTGCTGCACGCCCTGGACGCCGCGCACGAGGTCATGGGGGAGGCGCTCGCGCAGGGCGGCACGTCCTTCGACGCGCTGTACGTGAATGTCAACGGGCGCTCGGGCTACTTCGACCGGTCGTTGGCCGTGTACGGCCAGGAGGGCCGGCCGTGCCCGCGGTGCGGCACGCCCGTCCGGCGGGACGAGTTCATGAACCGCTCGTCGTTCACGTGCCCCCGCTGCCAGCCACGGCCGCGCTCGGGACGCTGGTGACCGGGCGCTCCTGACGACGCCGCGCGCCGCCACGGCGGGGCCGCACGGCCTGGCTACGATCGGCCCGTGCCACCGACCAGCGCCGCCCCCCGTCCCGAGCGCCCCGGACCCGTCTCGGTGATGATCGTCGACGACCACGAGGTCGTCCGCCGCGGCATCGCCGAGGTGGTGGACCGCTCCGAGGGCCTCACCGTCGTCGCCGAGGCCGCCTCCGTCGCCGACGGGGTGCGGCGGGCGCTCCTCGTCCGGCCGCAGGTGCTCCTGCTGGACCTGCAGCTGCCCGACGGCACGGGCATCGACCTGCTCACGGCGGTCCGCGAGCAGCACCCGGACGTCCGTGCGGTGGTGCTCACCTCCTTCGACGACGACGACGCCGTCGCCGCCGCGCTCGCCGCCGGGGCCGCGGCCTACGTCCTCAAGAGCGTGCGCGGGGCGGAGATCACCGACGTCGTCAAGGCCGTCGCGGCGGGGCGCACCCTGCTCGACGAGCGGACCGTCGCGCGCCGCCGCGCCGGCCACGAGGACCCGACGGAGAACCTCACGCCGAGCGAGCTGCGCGTGCTCGACCTCATCGGCGAGGGCCTGTCCAACCGGGAGATCGCCGAGCGCCTCGGCGTCGCCGAGAAGACGGTGAAGAACCACATCACGTCGCTGCTGGCGAAGATGGGCCTGCAGCGGCGCACGCAGGTCGCCGCGTGGGTCGCCTCCCGCAAGCACTCCGGCTGGCGCGCCGAGCCCGGGCACTGAGCCTGAGCACTGGGCCGCCGAGCCGGGCACAGGCCCTTTGGGGCGCCGCCCGGGCCCCGGCCCCGGACCTGTCCCTAGGCGAGCGGCGCCTGCCAGGTCAGCAGCGCGCCCCGGCCGGTCGGCGCCGACCCGAGCGTGAACGTCCCGCCGTGCTGGCGCGCCCGCGCCGCCAGGTTGCCCGTGCCCGAGCGCCGGTCGCGGTGCTCCGGCAGCCCGGCGCCGTCGTCCTGGACCTCGACGAGCACCGACCCCGTCGGGCCCGTGCCGGTGACGCGGACACGGACCGCCACGGAGGAGGCCTGGGCGTGCCGGGCGGCGTTCGCCAGCCCCTCGCGCACGACCGCCACGACGTCGTCGGTGAGGGCCGGGCCGACGCGCTCGTCGAGCTGGTCGGCCTCGATGTCGTCGAGCGACGCGAGCGTCGTGCCATCCAGGCACAGCACCATGGACGGCGCGAAGCCCAGGCCCGTGCGGGCCAGGGACGCCTCCCGGCGCAGCCGCTCGCTGAGCCCCGTGGCGGCGTCGGGGTCGCGCAGCGCGTGGACGATCTGCCGGATCTCGCGCACCGACCCGTCGACGTTGTCCAGGGCGTCCTCGACGATCGACAGCAGCTCGCCCGGGTCCACGCCGCGGGCGGCCCGGCGGCGCACGGTCTCGAGCTGCATGCCCGTGGCGAAGAGCTGCTGGATGGCCAGGTCGTGCAGGTCGCGGGCGATGCGCTCGCGCTCGTCGAGCAGGGCCGCGACGTCCTGCGCGTGCCGGGCCTCCGCCAGCACGTAGGCGAGCGCGGCCTGCGAGGCGAAGGACTCGGCCGTCGTGAGGTCGCCCTCCTCGAAGGGCTCGCGGCCGACGCGGCGCAGCAGCACGAGCACCCCGACGCCGCGCCCGGTGGTCTGCAGCGGCGCGAACATCGCGGGCCCGAACGTGCGCAGGGCGGGGGTGCCGACGGTGCGCGACTGCGACAGCGACGGCGTGAGCAGGCCTCTGCCCTCCGTCATGACGGTCCACGCGCGCCCACCGCGCGGCATGACGCTCCCGACGACGCCGTCCGCGTCGTACCCGTCCGCGAGCTCGACGACGAGGTCGCCGCCGACGCCCGGCAGCGCGAGCGCGGAGGTGTCCGCGTCGGCGACCTGGCGCGCGCGCCGGGCGATCTCGACGAGGGCGTCCTCCTCGTCGAGCCCCTCGAGGAGCATCGTCGTGATCTCCTGGCCGGCGCGCACCCACTCCTCGCGCCGCTCGACCTCGGCGTACAGCCGCGCGTTGGCGACGGCGACACCGGCGGCGGCGGCCAGGGCGACGACGACGTCCTCGTCGGCGGCGGTGAACGGCCCACCCTGCTTCTCCGACAGGTAGAGCTGGCCGAAGACGCGGTCGCCGAGGCGCACGGACGCCCCGAGGAAGGAGCCCATCGGCGGGTGCCCGGCCGGGAAGCCGCGGAAGGCCGGGTGCTGCGTGAGGTCGTCGAGGCGCAGGACGCCCTGGGCCGGGATCTCCCCGAGCACGCCGCGCGCGTGCGGGGCGGAGCCGAGCATCCGCGCGACGGCGGTCGGCATGCCGGTGTAGGCGAACATCGTCGAGGCGCCGTGCGGGTCCAGGACGTTGAGGGCGCCGTACGTCGCCCCGGTCATCGCGGCGCTGACCTGCACCAGCCGGCTGAGGACGGACGGCAGGTCGAGCTCCGCGGCGATCGACAGGATGGCCTGCATGAGGTCCGCCAGGGGGTCGCCGGTGACCTTCAGCGGCGCGACGTCGATGGGGAAGAACGACTCCCGCACCACCCCGGCGTCGCTCGCGCCGCCCCCGCCGCGCGGACCCGTCGTCGTCGTCACCCTGCGTCCCCCTCGCCCTCGCGCCTGCGCGCCTCACGGTAGTCCGCCCGGCGGGCCAGGAGCTCCGCGTGCGTCCCCCGGTCGACGACACCGCCGTCGCCCAGGAGCACGACCTCGTCCGCCGCGGCCAGCGGGGTCAGGCGGTGCGTCACGACGAGCACGCCCCGGCCGCCGTTCGGACCGTCCCCCGCACCGTCCGCCGCACCGTCCGCCGCACCGTCCGCCGCACCGTCCGCCGCACCGTTCGCCGCACCACGGAGAAGGTCGGTGACGAGTGCGTCGGCGAGCGCCGGGTCGAGGTGCTCGGCGGGCTCGTCGACGAGGAGCAGGGGCGCGTGGGTGAGCAGGGCACGCGCGAGGAGCAGCCGCCGGCGCTCCCCGCCCGAGACCGTGCGGGCGTCCGGGCCGAGCCGGGTGGCCAGCCCGTCGGGGAGGGCGGCGAGCCACGGGCCGAGGCCGACGCGGCGCAGGGCGGCGGCGGCCTCCGCCTCGGTGACGTCGCCGCGCGCGACGCGGAGGTTCTCCAGCACCGTCGTGCCGAAGACGTGGGCGTCCTCGAGCGTCGCGACGACGTGGTGGGGGAGGTCGGCGGCGGGCCACGCGCCGACGGGGCGGCCGTCGAGGGCGACGAGCCCGCCCGTCGGCGGCAGGAGGCCGGCGAGGGTGAGCAGCAGCGTCGTCTTGCCCGTGCCGGACGGGCCGACCACCGCGACGGACCGTCCGGGGACGAGGTCGAGGTCGAGCCCGGCGACGACCGGTGGACGGCCCGGCCAGCCGCACGCGAGGCCTCGGGCGTGCAGGCCGGCACCGGCGGGCACGGGGGCAGCACCAGGGGCGGGGGCGGCGCCCGACGTGGCAGCGGGTGCCGGGGTGGGGTGGGGCGTCGTCGCGTCGAGCAGCGCCAGCACGCGCGCGGCCGCGGCCCGTGAGCGGTGCAGCTGCGTGGCCGCGGCGGGCAGGAGCGCGGTGGCCTCGAAGGCCGCGAGCGGCGTGAGCACGACGACCGCGAGGTCGGTGGCGGCCAGGTCACCGCGGCGCACGGCCGGGATGCCCGTGACGAGCGCGGCGAGCACGGCCAGGCCCTGCGCCAGGGGGCCGAGCGCGGCGGCGAGGGCGGAGGACGGCGCCCCGGCGTCGACGGCGGCGGCCACGTCGGCGTCGGCGTCCCGCAGCGCCCGCAGCCGCTCGTCGGCCAGGCCGGCCACGGCCAGGGGACCGGCGTCGTCCACGAGCGCGAGCGCGGCGGCGCTCCGACGGGCGCGGCCCGCGGCGGCCCGTCGTTCCGTCAGCCGCGCCGTGCGCGCGGTGACCGCGGGTGCCACGACCCCGGCGAGCAGCAGCGCGAGGGCCAGCGCGGCCCCGGCGGGCGGCCAGAGGACCGTCATGGCGGCCACGGTCCCGACGCCGAGCAGGGCCGCGACCGCGGCGGGCAGCAGCCCGCGCACGACCACGTCGCCGACCGCGTCGACGTCCTCACCCACGCGCGCCAGGAGATCCCCCCGGCGCAGCGGGACCAGCGCGGCGGGCGACCCGGCCGCCAGCCGCTCGTACAGCGTGGTCCGCAGCTGCGTCATGCCGCGCAGCGCCACGTCGTGCGACACGAGCCGCTCGACGTAGCGGAGCACTCCGCGACCGACGCCGAAGGCCCGCACGCCGACCGTCGCGACGGACAGGACGAGCACGGGCGGCATCTGCGACGCGCGGGCGATGAGCCAGGCGGCCACGGCGGCGAGCGCGACGGCGCAGCCGAGCGCGAGCGTGCCGAGGACGACGGCGAGGAGCACGCGCCGCCGGTCGACGTCCAGCAGGGCGACGGCGCGCCGCAGCGTGCCGCGCGGGGGATCGGCGTCGACCGTCGCGCGGGCGTCGCCCGATACCGCGGAGGTGGTCGCGGCGCTCACCGGACGACCTCCGGGACCGGTGCGTCGGACCGACCCGCGGCCACGGTCGCGGCACGCGGGGTCCCGGCGGGTGCGGGTGCGGCCGGCCGGTCCGCCTCCATCTCCGTCGCCGCAGCGGCGCGCACGACGACCACGTCGTCGGCGACCGCGGCGAGGCTTGCGCGGTGGGCGACGAGCACGACGGCGCGGCCGGACGCCCGCAGCGTCTCGACCGTCCGGAGCACGACCTCCTCCCCGTGCGCGTCGAGGTGCGCCGTCGGCTCGTCGAGCACGACGAGAGGCGCGGGGGACACGAGCGCCCGGGTGAGCGCCACGCGCTGGCGCTGGCCCACGCTGAGGCCCGTGCCGCCGGCGCCGACCCGGTGCCCCCACCCGTCCGGCAGGGCGGCGACGACGGCGTCGAGGCCCGTGAGCGCGGCCGCACGCTCGCGCACGGGCGCGTCCCCGCCGACGAGTGCCGCCACGGTGCCGGGTTCGAGCACCGGCCGCTGCGGGAGCCAGGAGACCTGCGACCACAGCGTGGCGGGGTCGACGTCGGCGAGGTCGAGCGCCGGTCCCGTGCCGTCGACCGCGACGAGCCGCGCCGCGCCGGCGTCCGGGCGCAGGAGCCCCAGCAGGACCTCGACGGCCGTCGTCTTGCCGGACCCGCTCGTCCCGACGAGGGCCACCACGCGGCCCGGCCGGACCTCGAGGTCCAGGCCCTCCGGCGCGAGCGCCCCCGTGGGCTGGCGCACGGCGACGCCGTGCAGCCGCAGCGCGGTGCGGGCGAGGTCGGGTGCGGGGTGCGTGCCCCGCGGCGGCAGGGGGGTCTCGAGCACCGCGAAAGCGGCCTCGGCGGCCGCCACACCGTCGGTCGACGCGTGGAACTGCGCCCCGACCTGCCGCAGCGGCGCGTAGACCTCGGGCGCGAGGACCAGCACCGCCAGCCCGGTGACCAGGGGCAGGTGGCCGCCGACGAGCCGCAGCCCGATGCCGACCGCGACGAGCGCGACGGACAGCGTCGTCAGCAGCTCGAGCACCATGCCGGACAGGAAGGCGATCCGCAGGGTCCCCATGGTCGCGCGGCGGTGCGCGTCGCCGAGCTCGCGGACGCGTGCGGCCGGGCCGCGCTCGCGGCCCAGCGCGCGCAGCGTGGGCAGCCCCGCGAGCAGGTCCAGCGTCTGCGCGGCGAGGGTCTGCATGCCCCGCAGCCCCCTCGCCGAGCGCCCCTCGGTCAGCCGCCCGACGAGCACCATGAACACCGGCACGAGCGGCAGCGTCCCGACGACGACCGCCGCCGACACCCGGTCCAGCCCGAGCACCACCAGCAGGGCCGCCGGCGTCACCGTCGCCGCGAGCACGAGCTGGGGCAGGTAGCGGACGAAGTAGGGCTCGAGCGCGTCGAGCCCGCGCGTGGCGAGCGTGACCAGCTCCGGCCCCCGTCCGGCGGCGAGCCAGCGCGGGCCGAGGGCCACCGCCCGCTCGACGACCCCGGCCCGGAGCTCGGCCACCGCGCGGGTGGCGGCGCGGTGCGCGAACCGCTCCTGCACCCCGACGACGAGCACCCGCGCCAGCACGACGGCCGCGAGGGCGACGACCTCGTCGCCGACGGCCGCGAGGTCGAGGCCGTCCTGCACGGCGCCGCCGAGCGCCCGGGCCAGCAGCAGGGCCTGGGCGACCACGAGGCCCGCGGTCAGCACCCCGGTGGCCACCGTGAGCGCGAGGTAGGCGCGCGCGGCCCGTGCGTGCCGCAGCAGGCGCGGGTCGAGCGGCTTCACCGGGCGCCCCCCGCCGGCGCGACGACCGGCCCGCCGACCTGTGCGCCGACCTGCCCGCCGACCGGCGTCACGGTCACGGCGCGTCGGCGTCCCGACGCGCGTTGGCGAAGGTGACGGTGGTGGGGGTGGGGATGTGCTCGACGGAGACGCGCTTGCGGAACACCCAGTACGTCCAGGCCTGGTAGACGAGCACGACGGGCGTGAGCAGGACCGCGACCCACGTCATGACGCCGAGCGTGTAGGCGCTCGACGAGGCGTTGTGGATCGTCAGGGAGTACGCCGGGTCGACGGACGAGGGCATGACGTCGGGGAACAGCGAGCCGAAGATGAGCACGACCGCCGCGACGATCCCCACCGCCGAGGCCACGAACGCGCGGCCCTCCTGGCGGGTGCGCGTGAAGAGGACCCCGGCCGCCAGCGCGGCCGCGGCCACCACGAGCGGTACCCAGGTCCAGGCCTTGCCCGAGTACTCGAGCTGCAGCCAGATCGCCCACACGGCCCCGACGCCGAGCGTGAGCACGGACAGCCGCCCGGACAGCTCGCCCGCGCGCCGACGGACCACCCCGTCGGACTTCAGCGCGAGGAAGACGGAGCCGTGGGTGAGGAAGATGCAGGCCGTCACGACCCCGGTCAGCAGCGCGAACCCGTGGCCGTTGGTCAGCAGGTCGAGGAACGAGCCCGTGTACTGCAGCGTGTTGCGGGTGGTCTCGCCCTCGACGTTGCTCGTCGAGGTCACGACGGGTTCGATCCGCATGCCCGCCACGAGGTTGCCGAACGCGACGCCCCAGAGGACCGCCGGGACCCAGGAGCCGACGACCAGCGCCCACGTGTGCGTGGCCTGCCACCAGCCGGAGGCGATCTTGCCGCGCCACTCGAAGGCGACGACGCGCACGATGAGCGCGAGCAGGACCAGGACGAGCGCGAGGTAGGCCCCCGAGAACAGCGTGGCGTACCACTCGGGGAAGGCGGCGAAGGTCGCGCCGCCGGCGGTGAGCAGCCAGACCTCGTTGCCGTCCCAGACGGGGCCGATCGTGTTGATCATGACGCGACGCTCGCGCTCGTCGCGCCCGACGAACGGCAGGAGCATCCCCACGCCGAAGTCGAAGCCCTCGAGGACGAGGTAGCCGGTCCACAGGACCGCGATGAGGACGAACCAGGTGATCTGCAGCGCCTCGTGGCTCATGGTGGGTCTCCTGCCCGGGTCGGTGGTGCGTCGGGCGTCAGTAGGCGAAGGACAGGGGTCGGTCGGCGTCGTCGTCGACGTCGGCGCGACGGGCGTCGGGGCTCGGGTCGACCGGGTCGGCCTCCACGCCCTCGACCGCGTAGCGGTGCATGAGCCGGTACCAGAACACGGCCAGCACGCCGTACAGCAGCGTGAACAGCACCATCGAGGTGAGGATCGCGCTCGCGGGCACCTGCGTGGACACGCCCCGCTCGACGAGGAGCCAGATGTCGTCGATGCCGGTCGGGTTGGGCGCCACCACCCAGGGCTGGCGGCCCATCTCGGTGAAGATCCAGCCGAACGACGAGGCGAGGAAGATCGTCGGCAGGGCGGCGATCGCGCTCCAGCGGAACCAGCGGGCGGTGGGCACCCGCCCGCCGCGCGTCAGCCACAGCGCCGCGACGGCGAGCAGGCCGGCGAAGGCGGCCATGCCGATCATGAGCCGGAAGGACCAGTAGGTGACCGCGAGGTCGGGCCGGTAGTCGATGCCGGCGCCGTACCGGGCCTCGTACTCCGCCTGCAGCTCGTCGACACCCTGGAGCTCGGCGGAGAACGAGTTGTCGGCGAGGAACGACGTCATGCCGGGGATCTGCAGCAGGTGCGTGACGTCCTCGCAGTCGTTCGACAGGTCGCCGACGGCCAGCAGGGAGAAGGGCACGCCGCTCTCCGTCGCGCACAGGCCCTCCGCCGACGCCATCTTCATGGGCTGCTGCTCGAACATGAGCTGGCCCTGCCAGTGCCCGGACGCGCCGACGACGACGGCCGCGCCGATCATGACGCCGACGCCGAGGCGTAGCCCGCTGCGGTAGACGCCGGTGGTCGCCACGCCGTCGCCGCGCCGGTGCGAGCGCACCAGCCACAGGCTGCAGATGGCGGCGACGAACGTGGCGGCCGTGAGCAGGGACGCCGAGATCGTGTGGGGGAACGCGGCGAGGACGGTCGGGTTGGTGAGGACCGCCAGGATGCTCGTCATCTGCGCGCGGCCCGTCTCGGGGTCGAGCTCGGCGCCGACGGGGTGCTGCATCCAGCTGTTCGCCGCGAGGATGAAGAACGCCGACAGGTTCGTCGCCAGCGCCACGGCCCAGATCGTCGCCAGGTGCACCCGCCTGGGCAGCCGGTCCCAGCCGAAGATCCACAGGCCGAGGAACGTCGACTCGACGAAGAAGGCCGCCAGCGCCTCCATGGCCAGCGGCGCGCCGAACACGTCCCCGACGAAGCGCGAGTACTCCGACCAGTTCAGCCCGAACTGGAACTCCTGCACGATGCCGGTGGCGACCCCGATCGCGAAGTTGATGAGCAGGAGCTTGCCGAAGAACTTCGTCAGCTTCAGCCAGCGCACGTCCCCGGTCCGCACCCAGGCGGTCTGCATGACGGCGACGAGGGGCGACAGGCCGATGGTGAGCGGCACGAAGACGAAGTGGTAGACGGTCGTGACACCGAACTGCCAGCGGGCCAGGGTGAGGGCGTCCACGCGGGTCTCCGTGGGGTGCGAGGGCGGGCGTACGGGGTGTCGGGGTGCGCGTCCGGCGGGTGTGCACGGCGGGCACGGGGTGCGTGCGCGGCGTGCGTCCGTGCCGGGCGAGCGGGGTCTGCGTGCGGGTCCGCCGGCGTCGTCGCCGCCGGTCCCGACAGGTGCGAACGTAGGGCGCGACCCCTGCCCGGCCGGTGGGACCTTCGTCCCCGGTGCTGACGCCGTGTCGTGACGTGGAGCACGCGCCTCCGGGGCGTCGGAGGACGCCTGTGCGATACTGACGGCGGCGAAGGGCGCGCCCACACCGCGCCCGAGCCCTTGAGCTCGTCGGTGTCAACCGCCGCGCGCACCAGCCGCCGCTGGTCCGCCGCCCCCGCAGGTCCTCCGGGACAGCGCGAGGGGCGCCGGTCCGAGCAGGCGACGGTGCCGGCGGGGCGCCGCGGCCACGACCGTCGACTTTCCGTCGCCGCCCAGCGCGCGACGACCGACCGCCGGGTGCGCGGGTGTGGCCGCGACCCGGCCTCAGGAGCACCCCGCGTGAGCCCCACCAGCACCCCCGACGACGCCACGACGACCGCGGGCGGGGGTGGCGCCGAGGACGCGTCGCCGACGACCGCGCCCGCCGCGCCGCGTCGCCGCCGCGCGACCCGGACCGCCGCCTCCCCGACGGCGACGACGGCCGGCACCGACGACGGCACCACCACCGCCGACGGCAGCACTCCCGACACCGCTCGTGCGGGCGCGTCGGACGGCACGGACGGCGCCGTCGCCACGGCGTCCGGCGACGCGACGCTCGACGTCGCCGCCGAGCCGGCCCCGAAGGTGGCGCGAGCGCGCCGCAGCCGTCGTGCGACGAGCGCCACGGCTGCCCCCGCGGCCGCCGCGCCCGGCACCGAGGTCCCGGCCGGGACGGACCCCGCGGCCGCAACCGGAGCCACCTCATCGATCGACGAAGTGGCTCCGCCGACCCAGGAGGCGACGCTCGAGATGGCCGTCGACACGCCGGTCGACGCGCCCGTCGCCGCGCCCGTCGCCGAGTCCGTCGACCCGACCGTCGCCGTCGAGGCGCCCGCCGCGCCGACGCGGCGCCGGCGCGCCGCGACGCGTCCGGCGGCGGCGCCCGACGCGGTGCTGCCCCCGGTGGCCGAGCCCGTCGTCGAGCCGGTCGCGGAGCCCGTCGCGGAGCCCGTCGCGGAGCCCGTCACGGCGGACGCCGAGGTCGTCGTCCCGGCTCCTGACGACGCGGCGGTCGTCGAGGAAGTCGTCGAGGAGGTCGCGGAGACCTCCGCGGTCGCGCCCGTCGCCGATGCCGCCCCCGAGGGCGTGGGCCCGACCGGCACCCTGGACGTCCTCGCCGAGCTGGCGGCGCGCGGCACGACGGCCGAGGACGCGCCGGCCCCGCGGACCCGCGCGCGCCGGGCGACCCGCGGCGCCTCCCGGGCGGCCGGCGCGGCAGCGCCCGTGGCCACCCCCGGGACGACCCCTGAGACCACCCCTCAGACCACCGCTGCGACCAGCCCTGCGACCAGCGCGGCCCCCGCCACGGGCACGGCCGAGCCGGCCCCCGCCGACCCGCCCGTCGGCGCCCGGGCCCGCACGTCCGACGAGACCCCCCGCGCGGACGCCGGCACGGACCCGGGTGCCGCCACCTCCGGCCGGACGACGGGGGCCCGCCGGGGCTCCGGGTCGGGCGGGTCGGCCGACGCGCCGGCCGCCGCGCCGCGACTGGCGACCACCGCGCTGCTCTTCCAGGCCCCTGACGCCGGGGCCCGTCCCCGTCGCCGTCGGGTGCTCGCGGAGGCCGGCTCGCCGGAGGCGATCTCCGGTGCCGCCCGCGCCGCGGAGGCAGCCTCCGCGGCCGCCGCCACGACCGGACCGGAGGAGGCGGCGCCGCAGGCCGACCGCACCGCGGCCGAGGAGACCACCGGCCGTCGCGGCGGCCGCCGTCGGGGCGGCCGGCGTGGCCGCGGCGGCGCGGACACCGCGACCGGTACGCCGGAGGACGCGACCAGCACGGCCGGGACCGACGAGGACGCGCCCCTCGCGAACGACGCCCTGCCCGTCGACGAGCACGCCGCCCTCACGGCCCCCGCCACGACCGGGCAGGCGCTCGACGGCGACGACCTGGACGCCGTCGACGAGGACACCGCCGACGACGAGGGCGAGGGCACGGACGAGGGCACGGACGAGGGCACGGACGAGGGCACGGACGGGTCCGATGGCGGTCCGCGCCGCCGGCGCCGCCGCGGCGGGCGCGGACGTCGCAGCCGCGGGGACGCCCCCGTCGCGGGCGACGACGTGCGCGCCGACGACGAGGACGCCGACGCCGGCCTCCCGTCGCCCGCCGACCCCGACGCGTCGACGGGCGCCGGGTCCAGCGCCGAGCCCGACGACGAGGACGCCGACGACGAGGGCGGCGAGGACGTGGGCGACGACGAGGCCGGCGGCTCGAGCCGTCGGCGCCGCCGTCGTCGTCGCGGCGCGCGCGGCACCGGTGAGGAGCCCGAGGGCGGTCGCACCCGGACGCGCTCGGAGGAGCCGACCGCGCTGCGGGGCTCCACGCGCCTGGAGGCGAAGCGCCAGCGCCGGCGGGAGGGCCGCGACCAGGGCCGCCGCCGCCAGATCCTCACCGAGGCCGAGTTCCTCGCCCGCCGTGAGTCCGTGGACCGCACGATGCTCGTGCGCGAGCGCGACGGCCGCACCCAGATCGCGGTGCTCGAGGACGGCGTGCTCGTCGAGCACTACGTCTCGAACCAGGCGCAGGCCTCCATGGTCGGCAACGTGTACCTCGGCCGCGTGCAGAACGTGCTGCCCAGCATGGAGGCGGCCTTCGTCGACGTGGGCAAGGGCCGCAACGCCGTGCTCTACGCGGGCGAGGTCAACTGGGACGCCGCGGGCCTCGAGGGGCAGCCGCGCCGCATCGAGACGGCGCTCAAGAGCGGTGACCCCATGCTCGTCCAGGTCACGAAGGACCCCATCGGGCACAAGGGCGCGCGCCTGACGGCCCAGGTGACGCTGGCCGGGCGGTACCTCGTCTACGTGCCGGGCGGCGGCATGACCGGCATCAGCCGCAAGCTGCCCGACGTCGAGCGCAACCGCCTGAAGAAGCTGCTGCGCGAGCTGGTGCCCGACTCCGCCGGCGTCATCGTGCGCACGGCCGCGGAGGGGGCCAGCGAGGAGGAGCTGCGCGCCGACGTGGCCCGCCTGCAGGCGCAGTGGGAGGCCATCGAGAAGAAGCAGCGCACGGCCTCGGCGCCGGCCCTGCTGCAGGGCGAGCCGGACATGGCCATCCGCGTCGTGCGCGACATCTTCAACGACGACTTCTCCGCGCTCGTCGTGGAGGGGGACGCGGCGTGGTCGACGATCTCCGGGTACATCGGGGACCTCGCGCCGGACCTCGCGCAGAAGGTGCAGAGGTGGACCGGCACGGGTGACGTGTTCGCGCACCACCGCATCGACGAGCAGCTCGCCAAGGGCATGGACCGGAAGGTCTGGCTGCCGTCGGGCGGGTCGCTGGTCATCGACCGCACCGAGGCCATGACGGTCGTCGACGTCAACACCGGTCGCTTCACCGGCGCCGGCGGGACGCTCGAGGAGACGGTCACGCGCAACAACCTCGAGGCGGCGGAGGAGATCGTCCGCCAGCTCCGGCTGCGCGACATCGGCGGGATCATCGTCGTCGACTTCATCGACATGGTGCTCGAGTCGAACCGCGACCTCGTGCTGCGGCGGCTGGTCGAGTGCCTCGGCCGGGACCGCACGAAGCACCAGGTGGCCGAGGTGACGTCGCTCGGGCTCGTGCAGATGACCCGCAAGCGCGTGGGCCAGGGCCTCGTCGAGGCGTTCAGCGAGACCTGCGAGCACTGCCACGGGCGCGGCTTCGTCGTGCACGCCGAGCCCGTCGAGCGCGGCGCCGGCGGCGGGCGGTCCGAGGGCGCGCCTGCGGCGGAGTCCGCGGAGGGGGAGGGGCGTCGTGGCGCCCGTCGTCGCCGCGGCAAGGACACGGGGCCGGACGCGGGCACGGCCGAGCGGTCGGTGCCCGTGCTGCCGGCGGCCCGCGAGGCGGTCAAGGCGACGCTCGCGACGATCGCCGCCGCGGCGGCGCACGCGCACGAGGCGCACCCGCACGAGGCGGCGCAGCCGTCCGGCGGCAGGACGGACGGCGGCGTGCCGGCCGGTGCGTCGCCGGTGCCGGCGCAGGTGCTGGAGGGCGAGGAGCTGGCCGACGTCGTGGCCGAGCTGGGTGACGCGGCGGGCGGTGCGGCCGACGCCGAGCAGGTCGTCGTCGTGGCGTCGGTGCCGGGCACGGCCGACGCGGCTGCCGACGAGGCTGCCGACGAGGCAGCCGCCGCAGGCGCCGCGGAGGGCGTCCAGGGCGCTGCCGAGGGCCGGCCGGCGGGCGGGTCCGCCGGTGGGCGCACCGGCACGCTCGACGTCCTGGCCGCCTTCGCCGGTCGCGTCCGCACGGGCACCCCGGGGGCGACGGCCGGCGACGAGCACGGCGGCCGGCCCGACGAGCAGCGGTGGGAGCTGGCGGCCGTCGACCCCGACGTCTTCGCCCTCGAGCTGCCGAGCCGGGACCAGCGCGCGGACGGGGCGACGGACGAGCCCGCCGACGACCCGAACGCCCGCTCGGCCGAGGGCCTCTGACGGGACGGGCCGGGCGCGGCGGGTTTGACCCTGCCCCGCCCGGTCCGTACCCTAGGACGTCGGCGCGTGCTGAGCGTGCCGTCCCGCACGCCCCCGGCCCGCCAGCCTGGCGCCGACGCGAACCCCTCCGCCCCGCGCGCAGGTGGAGCGCGGGCGCCCCGGCACGTGGGGCGTCGGTCCGGGCCGTGGCCCGGCGTGCAGTGCAACGAGCAGTCCCGACCAGCAGAGATGAGCAGCAACGTGGTGTACGCGATCGTGAAGGCCGGCGGCCGTCAGGAGAAGGTCGCCGTCGGCGACGTCGTCGTCGTGGACCGCCTGGCCGCTGCGACGGGTGAGACCGTCCAGCTCCCGGCGCTGCTGCTCGTCGACGGCGCGACGGTGACGTCCGACGCCGACGCGCTGGCCAAGGTCACCGTGACGGCCGAGGTCGTCCGGGACGAGCGGGGTCCGAAGATCCGGATCCTCAAGTACAAGAACAAGACCGGCTACCGCAAGCGTCAGGGCCACCGCCAGGCGCTCACCCGCCTGAAGGTCACCGGCATCGCGTGACCCGTCCGACGGGCCCCCGGCCCGTCGTCGGTGACGCACCCCCATCGAGCTCTGAGCAGGAAGCAGGTCCCCCATGGCACACAAGAAGGGCGCGAGCTCCTCGCGCAACGGTCGTGACTCCAACGCGCAGCGCCTCGGCGTCAAGCGCTTCGGCGGCGAGGCCGTGAAGGCCGGCGAGATCATCGTCCGCCAGCGCGGCACGCACTTCCACCCCGGCGTCAACGTCGGCCGTGGCGGCGACGACACGCTGTTCGCCCTCGCGCCCGGCGCGGTCACCTTCGGTCAGCGCCGCGGCCGCAAGGTCATCGACGTGGTGGCGGCCGTCGAGGCCTGAGCCACCCGGTCCAGCACGAGAGGGGCGCACCGTCACGGTGCGCCCCTCTCGTCGTCAGCAGCACGCACGACCGGCACCCACGACCGGCCCACGCACCCAGCACACGCACCCAGCACACGCACCCAGCACGCACCCCGCCCCCGGCGACCCCGGGGGCCCCACAGGGAGGAGCAGCACGTGGCGACCTTCGTCGACCGTGTGGTCCTGCACGCCACGGGCGGGGACGGCGGGCACGGCTGCGCCTCCATCCACCGCGAGAAGTTCAAGCCGCTCGCCGGCCCCGACGGGGGCAACGGCGGCAACGGCGGCTCCGTCGTCCTCGAGGTCGACCCGCAGGTGACGACGCTGCTGGAGTTCCACCACCTGCCGCACCGGCACGCGCCGAGCGGGACGCAGGGCATGGGGGACCACCGGTCCGGCTCGCTCGGCGCCGACCTCGTGCTGGGCGTCCCGGACGGGACCGTCGTCAAGAGCCCGACGGGCGAGGTGCTCGCGGACCTCGTCGGCCCCGGCGCGCGCTACGTCGTCGCGGCCGGGGGGCGCGGCGGTCTCGGCAACGCGGCGCTGGCCTCGCCGCGCCGCAAGGCGCCGGGCTTCGCGCTCCTGGGCGAGCCGGGCGACTCCGCGGACGTCGTGCTGGAGCTGAAGACGATCGCGGACGTCGCGCTGGTCGGCTACCCGAGCGCGGGCAAGTCCAGTCTCGTCGCGGCCATGTCCGCCGCGCGTCCGAAGATCGCCGACTACCCGTTCACCACGCTGGTGCCGAACCTCGGGGTGGTGCAGGCCGGCTCGTCGCGCTACACGGTGGCCGACGTGCCCGGCCTCATCCCCGGCGCGTCGGAGGGCAAGGGCCTCGGGCTGGAGTTCCTGCGCCACGTCGAGCGCTGCGCGGTGCTCGTGCACGTGCTCGACTGCGCGACGCTCGAGCCCGACCGCGACCCGCTGACGGACCTCGCGGTCATCGAGGCCGAGCTCGCGGCGTACTCGGGCGACCTCGGCATCGAGGGCGGGCGCATCCCGCTGGGGGAGCGGCCGCGCGTCGTCGTGCTCAACAAGGTCGACGTGCCGGAGGCTCGCGACCTGGCCGAGCTCGTGCGCCCGGACCTCGAGGCCCGCGGCCTGCAGGTCTTCGAGGTGTCCACCGCGAGCCACGAGGGGCTGCGCGCGCTGTCCTTCGCGCTAGCCGGCATCGTCGAGCAGGCGCGGCGCGACGCGCCCGCCCCCGCGCCCACGCGCGTCGTGCTGCGTCCGCGGGCCGTCGACGAGGCGGGCTTCACCGTGACGCGCCGCGAGGGCGGCGGCTCGGTGTGGTTCGAGGTCCGCGGCGAGAAGCCCGAGCGCTGGGTGCGCCAGACCGACTTCTCCAACGACGAGGCCGTGGGGTACCTCGCGGACCGCCTCGCGCGGCTGGGCGTGGAGGAGCTCCTCTTCAAGCGCGGCGCCGTCGCGGGCGACGAGGTGCGCATCGGCAGCGACCAGAACGCCGTCGTCTTCGACTGGGAGCCCACCCTCCAGGCGGGCGCCGAGCTGCTCGGCCAGCGCGGCACGGACCTGCGCCTCGAGGACCGGTCCCGGCCCACGCGCGGCGAGAAGCGCGCGGAGTTCAAGGAGCGCATGGACGCCAAGGCGGCCGCCCGTGCCGAGCTGTGGACGGAGCGGGAGTCCGGCGTCTGGACGGACCCGGAGTGAGCACGGCGACCGGCATGGGCCCGGCGGCCGGCGGGAGCACGGCGACCGGTGCGAGCACGGCGGCCGGCGCGCCGGGCCCCGCCGACCGCGCCGCGCTGCCGTCGGCCGCACGCGTCGTGGTCAAGGTCGGCTCCTCGTCGCTGACGGACGCGCGCGGGCACCTCGACCGGGAGCGGCTGACCGCCCTCGTCGACGTGCTGGCCGCACGCCGGGCCGCCGGCGGGCAGGTCGTGCTGGTGTCGTCCGGGGCCATCGCCTCGGCGCTGGGTCCGTTGGGGCTGCCGGGCCGGCCCCGGGACCTGGCGACCCAGCAGGCGGCGGCGTCCGTCGGGCAGGGGCTGCTCGTCGCCGACTACGCGCGGGCCTTCGCCGCGCACGGGCTGCGCGTGGGGCAGGTGCTGCTCACCGCGGACGACACCGTGCGCCGCACGCACCACCGCAACGCCAGTCGCGCGCTGGAGCGGCTGCTGGCGCTGGGCGTCGTCCCCGTCATCAACGAGAACGACGCCGTCGCGACGCAGGAGATCCGGTTCGGCGACAACGACCGGCTGGCCGCGCTGGTCTCGCACCTCGTGCGGGCCGACGCGCTCGTGCTGCTCACGGACGTGGACGGCCTGCACACGGGCCCGCCCGGGCGGCCCGGGTCCGTGCGGATCCCGCTCGTGCGCGGACTGGAGGACGTCGCGGGCGTGGACGTCAGCGCGCGCGGCTCGGCGGTGGGGACGGGCGGCATGGTGACGAAGCTCGACTCCGTCGCGATCGCGACCGCGTCGGGCGTGCCCGTGGTGCTGACGGCGGCGGCCAACGCCGCCGGCGCGCTGGCCGGCGACGACGTCGGGACGTTCTTCGCGGCCACCGGGCGGCGGACCTCCGTGCGCCTGCTCTGGCTCGCGCACGCGGCACGGACGCGGGGGCGGCTGCTGCTCGACGAGGGGGCCGCGCGCGCGGTGCGCGACCGCGGCACGTCGCTGCTGCCGGCGGGGGTGACGCGCGTCGAGGGCGACTTCGACGCGGGCGACCCCGTCGAGATCGTCGGGCCGGACGGGGTGGTGCTGGCGCGCGGGCTCGTCGCCTACGACGTGGCCGAGGTGCCGCCGCTGCTGGGCCGGTCGACGTCCGACCTGCGGGCCGAGCTCGGCCCGGGGTACGACCGCGAGCTCGTGCACCGCGACGACCTCGTGCTCGTCGGGCGGACTACCCTGCTGCCATGACGACGCTGGACCACCCCGGGCTCGCCCTCCCGCACGGCACCGGCTCCCTGCCAGCGCCCGGGGACGCGGACGCGCCGGTCGCCGGTACGGACGTCGACGCCGCCGTGCGGGACGTCGCGCGACGGGCGCAGGTCGCGTCACGGGCCCTGGCCACCGCCACCCGCGCCCGCAAGGACGCCGCGCTGCACGCCCTGGCCGACGCGCTCGTCGCCGGGGCCGACCGGGTGCTGGCCGCCAACGCGGAGGACGTCGCGCGCGGCCGGGAGGCCGGGACGTCCGCCGGCCTGCTCGACCGGCTGGCGCTCACGCCGGAGCGGATCGCGGGCATCGCCGACGCGCTGCGCGAGCTCGCGGCCCTGCCCGACCCCGTGGGGGAGGTGGTCCGCGGCCAGACGCTGCCGAACGGCCTGCGGCTGCGCCAGCTCCGGGTGCCCATGGGCGTCGTCGGGATGATCTACGAGGCGCGGCCGAACGTGACGGTGGACGCCGTCGGGCTGGCGCTCAAGAGCGGCAACGCCGTCGTCCTGCGGGGCGGCAGCGCGGCCGCGCGCTCGAACGAGACCATCGTGGCGGTGCTGTCCGAGGCGCTGGTGGCGCAGGGTCTGCCCGCCGACCTCGTGCAGTCGGTGGACGCATGGGGACGCGCCGGGGGCGTGGCGCTCATGCGGGCGCGCGGCCTCGTCGACGTCCTCGTGCCCCGGGGCGGCGCGGACCTCATCCGGACCGTCGTCGCGGAGTCGGTCGTGCCCGTCATCGAGACGGGGACGGGCAACTGCCACGTCTACGTCGACGCCTCCGCGGACGTCGCCCAGGCGCTGCCGGTCCTGCTCAACGCCAAGACGCAGCGGATCGGCACGTGCAACACCGCCGAGACGCTGCTCGTGCACCGGGACGCCGCGGAGGGGTTCCTCCCGGCCGCGCTCGCCGCGCTGCACGACGCGGGCGTCACCGTGCACGGCGACGCGCGCACGCTGGCGCTCGCGCCCGCCGGGGTCCGCGCCGTGCCGGCCACCGACGAGGACTGGGCGACGGAGTACCTGTCCCTCGACCTGGCCGTGCGCGTCGTCGACTCCCTCGACGAGGCGATCGAGCACATCCGGACCTGGAGCTCGGGCCACACGGAGGCGATCCTCACGCGCGACCTCGCCTCCTCGGAGCGCTTCGTCGCCGAGGTGGACTCCGCCGCCGTCATGGTCAACGCCTCGACGCGGTTCACGGACGGCGGCCAGCTCGGCCTCGGTGCCGAGATCGGCATCTCGACGCAGAAGCTGCACGCGCGCGGCCCCATGGGGCTCGCGGAGCTGACGACCACGAAGTGGGTCGTGCACGGCGACGGCCACGTGCGTCCCTGACCCCCGCGCACGCCGACCCGTGCGCACGCGGTCCGCCCGGGTCGCACGACCACGGGCCGCGCCCGTGCCAGACTTGCCCGACCACCGCACCACCACCTGGAGGACGTTGTGCACGCTGCCCTGCTCGCCGCCGTCGAGGAGACCGCTGAGCACGTGAACGAGCTGCCCGTCCCGCCGATCGTCTTCGGCCTCGGCGCGTTCGCGGGCCTCATCGGGCTCCTGCTCTTCACGTTCGCGTTCCGGAGCATCGGCTCGCGCCACTGAGCGCGACGTCGACGCCGGGCCGGACGGTCGTGAGCGGGGCCCCGGTCGCCACCCCCGACGGGACGCCGCAGCGGCGCCGGGTCGGGGTGATGGGCGGCACGTTCGACCCGATCCACCACGGCCACCTCGTCGCGGCCAGCGAGGTCGCGGCGCGGTACGGCCTCGACGAGGTCGTGTTCGTCCCGACGGGCCGGCCACGGCTCAAGACCCACGTGGTCGTGACCGCGCCCGAGCACCGCTACCTCATGACGGTCATCGCGACCGCGTCGAACCCGCAGTTCACCGTCAGCCGCGTCGACCTCGAGCGGGCGGGGGACACGTACACGGTCGACACCCTGCGCGACCTGCACGCCGAGCGGCCCGACGCCGACCTGTACTTCATCACCGGCGCCGACGCGATCGCCCAGATCCTGTCCTGGAAGGACGCGGACGAGCTGTTCGCGCTCGCGCGGTTCGTCGCCGTGACCCGGCCCGGCCACGCGCTGTCGGTCGCGGGGCTGCCGGCCGACCGGGTCAGCGTCCTCGAGATCCCCGCGCTGTCCATCTCCTCCACCGACGTCCGTCAGCGGGTCAGCAGCGGCCTGCCCGCCTGGTACCTGGTGCCCGACGGCGTCGTCCAGCACATCGCGAAGTACCGTCTGTATCGAGGTAGTGATGAGTGACACCGGAGCCCCACCCCGCCGGCGCGACCTCCGCGCGGTCGCAGGCCCGGCCGCGCCGACCACGTCGCGCCCCGACGACCGGCCCGACGACCGGCCCGACGAGCGTCACGCCGACCGGCCCGACGAGCGCCCCGCGCAGCGCGGCGCCGGGCGCACGGCGTCCGCCGTGGGGTCCGCCACCGGCGTCCACGCGCGCGTCCCCGTCGCAGGGTCCCGTCGCGCCCTCCGGACCGCGGCGGTCCCGGTGGTGACCGAGGGGTCGTCCGGTGCTGCCGTGCGGCCCCGGACGGGGTCGACGGGCGTCGCCCGCACCGCCACGGCCGCGGAGCCCCCGGCGCTGACCGGCGGCATCGTCGTCGTCCCCGCCTCGCCGACCGAGCCCGTGCCCTCGCGCCGGGTCCTGCGCGCGCTGGCGGAGGCCGAGGCGGCGACCGGCGCGCAGCCCGTGGTCCCGGGCCCGGGGACACCCGCGCGGTCCCCGGGCGGCCCTGCTGCCGCCGAGGCGCCACGCCGGGTGCCGCAGCAGGGCGGGCGCGTCGGCGCACGGCGCGCGGTCGCGGCGGCGGAGGGAGGCCCGGCGCGCGTCAGCGCCCGCGTCCCGCCGACTGGGGCGACCCGGGCCGTGCCCGTGCGTCGCAGCACCCGCTCCGAGGCGGAGCCGCGCGACGAGCTCGTGCCCGCGTGGCCGGTCGACCCCTCCGACGGCGTCCTGCCCGGCGCGCCCGGGCAGGACGAGGCTATGCGGCCGGCCTGGGCGCCGATCACGGGCCAGGTGCCCGTCGTCGACCCGGCGCGGTCCCTGCTGCCGCTCGACGTGCCCGTGCCCGCGTGGCCGGCGCTGCGGCCGCCCGCCGACGAGGCCGCGGACCCTCGCGGAGGCGCGGAGGGCGGCGACCCCGGGCGCGCCGCGGACGACGGGGCACCCGCCGTGCCGGCCGCCGGGACCGGCGCCGACCGCGACACGGTCGGCGAGGCCTCGCGGGGCACCGGCCGCCCCCGTCGTCGGGGCCTGCCGTCGACGTGGGCGCAGGTGCTCGCCTGGTCCCTCGTCGCCGTCGTGCTCGGCGTGCTCGTCGGCGTGCTCGTCGACCGTGCCCGCGACGGCGGTGCCGACGGCGCCGCCTCCCCCCAGCCCCCGACCACGACGACCGTGACCACCGCGACCGTGACCACCGCGACCGTGACCACCACGACCGTGACCACCACGACCGTGACCACGACGACCGCCGCCCCGGCACCGTCGTCGCCGTTCCTCCGAGGAGCCCTGTGACCGCCACCGCCCGTTCCGTCGAGCTCGCCGTCGCCGCCGCCCGTGCCGCGGCCGACCGCAAGGCCCACGAGATCATCGCCCTGGACGTGAGCGAGCAGCTCGTCCTGACCGACGTCTTCCTCATCGCCTCGGGCACCAACGAGCGGCAGGTCGGCGCCATCGTCGACGCCGTCGAGGAGGCACTGCACGGGCTCGGCGCCAAGCCGGTCCGCCGGGAGGGCAAGACGCAGGGGCGGTGGGTGCTCATCGACTTCGGCGACGTGGTCGTCCACGTGCAGCACGCGGAGGACCGCGTCTTCTACGCGCTCGAGCGCCTGTGGAAGGACTGCCCCCTCATCGAGCTGCCCGACGACGTCCACGGCACCAGCGAGGACGAGGAGGAGGGCCCCGCCGCGCCCGCGGCCCCGCAGTGGTGACGGCCGCCGCTGCCACCGGCGCAGCCCCGCGGCACCGGGCGACGGCGTGAGCGCGCGCCGGGTCGTCCTGTGGCGCCACGGGCGCACCGCGTACAACGCGACCGCGCGGATGCAGGGGCAGGTCGACATCCCGCTCGACGAGGTGGGCCACTGGCAGGCCGCCACCGCCGCGCGGGCCCTGCTCGCACGGCGCACGCCCGACGCCATCGTCACGTCCGACCTCGTCCGCGCGCAGGAGACCGCCGCGTACCTCGGCTCGCTCAGCGGTGTCGAGGTCCGCACCGACGAGCGGCTGCGCGAGCGCTCGTTCGGCCGGTGGGAGGGGCTCACCGGCGAGGAGATCGAGGACGGGTGGCCCGAGGAGTTCGCGCTGTGGCGGGCGGGCGGCGACCCGTCGGGGGTCGACGCCGAGACCCGTGCGCAGGTCGGCGGCCGGGTGGCGGCGGCCGTCGTCGAGCACGCCGCGGCGCTCGACGAGCGCGCCACGCTCGTGTGCGTCGCCCACGGCGCCGCGATCAGCACGGGCCTGGCCGTCCTGCTCGGCAGGCCGGCGGAGTGGCGCGGGCTGACGGGCATGGAGAACGCCCACTGGGTGGAGCTCGTCTCGGACGCCCCGCGCACCGACCCCGCGTGGCGGCTGACGGGCTACAACCTCGGCCCCCTCGACCCCGACACGGACTGGGACCGCGGCCCCGAGCCGGGGCGCACCCGCGCGAACGAGGAGACCCGCGACCCCGATTAGGAGACGGGCCGGGTTTCGTCCTAGACTTCACGAGCGCCCCACGGGGCGCGGTGGCCTGCGGGTCCACCCAGCCGCAGGGTTGGGGTGGCACCCACGGATCCACGGGGCTGTGGCGCAGCTGGTAGCGCACCTGCATGGCATGCAGGGGGTCAGGGGTTCGAGTCCCCTCAGCTCCACCCCGCACGAAGGGCGCCGACCGGTGGTCGGCGCCCTTCGTCGTGCACGGGGCGGGAGCGGGACCCGGCCGGCCCAGCTCCCGCCGGGCCGGCCGGCCTCGTCGGTGGGCCTAGAGGAACCCGACGAGGTGCCCGACGCCGAACAGCGCGACGAGTAGCGCCACTGCGCCGATGGCCACGTACACGGCCCAGTTGGAGGCGGTGCGGGGGACCGGCGGCTGCCGGTCGGAGACGCCTGTCGTGCTGGACTCGCCCGGCGGGGTCTCGCCCGGGGGCACCCCGCCGCCCGGCTCGAGACCGGTGGTGGTGTCGGGGTTCGGGTCGGGCGCCACGGCGTCACGGGCGCGCTGGGGACCGGGGTCGAAGGACTCGCGTCCGTACCCGGGGTCGGAGGTGGTCATGGTGCTCCCGTCGTCGGCGTCCCGACCACCCTCACCGCGCGTGCGGACGGCGGCAACCGGGGGAGGCGCCCCGGCGACGGAGGACGCTCAGTCGCACCAGCTCGTGCCACCCGAGACCAGCACCACGGGGGCCGTCGGGGCACCGGACTCCGCCCACCACCGGGCGCCGCCGTCGCCGATCGTCCACACGTCGTACTCCTCCCACAGCGCGGCCGAGGCGCCGAGGCGGTCCTCCACGACGCCGAGCGGCGTGCCGACCGGCAGCCCGAGCGGCAGCGCGACGGGCACGGGCGTCGTCGCGCCGCGCACGGACCAGCCGATGAGCGTCCCGTCCCCGAGGAAGGCGGTGAGGTCGTCCCAGCCGTAGGTCGCGTCGATGCCCGAGCCGCAGGCGTCGCCGCCCTCGTCGCGGTCGTCCGGCTCGCCGAGCAGCGCGACGAGGGCGTCCAGCGCCTGGGGTGCGCCGACCGCCACGCCGCCGAGCGAGGACCCGGTGAGGACGAGCGTGCCCGGCCCGTCGGGGTCTGCCGGGTCCGGCGGGGCGGGGGTGGACGGGGGGTCGGTGGGCGAGGGGTCGGCAGGGGCGGACGGGGCGGGTCCCGACGGGGCCGGGGCCGGCGTGGCGGTCCCGGGCGCCGGGGTCGGCGGGGTCGTCGGACCGGGCGTCGGGGCCGCAGGGGCGGGAGCCGGTGCAGCGGGTGCGGTCGACGGCGCGGTGCCGGGGCGGGTGGACGGCGTCGTCGTCGGCCTCGGTGCCATGGACGAGGCGGTGGTCGGGGCGGTGCTCGGGCCGGCCGTCGGGGCCGCCGGCGAGGGCGAGGTGGTGGCGGCAGGGTCGCCCGTGGCGCCGGTGGCGCCCGTGGACGGCGTGCCGGGAACGGCAGGGACGGTGGCCGAGGGCTGGTCCAGGGCACCCACCGCACCGCCCGAGGCGCTCGGCGAGGCGGCGGCGCGGTCCTGCCCGTCGGCGGTGCACGCCGTCACCAGCAGCAGGGGCAGCACCAGCGCGGCGACGGGCAGCAGCCGGCGTGCGTCGCGAACCGGGTGGCCACGAGGTGGGCCACCAGACGGGCCGCCGGCGGGGCCACCGGTGCGGGGCGTGGGCAGGTGCACGGCGCACAGCCTATTCTCCGGCGCGTGACCAACCTCGAGGCACGGCCGACGGAGACCGTGAGCCGTGCCGGCGGCCCGTCGGGGGACGTCCAGCTCCTCGAGCCGCGCGACGTGCCGCTCGGCGGGGTGCGCGCCATGACCGTGCGCCGCACCCTGCCCTCACGGGCCCGGTCGCTCGTCGGCGCCTTCTGCTTCCTCGACCACTACGGGCCGGACGACGTCGCCGCGACGGGCGGCATGGACGTCCCGCCGCACCCGCACACGGGCCTGCAGACGGTGACGTGGCTGTTCGAGGGCGAGGTGCTGCACCAGGACGCGACCGGCGCCGTGCAGGCCGTGCGGCCCGGCCAGCTCAACCTCATGACCGCCGGGCACGGGGTCTGCCACTCCGAGGAGTCGCTCCGCGGCGGGGGACTGGAGCCCGACGGTGGAGCCACCGCCGGTGCCCCCTCGGGACGGCTGCACGGTGTGCAGCTCTGGACGGCGCTGCCCGACGGCGCCCGCGCGGGGGCGCCCGCGTTCCAGCACGTCGCCGACCCGCCGCTCGTCGAGCACGACGGGGCGCGCGTCCGGGTGGTCATGGGCAGCCTGCTGGGCGTCACCTCGCCGGCCCACGCCGCGACGCCGCTCGTCGCCGCGCAGCTCGACGTCCCCGCCGGCGCGCGCGTGGTGCTGCCCGTCGACCCCGCCTTCGAGCACGCCGTGCTGGTCGACGACGGGGACGTGCGCCTGCAGGGGACGGACGTGCCGCGCGCCTGGCTGGCCTACGTCGCGCCGGGTCGGGAGAGGCTCGTCCTCGAGGTGGGGGACGCCCCTGCGCGACTCGTCCTGCTCGGCGGGGTGCCCTTCGTCGAGCCGGTGCTCATGTGGTGGAACTTCGTCGGGCGCACGCACGAGGAGGTCGTGCGGGCGCGCGAGCAGTGGCAGGCCGCCCTGGCCGGCGACCCCGAGGGGCTGGCGCGGTTCGGCCGCGTCCCGGGCTACCCGGGTCCCGCGCTGCCGGCGCCCGTGCTCCCCGCCGTCCGGCTGCGGCCCCGCGAGCGGCCGCGCGCCTGAGCCCCGGCCGGAGGGTCGGTACGGCTCAGGCCGGCCGCGCCTCCCCGAGGAGCTGCTCGCGCACGACGCGCCGCAGCACCTTGCCGATGAGCGAGCGCGGCAGCTCGGGCAGCACCACGAGGTCGCGGGGGACGGCGTACCGCGCGAGCCGCTCCCCGCACCAGGCGCGCACCGCGGCGAGGTCCACGGCCGGCGCCCCGGGCTCGAGCACCAGCGCCGCGACCACCTTCTCGCCCAGGTCGCCCGCCGGCAGGCCGACGACGGCCACGTCCCGCACCCCGGGCATGCCCCGCAGGTGGTCCTCCACCTGGGAGGGGTACACCTTGAAGCCGCCGGTGACGATCATCTCCTTCAGGCGGTCGACGAGGACGACGAACCCGTCCTCCTCGACGCGGACGAGGTCGCCGGTCCGCAGCCAGCCACCGGGCAGGAGCTGGTGGGCCGTCTCCTCCGGCCGCCGCCAGTACCCGGCGAACACCTGCGGCCCGCGCACGAGCAGCTCGCCCTGAGTGCCGGGCGGAACGTCGACGTCCGGGTCCTCGGGGTCGACCACGCGGACGTCCGTCGACGGGAACGGCAGCCCGAGCGCCCCGGGCCGGCGGGCGGGGGACAGGGGGTTGCCCAGCGCGACGGGACCGGTCTCCGTCATGCCATACCCCTCGACGACGAGCCCGCCCGTGAGCCGCTCCCAGCGCGCCGCGGTCGCCGCCGGCAGCGCCATGGCGCCCGAGAACGCGTACCGGAAGGACGTGAGGTCGGCGCCGGACTCCTCGGCCGCGGCGGCGACGCGGTCCAGCATCGGCGGGACGGCCGGCAGGAAGGTCCCCGGGCGGCGGCGCTGCGCGGCGAGGAACATCGCGGGGTCGAACCGCGGCAGCAGCACGAGCGTCGCGCCGGTGCGGACCCCGTAGAACAGGCACAGCGTCAGCCCGAAGGCGTGGAAGAACGGCAGGACGGCGTAGAGCGTCTCGGTGCCCTGCGGGTCGCCCGTCCAGGCCGCGCACTGCACGGCGTTGGCGACGAGGTGCCGGTGGTGCAGGACGGCCGCCTTCGGGGTGCCCGTGGTGCCGCCGGTGTACTGCAGGAGCGCCACGTCGTCGGGCGCGGGACCGGGGTGGTCCGCGGGGAGGGGTGCGGCCGCGGCGACGAGCGCGTGCCAGGACGGGATCCCGGCGGGGACGGGGGCCCGCAGCTCGTCGCGCCGGCGACGGGCGGCCGGCACGGGCAGGCGCAGCGCGAGCCGGGCGCGCCGCGGCAGGTCCGTGGTGAGATCCACGGCCACGACGGTCCGCAGCTCCGGCGCGCCCTCGCCGCCGTCGCGGGCCGCCAGCACCGCCGCGAGGGTCCGCTCCCACACGATCGCCACCTGCGCCCCCGAGTCGCGCAGCCCGTGCCGGAGCTCGGCCGCGGTGTGCAAGGGGTTCTGCTCGACGAGCACCGCCCCGAGCCGGAGCACCGCGTAGGCGGCGACGACGTGCGCCGGGCAGCTCGGCAGCGCCACGGCGACGCGGTCCCCGGGCCGCACCCCGAGGGCGTGCAGCGCACCCGCCGCCCGCTCGACCTGCCGTGCCAGCTCCGCGTACGTGGTGGTCGCGCCGAGCAGGTCCAGCGCGACGCGGTCCGGCCACCGGGCGGCGGCCCTCGCCAGCCCGGCGGGCAGCGCCTCGTCGGGCACCTCGACGGTGCGGGGGCCGTGCGTCGGGGAGGCAGGGGCGTCGTCGGCGAGCACGGGCCCACCTTACCTACGCATGCGTAGGTAAGCCGGGAGACCCCAACCCGGACGAGTTGCCCGGGGACCTGTGCGTTGGTTTCATGGCGGAGGCGTCCAGCGTGCGCCGGGCAGGGGGCCCGGTCGCAGCGGCGGCCCCCAGGTCGAAGCAGCGGCCTCGCCGGGCCGGTGGCGTCGGACAGGGGACCGATGCAGGCGCACGACGACGACGGGGTCGACATCGGACCCTCGGGCGTCGTCCCGGCGGGCACCACCGCGCGGGGCGCCCCTGACGCGCCCGGCGCGCCGACGGGCCAGGGCGACCCCGCCTCCGGCCACGACGGCGGCGCCCCGACGGCGCTCCTCGAGAGGCTGGCGGTGGCCGTCCTCGTCGTCGACGACGAGCTCGTCGTCCGCTTCGCCAACCCCGCCGCGGGGCGGCTGCACGGCGTCGACGCGGCGGAGCGGCTCGTCGGGCGCGCGGCCCTCGCCCTCGTGCCGCCCGACGAGCACGACGTCCTGCGCACGGCGGTCGGCGAGGTGCTGGCGCGGGGGGTGCGGCAGGGCCGACGCCGCGTGCTGAGCGCCGCCGGCCGCCCCGACGAGTCGGTGCGCCTCGTCGACGAGCACGCGACCGCTATCGTGTGGGAGGGCCGGCCCGCCGTCCTCAGCACTCTGTCGGACGTGACGGAGGACGACGAGCGGCGGTCCCGCGCGCTGGCGGCCCGGCGTCCCGTGGCGCAGCTCGCGCGGGCCGCCGTCGGGTTCGTGCAGGTCCTGCCCAGCGGGGTCGTCGCGGAGGCGAACCCGGCCGCCGCGGCGCTCGCGGGACGTCCCTCCCTCACGGGCGTCCGCGTGCTGGAGCTCGTCGCACCCGGGGACCGGCCGGCGGTCGACCACCTGCTGCGCACGTTGCTGGCCCCGGGGGACCCGGCCCTCGCGTCCGTCCCGCCGGTGTCGGACGTCCGGCTCCGGGTTCCCGACGGCACCACCCGGCCCTGCCGCCTCAGCGGGTTCCGGCTGGGCGAGCCCGGGACGGCGGGCGGCGGCGCGGGGACCGGTGGTCCCCTGGCCGCCCTCGTGCTCGTCGACGACGCCGACCGGTCGGCCGCGCTGCAGGAGGCGGGCGCCCGTGCGGAGCGGACGGCGGCGCTGCTGCGCGCCGTCCCCGACGCGCTCGTCGTGTGCGGACGCGACGGCACGGTGCTGCAGGTCAACGACCAGGCCGAGCACCTGTTCGGCTGGGCCGCGGACGAGCTCGTCGGGCAGCCGATCGAGGTCCTCGTCCCGGGCGCCCGCCAGCCCGGTCACCGTCGGCTGCGCGACCAGTACGTGGGCACGCCGCACGCCCGGCCCATGTTCACGGGCGCGGGCATCGCCGCGCTGCGCAAGGACGGCACGGAGGTCCCCGTCGAGGTCAACCTCGCCGCAGCGGTGCTCGACGGCGAGAGCGTGGTCGTCGCCTCCGTGCGCGACACGAGCGAGCAGCGCCGCGTGCAGGAGGCGCTGCAGGCCTCGCACGACCTCGTCACCGGGGTGCTCGGCGCGGCGACGGAGCAGGCGATCCTCGCCATGGACCTCGAGGGGCGCCTCGAGCTGTTCAGCCGCGGCGCCGAGCGGCTGCTCGGCTACCGCGCGGAGGAGGTCCTCGGCGGCCCGGCGTCGCGGTTCGACCACCCGGACGCAGACCTGCGGGCGACCTGGGGCCTCGCGCCCGGCGAGCCGCTGCACGAGCGCATCCAGGCCCTCGTCGGCACCGGCGTGTCCTCCACCCGGCCCTGGGCCTACCGGACGAAGGACGGCGGCCGGCGGGAGGTCCTCCTGTCGGTGACCGTGCGGCCGGGGCCGACCGGCCCCAACGGGCTCATCGTCGTCGCCACGGACATCACGGCCCAGCTCGTGCAGGAGGAGGAGCTGGCCGCCAGCCGGCAGCGGTTCGAGGCCGCCTTCACGCACGCGCCGGTCGGCGTCGCGCTCGTGGACGTCCGGTCGGGCAGCGCCGGCCGCTTCCTGCAGGTCAACGAGGCCATGACGCGGATGCTCGGCTACACGGAGGCGGAGCTGCTCGACGCCTCCCTCGCCGCGCTGGCCCACCCCGACGACGCCGGCCTGGCCGAGGCCGGGTTCGCGGGGCTCGCCGCCACGGTGCGGTCCGACGTCGTCGAGCACCGGTTCCTGCACGCGGACGGGCACGACGTCTGGGTGGAGGTGTCCTTCGCCGCCGTCCAGGACGGCCACGGCAGCCCCGACTACGCCGTGTGCATGATGAACGACGTCACCGACCGCAAGCGCGCGGAGGCCGAGCTCGTGCACAACGCGCTGCACGACGCGCTCACGGGCCTGCCCAACCGGGCCCTGCTCACCGAGCACCTGCACCAGGCGCTCGCGCGCTCGCGGAGCGTGGGCGCCGGTGCCGGGGTGCTGTACATCGACCTCGACAACTTCAAGGACGTCAACGACTCCCTGGGCCACGCCGCGGGTGACCAGTTGCTGGCCGCGGTGGCCGAGCGGCTGCTGGGTGCGGTGCGCGAGCGGACGTGGCCGGCCGGCTCGGCGGTGACGAGTTCGTCGTCGTCTGCGAGAACGTCGTGGACGCCGACGGCATCGCCGCCGTCGCCGAGCGGGTGGCGCGCGCGCTGTCGGTCCAGGTCCCCGTGGGAGACCGGACCGTGCAGGTCTCGGCGAGCATCGGGGTGGCCTACGCCTCCGGGCCGGACGCCCGGCCGGAGGAGCTGCTGCGCGAGGCCGACATCGCCATGTACCGGGCCAAGGCCAACGGGCGCGGGCGCTTCGAGTTCTCGGACCCCGGTCTGCAGGCGCGGGCGCTGCGCCAGCTCGAGCTCGAGGCGGACCTGCGGGCGGCGCTCGAGCTCGGCGTCGCGCCGTCCGTGCCGGGCCCCCGCCGGCGGGCCGACGCCGAGCCGGAGGGACAGCTCTTCCTCGACTACCAGCCGTGCTTCGACCCCCAGGACGGCCGCATGGTCGCCTGCGAGGCCCTGCTGCGCTGGCGGCACCCCACGCGTGGGCTGCTGTCGCCCGGGGCGTTCCTCGACGTGGCCGAGGAGCGGGCGCTCATGGTGCCGCTCGGCGCCTGGGTGCTGCGGGCGGCGTGCGCGCAGGCCGCGCGCTGGTGGCACGCCTTCGGCGACGAGGCGCCGGAGGTCTGGGTCAACGTCTCCGCGGGCCAGATGGGCCGCGACCGCTTCCCGCAGCGCGTCCGCGAGGTCCTCGACGAGACGGGCCTGCCGGCGCGGCTGCTGGTCGTGGAGCTCACCGAGCGGCAGGCGCTGACCCTCTCCGACGGCGTGCTGGCGGACCTGCGGGCGCTGGAGGGGATGGGCGTGCGGCTGGCCATCGACGACTTCGGCACGGGGTACGCCGGCCTGGACTACCTGCGCAAGCTGCCCGTGCACGTGCTCAAGCTCGACGGCTCCTACGTGGCGGCCATCGGCCGGGACAGCTCGGGGACGGCGCTCGCGGCGACGGTCGTCGCGCTCGGGCGCGCGCTCGACCTCACGGTGGTGGCCGAGGGCATCGAGACGGCCGAGCAGCGGGCGGCCGTGCAGGACTTCGGCGTGGACCTGCTGCAGGGGTACCTGCTGGCCCGGCCCGGGCCGGTGGAGCAGGTCGAGCGGCTCGTGGCCCGGCAGGCCGCCACGGGCTGAGCCGGGTGGCCCCGGTGGAGGCCGAGGTCGCAGGGCGCGGGGCGCTAGCGTGTGCGCGACCTGTCGAGCACCCCGGGGGACCACCGTGAGGACCGCACGCGCCCTGCACCTCGTCGTCGCGCTGGTCGCGCTGACCGGGGTGGCGATCGAGCTCGTCACCGCCCTCGTCGAGGGCCCGGGCACGGCTCCCACGCACCCGGAGCGCGTGGTCCGCCTCTTCAGCTACTTCACGATCCTGTCCAACGTGCTCACCGGCCTCGTGCACACACGGCTCGCGGTGCGTCCCGACCACGACGGCCGGGTGTTCCGGGTGCTGCACCTGGACGCGCTGCTGTGCATCGCGGTGACCGGGATCGTGTACCACGCGGTCCTGGCGGGGCTGCGCGAGCTCACGCCGTCCGGCGCGCTGGCGGACCTCCTGCTGCACACCGTGGCGCCCGTGGGGGCGGTGCTGACGTGGGCCCTCGTCGGGCCGCGGCCCCGCACCTCCACCCGGACGGTCCCGCTGGCGGTCGTGCCGCCCCTGCTCTGGATCGGCTGGACGTTCCTGCACGGGACCTGGGACGGCTGGTACCCGTACCCGTTCCTCGACGTCGCCGAGCTCGGGCTCGGGCGCGCGCTGCTCAACACCGGGGCCGTGGCCGTCGTGTTCCTGCTGCTCGCGGGTGGCGTGCGCCTGCTCGAGCGCGTGCTGCCGGCCGCCCCGCGCGGCGGTCGCGGCCCGCACGACGCCCCCCGGCCCGTGGGGGCGTCGGCGGGTCCCCCGCGCATGTGACCGTCCTCTCGCGGCCAGGGGGCGGGACGGGCGCGTCCCGGTGGGCCGCGGTGGCTACGGTGACCCCCGTGTCTGCTACCACCCCCGACGAGGACGACCTCCGCGACCTGGCCCGGCACGAGGTGCCGGAGCCGCTGCGCAACG
This sequence comes from Cellulomonas marina, assembly GCF_900111925.1. Taxonomy (GTDB): domain Bacteria; phylum Actinomycetota; class Actinomycetes; order Actinomycetales; family Cellulomonadaceae; genus Cellulomonas; species Cellulomonas marina. Next base: position 124,424 of record NZ_FOKA01000008.1, read on the forward strand.
ACGTCCGCGTGCTCGGCGAGCACCTGGGCCGCGTCCTGCGCGAGGCGGGCGGCGAGGAGCTGTACCGCGACGTCGAGCGCCTGCGGGAGCTGGCCATCCGCGCGCACGACGGGAGCGACCCCGAGGCCTTCGCCGAGGCCGAGCGGCTCGTCGCGGAGATGGACCTCGACCGTGCCGAGCAGGTGGCCCGCGCGTTCACGTGCTACTTCCACCTGGCCAACGTCGCCGAGGAGAACCACCGCATCCGGATCCTGCACGAGCGGGAGTCGGCGCTGCCGCCCCGCCAGCTGACGGCCGACGACTCCCTGCCGGCGGCGCTGCAGCAGCTCGAGGAGGAGGTCGGCGCCGAGGAGGCGCGCCGGCGGCTGCAGGAGCTGGAGTTCCGGCCCGTCCTCACGGCGCACCCCACGGAGGCCCGGCGTCCGGCGGTCGCGCGCGCCATCCGCCGCATCGCCGAGCTCGTCGCGGAGCGGGACCGCCTGCACATCGGCGGCACGTCGTTGGCGGAGAACGACCGCCGCCTCCTGTTCGAGATCGACATCCTCTGGCGCACCTCGCCGCTGCGCACGGACAAGCCCACCGTGCTCGACGAGGTCCAGACCGTGCTGGGCGTCTTCGAGAGCACCTTCGTCGACGTCTTCACCGCGGTGTACCGCCGGCTCGACGACTGGCTGCTGGGGGAGCGGGCCGGCGTGACGGCACCCGTCGTGCGCCCCTTCGGCCGCCTCGGCACGTGGATCGGCGGGGACCGCGACGGCAACCCCAACGTCACCGCGCGCATCACCCGCGAGGCGGCGACCCTGGCGTCCTCGGCCGTGCTCACCGCGCTCGAGGCGTCGGCGCGGCGCGTCGCCGAGCGCCTCACCCTCGAGGCGACCGGCACCCCGCCGTCGCCGGCGCTGGCCACCCTCTGGCGGCGCCAGCGGATGCTGTCCGAGGCGCTGGCCGACGCCACGGCCGGCGAGGCGCCGGGCGAGGTGCACCGCCGCGTGCTGCTCGTCGTCGCCGGACGCATCGCCGCGACCCGCAGCCGCGACGCGGACCTTGCCTACGCGAACCCGGCCGAGCTCGAGGCCGACCTCGCCGTGGTGCAGGCCTCCCTGCTCGAGGCGGGCGCGCCACGCGTGGCCTACGGCGCCCTGCAGAAGCTCATCTGGCAGGTGCAGACCTTCGGCTTCCACCTGGCCGAGCTCGAGGTCCGCCAGCACTCCCAGGTGCACGCCGCCGCGCTGGCCGACATCGCCGAGCACGGCGTCGACGGCCCGCTGGCCGAGCGGACCGTCGAGGTGCTGGACACCTTCCGGGCGCTGGGGGCGGTGCAGCGGCGCTTCGGCCAGGCCGCCGCGCGGCGCTACATCGTCTCCTTCACGCAGTCGGCCGAGCACCTCGCGGCGGTCCACGAGCTGGCGGCGCACGCCTTCACCGGCTCCGACGAGCTGCCGGTCGTCGACGCGATCCCGCTGTTCGAGACCTTCGCCGACCTAGAGGCGTCCGTGGACATCCTGGAGGCGTCGCTGGAGGTCCCGGCCGTGCGCCGGCGCCTGGCGGAGAACGGCGGCCGCATCGAGGTCATGCTCGGCTACTCCGACTCCTCCAAGGACGTCGGGCCGCTGGCGGCCACGCTGGCCCTCGACGACGCACAGGCGCGGATCGCGGCCTGGGCGCAGGGACACGGCCTCGTCCTGACCCTCTTCCACGGCCGCGGCGGCGCGCTCGGCCGCGGCGGCGGCCCCGCCAACCGCGCGGTGCTCGCGCAGCCCCCGGGCTCGGTCGACGGGCGGTTCAAGCTCACCGAGCAGGGCGAGGTGATCTTCGCCCGCTACGGCGACCCGACGATCGCGGCCCGCCACATCGAGCAGGTCGCGGCGGCGACGCTGCTCGCGGCCGCGCCGTCGGTCGAGCGGCAGAACGCCGAGGCCAAGGAGCGCTACGCGGACCTCGCCGCGCGCCTCGAGGGCACCTCGCGCCGCCGGTTCCACGAGCTCGTGCGCGCCGACGGCTTCCCGCAGTGGTTCGCGGAGGTGACGCCGCTGGAGGAGCTCGGGCTGCTGCCCATCGGGTCGCGCCCGGCCCGCCGCGGGCTGTCGGTGTCCTCCCTGGACGACCTGCGCGCCATCCCCTGGGTGTTCTCCTGGTCCCAGGCGCGCATCAACCTCGCCGGCTGGTACGGCCTGGGCAGCGCGCTGGCCGAGGTGGGCGACGAGGACCTCCTGCGTGAGGCGTACGCCACCTGGCCGCTGCTGGCGACGTTCGTCGACAACGTCGAGATGTCGCTCGCCAAGACCGACGAGCGCATCGCGGAGGCCTACCTGGCCCTCGGCGACCGGGACGACCTCGCCGCGCTCGTCCTCGGCGAGCTGCGGCTCACGCGCGAGTGGGTCAACCGGGTCACGGGCAGCACGAGCCTGCTGTCGCGGCGCCGCATCCTCGGGCGCGCCGTGGCCCTGCGCTCGCCGTACGTCGACGCGCTCTCGCTGCTGCAGCTGCGCGCGCTGCGGGCGCTGCGGACGGGGGACGCGCCCGAGAGCACGGACGACCTGCGCCGGCTGCTGCTGCTCACGGTCAACGGCGTGTCCGCGGGCCTGCAGAACACGGGCTGACCGTCGCCGGCGCCCGCCGCCGGCCTGACGACGACGGCCCCCGTCACCTCCCGAGGGAGGCGACGGGGGCCGTCCGTCGTGCTGGGGGCGTCGACGCCGTGCCGGCGCGCCAGGGTCAGGCCTGGGCGGAGGACCCGCGGCCGCGACCGCCGCGCCGCCGGCGACGACCGGTCCCGTCGGCCGCACCGGCCGTCCCGCCGCCGGCGGCACCCGTGCCGGGGCCGCCCCCGGTGCGCGCGCCGCCGCCGGCGGCCGCCCGGCCGCCGGACGTGGCCGGCACGGGGAAGTGGTTGAGGGCCGTGCGGCGCCGCGCGCCGCCGCCGGCCGCCGCACCCGTGGCGCCGGAGCCGCCGCGGGCGGCCCGGCCGGTGGGGGCACCGGCGGACGCGGTCGTCGTCGTCGTGCCGCCCGCGGCCCGGGCGGCCCGCGGGGCGCGTGCGCGCTGGACCGGCGCCGGGGCGGCCGGCGCGGGCTCGACGTAGGGCGCCGCCTCGCCCGCGAGGGCCTCGACGACCGCGTCGCCCGGGCGCACGCTCTGCGGGCGGGCCGTGATCTTCGCGGCGCGGGTCAGGACCCGCACGTCCGAGCGCTCCTCCGGCAGCACGAGCGTGACGACGTCGCCGCCGGCACCGGCGCGGGCCGTGCGGCCCGAGCGGTGCAGGTAGGCCTTGTGCTCGGCCGGCGGGTCGACGTGCACGACGAGCTCGACCTCGTCGACGTGGATGCCGCGTGCGGCGATGTCGGTGGCGACGAGCACCTTGACCGCGCCGGTGGAGAACGCCTCGAGGTTGCGCTCGCGGGCACCCTGGCCCAGGTTGCCGTGCAGGTCCACCGCGGGGATGCCCGAGGCCGTGAGCTGCTTGGCCAGCTTCTTCGCGCCGTGCTTGGTCCGCGTGAACAGGACCCGTCGGCCGGTGCCGCCGGCGAGGCGGTGGACGACCTGGCGCTTGGCCTCCGGGTCCGCCAGCTCGAGCACGTGGTGGGTCATCGCGACGACGGGCGAGGAGGCCGTGTCGACGCTGTGCTCGACCGGGTTGCGCAGGTAGCGCTTGACGATGATGTCCACGCCGTTGTCGAGCGTGGCCGAGAACAGCAGGCGCTGGGTGCCCGCGGGGGTGCGGTCGAGGATGCGCTTGACGCCTGGCAGGAAGCCGAGGTCGGCCATGTGGTCGGCCTCGTCGAGCACGGTGACCTCGATGCCGTCGAGCGTCAGCAGGCGCTGGCCCAGCAGGTCCTCGAGGCGGCCGGGGCAGGCGACGACGACGTCGACGCCGGCATCCAGCGCGACGACCTGCCGGTGCTGGGACACGCCGCCGTAGATCGTCGTGGTGCGCAGGCCGTACGCCTGCGCCAGCGGCGCGAGCGTGGCCTCGATCTGGTTGGCGAGCTCGCGCGTCGGGCACAGCACGAGGGCACGCGGCCGCCGGGCCCGGCGGGCCGGCTGCGGCGACGCGCCGGCGAGCCGGGCGACGAGGGGGAGCGCGAACGCGATGGTCTTGCCCGAGCCCGTCCGCCCGCGGCCGAGCACGTCCCGGCCCGCGAGGGAGTCCGGGAGCGTGGCGGTCTGGATGGGGAACGGGGTCTCGATGCCGCTGTCCGCGAGCGAGCGGACGAGGGGTGCGGGCACGCCGAGGTCGGCGAAGGAGGTCATGGGAACCTTCCGGGTCGTGGGCCGTGGGTCGCCGCCAGAGCACCGACCTGCGGCGCCCGGGAGGGGCGCGGGCAGGGGCCGGGGGGATCTCCACGACGCGGGGCGCGCGGAGTCGCGCAGCCCATGTCGTCCCATGATCGCACACGAGTCCTGTCCTGCCCAGGGGCGCGGCGCCGACGCCACGCCCGGCGCGTCCCGGGGTGCGCGGCCCGTGCGTCCTACGCTCGGGGCGTGAGCGACGGCGGGAACGGCGACTTCGAGTTCGAGCGCCGGTTCTTCGTCCGCGAGCTGCCCCTCGACCTGCTCGACGGGTCGCCGGCGCTCGTCGTGCAGAGCTACCTGCTGGCGGACGAGGGGTGGGCCGTCCGCGTGCGCGTCCAGGTGCCGGCCGTGGACGTCGGCGCGCTGGGCGGGGGCCCCGGCGGCCCCACGGACGTGGACCCGCGGACGCTGCTGGAGCGGTGGGCCGGGGCCGTCGACTTCGCCGCGGTGACCGTCAAGGGGCCCATGGTGGAGGGCACCCGCTACGAGGCCGAGCGGGAGCTCGACCCGCTCGTGGGCGTCGAGCTCGTCCGGCGCGGTGGCGCGGTGGTGGGCAAGTGGCGGCACGCGGCCTGGCTGGGTGACGACGGCTGGGTCGTCGACGTCTTCGTCGGGGCGGACGCCCCGCTCGTCGTCGCCGAGGTGGAGCGCGGCGGGCCCGTCACGGACCTCACCGTGCCCGCCTTCTGCACGACGGAGGTGACCACGGACGGACGGTTCGCCAACGACGCCCTCGCGCACCAGCCGTACGGCGGCTGGGCGGGCCGCTTCGAGGCGGAGCTCGCCGCGCGCGGACCCGTGTTCCTCGAGGGGCTGGGGCACAACCACCTCGACGGGGGCGCGCGGGGCTGAGGCGGGAACACCCGGGGCGGCGACTTGGTTGACGCGACAAACAACCGCGCGTCACCCGGAGGCCCTCGTGAGCAGCACCAGCAGCACCGGTACCACCAGCAGCATCCCCCCGGCGTCGGCGTCGGCGCCGGCGTCGGCGTCGGAGCCGGCACGGCGTCGCGACGCCATCGCCGCGGGGACGGGGATGGACGCGGTGACGCTCCTCGTCGGGGACCTCGACCGGCAGCTCTGGTACTACCGCGACGTCCTCGGGCTGGAGGTGCTGTCCGGCACCCCTGGTGCGGGGTCGGCGACCGGGCGCGTGGCCGGCGACGACCGGCCGGACGTCGTCGTCCTCGGCCGGCGCGCGGTGCCGCTGGTCGTGCTGCGGCACGCGCCCGGGTTGCCGCCGGTGCCCCGGCACGGCGCCGGGCTCTTCCACACGGCCCTGCTGTTCGACGACCGTGCCGGGCTCGCCGCCGCGCTGGCCTCCGTCGCGCGGCTGGCCCCGCAGACCTACGTCGGGGCGGCGGACCACCTCGTCTCGCTGGCCTTCTACCTGACGGACCCCGAGGGCAACGGCGTCGAGCTGTACTGGGACCGCGGGCGCGAGCAGTGGCGGCGCACGCCCGACGGCGGCGTCGTCATGGACTCGCTGCGCCTGGACCCGAGCGCCTTCCTCGACGAGCACCTCGACGAGGCCGCCCCGACGTCGGGGGCCGTCGTCGGGCACGTGCACCTGCAGGTCGGCGACGTGCCGAGCGCGCGCCGCTTCTACGTGGACGCCCTCGGCTTCGACGTGACCGCGCAGTGGCACGGCGCCCTCTTCGTCTCGGCCGGCGGGTACCACCACCACCTGGCGATGAACACCTGGAACAGCGCCGGGGCCGGCCCGCGCGCGTCGACCCTCGGCCTCGGGGAGGTCCGCATCGTCGTGCCGGCGGCGGACGACCTCGGCGCCCTCGCCGACCGCGTCGCCCACGCCGGCGTCGTCGCCACGCCGGACGGCCCGAGCCTGCGGTTCGAGGACCCGTGGCGCAACGTCGTGCGGGTGAGCGCCGCGGCCTGAGCCCACCGGTGCCGTCGTGCCGCCGGTGGCCGGCGCGCCGGTAGCGTGCGGGGCGTGACCGACGCGCCCGACCCCGCGGACCCGGACGCCCCCGGCTGGTCGCGGCCCCGCCCCTCCGGGGGCGAGCTGCGCGCCGACGCCGCGCTGGCCGGCGTCCTGCTGGTCGCCGCGGTCCTCACGATGGTCCTGTACCGGTCGGCGGGGTTCTACCCGGAACCGGCGTCGGGCGCCGTGTCCGTGGCGGCGCTCGTCGGGGTGACGCTGCCGCTGGCCGTGCGGCGCCGGTGGCCCTCGGCGGTGGCGGCGGTCGTGGCCGCCGCGTTCCTCGTCGGGGGGCTGCTGCACGTCCCCGAGCAGGTCATCAGCAACATCGCGCTGTTCATGGCGCTGTACACCGTCGGCGCGTGGGAGCCGTCGCGGGCGCGGGCGTCCTGGACCCGCGGCCTGGTGGTGCTGGGGATGTTCGTCTGGCTCGTCGTCGCGCTGTACTCGGCGTCCGCCGACGCGGCGGACGAGGACGCCCCACCGGGTGCGTCCGGACCGTTCTCGCCCTTCGTCGCGCTCTCGCTGGTCCAGCTCGTCACGAACGCGCTGTTCTTCGCCGGGGCCTGGTGGTTCGGGGACCACGCCTGGCGGTCCGCGCGGGAGCGGGCCCGCACGGCGCTGCGCACGCGGCTGCTGCAGGCCGAGCGCGTGCGGGCCGAGGCGCAGGCGGTGACCATCGAGCGCCTGCGGCTGGCCCGGGAGCTGCACGACGCGGTCGCCCACCACGTCTCCCTCATGGGCGTGGGCGCGGCGGCGGCGCGGACCCTGCTGCCCGTCGACCCGCCGCGCGCCGCCGAGGCCCTCGAGGGCGTGGAGGGCGCCGCGCGCGAGGCGCTCACCGAGCTGCACGGGCTCGTGCGGACGTTGCGCCAGGACGAGGGTGCGCCGGACGCGACGCCGCACGCCGCCGGCGGCGGCCCGTCGGACGGCTCGTCGGACGGCGCGTCGGACGGCTCGTCGTCTGCGGACGGCAGCTTCGGCCGGCGCGAGGCGCTCGGCTCCCTCGGCGTCGACCGGCTGCCGGCCCTCGTCGCCGAGACGACGGCGGGGGGCGTGGAGGCGACCCTCGCGGTCGTCGGGCAGCCGCGGCCGCTGCCGCCGACCGTCTCGCTGAACCTGTACCGGATCGCGCAGGAGGCGCTGACGAACGTGCGCAAGCACGCGGGGCCCGGCGCGCACGCCGACGTGCGGCTGCGCTGGCTCGACGACGCGGTGGAGCTCGAGGTGTCCGACGACGGGCGGGGCCCGCGGCGCGGCCGGGAGGCGGCGTGGTCGTCGCCGGGGTGGGGCGCCGGCGGGCTCGGGCTCGTCGGCATGCGCGAGCGGGTCGCGGCGGACGGAGGCGAGCTGCACGTGGGACCGCGCCGCGGCGGCGGCTTCCTCGTGCGCGCGTCGGTGCCGCGTCGTCGCGTCGAGGTCGGGGCGTCCGTCGGCGGTGGGGCGTGAGCGCACCGGGCACGACCGCGCCGGGCACGACCGCGCGGGGCACCACCGCCCCGGTGCGCGTCGTCCTCGTCGACGACCAGGCGCTGCTGCGCGCGGGCATCGCCGTCATCCTCGGGACGGAGCCCGGGATCGAGGTGGTCGGCGAGGCCTCGACGGGCGCGGAGGCGCTCGACGTCGTGCGCGCGACGCGTCCCGACGTCGTGTGCATGGACGTGCAGATGCCGGACATGGACGGTCTCGAGGCCACCCGCCGGCTGCTCGCCGACCCCGAGGTGCACGCTCACGTCCTGGTCCTGACGACCTTCGCGCGCGAGGACTACCTGGTCGAGGCGCTCGCGGCCGGGGCCAGCGGGTTCCTGCTGAAGAACTCGCGGCCCGAGCAGCTCGTCGCGGGTGTGCGGGCCGTCGCCGCCGGCGACGCGCTGCTGGCCCCCGAGCTCACGCGCGCCGTCATCGCGCGCGCCGTCGCGGCGGGGGCGCTCGCGTCGCGGTCGGCTCCGGCACCGGTCCCACCACCCGCTCCTGCACCTGTCCCCCCACCGGCCCCCTCACCGGCCCCCGCGCCGGCCCCCGCGCCGGCACCGGTACCGACCGGTCGGCTCGCCACGCTCACCGAGCGGGAGCTCGAGGTCCTCGGCCTCGTCGCGCGCGGCATGTCGAACGACGAGATCGCGGCGGCCCTGGTCCTCGGCCGGGCCACCGTGAAGACGCACGTGTCCAACGTCCTCATGAAGCTCGGCGTCCGCGACCGGGTCCAGGCCGTCGTGCTCGCGCACGAGCAGGGGCTCGTCGGGCGCTGAGACCCGTCCCGCCTCCGCCACGGGACGGAGGGCCCCGTCCGGCGACGACCGCGCGAGGGCTCGCCGGGCCGTCAGGATCCGTCCGCGGCCGGAGGACGCGCCGCCCCCGGCGGACCTAGCGTCGGAGCGAGGCGAGAGCCCGACGACGAGAGGGGTGCACCGTGCTGGTGCTGGAGGGGATCGAGCGCAGCTTCGGCGGGCGCCGCGTCCTGCAGGACGTGGGCTTCACCGTGCAGCGCGGCCGGCTGACGGGCTTCGTCGGCGGCAACGGGGCCGGCAAGACGACGACGATGCGGATCGTCCTGGGGGTGCTGGCCGCCGACGCCGGCACCGTGACGCTCGACGGCACGCCGCTCGACGCGGGCCGGCGCCGCCGGTTCGGGTACATGCCCGAGGAGCGCGGCCTGTACCCGAAGATGAAGGTCGCGGAGCAGCTCACCTACCTCGCGCGGCTGCACGGCTGGGACGCCGAGGCCGCGGCGCGCCGGGCCGGGGACCTGCTCGAGCGGCTCGGGCTCGCGGAGCGCGCCGGCGACCCCGTCGAGACGCTGTCGCTGGGCAACCAGCAGCGCGCCCAGATCGCGGCCGCGCTCGTGCACGGGCCGGAGGTGCTCGTGCTCGACGAGCCGTTCTCCGGTCTCGACCCGCTCGCGGTCGACGTGGTCCTCGGCGTGCTGAGCGACACGGCGGCGTCCGGGGTGCCGGTGCTGTTCTCGTCCCACCAGCTCGACCTCGTCGAGCGCCTGTGCGACGACATGGTCATCATCGCCGGCGGCCGCATCCGCGCCGCCGGTGCCCGCGAGGAGCTGCGGGAGCGCTACGGCACGCGCCGGCACGAGCTCGTCGCGGCCGGGGACGTCGGCTGGCTGCGCCAGGTGCCCGGCGTGCGCGTCGAGTCCTTCTCCGGCGGGTCCGCGCTCTTCGAGGCCGACGAGGCCACCGCGCAGGAGGTGCTGCGCACGGCGCTGGCGCGTGGTCCGGTCACCACCTTCGCCCCCGTGGTGCCCACCCTGGGGGAGATCTTCCGCGAGGTCGTCGCCGGCCCGCAGGACGCCGGGTCCGACCTCGGGACCGGTCCCGCGCCCGACGGCACCGCCGCTCCCGTCCGCCCGTCCCTGCAGGAGGTGTCCCGATGAGCACGGACGTCCGCCCCACCCCCGCCCACGGCGGTCCCGGCCGCACCGCGCCCGAGGTCCCGCCGCCCCCGCGCACCGGGCCGCTGGTGGCCCTCGTCGCCGGGCGGGAGGTCCTGGCTCAGGTCCGGACGCGGTCCTTCCAGGTCTCGACCGTCATCCTGCTGCTCGTCGTGCTGGCGGGCGTCGTGCTGCCGTCGCTGCTCGGCGGCCGGTTCGGCGGGGACACGCGCGTGGCGGTCGTCGCCGGTGCCGGCGCGGCCCTCGAGGGGCGCGAGGGCTTCGAGACCGTGCCGGCCGACGACGCCGACGAGGCCCGGCAGCTCGTGCGCGACGAGGGCGTCGACGCAGCCGTCCTGCCCGCGCCGGCGGCCTCGTCGGGGGAGGGGACGGGCGCCGACGTGCTCGTCGTCGCCCGCACCGAGGCGCCGACCGCGCTGGTCGAGGCGCTGTCGGTGACGCCGGAGGTGGAGCTCACGGACCCCGACGCCACGCCGGAGGCGCTGCGCTTCCTCGTGCCGTTCGCGTTCGGCCTCGTGTTCTTCATGGCCGCGCTCGGCTCGGGCACGATGATCGCCCAGAACACCGTGCAGGAGAAGCAGACGCGGGTCGTCGAGATCCTCCTGGCGGCGGTGCCGGCGCGGGTGCTCATGGCCGGCAAGATCCTCGGCAACGCCGCGCTGGCCATCGGGCAGGTGGCGGCGATCGCCGCCGTGGCCGTCGTCGGGCTCGTCGTCACGGGGCAGGACGACCTGCTCACCCTCGTCGGCGCGCCGGTGGCCTGGTTCGTGGGCTTCTTCGTCCTGGGGTTCGCGCTGCTCGCGGCGATCTACGCCGCGTCCGCCTCGCTCGTGTCCCGGCTCGAGGACGTGGGCTCGGTGCTGCAGCCGGTGACGTGGCTGGTCATGCTCCCGTACTTCGGCGTCGTGTTCTTCTCCTCGAACGCCACGGTCATGACGGTGCTGTCCTACATCCCCTTCAGCGCGCCGGTCGCGATGCCGGTGCGGCTGTTCTTCGGCGACGCCGCCTGGTGGGAGCCCCTGCTGGCCCTCGTGCTGCTCGCGGCCTCGACGGTGGTCGTCGTGCTCGTCGCCGCGCGGATCTACACGCGGTCCCTGCTGCGGACGGGGACGCGGGTGCGGCTGCGCTCGGCGCTGCGCGAGCGGGACTGACGCCCCCTCCCTGGATCGCGCGGGGGGCCGCGGCGGCGGTCGGCCGGGCCGGCCGCCGCCGCGTGCGTCGCGTGAGGTCGTCGCGTCGGGTCGTCGCGTCAGGTCGTCGCGTCAGGTCGTCGTCAGGCGGCCTCGGCGCCGTGCCCCGCCGGCACCCGCTCGCCGTCGCGGACGGGACCGGGGGGCGTGCCGTCGCCGAAGGGACGGCCGCCCAGGGCCTGCCGGCCGTGCGGCGTCAGCCACCCGGACAGGTCCGGCCCGGCGGGCACGATCCCCGAGGGGTTCACGTCCCGGTGGACGACGTAGTAGTGCCGCTTGATGTCGTGGAAGTCGACCGTGTCGCCGAAGCCGGGGGTCTGGAACAGGTCGCGCGCGTAGGCCCACAGGACCGGCAGCTCCGTCAGCTTCGAGCGGTTGCACTTGAAGTGCCCGTGGTAGACGGGGTCGAAGCGCACGAGCGTGGTGAACAGGCGCACGTCCGCCTCGGTGATCGTGTCGCCGACGAGGTAGCGCCGCGTGGACAGGTGCTCGGACAGCGTGTCCAGCCGCGCGAAGAGCTGCGCGTACGCCTTCTCGTACGACTCCTGGTCGCCCGCGAAGCCCGCGCGGTACACGCCGTTGTTGACGTCCCGGTAGACGTGCTCGGCCAGCTCGTCGATCTCGGCCCGCAGGTGCTCGGGGTACAGGGCCGGCGCGCCGGGCCGGTGGAAGGCGGTCCACTCCGTCGACAGGTCCAGCGTGATCCGCGCGAAGTCGTTCGTCACGACCTGGCCGGACGGCACGTCGACGATGGCCGGCACCGTGATGCCCCGCGGGTACTCCGGGTCGCGCGCGAGGTAGGCGTCGCGGATGCGCGGGATGCGCAGCACCGGGTCGAGCCCGTCGGGGTCGAGGTCGAAGGTCCAGGACCGCTCGTCGTGCGTGGGCCCGCACACGCCCATGGAGAGGGCGTCCTCCAGGCCCAGCAGCCGCCGGACGATGATGGCCCGGTTGGCCCAGGGGCAGGCGCGCGCGACGACGAGCCGGTAGCGCCCGGCCTCCACGGGCCAGCCCTCGGCGCCGTCCGCGGTGATCCGCGTCGTGAGGTAGCGGGTGTCCCGGCGGAACTCCTGGCCGGGGGTGGAGTAGACGCCCGGGGTGCTGTGGGCGTCGGTCGTGCTGCCGGGCGTGCTGCCGGTCGTGCTGCCGCTCGTGCTGCCGGTCGTGCTGCCGGTCGGGGTCGTGGTCGGGGTGCCCGTGGTCATGCCCCGATCCTCGCCGCGCCGCGGCGGGCCCGCACGCCCCGTCGGCCCGTCGCCCCTTCCGGGTGACGGGTGTCGGTGCCCGCTCGTAGGGTGCGGGCATGGCCTTCCCCGTGCGCATCGGTGTCCAGCTCCATCCGCAGCACGCCGAGTACGGCCAGATCCGCGACGCGGTGCTCCGCGCGGAGGACCTGGGCGTGGACGTGATCTTCAACTGGGACCACTTCTACCCGCTCTACGGGGACCCCGACGGCAAGCACTTCGAGTGCTGGACCATGCTGGGCGCCTGGGCGGAGCAGACCGAGCGCGTGGAGATCGGCGCCCTCGTGACCTGCAACTCCTACCGCAACCCCGACCTGCTGGCCGACATGGCGCGCACGGTGGACCACGTGAGCGGCGGCCGTCTCATCCTCGGCATCGGCGCCGGCTGGTTCGAGAAGGACTACGACAGGTTCGGCTACGAGTTCGGGACGGCCGGGTCGCGCATCGCCGACCTGGCGGCCGCGATGCCGCGGATCACCGCGCGGCTCGCCGCCGGCAACCCGGCCCCCACGCGGCACATCCCCGTCATGATCGGCGGCGGCGGGGAGCGCAAGACGCTGCGTGTCGTGGCCGAGCACGCGGACATCTGGCACGGCTTCGGGGACGCGGAGACGGTGGCGCGCAAGAGCGCGATCCTCGACGAGCACGGCTCGGCCGTCGGGCGGGAGACGTCGACGCTCGTGGAGCGCTCGGCCGGCGTGCAGGAGCCGCCGTCGGAGTCGGGGGACGCGCTGCTGGCCGCGGGCGTCACGCTCTTCACCGTCGGGACGGGCGGTCCGGACTACGACCTGTCGCTGGTGGAGCAGTGGGTCCGCTGGCGGGACGAGCGCCGCTGACCCCCACCCCGCGGCGGCCGTTCCTGCGCCTCGGTCCCGCCGACGCCGCCTGGAACCAGCCGCTGCGCCTGCGCCGGCCGGACCGGCGCACGCTGCTGCGCCGCTCCGCGCTCGTCGTGGTCGCGGTCCTGGCCGCCCTGCTCGTCGGCGTGACCACCGCGCGGACCGAGGCGGGCTTCGGCCCGCACGCCGCGCGGTACGCCGTGACGCTCGACGGCACGGCGACGCTCGACCTCGGGCCGCTGGGCACGGTGCAGCTCGACTCGCCGGTGCCCGTGCTCGGGCTGCGCGTCACCGTGCGGGAGATCCCCGCGGAGCTGTCCGAGGTCGACCCCGCGACGACCCTCGCCTCGCTCAGCGAGGACGCGCAGAGCTACGTGCAGTTCTTCACCGCCCCGGGGGCGGCGGTCGAGGACGTGGTGCGCGGGCTCGTGCAGGACGCGGTGCAGCGGGCCACGGTGGTGCTGCTGCTGGGCGCGCTCGCGATGGCCGGGGTGCGCGTCCTGCTCGGGGCGGCGCGCCGGCGCGAGCTGGCGGTGCTCGTGCGCCGGCGGCGGCACGCCCTCGTCGGCGCCGGGCTCGTCACGGTGCTCGTGCTGGCGCTGGTGCCGGCCAGCACCCGGGCGGGGGCGGCGCGTCCCGCCGGCCGTGCCGTGTCGGCGTCCGTCTTCGCCGGCACGCCGCTGGAGGGCGCACGCGTCACCGGTCGTCTGGGCGGCGTCGTGGACACGCTGGGACGCGTCGTCGTCGGCGCCATCCGGGACAACCAGGAGTTCTACGCCCGTGCCGACGACGCGCTCGTCGCCGCCTGGGAGGAGCGGCCCGACCCGGAGGGCGACGCGACGCTCCCGTCGACCGAGGGGGGCCAGGACGACGAGGGCCAGGACGACGAGGGCCAGGACGACGAGGGCCAGGTCGGCGAGGCACCGGCCGGCGAGGGTCCGGTCGGCGAGGGTCCGGTGGGCGAGGCGCCGGCCGACGAGGGTCCGGTCGCCGAGGGTCCGGTGGGCGAGGCACCGACCGACGAGGCGCCGGCGGACGAGGGTCAGGTCGGTGGGGGGGAGGCCGACGAGGGCGGGCTCTCCGGCGGGGTGGGCGACCTCGCGCCCCCGGGCGTCCCCGGGGCGAGCGGCAGCCCGAGGAGCAGCCCGAGCGCGACGGCTGAGCAGGCGGAGGAGCCGGTCACGGTCGTCGTGGTCTCGGACCTGCACTGCAACGTCGGGATGGCCCCCCTCATCACGACGCTCGTGCGGCTGGCCGGGGCCGACCTCGTGGTCGACGCCGGCGACACCACCGTCGACGGCACGGCGGTCGAGGACTACTGCGTGCGCACCTTCGCGCGGGCCGTCCCCGACGCCGTCCCCGTGGTGACGTCGCCGGGGAACCACGACTCGGTCACGACGAGCGCGACGTACGCCCGCGCGGGGGCGACGGTGCTCGACGGGGGCGTCGTCGAGGTGGCGGGCCTGCGGATCCTCGGCGACCACGACCCGGCCGAGACGCGGGTGGGCGCCGGCGGCACGCGCAGCCGGGAGCCGGCCGTCGAGGTGGCGGCCCGGCTGGCGGAGGCCGCGTGCGCCGACGAGGCGGGGGTCGACCTGCTCCTCGTGCACACGCCCGACGTCGGGACCGACGTGCTCGACGAGGGCTGCGCGCCGGCCCAGATCAGCGGGCACCTGCACCAGCGGGTCGGGCCCGAGGTCGTCGGGCAGGGCGTGCGCTACGTGTCCTCGTCGACCGCCGGCGCGACGCTCGGCCAGCCGACGATCGGGCCGTTGCGGGGCACCGCCGAGCTGACCGTGCTGCGGTGGGACCCGGTGACGCGGCTGTTCGTCGACCTGCGCGTCGTCTCCGTCGGCACGGATGCGGGCGCCTCGGTGTCGGAGCGCCTGCCCTGGCCGGCGCTCCCGCCGGTGGACACCGTGCCGGGCGGTGGGGGCGCACCGCCGGAGCCCGCGTAGGGACGGTCACATGCCCCAGCCGCCCTCGGGCACGGCCATGTGCATGATCTCCCAGACGTGCCCGTCCGGGTCCGCCACGGCGCGGCCGTACATCTCGCCGGCGTCCATGGGTGCCCGGTACTCCTTGCCGCCGTGCGTGATGGCGGCGTCCACGAAGGCGTCGACCTCCTCGCGCGAGCCGGCCGACAGGCAGTTGAGCACCTGCGTGACCTGACGCGCGTCGGCGATCGGGCCGGTGACGAAGTCGGCGAACCGCTCGTGGTCGAGCAGCATGACGACGATGGTGTCCGAGACGATCACCGACAGGCAGTGCTCGTCGGAGAACACCTCGTTGATGCCGAACCCGAGCCCCGTGTAGAAGGTGCGGGAGGTCGCGATGTCGGCGACGGGCAGGTTGACGAAGATCATGCGCTGCACGGGGTGCCTCGTTCCGGTCGGTCGTGCGCTGCTGCTGGCACCCGGCTGGACCGGTGACCGCGGACTCATCGGGCCGCCGGTCGTCGCGACCCCTGTTCCGTGTCGGAGGGCGTTGCTAGGTTCGGCGACGTGACCCTCACCACGCCCCCCGGCACCGTCACCGCCACCGTGAAGACGACCGCGCCGGCCCTGCCGGACCCCCCGACGGAGGACGCGTTCCGCGCCGCCACCGACCCGATGCGCCGGGAGATCCTGGCGCACTGCTACCGCATGACCGGGTCGGTGCACGACGCGGAGGACCTGCTGCAGGAGACCTACCTGCGCGCCTGGCGCGCGCTGCACGGCTTCGAGCAGCGGTCCTCGCTGCGTACCTGGATGTTCCGCATCGCGACCAACGCCTGCCTCACCCACCTCGAGGGTCGCGCCCGCCGCCCGTTGCCCACCGGCATCGGCGCCCCGGCGGACCCCGCGCACCAGCCGCTCGTCGACGAGGCGGTGCCCTGGCTCGAGCCGATGCCCGACCGCCTC
Source organism: Cellulomonas marina (assembly GCF_900111925.1). Lineage (GTDB taxonomy): Bacteria > Actinomycetota > Actinomycetes > Actinomycetales > Cellulomonadaceae > Cellulomonas > Cellulomonas marina. The sequence goes on from NZ_FOKA01000008.1 coordinate 140,238, forward strand.
GTGCTCGTCGAGACGCCCGTCGACCCCGCGGAGCAGGCGGTCGAGCGGGACAGCATCCGCCTCGCCTTCGTGGCCGCCCTGCAGCACCTCACCGCCCAGCAGCGCGCGGTCCTGCTCCTGCGCGAGGTGCTGGCGTGGAGCGCGGCCGAGGTGGCGGAGGCGCTCGGGCTGACGGTCGCGGGCGTGAACTCCACGCTCCAGCGCGCCCGCGCCCAGGTCGCGCGCCTCGACGCGGACGCGCCACCCGCGCCGCTGGACGAGCGGGGGCAGGCGCTCGTCGAGCGCTACGTCGAGGCGTTCGAGCGCTACGACGTGGCCGGCATCGTCGAGCTGCTCGCGGCGGACGTCGTCTGGGAGATGCCTCCCTACCCCGCCTGGTACCGCGGCGCCGAGCAGGTCGGCCGGCTCATCTCCACGTGGTGCCCGGCCACCGGCCCGGACAGCCAGCGTCTCGTGCGGACCTCGGCCAACGGCCTGCCCGCGCTCGCGCTCTACATGCAGGACGAGGACGGGGTGCACCGCGCCTTCCACGTCCAGCAGCTGACGCTGGGGCCGGACGGGGTGCGGCACGTCGTCGCCTTCTTCGGCGGTGCGGAGCTGTTCGCCCGGTTCGGGCTGCCGTCGGTCCTCCCGACGACGGCGGGACCGACCCGCACGGGAGCGGGCACGGCGGCGAGCGCCGGGTCGGGCGCGGGCGCGGGGGCCGGCACGGCGGCCGGGTGAGCACCCCGCCCGTCCTGACGGCCGTCGCCGAGGACTACCTCAAGGTCGTCTGGTCGGCCCAGGAGTGGTCGCAGCAGCAGGTGACGACGACCATGCTCGCGCGGCGCCTCGGGGTCGCGCCGTCGACCGTGTCGGAGACGGTCCGGCGGCTGGCGGACGCCGGCCTGCTCGAGCACGCGCCCTACGGCGCCGTCGGGCTGACGGCGGAGGGTCGGCGGCACGCCGTCGCGGTCGTCCGCCGCCACCGGCTCATCGAGACCTTCCTCGTCCAGGTGCTCGGCTACGGGTGGGACGAGGTGCACGACGAGGCCGAGGTGCTCGAGCACGCGGTCTCGGCGCGTTTCGTCGAGGCGCTGGCGGAGCACCTGGGCCACCCGCGGCGCGACCCGCACGGCGACCCCATCCCGGACGCGGACGGGACGGAGCACCTGCCCGTCGCCGTGACCGCCGACGTGGCGGCGCCGGGGGAGGGCCAGGTCGTGCGCATCTCCGACGCGGACCCGGCGCTGCTGCGCTACCTCGAGGGCGTGGGCGTCGTGCTGGACGCCCGGGTCCGCGTGCTCGACCGGCCGGCGGCGGCCGGCGTCGTGGGGCTCGCGGTGCTGGGGCCGGACGGCCCGGGCCGGGAGGTGGACCTCGGCCCGGCGGCCGCGGCGGCGATCTGGCTGGCAGCCCCCGGGGAGGGCTCGCCGCCCGAGCCGCTGCCCTAGGCTGGGCGCGTCCCCGCGGGTTGTCGACGGCGCTCCCGCCCCGTTCTCGAATCGTTTCGACGCTCGGCGTCGAACGATCGGTCCCGCCCCGGAGCAGCCGTGCAGCCGTCCGCCCCCGTCGTCGACCCCTCTCCCGCGCCCACTCCCGCGCCCGGTCCCGCGCCCCTGCACGAGCGGCTGACGCCTGGCCGCGCGCGGGCCGCGCTGCTCGCCCTGGCCCTCGGCGGCTTCAGCATCGGCACCACGGAGTTCGCGACCATGGGCCTGCTGCCCGAGATCGCCGACGACCTGGGTGCCAGCATCCCGGGCGCCGGGCACGCCATCACCGCGTACGCCCTGGGCGTCGTCGTCGGCGCGCCCGTCATCACCGCGCTGGCGGCCCGGGTGGACCGCCGGCCGCTGCTCGTCGCGCTCATGGTCGCCTTCACGCTGGGCAACGCGGCCTCGGCGTTCGCCGCCGACCTGGGCTGGCTCGTGCTCGCGCGGTTCGTCGCCGGGCTGCCGCACGGCGCCTTCTTCGGGGTGGGTGCGGTGCTCGGCACGGCCGTCGTCGGGCCGGCGCGGCGGGGGCGGGCCGTCGCGGCGATGATGACCGGGCTCACCCTGGCCTGCGCGGTCGGCGTCCCCCTGACGGCCGTCGTCGGGACGGCGGTGGGCTGGCGCTGGTCGTTCACGGGCGTCGGGCTCCTGGGCCTGGCGACGGTGCTGGCCCTCCTCCTGCGGGCCCCGTCCCTGCCCGTGCCGGCGGGGTCGAGCGTCGCCGGCGAGCTCGGGGCGCTCCGGAGCGGCCCGTTGTGGGTCGCCGTCGGCGGCGGCGCGGTCGGCTTCGGCGGCATGTTCGCCGTCTACTCCTACGTCAAGCCGCTGCTCACCGACGTCACGGGCCTCGGCGTCGGCACCGTCCCGCTCGTGCTCGGGCTGTTCGGGGTCGGGATGACCGTCGGGACGCTCCTGGGCGGGCGGCTGGCCGACCGGTCGGTGCTGGGCACGGTGCTGGGCGGCATGGTCGCCACGGCAGCGGTGCTCGTCGTCGTCGGTCTCGTGGCGCCCTTCCCCGTGCCGGCCGTGCTGGCGCTCGTCGCACTCGGGGTCGTCACGCAGGTGCTCGGGCTCGCCCTGCAGACCCGGCTCATGGACCTGGCCCCCGCGGCCCCGTCGCTCGGGGCGGCGCTGTGCCACTCGGCGCTGAACGTGGGCAACGCCGGCGGGGCGTGGCTCGGCGGGCTGGTCATCGCCGCCGGGTACGGGTACGTGGCGCCGGCCTGGGCCGGTGCCGCCGTGACGGTCGTCGGCCTCGTCGTCCTCCTGGTCGCGGGGCGCCAGCCGGCGCCGCACGCCGTGGCCACCCCCGCGGTCGCGTCCGCGGCGGCGTCCGCGGCCGCGTCGGCGGCCACCCCGGCCGCTGGGTCGGCCGCCGCGTCGGCGGGTGTGTCGGCGGGCGTCGGTACGATCGCCCGGTGAGTGCTGAGACCGCTGCGAGCCCCGGTGCCCCCGTCGGCACCTCCTCCGAGACGCCGTTCCGCTACACGGCCGCGCTCGCGGAGCGGATCGAGCTCGCGTGGCAGGACGAGTGGGCCCGCCGCGGCACCTTCTTCACCCCCAACCCCTCGGGCCACCTGACGGACGGCGAGGGCAGGCACGCCGACCCGACCGCGCCGGCGTTCATGGTGATGGACATGTTCCCGTACCCCTCGGGCGCGGGCCTGCACGTCGGGCACCCGCTGGGGTACATCGCCACGGACGTCGTCGGGCGGTTCCGCCGCATGCAGGGGGACAACGTCCTGCACGCGCTGGGTTTCGACGCCTTCGGCCTGCCGGCGGAGCAGTACGCGGTGCAGACGGGCCAGCACCCCCGCACGACGACCGAGGCCAACATCGCCATCATGCAGCGCCAGCTGCGCCGCCTGGGCCTGGCGCACGACGCGCGGCGCTCCTTCGCGACCATCGACCCGGACTACGTGCGCTGGACCCAGTGGATCTTCCTGCAGGTCTTCGGCTCCTGGTACGACGAGGACGCGCCGCGCCCCGACGGCGGCCGCGGCCGCGCGCGGCCGATCGCGGAGCTCGAGGCGGAGTACGCGGCGGGCACCCGTCCCGTCCCGGCCCTCGACGGGGTGCCCGCGGGCGTGGCCTGGTCCGCGCTGGACGCCGTGGCGCGCCGCCGCGTGCTCGACGCGAGCCGCCTGGCGTACGTGTCCGAGACCCCGGTCAACTGGTGCCCGGGCCTGGGGACCGTGCTGGCCAACGAGGAGGTCACGGCCGACGGCCGCTCCGAGCGCGGCAACTTCCCCGTGTTCCAGCGCAGCCTGCGGCAGTGGAACATGCGCATCACGGCGTACGCGGACCGCCTGACGGACGACCTGGAGCACATCGACTGGCCGGAGAAGGTCAAGGCGATGCAGCGCAACTGGATCGGGCGCTCGTCGGGGGCGCGGATCCGGTTCGAGGTCGTCGGCGGAGCCGAGGTGGAGGTCTTCACGACCCGCCCGGACACGCTGTTCGGCGCGACCTTCATGGTGGTCTCGCCCGAGCACCCGCTGCTCGACGAGGTGCCGGCGGCGTGGCCGGACGGCACGCAGGACGTCTGGACGGACGGCCACGGCAGCCCCGCGGCGGCGGTCGCGGCGTACCGGGCGTTCGCCGCCGGCCGCAGTGCGGTCGAGCGCCAGGCGGACGCGGGCCGCAAGACCGGGGTCTTCACCGGGCACCTCGCGCGCAACCCGCTGACCGACGACCTGCTGCCGGTCTTCACCGCCGACTACGTCCTCATGGGCTACGGCACGGGCGCGATCATGGCCGTCCCGGGCGGCGACGAGCGCGACTTCGCCTTCGCGCAGGCCTACCACCTGCCGGTCGTGCACACGCTGGAGGGCGAGGGCGAGGGCCCCCGCACCGGCGACGGCGTGGTGACGGCCTCGTCGAACGAGCACCTCCAGCTCGACGGGATGCGCGTCACCGAGGCCAAGGAGGCCGTCGGGGCGTGGCTGGAGGAGCGGGGCGTCGGCGAGCGGACGATCACCTACCGGCTGCGCGACTGGCTGTTCAGCCGGCAGCGCTACTGGGGCGAGCCGTTCCCGATCGTCTACGACGAGCACGACCTGCCGATCGCGCTGCCGCTGGAGAGCCTGCCGGTCGACCTGCCCGACGTGCCCGACTACGCGCCGCGCACGTTCGACCCGCAGGACGCGCAGTCGTCCCCGGAGCCGCCGCTGGGCCGCGACGACGCATGGGTCCACGTGACCCTGGACCTGGGCGACGGGCCGAGGGTGTACCGGCGGGACACCAACACGATGCCCAACTGGGCGGGGTCGTGCTGGTACCACCTGCGCTACCTGGACCCGCGGTCGCAGGACGCGGTGGTCGACCCCGAGCTCGAGCGGTACTGGCTCGGCCCGGGGCACGGGCACCAGCCGCCCGGCGGCGTGGGCGGCGTGGATCTGTACGTCGGCGGCGTGGAGCACGCGGTGCTGCACCTGCTGTACGCGCGGTTCTGGCACAAGGTCCTGCACGACCTGGGCCACGTCTCGTCGGGCGAGCCGTTCCAGCGCCTGTTCAACCAGGGGTACATCCAGGCGTACGCCTACACGGACGCGCGCGGCGTGCACGTGCCGGCCGAGGAGGTCGTCGAGGACGCCGCGTCGGCCACGGGCTACAGCTGGCAGGGCCAGGCCGTCGACCGGCAGTACGGCAAGATGGGCAAGTCCCTGAAGAACGTCGTCACGCCCGACGAGATGTACGCCCAGTACGGCGCGGACACGCTGCGCGTGTACGAGATGTCCATGGGTCCGCTGGACCTGTCGCGCCCGTGGGAGACCCGGACCGTCGTGGGGGCGCAGCGGTTCCTCCAGCGGCTGTGGCGCAACGTCGTCGACGAGGCGACGGGGAGGCTCGTCGTGGGGGAGGACGCACCGGCGCCGGAGACGCTGCGCCTGCTGCACCGCACGGTGGCCGACGTCACCGAGGACATGGCGGCGATGCGGGTCAACACCGCCATCGCCAAGCTCATCGTCCTCAACAACCACCTGACGACGCTGGACCCGGCGCCGCGGGCGGCCGTGGAGCCGCTGGTCCTCATGCTGGCGCCCGTCGCGCCGCACGTGGCGGAGGAGCTGTGGCAGCGGCTGGGCCACGAGGGGTCGCTGGCGCACGAGCCCTACCCCGTGGCGGACCCGGCGCTGCTGGTCGAGGAGACGGAGACCTGCGTCCTGCAGGTGCAGGGCAAGGTCCGCGGGCGGGTCGAGGTCCCGCCCTCGGTCTCCGACGACGAGCTGCGCGCCCTCGCGCTGGCCGACCCGGCCGTCCAGCGGGCGCTCGACGGCCGCGAGGTGCGCACGGTCGTCGTGCGGGCGCCGAAGCTCGTCAACGTCGTGCCCGCCTGACCGTCGGGCCCTGACCGTCGGGCCCTGACCGTCGCGGCGGCCGGCTGCTCGTCGAGCCGTCCCCAGCCCCGGCCCGCGTCGCGGGCTCGCGTCCCGCCCCGGCTCCTCCCGCCGGGGCGGGGGCACCGCTCTAGCGTCGCGGCGTGCCCTCTCCCGACGCGCCCCGGCCCTCCGGCGGGCCGCCGGCCGACCGGCTGGCGGCGCTCCTGGCGGAACGGCGCGGCACGCTCGGCGCGTCGGCGTCGGGGGCGGAGCGGACGGGGGAGCGGACGGGGGAGGTGCGGGCGCCGTCCTCCGGGCCGTCCCGGGCGGCAGGGGTGTCGTCCGAGGGTCCCGCCGGCATCCCCGCCCCCGGGGACGACCCCCCGCGTCGGGCCGCACGCCGGCCGGCGGCGGAGCGCGGGCCGCTCGTGCGGTGGCACGTGACCCCGCGGGCGGCGGCTGCCGCCGCGGTGGCGGTCCTGCTCGTCGCCGGGGCGGTGGTGCTGCGGCTGACGGGGCTGCGCGTCGGGGAGCCGGTCGCGTTCCCCGAGCCGCAGCCGGCCGTCGTGGCGGTGGACGGCTCCCCGGGCGGAGGGGCTGGTGGCACGGATGCCTCGGTGGCACCGACGGCGGCCGGCACGTCCGACGGTGGAGGTGTCCCGACGGGCGCACCCACCGTCGGGACGACCGGTTCCGCGCCGGCGCCGCTCGCCACCGCCGCCGCGACGGTCGTGCACGTGGTGGGGCAGGTGGCGGTACCGGGCCTGGTGCGGCTACCGGACGGGTCGCGCGTGGCCGATGCCGTCGCGGCGGCGGGGGGCGCCCTGCCGACGGCCGACCTGGCCGCGCTGAACCTCGCCCGCGTCCTCGTCGACGGCGAGCAGGTCGTCGTGCCGCGGCCGGGGGAGGCGACCCCGCCCGCGTCCGCACCCACGGGTGGCGGCGCGTCGACCGGTGACGCCGCCACGGGGTCGGCGACCACGGGCGGGACGGGCGGCGACGGCCCGGGCGCCGGCCCGCTCGACCTCGGGACCGCGACCCTCGCGCAGCTCGACGCGCTGCCGGGGATCGGGCCCGTGCTGGCCCAGCGCATCCTGGACCACCGCGCGACGACGCCCTTCACCGCCGTGGCGCAGCTCGGCGACGTCGAGGGGATCGGGCCGACGCTGCTGGAGCGGCTCGAGCCGCTGGTGACGGTGCGGTCGTGAGACGGGCGCGGGGCGTCGCCCCGGTGCACCGCCGCTCGGGCCCGGCCCTCCGCGGACGGCCGGAGCCCGACGGCCCGCTGCCCGAGGTCCTGGACCTGCGGCTCGTGCCGGCCGCGCTCACCGCGTGGGCGGCGGCCTGGTCGGTGGTGCTGCTCCCGGTCGCCATGGCGGCGGCTGCGGCCGTCGCGGCGCTGCTGGCGGCGGTCCTCGTGGCCCTGCCCGCTGCACGCCCACCGGTCCCACCCGCGGCGCGACGCCGGGCAGGGGCAGCGGCCGGGACGGGCACGAGGACGGGGGCGACGAGGAGGGCGACGAGGAGGGCGACGAGGAGGGCGACGAGGAGGGCGACGAGGAGGGCGGGGAGGAGGGCGAGGGCGGAGGGAGGACCGGGGACGGGGGTGAGGCCGGCGGTCGGGCTCGCCCTTCTCGTGGCGGCGGCGGTGCTCGCGGCGGGGTCGGCACAGGTGCTCGCACGGGACCCGGTGCGTGCTGCGGCGCGGGAGGGGGCCGTGGTGACGGTCGACGGCCGGGTGGCGGGCGACCCGTCGCCGCTCCCCGCGCCGTGGCCGGGTGCCCCCGCCCGCCTGCGGGTGGTCGTCGCCGTCGACGCGCTCGCCGTCGGGGACGGGCCCGCCGTCCGGGCGGCCGCGCCGGTCGTCGTCCTCGCCCCCGCCGGCGCCCCGCCGGCGGGTCAAGGCGACCGGGTCCGCGTGACGGGCCGGGCCGTGCCGACCGCCGCCGGCGAGGACGCGGCCGCCCTCGTCCTCGCCGGCGGACCCGTGCTGAGCTCCGCCGGCCCGGCTGCGCTCGACCGCTGGTCGCAGCGGCTGCGGGACGGGGTGCGGCGGCAGGCCGGCGGGGTCGGCGGCGACGCGGGTGCCCTGCTGCCGGGCGTCGCCGTCGGCAGCACCGCCGGGGTTCCCGATGACCTGCGGGCGGCGTTGCGGACGAGCGGCCTCACGCACCTGACCGCCGTCAGCGGCGCGCACTTCTCCACCGTGGCGGGGCTGGTGCTCGCGCTGGCCGGCGCGGCGCGCGTGCCGGCACGGGCTCGCGCCGCCGTCGCCCTCGTCGCCGGGGCCGCGCTCCTGCTCGTCGTGCACCCCGTCCCGAGCGTCGTGCGCGCCGCCGCCATGGGGGCGGTCGGCGTGCTGGGCATGCTCGTGGGGCGGCCGTCGCGGGCGCCCGCCGCCCTCGCCGCCGCCGTCGTCGTGCTGCTGGTCGCGGACCCGTGGCGGGCGCGGGACCTGGGGACGGCGCTGTCCGTGACGGCCACCGCGGCGGTCGTCCTGCTGGCACCGGCGCTCGTGCGGCGGTGGGAGGGTCGCCTGGGCCGCGCCGCGGCGACCGCGCTGGCGGTGCCCGTGGCCGCGCAGCTCGCCTGCGGGCCGCTCGTCGTCGTCGTCGGCGGCGGGGCGGGGCTGTGGGCGGTCCCGGCGAACCTGCTGGCGGCGCCGGCCGTCGTGCCCGCCACGGTCCTCGGCCTCCTCACGGCCCTGCTGGACCCGGTCGCACCCGGCGTGGCGGCCGTCTGCGCCCACGTGGCCGGGGCGGCGTGCTGGTGGGTGGCGGCCGTCGCGCGGACGCTGGCGGGGCTGCCCGGTGCCGACGTGCCGTGGGTGCCGGGGACCGCCGGCGCGGTGCTCCTGGCGGCGGCCGGAGCGGGCCTGGCCGGGCTCCTGCTGCGCCGGCGGTGAGCCGGCGACGGGTCGCGGTGAGCCCGGGGACGGGACTGTCGGTGCCGTCTGGCACCCTGGGCGCGTGCCCCCCGCTGCCCCGTCCCGGTCCTCCTCCGGGTCGTCCTCGAGGCCCGCCCGGTCCGGCGCCCGCGGTCGCGCCGCGGCCCCCGGGCTCTCGTGGGAGGACGCGGCCCCGGCGCCGGTCGTGCTCGTCACGGGGCCGGAGGAGCTCCTCGCGGAGCGGGCTGTCGCCCGGGTCGTGGCGCTGGCGCGGGAGACGGACGCGGACGTCGAGGTGACCCGGCTCGACGCCGGTACGTACGTCGGCGGCCAGCTCGCGGTGACCACCAGCCCGTCGCTGTTCGCGGAGGACAAGGTCGTCGTGCTGCAGGGTCTCGAGCACGGCAGCGACGACGCCGTCGCGGACGCCCTGGCGTACCTGTCGGCCCCGGTCGCCGGCGTCGTCGTCGTGCTCGTGCACGGCGGCGGGACCCGGGGCAAGAAGCTGCTCGACGCGGCGCGTGCCGCAGCGCCCACGGTGGTGTGCGAGCGGCTCAAGACCCCGGCCGACAAGGAGGCGTTCGTGTCGGCCGAGCTGCGCCGCGCGGGTCGCCGCGCGGAGCGGCAGGCCGTCACCGCGCTGGTGGAGGCCCTGGGCAGCGACCTGCGCGAGCTGGCGGCCGGCGTCGCCCAGCTCGTCGCGGACACCACCGGCGTCATCGGCGTCGAGGCCGTGCACCGCTACCACGGGGGACGCATCGAGGCCTCCGGCTTCCAGGTGGCCGACGCCGCCCTCGCCGGGGACGCCGGCCGTGCGGTGGCGCTGCTGCGGCACGCGCTGGCGACCGGTCTGGACCCGGTGCCCTTCGTGGCGGCGCTGGCCGCGCGCCTGCGGACGCTGGCGAAGGTGGGCGCGCTGCGGGGCCGCGGCGGCTCGGCAGCCGCGGCGCTCGGCATGGCGCCCTGGCAGGTGGACCGCGCGCTGGCCGAGCTGCGCCGGTGGACGCCCGAGGGTCTGGCGGAGGCGATCGGCGCCGTCGCCCAGGCGGACGCGGAGGTCAAGGGCGAGGGCCGGGACCGGGAGTTCGCCGTGGAGCGTGCGGTGCTGCGGGTCGCTGCGGCGACGGGTCGCTGACGGGCTCCCGACCCCGCGCGGGGTGACGGCGTCGTCGGACCGGGGAACGGCGTCATCGGACCCGGGGACGGCCTCGTCGACGGGAGGAGCGGTCGGTCAGACCGGGTCGGCGAGCGGGGGGCCCGCGCGCTCGACGACCGTGGGCAGCTGCAGGAGGTTCCCCTGCAGCAGGGGGAAACCCATGTCCCGGGCCAGCCCCAGCAGGTGCGGCGTCTCGACGAACTCGGCGACGAGGAGCGCGCCGCACGACTGCGCGGCCTGCACGACGGGGCGGCCCTCCACGTCGAGGTCGCGGACGTCGAGGCGGACGAAGTCGGCGTGGGGGAGCAGGTCCTGCTGCGCGCGCGTCCCGACGAAGGACCGGATGGAGATGCGGTAGCCCTCGTCGCGCAGCCGCCTGATGCCCTCGGTCGTCGCCCGGTCCAGGTCGAGGTCGGGCACCTCGACGACGAGCCGGTCCGTCCGCGGCGGCAGGGAGAGCTCCCCGACGAGGAAGGGGCGCGGGCAGCGCACGAACAGCAGCCGGCCCTCCGCGACGTCCTCCAGCTCGGGCCGTGCGAAGGCCGCGTCCAGGACGTGCCGGGTGGCGTGCTCGTGCTGCAGCGGGCCCCAGCCCGCCGGGTCCCCGAGCTCGCCGACCGAGGAGCGGAACGACAGCTGGTACCCGAACGGGCGCCCGTCCGCACGGAAGATGCCCTGCCGCCCGACGAGCGACGTCGACCGGCGGACGTGGGCGTCCCACTGCGCGAGCAGCGACGCGGGCACGGCCGCGTCGACCGCAGCACGCAGGTCGGCGTGCGCGCGCGCGGGGAGGGCCATGGGTGCATCACACCACACGGGCGCGGGTGCGACGGCACCGCGACCCGGGTGGATTCGTCCGGGTGCGGGTCCGCCCCCGTCCAGGGTCGGTCGGTCCGCCCGTCGGTCCGCCCGTCGATCCGCCCGTCGACGCTCTCGTCCCCGCGCACGTCGACACTCCCGTCCCCGCGGACGTCGCCCTCACCGGATCCGGTGCCCGGGATGACTCAAGGAGGGGCTCGCACCTGCCGATCCCCCCCGTGGGCGCCGACCGTGCGGCGGCGCCCGGCACCACGGGGGAGGGCGCGATGAGGGACGAGGACACCGGCGGCGACACCGCCGCACTCGCGGGGCGCCTGCGGGCGGCCCGCCGCGCGGCGGGCCTGACGCAGACGGCGCTGGCGGGCGAGGAGCTGTCCCCGAGCTACGTCTCGCTGCTCGAGGCGGGCAAGCGCGAGCCGTCGGAGGCCGCGCTGGCCGTGCTCGCGGCACGGCTCGGCACGACGGTCGCGCACCTGCGCGACGGCGAGGACGGCGCCGAGGAGACCCGCGTCCGGCTGGAGGTGTCCCGCGCACGGCTCGCGCTGCGCGACGGGGACCCGCAGGCGGCCCTGGACCGCCTCGGGCGCGTCGACCTCGACGCGGTCGGCCCGGGGGTGCGGCGGCAGGCGCTGGCCACGCTCGCGGCCGCGCACGAGGCGGTGGACGACGTGGCGCACGCCGTCCAGGTGCTGGAGCCGCTCCTCGAGTCCGCCCGGTCGCAGGGCCGCCCGCTGGAGGCCGCGCGCCTCGCCGCCACGCTGTCGGCGGTGTACCTGCGCGCCGGCGACACGTACCGCAGCGTCGACGTGGGGGAGCGCGCGCTGCTCGACCTCGAGGACGCCTCGCTCGCCGGGGGCGACGAGCACCTGCGGCTCGTCGCGACCGTCGTCGAGGCCTACGTCGAGCGGGGCGACGTCGCCTACGCCACGCACCGCGTCACCCAGCTCGTCCGCGTCGTGGAGGACCAGGAGTGCCCGCGCGGCCGTGGGCGCGTCTACGAGGTGGCGGCGGCGGTGGCGGAGGAGCGCGGCGACCTCACGGCGGCATCCGCCTACCTCCAGCGCGCCCTGCAGGTGCTGCAGGAGGGTGAGCTCAACGCGGACCTCGCGGCGCTGCGCACGACGCACGCCCGCCTGCTGCTGCGCAGCGACCCGCCGGACCCGCGGGCCGCGCTCGACCAGGTCGAGCGGGTCTGGCCCGTCCTGGCCGCCCGGAGCGAGCAGAGCGCGCTCGCGGCGCTCGACGTCGACCGGTCGACGGCGTGCCTGCTGCTGCTCGACGCGGCCGCCGCGGCGCGCTGGGCGGCCTCCGCGCTGGCGCGGCTCGACGGCGAGCGGCACGTGGGCGTGGCGGCCGCGCACCTCGCGCTGGGCGACGCGCTGCGGGCGTCCGGCGACGGCCCCGGGGCGACGCGCGCCTACGACGCCGCCGCGGAGGTGCTCGCGGCGCTGCCGCCGAGCCGGCGCACCGCGGCCGCCTGGCGGGAGGTCGGCGACCGGTACCGCCGCGACGGCGACGCCGCGGCGACGATCCGGGCGTGGGACCGCGCCCTCGGCGACGCCGGGTTCCGCCGCTCGGTCGTGCCGCCGGGCGTCCCGCGCGCCCGCACCCGCTGAGGGTCCACCGTCGCCGTCGCCGTCGCCGTCGCCGTCGCCGTCGACGTCACCGTCGACGTCACCGTCCGCGTGACCGTCCGCGTGACCGTCCGCGTCACCACCCTCCGGCGGGGACGACGGGAGGGGCGCCACCAGCAGGTGGCGCCCCTCCGGGTGCTGCGTGCCGCCGACGGCGACGGTGCTCGGCCGGCACAGGTGCCGGCCGAGCGACGGCTCAGAGGCCGTTGACCGCCTTGGCGAGCGCGGACTTCTTGTTGGCGGCCTGGTTGGCGTGGATGACGCCCTTGGAGACCGCCTTGTCGAGCTTCTTCGACGCGACGACGAGCGCGGAGCCCGCCGCCTCCTTGTCGCCGCCCGCGACGGCCTCGCGGACCTTGCGCACGTACGTCTTCAGCTCGGACTTGACGGCCTTGTTGCGCAGGCGCGCCTTCTCCGCCGTCTTGATGCGCTTGATCTGGGACTTGATGTTCGCCACGTGTGGACTTCCTCGTTGTGCGCCGGTGCGCTGGGCACCAGGGAGCTCGGACAGGTCGAGAGGGCGCGCGCAGCGCCGGGACTGGGGCGTGGGGACACCCTCGGGAGGCGCTGGACGAGTGCCCGCCGACCCGGGCGGACACACGAGGGGTCAGACTAGCAGCGACCGACCCGCCCCGGCGACACCCACGGCGAGCACGGCCTGGCCGTCACAGCGCCGCGACCACGCGGTCGAACACGGCACGCGGCAGGGCGGCGCCCTCCCGGCGCACCGCCGCCGGGTCGAGCCGCAGCACGCGGTCGAGCCGGACCTCGCTCGGGCGCCCGCGCGCGTCCCACCCGCCGGTGCCCACGTCCATCCAGCGCCGCCCGTGCCGCGCCTCGTCGGCGGCGTCGCGGTCGTGGTCCTTGCTCGTCATCGGCAGCCCGAGCAGCGCGCCGCCCTCGCGCCCGACGAGGAGCACCGGGCGGTCCTTGCCGCGCGCCGGGTCGTCCTCGAACGGCACCCACGCCCACACGACCTCGCCCGGGTCGGGCCGGCCGTCGGCGCGCGGGGCGTACCGGGTGGCGGTGCCGGCGGGCGGGCGGCGGCGAGCGGCGGCGGGGGTGCCGGTAGAGGTGCCCGCAGAGGTGCCCGCAGGGGTGCCGGCGGGGGTCCGGGCACGCGTGCGGGCGGCGTCGCCGGTGAGCCGCAGGACGGCCCGCAGCGCTCCGGCCAGGACGCGTCGGGTGATCACGCGGGCAGCCTACGGCGCCGCCGGCGACCCACGTCGGCGCGCCGCCGCGCTCGTCACGCGACGGACACACGCGGCGGTTATCGTCCGGCGCATGGCCGACCTGTTCGACGACTACCCCACGGGGGCCGCCTGGGACGAGATGATCGACCCGGAGGGCGGGCCGACGGCCGCCTACCGCCACGTGCACGCCGCCCTCGCGCGCCTGTCCACCGGCGAGGTGCGGGGGCGTGCCGACACGCTGGCCCGGTCCTACCTCACGCAGGGCGTCACCTTCGACCTCGCGGGGGAGGAGCGGCCGTTCCCCATCGACGTCGTCCCCCGCGTCCTCGCCGGGGAGGAGTGGGAGGTCCTGGCGCCCGGGGTGTCCCAGCGGGTGCGCGCCCTGGAGGCGTTCCTCGCCGACGTGTACGGCCCCCAGCGCGCGGTCGAGGACGGCGTCGTGCCCCGCGCGCTCATCGTCTCCTCCACGAACTTCGCCCGGCAGGCCATCGGCATCGAGCCGCCCAACGGGGTGCGCGTGCACGTGTCGGGCATCGACCTCGTGCGCGACTCCCTCGGCGACTGGCGGGTCCTGGAGGACAACGTCCGCGTCCCTTCCGGCGTGTCCTACGTCCTGTCCAACCGCCGCGCCATGGCGCAGACGTTCCCGGAGCTGTTCGCGTCCCTGCGGATCCGCCCGGTCGCGGACTACTCGCGCCGCCTGCTCGCGGCCCTCGTCGCGGCGGCGCCGAGCGGCGTCGACGAGCCGAACGTCGTCGTGCTCACCCCCGGCGTCTTCAACTCCGCCTACTTCGAGCACTCCCTGCTGGCCCGCACGATGGGTGTCGAGCTCGTCGAGGGCAGCGACCTGTTCTGCGCCGGCGGGCGCGTGTGGATGCGCACCACGCACGGCCGCCGCCGGGTCGACGTCATCTACCGCCGCGTCGACGACGACTTCCTCGACCCCGTCGCGTTCCGCTCGGACTCCCTGCTCGGCAGCCCCGGCCTCCTGGCGGCGGCGCGCAACGGCACGGTCACCCTCGCCAACGCCGTGGGCAACGGCGTGGCCGACGACAAGCTCCTCTACACCTACGTGCCGGACCTCATCCGCTACTACCTGTCCGAGGAGCCGATCATCCGCAACGTCGACACGTGGCGGCTCGAGGAGCCCGCGGCTCTGGCGGAGGTGCTCGACCGGCTCGACGAGCTCGTCGTCAAGCCCGTGGACGGCTCCGGCGGCAAGGGCCTCGTCGTCGGGCCCAAGGCGTCCCGCGCCGAGCTCGACGCCCTGCGGGTGCGCCTCCAGGAGGACCCGCGCGGCTGGATCGCGCAGCCCGTCGTGCAGCTCTCCACCGTGCCGACCCTCGTCGAGGACGGGCTGCGGCCCCGGCACGTGGACCTGCGGCCGTTCGCCGTCAACGACGGCGACTCCGTGTGGGTCCTGCCGGGCGGGCTCACGCGCGTGGCCCTGCCCGAGGGGCAGCTCGTCGTGAACTCCTCGCAGGGCGGCGGCTCGAAGGACACCTGGGTGCTCGGCGGCCAGGTGCCCAAGCGGTCCGCCGTGCGGGCGGGCCTCGTCGCCCCCGCGGCCGCGCACCCCGGCGTGCCCATCGACGCGAGCCCGCACGACGGCGCGCCCGCCCTCGTCCAGATGCAGCAGCAGCAGCAACAGCAGCAGCAGCAGGGCCAGCGCCCGACGACGTCCGGGGGTGGTGCGCCGTGCTGAGCCGGATCGCCGAGTCGCTGTTCTGGATCGGCCGGTACGTGGAGCGCGCCGACGACACCGCGCGCCTCCTCGACGTCCACCTCCAGATCATCCTCGAGGACCCCTGGGCCTCGGAGGACCTGGCCTGCCGCTCGCTGCTCACCGTCATGGACCGGCCCGTGCCCGACGAGGGCCTCGTCGGGCGCGAGACGGTGCTGGACCTGCTGGCCTACGACCGGTTCGTCCCGTCCTCCATCGCCGGCTCGCTGACCGCCGCCCGGGAGAACGCGCGACGGGCGCGCGAGATCCTGTCCACCGACCTGTGGGAGAGCCTCAACGCGACGTGGAACCAGCTGCCGACGCGGGTACGGCCGGCGCGGGCCCACGACTACTTCACCTGGGTGCGCGAGCGCGCGGCGATGGTCAACGGCCTCGTCGACTCCGTGACACCGCGCGACGACACGTGGCGCTTCCTCGTGCTCGGCCGGTCCATCGAGCGGGCGGACATGACGGCCCGCCTGCTGACCACGCGCGCGCTCGCCGGCGCCGCGGGCCCCGGCTGGACGACGCTGCTGCGCTCCTGCGGCGCGTACGAGTCGTTCCTGCGGCTGCACAAGGCGTCGGTGTCCGAGGAGCGGGCGGCGGGGTACCTCCTGCTGGACCGGCTCTTCCCGCGCTCGGTGCTCTTCGCGCTCAACACGGCGGAGGCGATGCTCCTCGAGCTCGACCCCGTGCTCGAGCGCTCGCGGGTGGAGGACGCGCGCCGGCACATCGGGCTCGTGCGCTCGTCCCTGGAGTACCGCCCGCTGCTGGAGGTCCTGGACCACCTGCCGGAGGAGATGGAGAAGGTGCAGCGCGCGTGCTCGGCGGCCAGCGACGCCATCCGGTCCCGGTACTTCCCGGCGGACCTGACGACGCAGTGGATCGGGGAGGCGTTGTGAGCCGGCTGCGCGTGGTGCACACCTCGGCGTTCCGGTACGCCGGGCCCGTGCTGGCCTCCTACAACGAGGCCCGGATGAGCCCGCGCTCCGACGCGCGGCAGACCGTCGTCGCCTCGCGCCTGGACGTCATGCCGCAGACCTGGACCTCCGGCTGGACGGACTACTGGGGCACGTCGGTGACGGCCTTCGAGGTGCTGGCGCCGCACGAGGGCCTGCTGCTGACGGCGGAGCACGTCGTCGAGGTCGCCGGGCAGCCGGACCCCGTGCACGTGCTCGGGTGGGAGGAGCTGCGCGGCGCCGGCGTGCGCGACCGGTGGGCGGAGTTCCTCAGCCCCACGCGCACCACGGCGGTGCCCGACGAGGTCGTCGACCTCGCCCGGGACGCCGCGGCCGGGCTGGACCCGCACGAGGCGGGCCAAGCCGTGAGCCTCGCGCTGCGCGCCGAGCTGGAGTACGTGCCGGGCGTGACGACCGTGCACACGCCGGCCGTCGACGCCTGGCGCGCGCGCACCGGCGTCTGCCAGGACGTCTCGCACCTGACGGTCGGCGCCCTGCAGGCCCTCGGCCTGCCCGCGCGGTACGTCTCGGGCTACCTGCACCCCACCGGCGGGACGGGCGACGAGGCCTCGACCGGCGAGTCGCACGCCTGGGTGGAGTGGTGGACCGGCGCCTGGTACGGCTACGACCCGACGAACCGCATGGCCGCGGGCGAGCACCACGTCGCGATCGGGCGGGGCCGCTCCTACGACGACGTGCCGCCGCTGCGGGGCATCTACGCCGGCACCGCGACCCAGGACCTGACGGTGACGGTCCGCATCACGCGGGAGGACGAGGCGGCCGTGGGACGATAGGGCCGTGCCCCCCATCCCCGGTCCTGACGCCGCCGGCCGCATCCGCCCGGCCGCCACGGCGCCCGAGCTGCTCCGCAACTTCTGCATCATCGCGCACATCGACCACGGCAAGTCGACGCTGGCCGACCGCATGCTCCAGGCCACCGGCGTGGTCGACGCCCGGGTCATGCGCGCGCAGTACCTCGACCGCATGGACATCGAGCGCGAGCGCGGTATCACCATCAAGTCGCAGGCCGTGCGGATGCCGTGGGAGGTCGACGGCACGCCGTACGCCCTGAACATGATCGACACCCCGGGGCACGTGGACTTCACGTACGAGGTGTCGCGGTCCCTGGCGGCGTGCGAGGGGGCGGTGCTGCTCGTCGACGCCGCGCAGGGCATCGAGGCGCAGACGCTGGCCAACCTGTACCTGGCCATGGAGAACGACCTCGCGATCATCCCCGTGCTCAACAAGATCGACCTGCCCGCGGCGCAGCCCGAGAAGTACGCGGAGGAGCTGGCCACGCTCGTGGGGGGCGACCCGGAGGACTGCCTGCGCGTGTCCGGCAAGACCGGCGTGGGCGTCGAGGCGCTGCTGGACCGGATCGTCGAGCTCGTGCCCGCCCCGGTGGGCGACCCCGCCGCACCCTCCCGCGCGATGATCTTCGACTCCGTCTACGACACCTACCGCGGCGTCGTGACGTACGTGCGCGTCGTCGACGGCAACCTCAACCCGCGCGAGCGCATCGCCATGATGTCGACGAAGGCCTCGCACGAGCTGCTCGAGATCGGCGTCATCTCCCCGGAGCCGCAGCCGACCCCGGGCCTCGGCGTCGGCGAGGTCGGTTACCTCATCACCGGCGTGAAGGACGTGCGCCAGAGCAAGGTCGGCGACACGGTCACGAACCAGAGCAAGCCCGCCACGGAGGCGCTGGGCGGCTACCACGACCCGCTGCCGATGGTGTTCTCGGGCCTGTACCCCATCGACGGGTCCGACTACCCGGTGCTGCGCGACGCGCTCGACAAGCTCAAGCTCAACGACGCCGCGCTGAACTACGAGCCGGAGACGTCCGTGGCCCTCGGCTTCGGGTTCCGCGTCGGGTTCCTCGGCCTGCTGCACCTGGAGATCGTGCGCGAGCGGCTCGAGCGCGAGTTCAACCTCGACCTCATCTCGACCGCGCCGAACGTCGTCTACGAGGTCACGCTCGAGGACCGCACGGTCGTCACGGTGACGAACCCCAGCGAGTTCCCCAGCGGCAAGATCCGCGAGGTCCGCGAGCCCGTCGTCAAGGCGACGATCCTGGCGCCGTCGGAGTTCGTCGGGGCGATCATGGAGCTGTGCCAGACCCGGCGCGGGGACCTGCAGGGCATGGACTACCTGTCCGAGGAGCGCGTGGAGATGCGCTACCTGCTGCCCATGGCGGAGATCGTCTTCGACTTCTTCGACGCGCTGAAGTCCCGCACGCGCGGCTACGCGAGCCTCGACTACGAGCCCGTCGGCGACCAGGTGGCCGACCTCGTCAAGGTCGACATCCTGCTGCAGGGGGAGCAGGTCGACGCCTTCAGCGCCATCGTGCACAAGGACAAGGCCTACGCCTACGGCGTCATGATGGCCGGCAAGCTCAAGGACCTCATCCCGCGCCAGCAGTTCGAGGTGCCGATCCAGGCGGCCATCGGCGCCCGCGTCATCGCGCGCGAGACCATCCGCGCCATCCGCAAGGACGTCCTGGCCAAGTGCTACGGCGGTGACATCACCCGCAAGCGCAAGCTCCTGGAGAAGCAGAAGGAGGGCAAGAAGCGCATGAAGACCATCGGCCGGGTCGACGTGCCGCAGGAGGCCTTCATCGCCGCGCTCTCCTCCGAGCCCGCCGGGTCTGCCGGCAAGGACAAGGACGCGAAGAAGCGGTGAGCCCGGCCCTCCCCGAGGGGGACGCGGCCCCCGCCGACGGCGCCCTACCCGCGTCCGTGCTGGCGGGCGCGCCGTCCCGCGACCTCGGCGTCTACGTGCACGTGCCGTTCTGCCGCGTGCGCTGCGGGTACTGCGACTTCAACACCTACACCGCGCCCGAGCTCGGGGGCGGCGCCAGCCAGGCGGCCTACGCCGCGACCGCCCAGGCCGAGATCGCGCTGGCGGCGGACGTCCTGGCCCGCTCCGGGCTGCCGGAGCGACCCGTGAGCACCGTCTTCGTCGGCGGCGGCACGCCCACGCTCCTGCCCGTCGCCGACCTCGCGGCGCTGCTCGGTGGCGTCCGCGACGCCTGGGGGCTGGCTCCCGGCGCCGAGGTGACGACCGAGGCCAACCCGGACTCGGTGACGCCGGCGTCCCTGGCGGCGCTCGCGGCGGCGGGCTTCACGCGCGTCTCCTTCGGCATGCAGTCCGCGGTCCCGCACGTGCTCGCCACGCTCGAGCGCACGCACGACCCCGCGCGCATCCCGGACGTGGTGCGCTGGGCGCGCGAGGCCGGCCTCCGCGTGTCCCTCGACCTCATCTACGGCACGCCGGGGGAGTCCCTCGACGACTGGCGGGCCAGCCTCGAGGCGGCGCTCGCCACCGGCGTCGACCACGTCAGCGCGTACGCGCTCGTCGTCGAGCCGGGCACCCGCATGGCCGTGTCCGTCCGCCGCGGGGAGCTGACGCTGCCCGACGAGGACGACCAGGCCGCGAAGTACGAGCTGGCCGACGAGCTGCTCACCGCCGCCGGCCTGCACTGGTACGAGGTGAGCAACTGGGCCCGCACGCCCGGCGACGCGTGCCGGCACAACCTCGCCTACTGGCGCGGCGACGACTGGTGGGGCGTCGGCCCCGGCGCGCACAGCCACGTCGGCGGGGTGCGCTGGTGGAACGTCAAGCACCCGCGGGCGTACGCCGACCGGCTGGCGGCCGGGCTGAGCCCCGCGGCCGGCCGGGAGGTGCTCGACGAGGAGGCCGCCCGTCTGGAGCACCTGCTGCTCGGCGTGCGGCTCGCCGAGGGTCTGCCGCTGGCCGACCTCGGGGCGGACGGGCGCCGGCGCGTGGCCGGTCTCGTCGCCGACGGGCTCGTCGACCCCGCCGGGGCGCTGACGGGCGACGCGGGGGGGCGCGTGCTGCGGCTCACCCGGCGGGGACGCCTGCTCGCCGACGCCGTCGTGCGCACCCTCGCCGCCTGAGCCGGGTCCCCGGCCGGGTCCCCCCGCCCGGGGGTCGGGGCGCGCCCTCCACCCGCGCGTGCGCTTCACAGCGCCACCTGCGTGTCGGTTCGCTCACCAGGTCCGACGCCGACGGCCGCCGCCGTCGTCGACCCCCGCGCCAGGAGCACCCATGAGCGAGAACCCGGGGCACCGCCCCGACCCCGACGGCACGAGGCCGTCGGACGACCCGAGCACGCCCGACCCCGCCGCCGGCGGCTACCCGCCGCCGCCCCCGGCCGGCGGGTCGAGCGCGTACCCGCCGCCCCCGTCGTCGGGCGGGTCGAGCGCCTACCCGCCGCCGCCGGGAGGCGGGTACGGGCAGGGGTACGGGCAGGGGAGCGGGCAGGGGTACGACCAGGGCGCGCAGGGGTACGGGCAGCCCGGTGGGCAGGGGTACGGGCAGGGCTACGGCCAGCCCGGCTACGGCGCGGGCGGCTACGGCCAGCCCGGGGGCTTCCCCGGGGCCATGCCGCCGGTCGGCGCGGGCGGCTACGGCCAGGCGCCGGGCACGAGCATCGGCGACGCGCTGTCGTACGGGTGGCGCAAGTTCGCCCAGAACGCCGGCGTCTTCATCGGCGCGCTCCTCGTCTACTTCGTCATCCTCGCCGTGCTGGGTGCCATTCTGTCCGCGCCCCTCATCAGCGTCTTCGCGGCCAGCTCCACGACGGACGCGTCGGGCACCCTGGCGTTCGACCCGGCGGTCGGCCTCGGGCTCGGCTTCGGCTGGACGCTGCTCTTCGCGCTCGTGTTCGGGATCGTCGGGGCGCTCTTCCAGGCCGGTCTCCTGCGGGCCTCCCTGCAGGCGACCTACGGGCAGCCGGTGTCGTTCGGGTCGTTCTTCTCGACGGACCGCTTCGGTCCCGTGGTGCTCACGGCGATCCTCGTCGGGCTCGTGGGCGGCCTCGCGAACTCGATCCCGTACATCGGGTGGGTCCTGTACATCGGCGTGACGGTGTTCACGCAGTTCGCGCTGCTGTTCGTCCTCGACAAGCAGCTGGGCACGCTCGACGCCATCCGCGCGAGCATCGACCTCGCGCGCGCGAACGTCTCGACGGCGGTGATCCTGGCGCTCGTCGTGCTCGTGCTCCTCGTCATCGGCACGTTCGCGTGCTTCGTCGGGCTGCTCGTCGCCGTCCCCGTGACGTCCCTGGCGACGACCGTGACGTACCGGCGGCTGCTCGGCGAGCCCGTCGCCGCCTGACCGCCGACCGTCCCGGGACGCGCGACGGGCCGCCCCCTCCTGCCGAGGGGGCGGCCCGTCGTCGTCGGGGAGGACCCGCTCAGTCCGCCGTGACGAAGTCGATGAGCTCCTCGACGCGGGCCAGCAGGGCCGGGTCCAGGTCGGCGTAGGTGCGCACGCTGCCGAGGATGCGCGCCCAGGCGCGGGCGGTGGCGTGCGGGGAGTCGGCGTCCCAGCCGATCCGCCGGAGCACGCCCGTCTTCCACTCGGTGCCCCGCTCGACGACGGGCCACGCGGCCAGGCCGAGCCGCTGGGGCCGGACGGCCTGCCACACGTCGACGTACGGGTGGCCCAGGACCTTGACCGTGCCCGCGGGCACCGCGCGCAGCGCCTCGGCGGCGATCCGGCTCTCCTTGGACCCCGGGACGAGGTGGTCGACGAGCACGCCGACACGGCGGCCCGGCCCCGGGCGGAAGGCGCGCAGCTCGTCGACGAGGTGGTCGGCGCCCTGCAGCGGCTCGACGACGACGCCCTCCACGCGCAGGTCGTCGCCCCACACCTTCTCCACGAGCTCCGCGTCGTGCTTGCCCTCGACCCAGATGCGGCTGGCCCGCGCGACGCGGGCGGGGGCGTCGGGCACGGCCAGCGAGCCGGAGGCGGTGCGCGTCGGCCGGGCGGGCGCGGCCGCGCGGACGGGCGGCGTCAGCAGGACGGGCTCGCCCTCGACCCAGAACCCCGGGCCGAGCGTGAAGGTGCGCGTGCGACCGCGGCGGTCCTCGAGCACGACGACGTGCTGGCCGCCCGACTTCTCCACGCGCACGACCGCCCCGACGAAGCCCGTGCTCACGTCCTCGACCACGAGGCCGGGCTCGGCCGGCTGGGGGCGGGAGGTGCGGGCCGGGCGGTGGTGCGCCGGGCGGGGGCCCGCGCGGCCGCCGGCGAGGACGTCGCTGCCGTAACGGTCGGTGCTCACGGCCCGTCACGCTAGGTCACGCCCGTGCCTGTGCCCGGCAGGTCGTCGTGTGGACACGCCGCGTAGGATTGGCACTCAGCACGGGCGAGTGCTACCCGGGACCCGCCCGGTGAGGCCCCCGCACGAACGGACGACGGCAGGAGGACGGCATGGGCAGCGGCGACGAGCGGCGCGTGGACGTCCTGCGCGCCATCGTGGAGGACTACGTCGCGACGCGGGAGCCCGTGGGGTCGCGGGCCCTCGTCGAGCGCCACAGCCTGGGCGTGTCCCCGGCGACGATCCGCAACGACATGGCGGCCCTCGAGGAGGGCGGCTACATCGTCCAGCCGCACACCTCGGCCGGGCGCGTGCCGACGGACAAGGGCTACCGGCTCTTCGTCGACCGCCTGTCGGAGGTCAAGCCGCTCTCGTCGCCGGAGCGGCGGGCGATCGCGTCCTTCCTCGAGGACGCCGTCGACCTCGACGACGTCGTGGACCGGTCCGTGCGGCTGCTCGCGCAGCTGACGCACCAGGTGGCCGTCGTGCAGTACCCGTCCCTGCGGCGCTCGGCGCTGCGGCACGTCGAGCTCGTGCCCGTCGGCCCGCGCCACCTGCTCGTCGTGCTCATCACGCGCACGGGCCGCGTCGAGCAGCGGACGGTCGAGCTGGACCACGACCTCGACGAGCTCGTCGTCGCCCAGCTGCGGACCCGGCTCAACGTGGCCGTCGCGGGGCGGGTGCTGGCCGACCTGGCCCGCGTGCGCGAGGAGCTGCGCGAGGCGTTCCCGCCCGCGGACCGGTCCCTGCTCGACGCGGTGCTCGCGGTCGTGGAGGAGACGCTCGCGCTGGAGGGCGAGGAGCGGATCGTCATGGCCGGCACGGCCAACCTCGCGCGCGGCGGGCCCGCCGACTTCGTGCGCACGCTCGGGCCCGTGCTCGAGGCGCTCGAGGAGCAGGTCGTCCTCCTGCGCCTGCTGTCCGACATGGCCGAGGACGAGACGGCGGTCAGCGTCCGCATCGGCCGGGAGAACCGGCACGAGGGCCTGGTGGAGACGAGCTTCGTCACCACGGGCTACGGCGACGGCGCGTCCGTCGCCCGCATCGGGTCCGTCGGCCCGCTGCGGATGGACTACCCGGGCACGATGGCCGCCGTGCGCGCCGTCGCCCGTTACCTCAGCCGGATCCTCGCGGGGTAGGCCCGCCCGGCCCCGACCCGACCCAGCCCCTCCCCGCACCACCCGCCCGCGAAGAGAGCGACGTGACCGACTACTACGCGATCCTCGGCGTCCAGCGCGACGCCACGCCCGAGCAGATCAAGAAGGCGTACCGCAAGCTCGCCCGAGAGCTGCACCCCGACGTGGCCGGGGCCGACGCGGGCTCGGAGGAGCGGTTCAAGGACGTCAGCCGCGCCTACGACGTGCTGGGCAACCCGGACAAGCGCCGGGCCTACGACATGGGCGCCGACCCCGCCTCCCCCGGGGGCATGGGCGGCGCGGGCGCCGGCTTCGGTTTCCAGGACATCTTCGAGACGTTCTTCGGCGCGGCCGCCGGCGCCTCGCAGGCCGCCCGCGGCCCCGTGCCGCGTGCCCGCCGCGGGCAGGACGCCCTCGTCCGGCTGGACATCGACCTCGCGGAGGCGGCGTTCGGCGTCCACCGGGAGATCCCGGTCGACACCGCGGTCGTCTGCCCGACGTGCTCGGGCACGTGCTGCCGCCCGGGGACGTCGCCGCGCACGTGCGAGGTCTGCGGCGGGCGCGGTTCGGTCCAGCGCGTGGCGCGCTCGTTCCTCGGTCAGGTCATGACGACGCAGCCCTGCGCGGCCTGCCAGGGCTTCGGCTCCGTCATCGCCGAGCCGTGCACGGACTGCTCCGGCGAGGGCCGGGTGCGCTCGCGCCGGACCCTGTCCGTCGACGTGCCCGCCGGCGTCGACACCGGCACGCGCATCAAGCTCACCGGTCAGGGCGAGGTGGGCCCCGCGGGCGGGCCCGCCGGCGACGTCTACCTCGAGGTGCGCGAGCGCCGGCACGAGACGTTCGTCCGGGAGGGCGACGACCTGCACGCCACGCTCGCGGTGCCCATGACGGCGGCGGCGCTGGGCACGGTCGTCCAGCTCGAGACGCTCGACGGCCCGCGCGACGTGGACCTGCGGCCGGGCACGCAGCCCGCGCAGGTCGTCACGCTCAAGGGCCTCGGCGTCGGCCACCTGCACGGCCAGGGCCGCGGCGACCTGCACGTGCACGTCGACGTCCAGGTGCCGACCGCGCTCGACGACGAGCAGGCCGACCTGCTGCGGCGGCTGGCGTCCCTGCGTGGCGAGGAGCGCCCCGACGCGCGCCTCGCGGCCCACGGCGGCGTGTTCTCCAAGCTGCGCGACAGGCTCGCAGGCCGGTGAGCCCGCGCCGCCGGTGGGCGGGCCGGCCGTGAGCGCGCCGGTCTTCCTCACGGAGCCGGGCGAGCTGGACGGCGTGACCGCCGGCGGCACGTTCCTGCTCGGCGGCGCCGAGGGCCGGCACGCGGGTGTCGTGCAGCGCCGCGCGCCGGGCGAGCGCGTGGACGTCGTGGACGGGCGGGGGGTCCGGCTCGTCGCGCGCGTCGCCGCGGCCACGGCCGACGGCGTGGTCCTGGACGTCGAGGACAGGGTCGAGGAGCCGGGACCGCGCGTCCGGCTGGTGCTCGTTCAGGCGCTGGCCAAGGGCGACCGCGACGAGCTGGCGGTCGAGGCCGCCACGGAGCTCGGGGCCGACGTCGTGGTCCCCTGGCAGGCCGAGCGGTCCGTCGTCGTCTGGCGCGGGGAGCGCGCCGCGAAGAGCCGCGCGCGCTGGCTCGGCACCGTCCGGGCCGCGGCCAAGCAGTCCCGGCGGGCGCGGGTGCCGGACGTCGAGGCGGCGCTCGACACGGCCGGTCTCGCGCGGCGGGCGGCGGAGGTCGTGGGGGCCGGGGGTGCGGTCGTGGTCCTGCACGAGGAGGCGACGACCCCGCTGGCGGCGGTGCCGCTGCCGGGTGCGCCCGACGTGCCGGTGGACGAGCCGGTCGACGTGCTCGTCGTCGTCGGGCCGGAGGGCGGGATCGCCGAGCGGGAGACCGAGCGGCTCCTCGCCGCCGGGGCGGTGGCCGCGCGGCTGGCGCCGCACGTGCTGCGCACCTCGACGGCCGGTCCGGTGGCGCTCGCGCTGCTCGCCCAGCGGCTGGGCCGCTGGGGCTGAGAGGCGGTCCCGCGGTCCGGACGGGGTCCGCGCACGGGCCGTCCCCCGCGGCCGCTGTGACCCCGGGCAGGTGCGTGCCGGGGGCCGTGGCTACGCTGGTGCGACGTGACCACCCGCGTCGCCGCCCCGGGCGGCGGCGCCCCGACGAAGGAGCGCACGGCGACCGCCGAGCACATGACCTCACCGACGCAGTCCAGCGCCCGCCGCGAGCGGGGCGAGCCCGGGGGCCACGGCGCCCCCGCCCGGGTCGAGCACCGGATCACGGTGCCGCCCGAGATCCCCATGGTCGAGCTGCTCGGCCTCCGCGACGAGGTGCTGACGGAGATCGAGCGCGGGTTCTCGACCGTCTCCGTGCACGTGCGCGGCAACGAGGTGTCGCTGGCCGGTCCGGCCGGGGACGTCGCGCTCGTCGCGCGCCTCGTCGACGAGCTGGTCGAGATGACCGCCGGCGGCACGCCGCTGACCCCCGACGTCGTGCGCCGCACGGTCGGCATGCTGACCGAGGGGGCGCACGCGCGCCCCGCGGACGTGCTGACCTTCAACATCCTCACCGCCCGCGGCCGGACGATCCGGCCCAAGACCGCGGGCCAGAAGGAGTACGTCGACGCCATCGACCGCCACACGGTCACCTTCGGCATCGGCCCGGCCGGCACGGGCAAGACGTACCTCGCCATGGCCAAGGCGGTGCAGGCGCTGCAGTCCCGGCGCGTGAACCGCATCGTCCTCACCCGGCCCGCGGTCGAGGCGGGGGAGCGGCTGGGGTTCCTGCCCGGGACGCTGACGGAGAAGATCGACCCCTACCTGCGGCCGCTGTACGACGCGCTGCACGACATGGTGGACCCCGAGTCGATCCCGCGGCTCATGGAGGCCGGCACCATCGAGGTGGCGCCCCTGGCCTTCATGCGCGGCCGGACGCTCAACGACGCCTTCGTCATCCTCGACGAGGCGCAGAACACCACCACCGAGCAGATGAAGATGTTCCTCACCCGGCTCGGGTTCGGCTCCACCATCGTCGTCACGGGCGACGTCACGCAGACCGACCTGCCGGGCGGCAGCGTCTCCGGTCTGCGGGCGGTGCAGGACGTGCTGGCCGACGTCGAGGACGTGGTGTTCTGCCGCCTCACCTCGCAGGACGTGGTCCGCCACCGGCTCGTCGGGCAGATCATCGACGCCTGGGCGCGCTGGGACCGGCGCTAGCCTCTCCCGCGGGCACCCGTCGTGGTGCCCGGCCCGCCCGACGAGCCGACGAGACGACGACAGGACGTGCACGCCACCGTGAGCATCGAGGTCACCAACGAGACCGGCCACGCGGTCGACGAGGCGGAGTTCGCCGCGCTCGCCCGGCACGTGCTGGACGCGATGCACGTGCACCCGCAGACCGACCTGTCGATCACGCTCGTCGGCACGGAGGTCATGTCCGACCTGCACGTGCGCTGGATGGACGAGCCGGGCCCCACGGACGTGCTGTCCTTCCCCATGGACGAGCTGCGACCCGGCCGCGAGGACGCCGTGACGCCCGCGGGGCTGCTCGGCGACGTCGTGCTGTGCCCGGAGGTCGCGGCCGTCCAGGCGCGCGCCGCCGGGCACAGCACCGTGGAGGAGCTCCTCCTGCTGACGACGCACGGGATCCTGCACCTGCTCGGGTACGACCACGCCGAGCCCGAGGAGGAGAAGGAGATGTTCGCGCTGCAGCGGCGGCTCCTGCTGACGTTCCTCGCCGGCCGCGGTGCGGACGGCTCCCTCGAGCGGACCCTCCCGTGACCGACGTCCCGGTGGCGCTGCTCGTCACCGTCGCGGTCCTGGCGATCGCGCTGGCGGCGACCCTGTCCGCGGGCGAGGTGGCCGTCGGGCGGGTCACGCGGGCCGCGGTCGCGGAGCTCGGGGCCGCCGGGCACCCCGCCGCCGCCCGCGTCGAGGCGCTGTCCCTGCACCACGGGCGCGTGCAGTCCGCGGCCTCGTTCGTGCGGATCGTGGCCGAGATGACCGCGACCGTCTGCCTCACGCTGGCGGTCGCGGACGCCACCGCCCTGCCGTGGTGGGGCGTCCTGCTCGTGTCCGTCGCGGTGTGCGCGCTCGTGGCGTTCCTCCTCGTGCGCCTGAGCCCCCGCCGCCTCGGCCGGCGCCACCCGGCGGCGACGCTCGCGCGGACGTGGCCGCTGCTCGTCGGCGTCACCGCGCTGGCCGGCGGCGTCGGGCGCCCCGAGAGCGTCGGGGAGCACGCGGAGGAGGAGCAGGAGGAGGAGCTGCGCGACATGGTCCAGCGCGTGGCCGAGTCCGAGGCCATCGAGGACGAGGAGCGCGAGCTGTTCCGCTCGGTGCTCGAGCTCGGGGACCGGCTCACGCGCGAGGTCATGGTGCCGCGGCCCGACATGATCACCGTGCACGCGGCGTCCCCCCTGCCCAAGGCGCTGTCGCTGCTGCTGCGCTCCGGGTTCTCGCGGGCGCCCGTCACCGGGGACTCCGTCGACGACCTGCGCGGGGTGCTCTACCTCAAGGACCTCGTGCGGCACCTGCAGGACGCGGGCGACGACGGGCGCACGCTCGTGGCCGACCTGGCGCGCCCGCCGGTCTTCGTGCCCGAGTCCAAGCCCGTGGACGCGCTGCTGCGCGAGCTCCAGTCGGGCTCCTCGCACCTCGCGCTCGTCGTCGACGAGTACGGCGGCATCGCCGGGCTGGTGACCATCGAGGACGCGCTGGAGGAGCTCGTCGGGGAGCTGACGGACGAGCACGACCCCGACGCACCGGTCGTCGAGGAGGTCGAGCCGGGCGTGTACCGCGTCCCGGCGCGGCTGGGTCGCGACGAGGTCGGCGAGCTGTTCGGCCTCGAGGTGGACGACGAGGACGTGGACAGCGCGGGCGGCCTGCTGGCCAAGGCGCTCGGCAAGGTGCCGCTGCCGGGCTCCGAGGGGGAGATCCACGGGCTGCACCTGCGCGCCGAGCGGGTCGAGGGACGCCGCAAGCGCCTGGCGACGGTGCTCGTCAGCCGCGCCCACGAGCCCGAGGCCGAGGACGGGTCCGGCGGGGACGAGGACGGGCGTGAGCACGGACGCGAGCACGGTCGTGAGCACGGTCGTGACGACGAGCGCGTGCGCGCGCAGGACGGGGCCTCGCGGTGACCGGCGGGCGGCCCTTCCGCGCCGGGTTCGCGTGCCTCGTCGGGCGCCCGAACGCCGGCAAGTCGACCCTGACCAACGCCCTCGTCGGGCAGAAGGTCGCCATCACCTCGGACCGGCCGCAGACCACCCGGCACACCGTGCGCGGGATCGTGCACCGCGCCGACGGGCAGGTCGTGCTCGTCGACACCCCCGGGCTGCACCGCCCGCGCACGCTGCTGGGCGAGCGGCTCAACGACCTCGTGCGCGGCACGCTGGCCGAGGTCGACGTCGTCGGTTTCTGCCTGCCCGCGGACCAGCGCGTCGGGCCCGGGGACCGGTTCATCGCCGAGCAGCTCGCGGCGCTGCGACCGCCGGAGGGCACGGCGGGGGCGTCCGCAGGTGCGGGGACACCGGTCGTCGCGGTCGTGACGAAGGCGGACCTCGTCGGGAAGGGGCGCCTGGCCGAGCACCTCCTGGCCGTGCAGGAGCTGGGCGCCTGGACGGACATCGTGCCGGTGTCGGCGCGGTCCGGCTACCAGGTGGACGTGCTCGTCGACGTCCTGCTGGGCCTCCTGCCGGAGGGGCCGCCGCTCTACCCGGAGGGCGAGCTGACGGACGAGCCGGAGGCGGTCATGGTCGCCGAGCTCGTCCGGGAGGCCGCCCTCGAGGGCGTGCGCGACGAGCTGCCGCACTCCCTGGCGGTCGTCGTCGAGGAGATCGTCGCCCGCGAGCCGCGCGAGGGCCAGGCCGGGCGGCCCCCGGTCGGGCCGCCGCTGCTCGACGTCCGGGTGGAGCTCTTCGTCGAGCGCGACAGCCAGAAGGCCATCGTCATCGGCAAGGGCGGGGCGCGGTTGCGCGACGTCGGCACGCGCGCCCGCCGCGAGATCGAGGCCCTGCTGGGCGCGAAGGTGTTCCTCGACCTGCACGTGCGGGTCGCCAAGGACTGGCAGCGCGACCCCAAGCAGCTCGGCCGGCTCGGCTTCTAGTGGCCCCCGCCCGGGCCGCCGCCACCGGGCCCCGGTGGTGGCGGCGGCTGCGTCGCGTGGACCCGCACCGCGGCCTGCCCGCGACGGTCGGCGGCACCGCCGTGGCGCTCGTCGTGCTCGCCGTCGTCGGGTCCCTGCTCGGCCCGCAGTGGGCGCCGACGCCGCTGACCGACCCGCTGGAGGTCGCGGCGACCGGCACGACGGTGACGGGGGCGCCCCCGACGGCGGGGTACGCGACGACGCAGCGCGTGGTGGACGTGGTGCTCGACGGGGCGACCGTGCGGGCGCAGGTCACGGCGCCGGTCGGGGCCGGCGACGACCTGCCCGGCGTCGTGTTCGTGCACGGCGCGGGGACGGGCCGGTTCGTCCAGGCGTTCCGCGCGCAGGCCGAGGCGATGGCGCGCGCCGGGGTCGTCGCGATGGTCCCGGACAAGCGGCTGGACACCTACACGCTCCGGCACCGCGACTACGAGGCGATGGCCGCCGACTACGCACGGTCCGTCGCGGTGCTGCGGGACCAGCCGGAGGTCGACCCGGCGCGGGTCGGCGTCTACGGGGAGAGCGAGGGCGCGTGGATCGCGCCCGTGATGGCCGCACGGGACCCGGGCCTGGCGTTCGTCGCGCTGGTGTCCGCGCCGGTCGTGCCGCCGCTGCAGCAGGCGGCCTTCGCGGCGGACTCCTACCTGCGCAACACCGGCGTGCCGCAGCAGGTGTTCCGCGCCATCCCGCGCGCCGTCGGGCTGTCGCTGCCGGGCGGCGGCTTCGAGTACGCGCGCTTCGACGTGACGCCCTTCCAGCGCCGCACGACCCAACCGCTGTTCGTCGCCTACGGCACCGGGGACGCGTCCATGCCGCTGGTCCAGGGCGCGCAGCGGATCATCGCCGACGCCGCCGTGGCCGGGAACGTCGACGTCACCGTCCGCTACTACGCCGGCGCGAGCCACGGCCTGCGGGTGCACGGCGAGGTGTCGGCGGACTTCCTGCGCGACCTCACGGGCTGGGTCGCCGGCCTGCCCGCGACGGCCGGCAGCGCCCCCCGCATCGCCGGTGCGCAGCCCGTGCAGACCTACCTGGCCGGACCGGTGCCGCAGCCGCGGTGGCTGCGCGACGGGACGGTCGTGCTGGGGACGGTCGCCGCCGGCGCCGTGCTGCTGCTGCTCGCGCCCGCGGCGGTCGGCGTCGACCGGGCCCTGGACCCGTGGCGGCGCCGACGGGCCGCGCGGCACGGCACCGCGCCGGTGCTGCGGCGGTTCGCCGCCGGCATCCGCGACCCGCTGCTGGTCCTGGCGCTGGCCACGGTCCTGACGGTCGCCGCGCTCGTCTGGTACCTGACGTCCGTGGCGCAGCTGGCGCTGGACTACGAGCGCAACGCGCTGGTCGTGCAGGGCGGGTGGGTGCTGGTGCGCGTCGTGGGGCTCGTCGCGGTGGTCGCGGGCGTGCTGCTGGTGCGGCGCGTGCGGGCACTGCGGCGCGCGGGGCAGCGGGCGGCCCCCGGGGCGGTCCGGGCGGGGGCGCTCTCGCTCGTGGTGGTCGCGGCGGCGGTCCTGCTCGTCGTGCTCGCCTACTGGGGCGTGTTCCAGCTGGGCATCTGAGGTCCCGCCGCCACCGCCCGTCGCCGGCCGCCGCCGGCCGGCCGCGGTGCCCGGGATCCGGTGATCGTTTTCCCTCACGGCCTCGGCCCCCCGACCGATGGGTGGGCGACGGCTGCCGGGCGGGAGGGGTGCGATGCGGACGCAGTGGGGTTCGGCCACCGACCGCGGCGCGGTGCGGGAGGTCAACGAGGACGCCCTGCTGGCGCACCCCCCGGTGTTCCTCGTCGCCGACGGCATGGGCGGGCACGACGCGGGTGACGTCGCCAGCCGCATCGCGGTCGAGGAGTTCGCCGACCTCGCGGGCCGCGGGGCCACGCCCGACGACGTGCACGCCTGCTTCCTGCGGGCCGCGCACCGCATCCGCACGGAGTTCACCGGCGGCCGCCAGGGCGGCACGACCGTCGCCGGCGTCGTCCTCACCCACGACGGCGGCCGTCCGCTGTGGCTGGTCCTCAACGTCGGCGACTCCCGCGTGTACCGGGTGACGGCCGACGGGCTGGTGCAGGTGAGCGTCGACCACTCCGTCGTCGGCGAGCTCGTCGCCGCCGGCGGCCTCGACGCCGCCGGAGCCCGGACGCACCCCGACCGGCACGTGCTCACGCGCGTGCTCGGCAGCACGGAGGTCGTCGAGCCGGACTACTGGCTGCTGCCGGCCGCCGAGGGCGACCGGCTGCTCGTGTGCTCCGACGGGCTCACGCGCGAGCTGCACGACGAGGACGTCGCCGCCCTCCTGGCGCACCCGGACCCCCAGGCCGCCGCGGCGGCGCTCGTGGACGCGGCGGTCGGGCGCGGGGCGCGGGACAACGTCACGACGGTGGTCGTGGACGCCGTCCCGGCCGGGCGCACGGCGACGGGCGTCCTGGTCGGCTCGGTCGGCGCGGCCCGGGCGGGGACCGGCCCGGTCGTCGGCCCGGCCGGTCCCGGCGTCCCCCCGGCCGACGGGTGGGACGACGCGCGGGACGGCGTCACCGTCCCCCGGACCCCTCGTCCCCGCCCGTCCCTCGAACCCGGCGCGGTGGCCCGTCCGGACGTCGTCCCGTCCTCGCCGCCCGTCCCGACCGTCCCGCCCGTCCCACCGCCCGGAGGTGCCGCATGACCGCCTCGTACCTGCCCGGTCCCTGGTGGGCCGTCGTCGGGCGCGGCGCGGTGGTCGTCGTCGAGCCGGCGGCGCCCGTCGCGCTCGTGCAGCGGCTCTGGGCGGCGGTCGAGCACCGTGGGCCCGTCGGGGTGGAGGCGGGCGACGAGCCGACCGGCGACGTGCCGGCCGGCGCGCAGGGCCTGCTCCGGGTCCTCGAGGTGCTCGCCCGCGACGGCCTGGGCGCGGTGCCCGCGTTCGCGGCCGTCGAGCTGCGCGACGGCATGGCCCACGTGGCCGCGCGCGGCGTGCTCGTGCACGTCGCCGGGGACCGGACGACC
Source organism: Cellulomonas marina (assembly GCF_900111925.1). Taxonomy (GTDB): domain Bacteria; phylum Actinomycetota; class Actinomycetes; order Actinomycetales; family Cellulomonadaceae; genus Cellulomonas; species Cellulomonas marina. The sequence goes on from NZ_FOKA01000008.1 coordinate 172,768, forward strand.
GGCGACGTGGACCCGGACGATCGCCGGGCCGCCCACGCGCACGACGCCGGGCTGCCGGTCGTCGTCGTCGACGGGCGCGGCGCGCTCACCTGGTCCGAGCGGTCGGTGCCCGGTGCGGGGTCGGTCGAGCTGCGCCCCGACGGCGTCGCCACGGGGACGGACCACGCGGCGGGCGACGGCGCGGCGGTCCTCTGGCCCGTGCACGCCGGCGTGGTGCGTGCGGCGACGCTCCGGCTGGGGCCGGTGGCCGCCGTCGTCGTCGAGCCGCCGTTCGCCGCCGTCGCCGCGGACCCCGAGGACGCCACCGCGGGCACGGCAGACCCCGAGCTGACCGTCGCGGCCGTGCCGGAGCCCGTCGTGGCGCAGCCCGTCGTGCTCGAGCCCGTCGTGCAGGAGACCGTCGTGCGGGAGCCCGTCGTGCGGGAGCCCGTCGTGCCGGAGCCCGTCGTGCCGGAGCCCGTCGTGCCGGAGCCCGTCGTCGTGCCGGACGTCGTGGTGCCGGAGAGCGTCGTCCTGCCGGACGTCGCCGTCGCCGAGGTCCCGGCTGTCCCTGCCGGGGCTGCTCCCGAGCGGGCCGTGACCGGTGCGGCGGCCCTCGTCCTCGACGACCACGACGGCATGACGATCCTCACCGAGGAGCTCGACGAGATCCGGCGCCTGCTGCCCGGCTGGGCCGCCGACCACGCGGCGCAGACCACGGCCGACCTGGACGCGCTGCTCGCACCGGCGCCCGCGCCGGACCTGCCGCCGGCCGGCGCGGTCGAGCCCGGTCCGGTGCCGCCGCGGCGCCCCGTGCTGGAGCTCTCGACGGGTGCGCTCGTCCCGCTCGACCGGCCGGTGCTCGTCGGGCGCGCGCCGCAGGTGACGCAGGCGACCCGCTCGGGCCTGCCGCGCCTCGTCGCCGTGCCGAGCCCGACGCACGACGTGTCCCGCACGCACGCGCAGGTGCACGCCGAGGGGCCCCTCGTCCTCGTGACGGACCTGCACTCGACGAACGGCGTCGTCGTGCGCGCGCACGGCGAGGAGGTCGTCCTCGAGCCCGGGCGCCCGACGCCCGTGACGGAGACGGACCTCGTCGACCTCGGCGACGGCGCGACGCTGCGGGTGCGGTGGGAGGACTGACGCCCGTGCCCGCCGACCTGTCCGCGACCGTGGCACGCGCCGCCGGGCCCGCGGGGCCCGTCGTCCCCGTGGAGCCCGGGCCCGCGGTCGTCCCGCCCGTGCTGCCCGGCCTGCGGTTCCTGCACTCCCTGGGCCGCGGCGGGTCCGCCGACGTGCTCTGCTACGAGCAGGAGCACCCGCGGCGGCTCGTCGCGGTCAAGGTGCTGCACGCCGCGCCCGCGCCAGAGGTCCGCGCACGCTTCCTGCACGAGGCGGACCTGGCCGCGCGCGTGTCGCACCACCCCTCGATCGTCACCGTGCACGCCGTGACCTCGACGGAGGACGGGCGCCCGTGCCTCGTCCTCGAGCACTGCCCGGGGCCCTCGCTGGGCGACCGCTACCGCACCGAGCGCCTCGAGGTCCCCGAGGTGCTGCGCACGGGCGTGCGGCTGGCCTCCGCGGTGGAGACGGCGCACCGCGCCGGCATCCTGCACCGCGACATCAAGCCGGCCAACGTGCTCACCACCGACCTCGGCCGGCCCGTGCTGACGGACTTCGGGATCGCCGAGCACCGGCGCGCGGCGGGAGCGGCAGGCGCGGCGGGCCTGTCGGTGCCGTGGGCGCCCCCCGAGCTGCTGGCCGACGGGTCCGAGGGCGACGAGCGCTCCGACGTGTGGAGCCTGGCGGCCACGCTCTACTCCCTGCTGGCGGGGCGGTCGCCGTTCGAGGTGCCCGGTGGGTCGAACACGGCCGTCGACCTCGTCCAGCGCATCGAGCGGGCCGCGCTGCCCCCGACGGGCCGCGCCGACGTGCCGCCCGCGCTCGAGGCCGTCCTCGCGCGCGCCATGAACCGGGCGCCGGCGCGGCGGCACGGCTCCGCGCTGTCCGTCGCGCACGCGCTGCAGCAGGTCGAGCACGAGCTCGGCCTGCCCGTCACCGCCGTCGACGTGCAGGGCGAGGACGGCGAGGGGCCGCTGGTCCTGCCCACCTCCGCCCGCCGTGCGGGCGCCGCCGCCGGCCCGGTGCGAACGTCCGCCGGCCTGCCCGCCGGGGCTCGGGTCTCCGACCCGGTCGCGGCGCCGGTACCGGTCCCGCTGCCGCAGCCGCGCTCCGACGAGGACCTGCCCGACGTCACCCGGGCGCGCGCGCTGCGCCTGGCCGACGACGAGCCCGCCGGCGCGTCGTCGCCCGTCCCGGGGGCGGGCACCCCCGGCGGCACGAGCCGTGGCGCCCCCGAACCCGCTACGCGCGCCTCGGCCGACGCCGGTGCCGCCCGGTGGCGGCCCCGCCCGTCCGCCGCTCCCGCACCCGCCGCCCCGGCACCGCAGCCGGCCCCGCACGCGAGCGTGGACGGCGCGGTCGACGCCCGCGACGCGCGCGACGCCCAGGGTGTCGTCCCCGCGCCGGACGGGCTCGACGACGCGCCGACGGTCCTGCGCCGGGCCGTCGCGCTCGCGCCGTCGGCCGCACCGGACCCGACCGCACCCGCCGCGGCCGTCGCGCCGGCCGTGGAAGACCTGCGCACCGGGCCGGAGCCCGCCCCCGCCGCCGCCGCCGGCGCCCCCGCTCCGGCGACGACCCGACGGCGTCCGCGCCGGCTCACCCGGGCCGGCGCGCTCACGGCGGTCGTCGTGCTCGTCGGCCTCGGCGTCGCGTCGCTGCTGCGGCCGCCCGGGTCCGGGCCGGACGGCACCGGCGACGCGCTGACCGCGCCCGCCGACGGCGGCCTGCGCACCGAGGTCGTCCCGGCGCCGTCGGGCCTGTCGGGCGAGGTGCTCGCCGACGGCACCGTGCGCTGGACGTGGACGCGCGAGCCCGCCCGGGACGGCGACTTCTGGCAGTGGGCGCCGGTCGACGGCTCGGCGGCGCCGGTCGTCGTCACGGAGCCCGTCGCGCTGGTGCCGGCGTCCGCAGGGCCGTGCGTGACGGTCTCGCTCGTCCGCGTCGACCGGCAGGCCTCGGCGTCGCCCGCGGTCGCGTGCGCGCCGTGAGGCGGCCGGCAGCCACCGCCCGGCGGGTGACCGCGCGACCGACGGCCCGCCCCACGGGCCGGGCGACGGTCCTCACGGCGGTCCCGCCGCGGCTGCGCCGCGCGGCGGCCCTGGTGACGGTGCCCGTGCTGGTGGCGATGCTCGCGCTCGTCGGGCGCGGGGTGCCGACGACGACGCTGGACCTCGACGACGGCGGGGTGTGGCTCACGGCCACCGACCTCGGGCGGCTGGGCCGCTGGAACGTGCCGGTGCAGGACCTCGACGGCGGGCTCGTCGCGACGGGGACGGCGGTCGACGTGCGGCAGGACGGCGCCGACGTCCTGCTGCTCGAGGCGACCGGGCCGGCGCTCGTCGACCCCGCGGCCGTGACGGTCGCGGCGTCCGCGACCGCGCCGGGCGCCGCCGTCGCGCTCGCGGGCGGCACGGTGGCGCTCGTCGGCCCGGGGGGCGGCCTGTGGGTCCGCACGCCGGCGACGCTCGGCGGGCTCGACACCGGCACGACGCCCACGGATGCCGACCTCGGGGCGGGCGGCCGGGCCGTCGTCACCCGGTCCGGCGCGGTGGTCGCCGTCACCGCGTCGGGCGAGCTGCTCACCGGCGTCCCGGCGCCGACCGGCACCGGCGCGACCCTGCGGCCCGCCGACGCACCCCTGGCGGACCTCACCGCCGACGCCGGCGACGACGCCGACCCCGTCGCCCGACCCGTCGACGCGCTGACCGCGGTCGGCGAGGTCCCCGTGGCGCTGACCGGCAGCACCCTGCGCACGCCCGCGGGAGCGGTCAGGCTGACCGGCGACGACCTCGTCCTCCAGCAGCCCGGCCCCGCGGCCGGCACCGTCCTCGTCGCCTCGCGCACGGCCCTGCTCGAGGTGGCCCTCGACGGCTCCCGCACGGTCGAGCACCCGGCCGGTGGCGACGGGGTGCCCTCGGCGCCCGTCCGCGTGGCCGGCTGCCTGCACGGCGCCTGGGTCGGGGCGGCCGGCGCCGGCACCTCGCTGCAGGCCTGCGGCGGCGCCGCCGACGAGCGGACGCCGCTGGAGGGCGTGGGCGCCGGCACCGACCTCGTCTTCCGCGTCAACCGCTCGCACGTGGTCCTCAACGACACCCGCGCCGGCCGTGTCTGGCTGCCCGGGGTCGACGCCGCGGTGCGCACGCCCGACTGGCTGCAGGCGGTCCCGGAGGAGGACGACGGCGACGACGACGGCGACGCGCAGGGCGACCTCAGCACCCCCGTCGACGAGGCCGCGTGCACGCCCGAGTCCGCGCCGCCGCGCGCGGTCGACGACGACCTCGTCGTGCGCGCCGGCCGCACCACCGTCCTGCCCGTCCTCGACAACGACGTGGCCAGCGCCTGCGGGCTGCTCGTCGTCACCGAGGTCGAGGCGCTGCCGGCGACGGTCGGCCGGCTCGAGGCCGTCGACGGCGGCCGCCGGCTCCAGGTGACCGTGCCGCCCGACGCGCAGGGCGCCGCGGAGGTGCTCTACACCGTCGCCGACGGCCTCGGCACCTCGGCGCCCTCGACCGCGACGCTGCGCCTGACGGTGGCCGCGGAGGGCGCCGACGGTCCGCCGGTCCAGGAGACGCGCCCCCACCTCGTCGTCGAGGTGGGCGGGCAGGCCGCGCGGGACGTCCTGGCCACCTTCCGCGACCCCGACGGCGATCCCCTCCAGCTCGTGGGTGCGGCACCGGAGCCGACCGGCGCAGGTGCGGCCGCGGGCCCGGCCGCGGGGCCGGCCGCGGGGCCGGCCGCCGGGCTGACCGTCCGGTCCGAGCCCGGGGGACGCGTGACCGTGGCGGCGGCGCCCGGTGCGGCGACGGGCACGGCCACGGTGCACCTGCAGGCCTCGGACGGCAGCTCCGTCGTCGACGGCACCCTCGAGGTGGAGGTGCGCGCCGCGGGCGCGGCCGGCCTCGCGCTGGAGACCCTCCTCGTGCGGACCTTCGTCGACGAGCCCGTCGTCGTGGAGCCGCTGACCGCGCTGCGGCGCCAGCCGGCGGGGGAGCCGCGGCTGGCGGCGGTCGCCGACGCGCCGGGCGTCGCGCTGACGACCGACCTGGCCGGCGGCCGCTTCACCGCCCGGGCCGCGCGTCCGGGCACCTACTACGTCGGCGTGACGGTCGCGGTGGGGTCCGCGCAGGCCGAGGGGCTCGTCCGGGTCGACGTCGTGGCCCGGCCCGAGCAGGACGCGCCGCCGGTCGCGGTGCCCGACGTGGCCCTCGTCCGGCCGCTGGGCTCCGTGACGGTCGACCCGCTGGCCAACGACGTCGACCCGGACGGGGGCGTCCTCGTCCTGGGCGCCGTCCGCGCGCACGGCGGCGCCCCCGTCGACGTCCAGGTGCTCGAGCACCGCTTCGTCCGCGTGGAGCCGACGCAGGAGCTGGCGGCGCCGGTCGAGCTGGAGTACGAGGTCTCCGACGGCACGACGACCGTGCGGGGGCAGATCACGGTGCGCCAGGTCCCGGTGCAGGCCGCGCCGCGGCCCCCGGTCGTCGAGCCCGTCACCGTGGCGGTGCGCACGGGGGGCGTCGTCACGGTGCCGGTGCTCGACCACGCCACCGACCCCGACGGGGACGCGCTCGCGCTGGCCCCCGTGCTCGCCGAGCCGTTGCCCGACGGGGACGGACTGCTCTTCGTCGCGGGCGACGTGCTGCGCTACCAGGCGCCGGCGCGTGCGCTCACCACGCACGCCACGGTCACCGTGACCGACGGGACGCACGCGGTGTCGACGCGGGTGACCGTCGTCGTGCACGCGTCCGACGCCGCGACGAAGGCCCCGCCGGAGCCGCGCGCGCTCACCGCCCGGGTCTTCGCCGGCGAGACCGTGCGCATCGCCGTGCCGCTGGTCGGCATCGACCCCGACGGCGACGGCGTCACGCTCCTCGGCGCGGACGGCGTGCCCGCCCGCGGGCGGGTGGTCGCGACCGGTCCGGACTGGCTCGAGTACGAGGCGATGCCGGGCGAGCACGGCACGGACACGTTCACGTACGCCGTGGAGGACTGGGTCGGCCAGCGCGCGGTCGGGGCGGTCCGCGTGGGCGTCGTGCCACGCCCTCCGGGTGCCGCGGACGTCTCCGCGCGCCCCGACGACGTGCTCGTGCGGCCCGGGCAGCGCGTCGAGGTGCGCGTGCTGGCCAACGACGTCGACTCGGGCGGCTCGCCGCTGACCCTGAGGCCCGACCTCGTGCTCACCGACGCCGCGACGCAGGCGGTGCCCGTCGACGCGAACGCCGCGGTCGTCGGCTCGCGCGTCGTCGTGGACACGCCGCCCCGCGACGCCGTCCTGCACGTGACGTACACCGCGGACAACGGCCGGGGCAGCAGCAGACGAGGGCTGCTCACCGTCACCGTGGCCGCCGACGCGCCGGTGCTGCCGCCCGTCGCGCGCGACGTCGTCGTGCCCGCCGCCGACACCCGCGACCGCACGCAGGTCGCCGTGGACGTCCTGGCCGTGGCCGCCAACCCGAGCGGACCGCTGGAGGACCTGCGCGTCACCGTGCCCGCCTCCGTCGCGGACGTGGCGCGGGTGGACCGGTCGGGCCGCGTGGTCGTCACGCTCGTCGAGCACGCGCAGACCGTGCCGTTCCTGCTGACCAACACGGCCGCGCCCGCGGGGACGCCCGGGTCCTGGGCCTTCGTGACGGTGCCCGCGCTGGGCTTCTTCCCGCCCACCCCGCGTCCGCGCGCCCCGGAGCTGCGCGTCGCGGAGGGCGGCGTGCTCACCATCGACCTCGACGAGCAGGTGCAGGTCGCGCCCGGCCGCCGGCCCAGCGTGGCCGGCACCGTGCAGGCCAGCCGGTCCGCCGGAGCCCCCGTGGTCCTCGACGGGCGCACGGTGCAGTACACGCCCGCGCCCGGGTACGCCGGGCCCGCGTCGGTCAGCGTGCCGGTCTCGGACAGGACGGGCCCGGACGACCCGCACGCGCGCCTGGCGACCGTGACGCTGCTCGTCACCGTCTACGCCGTCACCGACCACCCGCCGACGTTCGCCGCGGACGTCCTCGACGTCGTGGCGGGCGGGGACGCGGTCGAGATGGACCTGAACCGCTGGGTGCACGGCCCCGCCGGCGCCGACGACGCGGCGCAGGGCTTCACCTTCACGCTCGCGGCCGCGGTGCCGGCCGGGTTCCGGGCGACCGTGGACGACGACGTGCTGCGCGTGTCCGCCGACCCGGCGACGCCGCGGGGGAGCACCGCGCGCCTGTCGCTGCTGGTCGGCTACGGGCGGGCGGGCCTGCTGCCCGTCGAGGTCGAGGTGCGCGTCCTGGCGAGCATGCAGCGCACGGCCAGGGTCGCGGACCGGACGGTCGTCACCGCGGCCGGGCGGCCCGTCGTCGTGGACGTGCTCGCCGGCGCCTACAACCCGTTCCCCGGCACGCCGCTGGAGGTCGTCGGGGCGACGGTCGACCCCTCGGTGGACGCCTCGGCCGGCGTCGCGGCGGGCACCGCCACCACCGACGGCACGACCGTCACGGTGGCGCCCGCGCCCCGCGGGTCCGGCACGGTCGTCGTACGGCTGCGGGTGCGCGACGCGACGCACGACCCGCAGCGCGAGGTCGCCGCGACCGTCACGGTCGTCGTGCGGGACCGTCCCGACGCCCCGGGCACGCCCGCGGTCGTCGAGGAGGGCGACCGCACGGTGGTGCTCGCCTGGTCGCCGCCCGACGCGCACGGCGACCCCGTGACGGGCTACCGCGTCGTCGCCTCGCCCGGCGGGCTCGAGCAGGCCTGCGCCGGCACGACGTGCACGGTCGGCGGCCTGACCAACGGGCAGACCTACACGTTCACCGTCGCCGCCCGCAACGGCGTCGACTGGTCCGAGGCGAGCGCGCCCTCCGCACCGGCGCACCCGGACGCCGTGCCCGGCGCCCCGGGCACCCCGGTGGCCACGCGCGGCGACGGCAGCCTCGTCGTGGAGTGGACGCCGGCCCCGTCGACCGGGTCCCCGGTCAGCGGGTACACCGTCGAGCTGAGCCCGGCCCCGGTCGGGGGCCCGGCCACCACGACGGTCACCGGGACGCGCGTGACGCTGCCGAGGCTGACCAACGGCACGGCGTACGCCGTGCGGGTGCGGGCGACGAACGCCGCCCCCGCACCCGGCCCGTGGAGCGCCTGGTCGGTGCCCGTCAGCCCGGCCGGCGTCCCCGCGGCCCCCGCCGTCACCGCGACGCGGCAGGAGAGCGCGGCGGACGGCGAGGCGACCGTCGAGGTGACGTGGGCCGCGCCGGCCGGCAACGGCGACGACGCGCTCACCTACCAGGTCCGGGTCGACGGCGGTGCGCCGGTGGACGTCGGCACCGCGCTGGCCTGGACGATCACGGACGCGGTGCGCGGCCGCGCCTACGCCGTCGACGTGCGGGCCCGCAACGTGGCCGGCACCGGACCCTGGGGCAGCGCGACGGGGGAGACGTGGAGCGCCCCGGGCGCACCCGGGGCCGGCACGGCGGCGGCGGTCGAGCCCGCGGCCGGGGTGCCGTGGGGCCGGGGCGTCGCGCGCTGGACCTGGACGCCGCCCGCGTCGGCCGGCGGGGCCTCGCTCCGCGTCGCGCGCTACGAGCTGGAGGGCTGCGCGGCCGACGGTGCCACCGCCTGCACCCGGACGGACCTGATGGCCGGGACCGTCGACGGGGCGCGGGTGCGGGCTGTCAACGACCGCGGACTGGCGGGTCCGTGGACGGAGCTGGGGCAGGTCGTCGTGCGCACCGCTCCGGACGCGCCCGCCGTGGACGTGGGCCCGGGGACCGCGGTCGACGAGGTGGCGGTCGCCGTCACCGAGGGCGGTGACGGCGGGGCACCGGTGACGGTCCGGCGCTGGCGCGTCGACGGCGGTCCCTGGCGCGAGGGCCGGCCGCCGGCGGTCCTCGAGGCGGACGGCGGTGCGGCGACCGTGGCGGTGGAGGTGCTCGTCGGCAACGCGCTGGGCACCGCGACGGGCGCGGGCTCGGGCGAGCCCCGCAGGCCGAGCCGTCCCGACGAGCGGGAGGTCCGGGTCGCGGCGACCCCCACGGCGACGGGCACCCGTCTCGTGCTCACCTGGGACGGCGGCGGGACCGGCGGGCGGGCGATCGACGCCTACGCCGTCCGGGTGCTCGGTCCCGGGTCCGTCGAGCTCGCCGCCGACGAGGTGGACGGCCGGACGACGACGGCCCGGGTGGACGTGCCGTCGGAGCGGGCCGCGCCCGGGTCGACCGTGACGGTCCAGGTCCGCGCCCGCAACGCGCAGGGGTGGGCGGACTGGTCGTCGCCCGGCACGCACGTCGTCCTGCCCGACCCCGTCCCCGCCGACCCCGTCCTGCCCTGAGCCGTCCCGCCCGAAGTCCTCCAGCCCGGCCCGCCCCGGCCGATGGGCCGGCTGGGACCGGGGGACCGGTCCCGCGTGGGCCGGCCGGCACGGGCGGCCCCGCAGGACGGCAGGAGAGGGGTGCGCCACGTGGACGCCGAGCAGGGCGCCTGGTTCGCCGAGACGTTCGACCTCCTGGTCGCCGGGGTCGGCCAGGTGGTGCTGGGCAAGGAGCGCACCGTCCGCACGGCCCTCATGGCCATGGTCGCCGAGGGGCACCTCCTGCTGGAGGACGCCCCGGGGACCGGCAAGACGTCGCTGGCCAAGGCGCTCGCGGCGTGCGTGCAGGGCACCCACAGCCGCATCCAGTTCACCCCGGACCTGCTGCCCTCCGACGTCACGGGCGTGAGCGTCTGGGACCAGGGCCGGGGGCGCTTCGAGTTCCACCGGGGCCCCGTCTTCGCCTCCGTCGTCCTGGCCGACGAGATCAACCGCGCGTCGCCGAAGACGCAGTCGGCGCTGCTGGAGGTCATGGAGGAGGGCAACGTCACGGTCGACGGCGTCAGCCACCCCGTCGGCACCCCGTTCATGGTCATCGCCACGCAGAACCCCGTCGAGCAGGCGGGCACGTACCGCCTGCCCGAGGCGCAGCTCGACCGGTTCCTCGTGCGCACCTCGCTCGGCTACCCCGACCGCGCCGCCACGCTGGAGATCCTCGCGGGCGCCCGCGACCGCACGGGCGACCTCGAGCCGCTGGTCACCACCGCCGCCCTGGGGGAGATGAGCGCCATCGCGGGGCGCGTCCACGTCGACACGGCGGTGCTCGACTACGTCGCGCGGCTCGTCGAGGCGACGCGCGAGGACCCGCGCACGGTCCTGGGCGTCAGCGTGCGCGGCGCGCTGGCCCTCGTGCGGTGCGCGCGCGTCTGGGCGGCGTCGGCGGGCCGCGGGCACGTGCTGCCCGCGGACGTGAAGGACCTCGTCGGCCCCGTGCTCGCGCACCGGCTCCTGCTGACCCCCGACGCCGAGCTCGACGGGGTCGGCGCGCACGACGTCGTCGCCGACGTCCTCGAGCGGACCCCGGCGCCGACCGTCCGCCTGGTGTGAGGCGCCCGTGACGTCCACCGCCCCGACCGTGCGGGTGACGCCCGCGGGCGCGCTCGCGCTCGTCGTCGTGCCCGCGGCCGCGGTCGTGCACCGCGTCCTGGGCTGGGCCGAGGCGGGGGCCCTCGCGGCGGGGCTCGGCCTGGTCCTGGCCGTCGCAGCGCTCGGCGTCCTCGGGCGGGCGCCCTACGCCGTCACGCTGTCGCTGGGCGACGCGCGGGCGGTCGTCGGGGGGCGGGCCGTCGGCGCGGTGCGGGTCCGCAACCGGTCGCGCCGCCGCACCCTGCCGCATCGGCTCCGGCTGGCGGCCGGGTCCGGCCCGGGCGCGGAGCTGGCCGTGCCGGCCCTGCCGCCCGGCGAGGGCTGGGAGGAGCTGCTGGTCGTGCCGGCGCCGCGCCGCGGACGGGTCGTCGTCGGGCCGGTCGCCGCCGAGCGGGGCGAGACCCTCGGCCTCGTGCGCCGGACCGTGCGGTACGCGCCCGCCGTCGAGGTGCTCGTGCACCCGCGGACGCTGGACCTGCCGGCGGGCCGCGCCGGTCTCCTGCGGGACCTCGAGGGCGTCGCCGACCGCGCGAGCGCCGACCTGTCCCAGTCCTTCCACGCCTTGCGCGAGTACGTCGCCGGCGACGACCGCCGCGCCATCCACTGGCGCTCGAGCGCGCGGCTGGGCACGCTCCTCGTCCGGCAGGACGAGGACGTGCGCCGCACGCGCGTCCTGCTGCTGCTCGCGGAGGACCCCGCGCTCTGGGCGGACGCCGACGAGGTCGAGACCGGCGTGTCCGTGCTCGCGTCCCTCGCGCTGCAGGCCATGGCCGAGGGCCGGGAGGTCGCCGTCCTGGCCGGCGACGAGCGCCTGCCCACGACGACCCGCACGGCCCTGCTGGACGCGTGCGCCCGGTTCGAGGCACCCGTGCCCCCCGCGGGCGACCGCCGGGACGTCGCCCCGCCGACGGCGGGAGGGGCCGACGACCCCGCGGACGCCGGCCCGCTCGACGCCGTGGCGCGCCGGGCGCGACGGCACGGCGGCGGGGCCGCGCTGGTCGTGGTCGTCACGGGCTCGACCGCGGCGCCGCACGCCCTCGTCCGGGCCGCCCACGCGGCGCCGGCGGGCGCGCGCGCCGTGGTGCTGACGTGCGGCGACGGGCAGCGCCCCGACGGGCAGCGCCCCGACGAGCAGCGCGCGGACGAGCAGCGCCCCGACGAGCAGCGCGCGGACGAGCAGCGCCCCGACGATGAGCGCCCGGCGGCCCCGACGCACGCCGTCGGGCACCGCGCGGTGCTGCGCGTCGCGGCGCTGGCCGACCTGCCGGCCGCCACCCGGGCGGGTGCGGCGTGAGCGCCGCGCCCCCGGTGCGGGAGCCGGTCGTGGTGGCCGCCCCGTCGACCGCCCCGTCGACCGCCTTCTCGACCGCCCCGTCGACCGGTTCAGGGGGACCGGCACGACGGGCGGCGGTCGTCGACCTCGTCGCCGGGCTCGCGGCGCTGGGCGTCGCGCTGGCGCCGCTCGTCGCGCTGCACGGCGGCACGGTGGCGGTGCCGGCGCTCGTCGGGGGCCTCGCAGCCGGCGCCGGCGTCGCGGCCCTGGCGGCGGCGCGGCGATGGTCCGCACCGGCCACGCTGCTGGCGGTGCTCGTCGTCCACCTGCTGGCCGGCGGCGCGCTCGCGGCGCCCGGCACGACGGTGGCCGGCGTCGTGCCGACCGCGGCGACCCTGCGCGCCCTCGGTCCCGGCGTCGTGGACGCCCCGCACGCGCTGCTCACGCTCACCCCCCCGATCGGCGGGGACGGGGAGGTGCTGCTCACCGCCTGGGTGCTCGCGCTCCTCGGCGCGGCGGCCGTGGCGTCCGGGGCGCTGCGGTCGTCGGCCCGCGGCCTCGCACGGGCGGCCGTCGTGCTCGTCCCGCCGCTCGTGGCGGCCGCCGTCGCCCTGCTCGGCACGGCGACCCCCGCGCCGGCGCCGGCGGTGACGGGCGCCGCGCTCGCGGGGCTGCTCGTCGCCGGTGCCGTGCTCCGGCGGCTCCCACGGGCGGGCGCGGCCGCGACCGCGCGCACCGCCCTCGTCGGCGCCCTGGCCGTCGGCCTCGCCGTCGGCGGCGGCGTCGCCGCGGGCGCGGGCGGCGCGGCGGGGGGCGCGCGCTTCGTCCTGCGCGAGCACGTGGTGCCCCCCTTCGAGCTGCGGGACCGGCCGAGCCCGCTGTCCTCGTTCCGCGCCCTCGTCGCCCGGGACGACGAGGTGCTGCTGCGCGCCACCGGGCTCGTTCCCGGCGCACGCGTCCGGCTGGCGACCCTCGACCGCTACGACGGGACGGTCTGGGGCGTCGCGGGCGGATCGGGCACGGGAGGGTCCGGGGTGCTGCGGCGCGTGGCGTCCGGGACCCCTCTCCCGCCGCGCGCGACGGGCCTCGCCCCGACGCGCGGTGCAGGGACGCGCGAGGTGACCGTGCGTCTGGAGGCCGCGGGGCTGCGCGGGGTCTGGCTCCCGACGGTCGGCCGGACGACCCAGGTGACGGCGGGGGCCGGTGTCGAGGCGACCGACCTGCGCTGGGACGACGCCACCGGCACCGCGGTCGACGCCGGCGGCCTGGCCGCGGGCGACGCCTGGACCGTCCGCGCGCTGGTGGACCCGGTGCCCGCGGACGCCCTGGTCGGGGACGCGCCGCCCGCCGACGTGCCGCTGCCCGACGTCACCGGCGTCCCCGAGGCCGTGGGCGCCCGCGCCCAGGAGGTCGCGCGCGGGGCCGGTGCCCCCGTGCAGGTCGCTCGCGCGCTGTCCGCCTGGCTCACCGACGAGGGCTGGTTCAGCCACGGGCTCGTCGCCACCGGCGACCACCCGTCGGCGCCCGGCCACGGTGCGGCCCGGCTCACCGAGCTCGTCGGGGGCGACCTCATGGTGGGCGACGACGAGCAGTACGCCGCCGTCCTCGCGCTCATGGCGCGGCGCGTGGGGCTGCCGAGCCGCGTCGTCGTCGGGTTCGCGCCCACGGACGAGCAGCTCGCCGCCGGCACGGTCGCCCTGCGCGGCTCCGACGTCCACGCGTGGGTCGAGGTCGCGCTCGCGGGCTGGGGCTGGGTGCCCTTCGACCCCACCCCGCCGCGCGAGCGCACCCCGCAGGAGGACCGCACGAGCGCGCCCGACGACGCCCAGCCGCAGGTGCGCCAGCCCCCGCCCGCCGAGCCCGAGGCGCAGGCACCGCCGGAGGAGGACACCGAGCAGCCGCGCACGGGGCGCCGGGACGTCCCCGCGCCGGAGGGCAGGTCGTGGCGCGCGGTCGCGGCCGTCGTCGGCGTCGTCGGCGGGCCCGCGCTGCTCCTGCTGGGCCCGCCGCTGGCCGTGGTCGCGCTCAAGGCGTGGCGACGACGACGCCGTCGGCGCGGGCCCGACACCGTCCGGCGCGTCGCGGACGGGTGGCAGGAGCTGCTCGACCGGGCGCGCGACCTCGGGCACCTGCCGACGCCCTCCGCCACGCGCGAGGAGGCGGCCGAGGCGCTCGTCGCCGCCGTGCTGGCGCGCCGCGGGCGTCGCGCCGGACGGGCCGATGCGCCGTCCGCCGCCGCGCGGCTGCACGCCTCCGCCCGTGGCCTGGCGCGCAGCGCCGACGCCCACGTCTTCGCCCCCGGCCGCCCGACGCCCGCCGAGGCGGACGCCGTGTGGGCCGAGACCGACGGCGCCCTCGCCGCGCTCGACGCGGTCCTGCCCCCGCTGCGACGCCTGCGCGCCCGCGCCGCCGTCGCGTCCCTGCGTCGCACCCGGCCGGTGCGCCCGCGGTCCCTCGTCCGACGTCCCGCCGTCCTGCCTGGAGCCCTGCGATGACCACCACGGTCGAGCCCCGCCCGTCCTCGTCCGCCGCCGTGCGCGCCGGCGCCTCCGCCGGTGCCTCCGCCGCCGCACCCGCCTCCGCCGCCGCCTCCGCGGCCGAGTCGTTCGCGCCGGATGCGGTAGCGGCCGAGGTGGTCCCGCCCGACGCGGTCGCGCCCGTCCCGATGCCCGTCCCGGTGCCCGTCCCGATGCCCGTCTCGGTGCCCGTCCCGGTGCCCGTCCTCGCGCCCACCCGTGGCCTGCGCCGGTGGCGCCTGGCGCTGGCCGAGCGGCGCCGCCGGCGGGAGGACGACGCGGCCTGGATCCGGCGCGCCGCGGGGGTGGACGAGCCCGGCGCCCGCCCCCGGCCCTCCTGGCCGGCACGGGTCGACGGCCCGACGGGCGTCACCACGGCAGCGGCGTCGTCGGGCGGCCCCGGGCCCGTCCCGGGCGGGGCCGACCCGGTCGTGCCCGACGCGTGGTGGGAGGCCGTCGCCGAGCGGGAGCTGCCCGCGCGCGCCGCCCGCCCGCTGCGTCCCGCGCGCCCCGCCCGTGCGTCCGACGAGGTCGAGGCCGCGCTGACCCGGCTGCTCGTCCTGCCCCCGGACCTCGGCGGCGGCGCGGGAGCCCCCGACGGGCACCCCTGGGCCGGCGGTGCCCCCGACGGCCCGACCCTCCCCGAGGTGCTCGGCGGGCCCGCGACCGGCGCCCGCATCACGTTCCCGCACGTGCCGTCCGGTCCGGTCCGCGCGGTGCCGGCGTCGTCCGTGCGGGACTCGTCGGGCGCGCCGTCGGTGCGGTCGGTGCCGTCGTCGGCCCCGGACGCCGACCTCGAGGCGCTCGGCCCGGTCGCGCTCACCGTGCGCCGGCCGGCCCCGTCGTCGGCCCCGCAGGTCCCGCCGGTCGACGGCTCGGGGAGCGCGTCGCCGGCCGCCCGGCTCGTCACCGCCGACGGGCGGCAGGTCGTCGTCGGCGGCACGACGCTCGTCGGGCGGCGGCCCGTCCTCCGTGACGGGGTGGAGGTGCTCTGCCTCCTCGACCCGGCGCGGGCGGTGTCCAAGACGCACCTGCAGCTCGCGGTCGACCCCGGCGGCCTGTGGCTGACGGACTGCGGCTCGACGAACGGCACCCTCGTCGAGCTCGCGGCCGGCGGCCGGGTGCAGGCCGTGCCGGGCGTGCGCGTGCGCCTGCACGTCGGCGACGAGGTGCGGCTGGGGGACCAGCGCCTGCGCGTGGACGCGGTGCCCGTGGCGTGACCACCGGCGACGGCGGTGCGATCACGGCGTGCACCACGGCGAGCGACCACGACGTGCGACCACGGGCGCACGGACACGGGCGCACGACCACGACGTGAGGTCGACGTCACCGGTGCGGCGGACGGGCGGTAGGGTCGCCCCCATGACCGCCCGCACGCCTCGTCGAGCGCCGCTCGGCCATCCCCTGCGCGGCCTCCTCCTTCTCCGCCGCGACGAGGTCCTCTAGGCCGCACCCTCGTCGCGGAGCCCCTGCCGACGGCTGCCCCCGACGAGCACGGACCGAGGACACGATGAGCGAGACCACGACCCCCCAGCACGCCGCCCGACCTGTCGACGAGCGTCCCGGTGGCGACCTCGTCGCCGCCGCGTACGACGACCGCAACCGGCAGCGCCCCTCCGGGATGCCGGCGCACCGCTACCGCCCGTTCCACGAGCAGATCCGCGTCGACCTGCCGGACCGCACGTGGCCGGACCGCCGCATCGAGACGGCCCCGCGCTGGTGCGCGGTCGACCTGCGCGACGGCAACCAGGCCCTCATCGAGCCGATGAACCCTGCGCGCAAGCTCGAGATGTTCGAGCTGCTCGTCGCGATGGGCTACAAGGAGATCGAGGTCGGGTTCCCCGCGGCGTCGCAGACCGACTTCGACTTCGTCCGCATGCTCATCGACGAGGGCCGCATCCCCGACGACGTCGTCATCCAGGTGCTGACGCAGGCGCGCGAGCACCTCATCGAGCGCACGTACGAGGCGATCGCCGGCGCGAAGCAGGCGATCGTGCACCTCTACAACTCCACGTCCGTGCTGCAGCGCGAGGTGGTGTTCAAGAGCGACGAGGACGGGATCCTCGACATCGCCGTGCAGGGCGCCCGGTTCTGCAAGAAGTACGCCGAGCTCGTGCCCGACACCGAGGTCTTCTACGAGTACTCCCCGGAGTCGTACACCGGCACCGAGCTGGAGTACGCGGTCCGCGTCGTCAACGCCGTGCTCGACGTGTGGGAGCCGACGCCGGAGCGCAAGGTCATCGTCAACCTGCCGGCGACGGTGGAGATGGCCACGCCGAACGTCTACGCCGACTCCATCGAGTGGATGGGCCGCCACCTGCACCACCGCGAGAACGTCGTGCTGTCCCTGCACCCGCACAACGACCGCGGCACGGCCGTGGCGGCCGCGGAGCTGGGCTACCTGGCCGGCGCCGACCGCATCGAAGGCTGCCTCTTCGGCAACGGCGAGCGAACCGGCAACGTCGACCTGGTGACGCTGGGCCTCAACCTGTTCAGCCAGGGTGTGGACCCCCAGATCGACTTCTCCGACATCGACAGCGTGCGCCGCGTCGTCGAGCGCTGCAACCAGATGCCCGTGGCCGACCGCCACCCCTACGGCGGCGACCTCGTCTTCACGGCTTTCTCCGGCTCCCACCAGGACGCCATCAAGAAGGGCCTGGACGTGCTGGAGGCGAAGGCCGCGGCGGCCGGCACGGACGTGTCCCAGGTGGAGTGGGCGGTCCCGTACCTGCCCATCGACCCCAAGGACGTCGGCCGCTCCTACGAGGCGATCATCCGCGTGAACTCCCAGTCCGGGAAGGGCGGCATCTCCTACCTGCTCAAGTCCGAGCGGGACCTGGACCTGCCGCGCCGGCTGCAGATCGAGTTCTCCCAGGTGGTGCAGCGGCACACGGACGCGCACGGGACCGAGGTGACCGCCGACGACCTGTGGCAGATCTTCAACGACGAGTACCTGCCGGTGGAGCCCGGCGGTCCGCTCGCGCCGTGGGGCCGGTTCCGGCTGCTGGGCACGCAGGTGTCCTCGGGGCACGACGGCCCGGACGCGTTGACCGTCGAGCTGGCGCAGGACGGCCAGGTCCGGACCCTCGAGGGGTCGGGCAACGGGCCCGTCGCGGCGTTCGTCGACGCGCTGGGCGCCGTGGACGTGCGGGTGCAGGTGCTGGACTACGCGGAGCACGCGCTCTCGTCGGGCGGGGACGCGACCGCCGCCGCGTACGTCGAGTGCGCGATCGGCGACCGGACGCTGTGGGGCGTCGGCATCGACCCGTCGATCACCACGGCGACGCTCAAGGCCATCGTCTCGGCCGTCAACCGCGCCGCCCGCTGACCCGGCGGCGGCGCCGCCGGCGTCGTCGGACCCCGGCCGGACCCGAGCCGTCCGTCCCGGAGGTCGGACGACCCGCCGGGCCGCGCTCACCGCACGCCCGGCCCGACGGGCAGGTACGGTGCAAGCCGTCGGCGCGAGACGGTGCGCGGAACGGCTCCCGAGCGGGCCTCGCCGTCCGATCGTGGAGGGGACGGACCGGGGCCGATGCCGACAGCCCCCGGCCCGGTGAGGAGACCTGGTGGAGCGCCTGCCCGTCCGCGTGGGCGAGTTCGGCGTGCTCGACGCCCTCACCGACGTGGCGCACGCGGAGTTCGCCAACGGGGACCCGCGGCGGGCCGCCGAGCTCGCGGCGGCCGGGGTCGCGGTGGCCGACGCCATGGGCGACACGGCGTCCGCGCGGTACTTCCTCTTCACGGGCGGCCGGGCGCTGTTCGCCCTCGGCCACCCGGACGTGGCGCTGCAGTGGGCGGAGGAGCTCGAGCGGCGCACGGTCGACGACGACGAGCCCTACTGGCGCGCGAAGGCCGTCATCCTGCGCGCGCTGTCCATCCGTCGCGAGGGCCGGTACCACGAGGTCCTGGAGCTCATCGCCAAGGCGTGGGTGCTCGTCGGCACGCCCGACGGCACCCGGTACAACCAGGTCTCCGCCGCCGTGCTGCTGTCGGAGGCCCTGCGCACCGTGGAGCTGTACGAGCAGGCCGACGCGGTCATGTGGCAGGTGGCGCCGCTCATCGGGCACGGCGCCGTCCCCGGGGTCCTGGTCGAGGGCCTGCGCACCCTCTCGGAGTGGGCCGCCGGCCTGCAGCTGCTCGGGCGCCCCGAGGGCGCGCACCGGGTCGTGGAGACCATGGCGTCGCGGGCGCTGCTGCTGCTGCGGCTGACCGAGCACACGCAGGACTCCGGCCCCCGGCTGTTCGCGCACGTCGGGCTCGCGTACGCCGAGCTCAGCGCGGGGGAGCCCGAGATGGCCCTGCGGCACGTGGAGAGCGTGCAGGCCGAGGTGGAGCAGCGCCGTGGGCGGCCCGAGTGGTTCGTCGGCACCGCGACGCGCGCCGTCGCCCTGCTGGAGCTCGGCCGGCTCGACGAGGCCGAGCACCACCTGCGCGCGCTGCGGTCGGCGGCGGAGACCGGGCTGCGCGACGTGTGGTCGACGATGGCCGACGACGCGCTGCTGACCCTCGCGGTCCGCCGGCACGGGGACCACCCGGCGCTGGAGCACGCGTCGCGCATGTTCCGCCGCGCCCAGGAGCTGCTGTGGGCGGAGCGGTCGGAGCGCTTCGCCGCCATGCTCGCCCAGGTGCAGATCCACGAGCTGCAGGTGGAGTCGCGTCGCGTGGCCGAGCTCTCGGTCCTCGACGGGCTCACCGGCGTCGGCAACCGGCGGGCCATCCAGGGCTTCCTCGACCACGCGCAGGGGTCCGTCGGTGCGCTGTTCATCGACGTCGACAACTTCAAGGAGGTCAACGACACCTTCTCCTACCTCGTGGGCGACGAGGTGCTGGTGCGGATCGCCGACGAGCTGCGGGCCTTCGTGCGCCCCGGGGACCTCGTGGCGCGCTACGGGGGCGACGAGTTCGTCGTCCTCTTCGACCCCTGGCCGGCGGATTCGCCGGACCTCGACGCCCGGGCCGCCGAGCTCGTGGCCCGGGTGCGAGGTCTGGCGTGGGACCAGGTCCACCCGGGGCTGCACGTGACGATCTCCGTCGGCGCGGCCATCACCGCGGACTCCGCCACCCTGCTGGGCGAGCTGAGCCACGCGGTCCTCGACGCCAAGCGTGCCGGCCGCGACACGCGCGTCACGCGTCGGTCCTGAGCGCCGCGCGGGCAGGGCCCGCCGTGCACGGCGTGCCGGGGGATGATGGGCCGGTGATGCGCGCATGAGCCTGTACCGCGACGAGGCGATCGTCCTGCGGACGCACTCCCTGGGTGAGGCCGACCGCATCGTCACCCTGCTGACGCGCGAGCACGGCAAGGTCCGGGCCGTCGCCAAGGGCGTGCGCCGGACCTCCTCGCGGTTCGGCTCCCGGCTCGAGCCCTTCATGCGCGTGGACCTGCAGCTCAGCACCGGACGCACCTTCGACGTCATCACCCAGGCCGAGACGCTGGACACCTTCGGCCGGTCGATCGCGGGGGACTACGCGCTGTACACCACGGGCACCGTCATGCTCGAGACGGCCGAGCGGCTCGTCGCCGACGAGCACGAGCCCGCCCTCCAGCAGCACCGGCTCCTCGTCGGGGCGGTGCGGTCGCTCGCGCTGCGGGCCCACGCCCCGGGCCTCGTCCTCGACTCCTACCTGCTGCGGGCGCTGGCCGTGGCCGGGTGGGCGCCGAGCTTCACCGACTGCGCGCGCTGCGGCGAGCCGGGCCCGCACCGGGCCTTCGCGGTCGCCTCGGGCGGGGCCGTGTGCGCCCGGTGCCGCCCGCCGGGCTCCGCCGCGCCGGCGCCGGAGACGTTCGCGCTGCTCGCGGCCCTGCTCGTCGGGGACTGGGACGTCGCCGACGCCAGCGCCGAGCGGCACCGCGGCGAGGGCAACGGGCTCGTCGCCGCGTTCTGCCAGTTCCACCTCGAGCGCAGCCTGCGGTCGCTGCCGATGGTGGAGCGCGTCTGATGGCCGGGCTGCGCCGCACGCCACGCGGCACCACGCCGGCACCGGCGGCACGCACGCGTCCCGCACCCGTCCCCCCGCCGCCGCACCCCAGCGGCGCGCGCCCGCCGCAGATCCCGCGCGAGCTCGTCCCGCGGCACGTGGCCGTCGTCATGGACGGCAACGGCCGCTGGGCCAACGCCCGCGGCCTGCCGCGCACCGCCGGGCACACCGCGGGGGAGGCCTCGCTGCTGGACGTCGTGGCGGGTGCCATCGAGATCGGCGTGCAGCACGTGTCGGCCTACGCCTTCTCCACCGAGAACTGGTCGCGCTCCCCGGAAGAGGTGCGCTTCCTCATGGGCTTCAACCGCGACGTGCTGCGGCGCCGCCGCGACCTCATGGACTCCTGGGGCGTGCGCGTGCGCTGGGCCGGGCGACGGCCGCGGCTGTGGCGGTCCGTCATCGCCGAGCTCGAGACGGCCGAGGAGCAGACGCGGGACAACACCGTCTGCACCCTGACCATGTGCGTGAACTACGGCGGCCGCGCCGAGGTCGCCGACGCCGCCCGCGCCATCGCCGAGGAGGTCGCCGCCGGACGGCTGCGCCCCGACCGCGTCGACGAGAAGCTCTTCGCCCGCTACCTCGACGAGCCCGACCTGCCGGACGTCGACCTCTTCGTCCGCTCGTCGGGGGAGCAGCGCACCTCCAACTTCCTCATCTGGCAGGCCGCGTACGCCGAGCTGGTCTTCCTCGACGAGCCGTGGCCCGACGTGGACCGCCGCCACCTGTGGCGCGCGGTGGAGACGTACGCCCGCCGCGACCGCCGCTACGGCGGCGCGGTCGACGCCGTCGCGGACGAGCAGGCCGGCCCCGCCACGATCGACCCCGCCACGACCGACCCCGCCACGACCGGCCACGCCACGACCGGCCACGCCACGACCGGCCACGCCACCACCGGCCGCGCCACCACCGACCCCGCCACCACCGACCCCGCCACCACCGACCCCGACGGGGACGGGACCTCCGGTCCGGACGAGGGCCTGCCGGCGCGGCCTACCATCGCCCGGTGACGGATGCGGGCGCGGCGTACGGGCTGGACGGCCTGCCGGTCGCCGCGGTCCTCCTCGTGCTCTTCGGCGGCGCGCTGCTGCGCTCGCACGCCATCTACTGGGCGGGCCGCGGTGTCGCCGCCGGCGCCGGCCGGGAGCAGGACCGCCAGCGCCGCGACGGCGGCCGCGGACCGGCGTGGTGGCGCGTCGCCGTCGAGCGCACCGCTCGTTGGTCGACCACGCCCCTGGTCCGGCGGGGCGTCGCCCTGGTCAGACGCTGGGGCGTCGCCGCGGTGCCCGTCGCGTACCTGACGGTCGGCATCCAGTCCGCGGTGTTCGCGGCGGCCGGGCTCGTGCGCATGCCCTACCTGCGCTTCGCGCTGGCGTCCCTGCCGGGTGCTGTGGCCTGGGCCGTGGTCTGGTCCACCGTCGGCCTGGGGGCGTGGTGGGCGGCGGTCGCGCTCGCCGCCCGCTCGCCGTGGGCGCTGCCCGCCCTCGCGGCGGTCGTCCTCGCCGCGCTCCTCGTCGCACGCCGCCGTCGCACCCGACCTCCGACCAGCGCCTCCACCACTACCTCCACCGCCGCGTCCACCACCGCCTCTTCCGCCGCTTCCACCGCCGCGTCCACCACCGCCGCATCCACTGCCGCCTCCATCGCCGCGTCCACGACCCCCTCCAGCGCTGCGTCCAGCACCGCCTCCACCGCTGCGTCCAGCACCGCCTCCACCGCCGCGTCCACCACCCACTCCACCAGCGGGTCGGCCGCCGCCCCGACGGACGTCCCGGCCGAGAGGGCCGGCCGGCCCCGCTAGGCTGGCGCGACCCCCCGTCCCACGGCACCCAGCCGCGGGACCTGCCGACCCAGGAGTGGATCCACCGTGGCTGCACCGTCCCGTCTGGACAACGTCGTCTCCCTCGCCAAGCGGCGTGGCTTCGTCTTCCCCAGCGGCGAGATCTACGGAGGCACCCGCTCCGCGTGGGACTACGGCCCCCTGGGCGTGGAGCTGAAGGAGAACATCAAGCGCCAGTGGTGGCGCGCGATGGTCACGAGCCGTGACGACATCGTCGGGCTCGACTCCTCGGTCATCCTGCCGCGCCAGGTCTGGGTCGCCTCGGGCCACGTCGGCGTCTTCACCGACCCCCTGACGGAGTGCCTGTCCTGCCACAAGCGCTTCCGTGAGGACCAGCTCCTCGAGGAGTACGCCGAGCGCAAGGGGCACGAGGCCGAGGGCGGCCTCGCCGGCGTGCCGTGCCCGAACTGCGGCACGCGCGGCCAGTGGACCGAGCCGCGCGACTTCAACATGATGCTCAAGACCTACCTCGGCCCGGTCGAGGACGAGTCCGGCCTGCACTACCTGCGCCCGGAGACGGCCCAGGGCATCTTCGTGAACTTCAAGAACGTCTACACCGCGGCCCGCATGAAGCCCCCGTTCGGCATCGGCCAGATCGGCAAGTCGTTCCGCAACGAGATCACGCCCGGCAACTTCATTTTCCGCACCCGCGAGTTCGAGCAGATGGAGATGGAGTTCTTCGTCGTGCCGGGCACCGACGAGGAGTGGCACCAGTACTGGATCGACACCCGGACGGACTGGTACACGGGGCTCGGCATCTCCCGCGACAACCTGCGGCACTACGAGCACCCGGCCGAGAAGCTGTCGCACTACTCCAAGCGCACCGTCGACATCGAGTACCGCTTCGGCTTCACCGGCAGCGAGTGGGGCGAGCTCGAGGGCATCGCCAACCGCACCGACTTCGACCTGTCGACGCACAGCGAGCACTCCGGCCAGGACCTGTCCTTCTTCGACCAGGGCAAGGGCGAGCGGTTCACGCCGTACGTCATCGAGCCCGCGGCGGGCCTCACCCGTTCCCTCATGGCGTTCCTCGTCGAGGCCTACGCCGAGGACGAGGCGCCCAACACCAAGGGCGGCGTCGACACGCGCGTGGTCCTCAAGCTCGACCCGCGCCTGTCCCCGGTCAAGGCCGCGGTCCTGCCGCTCTCGCGCAACGAGCAGCTCTCACCGAAGGCGCGCGACCTTGCCGCCGAGCTGCGCCGGTCCTGGAACGTGGACTTCGACGACGCCGGCGCCATCGGACGCCGCTACCGCCGCCAGGACGAGATCGGCACCCCGTTCTGCATCACGGTCGACTTCGACACGCTCGAGGACCAGGCCGTGACGATCCGTCACCGCGACGACATGTCGCAGCAGCGCGTCGCCCTCGACCAGGTGACGGGCTACCTGGCGCAGCGCCTCGTCGGCGCCTGAGAACGCCTCCCGGCCCAGCGCGTCGCGTCTCCTGGGCCGGCGTGGCCGGTGGTGCGGGCCGCTGTGCCCGGTGGTGCCGTCCCCGCCCTCGCCGGGGCGGGGACGGCACCACCGAGGGGTGACAATGGGACGGTGACGACCCTCGCGCCCGCCGCCGCCCAGGCCTCCCGACCGGATCCGGCGTACCCCCCGCTGCGGATCGGCCCGATCGTCAGCCGGACGCCGGTCGTCCTGGCGCCCATGGCCGGTGTCACGAACGCCGCGTTCCGCCGTCTGTGCCGCGAGCAGGGCGCCGGCCTGTACGTGGCCGAGATGGTCACCTCGCGTGCCCTCGTCGAGCGCAACGTCGAGTCGCTGCGGATCATCGCGCCCGACGGCGACTTCCGGCCGCGCTCCATCCAGATCTACGGCGTCGACCCGGCGACGGTCGGCGCGGCCGTGCGGATGGTGGTCGAGGAGGACCGCGCCGACCACGTCGACCTCAACTTCGGCTGCCCCGTGCCCAAGGTGACGCGGCGCGGCGGCGGTGCCGTGCTCCCGTGGAAGCGCGACCTGTTCCGCGGCATCATCACCGCCGCCGTCGAGGCCGCTCGGCCGGCGGGCGTGCCGGTGACGGTCAAGATGCGCAAGGGCGTCGACGACGAGCACCTCACCTACGTCGAGGCCGGCCTCACCGCCCAGGAGGTCGGGGTCGCGGCGGTCGCGCTGCACGGCCGCACCGCCGCCGACCACTACTCCGGCACCGCCGACTGGGACGCCATCGCGACGCTCAATGAGGCCGTCACCGACATCCCCGTGCTCGGCAACGGCGACATATGGTCCGCGGAGGACGCCCTCGCCATGGTCGAGCACACCGGCGTCGACGGTGTCGTGGTCGGCCGCGGCTGCCAGGGGCGGCCCTGGCTCTTCGCCGACCTCGAGGCCGCCTTCGCGGGCCGTCCCGACCGCATCCGACCGGGCATGCAGTACGTCGCCGAGACGATGCGGCGGCACGCCACGCTCATGTGCGAGGTCTTCCCCAGCGAGTACAAGGCCCTGTCGGAGATGCGCAAGCACATGGCCTGGTACCTCAAGGGCTACGTCGTGGGCGGCGACCTCCGCTCGCGCCTGGCCCAGGTGTCGACCCTCACGGAGCTCGACGACCTCCTCGCCGAGCTCGACCTCGACCAGCCCTACCCCGGCGAGCCCGCCGAGGGCCCGCGCGGCCGCGCCGGCTCCCCGAAGCGACCCGCGCTGCCCGACGGCTGGCTCGACTCCCGCGAGCTCTCCGAGGACTTCCAGCGCCGCCTCGCCGAGGCCGAGCTCAGCGTGTCGGGCGGCTGACCGGACCGCACCGACGCGTCCCGGCGTCCTCCCGCGCGGTCGACCCGCCCTGGCCGCCCCGGGGTCGCGGTGCACACGGCCGCCGTCCACGGGACGCACGCGGCACGCCTCGAACGCGGCACCGCTCCAGGTCGACGTCAGACCCGGACCCGGGCCTGGTCGAGCGACCGGGCTATCGCGTCGCCGGTGCCCGACGAGTCGTCCGTCGGGTGCCCGGAACTCGTACACCGCCGGTGGCAACGTGGTGGCCTTCACCGGTCCGGGTCGTCTCGTCGAACCGTCGACGATGCGTGTGATGGTCAGATCGGCGCGGTGCACCTCGTGGTGGTGCCGGGTGCACAAGAGGATCCCGTTCTCGATGTCGGTGTGCCCGTTGTCCCTGGCCCACCAGCGGATGTGGTGGACCTCGCACCAGCGGGCGGGGACGTCGCACCCGGGGAAGGTGCACCCCTGGTCGCGCACGACGATGCAGCGGCGCTGGCGCCAGGTGAACAGGCGTTCTTCGCGGCCGAGGTCGATGGGCTGCCCGTCGGGCCCGATGACCAGGGCGGCGGTGTCGACGTCGCACAGCATCCGCGCGACCAGCGAGGCAGCCAGGACGTGCCCGTCGTCGTCGACGACGGGCGTCAGCCCGGTCAGGACCGGGCCGAGCACGTCCACGTCGGGCAGGTCCTCGGTGCAGGCGACGGGCGCACCAGCGGCAGGCGGCGTGTCCTGGCAGGCACGGGCGGCCTCGCGCTGCCGCAGCGCCTCCACGACCGAGGTGTAGGTGGCGAGGTCCGTCAGCAGGGTCAGGTGCGGGCGGACCGAGGCACCCGAGGGGCCGCCGTTCTTCTCCGCCAACGCTGCCCGCGCCAACGCCTCGAGCGCGTCGGCCATGGCCTGCCCGGAGGTGCGGTCCCCACCCGGGATCTGCCGGGTCAGCTCCAGCGCCCGCCGCAGCGCTGTGCCGGCGCCGGGGTCCAGGCAGCCCTTGATCCGGGTACCCATGTCGGTCTCGAGCAGGTGCAGGTACCGGGCCCGGTGCTGGGCCTGGTACCGGGTCTCCACCGCGGGCGCGTCGATCTCGGCGGCCTTCTGCAGCAGCTCGCGCTTGAACCGGGCCGGGTCGACCTGCCCGGCCAGGTCCGTCAGCTCCGCCTGCCCCTCCTCCGAGGTCAGCACGGCCTTGACCTGCTCCGAGGCCGAGGCCAGGACCCCGGCCAGGGCGTCCAGGTGCGCCTCGGAGCGCACACCCGCCGCCACCGCCGCCCCGAACGCCGGCGCGGCCTCCACCGCGCCGGCCTGGCGTTCCTGCCGCCTGGCCTCCGGCAGCCCGACCCGGTCCCGCCCCGCGATGCCCTCCGCCGCGGATCTGTCCCCGACCCCCTTCGGGGTCAGCCTCGAGTCCGCCGCGATCCACGCCGCCCGCGCCGCCGCCGTCGCCCCCGACACCGCCTGGAACAGCGACAGCACGTGCTGGCGCTGCGCCCGCGTGAGCGCCTCGGCCTGCCCGGCCCGTGCCCCCACACCACCCAGGGTCGACCGCACGCCCTCGAAGTCGGCAAGGAGCTCCTCGTACACGCGCAACACCTCCCTCGGCAGTCGTCGAACGCTTGTACCAGACCCTAAGCCCGCGGCTCGACGCCCCGGAAGACGCACGATCGGGTGTTCCTGCAGGCCAGTCGTCCACAGGACCCACCCTGGGGACGACTCGACGGCCGCGGGCGGCGCGGAGGATCGTCCCGGGAGCGCCCGTACGCGCACCCCGACACGCACCGCCAGAAGTGGACTCGTTCCAGACTACGGGTGATGATGACGACATGACCCACGGCACCGAGGACCGGCTGCGCGCCGCCGGCCTGCGTGTCACGGCCACGCGCCGCGCGGTGCTGGACACCCTCGGCGCCGCCGGCCGCCACGCGGCCGACCCCGCCAGCCCCGACCACCCGCACCTCACGGCGGCCGACGTGGAGCACGAGGTCCGGGCCCGGCTCGGCACCGTCTCCACGCAGGCCGTCTACGACTGCCTCGACGCGCTCACCGCGGCGGGGCTCCTGCGCCGGGTCGAACCGGCCGGGCACCCCGCGCGCTACGAGACGCGCGTCGGGGACAACCACCACCACCTCGTCTGCCGCAGCTGCGGCGCGATGGTGGACGTCGCCTGCACGCACGGCACCGCGCCCTGCCTGCGGCCCGACGACGACCTCGGCTTCGTCCTCGACGAGGCCGAGGTGACCTTCTGGGGCACGTGCCCGTCCTGCCACCAGGCAGCCACCGCCGACCTGCCGGCCGGTGCCCACCCCACCCGCTCCACCGAGAGGACCTCATGACCGACGTCGCGAGCCAGCCGTCCGCCCCCGGCGACGACCGCCCCGTGCTCACCAACCGCCAGGGTCATCCCGTCTACGACAACCAGAACCAGCGCACGGTCGGGGCCCGCGGTCCCGCCACGCTCGAGAACTACCAGTTCCTCGAGAAGATCAGCCACTTCGACCGCGAGCGCATCCCGGAGCGCGTCGTGCACGCGCGCGGCGCCGTCGCATTCGGCTACTTCGAGGCGACGGGGCAGTGGGGCGACGAGCCGATCTCCCGCTACACCCGCGCCAAGCTGTTCCAGGAGGCCGGTAAGCGCACGGACCTCGCGATCCGCTTCTCCACGGTCATCGGCGGCCGCGACTCCTCGGAGGCGGCGCGCGACCCGCGCGGCTTCGCCGTGAAGTTCTACACCGAGGACGGCAACTGGGACCTCGTCGGCAACAACCTCGGCGTCTTCTTCATCCGCGACGCCATCAAGTTCCCCGACGTCATCCACTCCCTCAAGCCGGACCCCGTCACGTTCCGGCAGGAGCCGGGCCGCATCTTCGACTTCATGTCGCAGACGCCCGAGGCGATGCACATGCTGGTCAACCTCTTCAGCCCGCGCGGCATCCCGGCCAACTACCGGACGCAGCAGGGCTTCGGCGTGAACACCTACAAGTGGGTCAACGCCGAGGGCGTCAGCCACCTCGTCAAGTACCACTGGATCCCGACGGCCGGCGTCAAGAGCCTCACGGAGGCCGATGCCGCGGTCATCCAGGGCGGCGACCTCGGCCACGCCTCGAAGGACCTGTACGAGGCGATCGAGCGCGGCGAGTACCCCGAGTGGGAGCTGCAGGTGCAGCTCATGACCGACGACGAGCACCCCGAGCTCGACTTCGACCCGCTCGACGACACGAAGGTCTGGCCGGAGAACGAGTTCCCGCCGAAGGTCGTCGGCCGCATGGTGCTGAACCGCAACGTGTCGAACCACTTCACGGAGAACGAGCAGATCGCGTTCGGCACCGGCGTCCTCGTCGACGGGCTGGACTTCTCCGACGACAAGATGCTCGTCGGGCGCACGTTCTCCTACTCTGACACCCAGCGCTACCGCGTCGGCCCCAACTACCTGCAGCTGCCCGTCAACGCGCCGCAGGCGCCGGTGGCGACGAACCAGCAGGGCGGGCAGATGCAGTACCGCGTCGACCCGGTCGGCACGAACCCCCACGTGAACTACGAGCCGTCCATCACCGGCGGCCTGCGCGAGGCGCAGTACCCGACCCACGACGAGCAGGGCCCGGAGATCACGGGCCGCCTGACCCGCAAGCGCATCCCGCGCACGAACGACTACACGCAGGCGGGCCAGCGCTACCAGCTCATGGAGCCGTGGGAGCAGGACGACCTCGTGCACAACCTCGTCACGCTCATCGGCCAGGCCGTGCGCGAGGTGCAGGAGCGCATGGTGTGGCACTTCCTGCTGTGCGACGACGAGCTGGGCGCCCGCGTCGGCGAGGGCCTCGGCATCAGCGCCGACGACGTCCGCCACCTGCCGCCGCTGGCCAGCCAGACGCTGTCCGACGACGAGCTCGCCCGCCTGGCGAACATCGGCAAGAACGGCCCGCGCGACGTCACGGGCCTGCGGATGACGCACTGCGTCCCGAACGAGCGGGTGGTCCTCGCCGGCTGAGCGAGCACGCCAGCACCCACGTCCGGGTGAGCGACGGGGTCCGGCCGGGTGACCGGCCGGGCCTCGTCGTCGTCGGGAGGTCAGGACGGGCGCGACCACGCCGATGGGCCGCCTGTGTGCCCCGCCCGACGCGCCGCCGGCCTGGCGGCCCTCGCCGTCCTCGGCCTGGCCGTCGCCGGGACGGCCGGCGCGGCGCAGGCCGCGTTTCGGCGCGCACGACCGTCGGCAGCGCGTACGCGGCGGAGACCCTCGACCCGCCGACGGGGCTGACCGCGACCCGCAGCTGTGCGGCCGCACCGGCCCTGCGGGGCACGACGACGGCCACCACCGACCCCGTCGGCGCGAACGCGTCCGCGGGCTCGGTGACCCTCGCCCGGCCCACCGGTGTCGTCGCGGGCGACGTGCTCGTCGCCGTGGTCATGCACCACGACGCGACCTCGGACCCGGTCCTGCCCGCCGGGTGGACCGTCACGTGGCGCAACGGGACCGACGCGTCCGCGGTCGTCGCGATGCGCGTCGCCACGACCTCGGAGCCGTCGTCCTACGCGTTCAGCGGCCTGGACCCCGACGACGCCACCGCCGCGGTGCTGCTCGCCTGGTCGGGTGCGGACGCCACGGCGCCCGTGCTCTCCTCCGAGGGCTCCTCGGGTTCCGGCACGACCGCGACCGCGCCGTCGCTGTCCCTGGCCACCGCCCCCGCCCGGCTGGTGACGGTCTTCCTCGTCGACGACACCGCTGCCGCCGAGCAGCTGACCGTCGCGGCCGGGCCGGCCGTGCGCGCCTCCGTGCACGGCACCGGCGTCCAGCCGGTGCGCGCCGTCGTCGCCGACCGCGCCGTGACGGCGACGGGTGGCACGGGTGCGACGACGGCGACGCTCTCCGCGTCGCGCGGCTGGCACGCGGTCTCGCTGGCGCTGCGCTCCGACGGGCGGCCGACCCCGGTGCAGCTCGGGTGGACGGCTCCCACCGACCCCTTCACCACCGGGTACGCGGTCACCCGGCCCACCGGCGACGTCGTGACCGTGGCGGGCCGGACCACCACGACCTGGTCCGACACGGCCGCGCCGACGGCCGGCGGCCTATGGACGGTCCGCGCGACGTCGGGGACCTGGCGCTCGACGGCCGTGACGGCGTCGGTGCCGGCCTGCTGAGCCGCCCGCCTCCGCCCGCCTCTCCGCGCGCGGCCGCTCCGGCGACGACGGCACCGGCAGCGTCGCCGCCACCGGTAGGAGGACCGCCGCGGCGACGACCGCGACGAGGCGGCCGGCCTCACCCTGCCGCGCCCACACCGCGGGCAGCCCGACGAGCGGCACCCGCAGGCGCGCCACGCCGCGCACGTCCGCGGGTGCCAGCGGGGCCCCGTCGTCGGAGCCGTTGGCGTCCCCCCGGGTGACGAGCGCCCCGTCCGGGCGGACGCTGCGCACGCGGTGCACCACCGTGCGGCCGGTGCCGCCCGGCTCGTCGAACACCACGACGTGCCCCGGCAGCACCGGACCCGGCGGTGGGGCCGTCACCACGAGGTCACCGACCGCCAGCGCCGGCACCATCGACCCCGAGACCACCACGCGCGTCTCCCAGCCGACCACGGCCGGCAGCAGCGCCCACGTGCCCAGCCCCCCGACGCACGCCAGCACCGCCGTCGCCGTCGTCGCCGCCGTCAGCCCCGCCACCGCCCGGACGCGGGCGCCGAGCGGCCGTCGCAGCACGTGCCGCGGCGCCCCCGCCGCACGCGCCCGTGCCCGCCGCGCCCGCCGGTGCCGCCCGCTGCTCACGCGGACGTCCCCGCGCGGGCGGCCTCGCCGTGCACGACGACGCGGTCGCGCCCCTCCGCCTTCGCGCCGTACAGCGCGAGGTCCGCCGCGTGCAGCAGCCTCTCCGGCGACGTCCCGGCGTCCGGCGCGACCGCGACGCCGATGCTCACGGTCACCGCCGGTGCGTGGGTGCGCGCCGCCACCGCGCGCCGCGCCCGCTCGGCGACGGCAGCCGCGCGGTCCACCGGGGTGGCGGGCAGCAGGAGGCAGAACTCCTCGCCCCCGTACCGCGCCGGCAGCGCCCCGGGCGGCGCGACGGACCGCAGGACGGTGCCCACCGTGCGCAGCGTCTCGTCGCCGACGAGGTGGCCGTGGCGGTCGTTGACGGCCTTGACGTGGTCGACGTCCAGCAGCAGCACGGCCGTGGGGGCCCCGTCGTGCGCGTCGTCGACGAGCGCCTCGGACAGGGTCCGGTCGAGCGTGGCGCGGTTGGGCAGCCCGGTCAGCCCGTCCGTCTCCGCGAGGCGGCGCAGGCGGGCGACGAGGGCCGCGCGCGCCAGCGACTGCGCCGCGTGCGCCGCGGCCTGCTGCGCCGAGAGCAGGCGCCGCCGCTCGACCCCGGGCACCGCCCCGACCGCCCGGGCGAGCAGGCCGGGCGGTGCGACGTCGAGCACGAGCGCACCCGCGGCGTCGTCGAGGGCCCACGGCACGACGACGAGGTGCGTCGCCCCCGGCAGGTGCTCCCGCAGCGCGGCGTCGGCGACGGGGTCCGGGTGCTCGACGAGCAGCGTCGTGTGCGTGGCCTGGGCCCGCCGCACGACGGAGGCCGGACGGAGGTCCAGCGGCGTCTCGAGCCGCAGCACGCCGCTCGCGACGGGGGCCGTCGCCGCGACGCGCGCGGGCCCGGCCGCCGGCAGGCTCACGACGAGCGCGCGGCGCGCCAGGAGCTCGTCGTGCGCCAGGTCGGCCAGGAGCTGCGCCACGCGCCGCGCGTCGGTGCAGGTCTCGAGCTCGAGCAAGAACCGCGCGAGGACGTCCGCGTCGTAGCGCCGCCGCCGCAGCTCGCGCTCGTTCACCGCGGCGAACGTCGCCGTGCCCAGCCCCGCGGCCCAGAGCACGGCCAGCAGCTCGACGAGCTGCCGGTACGGGTACGGCCCGCCGAGGGGCACGTCGGTCCCCGTGAGCAGACCGGTGCGTGCCGCCTCGACGGCGACGACGAGCGCGATGGAGTGCCAGAGCGCGACCTTGAGCCCGGTCCGGAAGGACGTCAGCAGCGTCACCGCGGTCAGGTGCAGCAGGAGCAGGTAGGGCACCGGCCCGTCGAACCCCTCGAGGACGACGAAGGCCCACGCGAGGTGGGCGCCGTCGACCAGCACCGCCGCCGTCAGGGTCGCGAGCGCCACCCGGCGGCCCAGCTGCAGCAGCGGCAGCGCCGCCAGCGCCAGCACGAGGTGCAGGACGGCGACGAGCACGAGTGCGGGCCCGTCCTCCGGGCGACCCGCTCCGCCGCCCGCCCACAGCAGCGGCGGCCCGACGACCACCACCGCGACCCGCAGCAGCGCCGTCCAGCGCAGCCGGTCGCCGAGCGGGACCAGGCCGTCGCCACCCGAGCGCACCCTCATGAGGTACGCCCCACGGGCGTCGTCGGGCGGAAGCGCTCGGGCGGCTCCTCGCGCAGCGGCGCGAGCGCGAGCTTCGGGTCGCGCCGGTCGATGGTGTCCTGCACGAGCAGGAAGAGCAGGACGACGGCGACGAGGCCCAGCGGGAACGGGCTGCGCACGGCCACGCCGAGGGCGGTGGCCAGCACCGCGGCCGGCAGCGTGAGGGGCCCGGGCCGGGCGACGACGCGCTCGTCGCCGGCGGGGCCGGCGGAGCCACCGGTCAGCCCGCCCCCGCCCGAGCCCGACGACCCCGCGCCCGCGGCGGCGGCGGACCCCGTGGGGGACGGCATGGAGGACGGGGTGGGGGACGCGGAAGGGGATGCGTCAGGGGACGCGAGGGGGGACGGGACGGGAGACGTCGTGGAGGGCGGGCCGGCGGGCGCTGCGGCGGGGGAGGAGGCGGACGCGCGGGGCACGTCGGTCCCGGGCGCCGGGGCGGGGGGCGTGCCCTCCGTCCCGCGGGCCGGGGGCGGGGTGGGGCCACCGGGGGCCGGGGGTGCGCCGCCCGGCGCGGTCGGCGCGGGCGACGGCCCGGGGAGGGCCGGGCCGGCCGCCGGGTCGACGCGCCAGACGAGGTCGGCGGTGGCGGTGCCCCCTTGCGGCGCGCCGTCCTGCAGCACGACGGTCACCGCGAAGGTCCGCGCCTCCTCCGCCGGTCCGGGCCGCCAGCGGGTCGTGGCGCCGTGGACGCCGGCGTCACCCCAGCGGCTCAGCGTCGCCGCGACGACGGCTGGGCCGTCCGTGCTGTTCGACGGCACGCGGCCCGTGGCGTCCGCGGGGACGATGCAGCGCCTCGTCGCCGCGCACGACAGGTACGCCACCGGTCTCGGCACGTGGCGCGCGGGTCCGGGGGGGACGACCACCCGGACGTACAAGGTGTCGTACCGCCTGGCCGACGACAACGCCGCCCAGGGCAGGAACGTGCTCGTCGACCTGCGCTGGGAGGCGCAGAGCGTCACGCCCTGAGCCCCGGCCGCGACGGCGGCCGGGGCCCCGGGCAGCGGCTCAGGCCCCGACGCGCACCCAGGCGGTCGTGTCCGTGGGGACGACGAGGTGGTCGCCCTCCGTCCCGAGCCCGCCGGAGGCGACGAGCACCTCGGCCCCCGCCGGCAGCGCGACGGGGTCGGCGCCGACGTTGGCCACGACGAGCACGTCGCCGTTGACGAAGGCGAGCACCCCCGTGCGGCTGGCGGGGTCGCGGTCCTCGCCGTGCTCGGTGGCGATGCCGTGCGCGCGCTCGTCGCCACCGCCACCGCCACCGCCACCGGCACCGGCACCGGCACCGCCCGACGCGGACACGCCGGCCGCGGTCACGGCCTGCGGACCCACCTCCGCCCAGCGCAGCCCGCCCTCGCCCAGCCGCAGCTCGCGCCGCACCCGCAGCGCCGCGCGGTACATCTCGAACGTCGAGCCCTCCACGCCGCGCTGCGCCTCGGCGGCGTACCCGCCCCACCCCTCGGGCTGCGGCAGCCAGGACAGCCCGGTGGGGGAGAAGCCGGCGGCCGGCGCCTCGACGGACCACGGCAGGGGCACGCGGCACCCGTCGCGGCCGAGCTCCTCGCCGCCCGTGCGGAAGAACGCGGGGTCCTGCCGCACCGCGGGGTCGAGCGCCGTGTGGTCCGGCAGGCCCAGCTCCTCGCCCTGGTACAGGTAGGCCGACCCGGGCAGGCCGAGCAGCACGAGCGTCGCGGCGCGGGCGCGGCGCAGGCCGAGCTCCGCGTCGGGCTGCACGTCGTCGGGGCCGATGCCGTTGGGCCGCTCCGTCGGGTCGGGCATGCCGAACCGGCTCGTGTGCCGCACGACGTCGTGGTTGCTCAGCACCCACGTCGTCGGGGCACCGACCGCGTCGTTCGCGCCGAAGGACGCCTCGACGACGCGCCGCAGCGCCCCGGCGTCCCACCCGGCGACGAGGAACGCGAAGTTGAAGGCCGTCTGCAGCTCGTCGGGCCGCACGTACAGGGCGAGGCGCGAGAGGGGCTCGACCCACGCCTCGGCGACCATCGCGCGGTCCCCGTCGTAGGCGTCGAGCACGCGCCGCCACGACCGGTAGACCTCGTGCACGCCGTCCTGGTCGAAGATCGGGTTCGGGTGCGCCTCGGCGGCACCGTCGGCGGCGGCGACCGGGTCGTCCTCCGCCCCCTCGACCATCCGCACGTGCCCGGCCCAGTCGGGCAGGCCCTCCGCCTTGACCAGCCCGTGCGCGACGTCGATGCGGAAGCCGTCGACCCCGCGGTCGAGCCAGAAGCGCAGGACGTCCTCGAACTCCTCGCGGACCACCGGGTTGGACCAGTCGAGGTCCGGCTGGCTCACGTCGAACAGGTGCAGGTACCACTGACCCGGTGTGCCGTCGGGGTCCGTCGTCCGCGTCCACGCACGCCCGCCGAAGATCGAGGACCAGTTGTTGGGCGGCTCGTCGCCGCCGGGCCCGCGGCCGTCGCGGAAGAGGTACCGGTCACGCGCGGGGGAGCCGGGCGGTGCCGCGAGGGCCTCCTGGAACCACGCGTGGTCGGCGGAGGTGTGGTTGGGCACGAGGTCGACGACCACCCGCAGGCCGAGCTCGTGCGCCCGGGCGACGAGGGCGTCGGCGTCCGCCAGCGTGCCGAACAGCGGGTCGACGTCGCGGTAGTCCGCCACGTCGTACCCCGCGTCCTTCTGCGGCGAGCGGTAGAACGGGGACAGCCACACGGCGTCGACGCCGAGCTCGACGAGGTGGTCGAGGTGGGCGGTGATGCCGGGCAGGTCGCCGATGCCGTCCCCCGAGAGGTCGGCGAAGGAGCGCGGGTAGACCTGGTAGATGACGGCGTGGCGCCACCACGGGCCGCCGGGGGCGTCCGGCGCGTGCACGAGGTCGTCGGACACCACCGCCCCGGGCAGGTCGGTGGCGGGCGTACGGGAGTCGGTGGTCACGGGGTGTGGCCTCTCGGTGGTGCGGTCGGGAGGGGTTCGGGAGGTCTGCTGCGCGAGCGGTGCCGCGGGCAGGCCGTCGATCGGGGGCGCGGTCGGGGGGACGGCGCGGGTGGTCCGGCGGCGTGGGTGGACGGGCGGTGCGGGTGGACGGGCGGTGCGGGTGGACGGGCGGTGCGGGTGGACGGGCGGTGCGGTCAGCCGGCGGCGCGGTGCGCCGGCGCGCCGTGGCGCGGGGCGGCGCGGGGGCCGTCGGCGTCGGGCAGCGCCGGCCCGGGGGCCGTGCGCGGCGCGGGCCCGGTGGACCCGCGCACGATGAGCTCGGGCTGGAAGAGCAGCTCCGTGCGCGCGGCGCTGCTGCGGTTGATCTCGGCGACGAGCGCGCTCACCGCCGCGTGGCCCATGGCCTGCACGGGCTGGCGGACGGTCGTGAGGGGCGGGTCGGTGTAGGCGACGAGGGGTGAGTCGTCGAACCCGACGACCGACAC
>NZ_FOKA01000019.1 GCF_900111925.1 Cellulomonas marina
CGTGCTGGCGTTCACCGCGTTCCCCAAGGAGATCTGGCGCCAGATCTGGTCCAACAACCCCAACGAGCGGCTCAACCGCGAGATCCGCCGCCGCACCGACGTCGTCGGCATCTTCCCCGACCGCAACGCCGTCACCCGGCTCGTCGGCGCCGTCCTAGCCGAACAGCACGACGAATGGGCCGAAGGCCGCCGCTACTTCGCCCTCGACGTCCTGGCCAAGGCCCGCCTCCAGGCCCTCCCCGACCCGAACCCGCAGATCAACACCACCGACAACACCCTGGCCCTGACCGCCTGAACAACACCAGGATCACGCCGAACCGCTACACCACTACCCAGGACTTGACCTCTTGGCGTTCAGGTGGCGGGGCCTTGTCGGTGTTCTGTGGCGGTCGGGTCAGCTGGCGCCGACAACCAGGGGGTGATCGCGGGTCTACCGCGAGATCTGCCAGCGCGGCCACGCGATGGCAACACCGGCGCGGCTATCCACCATGCCTCTCCTCGGAGCTCTTCGCTCCGTGCGTGCAGTCTCTCAACCGAGATGCGTCATGGGCCGGGGCAGGGCGTCAGAGGCCGAAGGCTCCGCCGCTGACGAGGATGACGATGCCCAGGCCGATCAGAACGATCGGGAACAGCACGTGTTCCCAGCGTTCGAGGACTTCGGCGATCGGTCGGCGCGTGGCGATGAACTTGGCCAGCATGACGAGGATCGCGACGAGCAGGAGGAAGACGACACAGTAGGCGACCACGGCTACAGGTCCCACGTTGAGGAAGACCGGGACGTAGACGCCGATGTTGTCTCCTCCGTTGGCGAAGGTGACCGCGGCGACGGTCAAGACGCCGACGTTCTTGCCCTCAACCTTGGCGTCATCGTCATCGTCGTCGCTCCCGCGCCAGGCCCGCCATGCGGCCCACAGGCCTAGGGCCAGGGGGATGAGCCCGAAGTAGGGGATGGCTTCTTCAGGAAGGAATGCTCCCGCGCCCAGTGACACGAGCACGGCGGTGCCCAGGATGCCGGCGAACCCGAGGTACTGGCCTGCGGTGATCCGGGCCGTCGTCCCGCGTTGCCCTGCGCCCCGGGCGAAGAACAGCGAGAGCACGATGATGTCGTCGATGTTGGTGGCAACGAACAGGCCGATCGCCTGCAGGACCGAGGAAACGATCACGCGTCAGGCTCCGCGTTGGCGCACCCGGGAACAGGGCAGGCAGGATCGATGCAGGGAGCGTTCTCGTTCACGGCGAGGGTGACCTCGACCAGTGCGTTGAGCGCCCGTGCCAGGTGCGGGTCGGCGATCTCGTAACGTGTCTGGCGGCCCTCGGGCTCGGCGACCACGATGCCGCAGTCGCGCAGGCAAGCCAGATGGTTCGACACGTTCGAGCGCGTCAGCCCGAGGTCGCGTGCCAGCTCTGCCGGATAGGCGGGCCGCTCCAACAACGCCATCAGGAGCCGTGACCGTGTTGGGTCGGCCATTGCCCGGCCCAACCGGTTCATCACGTCCAGGCGAGTAGCAATGCTCAGCATGTGCTGAACTATACAGCACTGACTGAACCGGCAGCCTGTGCCGCAAACGAAGGTTCTGCGACGGCCCGGCGGTGAGACGCCACGTCGTCCGATCGCTTCGACTGACCGCGTCTCACAAGTCAGTCCGGAACATCGGCAGGCCGCCGCCGCTACTGAACCAACTTCTGAGACCCGTCGGCGGGAGGCCACTCGGTGACGCGCGTCGGCGCCGGCGCATCGCCCACTGGCGCTGCGTCGTTCACTCCAGGCCGGATTGCTCGTCGCGCTAGTCCGTCTCGGTCTCAGCGGTGCGCGCTGCGTCCAGCCGCGGATGCCGCTCCTCCAGGCCGAGGGCCGCGAGGAGCCACGGCAGATGTTCGACACCGACGCCGAGCTCGATCACACCCGCCGGCACGTCTACCGCCACGATGCGGGTCTCGGGCCATAGGTTCCAGTCTCGTATGCCGGTGTCACGGCCCGTGTCGCGCACCTGCGTCACGGGCAGCGTCAACGGGCCGCCGGGCAGGGTGGCGGAACCCGCCGAGCTCAACACCAGACGCCCTGGCTCGGGCCGGGCGTTGACGGTCTGCCATCGAGGTTTTATACCGCGGTTCAGACGTGCCCGGTCGCGCACGACCACCTCAAGGAAGCCGCGACGAATGCGGCGCCGCTGCAGCCGCCGGCGCAACGCCTCGCTCAGCGGCAAGAACGCGACGACTCCCAGAGCCGGGATGAGCGTGCTGAGGAACGCGTCGACCAACGGATCGCCGAACGCGACCTTGATCGCGGTCGCCACGGCCGTCACGGCTAGGACTGCCACCAGGTAGGCGACGATCCCTACCCAGCGTCGTGAACGCGCTCTCCTTGGTTGCGCACCTTGCGTCCGGTCGTCGTCGGGCACGGCAGGTTGCCCGTCGCCGTGCGGCTCGGTGCTCATGACGTCCTCTCCCCTACGGTGCGCGTCGAGCCTGTCGTCGCGTGCTCGTCGTCGAGATGGCGGTAGATCGTCGCTCGCCCGACCCCGAGGACTGAGGCGATCTCGGTGATCGTGCGCCCCTCGGCGCGCATGCGCCGGGCCTCCTCGATCCGGCCGGGCGGCATGCGGGTCGGGCGTCCTCCGACGCGACCTCGGGCGCGAGCGGCCTCCAGGCCAGCGACGGTGCGGTCCCGGATCAGCTGGCGCTCAAACTCGGCCAAGGCGCCGAACAGGTGGAACGTCAGGCGGCCGCCCGGGGTGGTGGTGTCGATCGACTCGGTGAGCGAGCGGAAGCCCACCCCGCGCGCCTCGAGGTCGACCACGACGTCGATCAGGTGCCGCAGCGAGCGGCCCAGCCGGTCCAGCCGCCACACCACAAGCGTGTCCCCGGGCAGCAGCGCCGCGAGGACCCCGGCGAGCTCGGTGCGGTCGTCGCGCGAGCCCGAGGCGACGTCGACCCAGATCCGCGCGCAGCCGGCCGCGGCCAGAGCATCGCGCTGCAGCGACACGTCCTGCGCGGTCGTCGAGACGCGCGCGTACCCCAGCAGGTGAGCCATGCCTCAAACGTATCGAAAACGTCCTCCGCGGCGTTGCGGACGCATCAAGTTTCGGACGGGGGTTTCGGACGCGCAGTCAAGGGCGTGTCGCGGTTGGTCGGCAAGGCGTCCGCAATCGATGGATACCGGGCGAACGCGAAGGGGAGCTTGGCCTTGAAGCGCCCCCGGCACCTCCGCCAGCCCTCCCTGGTAGGGCGCGAGTCACGCCTCAGCGGCGGCAATGCAGAGGTCCTCGACGAGGGCGCCGGTCGCGGCGCGGCGCTCGGCCGGGTCCTGCAGGCGCAGGATGGACGACGGGTGCGCCGTGATGAGCACCCGGCGGCCGGCGCCGAGGCCCGTGCCGACCTCGTCGTCGCCCAGGATCCGGCCGCGCAGCGCGCCCAGCGTCGCCGCCTCACCCACCACCGCCTTGGCCGCGGTGACGCCGAGGCACACGACCACCTGCGGGCGCACGACCGCCAGCTCCGCCGACAGCCACGGCAGGCAGGCGCGGATGTGCGTCACCGCGGGGCTCTTGTGCAGGCGGCGCGGGCCACGCTCCTCGAAGCGGAAGTGCTTGACCGCGTTCGTCACGTAGACGTCGCCGCGCGGGATGCCGGCGCTCACCAGGGCGTCGGATAGCACCCGCCCGGCCGGGCCGACGAAGGGCTCGCCCTCGCGGTCCTCCCGGTCGCCCGGCTGCTCGCCGACGAGGACGAGGCGTGCGTCGGACGGCCCGGCCGAGAAGACGACCTGGGTCGCCGGCTCCCACAGCTCGCAGCCGCGGCAGGCGGGTGCGGCCGCCCGCAGGTCGTCGACGTCGGCCGCGGGCGGCACCCACTCCTGCGCACCCGGCCGCTGGACCCGTCCCGTCGTCGCCATGCCCCCAGGCTCCGGCCGGCCCGGACGGCCCGCACGCGGGGCCGCCCGGACCGGGCTGCGGTACGCCTCAGCCGGTGGTCGCCGGGGTGACGGCCTCGACCGTCAGGCCGCCGGACAAATCCGCGCGGTCGACGCGGACCGTGTCGCCGTCGTGCACCTCGCCCGCCAGCAGCCGGCGCGCGAGCTGGTCCCCCACCTGCTTCTGCACGAGCCGGCGCAGCGGCCGCGCACCGTAAGCCGGGTCGTAGCCCTCGAGGGCCAGCCACTCGCGCGCCGCCGGCGTCACGTCGAGCGTGAGCCGCCGGTCCGCGAGGCGGCGGGCCAGGGACGCGACCTGCAGGTCGACGATCGACCCGATCTCGTCCAGCGACAGCGGGTCGAAGAGGACGACCTCGTCGAGCCGGTTGAGGAACTCGGGCTTGAACGCCGCACGCACGGCCGTCATGACGGCCTCGCGCTTGGCCTCCTCGCTCGTCGTCGGGTCGACGAGGAACGCCGACCCGAGGTTGGACGTGAGGATGAGGATGGCGTTGCGGAAGTCGACCGTCCGCCCCTGCCCGTCCGTGAGCCGCCCGTCGTCGAGCACCTGCAGGAGGATGTCGAAGACCTCGGGGTGGGCCTTCTCGACCTCGTCGAGCAGCACGACGGAGTACGGACGCCGCCGGACCGCCTCC
This sequence comes from Cellulomonas marina, assembly GCF_900111925.1. Classification (GTDB taxonomy): domain Bacteria; phylum Actinomycetota; class Actinomycetes; order Actinomycetales; family Cellulomonadaceae; genus Cellulomonas; species Cellulomonas marina. The sequence goes on from NZ_FOKA01000019.1 coordinate 4,567, forward strand.
GTGAGCTGGCCGCCCTCCTCGTAGCCGACGTACCCGGGAGGCGCCCCGACGAGGCGGGCCGTCGAGTGCTTCTCCGCGTACTCCGACATGTCGATGCGGACCATGGCGCGCTCGTCGTCGAAGAGGAAGTCCGCCAGGGACTTGGCCAGCTCCGTCTTGCCGACACCCGTGGGGCCGAGGAAGAGGAACGAGCCCGTGGGACGGTCGGGGTCGGAGATGCCGGCCCGGGCACGGCGGACCGCGTCGGACACCGCCGCGACGGCCGCACGCTGCCCGATGAGCCGGCGGCCCAGCTCCTCCTCCATGCGCAGCAGCTTCGCGGTCTCCCCCTCGAGCAGGCGCCCGGCGGGGATGCCGGTCCACATCGCGACGACCTCGGCGACCTCGTCCGGCCCGACCTTCTCGGCGATCATCGGCGCCTCGCCCGCGGGGGCGGCGGCGCCGGTCTCGGCCTCCCGGCGCTCGGCCTCGTCGATCTGGCGCTCCACGTCGGGGATCTCGCCGTACATGATCCGGCCGGCCGCGGCGAGGTCGCCCTCGCGCTGGGCCCGCTCGGCGTCGGCGCGCAGGGCGTCGAGCCGCACGCGCAGGTCGCCGACGAGGTTGTGGCCCGCCTTCTCGCGCTCCCACCGGGCCGTCAGCCCGGCCAGCTCCTCGCGGCGGTCCGCCAGGTCGGCGCGCAGCCGCTCGAGACGGTCGGCGGAGGCGGGGTCGTCGGCCTCGGAGAGCACGACCTCCTCCATCTCCAGCCGGGTGACGGCGCGCTGCAGCTCGTCGATCTCGACCGGCGACGAGTCCAGCTCCATGCGCAGGCGGGACGCGGCCTCGTCGACGAGGTCGATGGCCTTGTCGGGCAGCTGCCGGCCGGTGATGTACCGGTCGGACAGGGCCGCGGCGGCCACGAGCGCGGAGTCGGCGATGGTCACCTTGTGGTGCGCCTCGTACCGCTCCTTGAGGCCGCGCAGGATCGCGACGGTGTCCTCCACGGAGGGCTCGCCGACGAAGACCTGCTGGAACCGGCGCTCGAGGGCCGGGTCCTTCTCGATGCGCTCGCGGTACTCGTCGAGCGTCGTGGCGCCGACGAGGCGCAGCTCGCCGCGGGCCAGCATGGGCTTGAGCATGTTGCCCGCGTCCATCGAGCCCTCGGAGCCGGCACCTGCGCCGACGACCGTATGCAGCTCGTCGATGAACGTGACGACCTCGCCCTCGTAGGACGTGATCTCCGACAGGACGGCCTTGAGGCGCTCCTCGAACTCGCCGCGGTACTTCGCGCCGGCGACCATCGCGGCCAGGTCGAGGGAGACGAGGCGCTTGCCGCGCAGGGACTCCGGGACGTCGCCCGCGACCATGCGCTGGGCCAGGCCCTCGACGACGGCGGTCTTGCCGACGCCGGGCTCGCCGATGAGGACGGGGTTGTTCTTCGTCCGGCGCGACAGCACCTGAACGACGCGGCGGATCTCGGCGTCGCGGCCGATGACCGGGTCCAGCTTGCCGTCGCGGGCGCGCTGGGTGAGGTCGACGCCGTACTGCTCGAGCGCCTTGAAGGTGCCCTCGGGGTTCGGGCTCGTGACACGGCCGGTGCCGCGCACGGACGGCAGCGCGGCCGCGAGCGCCTCCCGCGTGGCGCCCTGGGCGCGCAGCGCGTCGGCGACGCCGCTCTGGCCGGCGGCCAGGCCGAGGAGCAGGTGCTCGGTGGAGACGTAGTCGTCGCCGAGCGTCCGCGCCTCGGCCGACGCCGCCTCGATCGCCGCGGACAGCGTGCGGCTCGGGGTCGGCCGGGCCACGGCGTCGCCGGAGGCGTGCGGCAGGTTGACGAGGGTCGCGCGCACGGCGCGGCCGAGGGCCTGCCGGTCGGCGCCGACGGCGTCGAGCAGCGCGAGCGCGACCCCGCCCTCCTGCGCGAGCAGGGCGTTGGCGAGGTGCGCGGGCTCGAGCTGCGGGTTGCCCGCGGCCGACGCCTGGGAGATGGCGTCGCCGAGGGCCTCCTGGGACTTGGTCGTGTACTTGACGTCCACGGGACGGACCTCCGGTCGGTGTGCTGGTCGGGATGCTGTCGATCGCAACCCGAGCAGAGTTGAGTGTATTCCGCTCAACCCCGTGCGCACCCGGTCCGGAGGCCCGTCCGTGGCTCCTGTCAGGTCAGCCGGAACAGGGCCGTGAGGTTCGACCCGTCACGCGTGCCGACGGTGACCTCCAGGCACTGGCCCGCCTGGGCCGGCGTCTTCCAGTTGTAGACGAACCGCCCGGCGGTGGCGTCGTACCGCAGGGACGTCCCGCCCGCGGCCGTCGTCTCCACGGCGTCCTCGGCGGAGCCGCTCGTGCAGCCGACGCGCGTCGCCGTCACATCCCGGTCACGTCCGGCGCGGCGGACCCACGCTCGACCGCACCGTCAACGACGACCCCACGAGCAGCGACGACGGCGGCGAGCCGGCCATCGCGGACACCATCTGCTCCAGGCACACGCGACCGAGCGCGACGAAGTCCGGCGTCACCGTGGTCAGCGGCGGGAAGAAGTGCGCCGAGCCCTCGACGTCGTCGAAGCCGACGACGGAGACGTCCTGCGGCACCTTGACGCCCGCCTCGGCGAAGGCGTGCAGCACCCCGAGGGCGAGCTGGTCGTTGGCGGCGAAGACGGCCGTCGGCAGCCGGTCGGCCGGGTCGTCGGAGGCGCGGGAGCGGGCCAACAGGTCCTTCGCCAGCCGGAACCCGGTCGACGCGGTCCAGTCCCCCACCAGCGGCTCCCGCGGCTGCAGTCCCGCCTGCAGCATCGCGTCGCGCCAGCCGCGCGTGCGGGACCGGGCGTCGAGCCACACCGACGGCCCGGCGACGTGCACGACGTCCCGGTGCCCGAGCTCGAGCAGGTGGCGCGTCGCCAGGCGGGCGCCGGCGTACTGGTTCACGGCCACCGTGTGCACGTCGCCGTCCAGCTCCGAGGGCCCCACCATGACCACCGGGACCCGGCTGCGGTAGCCCTGGACCGCGCGCACGGCCTCGTCGTGCGAGGCGATGACGACCACGCCGTCGACGCCCTGGTCCAGGTAGTGCTCGAGGGAGCCGCGCACGGTCGCGACGTCCCACCGCGTGGCCGTGGCGACCGACACGTACAGCCCCTGGTTGCGGGCCGCGTTCTCCAGCGCGATGAGGGTCATCGTCGGGCCGTAGAGGGGTGAGTCCTCCGTGATGACGCCGATGGCGCCCGTCCGGCGGGTCACCAGGGCGCGCGCGGCGGTGTTGCGGCGGTAGCCGAGCTCCTCGATGGCCTCCTGGACGCGACGGCGCGTCTCGGGCCGGACGTTCGGGTGCTCGTTGAGCACGCGCGACACCGTCTGGTGGGAGACGCCGGCAGCCTGCGCGACGTCGCTCATCGCCGGCGGCCGGTCCGTGCTGCGGTCCGTGCTGCGATTGGTGCTGCGGTCCGGCGCCCGGCCCTGACGTGGTGCGGCGGTGCTCGACGGGGCCGCGACGTCGTCGGCCACGCCCCCCGTCGGGTGTCGTGTCACACTCGGTTCTCTCCTCGGAAGCCCCTGCCCCGCCGCCCCCGAGGGAACCACGGCGTTGTGAACGCTAACAGGTGCCGCGCTCCGGAGGAAGGGTGGCAGCATCCGGGCATGAGCGGGACGCAGAGGACGGCAGGGTTGCCGACGGGCGGGGCCACGGAGGTCGCCGACGAGCATCCGGTCGAGGACGTGCTGGGGCAGCAGTGGGTGGCGCGCACCCTGGCCCTGCGGCCCGACGCCCTCGCCCGGCGCGGCGCGCCGGCGCCCGTGGCCACCCTCGTCTCCCCCGCCGGGTCCGACGAGCACCCCCGCGCGGTGGCCGTGCTGTACGTGCACGGGTTCACCGACTACTTCTTCCACGCCCACGTCGGCGCGTTCCTCGGCGAGCACGGCTACGACCTGCACGCCCTCGACCTGCGCGACCACGGTCGCTCCATCCGCCCGGGCCGCCCGCCGACCACGACGTCGGGCCTGGGCGCGCACGCGGAGGAGATCGACCTCGCGGTGCGCCGCCTGCGCCGCCGCTACGCCTCGGTGGTGCTGCTCGGGCACTCGACCGGGGGGCTGGTGACCGCGCTGTGGGCGGACGCCCGGCGCGGGCTCGGGCTCGTCGACGGCCTCGTGCTCAACAGCCCCTGGCTCGACCTGCGGGGCGGGTGGCTGACGAAGCACGCCGTGGGGCCGCTCGCCTCCGCGATCGGGCGGGTGGCGCCGGACGCCGTCGTGTCCCACCTCGGGCCCCACTACGCGCGGGCGCTGCACGCGGAGGGCGGCGGGGAGTGGACCTTCGAGCAGGCCTGGAAGCCGTTCGCCGGGTTCCCCGTGCACGCCGGGTTCGTCCGGGCCGTGCGCGACGGGCAGCGGCGGGTGGCCCGGGGGCTGGACGTCGACGTACCCGTGCTGGTCCTCACCTCCGACGCGGCGGGCCGTGGCGACCGGTGGCACGAGGGGCTGCTGAGCGCCGACTGCGTGCTCGACCCCGCCGACATACGCGCGCGGGCTCCCCGGCTCGGGCGGGACGTCCGCCTCGTCGAGGTGCCCGGTGGCGCGCACGACCTCGCGCTGTCAGCGGTCCCGGCCCGCGACGTCTACCTCGCCGAGGTCCTCGCGTTCCTGAGGACGCACGCGCCGGCGCACCCCTCGTCGGGCACGGACCCCTCGACGCCGGCCCACCGCTGACGGGAGGATCGCGTCGTCCCGCACGGGCACCGTCCCGCGGGACCGCAGCCGATCCCACGCCGTCTTCGTGCCCCTGTCCGTGGCGCGCTACCGCCGCACGCCGCGGTAGGGCGGAGGTCCGAGGGGTCGGTCAGGACGTCCAGCGCAGGAGGTGCTCGGCCATCGTCCGGTTCGAGCGGACGGCCGTCGGCAGTCCCGCGACGTTGAGGTGGCCGTGCGGGGCGCCGTGCTCGACGACGACGGCGACCTCGCCGCCCGCGTCCGCGATCTCGTCGGCGACGAGCTCCCCCGAGGGGCGCAGGTCGTCCAGCTCGCTGAGCAGCACCAGCGTCGGCGGGAGCCGGTCGAGCCGCCCGAGCGCGGGCGTCGCGTAGGGCTCGTCGGGCGCGTGCGGCCCCAGGTAGGCGGCGTTCATCGCCCGGCAGCCCTCGCGCGTGATGCGCAGCGGGTCGGGCAGGCGCGCCAGCCGCTCCGCGAGGTCCGGGGTGGCGGCCGGCAGCTCGTGGTGCAGCCACGGGTAGGCGAGCAGCAGGGCCGCCGGGACCGACCCGCGCTCGTCGCGCAGCCGCTGGGCGACGCCGAGGGCGAGGTTGCCCCCGGCGCTGGCACCGCCGAGCGCCCACGGCAGCGACGCGCCCGGCCCGTCCTCCCCGACCGCCCACGCCCAGGCGGCCCGCACGTCGTCGTGCGGCACGGGGAAGTGCACGTTCGCGGTGGCGAGCCGGTAGTCCACGGACACCACGACGGCGCCGGCCGCCGCGCCCACCTCGCGGGCCACGACGTCGCCCTCCGGCCAGTCGAGCGTGCCGGCCCCGAACCCACCGCCGTGCAGCCAGACGAGCCCGCGGGTGGCGGGCCCGCCGCCCGCAGGGCGGTAGACGCGCACGGGCACGTCGCCGTGCGGCCCCGGCACGCGCAGGTCCTGCACGTCCGCGGCCGGCGGTCGGTAGCCCTCGACGGGCGCGTGGTAGGCCTCGAGGCGCGCCAGCTCGTCGACCGTGTGGCTCACGGGACCGCGCCCGCCGATCCCCGTGAGCAGCGGCAGCCGCTCCGCGAGGACGGGGTCGACGACCAGGCCGGCGCCGGGACCCTCGCGCACCGCGACGAGGTCGCCCACCGTCGGCCGCTCGCCCTGCCCGTCCGCTGCCGTCACGCGCACCTCCTCGTCGCCCGTCGGCACGCGCCGACCGGTCGCAGCATGCCAGCGGATGCGCCGGGCCGCGCACCTCGTGATGCTGGGCGCATGCCGATGAAGCGCTACGAGGGTGGTCCGCTGCACGACGAGCAGGCCGACGTGCCGGACGGCCACGTCGGCGAGCCGGCGCCGACGCCGGTCCCGGTCACCGGCGGGCGGTACCTCTACGGCCCGGGCCACGAGCTGTCGGACCGCGGCGACGTCGAGCAGATCCTGCTGTGGGAGGCCGCGGGGACGACGCTCGACCTCGGGCTCCACAGCTCGACCGGGGAGGGCCCGGGCGCCAACTGACGGCGGCTCGCCCCCCGCGGGACCCGGCGAGGAGGCCGTCGTCAGCCTCGTGCAGGGTGACGACCCCGCGACGGCGACGACCGGCTGGCAGGAGCCGGCGCCTAGCGGGACGACGGCGGTCCCGTGCTCGCGCGCACGACGAGCTGCGTGGGGATCATGACGGGCTCGAGGTCCGGTGGCTCCGACGTCCGCATCTGCCGCAGCAGGAGCGCGACGAGCTCGCGGCCGCTGCGGTGGAAGTCCTGCGCGACCGTGGTCAGCGGCGGCGAGGAGTACTCGGCCAGGGCGATCCCGTCGAAACCGACGACGGACACGTCCTGCGGCACGCGCCGGCCGCGCTCGTGCAGCGCGCGCAGCACGCCGAACGCGGTCTCGTCGTTGGCGCAGAACACCGCCGTGACCTCCGGGTCGTCAGCCATCTCGAGGCCGGCCGCGTAGCCCGAGCGGGGCGTCCAGTCGCCGGGGTACGGGCGCGGCGCACGCACGCCCTCCTCCTCGAGCCGGCGCCGCCAGGCCGCGGCGCGGACCATCGCCGGCTCGGAGCTGGCCGGGCCGGAGACGTGGTGGACGGTCCGGTGGCCGAGCGCCAGCAGGTGCCCGACCGCGTCCCGGGTGCCCTGCACCTGGTCGGCGGCCACGGCCGGGTAGTGCCCGACGAGCCGGGAGTAGGAGGCGACGACCGGCAGCCCGGGCGGCAGCGCGAGCGTCTCCGGCGTGTCGTGCTCGGCGCGGATGATGACGAGGCCGTCGATCGCGCGGTGCGAGAGCTGCTGCGCGGCGTGGGTCCACTCCGCCGCACCGGTGGTGCGCACGTGCAGCAGGGTCACGGAGTAGTCCTCGACCTCCGCCGCCTCGAGCACGGCCTCCGTCACGCGCGCCTCACCGGTGCGGTCGAAGGACTGGGCCAGCAGGCCGATCGTGCCGAACCGGCCGCTGCGCAGGGCCCGGGCGACCCGGTTGGGCGAGTACCCCAGCTGCGCCATCGCCTCGAGCACCCGGTCCCGCGTCACGGGCCGCACGACCGTCGCGCCGTTGGCGACCCGGGACACGGTTTGCGCGGACACCCCGGCCAGGCGCGCGACGTCCTCGATGGAGGGGCCGCCCGTCCTCCGCCGCGCCGTCGTCGGTGTGCCCATGGCGGGCATGCTAGACCGCCGGCAGCCGTCGATCGGGACGTCACCATCGACGCCCCGCCCGTCCGGGCGAGACCCGCCGCATCGTTATCCGAGCGTGATGCAGGGCCTTGCGCCGGGCCGGTCCGGCGCTGCTATGTTCACGTCACCATTCAGGACGACGACGTCAGGAGCAGGTCATACGTCCGTGGACAGCGATGTCCACGGGCAGGGGCCCGGCATGCCCGCCGGGCGCCGCAGGGCGGTCCTCCACCGCCGGCGGGCGGGACCAGGTCGGCGCGCAGCCGGCCCTCGGTCACCCCGTGTGACACGCGACGACGCGACGCACAGCAGAAGGAGACGGCGTTCCGATGAGGACTTCAGCACGCAAGCTCGTCGCCCTGGGGGCGGTCCTGCCCCTCGGGCTCGCCCTGGTCGCCTGCAGCGGCGGCTCGGACGGGGGCTCCGGCGGCGGCGGTGGCGGCGGTGGCGGCGCCGAGGGCGACAACACCCTGACGGTGTGGGCCTGGGACCCGGCGTTCAACATCTACGCGTTGGAGGAGGCCGAGAAGGTCTACCAGCAGGAGAACCCGGACTTCACGCTCGACATCCAGGAGGTTCCCTGGGAGGACGTGCAGACGCGTCTGACCACGCTCGCGCAGTCCCAGCAGACGGGCGAGCTGCCCGACATCTTCCTCATGCAGAACAACGCGTTCCAGAAGAACGTGCTCAACTACCCCGACCTGTTCAGCGACCTCGAGGGCAGCGACGTCGACTTCTCGGAGTTCCCCGAGTCCGTCGTGGCGTACTCGACGGTCGACGACGTCCACTACGGCGTGCCCTTCGACAACGGCACCGCCGTCACGGCCCTGCGCACGGACGTGCTGGAGCAGGCGGGGTACACCGTCGACGACTTCACCGACATCACCTGGGACGAGTTCATCACCCTGGGTGAGGACGTGCTGGCGAAGACGGGTCAACCGCTCCTGTCCGGGCAGGCAGGCTCCGCCGACCTGCCCGTGATGATGCTGCAGAGCGCCGGTGCGAGCCTCTTCGACGAGGAGGGCAACCCGACGATCGTCGACAACGAGGCGCTCACCGCCGCCATCGACACCTACCAGCGGCTCGTGGAGAGCGGCGTCCTCGTCGAGGTCAACACCTGGGACGAGTACATCAACACCCTCGTCAACAGCACCGTCGCGGCGACGGTGAACGGTGTCTGGATCCTCGGCTCGATCCAGAGCGCCGAGGACCAGGCCGGCAAGTGGGCCATCACGAACGTGCCCTCGCTCGACGGCGTCGACGGCGCGACGAACTACACCGCCAACGGCGGCTCCTCGTGGGCCATCAGCTCCAACGCGGACGTCGAGCTCGCCCAGGACTTCCTGGCGACGACGTTCGCGGGCTCGTCGGAGTTCTACGACACGATCCTCCCCGGCGCGGGTGCGCTGGCGAACTGGATCCCCGCCAGCGAGAGCGACGTCTACAGCGAGCCCCAGGAGTTCTTCGGCGGCGACGCCATCTACAGCAAGGTCGTCGGCTACGCGGAGGAGGTGCCCAGCAACAACACCGGCGCCTACTACTACGAGGGGCGTGACGCGGTCAGCGTCGCCATCACGAACATCATGAACGGCACCGACCCGGAGGCCGCGCTCGCCGAGGCGCAGTCGACCGTCGAGTTCGCGATGGGCGGCTGACCCTCCCCGCGCGGCGGGCCCGGCACGCACCAGCCGCCCGCCGCGCGGACCCCTGTTCGCCCGACCCCCGCACCCCGTACCCCTGAGAGGTGGGTCCGCCGTGGCTCGTCCGACCGCAACGGCCCGGAGGCCGGTACCGGAAGACGCCCCCGTCACCGGCACCGTCGCTGCTCCCCTGCCGCCCCGCCCGAAGCTCTCGCGGCTCGAGCGCCGCAAGAGCCTGACGGGTTGGGCCTTCCTGCTCCCCGCGTCGCTGCTCATCCTCTGGCTGAGCTTCTGGCCGATGATCCAGGCGGCGATCCTGTCGCTGCAGACCGGCCGCGGCACGCGGCTCAGCTTCGCCGAGCCGCTGTGGTCGAACTACCAGCGGCTGCTCGAGGACGAGACCTTCAGGCTCACCCTGCAGAACACGTTCATCTACCTGGTCATCCAGGTCCCGCTCATGCTCATCATGGCGCTGGTCCTGGCGAACCTCCTGAACAACCCGAACCTGCGGTTCAAGAGCATGTGGCGCACGGCCATCTTCCTGCCGAGCGCGGTCGGTCTCGTGTCCTACGCGCTGGTCTTCCGGACGATGTTCGCCAACGACGGCCTCGTCAACGACCTGCTCGTGGGCGTCGGCATCCTCGACTCGCCGGTCAACTGGCTCGGCCAGACCGGGACCGCCCGGTTCGTCCTCGTCCTCGGCCTGCTGTGGCGCTGGACGGGCTACAACATGATCTTCTACCTGGCCGCGCTGCAGACGATCGACCGCTCGACCATCGAGGCGGCGAAGATCGACGGCGCCAGCTCCGCCAAGGCCTTCTGGTACGTGACGGTGCCGCAGCTGAAGCCCATGATCCTGCTCACCGCGATCATGTCCACGAACGGCACGCTGCAGCTCTTCGACGAGTCCTACGCGCTGACCGCCGGCGGTCCCGCGAACACGTCGATGACGATCTCGCACTACCTGTACCAGGTGTCGTTCCGCAACAGCCCCAACTTCGGCTACGCCTCGGCCATCTCCTACGTGATCCTCATCATCGTCGCGGCCCTCGCGGTGGTGCAGCTCAAGGTCGGTGACAAGCGTGACTAGGTCCATGCAGAAGGTGCCGGGGTACGTCTTCCTGGCGTTCGCAGCGGTCGCCAGCGTGTTCCCCCTGTACTTCATGGTCGTCTCGGCCACGAACACCAGCAACGAGGTCCTGGCCTCCAAGCTGCTCCCCGGCACGCACCTGCTGGAGAACTTCCAGACCCTGGTGGGGGCGCAGCCGCTCGGCACGGCGTTGTGGTACTCGGCGATCATCGCCGTCGGCACGACCGTCCTGGCCCTCGCGGTGACCTCGATCGCGGGGTACGGCTTCGAGGTGTTCCACACCAAGGCCAAGGACCGGTTCATGGCGCTGCTGCTGCTGGCGATCATGATCCCGTTCGCGGCGACGATGATCCCGCTGTTCCGGATGTTCGCCGACCTCGGGCTGGTCAACAGCTGGATCGCCGTGGTGCTCCCCGCGATCTCCACGCCGTTCCTCGTCCTGCTGTTCCGGCAGGCCTCGCGGTCCTTCCCGCACGAGGTCATCGAGGCGGCCCGGATCGACGGCCTCAAGGAGCTGCAGATCTTCCTGCGCATCTACCTGCCCACGATGAGGCCGACGTTCGCGGCCGCCGCCGTCATCACCTTCATGACCGCGTGGAACAACTTCCTGTGGCCGAAGGTCGTCCTGGTCAACAACGACGTGCAGACCCTGCCGATGCTCCTCACGAACATCCAGGCCGGCTACGTCACGGACTACGGGATGCTCATGCTCGCGGTCCTCATCGCGTCGCTGCCCGCCATGGTCGTCTTCCTCGCGCTGCAGAAGAGCTTCGCCGAGGGCATCACGGGGGCCATCAAGTGACGCCGGACCTCGCCCGCATCGACGACCCGACCTGCGTCGCCGAGAACCGCCTCCCGCCGCACGCGGACCACCGCTGGTTCGCGTCGGCGCGGGAGGCGGCGGGCGGGGTCAGCAGCTTCGAGCAGCGACTCAGCGGCACCTGGCGCGTGCAGGTGGCCGAGAACCCCGACGCCGTCGTGCCGGGCTGCGAGCAGCCCGGGACCGACCGCAGCGGGTGGGACGAGATCGAGGTCCCCGGCCACCTGCAGCTCCAGGGCCACCACCGGCCGCAGTACGTCAACGTGCAGTACCCGTGGGACGGCCACGAGACGCTCGAGCCGGGCCGGGCGCCCCGCCGCAGCAACCCCGTGGCCACCTACGTGCGCACCTTCACCCTCGACCGTCCGCTCGCACCGGGCGAGCGCGTGAGCGTCGTGTTCGAGGGCGCCGAGAGCGCCGTCCTGGTCTGGGTCAACGGCACCTGGGTCGGCTACGGCACCGACACCTTCACGCCCTCGGAGTTCGACGTCACCGACGCCCTCGTCGACGGCGAGAACACGCTGGCCGCGCGCGTCGTCACGTGGACGGCCGGCTCGTGGATCGAGGACCAGGACTTCTTCCGGTTCTCCGGCCTCTTCCGCGACGTGGTGCTGCGCCGCCGGCCGGCCGTGCACGCCGAGGACGTGCGGGTGACGACCCGGGTGGCGGACGGGCTGGACCGCGCGACGGTCCGCGTCCGCGTCCGGCTGACCGGCGAGGGGTCCGTGACGGCCGTGCTCGACGGCGTCGGGCCGCTGGCGGTCCACGGCGACGGCGACCTCGTCGTCGAGGTGACGGACCCCCGGCTGTGGAGCGCCGAGGACCCGTACCTGTACGACCTGCACCTGGAGGTCCGGGACGCCGCCGGGGCCGTGACGGAGCACGTGCCCCTGCGCGTGGGCGTCCGCCGGTTCGGCATCGAGGACGGCGTCCTGCGGATCAACGGGCGCCGGCTGGTGCTCACGGGCGTCAACCGGCACGAGTTCGGGCTCCGCGGCCGGGTCGTCACGCGCGAGGAGACCGAGGCCGACCTCCGGTTCATGAAGCGGGTCGGCATCAACGCGGTGCGGACCAGCCACTACCCGAACAACGGCTTCTTCTACGACCTGTGCGACGAGTACGGGCTCTACGTGGTCGACGAGATGAACCTCGAGTCGCACGCCATGTGGGACCGGCTCCTGCGCCGGGGCCTGCCGCCCGAGGAGGCCCTCCCCGGGGACCGGCCCGAGTGGCTGCCCACCCTGCTCGCGCGCGCCGCCGCCATGCTCGAACGGGACAAGAACCACCCCAGCGTCGTCATGTGGTCCTGCGGCAACGAGTCCTACGGCGGGACGGACGTCCTCGCGGTGGCGGACTGGTTCCGGTCCGTCGACGACCGCCCGGTCCACTACGAGGGCGTGCACTGGGACCCGCGGTACCCGTCGACGACCGACGTCGTCAGCACCATGTACACGCCGGCCGCCGAGGTCGAGGCGTTCCTGGCCGACCACCGTGACAGGCCCGTCATCCTGTGCGAGTACGCGCACGCCATGGGCAACTCCTTCGGTGCCGTCGGGAGGTACCTCGACCTGGCCTACCGCGACCCGCTGTTCCAGGGCGGCTTCATCTGGGACCTCGCGGACCAGGCGCTTCCGCTGACGGACCGGCACGGCGTCCCGTTCTTCGGCTACGGGGGCGACTTCGGCGACGTGCCGCACGATGCGGACTTCTCCGGCAACGGCCTCCTCTTCGCCGACCACACCCCGAAGCCCTTCGTCCAGGAGGTCCGGTACCTCTACCAGCCCTACCGGGTCGCGCTCGTCGACGAGGGCGGCCGGCCCGCGCTGCGGGTGGAGAACCGGCACCTGGTGACGCCCTCGTCGGCCCACGCGTGCGTCGTCACGCTGGCGCGGGAGGGCGTGGTGCTCGACGAGCAGCCGCTGGAGACCGCCGTCGCGCCCGGCACGACGGGCACCGTCCCGCTGCCGCTGGCGCTGCCGGACGAGCCGGGCGAGTACACCGTCGACGCCTCGTTCCGGCTCCGGGAGGCGACGCGGTGGGCGCCGGCGGGCCACGAGGTCGCGCACGAGCAGGCGGTCGTCGTCGTGCCGCAGGTGACCGCGCCCGAGCGGGCCCGCGTGACCGGCGCCGCGCCCGCCCCCGAGGTCGTCGACGGCATCCACAACGTCGGCGTGCACGGCCCCGGCTTCAGCGCGCTGTTCTCGCGCCTCCACGGCGGCCTGCTCTCCTACCGCTACGGCCCCGGCACGGCGACCGGCGGCGGCCGCGAGCTCGTCGCCTCCGTGCCGAGGCCGAGCTTCTGGCACGCCCCCACGTCCAACGAGCGCGGCTGGGGCGGGCCGGCGGAGGACGGCCAGTGGCTGCTGGCCGGCCGCTACCCGCGCCTCGTGCCCGACGTCCCGCAGCCGGAGGTCGTGCCCGACGAGGGGGGCGTGGCGCTCACCTTCCGCTACCTCCTGCCGACCGCGCCGACGAGCACGTGCGACGTCACCTACCGGGTCGACGGCACGGGCCGCGTCGAGGTCACGCAGGTCGTGCGGCCGGGCGAGGGCCTGCCCGACATGCCCGAGCTCGGCATGCTGCTCACCACCGACCCCGCGCTGCACCACCTGCGCTGGTACGGCGAGGGCCCCGAGGAGTGCTACGTCGACCGCCGCGCCGGCGCCCGGCTGGACGTGCACACCCGGGACGTCCGGACGGCGCTCACGCCGTACCTGCGGCCGCAGGAGGCGGGCAGCCGCACAGGCGTGCGGTGGGCGGAGGTCACCGACGACGCGGGCACGGGGATCCGGCTCGAGCACGTCGGGGACCCCGGCCCGACCGGCGGCATGGAGCTGTCGGTCCTGCCCTGGACGCCGGACGAGATCGAGAGCGCGACCCACCCGAACGAGCTGCCCCCGGTCCACCGCACCGTGCTGCGGCCGGCGCTCATGCGCCGCGGCGTCGGCGGCGACAACTCCTGGGGCGCCCGCACCCACCCGGAGTTCCTGCTCCCCCGCGGTCAGGAGCTCACGTTCCGCTTCGCGTTCCGGGGGGTGTGAGGTGCTGCCCGTCACCGCGAGCATCACGAAGAACCGGCAGACGCCCGCGACGCTGCGAGCGATGCTCGCGCGGGCCTACGGGCCGGACCAGGTGCCCGACGAGCGGGACGGCGACGAGGGGTGGTGGTCCGAGCTCGGCCACGGCTGGTTCAACGTCGCCTACCGCCTGCGGCTGCGCGACGGCCGGGAGGTGGTCGCCAAGATCGCCCCACCCGCCGACGTCGAGGTGATGACCTACGAGCGGGGTGCCATGGGCATCGAGCTCGCGACGATCGCGCTGCTGCGCGAGCGCACGGAGGTGCCGGTGCCCGAGGTGCACCACGTCGACACGACGCACGACCTGGTGGACGCGGACTGGTTCACCATGGCGCTCGTCGAGGGCGAGGACCTGGGCGAGCTGTCCACGACCCTGCTGCCCGCCGAGCTCGACCGGCTCGACGCCGTGCGCGGTGACCTGACGCGACGCATCAACGAGGTGCGCGGCCCCTGGTTCGGCCCGCTCGCCGGGCCCGGCGAGCGCACCTGGCGTGCGACCTTCACGCGGCTCGTCGAGGACGTGCTGCGCGACGGGGAGCGGCGCGCGGTGGACACCGGCGTCGAGCCGGACGAGGTCCGGGCCCTCCTGCGCGCGCACGGCGGCACCCTCGAGGAGGTGACGGAGCCCCGCCTGGTCGAGTGGGACCTGTGGCCCCCGAACGTCATGGTCCACGACGGCGAGGTCGTGGCGGTCATCGACCACGAGCGGGCGTTCTACGGCGATCCGCTCGTCGAGGCGGGCTTCTGCGGGATCACGACACCCGAGCTCGGGGACCCGGCGGCGTTCCTGCGCGGGTACGGCCACCCCGGCGTCCTCACCGACACCGAGCTGCGCCGGCGGCAGCTGTACTCGCTGCACCTGCTCCTCGTGATGGTCGTCGAGACCGTCTACCGCGGGCACACGGACCCGACGCAGTACGACTGGGCGCGGGCGCGGCTGGCCGAGGTCGTCGCCGCCCTGCGCGACGGGCGCCCCTGACCACCGCACGGGACCCCACGGCCGAGCTGGGCACACGGCCGGTCGGCCGGCTGCTGTGGCACGCGTGCAGCCAGACCACCGGCGCCGTCGCCGTCTACGGCGTCTACGGGCTGACGAGCGCGTGGTTCGTCGCCGTGGGGGTGGGTCCGCAGGCGGTCGCGGCGGTCACCCTCGTCACGCCCGTCCTCCTGGTCCTCGGCGCCCTGGCGACGACGGCCGGCACGGGTGGCGCGTCCCTGGTCTCGCGGTCGCTCGGGGCAGGGGACCCGACGGGCGCCGCACGGGCCGCGGGTGGGGCGGTCGCCGTGTGGACGGTGGGCGCGCTGACGGTGTCCGTCCTGGGGCTCGTGCTGCTCGAGCCCCTGCTGACCCTGCTGAGCACGCCCCCCGCCCTGCGCGACGACGCCCGCGCCTACGCGGCCGTCCTCCTCGCCGGGTCGCTCGTCGCCACCGGGTTCTCGGCCCTGATCCGCGCCGAGGGACGGCTGCGGTACGCGACGGCGGTGTGGCTCGTCCCCGTCCTCGTGCAGATCGCGCTGGATCCGCTGCTCGTCCTCGTGCTCGACCTCGGTGTGCGCGGCGCCGCGCTCGGCACCGTCGGCGGTCAGCTGGTGTCCGCCGCCATGAGCGCGTGGTTCTTCGTCGGGCAGCGGGACCGGCCCTACCGGATCCGGCCGCGCGACCTGCTGCCCGACGGCAGGACCGTGGGCGCGGTCCTGTCCCTCGGGGCGCCGGCGTTCCTCGCCGGGGCGGGCACGACCGTCGTGGCCGTGCTGGTCAACGCGGCGCTGGCGCGCGCCGACGACCCCGCGGACCTCGCGGGGTACGCGCTGGCGGCCCGGGTCGTGGCCTTCGTGACGATGCCGTTCCTCGGCATCGCGCAGGGGCTCGCACCGGTGCTCGGGTACAACGCCGGCCGGGGGCTGCACGCGCGCGTGGCGGCGGCGCGGCGGATCGCGGTCGTCGCGACGACCGGGTACGGCTGCGCGGCCGCGGTCGTCGTCGCCCTGGCGGCGCCCGCACTCGTCGGCGTCTTCACCGCGGGGACCGACGTCGCCGCGGCGGGGACCCGCGCGCTGCGGGTCCTGGCGGTCGGCGTCGCGGTCTCCGGGCTGGTGCCCGTCGTGGCCGCCTGCTGCCAGGCCGTGGGGCGCCCCCGTCCCTCCTACGTGCTCACGCTCGGGACGCTCGTGGCCGTGCGGATCCCTGCCGTGCTCGTCGCCGCCCCGCACGGGACACGCGCGGTCCTGCCCGCGCTCGCGGTCGCGGAGGTGCTGTCGGCCGTCTGCGCCGCGGCGGTGCTCCGGCTCGCGGGACCGGCTCGGCGGGCCGCCCGGACACGATCGCGCACGTCCCGGGCGGCGTCCTGACGGCTCAGCGGAGACGTCCTACCGTGGAACGGCCCCGGTGATCGCCTCGGCGACCTCGCCCACGGCCGACCCGACCGACGCCGCCACCGCGTCGCGGTCGCCGTCCTCGCTGTCGTGGACGAACGCGGTGACGCCCCGCCGCGCGCCGCAGTACCCGACGACACCCGCCTCGACCTGCGTCCGGTACGCCGCGTCGTAGCCGTGCCGTGCGAAGGACCTCGCGGAGGTCCCCGACAGGGGCACCAGGTGCACGGTCAGGCGCTGCAGGCGCGGCACGACGCGCCCGTCGGCGTCGAGGTCGAAGGCCCAGCCCGCGACGAACACCCGGTCGACCCAGCCCTTGAGCAGCGCGGGCAGCGACCACCAGTACACGGGGAAGACGAGGACCAGGTGCTCCGCCTCGTCGACCCGTCGCTGCTCGGCGAGGACGTCGGCCGCGGGCCGCGACCGCCCGAGGTAGGCGTGCCGGTCCTCGAGGCGGAACCGCGGGTCGAAGCCCTCCTACGCCAGGTGTGCCGTCGCGGTCCCCGCCGGGCCGAGGTGCTCCGCGAGCCGTGCCGCCACGTGGTGGGTCAGCGAGGCCGGGTCCGGGTGGGCGGTGACGATCAGCGTGCGCACGGCGACGATCCTGCCGGGCTCCGCGCCCACCGCGCGTCACCCCCACGACGACTCGTCCCGCTCCGACGTCGGGGCGGGGTGGTGCCCGGGTCCGTCGCCGCGACCGACCTCCTCGTCGTCGCCCTGCGCGCGCACCAGGGCGGTGCCGGTGCCGGTGCCGGTGCCGGTGCCGGTGCCGGGGACCTGGCACTGCCCGCCCCCGCGGAGCGTCTGCCCGACGACGCCGTCACCCGAGCGGTGCGTGCCGAGTCCGAGCGCCTCCGCACCCGGCTCGCCGCGCTCGCGACCGTCGAGGCCCTCCCACCGGCCGACGACGTCGAGGGCTGGTCGCTGGAGCCCCACCGCGAGGGGTCGGTGCCGGTCTGGTGGGTGCAGACCCCCGAGCAGGTCGTCGTCGGGGTCGGGGAGGCGGCCGGGTGGGAGCTCCCGCGCGACGAGCGCGCGGCGGGCGTGCTGGCCGACGTCGTCGAGGCGGTCGTCGCCGGACGGGTCGAGGTCGGGGTCGCCCCCGGCGTCCGGCACTACCGCGTCACCACGGCGGACGGCGGCGTCCGCGAGGACGCGGGCAAGGGTGTCGTGCCCGCGCTGCTCGGGACGCTCTGGCGGCCGGCCGCCCGGTGGTCCCCGGCCGTGCCGTGGGACGCGGGCTCGCGGGCGGACGCGCGCTGACCGTCGGACAGGTGCGGCCGCTGGGTCGTCACTGGTCGTTCCTGCCCCGGCAGAGGTGGCGATTTTGCGGAAAGCGCTTGCCTCCGCCGCTCCCGCGTGCCATGCTCGCCCTCGACGACGGCGCCACCACGTGCGTGGCGCAGCACGACGGAAGAGGGCGACGATGCCGGCAACGGCCCTGGTGACGGGCGGCAACCGCGGGATCGGGCTGGGGATCACCCGCCGCCTGCTGCAGGACGGCTGGGCCGTCTCCATCCTGGCCACGCGGCCCGCCCCCGAGGACGTGCTGGGCGAGCTGCGGGAGCTGGCGGGCGACGAGGCCCGGGTGCGCTACGTCCAGGGATCGGTCGCGGAGCCGGTCGACCACGAGCGGTACGTGCAGGACGCCGTCGACGCCTGGGGGCGGCTGGACCTCCTCGTCAACAACGCCGGTGTCGCACCGAGCGTGCGCGCGGACATCCTCGAGGCCGGCACCGAGAGCTTCGACCGCGTGCTCGGCATCAACCTGCGCGGTCCCTACTTCCTCACGCAGCGGTTCGCGCAGGAGGTCATCCGCCTGCGCGGTCCGCTCTCGGCCCTGCCCGAGCCGCCCGCCGGCCCGGTGGCGACGGTCGTCAACGTCTCGTCGATCTCCGCCACCACGGTCTCGGTCAACCGCGGCGACTACTGCATCTCCAAGGCCGGCGTCGGCATGGCGACACAGCTCTGGGCCGCGCGCCTGGCACCCGAGGGCGTCGTCGTCTACGAGGTCCGCCCCGGCGTCATCGCCACCGACATGACCGCCGGCGTCACCGAGAAGTACGACGCGGTCTTCGCCGGCGGGTCCGTGCCCATCGCCCGGTGGGGCCGGCCCTCGGACGTCGCCGGCGCCGTCGCGATCCTGGCCTCCGGGCAGACGCCGTACTCGACGGGCGAGGTCTTCCACGTCGACGGCGGCATGCACATCCCCACGCTCTGACGGCGGGCCCGACGAGGGGCCCGCCACCCGCACGACCGGCGCCGAGGAGGCCCGCATGAGCACGCACGAGCCGGAGACGGTCCGCATCGGCACGCACGACGTGCCCGTCGTGACGGCCAACACCGTCGTCGTCGGGACGGGCTCGGCCGGCTTCTGCGCCGCCGACCGCCTCTGGGAGTTCGGCCAGGACGACGTCGTCATGGTCGCCGACAAGGTGAACGCCGGCGCCAGCCGCAACGCCGGTTCGGACAAGCAGACGTACTACAAGCTCACGCTGTCCGGTGGCGACGGCGACTCCGTGCGCGAGATGGCCGACACCCTCTTCGCCGGCGGCGCGATGGACGGGGACAACGCGCTGGCCGAGGCGGCGCTGTCCGCCCGCGGGTTCCTGCACCTGTGCGACCTCGGCGTCCCCTTCCCGCAGAACCGCTACGGCGAGTTCATCGGCTACAAGACCGACCACGACCCGCGCCGCCGCGCCACCTCCGTCGGCCCCTACACCAGCCGCAGCATGGTGGAGCAGCTCGAGAAGAAGGTGCACCGCAACGGCACCCGGATCTTCGACGAGTGCCGCGTCGTCGACGTCGTCACGCGCCCCACCCAGGACGGCGGCACCGCGGTCGCGGGCCTGCTGGTCCTGCGCACGGACGTCCCGCACGACGGGGAGCAGAGCCCGTTCCTGCTCTTCCGCTGCACGAACCTCGTCTACGCCACCGGCGGGCCCGCCGGCATGTACGCCACGCGCGTCTTCCCGAACGGCCAGTGGGGCGCCTCGGGCGCCGCGTACCGGGCCGGGATCCACGGCAAGAACCTCACCGAGTGGCAGTTCGGCCTCGCCTCGACGAAGCCGCGCTGGAACGTGTCCGGCACGTACATGCAGGTCATCCCGCGCTTCGTGTCCACCGACGCCGACGGCGGCGACGAGCGCGAGTTCGTCACGGAGGCCATCGGCGACTACGGCCGCCTCATGTCGCTGGTGTTCCTCAAGGGCTACCAGTGGCCGTTCGACATCCGGAAGGCACTCGACGGCTCCTCGCTCATCGACCTGCTGGTCTACCGCGAGACGACGCTGCGCGGGCGACGCGTCTTCCTCGACTTCCGACGCAACCCGGTGCAGGACGCGTTCGACCCGTCGGCGCTGAGCCCCGAGGCGTACGAGTACCTCGACCGCGCCGGCGTCCTCTTCGGCACGCCCATCGAGCGCCTGCGCCGCATGAACGAGCCCGCGTACCAGTTCTACCTGGACAAGAACCCGTACGTGGACCTCGAGACGCAGATGCTCGAGGTGGACGTCTGCGCGCAGCACAACAACGGCGGCCTCGTCGTCGACGCGTGGTGGCAGTCCAACGTCGCGGGGTTCTTCCCCGTGGGCGAGGCCGGCGGTGCGCACGGCGTCTACCGGCCCGGCGGCGCCGCGCTCAACAGCGGCCAGGTCGGAGCCACGCGCGCGGCGCAGTTCGTCGCCGCGCGCCGCGCGGACGCCCCGCTCGACGAGGCCGCCTTCGCGGCGGCCGCCGCACCCGTGCTGGACGGCGCGCTGGACCTCGTCGGGCGCGCCACGGCCCGCGCCGCCGCGGGCGTGCCGGACAACACCGGCGACCTGCTGCGCGACGTGCAGGTGCTCATGAGCGCCAAGGCCGGGCCGGTGCGCTCGGCTGCCTCGATCCACGAGGCGCTCGTGCAGGTGCACGACTGGCTGTCGCGGTACGAGGACCTCGTCACCGCCGACGCGGGGTCGCGCCGGGCCGTGAACCGCACGTTCCTCGTGCGCGACATCCTCACCAGCGCCTATGTGTACCTGTCGGCGATGGCCGACTACGTCGCCCACGGCGGGCGCTCGCGCGGGTCGGTGCTCTACACCGACCCCGAGGGCGACCTGCCGCACGTCGGCTACGGGCCGACGGCGGACGCCGAGCTGGACCTCCCGGAGGTCTTCCGGTTCCGCCTCGACCGGGGGTCGCTCGACGACGAGGTGCAGGAGACGGCCTGGGTGCCCGCGGGCGGCAAGCCGCCGGTGTCCGCCGACGCCGTGCTCGTCGACTGGGCGCCGGTCGAGGAGCGCGCCGACGACGACGCCGCCGGCTCACCGGTCTTCCGCTGGCGCCCGCGGCGGCCGATCCCTCAGGACGACGACTTCTTCGAGAACGTCTGGCGCGAGTTCCGCGAGCACGGCAACGTCGTCTGAGCGCCCTGGGCTCAGGGCAGCGGGACGCCGGCCCGGTACTCGGGGCTGGCGACGATGCCGGAGACGATGCGCTCCGACCGCTCACCGGCCTGCAGGGCCCGGACCCACCCCAGCACGCCGGAGTGGTCCGCCTCCCGGTGCAGGAGCTCCCGGTAGTACGCGCCGACGACGGTCGAGAGGTGCTCCGTCGAGTACAGGAAGCCGGTGGCGACCTGCGCGCGCCCGGCACCCCGCTCGATCGCGGTGCGCCAACCCGCCACCTCGTCGGGCGACGCCTCGCGGCCGAGGACGTCGAGGTACAGCGCCTCGACCCAGCCCTCGATCGTCCCGCCCGAGAAGAGGAAGTACTCCTGCGAGGCGATGAACCCCGACTCCATCTGCTGGATCGGCATGCCGCGGCCCATGGCGTCCAGCCATCCGGCCGCGCCCGCGGCGTCCGGGCTCCGGCCCAGGTAGTGCAGGTAGGACTCCCGGATGAGCCCGGAGCGGAACTCCGCCGAGGCGGTGATCGCGTCCGCCACGGCGGAGTACGGCGTTCCTGCCCGGAGCGCCTGCGACCATCCGGCGAGACCCGCGGGCTCGGGCGCGCGGCCGAAGAGGTCGCCGTACACGTGGGTCACGTACGCGTCGACGGGCTCGGCGACGACGGCATGGCGGAGCGGGACGCTGATCCTCACGTGGCGGGTCAGGTCGTCGAGGGTCTCCGTCTGGGTCAGGACGGCCCAGTCGCCGTCCTCGACGGCACCGGGGAGGGCGACGTCCACCGCAGGGTCGCCGGCCGCGTGCCGGGCCGTCATCGTCGACGGCCGCGTCCCGGTGCCGTCCCGCCGCACGTACGAGGGGACGAAGGCGCCGGACCGGACGAGGTTGGGGATCGACAGGTCGAGCACCACGCGCGTCCCGACCTCGACGGGCGCGACCACGTACTCGCGCGACTCCTCGCCGCCGTGGTCGACCGGCAGGTCGACGTCGACGATCGCCGAGCCACCCGGCACCGGCGTCCCGGTCGAGACGACCTCGATGGTGAGCGCGACCCGCGTGCCGCCGCCCTCGCCGGCCACGGTCACCAGGACGGGCGCCGTCGCGTCCGTGACGGAGCACCGCGCCCTCGCGTCGACGTGGTTCACGGCGACGACACCGTCGTAGTAGGAGGAGGAGTAGCGGTCCTGGCAGCCGTCGACGGTCGTCCAGGTCGTCGGCCTGCCGTCCGACTCGCGGAGCAGCTGGTCCATCTCCCAGGGGAGCCGGACCCGCGCCTCCCAGGTGTCCGAGGGCACCTCGACGCCCCGCCCCTCGTCCACCAGCCAGGTCGCGGCGACGTCCATCCGCACCGGCCTATAGCCGCTCCCGTCGGCGACCGACACGGAGCCCGTGCCCGACGCGGCCGACGCCGCCACGGCGCCCGGCACGACGACCACCGCCGCCGTGAAAACCGCGACGACGGCCCCCCGTCCTCGTCGCCACGCTGCTGTCGTCATCGTCCTGCTCCTCGGTACGGGCCGTCGTCGTCGGGCGCCGTCCCCCGGCAGGCCGACCGCCCGTCGACCGCTCGCGGACGGGCGCGGAGGTCACGGCGGGACGAAGGGGCCCGGGCAGGGCGGCGGGGCGACCCTAGCGCCGCCGGGGTGCCGCGCCGCGCCGCCGCGGCAGCCCGATGCGGTCGAGGTCGTGGGCGACGACGACCCGCGCGTCGCCGGCCGCCGCGCGGGCCTGCACCGCCAGCGGCTCGAGGTCGTCGTAGCGCCCCGAGAAGTGCGTGAGCACCAGCAGCCGCGCCCCCGCCCTGCCGGCGAGCGCCCCGGCCTCGCCGGCGGTGAGGTGCCGGTAGGCCGCGGCGAGGTCGACGTCCTCGTCGGCGAACGTGCACTCGGCCAGCAGCAGGTCGGCACCGTCCGCGAGCGCCTCGGCGCCGACGCAGGGCGCCGTGTCCATGACGACGGCGACCCGCTGCCCCGGCCGCGGCACGGAGACGTCCTCCAGCCGCAGGGGCCCGGCCGCGGTCGTCGCCGTCCCGGTCCGGACGAGCTCCCCCACCGCGGGCCCGGCCAGCCCCGCAGCGGCCAGCCGGTCGGGCAGCAGCGTGCGGCCGTCCGGCTCGACGACCCGGTAGCCGAAGGTCGGCACGCGGTGGCGCAGCGGGGCCACCTCGAGCCCGTCCGCGACCGGTCCCGCCTCGTCGTGCGGGTGCAGGCGCAGGTCCAGCCCCGGCGTGGCCAGGCCGACGAGGGCGCGCAGCACGTCCTCGCCGCCGCGGGGGTAGTGCAGGTGGACCGGGTGCTGCACCCCGTCGAGCACGAGCCGCGACAGCACGCCGGGCAGACCGAGGCTGTGGTCGCCGTGCAGGTGGGTCAGGCAGATGCGCGTGATGGCCGGCGGCGCCACCCCGGCGAGCGTGAGCTGGCGCTGCGTCCCCTCGCCGGGGTCGAACAGGTACGTCTCGGAGTCCCACCGCAGCACGTAGCCGTTGTGGTTGCGCGTCCGGGTGGGCACCTGGGAGGCCGTCCCGAGGACGACGAGCTCGCGCACCCGGCCAGTCTGCCGCTCACGGGCCCTCGCCGGCCGCCCGGGTGGCGGGTCGCGCGTGACGATCCCAGGCTGGACCCATGGCCGCCTACCGCATCTCCGGCACCGCGCAGACCGCCGGTTGGCTCGAGGGGCAGGTCTCGCCGCTCGACGCCGCCGTCGCCGACGAGAGCGGCGTCGCCGTCGAGGAGGCGCTCCGGCAGGACGAGGGCGTCGAGTTCACCCTGCTCGTCACGGCCGCGACGGAGGACGAGGCCCTCGCCACGGCTCAGCGCGTCGCCGACCGGCTCAGCGTCGGGTCGAGCGTCACGGTGCTGGGCGAGGTGGGCTGACCCCTGCCGGCCGGTGCCCTCAGGCGCCGGTGGTCGCCGCGCCCGTGAGGGCGCCGACGACCCGCACCGCGTCGGCCCAGCGCGACGCGTAGTGCTGCGGGTCGGCGTTCCGCTGCACGGCGTGGGCGACGAGCGTCGGCGCCATGGCGTCCCGCCCGGCGACGCCCTGCAGCGCGCGGAAGAAGGCCGTGGCGCTGCGGGTCGGGTCGGTGCGGTCCGCGAGCGTGCCCCACGCGCCGTTGTCGCGCTGCTGGAACAGGCCGATGCTGTCGGGTCCTGCGGCGTCGCCGTGGTCGACGTTGCGCAGCGAGGACTCCCCCATCGCCGTCATGACGCCGATCGTCTGGTCGCGCACGGACAGGCCCAGCGCCCGCCCGGCGGCGACGATCGCCGCGGCGTTGCCGACCTGCTCGGCGGTGAACCCGGCGACCGCGGGCAGCGGGCCGCCGGGCGCCGTGGTGGTGGCGGCGCCCGTCGTGGCGCCGGTCGTGGATCGCGCCACTTGGTCGGCCAGCACGGACGCGAAGCTCCCGGCCGCCGTGCCGGTCGTCGTGCCGGTCGTGGTGCCGCCCGCAGACGAGGACGGCCCCGCGAGGGTCGACATGCCGAGGACACCGCCGGCCGCGCCGGCGGGCCACGTCGTCGCCGTCGCGACGCCGGCCCCCGTCCGCAGCTCGGCGATGCCGCTCTCGATCGCCGCGATCCGGCCGCCGATCCCCGCGATGCCGTCCATGACCGCCCTCCGTCCGCCGTGCCCCGCTGCTCCCATCGGGTGACGGAGGGCCGCCCTTGAGCGGTCGGGTCAGAGGTACGGCAGGACGTGCCGGACGTACCGCTCCGCCATCGTGCTCAGGGTCTGCTCGGCCGGGGTGTCCCAGACGCCCTGGTGGAAGATCTCCACCTCGACGTCGCCGGTGTACCCGGCCTCGGCGACCCAGCGGGTGATGGACGCGAAGTCCACGTAGCCGTCGCCGACGTGCCCGCGGGACAGCAACGGGTCGGCGGCCAGCGGCAGGGTCCAGTCGCACACCTGGTAACCCGCGATGCGGCCGGTCGCGCCCGCCCGCGCGACCTGCGCGCGCAGGTCCGGGTCCCACCACACGTGGTAGGTGTCGACGACGACGCCGACGACCTCCGCGGGGAACGGCTCGGCGAGGTCGAGCGCCTGGCCGAGCGTCGAGATGACGGCACGGTCGGCCGCGAACATCGGGTGCAGCGCCTCGAGCACCAGCCGCACGCCGTGCCCGGCCGCGAACGGCGCGAGCTCGCCGATCCGCTCGGCCACGCGCTCCCGCGCGGCGACGACGTCGCGGCCCGGGTCCGCGGCACGGTCCCCGGGGTAGGGCTGCGCCGGGCCCCCGGGGGCGCTCGCCGCGGGCAGACCGCCGACGACCATGACGAGCTCGCGGGTGCCGACGGTGGCGGCCTCCTCGATCGCGCGCCGGTTGTCGTCGAGCGCACTACGGGCTGCGGTCTCGTCGGCGGCCGTGAGGAAGCCCCCGCGGCACAGCGAGGACACCCGCAGGCCGTGGTCGGCGACGATCCGCGCGGCCTGCGCCGCGCCCACCTCCTGCACGCGGTCCCGCCACAGGCCGATCGACGACAGGCCGGCGCCGGCCGCGGCCGTCGCCGCCTGCTCGAGCGTCAGCGCCTTCGTCGTCGCCGTGTTCAACGACAGCCGCGCGAGCTCGGCCGGACGGCCGGCCGCGGCCTGACCGACGGGTGCGGCCGCGGCGCGCGGAGCCACCTCGGGTGCCCTCGTCACAGCGTGATCGCCGGGACGTCGAGGCGGCGGCCCTCGTCGGAGGAGCGCAGCCCGAGCTCGGCGAGCTGCACGCCGCGCGCGGCCGACAGGAGGTCGAAGCGGTGCGGCCGCCCCTGGGCGACGTCCGCGAGGAACTCCTCCCACTGCGCCTTGAACCCGTTCTGCAGCTCGGCGTTGGCGGGGACGTCCAGCCACTGGTCCCGGAAGCGCTCGGTCGTCGGCAGGTCGGGGTTCCACACCGGCTTGGGCGTGTGGGCGCGCTGCTGGGCGACGCACCGGAACAGCCCGGCGACGGCCGAGCCGTGCGTGCCGTCCACCTGGAACTCGACGAGCTCGTCGCGGTGTACGCGCACCGCCCAGGAGGAGTTGATCTGGGCGACGACGGGGTCCCCGGCCGGGGTCTCCAGGCCGAAGATGCCGTAGGCGGCGTCGTCCGCGGTGGCGTCGTACACGTCGCCGCGCTCGTCCCAGCGGACCGGGATGTGCGTGGCGGTCTGCGCCGAGACCGTGCGGACCGTCCCGATGATGCCCTCGAGCACGTAGTTCCAGTGGCAGAACATGTCGACGGTCATGCCGCCGCCGTCCTGCTTGCGGTAGTTCCACGACGGGCGCTGGGCCGCCTGGTGCTCGCCCTCGAACACCCAGTACCCGAACTCCCCGCGCAGGGACAGGATCCGGCCGAAGAAGCCTTCGTCGACGAGGCGGCGCAGCTTGACCAGGCCCGGCAGGTACAGCTTGTCGTGCACGACGCCCGCGGTGACGCCGGTCTCCTCGCGCAGGCGGGCCAGGTCGACGGCCTCGGCCAGCGTCTCCGCCGTGGGCTTCTCCGTGTAGACGTGCTTGCCGGCCTTCATGGCCCGGCTCAGCGTGTCCGCACGCAGGCTGGTCATCGAGGCGTCGAAGACGATGTCGGTCGCGTCGTCGTGGATGGCCTGCTCGAGGTCCGTCGTCCAGTGCTCGACGTCGTGCTGCCGCGCCAGCGCCTCGACCTTCTCGGCGTTGCGGCCGACGAGGACGGGCTCGACCTGCACGGTCGTCCCGTCGGGCAGGGTGATGCCGCCCTGCTCGCGGGTGGGGAGGATCGAGCGCACCAGGTGCTGGCGGTACCCCATCCGTCCCGTGATGCCGTTCATCGCGATCCGCAGCGTGCGCGTGGCCATTCCAGCTCCAGGGTCCTCGTCCGCCCCCGGCACCGGCGCCGGGAGGAATGCGCTTTCCACGGTAGGGGCCGGTGGCGGGTCCGTCAAGCACCGGCCGCAGCGCTCCGGGAACCGCCGTCGGCGCGGCGCGAGGGGGTTCCGTCCCCCGTCCGGATGAGTACAGTCGGACCTGCAAGCGCTTTCCTCCCACCGGCCGACGAGGGCCGGCGGGCGCGACCGGCGAAGGAGCCGCCGTGACCGACGTCCTGCCCGACGCCCGGGCGGCTCGCCCGCCGGAGCCGGCGACCGACCGCGCGCTGCGCCGCGCGGGCCGCCGCGGGCGGGCCTCCGACCGCTACCCTCTCCCCGTGGTGGCGAGGGTGACGCTGAGCGACGTGGCACGCCAGGCCGGCGTGTCGCTCGCGACCGCCTCCCGGGCGCTCAACGGCAGCTCGAACCGCACGGTCCAGCCGGCCCTGCGCGAGCGCGTGGTCGCCGCCGCCGCGGAGCTGCGGTACGCGCCCGACGCCAACGCCCAGGCCATGGCCCGCGGCGCGACGACCTCCGTCGGCCTCGTCGTGCACGACATCGCCGACCCCTACTTCTCGACGATCGCGGCGGCCGTCACGCGCGCCGCGGACCGCGTGGGCCTGCACGTGACGCTGGCGAGCACGCAGAACGAGGCCGACCGGGAGATCGAGCTCGTCGCGCTCATGCAGCGCCTGCGCGCGCGGGCCGTCATCGTCGCCGGCGGTCGGCTCGCCGACCCCGACCGCGAGGAGCGCCTGCGCGCGGCGCTGCTGGACCTCCAGGCGGGCGGCGCGTCGGTGGCCCTCGTCGGGCAGCCGCTGGACGGCGTGGACAGCGTCGTCATCGACAACGCCGGCGGCGCGCGGGACCTGGCGCTGGCGCTGTGGGGCCTGGGCTACCGGCGGGCGGCGATCCTCGGCGGACCGACCGACCGGCTCACGGCGCAGAACCGGCGCGACGGCTTCGTCACCGCCTGGGCCGGTGCAGGCGGCCGGATCGACCCGGCCGACGTGGTGCACGGGGCGTTCACGTGGGAGGGCGGCGCCGAGGCGATGACCACCTTGCTGCGCACGCGCCCTCGGCCGGAGGTCGTCTTCGCCGCCAACGACGTCATGGCCCTCGGGGCCCTCTCGGCGGCCCGGGCGCTGGGCGTGCGCGTGCCCGAGGACGTGGCCGTCGCCGGCTTCGACGACATCGCGACGCTGAGGGACGTCGTGCCCGGGCTGACCACCGTCCGCATCCCGCTCGACGAGGCGGGTGAGGCCGCCGCCGAGCTGGCGCTCACCCCGCGGGGCGACGAGGTCCGTGCGACCGAGATCCGCACGGAGGTCGTGCTGCGGGACAGCACGCCTCCGCGCGGTTGAGCCCGGCCCGCGGCCCTCGTCCCGCGCCCGCGCTCACACCCCGGCGCGCCGCCGCGTGCGCCAGAGCAGCCACACGAAGTACGGCGCCCCGACGAGCGCGGTGACGAGCCCGACCGGGACCTGGCCCGGGGCGATGACGGTCCGGCCGATCGTGTCGGACACGCTGACGAGCAGCGCACCCAGCACGGTGGCGACCGGCAGGACGCGCGCGTGCCCCGCGCCGACGAGCCGCCGGGCCAGGTGCGGGGCGACGAGCCCGACGAAACCCACGATCCCGACCGCGGCCACCGCCGCGGCCGTGAGCAGCGCGGCGAGCGTGAGCAGCATCCCGCGCTCGCGCGCGAGCCGCACGCCCAGGACCCGCGGGGTGTCGTCGTCGAGCGCGACGAGGTCGAGCGTCCGCCGCCGCGCGAGGGCCACGGGCAGCACGACGAGCAGCGCGACCGCGACGGGCGCGCACTGCGCCAGGGAGCGCCCGTAGGTCGAGCCCGAGAGCCAGGTGAGCGCCATCGTCGTGTTCCAGGGGTTGGTGACGACGACGAGCACGGTGATGAGCGCGGTCGTCGCCGCCTGCACCCCGAGGCCGACGAGCACGACGCGGTCCGACCCCAGCCCCCCGCGCGCGGCGAGGGCCTGCACGAGGGCGAACGCGACCAGCGCCCCCGCGGCGGCCGCGGCCGGCACGACCCACGGGCCCGCCGTCGGCACCAGCACGATGAGCACCACCGCGCCCACCCCCGCACCGCCGGTCACCCCGAGCAGCGACGGCTCGGCCAGCGCGTTGCGGCACACCGCCTGCACGACCGCCCCCGCGAGCGCGAGCGCCGCCCCGGCCAGGACCGCCGCGAGCACGCGCGGCACCCGCTGGTCGAGCACGAAGGAGACTGTCCGCCCGGCGGTGCCGTCGAGCCACAGCGCGACGTCCCCGAGCAGCAGCAGCCGGTCCCCGAGCAGCAGCGCGGCCACGACGGCCCCGACCAGCGCGGCGACCAGGACGCCGCCGACGGCGAGCGCCCGCCGGGCGGTGCGCGGGCGGACACCGGCCCCCGCGCCGGCGCTGCGGCGGGCGACCTCGTCGCGCAGCCGGCGGGCGACGACGACGAGGACGACCGCGCCGAGCAGCGTGGTCACCACGCCCGTGGGCACCGCGACCGCGTCCGTGCCGGGCAGCAGGACGCGCAGCAGCAGGTCCGCGGCCAGCACGACGACGGCGCCGACGAGCCCCGCGAACGGCAGCAGCAGCCGGTGCCGGGACAGCCCCGGGACCCGCCGGGCGACGAGCCGCGCCAGCACGGGCGCCGCGAGCCCGACGAACCCGACCGGTCCGGCCACCGTCACCGCGGCGGCGGACAGCACCACGGCGAGCACCACGGCCAGCACCCGGGTCCGGCCGACGGCCAGGCCGAGGGAGGCGGCGGCGTCGTCGCCCAGCGCCAGCAGGTCCAGGCGCGAGGCGAGCGCGACCGTGCCCGCGCCCACCACGAGGACGACCGGCAGCACCTGCAGGACGGTCCGCGTCCCGGACTGGACGACCGACCCGCTGCCCCACGCGAACAGGCCCGTCGTCTCCTGTGCGAACAGCACGAGGAGGACCGTGGTGAGCGAGGCCAGCGCCAGCGTGGTGGCGGACCCCGCGAGCACCAGCCGGGTCGGGCCCGCGGCCCCGGCCCGGCTCAGCGCGAGCACCAGCCCGGCCGCCGCGAGCCCGCCGACGAAGGCCACCGACCCGCGCAGCAGCAGCGGCAGCGAGGCGCCGACCACGGCCGTGAGCACGACCGCGAGGTGCGCCCCGGCGTTCACCGCGAGCGTGTCCGGCGACGCCAGCGGGTTGCGCGCCACGGACTGCAGCACGGCCCCGGCCACGCCGAGCGCGAGCCCGACGAGCACCGCCGCGAGGACCCGCGGCAGCCGGGAGGCGACGAGCACGGCGGCGGTGCGCTCGTCGCCCTCCCCGACGACGAGCCGCACCAGGTCGCCGAGGCCCACGGACGACGTGCCGAGCGTGAGGTCCACGGCGCCGAGCACGACGACGAGCAGGAGGACGCCGACGAGCACGGCCGCGGCCGGGCGGCCGGCGGCACGGCGGTCGGGGGCGGTCGTCCCGCCGGCCGGGGCGCCGCCCGCGGGGGCCGCGACCGCCGGGGTCCCCGCGACGGCGGTCACGTCAGCCCGCGAGCGCGTCGACGACGGCCTCGACGTACGCCGTGCCGGAGGCCGGGCCGCCGAAGAGCCAGATGCCGTCGGGCAGGCGGTGCACGTCGCCGGCCGCGACGAAGGGCAGGCCCTCCCACACCGCGTTGCCGGCGAGGCCCTCGGCGAACGGGTCGGTCTCGGCTCCGTTCGACACGTAGAGGAAGTCGAGCTCGCCCAGCGCGGTCAGACCCTCGACGTCGGTCGTCGCGAGGCCGTAGTCCGGGTCGCCCTCGCCCGTCCAGCCGTTCTCGAGGCCGAGCTCGGCCAGCAGCGCGCCCAGGTAGGAGCCGGGGGTGTACATGCGGACGGAGACCACGCCGTCGGTGACCCAGCCGTCGGCCATCGTGACGGTCCCGCCGGCGACGCCGGCCTCCTCGAGCGCCGCACGCCCGTCGGCCACGGCCGCGTCGAAGTCGGCCAGCACGGTCTCGGCGCGGTCCTGGGTGCCCGTGGCCTCGGCCAGCAGCTCCACGGTCGAGCGCATGTAGCCCAGTGGGTCGGCCGCGTCCGACCCGCGCAGGGCCAGGACCGGGACCGTCTCCTCGATCTGCGCGATGACGGCCTCGGGCAGGTCGGTGGTGGTGACGACGAGGTCCGCGTCCAGCGCCACGATGGCGTCGAGGCTCGGCTCGCCGCGGAAGCCGACGTCGGGGGTGTCCGCGTCGAGCGGCACGACGGTGTCCCACGTGTTGTAGCCGGCCACGTCCGCCTGCCCGACGGGCTCGACGCCGAGCGTGAGGAGGTTCTCCGTCAGGCCCCACTCGAGGGAGACGACGTCCTGCGCGGGGGCGTCGAGCGTGACCTCGCCGCGCTCGTCGGTGATGGTGACCGGGCCGCCGGACGGGGCCGCGCTGGTCGCGGCGTCGTCCTGCGCGGCGGCGTCCTCCGTGGTGCCGCAGCCGGCGAGGGCGACGGCGGCGGCCAGGAGGCCGGCAGCGAGGACCGCGGACCGGCCGCGGCGGAGCCGGCGGACCGGCGGTCGGGTGTGCAGGGGGGCGGGGGCGATGGGCATGGTCGTCCTCGGGTCGGTGCCCCGGGCAGGGGCGGGTGCGGTGGCCGCGCCCGGGCGGGCGGCGGCGCGGTGGTGGTCGGTGGGAGGCGGGGGCGTCGCTCAGGCGACGGGTACCGGCTCCGGTCGGCGCACGGCAGGACGCCGGGCCGCGTGGCGGGACACGGGGTGCGTGTGGACGAGGCCCGTGCGGGGGTCGGTGCTCACCTCGACGGGCAGGCCGTACACGGCGCTGAGGTCCGCGGCCGTGAGCACCTCGGCGGGCGTCCCGGCGGACACGACGGCACCGCCGTGCAGGAGGACCACCTGGTCCGCGACGGCCGCGGCCTGGTCGAGGTCGTGCAGGACGACCCCGACGGCCACGCCGTGCTCGTCGGCCAGGTCGCGGACGAGGTCGAGGACCTCCACCTGGTAGCGCAGGTCGAGGTGGTTCGTCGGCTCGTCGAGCAGGAGGACCGCGGTGTCCTGGGCGAGGCAGGTGGCGAACCACACGCGCTGCAGCTCCCCGCCCGACAGCTCGTCCACCGCGCGGTCCGCCATCGCGGCGGTCCCCGTCACGGCCAGGGCGTGGGCCACGGCCCGGGCGCCGTCGTGGTCGGTGCCGCGCCAGCGCGCGCGGTGCGGGTGGCGGCCGTACGCGACGACCTCGCGGACGGTGACACCGCCCGGCACCGGCCGGCTCTGCGCGAGGAGGGTCACGCGGCGGGCGAACGCGCGGGTGTCGAGCGCGGCCGCGTCGCCCTCGGGCAGCAGGACCTCACCCGCGCCCGGGCGGTGCAGGCGCGCCAGCGCCCGCAGCACCGTGGACTTGCCGCTGCCGTTCGGCCCGACGAGAGCCGTCACGGTCCCGGCGCGCAGGGCGAGCGAGACGTCGGCCGCCACGACGTGGCCGTCGTAGGCGAGGTGGAGGCCGCGGCCCGACAGCGCCGGGCCGGCGGGCACGGGGTCCACGGTGGCGTGCGCGCGGACGTGCTCGGCCGGGGCCGCGGCGTCGGCGGGTCGCGTCGTCGTCACGCGGAGAAGGTAAGGCTTACCTCACCGTGCTGACAAGCCACTCCACCTCACGTCCCAGGAGGGCGAGCCGCCCCGGGCTGTCGTAGGAGCGCGTGTCGTGCCCGAGGGCGTCGTAGAGCACGCGGCCCGGGCCCGCCGCCTGCCACACCACCGGGTGGTCCGTCCCGTCGTGGGCCGTGGTCACGAGCACGCGCGAGGACACGGCCGGCTGCAGCAGGCAGTAGCGCTCGTCGAACGCCTCGACCGGTGCGAGCCCCGCGACCACCGGGTGGTCCTCCCCGGGTACCGGCGTGAAGGTCGCCGGCCCGATCGGCGGGTGCATCGACAGCCCCGGCACCCAGCGGCCGCCGACGAGCTCCGCCCAGCCGGGCGCGTCGGTGAAGGTGTTGGCCGCCTGGTGCAGGGCCAGGAGCGGCACCCCGTGCTCGACGACGAGCGCCGCCAGCCGGGAGTGGAAGGCGGACCAGGCGGCGTCGTCGCCGTCCCAGCCGGGGTCACGACGTCCCGTGCCGGCGACGACGACGAGCAGCGCCGGAACCTGCGCCCGGACGTGCGCCGGCGCGAGGTCACCCGTGAGCACGTCCGGAGCCGTGCCCCGCACCTCCGGCACGAGGCCGCGGGCGGCGAGCACCCCGGCGACGCGGTGGCCGGTCGCCGCGTCGTCGTGCCAGGGGTCGGCGTAGCGCCCGCGACCGACGAGGACGAGCGCCCGGCGCACGTCGCCACCGGCCGGTCCCGTGCCGCCGCGCGTGCCGCTCCCCGTGTCGTCGTTGCTGCCCGTGCTGCTGCCCGTCGTCATCGTCGCCCCCTCGGCACCGGCACCGGACCCGGCCGGCGCACGCCCCGCGGACGGTACCCGACCCTCACGCCGTCCCGACCGGGTGCGCCGCAGCGACGCCGGCAGGGCGCACCTCGCCCAGGACGGGCGTGAGCGACCACCGGCTGCCGGCCCAGACCACGTACAGCAGCGGCGTGGCCGCGAGGCCGAGGCCGAGCGCGGGCCGCGCGGCCACGGCGGCGACGAGGAGCCCCAGCACCCCCAGCGAGAGCAGCGTCAGCGGCCAGCGCCGGACCGCGATCCACACCGCGGGCCGCAGCACGTCCTGCAGGCGGGCCGCCGGGCGCTCCGCCAGCACCACGACCGCCAGCACGCCGGCGGCCACCGCCAGCGCCCCGACCACGACGAGCAGCGGCAGGAGCAGCGCGCCGATCGACGTCCCTCCCGGTGCCCCCGTCAGCACGACGGCGTCCACGCCGACGACGACGAGCACCGCGCCGACGCCCAGGCCCACGGGGACCGTCCGCCGGAGCGACCCGGCCCAGCCGCGCGCGAAGGTGCGCAGCGCGGTCGTCGAGCCGTCCGCGGACCAGGCCGCGCACACGGCCGCGGCGCCGGCCAGCGCAGGCGCTCCAAGCGCCCCGGCGACGAGCAGCAGGAGCGGCCAGCCCCCGGCGCCGGCCGGCAGCGCGGCGAGCAGCACGAGCAGCGGCCCCAGCGCGAGGGCGAGCGCGAGGTTCGTCGCCAACGCCGTGTAGACGGCGCCGGTGGCGCGCGTCGCCGTCTCGAAGGACAGGTGCGGCACGGCGGTCAGCCCTTCAGGCCGCTCGTCGCGATGCCCTGGATGAAGTACCGCTGCCCGAGGAGGAAGACGAGCAGGATGGGGATCACGGAGATCACCGAGCCGGTCATGATCATCGCGTACTCCGCGTCGAACTGGCCGACGAACTGGCGCAGCCCGAGCTGGATCGTCCAGAGGTCGTTGCTGGTCAGGTAGATGAACGGGCCCATGAAGTCGTTCCAGGTGTTGACGAACGTCAGCAGCGCGAGGCTGGCCAGCGCCGGCACCGACAGGGGCAGCATGATCCGCCGGTAGATGCCGTACTCCGACAGCCCGTCGATGCGCGCGGCCTCGACGAGCTCGTCGGGCACGGACATGTAGTACTGCCGCATGAGGAACACCCCGAAGGCGCTGAACGCCTGCAGCAGGATGAGCGCGGTGAACGTGTTCACCAGGCCGGCCCGCTGCATGAGGATGTACTGCGGGATCATGTAGGCCTGCCAGGGCACCGCGATGGTGGCGATGTAGGCGAGGAAGAGCCCGTCGCGGCCGGGGAACCGGATCTTGGAGAACCCGTACGCCGCGAAGCTCCCGGTGAGCACCTGCAGCAGCGTGATGACCCCGGCGAGGAACGCCGAGTTGCGCAGGTAGGTCATCAGCGGGACCCGGTCCCAGATGGTGACGAAGTTGTCCCAGTGCAGCTCCTCCGGGATCCACCGGATCGGCACCGTGAAGACCTGGTCGTTCGTCTTCAGCGACGCCGAGACCATCCAGAAGAACGGCACGAGCAGCAGCGCCGACAGCGCGACGAGCAGCACGTAGGTGAGCGGCTTCGCCCACGGGCGCACGGGCCGGGCGCGGTCGCGGGTGGCGGCCGGGGTGCCGGCGGGCAACGGGGCGGTGGTGCCGGTGCGGGGTCCGAGAGCGGTCGTCATCACGTCTCCAGCCGCTGGTTGCGGGCGTACTGCAGCAGGGTGATCACGAGGACGAGCAGGAAGAGCGCCAGCGCGACGGCCGAGGAGTACCCGAACCGGCCGTTGACGATGCCCTCGCGGTAGATGAGCTGGGACAGCACGAGCGTGCTGCGGCCCGGGCCGCCGTTCGTCATGACGACGATGAGGTCGAAGACCTTGAACGAGCCGATGGTCAGCATGATGAGGACGAAGAACGTCGTGGGGCGCAGGCACGGGACCGTCACGTGCCGGAACCGCTGCAGGGCGTTGGCGCCGTCCGTCTTCGCCGCCTCGTACAGCTCCGGCGGGATCGTCTGCAGGCCGGCCAGGAACAGGATCATGTAGTAGCCCATGTCCTTCCACACCCCGGTGAGGATCACCGCCGGCATGGCCCAGGTGGGGTCGGACGTCCAGCCCGGCGGGTCGCTGACGCCGAACGTCGTCAGGAGCTGGTTGATCGGTCCCTGGGACGGGTTGTAGAGCATGTTCCAGACCACGGCGACGGCGACGATCGACGTGATGTAGGGGAAGAACGCGGCCGTGCGGAAGAACGCCAGGCCGCGGATCTTCCGGTTCAGCGCCAGGGCCAGGCCGAGGGAGGCCGCCATCGTCAGCGGCACGTGCCCGACGGTGTAGTACAGCGTGTTCACCAGGGCGACGCGGAAGTTCTCGTCGCCGACGAGGCGCGTGAGGTTGTCCAGCCCCGTGAACTCGGGGGCGGCGTACGCGTTCCACCGCGTGAAGGCGATGCCGAACGTCGCGATGACGGGTACGAGCGTCAGCAGCGCGAAACCGACGAAGTTGGGCAGGATGAACGACCAGCCCAGCAGGGTGTTGCGGCGCACCTGGCGCCGGTTGACGTAGGCCGGGCGCCGCCCGGCGGGACCGCCCCGCCGCGGTGCGGCGGCGGGGCGGTCGAGCGTCGTGGAGGCCATCGTCGCCTCAGCCGACCTCGTTCTGGACGCGGTCGGCCATCGTGGCCAGGGCGTCCTCGAGGGGCACGGAGCCCGTCATGATGTTCTGGTGCTCCTCGTTGAGGATCTGGTCGACCTGGCTCGTCGTCGGGGCGACCGGCATCTCGAGGGCCACCTCGTCGGGCTCGAAGGCGGCCCGCGAGGTCTCGTCCGTCGGCATGCCCTCGAGGGCGAAGTAGGCCTCCGTGATGGCGTCGGACTGCAGCGAGGGCACGACGCCGATGGCGGTGATGGCCTTCGCGCCCTCCTCGCTCGCGGCCCAGGCGACGAAGTCCCGCGCGGCGGCGCTGTTCTCGGCGTTCTTGTTCACCGCGAACGCGGTGGGCGAGCCGAAGGTGGTGACCTCGTCGGCGTCCTCGGCCTGCGGCATCGGGGCGATGCCCCAGTCCACGTCGGTCTCCCCGGCCGCCTCCGCCTGCAGCAGGCCGGCGATGAACCAGGAACCCATGGGCAGCATCGCGGCCTGGCCCGTCGTGAACATCGTGCGGTAGCTGATCTTCTGCGTGGAGGCGGTGCTGAAGTCGAGGGTGGCGCCCGCGTCCTGCAGCTCCAGCGCCCGCTCGTAGTACGGCGCGAAGAACTCGTAGTCGCCCGAGAGCTGGTCGCCGTCGGTCTGCGCGTCGGCGATCGCCTGCACCGTCGAGCGCCACGTGTGCTGGTAGGTGCCGTAGGTCGTCTGGCCCTCGGCCGGCGTCACCCCGGCCGCGGCGGCCTCCTCGGTGATGCGCTCCGCCAGCTCGGCGTACTCGTCCCAGGTGAGGTCGGTCGGGTACTCCTCGCCGACGGCGTCGAAGATCGCCTTGTTGTAGAAGAGGACCCAGAAGTCCTGGCGGTACGGCAGCGCGAAGTAGCTGCCGTCCTGGTCGAAGGCGTCCAGGCCCGCGAGGTCGGAGGTCTCCTCCGCGAGGTCGGAGACGTCGGCGAGCTGGCCGTTCGTGGCGTAGCGCGCGTAGTCGATGACGTTCTTCATCGTGATGACGTCGGTGCTGTCGCCGCCGGCGAGCATCGTCGTCACCTTGGTCGGGTAGTCGTCGGCCAGGATGTCGACCGGCTCGATCGTGACGTTCGGGTGCGCCGCCTCGTAGGCGTCGAAGAGCGCGCCGAACTCCGGCGTCCCCTCGAGGTTCCACACCGACACCGTCAGCGTGACGGGGGCGTCCGGGTCGAGCGTCTCGTCCGCCGCGGCCTCGCCGCCGCTGCCGCAGCCGCCCAGCAGCAGGGCGGTCGCCGCCGTGGCGGCGAGCCCCTGCACGATCCTGCGCTTCATCGCGTCTCCTCCACCGTCCGGCGACGTCCGTCGTCGCCGACCTCTCCTGACGGGACGGCGGCGCCGTCCCCGTCCTGCGGGAGCCGCACCCTGGTGCGTGCTCCGTCGTCCCACGTCACCTGCACGTGGGCGTGGTCCGGCCGGTCCAGCCGGGGGGCGGCCGGGTCGTCGGTCGTCGGCGACCCCGGTGCGCGCCCGACGAGGGCGACGGCCACCGCGTGCCAGTCGGCCGTCGCGCCTCCTGCCGCCCCGGGCGTCGTGACGGGCAGCCGGAGCACCGGCACCGCGGCATGGGTGCCGAGCGGAGAGGCGTCCGTCCGCCGCTCGACCCGGAGCCCGCCCTGCTCGCACTCGCCACCCAGAGGCAGCGGCACGACCGCCGAGACGAGCCGGTCCGTGCGCACCGTGCCGGCCGGCCCCTCGGCGGGCGGCGTCCCGTCGGCCAACGCCCAGCCGCCGACCTCGAGGGCCACCGCCGCCGGCGCCGCGTCCTCGACGCGGACCAGCCGCACCTCCCACGCACCACGGACGACCGAGACCGTCGTCACCGTCCCGGCGCCCTGCGCGGTCCCGGCGAGCCCGCTGCCGTGCGCGGGGCCCGGCTCGGCGCTCACCCAGTGCGCCGCGGCGCGGGACCCGGCGACGAGGGCCGTCGCGGACACCGCCGCCGGCGAGCCGTCGGCCGTCGTCGTCGTCGTCGTCGTCGGAGCGTCGTCGAGCCCCAGCACGGCGAAGCCCGTGCGGTGCGAGCGCCGGCCCGCGGCGTCCACGAGGACGACGGACTGGTCCACGGGCGCCGTCCAGGCGCCCTCGTCGAGCAGCGGGGCCGTCGCCGTGGAGTAGCCGAGCCGCGCGTACAGCGGGGAGTCGCCGCCCGTGGCGCCGGGGACCGCGTAGTCGGTGCCGTGGTTGACGACGCGGACGACGCCGTCGGCCGCCGTGCCGCTCACGAGCCAGCCCGCGGCGCGGACCCGGCGCAGGTCGTCGCCCGCCTCCGCCGGCAGGGGCGCCTCGGCGGCGGTCCACACCGGGTGGTCCGCGGGCAGCGCCAGGCCGAGCAGCCCCTTGCTCGCCCAGTACGGCGAGCCCGGACCCGAGTAGGACTGGGCCAGCGCCGGCCAGGCGCCGTGCCAGCCGAGGGTCAGCAGGCCGCGCTCGTCGGGGACGCCGCGCGTGACGAAGTGGTCGACGACCGCGGACGCGCAGCGGCGCAGGACAGCCGGCGGCGTCGACGGCACCTCGGCGACCGCACCCACCCAGAAGGGCGCTGCCGCCGCGAACCGGTAGGCGAGGCTGCGGCCCTGCACGAGGGGTGAGCCGTCGCCACCGACGAGGTGCACCGCGTCCTGCAGGAACCGGTCCAGCGCCGCGGTGTCCCGCTCGCGCCGCGGCGCCGCCAGGTCCGTCGCCCCGGCCATGCGGGCCCACAGGGTCGGGTAGAGGTGCAGCGCCCAGCCGACGTAGTGGTCGAACGACCGCTCGGCGCCGTCCGACAGCCAGCCGTCGACGCGCGCGAAGGAGTCGTGCGTGGCCAGGTCGGCGCGCATCTCGTCGAGCGCGTGCGGACCGCCGACGGAGCGCAGGAACGTCTGGACGACGAGGCGGAACCAGACCCAGTTGATGCGCGGGTAGGTGTCGTCGCCGACCGCGGGCGCCAGGTAGTCGACAACCTGCTCCTGCACGCGGGGCGACAGCCGGTCCCAGATCCACGGCCGTGTGAGGTCGAGGACGAGCGCGATCGAGGCCGCCTCGACCTTCGCCTGCCCGTGCTCCTCCAGGCGTACCCAGCGGTGCGGGCCGTGGGGGTCCGTGCCCGCGGCCAGTCCCTGCGCGTACCAGCCGGCGAGGTCGAGCGGGTCGGCGCCGCGCTCCCCCGCGAGGCGGAAACCGGCGGTGAGGAAGGTCCGCGCGAAGCCCTCGAGGCCGTCGACCGCCGTGCCGTAGCCGCCCGGGCCGCCGGGCGGGGTCACGAGGGCGTGGTCCGGCGAGGCGTAGGGGCGCACCGACAGCAGCAGGTGGTCGGCGAGAGCGGCCCAGCGGTCGCGGTCCCAGCCCGCGCCGGCGCTCACGCGCTCACCGCCGTCGCGTCCACCGTCAGCGGCGTGGCGAGCGGGCGCCCCTGCGCGAGGGCCTCCAGCTCGTCGAGCGCGTGCTGGGCCATCCGCCGGGTCTCGGCGCCCAGGGAACCCGCGACGTGCGGCGTCACCATGACGTTGGGCAGCGCGAGCAGCGGGTGGCCGGTCGGCAAGGGTTCGGGGTCGGTGACGTCGAGGATCGCGTCGAGCCGGCCGGCCGCGCACGCCGCGAGCAGGGCGTCGGTGTCGACGAGGCTGCCCCGGGCGGTGTTGACGAGCGTGGCCCCGGCCGGCAGGAGGGCGAGCTCCCGCGCACCGATCATGCGGTGGGTCTCCGGGAGCGCCGGCGCGTGGAGGGACAGGACGTCCGCACGGCGCAGCGCGTCGTCGAGCCCGGCGGGCTCGCCCCCCGCGGCCCGCACCGCCGCCGGGTCCGCGTACGGGTCGACGACGAGCACCGCCGCCGTGTCGAGCAGCCGCAGCATCTCCACCACGCGGCGGCCGATGCGCGAGAAGCCGACGACGACGACCGTGCGCCCGCGGTTCGACAGGTCCTCGCGCCCGACCACCGCACCCCAGGAGACCGGTGCGTGGCGGCCCTGCGCTGCCAGGAACGGCGCCTTCTTGCCCGCCAGGATGATCGCCGCGAGCGTGAACTCGGCGACGGGCACGGCGTTGGCCTCCGCGGCCGTGCTCACCAGGACGCCGCGCCGGAACACCTCGTCGCCCACGAGCCCGCGCACGCTGCCCGCCGCGTGCAGCACCGCACGCAGGCGGGGTGCGGCGGCCAGGCGCTCGGGCGTCAGCGCCGGCGCGCCCCAGGAGGTGAGGAGCACCTCGGCGTCCGCGAGCCGGCGCCGCGCGGCCGGGCTGTCGAGATCCGGCGTCCACACCGGTTCGGCGACGTCCGCGAGCGCGGTCAGGCGGGCCAGCTCGTCGGCGCGGAACTGCAGCGCGAACGTCGCCGGGTCCATGACCAGCAGCGCGGTGGGCCGGGAGGTGGGGGGCACAGCGGTCCTTCGTCGTCGAGGGAGGGTGCGGTCGTGCAGCGAGGCAGAGGCCGGTCGGCGGCCGGATCAGATCAGTCCTGATCGCTTCGGCGCGATGTCGTCATCAAAAACCAATCAGACCCGCTCTTTCAACCCCGCCGGCTCCGCTGTTACGATCACGAACGATCACCCGCTTCGGTCGAGACGGTCGGAGCAGGCCCGGCGGCTCGTACCGCCCGACGCTCGACGAGGAGCCATGACCGCCACGACCGACGCACCGGGCCCCCTCCTGCGCACCTGGGGCGCGGCCGCCGGGCCGGCGGCCCTGCGGGTCGCGCTCCGGCCGCCGGCGGACGCGCTCCCCCTGCTTCCGGCCGCACGCCGCGACGTGTGGGGCGCCGGGGCCGACGCCGCAGCACCCGCCGCAGCACCCGCCGCCGACGGCGCGACCCTGCGGGCCGTCGTCGACCGCGCGACCCGCGAGCGCGGCACCCCGTGGCCGCAACCCACCGCGTCCGGCTTCGCCCGGTACGCGCGCGACGGGGACCGCGTGGGCTACGAGGCGGCGGTCTTCGAGCGGCAGCGCCGGCTGACGCGCGCCGTCGTCGCGGCCGCCGTCACGCTCGACGACGCCTGGCTCGACGAGGTCGTCGACGGCACGGTCGGGCTCTGCGAGCAGAGCTCGTGGTGCTGGCCGGCCCACGACGACACCCGGGCGCGCCACGGCGCGTTCCTGCCGACCGTGACCGACCCCTTCCTCGACCTCGGGGCCGGCGAGGTCGCG
Organism: Cellulomonas marina; assembly: GCF_900111925.1. Taxonomy (GTDB): domain Bacteria; phylum Actinomycetota; class Actinomycetes; order Actinomycetales; family Cellulomonadaceae; genus Cellulomonas; species Cellulomonas marina. The sequence continues at coordinate 45,259 of NZ_FOKA01000019.1, forward strand.
GCCCAGCTCGCGTGGACGGTGCACCTGCTCGGTCCCGAGCTCGAGGCGCGGACGCCCGGTCTGCTCGCCCGCGTGCGGCACGAGGTGCGCGCGCGGGTCCTGACGCCGTACCGGACCCGGCGCGACTGGCACTGGCTGGGCCTCGACGGGGACGTGCACAACTGGAACCCGTGGATCCTCGGCGACGTCGTCACCGCGGCGCTCGTGCTCGAGGACGACGAGCACGTGCGCGCCGAGGTCGTCGCCGCGGCCCTCGTCGACGTGGACCGGTACGCCGCCTCCCTGCCCGCCGACGGCGCGGTCGACGAGGGCTTCGGCTACTGGTGGAACGGCGCCGCGCGGCTCCTGGAGCTCCTGGAGGTCGTCGAGCACGCGACGGGCGGCGCCCTGGACCCCGCGGGGATCCCCCCGCTCGCGGAGGTCGTGGCGTTCCCGCACCGGATGCACCTCGGCGGGCCCTGGTACCTCAACCTCGCCGACGGACCCGCCCGCCCCGGCGACGACCTGCCCTGGCAGGTGCTGCACCGGTGGGGGCGCCGGCTCGGCGTCCCGGAGGCCGTCGCGCACGCCGCCGCCCACCGCCGCCCGGGCGCCCCGGCCGCCGACGAGGTCCCCGGCCTCGGCCGGCTGCTGCGCGCCGTGACCGACCCGGCGTGGTGCGGGGCGGTGCCCGGCGCGTCCCCGCTGGTCCGGGACGTGTGGTTGCCGTCGACGCAGGTGCTGCTCGCGCGGCCGGCCGCCGACGACAGCCGCGTCGTCCTGGCCGTCAAGGGCGGCCACAACGGGGAGCACCACAACCACGACGACGTCGGCAGCGTGGTCGTGGCGCTGGGGGGCGTGCCGGTCCTCGTCGACCCCGGGCGTCCCACCTACACGGCCGTCACCTTCGGCCCCGACCGGTACACGCTGTGGCCGATGCAGTCCGGCTGGCACGACGTGCCGGTGGTGCGCGGCCACGAGCAGGGCCACGGCGCGCAGCACGCCGCCCGGGACGTCCGCGCCCGGCTCGACGACAGGGTGGCCGAGCTGTCCCTCGACCTCGCCGCCGCCTACCCGCCGGCCGCGGGGGTCGGCACCTGGCGGCGCACCGCGCGCCTCGACCGCGCCACCGGGGCCGTGACCGTGCGGGAGGAGTGGAGCGACCTGGCCGCTGCCACCGGCGCCGCCGGGCCGACCCGCCTGCACTGGGTGGTGGCGGGCGAGGTGGCCGCGCTCGGGCCGGGCCGTGCGGAGCTCGTCGGGCTGGCCGGCGCCGCTATCGTCCTCACCTGGGACGCGGCCGCCGCGCACCCGGACGTCGAGGACCGGCCCCTGGACGACCCGCTGCTCGTCGACGTGTGGGGGGACCGGCTGCGGCGCCTGTCGCTGACGCTGGTGGAGCCGGCCGCGTCGGGCTCGTTCACGCTGCACCTGGAGGTCCCGGCATGAGCGTCACCGACACCCGGCGCGTCCTGCCGGTGACCCGGCGGGCCCAGCTCCTGGAGGCCCTGGCCACGCGCGGAACGGTCCGCATCGCCGACCTCGTCGACGAGCTCGGCGTCACCGCCATCACGCTGCGCCGCGACATCGGCCAGCTCGCCGCCGAGGGGCTGGTGCAGCGCGTGCACGGAGGCGCCACGCTGCTGCCCGGCGTGCTGCCGACCCCGACGACGACCGGCGCGGCTCCGACCGGCTCCTCACCGGCCGGCACGTCACCGGACCACGCGCCCGACGCCTCCGCGCCCGGCGACGTGGACACCGCGACCCCCGCCACCCCCACCGGCGCGCTCGGCATGCTCGTGCCGTCGCTCGACTACTACTGGCCGGGGGTCGTCCGCGGCGCGGAGGAGGAGGCCCGCTCGCGCGGCCTGCGCATCGTCCTGCGCGGCTCCTCCTACGCGGGCGACGACGAGAGCCCCCAGCTCGAGCGCCTCGCGACGCAGCCCGGCGTGCGGGGGCTGCTCGTGGCGCCGACGCTCGACGGCCCGGGCGCCGCCGCGACCCTCGACTGGCTGGCACGGTCTCCCGTGCCCGTCGTGCTGCTCGAGCGCTCGGCCGCCCTCGGTCCGCACCACGAGGCGGCGGAGTCCGTCGTGTCGGACCACCGGCTCGGCGCCGCGATGGCCGTCCGGCACCTCGCCGGCCTGGGTCACCGCCGCGTCCTCGTCGCCGCCAGCCGGACGAGCCCGACGACCCGGCACGTGCTCGCCGGCTGGCGGGAGGCGTGCGAGGACCTGGGCCTGCCGTGCGACGACGACCTCGCGCTGCCCCTTCCCCCGCACGAGGCACCGGGCTGGGAGGACGCGGTCGACGCGCTCGTCGACCGGTGCGCCGGCGGCGGGGGCGCGACAGGCCTGCTCGTGCACTCGGACCCCGAGGCGATCGCGCTCGTGCAGCGCTGCGAGCAGCGCGGGCTGTCCGTGCCCGGGGACCTGTCGGTCGTGGCCTACGACGACGAGGTCGCCGGCCTCTTCAGCCCCGCCCTCACCGCCGTCCGGCCGCCCCGCCGGTCGGTGGGGCGGGCCGCGGTCGCGCTGCTGGCGGCCCGCCTGGCCGACCCCGGCCGGCCCGTGCACCGCGTGCTCGTCAGCCCCTCGCTGCGGGTGCGTGCCTCCACGGCGCCGCCGGCCCTCTGACCCGGCGGCGCCGCCGACGCGCTCGTCCCCGAGCGCCGCCCGCGGTCAGGCGGACGCGCTCACGGGCGTCCCCGTGGCGGCCGGGACCGCCGCGACGATGTCCTCCACCCGCTGCTTCGCGTCGCCGAAGAGCATCGCCGTGTTCTGCCGGAAGAACAGCGGGTTCTGCACGCCGGCGTAGCCCGTGGCCATGGAGCGCTTGAACACGACCACCTGCTTGGCCTTCCACACCTCGAGCACCGGCATGCCGGCGATGGGCGAGCCCGGGTCCTCGGCGGCCGGGTTGACGGTGTCGTTGGCGCCGATGACCAGCACGACGTCGGTGCTCGCGAGGTCGTCGTTGATCTCGTCCATCTCCAGGACGAGGTCGTAGGGCACCTTCGCCTCGGCCAGCAGCACGTTCATGTGACCGGGCAGGCGGCCCGCGACGGGGTGCACGCCGAACCGCACCCCGACGCCCTGCGCCCGCAGCCGGCTGACGAGCTCCGCGACCGGGTACTGCGCCTTCGCGACCGCCATGCCGTAGCCCGGCGTGATGACCACGCTCCGCGCCCCGACGAGCATCCGGGCGACCTCGGCCGCCGTGACCTCGCGGTGCTCGCCGACCTCCTCGTCGCCCGAGGCCGCGGTCCCGGCCTCCACGCCGTACCCGCCGAGGATGACGGAGACGAAGGAGCGGTTCATGGCCGTGCACATGAGGTAGGACAGGATCGCGCCGGAGGACCCGACGAGGGCGCCGGTGATGATGAGCAGGTTGTTGCCGAGCATGAAGCCGGCGGCCGCCGCGGCCCACCCCGAGTACGAGTTGAGCATCGACACGACGACCGGCATGTCGCCGCCGCCGATCGATGCGACGAGGTGCCACCCCAGGGCCAGCGCGACCACGGTCAGCAGCAGCAGCGGCACCAGCGACGGCGCGGCGACGAACCACCCGACGAGCACGGCGCACACGACGAGCGCGCCGGCGTTGAGCAGGTTGCGCCCGGGCAGGGTCAGCGGCGCGCTCCTGATCCGCGCGGCGAGCTTGAGGTAGGCCACCACGGACCCCGTGAGCGTGACCGCACCGATGAGCACGCCGAGGCCCACCTCGACGAGGTGGACCACGTCGGCCTCCTCCGTCAGGTAGGAGTTGATCCCGACGAGCACGGCCGCCGCGCCGACGAACGAGTGCAGCACCGCGATCAGCTCGGGCATCTGCGTCATCTCCACGGTGCGCGCGCGCCAGGTGCCGACGACGGCCCCCACGGCGAACACCAACGCGATGAGCAGCAGCGTCACCGGGACGGGGCGCTCGGACACGTCCACCGCGAGCGCGACGGTGGCGACGAGCGCGAGGGCCATCCCGGCCATCCCGAGCAGGTTGCCGCGGCGGGCCGTCGCCTGCTGCGAGAGCCCCGCGAGCGACAGGACGAAGCACACGGCGGCGACGAGGTACAGGCCCTGGGCGAGGGACGAGAGCGTCATCACGCCTCCTTCCGGAACATGCCGAGCATGCGGTAGGCGACGAGGAAGCCGCCGACGATGTTGATGGAGGCCACCGCGGCGGCGACGAACGCCAGCGACGTGACGACCCACGAGTCGGACCCCAGCTGCAGCAGCGCGCCGACGAGGATGATCCCCGAGACGGCGTTCGTCTGGGCCATGAGCGGCGTGTGCAACGAGTGCGACACGTGCGAGATGACGTAGTACCCGACGATCACGGCGAGCACGAACACGGTCAGGTACCCGGCGAAGGCCGGCGGCGACACGGCGACGGCCAGCGCGACGAGCACGGCCGCGAGCCCGGCCAGCACCGCCCGGCGACGCCCGGCCGCCGCCTCGCGCGCCGCCCGCGCGGAAGGGTCGACGGCCGGGTCGGCGGTCGGCGTCACCCCGGGCGCCGCACCCGCCACCGCGCTCGTCGCCGCGCTCGTCGCCGCACCCGCCACCGCGCTCGTCGCCGAGGCGGTCACCGGCGCCGCCGACACCTGCACCGGCGGCGGCGGCCACAGCACCTCCCCGCCGTGCGCGACCGTCATGCCGCGCAGCACCGGGTCCTCCAGGTCGAGCACCAGCACGCCGTCCTTGCCGGGCGTGAGGAGCTTGAGCAGGTTGACGACGTTGGTGCCGACCAGCTGCGAGGTGTGCGCCGGCATCCGGCTCGTCAGGTCGGTGTACCCGAGGACGACGACGCCGTTCTCCGAGACGTACCGCTCCCCGGGGACGGTGAGCTCGCAGTTGCCGCCGCCCGACGCCGCCAGGTCGACGACGACGGACCCGGGCCGCATGGCCGCGACCATCTCCGCGGTGATCGTCGTCGGGGCCGTGCCGCGCACCAGCGCCGTCGTGATGACGACGTCCGCCCGGGCGCTCTCCTCCGCGTACATCGCCGCGGTCAGCGCCTCCTGCTCCGCGGTCAGCGCCGCCGCGTACCCGTCCGCGGAGACGGCCTGCTGGGCCGCCCGCGCCTGGACGAACGTCGCCCCCATCGACTCGATCTGCTCGCCCACCTCGGGCCGGACGTCGAAGGCCCGCACCTGCGCGCCCAGGCTGCCCGCCGCGCCGATCGCGGCGAGGCCCGCGACACCGGCCCCGATGACGAACACGGTGGCCGGGGCCGTCTTCCCGGCGGCGGTGACCTGGCCGGTGAACATGCCGCCGTACTCGGCCGCCGCCTCGATGACCGCGCGGTACCCGGCGACGTTCGACATCGTCGAGAGCACGTCCAGCGCCTGCGCCCGGGAGATGCGCGGCACGGCGTCCAGCGCCAGCGCCGTGACGCCCTGCGCGGCCAGCCGCTCGACGAGCGCGGGCCGCGCCGCCGGTGCCAGCATCGACACGAGCGTGGTCCCCGGACGCAGGGCCGCCAGCCGGTCCTCCGACGGCACCCCGACGGTCGTCACCACGTCAGCGCCGAGCACCGCGTCGACGTCCGCCACGCGCGCACCGGCGGCCGCGTACGCCTCGTCGGGGTGCGTCGCCCCGGCGCCCGCACCGCGCTCCACGACCACCTCGTACCCCAGCGCCACCAGCTGCGCCACCGTGCGCGGGGTGGCGCTGACGAGCCGTTCTCCGGGTCGTGACTCCCGTGGGACGCCGATCCTCATGCCTGCTCCTCGTCGTCGAGCCGGCGGCGGCTCCCGCGCCGCGCCGGTTGGAAAGCGCTTGCCGCACTCTAGCGGGCGGCGACCCCCCGCAGGAAGAGCGTCCCACCGACCGGGGACACGGGACATGACGTCGGTCCTGCCCGTGCCCCCGCCCGGTCGGCTACACGATCGGCTAGGCGGTCGGCCAGGCGGTCGGCCAGGCGGTCGGCTACGCGGCGGCTACCCGGTGGGCTGCGCGCTCGGCTGCGCGTTCGTCCCCGCCTCCGCCGTCCCGACCAGCCCCGCCGCGTTCGTCGGCGCCACCACCCGCAGGCGCGTGATGCGGCGCCGGTCGACCGCCACGACCTCGAGCCGCGCGGCGTCCTCGTCGCCGGCGGGCACGACGTCCCCGACCCGCGCCAGCCGTCCGAGCCGCCACAGCACGTACCCCGCCGCGGTCTCGTACGGACCCTCGGGCACGACGACGCCCGTGCGCTCGGCCAGCTCCTCGATGGTGATGCCGGCGTCCACCGACCCCGTCGTGCGGGACACGGGCGAGGCCTCGGCGTCGTACTCGTCGCGGATCTCCCCGACGAGCTCCTCGACGAGGTCCTCGAGCGTGACGATGCCGTCGGTGCCGCCGTACTCGTCGACGACGACGGCGAGGTGCACGCCCTCGCGGCGCATGGTGGCCATCGTCGTCAGCACCCGGTTCGTCGACGGGGCCGCGAGGACCGGCCGGACGAGGTCGCGCACGGTCGCGCCGGCGGGCGAGGGCACGAGCAGGTCCCGCACGTGCAGGAAGCCCAGCACGTCGTCGAAGTCCTCCCCGGTCACGGGGTAGCGCGAGTACGGCAGGGCCGCCACCTGCTCGCGCGCGGTCGTGACGGGCAGGTCGGCGGCGAGGAACGCGACCTCGCCGCGCGGGCGCATGACCTCCTTGACCGACCGGTCCGAGGCGTCGAACACGTCGGCGACGATGCGCCGCTCCGCCTCCGGCAGGTCCCGGTGGGTGACGACGAGGTCCCGCAGCTCCTCGTTCGTCATCTCCTCCGAGCGCGCGGAGGGGTCCCCGCCGAAGAGCCGCACGACGGCGTCGGTGGACACCGACAGCAGCCAGATCACCGGCCGCATGGCCTGCGCGAACCGGTCCAGCGGGGGCCCGACCAGCCGCGCGACGGCGGCCGACCGCTGCAGCGCGATGCGCTTGGGCACGAGCTCGCCGAGCACGAGGGACAGGAACGCGACGACGAGCGTCAGCGCGACCAGCGCGACCGTCTGCGCGAGCCCCTCGGGCAGGCCGAGCCCGACGAGGACCGGTGCGAGGTCGGGCGCCAGCGTCGAGGCGCCGTAGGCCGCGGAGAAGAACCCGGCGACGGTCACGCCGATCTGCACCGCGGCGAGGAAGCGGTTGGGGTCGCGGGCCACCGCCGCGACCTTGGCGCCGCGGCCGCCGTCGCGCTCGAGCTGGCGCAGCTGGCTCTCCCGCAGGGAGACGAGCGCGAGCTCCGTGCCGGCGAAGACGCCGCCGACGACGATGAAGACGAGGACCAGCCCGAGGTTGGTCAGGGTGCCGGAGTCCATCAGTGCCCACCCCCCGTGGCACGCGCACCGGGCGCGCGGCGGGACGGGGGGTGGCCGGGACTCGCAGAGGGATCGCTCACGCCCGGGCACAACGCCGGACGCCCTCCGCGGGTTCCCCGAGGGGCGCGACCCCTCCTCGCGTCAGCGCACCGGGCGCGGGCGGTGCCGCAGCGGCAGCCACACGGCGACCGCCATGAGCAGCATCGCCAGGGGCACGTGCACGGCGGTCAGCGAGGCCGCGCCGGCGTCCGCCATGAGCGACCCGAGCACGTACTCCAGCACGAGGAGGGCGACGAGCACGACGGTCCCGACGACGAGGTCGCGGCGGGCCTTGAGCTTCGTCACCGCGAGCACGAGCGCGGCGACCGAGACCAGCAGCGTGACGTCCGCCCCGCGGGCGTGGACGAACTCCCACGTGTCCGCGGACTGCCCGCCGCCGCCCCAGGCCGCCATGAACAGCCCCGCCCACAGGCCCTGCAGCAGGATCCCGAGGGAGGCGATGCCGACGAGGGCGCCGTACGCCTTGTTGGTGACGGGGGCGGGGGCCGGGCCGGTGGTCGAGCCCGTGGCCGGACCCGTGGACGCGCTGGTCATGGCCACATCCTGGCACCGCCGGCCGCCCGGGGGGCGGTGCGCGGTCCCGGCGCGCCCGCCCGAGGACGCCGTCCGACGGCGCTCGGCCGTTCAGGGGACGTCCCCCGCTGCCGATGAGGGGGGTGGTTCCGCATGTCCAGGGGAGGACCCATGCACGCAGCAGCCGTGCGACCCACCGGGGTCGAGCGCACCTTCGACCCCGGTGGGATCATCGTCACCAAGACCGACCTGCAGGGTCGGCTCACGTACGCCAACGACGTGTTCCTGCGCGTCTCGGCGCTGCGCGAGGACGAGGCGATCGGCAAGCCGCACAACCTCATCCGGCACCCCGACATGCCGCGCGCGGTGTTCGGGCTGCTCTGGGAGCGCATCGTCGCCGGGCAGGAGATCTTCGCCTACGTGGTGAACCTCGCCGCCGACGGCGCCCACTACTGGGTCCTCGCGCACGTGACGCCGTCGCTCTCGCCGGCCGGCACGGTCGTCGGCTACCACTCGAACCGCCGGGTGCCCACGCGCGCGGCGCTCGACCACGTGCAGCCGCTGTACCGGGCGCTCGTCGCCGCGGAGCGGCAGCAGGGGGCGGCACGCGACGCCGTCGTCGCGGGCCGGGCCGCGCTGGACACGCACCTGTCCACCGCCGGGCAGGACTACGACGAGATGGTGTGGGCCCTCGCGGGCTCGCAGGGATGGTGAGGGCACGATGACCAGGACGCTGCGCCCCCGGGCCGGCAGCACGGCCCGCGCCGCCGAGGACGCGACCGCCGCGGTCGTGGCCGAGATCCGGCGCGTCATGCAGGCCGCCGCGCTCGGCGACCTCGAGGTGCGCGTCGCGCACGTCGACGGCATGGAGGACGTCGCCGGCCTGTGCGAGACGCGGCAGGCGGTCAACCGCCTCCTCGACCGCACCGACGCCTTCACCCGGGAGGCCGGCGCCTCGCTGGCGGCCGCGTCGGAGGGCCGGTACTACCGGGAGTTCCTGCCGACCGGCATGACCGGGGCCTTCAAGCACGGGGCGACGACGATCAACGCCGCCCGCCGGCGCATGGCCGAGAGCCAGGCGGCCATCGACGCGGCCGCCGCCGAGCGGCTCGCCACGGCCGACGCCTTCGAGGGCACGGTCATGGCGCTGGCCGAGCAGCTCGCCGCCGCAGCGGTGGAGATGAGCGCGTCGGCGGCGAGCCTGGCGGGCAACGCCGGCAACGCGGTGGCCGAGGCCAGCGGCACCCTCGCGGCGGTCGGGCAGCTCGACGGCACGGCGCGCGAGATCGGGGCCGTCGTCGACCTCATCGCGCGCATCGCGTCGCAGACCCGGCTCCTCGCGCTCAACGCGACGATCGAGGCCGCGCGCGCCGGGGAGGACGGGCGCGGCTTCGCGGTCGTCGCGCAGGAGGTCAAGTCCCTCGCGGACAGCACCGGCACCTCCACGGAGCGCATCACCGCGCAGGTGAGGTCGCTGCAGTCCGCGGTCGCGGGCATGACGTCGACGATCGAGCACCTCGGCCAGACGATGGACGAGATGGACCGCATGGTCGCGGCGATCGCCGAGGCCGTGGACTCCGGGCAGTCCGGCGCCGGCGACCACGCGCAGGGCCAGGGCCTCGCGCAGATGGCCGAGGTGCTGCGCACGGAGGCGCTGGACGTGCTCCACGCCATGCGGCGCGGGTGAGACTCCGCACCGAGCTGCAGAGAGCTGCACCGAGCTGCACCGGCCCTGTCCCGACCCTGTCCCGACCCCGCACGACGACGACCGCCGCCCGGCACCTCGCGAGGTGCCGGGCGGCGGTCGTCGTGCTGCGCGCGCAGGTCCGTCTCGGCAGGGCGCCTCAGCGGGTGGCGCCGACGAGGGCGCGGGCCGCCGTGGCCGGCCGCAGGCCGCGCAGGCCGGCCGCACCGGACGAGAGGGCGGCCCGCAGGTCGGCCGGCGCCGGCAGCCACGGCACGGCGGCCGCGGTGCGCGGGTCGGAGCCGTAGGCCAGCAGCGTGAGGAACACGCCGTAGACCGGCAGGTGCCCGATCGCCTCGGTCGTGCCGAACAGCAGCAGCGTCGCGTTGAACGGCACCATGGCGACGAGCACCGCGACCTGCGGGATCGCGCCGGACAGGACCAGCGCCCCGAAGAGCAGCTCGACCGTGCCCGCGACCACGATGAACACGTCGACCGGCACCTGCAGGCCGACGAGGGCGAAGACGTCGAGCTGGGGGAACTGCTCGAGCGTCTCGCGGGCCAGCGCGGGGTTCGTGAACTTCTCCGAGAACGCCAGGGTGACCAGCGCCGTCGCGACGCCCAGCCGCAGGAGCAGCAGGGCCCACCGCTCGCGGCGCGCGTCGGCCTCGACCCGGCCGAAGGCGGCGTCGGACGGCGGCAGGACCGCGAGGAACGCGGCGATCCCGACGACGTCGGCCGCCTCGAGCAGCGCCACCGGCCCCGAGGTGACGGCGGTGGCCGGGCCGAGGAGGGCGACGAGCAGCGCGGCGGCGCGCAGCCGGACGCCGGAGATGAGCCAGATGCCGATGGCCGCCTCGACGACGCCGGCGAACGCCCCGCCGGGCACGTCGTCGAGGTGCGTCGAGGGCGCCAGGAACCTGCCCGTCACCGCGAACGCGAGCAGCGAGACGCCGAGGTGCACGGCCAGCAGCCGCGGCACGTAGGGCGTCAGCCGGCCGACCGGCGCCAGGACCCGCAGCTCGGGGCGGGGCAGCAGCCGCGCCGCCCACCGCCACGCGAGCGCCACGACGACCACGAGCGCCGTCAGCGCCAGCGGCAGCGGGCGCAGGAAGAACGACCACTCGCCGCCGGGCTGGTTCTCGGAGAACCAGCGCTCGTGGGCGGAGGCGGGCAGGGCGGTCAGCGCGACGAGCAGCGCCGTGGCGCCGAGCGTGCGGCGGACCCGGCGGCCGGCGGTGCGGTGGGCCGTGGGGCCGGTCGTCGGGCGGAGGTGGTCGGTCGGGCGGGTCATGGTCGTTCCTCAGGTGTGGGGGTCCCCGAGCGGGTGCCGTCTCTCGGCCCCCGTACGATCGCGCGGTCCCGTGCACGGGTGACGGGACGTACGTCCCTGCCACGGTGCCCGGGCAGGTCGAGCCGCCGGTCGGACGGCGGAGGGCCGGGTGAAAAGGGGCCCACGACCTGTGTCGGGGCCCGTCCGCGGCGGAGGATCAGGACGGCCACCCGACGCCACGCCACCACCGCCGCTGGAGACCCATGACCGAGCCCCGCCCCCGTCCCGACCGACGCCGGACGGTCGCCGGGCTCCTGACCGGCGCGGCACTCGGCGCCGTGCTCGTCGTGGGCACGGTCGTCGTGCTCGGCGACGAGGCGCCCTGGCGCACCTCCGCGACCGGGACCACGCCAGCCCCTGCGACAGGAGAGGCCGGCGGCGGCGCGACGGACGGCAGCGCCCCCGCCGGCACGGACGGCAGCACGGACGACAGCACGGGCGAGAGCACGGACGACAGCACGGGCGAGAGCACGGACGACAGCACGGGCGAGAGCACGGACGACAGCACGGACGACGCCACCGCCGGCGTCACCGCCGACTCCCCGACCAACCCCGACCCCGCCACGTTCCGTCCCCTCACCGACGTCGACTGCGCCGCCATCGAGGCGCGCGCCGTGGCCCTGTCGGCCGAGCAGGCCACCGACGGACGCACCCTCACCGCGGTCACGGGCAGCACGGCGACCACCGACCACCGCGCGGACTACGCCGTGCCCGCCGCGGACGGTCGCTCGGTCGTCCTCGTCTGCAGCGGCACCGGCGTCTGGAGCGACGGCGCGACCTCCGCCCTGACGACCACGCTGTCGATCGACGCCTCCGGCGCGCTCTTCGTCGGCTACCGCTGACGCCCGCGGGGCTCCCGCTTCCCGCACCGTCACCTCTTGACACCCTCTCCTGCTCACTGGTTCATTAGTGGAGTAACGAACCACTGAACCAGGAGGGCGCCGCGTGCTCGACGACAGCCGCCCGATCTTCGTGCAGGTCGCCGAGCGCATCGCCGGCGACGTCCTCGACGGCACGCTCCCCGAGGGGAGCCAGGTGCCGTCGACCACCGAGCTGTCGGCCTTCCTCCGCATCAACCCGGCCACCGTGGCCAAGGGGATGGCCGAGCTCGTCGCGACCGGGGTGCTCCACAAGAGGAGGGGGATCGGGATGTTCGTGTCCGAGGGGGCGCGGGCGCGGCTGCAGGAGCAGCGGCGGGCCGCGTTCGTCGACGAGTTCGTCGCGCCGCTCGTGCGGGAGGCGGGCCGGCTGGGCCTCGCGCCCGACGAGGTCGCGCGTCTGGTGGTCGACGCCACGCGCGGGGCGGGGGCGGTCCGATGAGCACCGGCCCGAGCACCGGCCCGAGCACCGGCACCCGCACCGGAGCGAGCACCGACGTCGCGATCGCGACGTCCGGGCTGACGCGCAGCTACGGCGCCACCACGGCGCTCGAGGGCGCCACGCTCGCGCTCGAGGCGGGGCGCGTCCACGGCCTGCTGGGCCGCAACGGCGCCGGCAAGACGACCCTCCTACGGCTCCTCACCGGTCTCGACCGCCCGACGGCCGGCACGGCCCGGCTGCTCGGGGAGGACCCGTTCGAGAACCCGCGCCTGGCCGGCCGGTTCTGCTTCGTCAAGGAGTCGCAGGTCTACCCGGAGAGCTTCCGCGTGCACCACGTCCTGCGCGCCGCGTCCCTGCTGTTCCCGCGGTGGGACGACGACCGCGCCGCCGAGCTGGTGGACCGGTTCGCGCTGCCGACCCGGCGGCCGGTGAAGAAGCTGTCGCGCGGCATGACCTCGGCGCTCGGCGTCGTCGTCGGGCTGGCCGCACGCGCGGAGGTCACGCTGTTCGACGAGCCCTACCTCGGCCTCGACGCCGTGGCCCGGCAGCTGTTCTACGACGCGCTGCTCGAGGAGGTCGCGCTCGAGCCGCGCACGGTGGTGCTCTCGACGCACCTCATCGACGAGGTCGACCACCTGCTCGAGCGGGTCGTCGTCGTCGACCACGGCCGCGTCGTCCTCGACGCGGACGCCGACGAGGTGCGCGGCAGCGCGGTGGAGGTCACGGGGCCGTCCGCGGCCGTCGACGCCTTCACCGGCGGCCGGCGCCTGCTGCGGCGGGAGGTGCTGGGCGGGACCGCCCGCGCCACCGTGGCGACCCGCGCCACCCGGGAGGAGCGCGCCCGTGCCGACAGGCTGGGCGTGGACCTCGCGCCCGTGTCCCTGCAGCAGGTCGTCGTCGGGCTGACCACCGCCGCCGAACCGGCCCGTCCCCTCCAGGAGGTCCTGCGATGAGCGCCACCCTCGCCACCGCCCCCGTGCGGCTGCCCGCCCACCGCGCGCTGACCGTCGCCCGCGTGCAGGCGATGGACGCCGTCAACGTCCTCGTCCTGCCCTGGGTGGTCCTCGGGAGCGCCCTCGTCATCAACCTGCTCGTCTGGGTCCTCGTCGAGGGTGCGGCCGAGGGCGGCACCGGCGGCATCAGCAGCCTGTACGGCTACTCGATGGCGATGGTCGCCGTGCTGGTGAGCCGGGGCTTCCCCTACCTCGTCGGCATGGGCGTGACCCGACGGTCGTTCCTGGGCGGCACCGCGCTGATGCTGCTGGCCTACGCCGCGGTCAGCAGCCTGGCGCTGACGGCGCTCCACGGGCTGGAGGCGCTCACCGACGGCTTCGGCCTCGGCGGCCGGTTCTTCCGCGTCGCCTGGTTCACCGAGGTGCCCGCGTGGCAGCTGCCCGTGGTGTACGCGCTGCCCATGGTGTTCGCCGCCGGGCTCACCCTGCCCTTCGCCGCCGCGTACCTGCGCTGGCGGGCGACCGGGATCGTCACGCTCCTGGCCGCGACCGCGCTGCTGGTCGTCGTGGGGCTGTGGGCCGTCGGGCGGGTGGACGGCTGGGCCGGGCTCTTCGCCTGGTTCGGCTCGCTCGGGCCCCTGGTGCTGTCGACGCTGCTGGCGCTCGTCGGCGTGCTCGCCGGCGCCGGCGCGTGGCTCGTCCTGCGCCGCGCCCCCGCCTGACGTCAGCCCTCGGCGGCCGCCGCGCGGGCGGCGTCCTGCACGGCGCCGTCGACGGGCTCGCCCTCGCCGCCCGTGACGTACCACTGGCAGCCGATCGACGAGGCCTCGTCGAGGCAGGCCAGGACGAGCGCGGCGACGTCCTCCCGCTCGACGTGGCCGCCGCCCGGCTCGGTCGTCAACGTCACGCGACCGCTGCCGGGCCCGTCGCCGAGCGGCCCCGGGCGCAGGATCGTCCAGTCGAGGTCGGTGCCGCGCAGGTGCTCGTCGGCCCGGGCCTTGGCGTCGACGTACGCCGCCCAGGAGGGGTCGGCGTCGGGGCCGGCCGGCGTCTCGATGCCCGCGGCGGAGATCTGCACGTAGCGCCGCACGCCGGCGGCCGTCGCCGCGTCGGCCAGCAGCACGGACCCGCCCAGGTCGACGGTCTGCTTGCGCTCGGGGCCCGACCCCGGGCCGGCACCCGCCGCGAAGACCACGGCGTCGACGCCCGTCAGCGAGGCAGCCAGCGACGCGGCGTCCCCCGCCTCCACGTCGAACAGCACCGCCTCCGCACCCGCCGCCTCGAGCTCGGCCACCTGCTCCGCCGTGCGGACCACGCCTCGCGGGACGTCGCCGCGGGCGAGCAGCAGCCGGACGAGGTGCCGGCCGATCTTCCCGGCGGCTCCGACGACGACGACCGTGGACATGGGACCTCCGGGGGGCTGCGGACGCATCGAGCACGTCGACGCTAGGCGTCCGGCCCCGCGACCGCACCCGCTGCGGGGACCGCCGGCGGCCCGACCCCCAGCCGGGCGGCGAGCGCCATGGCGTCGACGGGTGCGCGCACCTTCACGTCGTTGTCGAAGTAGACGTGCACGTCCCGCGGCTGATCGGCGGCGGGCGGCGCCACCCGCGGCCCGTCCGGCGGCGGCGTGCCCGTCGACCAGGCCCGCACCTTCGCCGCCCAGGCGTCCACCGCCTCGTCGTCGTAGCCCGACACGTACAGCTCGCTGCTGCCGTGCAGCCGGACGTACACGTGGTCCGAGGTGAGGTCCTCCAGGTGCGGCCAGCGGCCGGCGGTGTCGGCGACGACGAGCGCGACGTCGTGCCGGCGCAGCAGCTCGACGAACGCCGGCGTGACGAAGGTGCCGTGCCGGACCTCGAGCGCGTGCCGGACGGGCCGGTCGGCGTCGGTGACGGTCAGCGCCCGTCCGTCGAGGCGCTCGTCGTGCCGCTCCGCGAGCGCCGCAGCCGCGGTCGTCGAGCGCGGCAGCAGGTCGAAGAAGGCCGCCAGCCGCGCCTCGTCGTAGCCGAGGGTGGGCGGGAGCTGCCAGAGCACCGGGCCCAGGCGGTCGCCCAGCGCCAGCACCCCGGAGGCGAAGAAGTTGGCCAGCGGCGTCGCGACGTCCGCCAGCTTCTTCATGTGCGTGACGAAGCGGGGCCCCTTGACCGAGAACACGAAGCCCTCGGGCGTCTGCGCGCGCCACGCCCGGTACGAGTCGGGCCGCTGCAGCGCGTAGAACGAGCCGTTGATCTCCACCGAGCCCAGCCGGCTCGCCGCGTGCGCGAGCTCGAGCCGCTGCGGCAGGCCGCGCGGGTAGAACACCCCGCGCCACGGCGCGTACCGCCACCCCGAGATCCCCACGTGCACCGCCACGCGCCCAGCCTGGCGTGCGGACGCCGGCGCCGCCCGGGCGCACGACGACGGCCGGCCGCCCACGGGGGGCGACCGGCCGTCGGAGGCGTCGTGCAGGCTGGCGTCAGCCGCCGATCTTCTCGTCGACGGTCTTCTCCGTCGTCTCGATCTTCTCGCTGTGCCCGCCGCCGGTCTTCTGGTCCACGGCGTCGCCGGCCTTGTCGATCCCGGCGTCGCTGGCCTTCTCGGTGATGTCGTCGATGCCCATGACGGACTCCCTCTGCTCGCTCCGGTTGCGGGTGCCGCGGCGCCCGCGCGCCGCCGGTCCGGCAGCGCTCGTCGTGCCCCGCCAGTGTTCGTCAGGCGACGGCCGCCCGCACGTCGGCGCACAGGGTGCCCACGACCCGCGGCACGACCTGCACACGCGCGCGCGGCTCGCCATGCTGGGACCACCGAGCGGGGAGGCAGCGGTGGAGCAGGCGGGGCAGGACGACGGGCGACGGGACGTCCGTGCGGACGGGCGGGCCGACGACCGGGCTGACGGATCGGCCGACGGACGGGTCCGGACCGTCGTCGTGACGGGCGGAGCCGGGCGGATCGGGACGTACCTGCGGCGGGCCGACGGCGGCCTCGCGGCGCGGGGCTGGCGGCTGCGGCTGCTCGACGTCACGGCGCCCGACGAGCTGCGCGAGGACGAGATTGCGTACACCGCGGACCTGTCGGACGAGGAGTGCCGCGACGCCCTCGACGGGGCGATGACCGGTGCCGACGCCGTGGTGCACCTGGCCGGGATCCCGACGGAGGACACGTGGACGCGCGTGCGGCGCGCGAACATCGACGGCACCTACCGCGTGCTGGAGTCGGCCCGGCGGTGCGGCGTGCGCCGCGTCGTGCTCGCGAGCTCCAACCACGCCGTCGGCTTCTACCCGACCGATGCGCAGGCACCCGTCGACGCGGCGCCACGCCCCGACTCCTACTACGGGGTCTCGAAGGTGGCCGTCGAGGCGCTGGGCAGCCTGTACGCCGACCGCTACGGCCTGGCGGTCGTGTCCCTGCGCATCGGCCTGTGCACCGACGGCCCGGGCACCACGTTCGACCTCGGCATCTGGCTGAGCCCCGCCGACGCCGTGCGGCTGGTGCACGCCGCGCTCACCGGCCCGGTGGGTGCGGCGGTGGGTGCGGCAGGCGGCGCGACGGGCGGTGCCGCAGGTGGTGCCGCGGGGGGTGGCCAGGTCGTCGCCTACGGCATCTCCGCCAACACCCGTGCCTGGTGGGACCTCACGAGCGCCCGCGCCCTCGGGTACGAGCCGCGCGACGACGCCGAGGTCTTCGCCGACCGCGTCGTGGCGTACGAGGGCCCGCCCGGGGTCCTCGGGCACGGCATGGTCGACACGGACCCGCACGCGGCCACGGGGCGTCGGCCGTGACCCGGCGCGACGTCCTCCCGACCGTCGGCGCCGACCGCTCCCCGGGCGCGCGGCGGCACCGCACCCTGCTCGCGTCCGCCGTCGTCCTGGCGGCGCTCACCGCGTGCTCGTCGGAGGAGGGCACCGACGTCCCCGCCCCGCCCGCGGCGGGTGCGGTGCTCGACGTGTCCGAGGTCCTCACCGCCGACGAGGAGCGCGCGGTGTCCGAGCTCGTGGACGCCGAGAACGCGCGCACGGACGCCGCCCGGGTCGCCGTGCTGCTCGTGCCCTCCGCCGACGGCGACCTCGAGGACTACGCCCGCGAGGTCGCCACGCGCTGGGGCGTCGGGGACGAGGGCGCCGACAACGGCGTGCTCGTCGTCGCCGCGACCGACGACCGCGAGCTGCGCGTCGAGGTCGCGGACGGGGTGCGCGACCGCTTCGACGACGACGAGGCCGCGACCGTCGTCGAGGACGTGCTCGCCCCCGCCTTCGGCGACGAGCGCTACGCCGAGGGGCTCACCGCTGCCGTCGTGGCGGTCTACACGTACGCCGAGGGGGGGACGCCGCCCGCTCCTGCGTCGGAGCCGACGAACTGGGCCGTCCTGGGGGCCTGGATCGGGGGCGCCGGGCTGCTGGTCGGCGGGCTGGTGGCGTGGCTGGTGGGCGACCGCCGTCGTCGGCACCGGCTCGCCGACGGGGAGATCGCCGCCGCCCGCGAGCAGGACCCCGGCTTCGACCTGACCGACGAGCAGCGCGCCGCCTACCGCCGCTACCGGTACCACCGTCGCGGCTCCGACGCGGTGTCCAACCCCGGCGCGTGGCTCCCGCTGTACGTCGCCAACCCCGCGCTGTGGTCGGGCGGCAGCCAGGGGTCGTCGTCGGGCGGCGGGTCCTCGTTCGGCGGCGGCGGCGGCTTCAGCGGCGGCGGCGCGTCCGGCGGGTACTGACCGCCGGCCGGCGTCGTCCCGCCGTCGCGCGGGGACGCCGGGCGTGAGGCGGCGTCACCCGTGAGATCGGGGTGGTCGTAGGGGTGCCGACGGGGAGCACCCCCGACGTGGGGCCGGGGTGCTGCGCGGCACGGTGGGGCCGTGGCGGTCGCACGACCGCCGGTCGAACCGGACCCACCTCCAGGAGCCAGCATGTCCACGCACGCCCCCGTCCCGCCCGCCCCCGCCGACTCGTCCGGGGCGCTGCCCTCCGGCACCGGCCCGTCCGCAGCGCCCGGCGCCTTCCCGACCGCAGCCCCCGGCGCGTTCCCGTCCGCGGCGCCCGGCGCCGCGACGTCGGGGTGGCAGGGCGGATCCCGACCTGCGCCGCGGAGCGGCACCGCCGTCACCGCCCTCGTCGTCGGGCTGCTCGCACTCCTCGGCTGCCTCGTCCCCGTGCTGAACCTCGGCTCCGTCGGCCTCGGTCTCGCCGCCGTCGTGCTCGGCCTGGTCGCCCTGCGCCGGCTCGTCCCTCCGACGACCGGCCGGGGCATGGCCATCGCCGGCATCGTCACCGGCGCGATCGGCCTCGTCGTGGCGGCGGCGATGTGGGTCGTCCTCGTCGCCCTGGGCGCGAGCGTCGACGAGGGCGACCTGGAGTCCTTCGCGGAGGACCTCTCCGTCGGCGCCGCCGCGTCCTACGACTGCGCGACCCTGGGCGACGAGGCCGTCGGCGTCTCCGCCACGGAGGCGGCCGCCGGCGATCCGACGCTGCTCGCCGTCACCGAGGCCGTCGTCGTGGAGGACCACCGCACCGCCCTCACCCTGCCGACCGACGGCGAGGAGGCCCTCGTCCTGTCCTGCCGGGGCACCGCCACGTGGAGCGACGGCACGACGACCCCGGTGCTCACCGAGCTCACCATCGACACGGACGGCGGCCTCTACGCGGCGTACACCCAGGAGTGACGTTCCCGACGCACCGCAGCGGCCCGCGCCGGGCGTCCCCTGCGCGGGCCGTAGTCGTCGCGCCGACCACCACGGCTGCCGCCCACCCGCGGCCCACGTTCACCCCGTCGTCACCGACGACCCCTTGCGTGCTCGGCGGACGATCTCCACCGTGACCCTGACGACGGAGGAGAGACGTCCTCCGTCCGGACGGGAGGAGCGCACCATGGGCCGCATCACGGTCGGCACCGAGAACTCGCTCGACATCGAGCTGCACTACGAGGACAAGGGCACCGGTCAGCCGGTCCTGCTCATCCACGGGTTCCCGCTCGACGGGAACTCGTGGGAGGGCCAGACCGCCGCCCTCCTCGAGGCCGGCTACCGCGTCGTCACCTACGACCGGCGCGGCTTCGGCCGCAGCAGCCAGCCCTCGGTCGGGTACGACTACGACACCTTCGCCGCCGACCTGCACACCCTGCTCGAGACCCTCGACCTGCGGGACGTCGTCCTCGTCGGGTTCTCCATGGGTACCGGCGAGGTGGCCCGCTACCTCTCCCGGTACGGGTCCGGACGGGTCGCCAAGGCCGCGTTCCTCGCCTCCCTGGAGCCGTACCTGGAGATCACCGAGGACAACCCCGACGGCGCCGCGCCCCTCTCGTTCTTCGAGGACATCGCGGCAGCCGTCAGAAAGGACCGCTACGCGTACTTCACCGAGTTCTACCGGGGCTTCTTCAACCTGGACGAGAACCTCGGCTCGCGCATCAGCGAGGAGCAGGTCCGCCACGCGTGGGACGTCGCGGCCGGCTCCGGCGCCGTCGCCTCCGCCGCCGCGCCGCTGACGTGGCCGACTGACTTCCGGGCCGACATCCCGCGGGTCGACGTCCCCGCGCTCATCGTCCACGGCACCGCCGACGCCATCCTGCCGATCGACGCCACGGGCCGCCGGTTCGCCGCCGCCCTGCCCTCGGCCCGGTACGTGGAGATCGACGGCGCCCCGCACGGCCTCCTCACCACGCACACCCGTGAGGTCAACGAGGTGCTGCTCTCGTTCCTCGCGAGCTGAGCCGCCGGTCCACCGTCGTCGAGCGCGGCCGGACGGCACGGAGGCACGGACGGCCGATTCCCCTGCCCTGGTGGAAGAGAGCCCGTGAACGACGAAAGGCCACCCCGTGTCGGGGTGGCCTTTCGTGGTAATGGTTGTCCGGCGGCGTCCTACTCTCCCACACCCTGGCGGGTGCAGTACCATCGGCGCTGGTGGGCTTAGCTTCCGGGTTCGGAATGGGACCGGGCGTTTCCCCACCGCTATGACCGCCGTAACGGGGTCGAACCTGGCACCCCGCGCACCCGGCCACGTGGTGGTGGCGGGTGGGGGTGGGTCGTGGTTCGGGAACCGCACAGTGGACGCGTAGCAGTGAATGGTGTGAGCAAGCTGTCGGCTGATTAGTACCGGTCAGCTGCGGCAGTCGTTGGTCCTGCCTTCCACA
>NZ_FOKA01000007.1 GCF_900111925.1 Cellulomonas marina
GTGAGCGAGAGCACGAGCTCGTCCACGCCGTCCAGCCGCCGCTGACGCTTCTTGACGATCGCGGGCTCGAAGGTGCCCTCCCGATCGCGCGGGACGTCGATCTGCACCGGACCGATCTCGGTGATGACCCTCTTGGTCCTCGTCCCGTTGCGTTCGTTGGTGCCGGCCTTCGTGGCCCGGTCGCCGGCCGGATAGCCCAGGTGGTCGGTCAGCTCCTCCTCCAGCGCGGTCTCTAGGACCTGCTTGGTCAACCCGGCCAGCAGCCCGTCTGGGCCCACCAGGTCGATGCCGGCCTCACGCGCCTGGGCGACCAGCCGCTGGGCGAGCTCCTTCTTCTCCTCGTCGTCGAGCACCATGGGCTCGATCGTCTCGGTCATGCCGCCTGCTTCCCCGCCAAGCACCCGCCCGGCGCGTCAGGCCGACCCCCGCCCACCGTTCATCTGACAGACCCGAGGCCGGATGGCTCGACGGCGAGGGTGCGCCGATCGAACGCGAGTCGCTCCAGGCCGCTCGCGCTCTCCTGGCAGCGCTCACCGAGTTCCACGTCTCGTTGCCGCGCATCTACCCGACGCCGGCTGGCGGTGTGCAGCTCGAATGGCACGGGCCAGGCCCACGGGTCGAGGTCCTGCTTCTCGACCGCGTTCAGGAAGTCTTCGTGCTCCACGTCGACGGCAACGAGGACACCGTCCACGGGGTCGAGACATACGCCACCGCACGCATCGTCGCCGACCTGCTGGGTGGAGCATCGTGACCACGACGAACGGCTACGTGGCGCTCGAGCCGCACGAGATCGAGCTCGACCACGACGACGAGTTCTACTGGCGGCAGTGCCACCCCAGCTACCTCGACGGCGGGGTCCCGTCGGTCCAGATGTTCTGCGAGTCCACCGGCGACGACGGCAAGATCTCGGGTGCGCGCTCGGCCAAGGCAAGCGCGGAGCTCGCCTACGAGGAACGCCGCTCACGCGGCGGCCAGACCGCCGGGACGTGGGGCGTGACGGTCGCGGAGATCACGACGGCCGGCACCCGCGCGGTGGACGACTCGGACGGCGACGAGGGACTGCCGACCGGGCACACCTACGTCGACTACCGCCACCTCGACACGAAGCCGTCCCTGCGCGCGGTTCGATCACGCCTCCACGAGGCGGCAGTGTCCCGGCCGCGCCAGTGGCCAGCTTCCTGAGCGGGACGCATGCCCGCACGGCCGATTGCAAAGGATTACAAACGGAACGGGAGCCTTCGTGGTGCCGTCGTGTCGGTGGTCCGTGGCAGGCTCGAGCCACCATCGGCAAGAGGGAGAGTCTCGAGTGGCATCGTCCGTCTTCTACAGCTTCCACTACGAGCGCGACGTCAACCGCGTGCAGCTCGTGCAGAACATCAACGCGCTTGAAGGCCAGCCGCTCCTGACACCACAGGCGTGGGAGTCGGTGCGTCGACGGGGCACGGCCGCCGTTGCCGAGTGGATCGACGAGCAGATGAAGTACAAGAAGGCAGTCATCGTTCTCGTCGGACGCGAGACGGCGTCTCGCGACTGGGTCCAGTACGAGATCAACAAGGCGTGGGCAGACAAGCGTCCGCTCCTGGGGATCGCGATCCACGGCCTCTCGTCCTTCGGGTCGGTCGACTCCGCCGGACCGAATCCGTTCGACGCCGCCGGCCTCCCCGCCTCGCGCATCCCGCTCTTCGACCCGACCCAGCGCGACTACCTCGGGCGGATCGACTCGAAGGCGACGTACACTCGGCTCGCAGACAGCCTCGTCACGTGGTCGACGATGGGAGTGGTTCGCAAGTGACATCGCCCGGTTGCCCGTTCTGCCAGATCGCGGCGGCCCGGGTGCCCGATGCGCGGGTCGTCTACGAGGACCAGCACACCATCGCGTTCTTCCCCGATCGGCCGGCGACCCGCGGCCACACGCTGGTGGTGCCGAAGCGCCACGCCCCTTCGGTCTGGGACCTGACGCCCGAAGAGGGTGGGCAGCTCGCCCGGACCGTCCTGCTGGTGGCAGACGCAGTGCGCGAAGCCGTGCACCCCGACGGCATGAACATCGTGCAGTCGAACGGCGCCGTCGCGACACAGACCGTCGAGCACGTGCACGTTCATGTCGTCCCTCGCACGCGACGCGATCGTGTGACGTTGCGTTGGCCCCGTCGGGCCGCCGAGTCTGGCGTTGCCCTCGACGAGACGCGCCGCGCTGTGGCCGCTCGTGTGGGGCTGCAGAGCGGCAGCGCAGCACCTCAAACTCATAGCCGCGGTCCCGACACGATCTCGCCGGAGGATCGCCGCCAGCACCTCGAGTTCATCCAGTCAACGATCACCCGGATGTCGACGGCGTCGGCGAACGTGAAGACCTGGCTCTTGCCGATAGTGACGGCCGCCTACGGCTACGCAGCAATCCAGCGCTCATGGGGTGTAGCGGCGCTGGGGGCGGCCGCTGTGATGATCTTCGCCGTCCTGGACGCGAACTACCTCAAGCAGGAGCAGGCGTTCCGTCGCCTGTACGACTGCGTCGCCGCAGGCGACCCGATTCCGCAGTTTGCGATGAACCCCACGCTCGCTGCGCCCACCGGGGCGCGACGCGACTACTGGCCCGGCTGGGACCAGTTCCGGTCGTGGTCCATCGCGCTTGTCCATGGCCCGATGCTGTCGATCGGTCTCGCCCTGGTGGTCTGGGGCCTCGTTACAAGCTCACGATGAAGCACCAACGTCTGGGAGCGATCGCCGTTGCGCGTCCGCGCACTCTCGACGTATCCTCTCTCCAACACGCCCAGCCTTCCGCCTCGTTCTCGAGGGGGGAGGCTGGTTCTCTTTGTCCGTGACCTTCGTGCCCTACGAGAAGCCGTACCTCACGGTCGATGAGCAACTCGATCTGCTCCAGACGCGCGGCCTCGACCTCGGTGACCGCGCGGACGCCGTGGCGTGGCTGCGACGAGTCGGCTACTACCGGCTGAGCGGCTACTGGTATCCCTTCCGCGAGAGCCGCAAGCCGGCCGACGGACCTCGCGAGATCCTGGACACCTTCGTCCCGGGGACCACGCTCACGATGGTCACCGACCTGTACGAGTACGACCGCAAGCTCAGGCTGCTGGTCCTCGATGGCATCGAGCGCGTCGAGGTTGCAGTGCGGTTCCACGTCGGCCATGTCCTCGGACGGCGCGGAGCGTTCGCGCACGCCGACCCCGAGGCGATGTCAGATGAGTTCGCCGGCAAGGCGCCGAGCCGACCACCCGCTCTCGCGCACTGGATGAGCTCAGACCACGCCACCTGGCTCAAACGTCGCGCCGACGAAGAACGACGCTCCAAAGCCGACTTTGTGAAGCACTTTCAGGCGAAATACGGGCCGCCCCTGCCCGTATGGGTCGTCACCGAGATCCTCGACTTCGGGGGGCTCTCGATGCTCTACGCCGGCATGCTGCAGCGCGATCGCGACGAGGTCGCGGCCGCACTCGACCTGTTCGATGCCTCCGGCGCCGGCAACAGCGGAGCCCTCAAGGACTGGCTAAAGAACATCACGTACATCCGGAACGTCTGCGCGCACCACGGTCGGCTCTGGAACGTCAACGTCACGGAGCGGCTCAGCCCGAGCAAGCTGCGCCCCTTCTCGGAGCTCAGCCACATCAGCCGATCCGGCGCGACGTCGAGGCTCTACCCCACGCTCGCGATCCTGTCCCTGCTCACTAGGCGCATCCACCCGGGCGACGACTGGGCCGGCCGCATGGCAGCACTCGTCGGACAACTGCCGGCTGACCGCACCGAGGCAGAGATGGGGTTCCCTCATTCGTGGCGCGACCTGTCCGCGTGGTCCACCGACAGCAGTGTCCGGCACGAGTTCGAACACCGACGCGAGGATTCGGACAAGTAGGTGAGACGGCAGCGATCTCACTGACCTGTCCATCCGCAGGTCAGGGGACCGCCTCGGGGACAGGTGCGATGAGTTCCTACAGCAGCGCTCACCCCACGGGCTGTGCCCCCACGACGGCGAGCAGCTGCAGCCGTTCGTGGCTCTCGCTGCCCGGGACGGCGGTGTAGACGAGCAGGCGGTGCGACTGCTCGGGGTCCAGGAGCGTCTGGCACTGCAGCTCGAGCGGGCCGACCTGCGGGTGCACGAAGTGCTTGACGTCGTCGGGCCGGACCCCGACCTCGTGCCGCTCCCACAGGGTGCGCAGCTCCTCGCTGCGGGCCAGGGCCAGGTCCGCCAGCTGCGCCGCCCGTGAGCCGGGGCCGCGCAGCGTGACCAGCTGGCGCAGGTGGGAGGCGTAGAGCCGCGACAGCGACGCGTGGTCCTGGGGGCGGTACAACGACCGGGCGGCGGGGTCGGTGAACCACCGGTAGCCCAGGCTGCGGTCGGGTCCCGTGAACCGGGACTGGTCGCCGGTGAGGGCGACGCCGAGCGGCGTCTGGCGCAGCGTCTCGCCCAGCTCCGTGACGACCTCGGCGGGCGTGTCGACGAGCCGGTCGAGGATCCGCAGCAGCCCCGGGCCGACGTGCTCGCCGAGCGACCCCCGGACGGGCGGCCGGTGCCCCGCGAGGCGGAAGAGGTGGTCGCGCTCGTCGAGCGTCAGGTGCAGACCCTGCGCGATCGAGGCCACCATCTGCTCCGACGGCTGCGGGCCGCGCTCGCGCTCGAGGCGCGCGTAGTAGTCGGTCGACATGTGGCACAGCGCCGCCACCTCCTCGCGGCGCAGCCCCTCCGTCCGGCGTCGGGCGCCGCGCGGCAGCCCGACGTCCTGCGGCTGCAGCGCGTGCCTGCGGCTGCGCAGGAACCCCGCCAGCCCTGGTCGGTCGATCATCGCCTCGCGCCTCCGCCTCGTCGGGGCCGGTCCTCGTGCGGGGACGGGCCGTCGCGCCCTTTCGTACCGCGCCGCCGACGAGCGAGCCACGGCCTGACGATCCCCCGCTGCGGTGCGCCCGCCGCCAGGACCCGGGCGGGCGTCCGCGGCCCAGGGGCGGATCGGCAGGCCCTGGTTGCCCCTCCCGGGCCGCCGGAGGGTGGTGGCACCGCAGGCACCCCGACCGAGGAGGACGCATGAGCCACCCACCTGCCACCGCACACCGGCCCGCGAGCGCGCCGGGGGCGACCGCCGCTCCCGGGATTACCCCTGGCACCGGCGACGGCACCGGCAACAGCACCGGCAACAGCACCGGCACCACGCACGGCCCCGGCACCAGCGCGCTGGTCCGCCAGCTCCTCGGGCTGCCCGAGCCCGTCGTGCTGTCGACCGTCGGGCTCGCCCGCCGGCGGGCCCTCGAGCGCCTCGGCGGACCCGTCGGCCTCGTCGCCGGGACCGCCCCCACCGTCGCCTTCGTCGCGGTCGACGCCGCGGCCGGCCTCGGGCCGGCCCTCGCCGCCCTGGGGGTGACGGCCGTGCTCGCCGCCGGCCTGCGCCTGGCCCGCCGCGAGTCGCCGGGCGCGGCCGTGGCGGGGCTCCTCGTCGCCGGCGCGTGCGCGGGCGTCGCGGCGCTGGCGGGCGAGGCGCGGGCCTTCTTCCTGCCGACGATGGCGCTGCCCGTCGTGTTCGTCCTGGCGTACCTCGTCGCGTTCGCCGCCGGTCGGCCGCTGACCGGGCTCATGATCGGGAGGCTGTCCGGCAGCCCGCGCGACTGGTACCGGCACCGCGCCCTGCGCCGGGTCCACACGGTCGCCTCGCTCGTCGGGCTGACGATGGCGGTCGGCAACCTCGTCGCCCGGGTCGCCCTGTACCTGGCCGACGAGCCCGCGGCCCTCGCGGCGCTGCAGGTCGTCGCGACCAGCGCGTTCGCCGTCCACTTCGCCGTGACCCTCGTCGCCGCCCGCCGCGTCGTCGGGACGCTGCCGGGCGCGCCCGTCGCCGTCCCCGTCCCCGCCCCCGTCCCCGTCCGTGCCTGACGCCGTCCCGACGAGGACGACACCCGCCACGCACGGCACCACCACCCGCCCCAGCACACCGAGAGGTACCGCCATGACCCGCACGTCCCGCCACACCCCGTTCACCGTCCCCGACCTGTCCGGCCGCCGCGCCGTCCTCACCGGCGGGAGCGACGGGATCGGCCTCGTCATCGCCCGACGCCTCGCCGCCGCCGGGGCCGAGCTGGTCCTGCCCGTCCGCAACCGCGCGAAGGGGGAGGCCGCGGCGGCCGCCATCCGCCGCGAGCACCCCGGCGCGCAGGTCACGCTGCACGACCTCGAGCTGTCGTCGCTGCGGTCGGTGGCCGCTCTTGGCGCGGCGCTGCGGGCGGACGGCCGCCCGGTCCACCTGCTCGTCAACAACGCCGGCGTCATGACGCCGCCCGAGCGCTCGACGACCGCCGACGGCTTCGAGCTGCAGCTCGGCACGAACCACCTGGGGCACGTCGCGCTCGTCGCGCACCTGCTGCCGCTGCTCGTCGCGGGGCGTGCCCGCGTGACCTCGCAGATCAGCGTCGCCGCGCGCGGCGGCGCGATGGGCTGGGACGACCTCAACGAGGAGGGCACCTACGACGGCCGGCGCGCGTACGGGCGCTCCAAGGTCGCGATGGGCCTGTTCGGGCTCGAGCTCGACCGCCGCAGCCGCGCGGGGGGCTGGGGGATCACGAGCAACCTGTCGCACCCGGGCGTCGCGCCGACGAGCCTGCTCACCGCGCGGCCGGAGATCGGCCGGGACCGGGACACGCCGCAGATCGCGGTCATCCGTCGGCTGTCCCGCGCCGGCGTCCTGCTCGGCACGCCCGAGACCGCCGCGGAGCCCGCGCTGCTCGCCGCGACCTCCCCGCAGGCGCAGGGCGGCCGGCTCTACGGCCCGTCGGGTCCCGGGCACATGGGCGGCGCCCCCGCCGAGCAGGCGCTGTACCGACCCCTGCGGGACCCGCAGGACGCCGAGCGCGTCTGGCGGGTGTCGGAGCGGCTCGTCGGGGTCCCGCTGTCGCCCGACGGGGCCGTCCTCGCGGCCTGACCTCCGGCGCCCCTCCGGCCGCGGCGGTCCCGCGGCGGGAGGGGCGTCGGCGTGCGTCCGGTCAGGCGTCCCGTGCACCGGCCGGCGCGGGGGCGGGCTCGTCGTCGGGCGTGGGCGCGCCCTCCTGCAGGAGGCGCCGGCCGGACGGCGCGGCCGTCGCCAGCCCGACGACGACGAGCAGCGCCAGACCCGCCGCGACGAGGAGCACCTCGACGCTCACGCGGTCGGCCAGGGGGCCGAACACGGCCATGCCGACCGGCATCGCGACCGCCATGACGATCCCGACGAAGCCGAAGACCCGTCCCTGCTTCTCGGGCGGGACCGTCTCCTGCAGCACGGTCATCGTCGGCGTGGAGAAGAACGGCACGCCGAGCCCGATGAGGAACATGAAGGCGAAGAACAGCCACAGGGTGGGCGACAGGCCCAGGCCCACGTTGAGGACGCCGAACACCGCCGTGGTGCCCATGACGAGGGCGACGCGGTCCCGCGGCCCCCGGTTCCCGAACCGCCCTCCACCGCCCTCGCCGCCGCCCCACCAGGAGATGACGATCCCGCCGAGCAGCATGCCGACGCTGAAGGCGAGCTCGTTGACGGTCAGCTTCCACACCTCGTCGCCGAAGGTGCGCACGATCATCAGCGGCGTGAGGAACGACGGGGCCACGATGAGCAGGAAGACCACGCCCCAGAGCCCGAGCACCCAGCGCACGAACGGCGTCCGCGCGACGTAGCGCACGCCGCCGACGAGGTCGTCGACGTAGCCGCGCACGCCCGCGACCTGGTCGGTGCGCACGATCCGCGGCACGGGGACGAGCAGCAGCAGGCCGATCCCGACGAGGGCGGTGACGACGTCGACGAAGAAGATCGCCTCGATGGACGCGCTCGCGTAGATCCCGGCCGCCGCGGCGGGGGCGACGAGCATCATCGCGGACTGGATCGTGCCGTTGATGCCGTTGACGCGCAGCAGGTGGCGCGCCGGCGTGATCTGCGGCAGGAGGGCGCCGACCGCCGGCGTCTGGATCCCGGCGCCCGCCGACCGGACCGCCGAGACGAGGTAGAGCAGCCACAGCTCGCGGTAGCCGGACAGCATGAGCAGCGCGAGTGCCAGCGTCGTGGCCGCGATGGTGGCGTCCGCGGCGACGATCAGCAGCCTCCGGTCCAGCCGGTCCGCCCACACGCCGCCGAACACGGACACCACGGCCTGCGGCAGGAAACCGACGACGGCGTACACCGCCATGACCGTGCCCGAGCGCGTCTCCAGCGTCAGGTGCCACATGATCGCGTACTGCACGAGCATCGAGCCGAGCAGCGACGCCGTCTGGCCCGACAGGAAGAGCGTGACGTCGCGCCTCCAGCCGGGCCGGTCGGCGGGGTCGGCCGGGTCGGCCGCGTCGGCCGGGTCGGCGGGGCCGGCCGGGTCGGCAGGGCCGACGGCGGGGTCGCGGCCGTCGGCGGGCGGGTGGGCGTCGGTCATGCGGGGCCTCCTGGGTCGAGCGGCCGCGGCGGCCCCCTGCCGCCGCGCCCACACCTGCCGACCGGCGCTGGGGCCGGGACTCATCGGGCGAGCCCGGACGAGCCGGGACGAGCCGGGACGAGCCGAGCGGCCGTCGCTGAACACGTCGTGCCGTGTCGGCGGCGGCTGCCACCATGGCAGCACCGCTCCCCCGCTCGACGACAGAGGTCCCATGCGCCCCGCCCTCCACCCGTCCCCCTGGCGCCGGCTCGCCGGCCCGACGACGACGCTGGCCGTGCTGGCCGCGGCCGTCGCCGCGGCGGCCGAGACCGTCGGCACGGTGGTCGCCGGGCGGCTGGCGGAGGGGCCGACCGCGGCGGCGCTGACCGTGCTGGCCGTGCTCGTCGGCAGCGCGGTCCTGCTCGACACGGCGGGGCGGACGGCCTTCGCGGGCGTCATCGCGCGGGCGGAGGGCGGGCTGCGCCGGGACCTGCTGGCCGCGGCGCTCCGGCAGCCGCTGCCCGTGCTCGACGAGCAGGCGGTCGGGGAGGTGCTGGACCGCGTCGACGACGACCCGCGCCAGCTCGGCGCCCTGGCCCGGCGGACGGGGTGGGAGGTCGGGCGGGCCTGCCTGCGGGCCGTGCTCGCCTGGGTCGTCGCGGGGCTGACGTGGGCACCGGCGTGGGTGGTCTTCCCGCTGGTCGCCGCCGCGGCGCTGGCGGTGGCCCGGCCGCTGACGCGGGTCGTCGCCGGGCGCAAGGTGGCCGAGGAGGTGGCGTGGTCCGCGCACTCGGCGCAGCTCGAGGAGGCCGTGGCGGCGCGGGACGACGTGCGGTCCTCGCTGGGGCAGCCGCACGTCGTGCGGCAGTACGCGCAGCGCGCGTCCGAGGTGCTGACCCGGGTGCGGTCGGTGTCGTCGGCGTCGGCGCTCGTCGCCGGGCTGACGGGGACCGTGCTGCACGCGCTGGTCGCGGCGCTCGCGATCGGCGGCGTGGCGCTGGTGGCGCGGGGTCGCCTCGGCGTGGCCGAGCTCGTGACGCTGTGGCTGCTCGTGACGTCGTTCGTCGGGCAGCTCGGGCGCGTCGCGGACCAGCTCCCCGAGGTGCAGGCAGGGCTCGGCGCCCTGCAGCGCATCGACACGCTGCTGACCGCGGAGCCCGAGCCCACGGGCGGCGCGCCGGTGCCGGCCGGGCCCGTGGACCTCGAGCTGCGGGACCTCACGTTCACGTACCCCGGCGGTTTCGCGCTGCGCGGGGTGGACCTGCACGTGCCGGCGGGGACGAGCTGCGCGCTCGTCGGGCGGACGGGTGCGGGCAAGTCGACGCTCGTGCGCCTGCTCTCGCGCGCGGTGGAGCCGCCCCCGGGCACGGTCTTCGTCGGAGGGCAGGACGTCGCGGCGACCGACGTGGAGGACCTGCGGCGGGCGGTCGGCGTCGTCACCCAGCGGACGGAGATCCTGGCCGCCTCGCTGGCCGAGAACATCACGCTCCTGGCCGACGTGGCACCTGGCGTCGTCGAGGGGGCGGTCGAGGCCCTCGGCCTGACGGACTGGGTCGCGTCGCTGCCCGACGGGCTCGCGACGCCGCTCGGACCGGGCGGCACCACCCTCTCCGCCGGCGAGGAGCAGCTGGTCGCGTTCGCCCGGCTGCTGGTCCGCGACGTGCAGGTCGTGGTGCTCGACGAGGCGACGGCGCGCATGGACCCGCAGACCGAGGAGCTCGTCACCCGCGCGGCCGACCGGCTGCTGCACGGACGGACGGGCGTGGTCGTCGCGCACCGGCTGTCGACGACGCGGCGCTGCGACGCCGTCGCGGTGCTGGACGCGGGCCGGGTGGCGCAGCACGGGCCGCGCGCGGACCTGGCCACCACGCCCGGGCCGTTCCGCGACCTGCTCGTCGCGGCCGGGGCCACGGGCCGGGCCCAGCCGCCGGCCCCGCTGACCGCCCGCGTGGAGCGCCGCGAGCCGCGGCCCGCGCCGGCCGTGCCCCGCCCGTCGCTGGCGCGCACGGTCCTGCGGATGATCGGCTCCTACAAGCGCTGGGGCCTGCTGGGCGACGTGGGCTTCCTCGCGATCATGCTGCTCGGCGTCTCCGGGGCGGTGACGGGGTGGCTCTGGGGACGGCTCGCGGCGTCGCTGCAGGACGGCGGCGAGCCGTGGGGGGTGGCCTGGGCGCTGGCCGTCGGGGTGCTGGTGGCCCCGCTGGCGCTGGCCTTCGCCGTGAAGCGGTACTTCGTGTGGTGGCAGGCCGTCACGCTGCAGTCACGGCTGTCGGTGCTGGTCGGCCAGACGCGGCAGCACCGGCTGCCGCGCGTGCCGCCGGGCGAGGCGGTGGCGCGCGTGCTCGACAGCGAGCGCATGGTCCTCTACGTCGACCGCTGGGTCGACGTCGTCAACGGCCTGCTCGTCGTGCTGGTCACGGGCCTGCTCAGCGGCAGCGTGCTCGCGGCGGCCGTCGTCGGCGGGGTGCTCGTGCTCTCCGCTGCGATCTCCGCGGCCGGTGCGCCGGTGGCGGGGCGGACGGCGCGGCTGGCGGGCGACGAGCGCGCGCGTTTCGGGCACGCCCTGGCCTCCGTCCTGGACTGCGCACGCACGCTCAAGCTCGCCGCCGCGGTCGGGCCGGCCGAGGCGCACCTGCACCGCGTCGACGCCCGCCGGGTCGCCGCGTCGGTGCGCGAGCTGCGGGTGCGGGCCGCGCTCGAGGGGATCCCGCCGCTCCTGGTGCAGGCCGGGATCGTCGTGGGCTGGGGGCTGCACCTGGTCGGCACCTGGGACCTGGCCACGGCGCTGCTGGTCACCACCGCGGTGAGCGGCTCGGGCTGGTTCGGGACCGTGGCGGCGGCCGCCATCACCGAGGCCCCGGTCGCCCGGCGCTGGCTGGCCGCGACGGCCGAGCTCGCCGGGTCCGCGGACCTCATGCGCCTGCCGACGGGCGTCGACCTCGTGGCCGGCACAGCGCTGGGGCCGGACGCGCCGCCGCGCGTCCCGCTGCGGCGGCTGGAGCTCGAGGGCCTGACGGCCGTGCACGACGACGGGACCGTCGGAGTGACCGACGTCGACCTCACGGTGGACGCCGGGGAGCTCGTGCTCCTCGTCGGACGCGTGGGCTCCGGCAAGTCGAGCCTGCTCGCGGCGCTGGCGGGCCTCGTCGACCACGAGGGCACCGTGCGGTGGAACGGGCAGCCGGTCGACGACGCGCAGACGTTCCTGCGTCCCGGTCAGGTCGCCTACGTCGGCCAGGTGCCCCGCGTGCTGTCCGGGTCCTTCGCCGCCAACGTCCACCTCGACCACGACCGGCCGTGGCGGGAGGCGCTCGACGACGCGCGGCTGGGCAGCGACGTCGCGGCGGCCGGCGGGCACGAGGCCCTCGTCGGGCACCGCGGGGTGCGGCTGTCGGGCGGGCAGGTGCAGCGCCTCGCGCTGGCCCGTGCCCGCGCGACGGGCGCCGAGCTGCTCGTCGCCGACGACGTGTCCTCGGCGCTGGACGCGCGCACGGAGCTCGAGCTGTGGGACGGGCTGCGGGCCCGTGGCCTGACGGTCGTGGGCGCCTCGACCAAGGGGGCGGCGCTGGCCCGCGCCGACCGGGTGGTCGTGCTCGACGAGGGCCGCGTGGCGGCCAGCGGCCCGTGGGACGAGCTGCGGGAGAGCTGGGGCCACCTGGCCGGCTGAGTCAGGCCGGCGCGGGCACCGTCGCCGGCTCGAGCCGGACCAGCACCGACTTCGACGTGGGCGTGCGCGAGACGGCGGCGTAGGACGACAGCGGCACCAGGACGTTCGTCTCCGGGTAGTAGGCCGCCGCGTTGCCGCGCGGCGTGTCGTAGGCGACCGCGCGGAAGCCGGCGGCCCGGCGCTCGCGGCCGTCGTCGTGCACGCCGACGAGGTCCACGAGGTCACCCGCCGCGAGGCCGAGGTCGGCCAGGTCCGCGGGGTGCACGAAGACCACCCGGCGCCCGCCCCGGATGCCCCGGTAGCGGTCGTCGGGGCCGTAGACCGTGGTGTTGAACTGGTCGTGCGAGCGGATCGTCTGCAGCAGCAGCGTCCCCGGCGGGATCCGCGGGTACGTCAGCGCGTTGACGGTGAACCGCGCGCGGCCGCTCGGGGTCGCGAAGGTCCGGGTGTCCCGTGGCGGGTGCGGCAGGACGAAACCGCCGGGCTCGTCGAGGCGCGCCTCGTAGTCCTCGAACCCGGGCACGACGCGGCTGATCGCCGCCCGGATGCGCCGGTAGTCCTTCCGCCACCCGCGCCAGTCCACGCGCGGCGCGCCCGGGCGCCCGGCCAGAAGCCGCTCGGCCAGCTCGGTGATGATCGCGACCTCGCTGCGCAGCAGCGGCCCGGCGGGTTTGAGGCGCCCGGTCGAGGCGTGCACCGCGCTCATGGAGTCCTCGACGGACACCCGCTGACGGCCCGACGCCTGCACGTCGCGGTCCGTGCGGCCCAGGGTCGGCAGGATCAGGGCCCGCCGACCCGTGACCACGTGCGAGCGGTTGAGCTTCGTCGACACCTGCACGGTCAGCCGCGCCCGCCGCAGCGCCTCCTCCGTCGCCCCGGTGTCCGGCGTGGCCCGCGCGAAGTTGCCGCCCATCCCGACGAACACGTGCGCCCGCCCGTCGCGCAGCGCCTCGATGGCCGCCACGGTGTCCAGGCCGTGCGCCCGGGGCGAGGTGAAGCCGAACTCCCGGTCGATGGCGTCGTGGTACGCCGTGGGCATCCGCTCGAAGATGCCCATGGTCCGGTCGCCCTGCACGTTCGAGTGCCCGCGCACCGGGCACAACCCGGCTCCGGGCCGGCCGATGTCCCCGCGCAGCAGCAGCAGGCTGACGACGTCCTTGAGCGTGGCCACCGCGTGCGGGTGCTGGGTGAGGCCCATCGCCCAGCAGACGATCGTCGCCCGGGAGGCGGCGAACCGGTCCCCCAGCGCCCGGACGTCCGCCTCGGTCAGCCCCGTCGCCTCCTCGACCTGCGCCCATGGCAGCGCCCGCAGCGCCGCGGCGTAGTCCTCGAATCCCTCCGTGCTCCCGGCGAGGAACGCCGTGTCGAGGACCGACCCCGGGCGCGCCGCCTCGAGCTCGAGCAGGTGCTTGGCCAAGCCCTGGAACAGCCCCTGGTCCCCGCCCAGCCGCACCTGCAGGTAGTCGTCGGCCAGGTCGGTGCCGCGCCCGAGCGCCCCGGACGGCCGCTGCGGGTCGTCGAAGTGCAGCAGCCCGACCTCGCGCAGCGGGTTGACGGCGACGATCCTCGCCCCCGCCGCCTTCGCGCGCTGCAGCGCGGTGAGCATCCGCGGGTGGTTGGTGCCGGGGTTCTGCCCGGCGACGACGACGAGGTCGGCGCGCTCGAGGTCGGCCAGGTGCACGCTGCCCTTGCCGATGCCGATCGTCTCCGTCAGCGCGGATCCGCTCGACTCGTGGCACATGTTGGAGCAGTCGGGCAGGTTGTTCGTGCCGAATCCGCGGACCATGAGCGCGTAGGCGAAGGCGGCCTCGTTGGACGTGCGGCCCGAGGTGTAGAAGACGGCCTCGTCGGGCGAGGCCAGGGCCGCCAGCTCCCCGACGAGGACGTCGTAGGCCTCGTCCCACGTGACGGGCCGGTAGTGGGTGGCGCCCTCGTCGAGCAGGACGGGGTGAGTGAGGCGGCCCTGCTGACCGAGGGAGTGGTCGTCCCAGCCCGCCAGCTCGGCCACGGGGTGGTGGGCGAAGAAGGCCGGGCCGACCGTGCGCGTCGTCGCCTCCTCGGCGACGGCCTTGGCGCCGTTCTCGCAGAACTCCGCCGGCGAGCGGTGGGCGGCCTCCGGCCACGCGCAGCCGGGGCAGTCGAAGCCGTGGGTCTGGTTGACGCGGGTCAGAGTGCGGGCCGTGCGCACGGGTCCCATCTGCCGCAGCGCGACGTCGAGCGCGTGTGCCACACCGGGCAGGCCCGCCGCGTGCGTGGCGGGCGGGCCGACGCGCAGGCCGCTGAGCGTCGCGTCGTCGACGTCCTGGGCCCGGCGGAGCGCGCCGGCCGGCACCCGCTCCTCGTCGTGCTGCGCACCGGCGCGACCGCCCGCGGGGTCGCCCGTGATCCGTCCGGTCATCGTCGCTCCGTCCGCCAGGTCCGACGATCGTAGGCCCGACCCTCTCCCCGACACCGCGCCCGGGCCCGCGACCTACGATGGCCGCGGTCGACGACGACGCCGGGAGGCCCGATGAGCGCGCACGTGCCCGAGCACGCGAGCACCCCGTGAGCCGGGTGGTCGCGCGGCGGAGGGCCGTCGTCGTGCGCCTGGCCGGTGACGGCACCGGTGCCGCCACCGCGCACGAGCGCGAGCAGGCCCTGGCGGGCGAGGAGCCGCTGGAGATCCGGGCCGCCGGGCGCTCGCACAGCGTCACGATGCGCACGCCCGGCGAGGACTTCGACCTCGTCGCGGGGTTCCTGCTGTCCGAGGGCGTGCTGCGGGAGCGCGACGACCTCGTCGCCCTGCGCTACTGCACCGGCACGGACGCCGAGGGCTGGCAGACCTACAACGTCGTCGAGGCGTCCCTGGCCGCCGACGCCGCGCTGCGCGCGCTGGGCCGCGAGCGCCGCACCTACACGACGAGCGCGTGCGGGGTGTGCGGTCTGACGGCGATCGACGACGTCGAGGTGACCTCCGCGTTCGACGTGGCGGCCGACGACGTCGTCGTCGACGCGGAGGTGCTGGCCGGGCTGCCCGAGGCGCTGCGCGCGGCGCAGCCGCTGTTCGCGCGCACGGGTGGCGTGCACGCGGCCGGGCTCTTCACGGCCGGTGGCGACGCGCTCGTCGTGCGGGAGGACGTGGGCCGCCACAACGCGGTGGACAAGGTGCTGGGCCGGGCGCTGCGCGACGGGCTGCTGCCGCTGCGCGGGACGGTGCTGCAGGTGTCGGGCCGGGCGTCCTTCGAGCTCGTGCAGAAGGCGGTCATGGCCGGGGTGCCGGTGCTGGCCGCGGTCGGGGCGCCGTCCGACCTGGCCGTCGCGCTGGCCGAGCGCGCGGGGCTGACCCTCGTCGGGTTCTCGCGCGGGGACCGGCTCACGCTCTACACCCGGCCGGGGCGGGTGCGCGTGGGTAGCGTGCCCGTGTGACCGTCACCCGGATCGCCGTCCTGTCCGACGTGCACGGCAACCTGACGGCGTACGACGCGGTGCTCGCGGACATCGACCGGCGCGGTATCACGACGGTGCTCAACCTCGGGGACGTGGCGGGCAAGGGCCCGCGGGGGTCGGCGGCGATCGCGCGGACGCGCGAGCGCTGCGCCGTGACCGTCCGCGGGAACTGGGACGACGTCCTGCCGACGGGCGCGCCGTTCGCGGACCCGGCGGCGCAGTGGTGGCACGACGAGCTGTCGGCCGACGACCGCGCCTGGCTGACGTCGCTGCCGCTCGTGCACCACCTCGACCTCAGCGGCCGGCGCATCCGGCTGGTGCACGCGTCCGCGACGAGCGTCTACACACGCGTGCACTTCCACCACTCCGACGCGGAGTTCGACGCGATGTTCGCCACGACGGAGCTGACCGGGTCCGGACCGGAGCCTGCCGTCGTCGGCTACGGCGACGTGCACGACGCCTACGTCCGCAACGTCGACGGGCGCACCCTGTTCAACTGCGGCAGCGCCGGGAACCCGCTCGACGGGCCGGTGCCGTCGTACGCGGTCCTCGAGGGCGTGCCCGGCGGGACGCTCGACGACCCGTTCGTCCTCACGCTCGTGCGGGTGCCCTACGACGTCGAGGCGGAGCTCGACGTCGCGCGGGCGGTGGGCATGCCGGCCCTGCGCGAGTGGGAGATCGAGCTGCGCACGGGCATCTTCCGCGGGCGGCACGCGGGGCTCGGCCTGGTCTGACGCGCGCCGGGCGGCCGTGGGACGTCGTTGCCCGTGTCGGTGCTCGCCCCTACGGTCGTGCCAGGACGACCGTCCTCCCCACCGCACCCCTCCCACCCAGGAGCGCGCATGACCGCCGCAGCAGGACCCTCCGGACCGTCGGGTGCGACGGCCGCGAACCCCTCGGGCGGTGCGCTGCAGGTCGAGAGCCACGGCATCGACGTCATCGCCGACGCGGACCGCAAGGGCCGCCCGCGGGACCTGTTCTGGCCGTGGTTCGCCGCGAACGTCTCGGTCCTGGGGCTGTCGTACGGCGCGTGGGTGCTCGACTTCGGCATCTCCTTCGGCCAGGCCACCGCGGCGGCCGTCGTCGGGATCCTCTTCTCGTTCGTGCTGTGCGGGCTGGTCTCGCTGGCCGGCAAGCGCGGTTCCGCGCCGACGATGGTGCTCAGCCGGGCGGCGCTCGGCGTGCGCGGCAACCGCGTCGCCTCGGGGCTGTCGTGGTTGCTCACCGTCGGGTGGGAGACCGTGCTGGTCTCGTTGGCCACGTTGGCGACGGGCACCGTGCTCGGGCGGCTGGGCTGGGGCGGCGGGACGACGACGCAGGTCGTGGCGCTGCTGGTGGTGGCCGGGCTCGTCGTCGCCGGAGGCGTGTTCGGCTTCGACCTCATCATGCGGCTGCAGACGGTCATCACCGTGGTGACCGCGGTGCTCACGGTCGGCTACGTGCTGCTGGTGCTCGACGAGGTGGACCTCGACGCCGTGGCGGCGGTGCCGGCGGGCAGCGGGCAGGCCTTCGTCGGCGCGCTGGTGTTCATGATGACCGGCTTCGGGCTGGGCTGGGTGAACATGGCCGCCGACTACTCGCGCTACCTGCCGCGGACGAGCTCGTCGCGCGGGGTCGTGGGCTGGACGACGGTCGGCGCCTCGCTCGCGCCGCTGCTCCTGGTGGGCTTCGGCCTGCTGCTGGCGGCGTCCGACGACGAGCTGCGCGCCGCCATCTCGGCCGACCCGGTCGGGGCGCTCACCACGGTGCTGCCCCCCTGGTACCTCCTGCCGTTCGCGGTCGTCGCGGTGCTGGGCCTCGTCGGCGGGGCTGTGCTGGACCTGTACTCCTCCGGCCTCGCGCTCGTGGCGACCGGGCTGCCCGTGAAGCGACCCGTCGCGGCGGGCATCGACGGGGTCGTCATGGTCCTGGGCACGATCTACGTGGTGTTCGGCTCCGACGAGTTCTTCGGGGTGTTCCAGGGCTTCCTCATCACCCTCGGCGTGCCGATCGCCGCGTGGTGCGGGATCTTCCTGGCCGACATCGCGCTGCGCCGCCGCCCCTACGCCGAGCGCGACTTGTTCACCCCGGCCGGGCGCTACGGCGACGTCGTGGGCCCGACGCTGGCGGTCCTGGCCGTCGCCTCCTTCCTCGGATGGGGCCTCGTGGTCAACACCTACGCCGGCTGGCTGGCGTGGCAGGGCTACCTGCTCGGGCCGCTGGGTGGTCGCGAGGGCGCCTGGGCCTTCGCCAACCTCGGCGTGCTCGTCGCCCTGGCCGTCGGGTTCGTCGCCACGCTCGTGCTGCGCGCGGGTGCCGTGCGACGCCAGGAGAGCCTGCCGGCCGAGGCCGCCGTACCGGCCCGCGAGGTGGAGGCGTCGCTGCAGCCGGACGGCCGGCTGTGACGCCCGTCGGGTCGCGGACCGCGCTCGTCGTCGTCGACGCGCAGCGCGTCTTCACCGAGCCCGGTCAGCCCTGGGCGGCCCCGGCCTTCGCCGCGACGGTGGAGCCCGTGCGCTCCCTCGCCGCCGCCCACCCCGGCCGGACGCTGTTCACCCGGTTCCTGGCCCCGGCCGAGCCGCGCGGCGCCTGGCAGGCGTACTACGACGAGTGGCCCTTCGCGCTGCAGCCGGCCGACGCCCCGCTGTGGGAGGTCGTGCCGGCGCTCGCGGACCTCGTCGAGCGGCCGACGGTCGACGCGACGACGTTCGGCAAGTGGGACGCCCTCGTCCCCCGGCTGGCCACGATGGCGGACGAGGGGGGTGAGGCGCCGGTCCCGGTGGAGCGCGTCGTGCTGTGCGGGGTGAGCACGGACTGCTGCGTGCTGTCGACGGCCCTGGCCGCCGCCGAGTCCGGCGTGGAGGTCGTGGTGGCCGCGGACGCGTGCGCCGGCGCGAGCGACGCCGACCACGAGCGCGCGCTGGACGCCATGCGCCTGTACGCGCCGCTGATCCGCGTGACCACGACGGCGGCGGTGCTCGACGGGGTGACCGCCGAGGCCGCGGCGGCCCGGAGCTGATCGTGGCCGCCCACACGCCGCGCCCGGAGCAGCCCGAGCTCCTCGTCCCGGACGTGGCGGCCTGGCGCGCGTGGCTCGACGAGCACGAGGACACCTCCGACGGCGTGTGGCTGGTCCTGGCGAAGAAGGGCGCGGCCGCCCCGACGACCCTCGTCTACGCGACGGCGCTCGACGAGGCGCTGTGCAGCGGCTGGATCGACGGCCAGGCCCGCAGCGTCGACGACCGGATCTACCGGCAGCGCTTCACCCCGCGCCGGCAGCGCAGCATGTGGTCGGCCCGGAACGTCACGTACGTCGCGCGGCTGACCACCGAGGGCCGCATGCGCCCGCGCGGGATCGCCGAGGTCGAGCGCGCCCAGGCCGACGGCCGGTGGGACGCCGCCTACGCCGGCCCCGCCACCGCGGTCGTCCCGCCGGACCTGGAGGCGGCCCTCGACGCGACCCCCGCCGCGCGCGCGGCCTTCGACGCCCTCGACGCGACGAACCGCTACGCGATCCTCCACCGCGTCGGCGTCCCCCGGACGGAGAAGGGCCGAGCAGCAGCCGTCGAGCGCCTCGTCGGCCGCCTGGCGGAGGGCTGGCTGCCCCACCCCAAGCCCTGACCCCGACGGCGTTACTCTCCCCCGATGGGAGACGACCTCGCGCATCGGACGCGGGATGGCGACAGCTCGCCCCTCGCCGCGACCGGTGACAGCGACGGCGGGAGCACGACCGTCACGGGAGAGACCGGCACGCCGCGCGACTCCGTCGGTAGGCAGCGGCGGTTCGTCGACGCGAACGCCCTCAGGGCGCTCTACGAGAGCTCGCCGCTCACGGAAGACCAGGCCGAGGCCTGGAAGCGGGACATCCGTGCCGCGTTTGACGACGAGCTCGAGGACCCCTACGAGCGGGAGCGACGGCGCCGGGGCTGATCACCGCAACGACTCCACGGGGGAAGCACACCCTGACACGTGACGAGCGCACGACGTCGGCTTCTGGCCATCAGCCTGGATAGCAGGGCGCTACCCGCCCGCGAGGAGCGCCAGCAGGGCGACGTTCAGCGCGCCGACGAGGGCCGTGACGACCACGAGCAGGGCATGCACGACGCCGCGGGTCCGGTCCTCCCCCATGACCGACCGGCTGCGGGCCAGCAGCACGAGCGGGACCAGCACGAACGGCAGCCCGAAGCTCAGCACGACCTGGCTGAGCACGAGCGTCCACGTCGGATCCGCCCCGAGCGCGAGCAGCACGAGCGCCGGGAGGAGCGTCACCAGCCGGCGGACCAGCAGCGGGATCCGCCGGTGCAGCAGCCCGGCCATGATCGTCGCGCCGGCGTAGGCGCCCACCGACGTCGACGCGAGCCCGGCGGCCAGCAGTCCGATGCCGAAGGCGATCGCCACCACCGGTCCGAGGGCGGACTCGATCGCCGCGTGCGCACCCTCGATGGTGTCCGTGCCCTCGACACCCTGCAGGCCGGACGCCGCGAGGAGCAGCAGCGCGATGTTGACGACCCCGGCCACCGCGAGCGCGACGCCGACGTCCCACCGCGTCGCCCGCAGCAGCAGCCGACGCCCCTCCCCCGGCGCCGCCCGCCCGTGCCGGTCCCGCACGAGCGCGGAGTGCGCGTAGATCGCGTGCGGCATGACGGTGGCGCCCAGCATGCTCGCGGCCAGCAGCACCGCGTCCCCGTCGGGGAACCCCGGCACCATCCCGCCCAGCATCCCGCCGGCCGACGGCGGCGACACCAGCAGCCCCAGGCAGAACCCCACGGTGATGACCACGAGCAGCGCGACGACGACCTGCTCGAACCGCCGCGCGCCGTACCGGTCCTGCGTCAGGAGCAGCACCAGCGACACGACCCCGACGAGCGCGCCGCCGAGCGGCAGGGGCAGCCCGAACAGCAGCTGCAGCGCGAGCGCCCCGCCGACGACCTCGGCGACGTCGGTGGCCGCCGCGACGAGCTCCGCCTGCAGCCAGTACGCCCGCCGCGGCCACGGCCGCAGCCGCGTCCCGAGCAGGTCCGGGAGGGACTGCCCGGTGACGAGACCGACCTTCGCCGAGTGGTACTGCACCAGCACGGCCATGAGGTTCGCGGCCACGAGCACCCAGAGCAGCGCGTAGCCGTACCGGGCGCCGGCGGTGAGGTTGGCGGCGACGTTGCCGGGGTCGACGTAGGCCACGGCGGCGACGAAGGCCGGCCCGAGCAGCACCGGCACGCCGCCGCCGACCGGCCGCCGGCCGGCTCCCGCGCGCTCCTGCACCGCTGTCACGGCCCCTCCTCGTCGCCCGGGTTTCGGATGACCGAAACCTGCGCTCGGCAGCGTACGACTGCGGCGGCCGGGTCGCGAGGGAGGACGGGGGCCGAAATGCCGGTGACAGCGGCACGCCCTCGGCGGCACGCTCACCGGGTGACCGACACCGACGTCCCGTCCCCGCTCACCGCCGTCGCGTCCGACGCCCCGGACGGCGTCCGCGTGGTGCCGGTGCCGACGCCGGCCTCCCTCGACGCGCCGGACGCCTGGCTGCTGCACGGGCTGACCGCGGCGATGAACGAGGTCGTCGAGCACGAGACGGGGCTGCGCGACCACGCCGTGTCGCCGCTCGAGGTCCTCGCCCGCCTGCAGCAGGTGGTGCACCACCGCCGGGTCCGGCTCGTCGCCCTCGCGGACGACCCAACCGACCGCCCCGACCCGGCCCGGGTCCTCGGCTACGCCACCGCCGAGCTCCCGCTGACGGACAACACGACGGCCGCGGCGCTGGACCTCGGCGTCCGACCCGGTCACCGCGGGCGCGCCATCGGTGAGGCGCTGCACGTCGCGCTCCTCGAGGCGGTCGTCGCCGAGGGCCGGACGGTGCTCATGGTCTCCACCGACCAGCGCGACGAGCCCGGCGACGGACCCGACGCCCTCGCCCCGCCCACCGGCAGCGGCCACGTCCGGCGCAGCAGCCCCGGCGTCCGGTTCGCGCTGGCGCACGGCTACGTGCTGGAGCAGGTCGCCCGCTACTCCGCGCTGGACCTGCCCGTGCCCGACGAGCTGCTCACCCGCCTGCACGACGAGGCCCGCGCGGCGGCCGGTCCCGACTACCGGGTGGTCGCCTGGGACGGGCCCTGCCCCGACCGGTGGCTGGACGACCTGGCGGTGCTCTACAGCCGGATGAGCACCGACGACCCCTCCGCCGGGCTGCAGATCGAGGAGGAGCGCTGGGACCGCGCGCGCATCCGCGTCGCGGAGGCGCAGTGGGAGCGAGCCGGGCGGCTCGCCCGCACGGTCGCGGCCGAGCACGTGCCGACCGGGCGGCTCGTCGCCTTCACGACCGTCATCACGCGCGGCGAGGAGCCGGTCGCCGAGCAGGAGGACACGCTGGTCCTGGCGGAGCACCGCGGGCGTCGGCTCGGGATGCTCGTCAAGACCGAGCAGCTCCTGGGGCTGGCCCGGGAGCGGCCGTCCGTCCGGCGGATCGGCACGTGGAACGCCGAGGAGAACCGGTTCATGCTCGGGATCAACGTCGCGCTCGGCTTCCGCCCGGCCGGCGGCAGCGGCGAGTGGCAGCGGATCCTGCCGTCCTGAACGAGCTGCCGAGTTGCGCCGTCGCGCGGTGCCGTCAGGCGCCGAGCGCGGCAGCGAGCCCGACGAGGGACGGCACGGTCGAGGTCGGCCGCCGGAACACATCCGGGTACGGGGTCCCGGTGCGGTCGATCCACGCCGTCCGCAGACCGGCGCGCGACGCC
The DNA here is from genome assembly GCF_900111925.1 of Cellulomonas marina. Lineage (GTDB taxonomy): Bacteria > Actinomycetota > Actinomycetes > Actinomycetales > Cellulomonadaceae > Cellulomonas > Cellulomonas marina. The sequence continues at coordinate 22,156 of NZ_FOKA01000007.1, forward strand.
CCGTCGACGTCCCACGGGTGCACGGCCGCGAGCATCATCTGCTCCGGCTCGGTGCCGCACCGCCGCGCCGCGTACGCGTAGGCGTTGCGCGCGGGCTTCCAGGCGCCGGCGTCGTCGACCGAGAGCACGTCGTCGACGAGGTGCGCGACCCCGCCCCGGTCGAGCAGCCCCCGCGTGGAGGCCACCGAGCCGTTGCTCAGGGTCACGCACCGGACGCCGAGGCCGGCCAGCCCCTCGAGCCCCTCCCGGACGTCCGGGTGCAGGCCCAGGTCGGACAGCCCCGCCAGCACGTGGTCGACCGACTCGTCGAGCGGGCGCGTGAGCGGCTGCGCCGCGAGCTGGACCCGCAGCGCTGCCCCGGCCACGTCGGTGAAGGCCGCCGGAGCACCCGCGGCCGTCAGCGCGAAGCCGTCCCGCAGGACGGTCGCGAACCAGGTCGTCACCAGGTGCTCGGGTGCGCCGACCTCCACGAGCCGGCCGCCCAGCGGCGCCATGTCCGAGAGCGTCTCGTTGACGTCGAGGACGACGACGTCGGGCCGGTCGTGCGTGTCGCTGCCGGCGGTGCTCTCGTCCACGGTGCTCCTCAGCCTGTCGCGCTCCTGGCGCCGACGGGGACGACCCGGTCGGGGTCCACCACCAGCGGCACGCTCGAGCCGACGGAGCCCGTCCAGCCGACGGGCGCCGCGGCGGTCACCACCCCGAGGCCCTGCACCGAGACGAGGACCTCCGTCCGGCCCCGGCGGGCACGGACCCGCACGACGCGGCCGTCGGTGGTCCCCGCGCCGGACGACGCGACGACGAGGGCGCCGGGGGCCAGCGCCACGGTCGCGGCGTCGCCCGCCCCCAGCACGGCCCGGGGCACGACCGCCTCGAACCCCAGGAACGCCGCCACCTCCGGGCCCGCCGGGGACCGCCACAGCTCCGTCGGCGTCCCCACCTGCAGCAGCCGCCCGGCGGACATCACGGCGACCCGGTCGGCCACCGCCGCGGCCTCGTCCTGGTCGTGCGTGACGAGGACCGCCGCGGTGCCCGTCGCCGCCAGGGCCGCGCGCAGGTCCTCGGCGAGCCGCTCCCGCAGGCCCTGGTCCAGCGCGGACAGGGGCTCGTCGAGCAGCAGGAGCCGGGGACGCGGCGCCAGCGCCCGGGCCAGCGCGACCCGCTGACGCTCCCCGCCCGACAGGGTGGCCACGGACCGGTCCGCGAAGCCCGCGAGCCCGACCAGCTCCAGCAGCTCGGCCACCCGGGCGCGACGGGTCGCGCGGGACGGGCGCGCGTCGCCCGGTCCCTCCAGCCCGTACGCGACGTTGCCCCCGACGTCGCGGTGCGGGAAGAGCTGCCCGTCCTGGAACAGCAGGCCGAACCCGCGCCGGTGCACGGGGACCTCGACCACCGACGCGCCGTCCCAGCGCACGTCCCCGCCGGCCACGGGCTCGAGCCCCGCGACGGCCCGCAGCAGCGAGGACTTGCCGCAGCCCGACGGCCCGAGCAGCGCCAGCACGCCGTCAGCCACCGCGAGGCTCACGCCGTCGACCGCAGCCGGTCCCGTGGCCGCGTACCGCACGACGAGGTCCCGCACCTCGAGCCCGCGCGCGGCACCCGGCCCCGCCGACGCCGTCTCGCTCACCAGTCGCTCACCGTCCCCGGCGCCCGCAGCCGCTCGCACGCGGCGATGACCACCGCCGTCAGCACCGCCAGCAGCACCGACGCCGCCAGCGCCTGCCCGTAGCTCTCCGCCCCCGGCCGGCCGATGAGCCGGTAGACCATGACGGGCAGCGTCGGCGCGTCGGCCCGGGCGACGAACGACGTCGCCCCGAACTCCCCGAGGGAGGCCGCGAGCGCGAACCCGACCGCCAGCCCGCCGGCCCGCGCGGCCAGCGCGCCGTCCACGGTCCGCAGCACGCGCCCCGGCCCGGCCCCGAGCGTCGCCGCGACCTGCGGCAGCCGCGGGTCCACCGACCGCAGGACGGGCAGCACCGTCCGCACGACGAGCGGCACCGCCACGACGGCCTGCGCGACCGGCACGAGCAGCGGGCTCGTCCGCAGGTCGAGGTCCAGCCCGAACGGCCGGTGGAGCGCCAGCAGGAACCCCAGCCCGACGGTCACCGCCGACACCCCCAGCGGCAGCATGACCACCGCGTCGAGCACGGACACCGCCCGCCGCCCCACCGCCGCGCGCGGCCGCCGCGACAGCACGAGCGCGACGAGCACCCCCACCACCAGCGCCAGCACGGTCGCGTCGAGCGCCGCCCGCACGGAGGTCACGGTCGCGTCGAGCACGCTCACCGGCATCCCGTCGGCGCGTCGTGCCAGCGCCCGGTAGTGGGCGAGCCCCCAGCCCTCGCCCACCCGCAGGGACCGCACGACGAGGTTGACCAGCGGGACGGCCAGCGCCACGACGGTCAGCGCCGTCACGACGACCGCCGCGACATCGCCCCCGCGTCCCTCGCCGCGCGGCGTCCCCGGCACCCGCCGCAGCCGCAGCACCCGCTCCGACGCCCGCCGCGTCCCCAGCGGCAGCGCCCGCTCGCGCCGCGCCCGCAGCCGCCCGGCGACGAGCAGCACCGACGCCACGAGCACGAGCTGCACCACCGACAGGACCGCCGCGGCCCGCAGGTCCAGCAGCTGCACGGTCTGGATCCAGATCTCGGTCTCCACCGTCCCGTGCCGCAGCCCCCCGAGCACCAGCACGGTCCCGAAGGACGTGGCGCAGAACAGGAACACGAGCGACGCCGCGGACGCGATCGCGGGCGCCAGCGCCGGCAGCGTCACCGTCCGCAGCACCCGCCCGGGCGAGGCGCCCAGCGAGCGCGCCGCCTGCGCGGGCCGCTCGTCGAGCTGCGCCCACGTCCCGCCCACGGTCCGCACGACCACCGCGTAGTTGAAGAACACGAGCGCCGCGACGATCCCCGCCAGCGACCCGTCCCACCCGAGGAACCCCAGCGGCCCGCCCTCGACGAGCAGCGACCGGAACGCCACGCCGACCACGACCGTGGGCAGCACGAACGGCACGGTCACCAGCGCCCGGACCAGGTCCCGCCCGGGGAACCGGCACCGGTGCAGCACGTACGCCCCCGGCACGCCGAGCCCCACCGCGACCACGGTGGCCACCGACGCCTGCAGCAGCGTCTGCCTGATGACGCGCCAGGTGCGGGGCCGGGCGAAGACGTCGCCGAACCCGGACAGGTCCAGCGCGCCGTCGGCGACGAACCCGCGGGTCACCGTCGCGACCACGGGCCACGCGAAGAACATCCCGAGCACGACGAGCGGCACGAGCACCGCCACGGTCCAGCCGAGCACCTGCGCGAGGGACGGCCGCGGCCCGCGCCCCTGCGCCGGGCCCCTGCGCGCGGCCCGCGCCCGCGCGGCAGGGACCCCGGCCGGCGGGCTCGCCGAGGGGACGCCGACCGGCAGCGGCGGGGCGGCGGTCTCCTCGCGCAGGGTCACCGGACGCGCCGCTCAGCCGGTCACGACGTCGGTCCAGCGCTGCAGCCACTCCTCGCGGTGCGCCTCGACGTCCGCGGCGGGCACCTCGAACGGCTGCTCGGCCAGGGGCGCCCAGCGCGCCCACTCCTCCGGCAGCTCCACCGCGGTGCTCACCGGGTACACGTACATGGACGTCGGCACGTCGGCCTGCACCTCGTCGGACAGGAGGAAGTCCAGCAGCTGCGCGGCGCCCTCCGGGTTCTCCGCGCCGGCCAGCACGCCGGCGTACTCGACCTGGCGGAAGCAGGTGTCGAGGAGGGCCGCGGTCGTCGGCTCGTCGCCGCCCTCGGGCACCGTGAAGGGGATGGACGAGGCGTACGAGAGCACGATCGGCCGCTCGCCCCCGCCGCCGCCCCCGCTGAAGTCGGTGTAGTACGCGTCGGACCAGCCGTCGACGACCCGCAGGCCGTTGTCGGTCAGGGCCTGCCAGTAGTCCGCCCAGCCGTCCTCGCCGAACGCCGCGACCGTCGTCAGCAGGAACGCCAGCCCGGGCGACGAGGAGACCGCGCTCGGGACCACGGTGAGGTCCCGGTACTCGGGCTTCGTGAGGTCCTCGAGGGTCGTCGGCTCGGCGAGGCCCTTCTCCGTGAACCAGGCGCGGTCGACGTTGAGGCACACGTCGCTGTAGTCGACCGCCGTCAGGGCGCCCTCGTCGTCGCCCTCCACCGCGTACTCCTGCGCGTCGGCGAGCGCCGCCGCGGACAGCTCCGCGGGCTCGACGACCCCCTCGCCCATCGCGCGGGAGGCGAAGGTGTTGTCGATGCCGAAGACGAGGTCGCCCAGCGGCGCGTCCTTGGTCAGCACCAGCTGGTTCGTCAGGGCACCGGCGTCGCCCTGCTGCAGGACCTCGACCTCCAGCCCGGTCTGCGCGGTGAAGTCCTCGAGCAGCCCCTCGGACAGGGCGAAGGACTCGTGGGTGACGAGGGTGACGGTGCCGGTTGCCGCGCCAGACGCATCGGCGGTGGCAGCGTCCTCGTCGGACGACGAGCCCGCGCCCACGGCCGAGCACGCGGCCAGGGCGGAGACGGACAGGGCGGCCGCCGACAGGCCGGCGACGACGCGTCGGCTGCCGCGCCTGCTGGTCCGTGCGGTCAGGGTGGTGCTCACGTGGTGCTCCTCCTCGAGGGTGCAGGAGGGGGTCGCCGCGGCGCGCCGGCCGCGCACGTCCCGTGGACCACGGGCCGGACGACGCCGACGACCACGAGGACTGAGAAGCCCGACTCCCTACGCCGGTGCGAACCGGATCAGGTGCGAGGGTCTGCGGAGATCCGCACTCTCAGCGTCCCGCACACCGGCCGGAGGGCCGGGGGGCGGACGCTCCCCTGTCGTTCGGGGCGAGCATAGACCGCGCCCGCCCGGCCCGCGCACGCCGTCCTCGCACGGGCGGGCGGGCGCGCGCCCCGCTAGGTTGACCGGCGAGATCTCTCGACGAGCACCCGACGAGCACGAGGAGACGTGATGGCGGACGACGAGTCCGAGTCGACGACCGCGAAGGTCATCGGGATGGTGACGGCCCTCGGCACCGCCTGGGTCGCGCGCAAGGTGCTGGCGGCCGTCTGGACGAAGGCGACCGGCCACGCGCCGCCCGACCCGGCCACGAAGGACCCGGACATCAAGCTGTCGGAGGCGCTGCTCGCCGCCGCCGTCACAGGTGCGGTCGCCTACCTCTCGCGTGCCGTCGCGACGCGCGGGACCGCCCGCATCTCGGGCCGCGTGCGCGCCGCCCGCCCGCCACTGCCCAAGCGCTGAGGACCGGCCCGACGGCCCGCACCCTCCCCGGGTGCGGGCCGTCGCCGTGCCCGCTCGGGCGCCGCCACCCGGTCAGCGATCCGGTCGGCCGTCCGCCCAGAGCTCCGGTCGCGCCCGCAGGCGCAGGGACGAGCGCAGGAAGAGCACGCCGAGGACGCCGTTCGTGGTGGCGGTCAGCAGCCGCACCGCGGCATTGGTCCCGTCGGGTCCTGGCGCCGTGACGGCGAGCTGGACGGCCTGGGCGAGCAGCAGCGCCCCCCACACGAGGCCGGACAGCGGTCGGCCCCTCAGGCGCCACCACGGTCGCGGGGGCGCGACCGCCTCCGCCGCCGGGTCCCGAAAGGTACGCACGGCCACCCCGACGACGAGGAGCTGCAGGGCGACGACGGCCGGGCCCGCCGCAGCCGGGCCGAACGTCGTCAGCAGCACCGCCAGGAGCAGCGCCGCCGCGAGGCCGGCCAGCAGGAAGTAGACGAACTTCCCGGCGGGCGTGGTGATGCGTACGCGGGCACGCTAGCGGGCCGCCCCGCGTGCGACCCCGGACCTCGTGCCCGTGACGGCGTGGGGCGGCCCGGAGCAGTCGCGCACGAGGCTCGGCTACCCGCGCCGGGCAGCCGGGCGCGGGTCGTCGTGGGGGTCGTCGTCCTGGCGGTCGCGGGTGCGGCGGGCGTCACCGCGCTCGTCCTGGTCGTCGAGGGCCTGCGCCTCGCGCTCGGCCTCGTCGAGGTCGGCCGTGAGCTCGTCGACGACGAGGGTGTCGTGGCGGACCTTGCCCGTGCGGTAGCCGGCGCGGCCCAGCAGGTGCGCGGCCACGGGGGCCGTGAGCATCTGGAAGACCGCGACCAGGACGAGGGCCCAGACGACGAGACCCGTCCGCAGCCGCAGGGCCAGGCCGAGCAGCACGAGGACCATGCCGAGCGTCTGCGGCTTGGTCGCGGCGTGCATGCGGGACAGCAGGTCGGGGAAGCGCACGGCGCCGACGCCCGCGACGAGCGCGAGCAGCGCGCCCGCGAGCAGCAGCACCGCCGAGGCGACGTCCGCCGTCGTCTCCCAGGCGCTCACCGGACCTCCCCCTCGGCGCCGCCGCCGTGCTCCTCCGGTGCGGCGTGCGCGCCGTGCTCGTCGGCGTGCTCGTCGGCGTGGCGGGTCTCGTCCGACGGGCCCTCGTCGGACGCGTCGCGGTCCTCGCGGCTCCTCGCGCCCGAGCGCTCGCGCTCGAGGGCCAGCGCCTCCTGGTGCTCCCGCTCCAGCGCCTCCGCGGCGATCTCCTCCTTCGTGCGCACACGCCCCTCGCCCTCGGGCTCGAGGTACGCGAAGCGCGCGATCGTCACCGAGCCGACGAACCCGACGAGGGACAGCGCGACGAGCACCGGCACGACGTCCGTCCGTCGCTCGACGGCGGCGAACACCGCGATCCCCGCGACCAGCACGGTGACGAGGATGTCGAGCGCGACGGTCCGGTCGAGCATCGAGGGACCGCGCTCGGCGCGGGTCAGCGCGAGCGCGGCGGCGACGACGAGCACCACCGCGCACACCACGGCGACCGCCGTCATGCGCGCACCTCCGCCCGGCCCGGCAGCAGGCCCGCCGCCCGCAGCTCCTCGTCGGAGGCGAAGGCGCGCAGCACGCGCTCCTCCTGGTCCAGCGCCTGCTGCCGCGCGCCCTCGACCCCGCCCGTGAGCCCGACGTCGAGGACGTGGATGTACAGCCGCCCCGTCAGCCGGTGCGCCTCCACGACGACCGACCCCGGCACGAGCGACAGCAGCTCGGCGGTCACCGTCATGTAGAGGTCGGAGTGCGAGCGCAGCTCCACCCGCACGACGGCGCTCCGCGGGCGCCGACCGGGCCGCAGCGCGACCCACGACACCTCGGCGCTGGCCCGGACCAGGTCGACGACGAACACCGCGACGAGGCGCACCAGCGCCAGCGGCCGCACCCGCCCGTGGAAGACCACCGGGGCCATCCGCAGCCCGCCGGTCACGAGGAGCCCGAGCAGCGCGCCGACCAGCACGTTCGCCACCGACAGGTCGCCCCAGAGCAGGACCCAGACGACCGTCAGCCACACGACGGTCAGCCACTGCGGCCGCCAGCGGCGGCGTGGGTGCAGGCTCATCCGCCACCCCCGCCCGTGGCGACCTCGTCCGACTCCCCGGTGCCGCGCAGCCCGTCGGGCAGGACGGCCTCGATGTACGGCGTGCGCTCGACGAGGGCCGTCGCCGCGCGCTCGGTGTACGCGTACAGCGGCCCGGCCGCGACCGTGAGCCCCAGGCCGACGACGACGAGCGCCGCGGCCGGCAGCACCATGCCCAGCGGCAGGTGGACCGGCCGGATCTCCTCCGGCGCCACCTGCCAGAACGCCTTGTTCCACGCCTTCACCAGCGCGTAGAGCGTGAGCAGCGACGTCACGACGGACCCGACGACGAGGACCATGGGCAGCCACGCGTCCTCCCGGACCCCGGCCTGCAGCAGCCCGAGCTTGCCCAGGAAGCCGGACAGCGGCGGGATGCCCGCGAGGTTCATCGCGGGCACGAAGAACAGGATCGCCAGCACGGGCGCGATGCGCGCCAGGCCGCCCAGCCGGTTCAGGGACGTCGTCCCACCGACGCGCTCGACGAGCCCCACGACGAGGAACAGCGCCGTCTGCACGGTGATGTGGTGCACGACGTAGTAGACCGCCGCGGTCCACCCCGCCGCCGACGACAGCGCGATGCCGAACACCATGTACCCGATGTGGCTGACGAGGGTGAACGACAGCAGCCGCTTCACGTCGTCCTGCGCGACGGCACCGAGGATCGCGATGACCATCGTCGCCAGCGCCGCCCACAGCAGGACGTCGTCGATGCGGCCCTCGGGGAACAGCAGCGACTGCGTGCGGATGATGGCGTAGACGCCGACCTTGGTCAGCAGGCCCGCGAACACGGCCGTCACGGGCGCGGGCGCCGTCGGGTAGGAGTCCGGCAGCCACGCCGACAGCGGGAAGATCGCCGCCTTGATGGCGAAGGCCGTCACGAGCATGACCTGCAGCACCAGCCGCACGCCGTCGTCGATCTCCGGCAGCCGCAGCGCGAGCTGGGCGAAGTTGAGGGTGCCCGTCGCGGCGTAGACGCCCGCGATGGCGACGAGGAACAGGACGGACGACAGCAGCGCCACGACCACGTAGATCGTCCCCGCGCGGATCCGCTCGGCCGAGCCGGACAGCGTGATGAGCACGTAGGACGCGACGAGCAGCACCTCGAACCCGACGTACAGGTTGAACAGGTCCCCGGACAGGAACGCGTTGTTCACGCCGGCCGCGAGCACGAGGAACGTCGGGTGGTAGATGGAGACGGGGGCCGACTCCTCCCCCTCGGTCTGGCCCTGGGCCAGCGAGTAGAGGAGGACGCAGAGGGTCACGGCGGCCGAGACGGTCAGCATGAGCGCTGCGAGGCGGTCCGCGACGAGCGAGATGCCGACGGGGGCGGCCCACCCGCCGACGTCCACCACCAGCGGGCCCCCGTCGGCGAGCACCGCGAGCGCGACGGCCACGACGAGGACGAGCGTGAGCACCACGACGCTGGTGAGCCGCTGCAGCCGCGGCCGCCGGTACAGCGCGAGCGCCAGGCCGGCGCCGGCCAGCGGCAGCACCACGGGGATGGGCACGAGCCAGGTGGCGTCGGTGGAGAGGGCCCAGCCGTCGAGCGGTCCCATCAGCGCGCACCTCCCCTGGTTCCCTCGTCCGTGTCGTCGTGCAGCTCGGCGGCCTCCTCGTCGAGCGACGAGCGGCCGCGCCCCGTGTCGGCCTCGGTGTCCGCATCGGTGAAGGCGCGTTCGTCGCGGGCGGCGAGGCGCGCGATGCGCCGGTCCTCCACGTCGTCCTGCACCTCGTCGTGGCGGTGCAGCTGCCAGGACCGGTACGCCATGGCCAGCAGGAACGCCGTCAGGCCCAGCGTGATGACGATGGCGGTGAGGGTCAGGGCCTGCGGCAGCGGGTCGCTGCTGGGACCCGGTCCCTCGTCGCCGGTCAGGGGCGGACGTCCGGCCGCACCGCCCGCGACGAGCAGCAGGAGGTTCACGCCGTTGCTCAGGAGCACGGCCCCGACGAGGACGCGGGTCAGGCTGCGCTCGAGCAGCAGGTAGACCCCGGTGCCGACAAGCACCGCGATGACCAGCACGAGGACGAGGCTGGGGCGCATGTCGATCACGGGCCCACCTCCGGACGGTCGCGCGGGGCGGGCGTCGCGGCGGGCGTGGCGGCGGTCGGCACCGCGGCGCCCGCCCCGTCGGAGGCGTCGGCGAACGAGCCACGCAGCTCGCTGCCGGCCGCTCCGACGAACGACCCGACCGCCCCGATGGCGTGCGACCCGTCGGCGACCTCGTCCTCGCCCGCCTCGGCGCGGCGGTCCAGCTCCGCGCCGAGGCTGCGCAGCACGTCCAGCACCACGCCGACCACCAGCAGGAACACCCCGATGTCGAACACGAGGCTCGTGACGACCTTCACGTGGCCGAGCAGCGGCACGTCCGTCTCGAGGATCCAGGACTGCAGCACGGTCCCCCCGGCCAGCAGCGCGGCCAGCCCGACCCCCGCCGACAGGAACAGGCCGAGCCCGAGCAGCACGCCGGGTTGCACGGGAGCCGCCTCGCCGAGCTCGTACCGCCCGCCCGCCAGGTACCGCACGACGAGGGCCGTGCCGACGACGAGCCCGGCGGCGAACCCGCCCCCGGGCTGGTTGTGCCCGCTGAACAGCAGGAACAGCCCGAAGACGACCATGGTGTGGAACAGCAGCCGCACGACGACCTCGAAGATCACCGAGCGCCGCTGCGGCGCGAGCGTCCGGGCCGACCGCAGCCACTCCGTCCGGCGCTCGAGGCCGGCGGCCGCGGCGCGCGGTCCGGCCCGCCGCAGGGCCGCCGTCGGGTCGGGCGACCCGCCCCACACGGCCCGGTCGGCGGGCGCCTCGTCGGCACGGAAGATCTGGCCGGAGCGGCGCTGGAGGAACACCAGGGACGCGACGCCGGTGGCGGCCACGAGCAGCACCGCGATCTCGCCCACGGTGTCCCAGGCGCGGATGTCGACGAGCGTCACGTTGACGACGTTCCTGCCGCCGCCGAACTCGTAGGCCTCCTCGGCGAAGTTCTCCGAGACCGGCGCGTGCACGCGGGCGGACGGCGCGACGAGCGCGACGCCCGCCACCGTCACCCCGGCCGCGACGCCGAGCGCCACGCGCACCCACCGGCTGGCCGCCAGCGGTCGATCGGAGAAGTACGCGGGCAGGCGGCGCAGCACCAGGACGAACACCACCAGGGTCACCGTCTCGACCAGGACCTGCGTCAGCGCGAGGTCCGGCGCCCCCTGGACGACGAACAGGCCGGCGATCGCGTAGCCGCACACGCCCAGCAGCACGACCGCCTTCAGCCGCCGCCGGGCCCGGGCGACGAGCAGCGCCGACAGCCCGGCGGCGACGGCGAACGGCAGCTGTGCGGGGTGGTCCCACGGGCGGGTGGCCACGTCCAGCGAGGTCCCGGTCAGGAGGGCGACGCCCGTGCCGGCGACGAACACGACGAGCACCACGCCGAGGTACACGGGCAGGGACCCGCGCTGGGTGATGGCCGTGACGTCGGCGGCGAGGTCGTCGAGCCGACGCATGGTGCGGCGGTAGACGAGGTCGGCGTCGGGCCCGCGGGACACGCGCGCGCCGAACGCCTCGAACGGTCCGCGGGCGACGAAGAGCAGGACGCCGACGGTCAGCACGGCGGCGGTGATGCCGAGCGCGGGGGTCAGGCCGGCCCAGAGGACCAGGTGGCCCGCCTCCCCCGTCGGCAGCGTGTCCGCGTAGGGGCTGAGGAGGTGCTCGCCGAGCGCGGGCAGCAGCGCCGTGGCCAGGCCGAGGACGGCGAGCACGAGCGCGGGCCACAGCAGGGTCAGCGACGGCCGCGTGACCTCGGCGGCGGCGTGCCGGTGGTGCGAGGCGTCCGGGACCGGTGCGGCGTCGGGGGTCCGTGCCAGCGGCGAGGCCGGGGCGGTGGCGGCGTGGGCCGGCGTCCCCTCGGGCACGACGGGCTTGGACGCGAAGGCGCCCCACCAGAACCGCAGGCCGTAGGCGACCGTGAACGCCGAGCCCACCGCGACGGCGACGACGAGCAGCGGCCCCTCCCAGCCGCCCTCGAGGTGCAGCAGCGCCTCGAGCCCGGCCTCCTTGGCGACGAACCCGGCGAACGGCGGCAGCCCGATCATCGAGGCGGTCGCGAGCGCGCCGGCGGTCGCCGTCCACGGCAGGGCCCGGCCCACCCCGGACAGCCGGCGCAGGTCCCGCGTGCCGGTGGCCGCGTCGACGATGCCGGTGACGAGGAACAGGGAGGCCTTGAACATCGCGTGCGCCCCGAGCAGGGCGACCCCCGCGAGCGCGGCGGCGCGCGTCCCGAGCCCGACGAGCAGGACGAGCAGCCCGAGCTGGCTGACCGTGCCGAAGGCCAGCACGAGCTTCAGGTCGTGCTGCCGCATGGCCCGGTACCCGCCGACGAGCAGCGTCGCCGACCCGAGCACCGCGACCGACCAGCGCCAGACCGGGTCGGCCGCGAACGCCGGCGCGAACCGCGCGACGAGGTAGACGCCGGCCTTGACCATCGCCGCGGCGTGCAGGTACGCGGACACCGGCGTCGGCGCCGCCATCGCCGCGGGCAGCCAGAAGTGGAACGGCACGAGCGCGGACTTCGTCACCGCGCCGAACAGCAGGCACGCGATCGCCGCGGTGGTGAGCGCCCCCGGCGGCGGGGGGTCGGCGATCACCGCGCTCATCCGGTACGTCCCCGCGGCCTCGCCGAGCAGCACGACGCCGACGAGCAGCGCCAGCCCGCCGGCGGTCGTGATGACGATGGCCTGCATCGCCGCCCGCCGGCTGGCCTTCTTGTCCGCGTTGTGGCCGATGAGCAGGTACGACGTCACCGTCGTCAGCTCCCACATGACGAACAGCAGGATCATGTCGTCGGCCAGGACCAGCCCGAGCATCGACCCGGCGAAGGCGAGGAACACCCCGGCGAACCGCCCGAGCCCGGCGGCCGAGGACTTGAAGTACGCCGAGCAGTAGGCGAGCACCAGGGCGCCCACGCCGCCGACCACGACGGTCATCAGCCACGCCAGCGTGTCGAGCCGGAAGGTCAGCTCGAGCCCCAGCGCCGGCACGTACCGCACCTGCTCGAGCGGCAGCTCGCCGCCCTGCACCCGCTCGCTCCACGTCAACGCCCACACCGCGGCGGAGGCGGGCACGAGGGCGAGCACGAGGAAGGCCCGCCGCCCCAGACGACCGACGAGTGCGGGCGCGACGAGGGCTGCGGCCAGGTGCAGGGCGAGCAGCATCAGCACGCGTCCGGCTCCGTCCTGTGGCTGGGCGGGTGGTCGGTCGTGGGTGGGACGTTGTGTTGTGGCGGACCGTATCGACGACGCCCGGCGGGTCATGCCGGGGTCAAGGAGGTGCGGGCAGCCTACCAAGGGGCGCTCGGACGAGCCCGGCGAGAGGGTCCGGGTCCACGGGCCGCGCAGCGCCGGGGGCGGGCTGGGGACGGCTCGGTGGCGGGCCGGTGGACGAGCCGGTGGACGAGCCGGTGGGGGCGTCGGCGGCCCGTCGTACCGTGTGCCCGTGAGCGTGCTGCAGGGGGTCTGCCTGGCGGTCGTCGCGGTGGCGACGGTGGTCGGCGTGGTGGTGTTCGCGCGGGGCGTCGCGACGATCGTGCGCACGGTCCGCGTCGGGGCGCCGCTGCCGGGACGGTGGCGTCCGGTCGGGCCGCGGCTGGCCGGGCTGGTCCGCGAGGTGCTGGGGCACGGGCGCTTCCAGCAGCGGCCGTTCGTCCGGTGGGCGCACTGGTGCGTGATGCTGTCGTTCCCCGTGCTGGTGCTGACGCTGGCGACCGGGTACGGCCAGCTCCTCGACCCCTCCTACGGGCTCCCGCTCGTCGGGCACCTGTGGCCGCTGGAGTGGGTGACCGAGGCGTTCGCCTGGGCGGGGCTCGTCTCGATCGTGTACCTCATGGCGCTACGGGCGCGGCTGCAGCCGAAGGCCGGGGACGACGAGGCGTCACGCCGCCGGTCCCGCTTCTTCGGCTCGAACGCCGCCGGTGCGTGGTTCGTCGAGGGCACGGTGCTCGTCGTCGTGCTGGCCGTGGTGGTGCTGCGCGGGCTGGAGTACGCGCTGGCGACGACGCAGGACCCCGAGATCGCCACCGCGCTGCACTTCCCGCTCACCGCGTGGCTGGGCGAGCTGTGGGCCGGTGCGTCCGTCGGGGCGCTCGGGACCGCGGTGCTGCTGGTCGCGACCGTGAAGATCCTCGTGTCGATGGCGTGGTTCGTCGTCGTCGGGCTGCAGCCGACGCTCGGGGTGGCGTGGCACCGGTTCCTGGCGATAGTGAACGTCTACGCACGGCGGGAGGTCGGCGGGGCGCCGGCACTCGGGCCGCTGCCGGCGCTGCGCGGCCCCGACGGGACGCCCCTGACCCTCGACGACCTGGCCGAGCTGCCCGACGACGTCCGGCTCGGCGCGGGCACGGTCGAGGACCTGCCCTGGAAGGGCCTGCTCGACGTCGCGACGTGCACGGAGTGCGGGCGCTGCCAGGACCAGTGCCCGGCGTGGGCGACGGGCAAGCCGCTCAGCCCGAAGCTGCTCGTCACGGCGCTGCGGGACCACGCCGCGGCGACGGCGCCCTACCTCGCGGCGTCGCGGGCGGCGGCGGGCGCGGCGGCCACCTCGTCCGGCACGGTGGACGGCGGGCCGGTGCCCGTGGAGGACCCGCATGCGCGCCTGGACCTGGTGCCCGACGTCATCGACCCCGACGTCCTGTGGGCCTGCACGACCTGCGGGGCCTGCGTGCAGCAGTGCCCGGTCGACATCGAGCACGTCGACACCATCGTCGACATCCGGCGGTACCAGGTCCTCATGGAGTCCGCGTTCCCCGCCGAGCTGGGCAAGACGTTCACGAAGCTCGAGCGGCAGGGCAACCCCTGGGGGCTGCCGGCCCGGCAGCGGCTGGCGTGGGCGAAGGACCTGCCGTTCGACGTGCCGGTGGTGGGCGTCGACGTGGAGTCCGCGGCGGAGGTCGAGTACCTGTTCTGGGTGGGCTGCGCGGGGGCCTACGAGGACCGCGCGAAGCGGACGACGAGGGCGGTGGCGGAGCTGCTCGACACGGCGGGCGTGTCCTTCGCGGTGCTGGGCGACGGCGAGACCTGCACGGGTGACCCGGCCCGGCGCTCGGGCAACGAGCTGCTGTTCCAGACGCTCGCGGCGCAGAACGTCGAGACCCTGACGGAGGCCGGAGCGCAGCGCATCGTCGTCACCTGCGCGCACTGCTTCAACACCATCGCGCGCGAGTACCCGCAGCTCGGCGGCCGGTTCGAGGTGCTGCACCACACGGAGCTCCTCGACCGGCTCGTGGCGGACGGCCGGCTGGTGCCCGCACCGCTCCCGGAGGACGACACGCAGAGCGTCACGTTCCACGACCCCTGCTACCTGGGCCGGCACAACGGCGTCTACACGCCGCCACGCGAGCTGCTCGCGGCGCTGCCCGGCGTGCAGCCGGTGGAGATGCCACGCTCGGGCTCCACCGCCTTCTGCTGCGGCGCCGGCGGGGCCCGCATGTGGATGGAGGAGTCCATCGGCACCCGCATCTCGACGACCCGCGCCGCCGAGGCGATGGCCACGGGCGCGGACGTCGTCGCGACGGCCTGCCCCTACTGCACGGTCATGCTGAGCGACGGCGTCGCCGCCAACGCGCGCGTGACCAGCTCCGCCACCGCGTCGGACGCGACCGGCACCACGGCCGGCGCGCCGACCGCCCGGGTCCCGGCGGGCGCGGTAGCCGGCAACCGCTCGGCCACCGGCACCGCGGCCCCATCCGCCCCGGACCGCGCCGCGATCGGCGTCCCGGAGGTCACGGACATCTCCCTGCTCCTCCTCGACCGCGTTCGCGCCGGCCGCCCCGCCGACCGCTGAGCCGTCCGGGGCGCCGGGATCGTCACGTCGGGGGGCGACGTCAGCCGGCGTGGTCCGGCTTGACGAAGGTCTCGTGGACGGCGGCCTTGGCCCTGTCGGGCAGCACGGCGGCGATCGCGCTCTGCATCTTGGTGCGGAGGCTCTTCACCTCGACCTTGTCCTTGCCGGCCAGGGCTGCCTCGATGCCCTCGCGGGCGACCTTCGCCGGGTCGTCCTTGCCGCCGCGGCCCGCCGTGGAGTCCTCGAGCTCGCCCTCGGCGAAGAAGTCGGTGTCCGTCGGTCCGGGGAGCAGCGTCGTGATGGTGACGCCCGAGTCCTTGACCTCGCGCCGCAGGGCCTCGAAGAAGGACTGCACGAAGGACTTCGACGCCGCGTAGGTGGCGTAGTACGGCCCCGGTTGCAGCGCGGCGACGCTGCTCGTCGCCAGCACGCGGCCCGTGCCGCGCGCGACCATCGCCGGCAGGAGCGCGTGGGTCAGCCGCACGTTGGCGAGGACGTCCAGCGCGATGGTCTTGAGGTTGTCCTCGAGCGGCCGCTCGAGGAACGCCCCGCCGGCCGCGGCGCCCGCGTTGAGGCAGAGGACGTCGACGGGACGCTCGACCGCCTTCACCGCGGCGACGAGCTCGTCGACGCCCGCGGTCGTCGTCAGGTCCGCACGCGTGGACCGGACCGCCCCGCCACCCGCTGACAGCGCGTCGGCCGCGAGGGTGATCTCCGCGTCCTCCGCGGTGACCAGCAGGTCGAACCCGCGCTCGGCGAGCTCGCGGGCCAGCTCGAGCCCGATCCCGCTCGAGGCGCCGGTCACGACGGCGAAGGGACGGGCCGCGTTCTCGATCAGGGTCTCCATGCCCTCGACGCTACGGCCGGGTGCTGCGACCGGCACCTGGGGCCGGTCCTGACCGGCCGCCGTCACGATCGGGCAACGATCCCCGTCGCCGAGCACACCACGTCGTCCGCGCGCCGCCCGATCCGCGAGGCTTGCCCCTCGACCCGGTCGGCCTCGAGGCGCCGGGCAGCAGCAGGCGAGCAGCACGACAGCAGCAGGGGGAGCGATGACGGCGGGGACGGGCGACGGGCACGGCCGGGGCTCACGGCGGCGCGGGCCGGTGGCGGCCGTGCGGGCCGCGACGGCAGCGCTGCTGGGGATCACGCTGCTGGCCGGGTGCACCACCGGCACGGACGCGGACCCCGGCGCGGCGGGTCCGGCCCCGACGGCCACCCCGTCCGCCCGGCCGTCGTCGGCCCCGCCGGGCGACCGGCCCACCGGCAGCCCGTCCCCTGACGCCTCCACCGCGCCGTCCGGATCACCGAGCACGTCACCGGTGCCGTCCCCGAGCGCGACGCCGAGCCTGACGCCCGCGCCGTCCCCGAGCGGGACGCCCACCCCGTCCGCGACGCCGTCCCCCGAGCCGACCGCACCCGCCGAGCCCGCCCCGCTGCGGCGCGGCGACGAGGGCGACGCCGTGCGGGTGCTGCAGGCACGCCTCGTCGAGCTCGGCTACGCGGTGGCCGAGCCCGACGGCCGGTTCGGGTCCGCGACGCAGCAGGCCGTGTGGGCGCTGCAGAAGGCGGCGGGGATCAGCCGCGACGGCCTCGTCGGGCCGCAGACGCAGGCTGCGCTCGACGCGGGGACCCGCCCCACGGCCCGCACCACGAGCGGTCGGGTCATCGAGGTCGACCTCGACCGGCAGCTCGTGCTGGCGGTGGACGGCGGTGTGGTGACCCGGGTCATCAACGCCTCGTCGGGCAACGGCGAGAGCTACGAGGCCGCGGGCCGGCCGCAGCGCGCGTACACACCGACGGGCGAGTACACGGTGGTCCGCGAGGTCGACGGGCTGCGCGAGTCCTCGCTCGAGCTGGGCACGCTGTACCGGCCGAAGTACTTCCGCGCGGGCTGGGCCGTGCACGGCTCGGACTCCGTGCCGCCGTGGCCGGCCTCCCACGGCTGCGTCCGCGTCGCCAACAGCGCGATGGACTGGATCTGGGACACCTGGGGCGCGCCGATCGGCACGCCGGTCGTCGTCTACTGAGGTCCTGTCTACTGGGCCCATGACGACGCCGTCCCCCGGCCGCACGCTCGCGGAGTTCTGGACCCACGACCCCTTCGTCCTCCCGCACGCGGCCAGCGGCACCTACCACCTGTACACGACCGACCCGGTGCTCGGCGCGGTCGTCACGTACACGAGCACCGACCTGCTCCTCTGGCACGGCCCGACCGAGGTGTTCCGTCTCCCGGAGGGTGCGTGGGCGTCGCCCGACGAGGCGCCCTGGGCGCCGGAGGTGCACGAGCACGCCGGCCGCTTCCACCTGTTCACGACGCTGCACGACTCGTCGACGCGGCTGCCGGACGCGGTCGTCGGCGGCACGCGGCTGCGGGCCTGGGGACCGGACGGCCGGGAGATGGTGCCGACGGCCCGCGGCACGGTCGTCGCGGTGGCCGACGACCCCGCGGGGCCGTTCCGGCTCGTGGACGCCGCCGCGTCCGTCGCCCCGGCGGCGTTCATGACGCTCGACGGCACGCTGTTCGTCGACGACGACGGCCGGCCCTGGATGGTCTACGCGCACGAGTGGGTGCAGACGGTCGACGGCACGATCGAGGCGGTGCCGCTGCGCCCCGACCTGTCGGGTGCCGACGGCGACCCCGTCCTGCTGCTGCGCGGCTCGTCGGCCTCCTGGCTCGACGAGGCCGTCCCCGGCCCGGCCGCCCTGCCGCCCTACGTCACGGACGGCCCACAGCTGCGCCGGTTGCCGGGCGGCGCGCTGCTCATGCTCTGGTCCTCCTACCAGCGCCGCCCCGCTGACGACCCCCGTGGTGCCGGCGACGACTACGTCCAGACCTGGGCCGTGTCGGACTCGGGTGCCCTGCGCGGGCCCTGGCGGCAGGGCGACGTCCTCGTCGGCGGCAACGCGGGTCACGGCATGACCTTCGACGCGTTCGACGGCACCTCGTTCCTCGTCCTGCACCGCGGCATGGGTACGTCGCCGCAGCCGCGGATGACGGGGCGTCAGCGGCGGCCCGCCGGCTCGCGGCGTTCGCTGCGCTCCCAGCCGGGGCGCGTGCCGCGCGAGCCGAGGCGGTCGCCACCGCCGCGCGAGCGGTAGACGACGTACGGCCGCCACAGGTACCCGACGGGTGCGCTGAACACGTGCACCAGGCGCGTGAACGGCCACAGCGCGAACAGCAGCATGGCGGTCATGCCGTGCAGCTGGAACCCCAGGGGCGCCGCCGCCATGAGCTCGGGGTGCAGGTCGAACCGGAAGATGCCGCGGAACCACACGGACACGCCCTCGCGGTAGTCGTAGTGCCCGCCCAGGTTGAGCACGGACCCGGCGACGGTGTTCCACAGCCCCAGGACGATGACCACGGTCAGGAACAGGTACATGACCTTGTCCATCCGGGTCGTCGCGCGGAACACCGGTCCGACGGTCCGCCGCCGGTAGATGAGCAGCGCGAGCCCCACGACCGTGCAGAACCCCGCAACCGCCCCGATCGACACCGCCAGGACGTGGTAGACCTCCTCGCTCATCCCCACCGCCTCGGTCCACGACTTGGGGATGCCCAGCCCCATGACGTGCCCCAGGAACACCGCGAGGATGCCGAAGTGGAACATCGGGCTGGCCCAGCGCAGCAGCCGGCGCTCGTAGAGCTGCGAGGAGCGCGTGGTCCAGCCGAACCTGTCGTACCGGTAGCGCCACACGTGCCCGAGCACGAAGACGGCCAGGCAGACGTAGGGGACGACGACCCACAGGACGACGTCGGCGGTGCTGGTCATCGGCGTGCTCTCCTCTTGGTCGAGGGCTGGGTCGAGGGCTGCCTCGAGGGCTGGCTCGAGGGTCGCGGGAAGGGGTGCGACGTGCTGTCCGGCATGTACGACGGCGGCGCGAACGGCTGCAGCCCGACCTCCTCGCCCGGCGGCCCCTCGGCGGCCAGCCGCGCGACGGCCGCGCGCTCGTCGCCGTCCAGGGGCGGCAGGGTGGCGCACACGGCGACGAGTGGGCCGGCCCAGGGCGAGCCCGCCTCGAGCAGCCCGAGCCGCAGCAGCTCCAGCCCCGCGCGGTGGGCCAGCAGCAGTCGCAGGGCCGCCTCCTGCGCGCGCTCGTCCCCCGACGAGCCGAACTCGAGCACGACGCACAGGTGGTCGGGCAGCTCGCCGTCGGGCAGGTCCTCCGACGTCGCCATGGTGAAGCCGGCGGCCCGGTACGCCTGCTTGAACTCGACCAGCGCCACGCCGCGCTTCCGGGTGTCGCCGTAGGCGTAGTAGGTCAGGTACAGCGACCGCCGCCGGGCCAGGTCGAAGGTGGTGACGTAAGCGGCCTCGAGCTCGCCGAGGTCGTGGGTGCGCAGGTGGTCCAGGGTTCCCTCGAGGGGTACCCGCAGGTGCGCCGGCAGCCCCTCGGCGGCGGCCGTCATCGTCGGGAGCAGGTCCAGCAGGTCGCGGGTCGGGTACTCCAGGAGCAGGGCGGCCAGACGCTGGACCACCGCGCTCTCGCGGCTCGCGACCCGGCGGGCGGCCGCGGCGCGGGCGACGCGGTTCACCGGTGGTCCCCCGAGCGCTCGCCGTCGTGCGTGCCCGTGGACCCCGGTGGGATGAGCGCAGCGGAGTCGTCGCCCTCGGGCTCGCGCAGGTCAGCGCCGTCCGGGCCCGGCCTGGGGGGGAACAGGCCCGCCGGTGCCCCCTTGCCGTCCCAGCTCAGCAGGTTCACGCGGGCCTTGCGGGTCGCCGGATCGGCGACCGTGTCCGTGGTCTGCCGCTCCTTGAGCATGTGGAAGTTCTCCACCGCGACGGGGTCGTTGCGGAACGCGCCCCCCGAGCCCTCGCCGAACGGCCCCGAGCCGCCCATGCCCGGTCCGCCGTCGTAGTCGAGCGAGCACTCCGTGGCCAGCTCCTCCAGGCGGTGCGCCTGCTCCGCGTGCGCGGTGGGGATGACGTAGCGCTCGTCGTACTTGGCCAGGGCGAGCAGGCGGTACATCTCCTGCATCGTCGCCTCGTCCAGGCCGACGGCCTCGGGGATCGCCGCCTTCCCGGGGCGGCCCATGTTCAGGTCGCGCATGTATGAGCGCATGGCCGCGAGCCGCTTGAGGACGGCCGTCACGGGCGCGGTGTCCCCGGCCGTGAACAGCTCCGCGAGGTACTCCACCGGGATGCGCAGGGCCTCCACGGCGGCGAACAGGTTGCCCGCGTCCTCCCCGTCCTCGCCCGTCTCGGCGACGACGTCGACGACCGGCGACAGCGGCGGGATGTACCAGACCATCGGCATCGTGCGGTACTCGGGGTGCAGCGGCAGGGCCACCTCGTACCGGTTGATCAGCGCCCACACCGGCGACCGCTGCGCGGCCAGCACCCAGTCGCGCGCGATGCCCGCCCGCTCGGCCTCTGCCTGCACCACGGGGTCGTCGGGATCGAGGAAGACGCGGCGCTGGGCCGCCAGCAGCTCGCGCTCGTCGGTCACCGAGGCCGCCTCCAGCACGCGATCGGCGTCGTAGAGGACCAGGCCGATGTAGCGCAGCCGCCCCACGCACGTCTCGGAGCACACGGTCGGCAGCCCGACCTCCACGCGCGGGAAGCAGAACGTGCACTTCTCGGCCTTGCCCGTGCGGTGGTTGAAGTAGACCTTCTTGTACGGGCAGCCCGTGACGCACTTGCGCCAGCCGCGGCACCGGTCCTGGTCCACCAGGACGATGCCGTCCTCCTCGCGCTTGTAGATCGCCCCCGACGGGCACGACGCCGCGCACGACGGGTTCAGGCAGTGCTCGCAGATCCGCGGCAGGTAGAACATGAACGTCTGCTCGAACTGGAGCTTGACCGTGTCGGAGACCTTCGCCAGTACGGGGTCGTCGGCCAGGAGTGCCGGCGCACCGCCCAGGTCGTCGTCCCAGTTGGCGCTCCACCGCACCTGCATGTCCTCGCCCGAGATGAGGGACTTCGGGCGGGCGACGGGGGTGTGCTCCTGCAGGGGCGCGTCGGTGAGGTTCTCGTAGTCGTACGTCCACGGCTCGTAGTACTCGTCGATGGACGGCATCTTCGGGCTCGCGAACACCGTGAGCAGGTTCTTCAGCCGGCCGCCGGCCTTGAGCTGCAGGCGGCCGCGGCGGTTGAGGGTCCAGCCGCCCTCCCACCTCTCCTGGTCCTCGTAGGTCCGCGGGTAGCCCTGCCCGGGCCGCGTCTCGACGTTGTTGAACCAGACGTACTCCGTGCCGGTGCGGTTGGTCCACGCCTGCTTGCAGGTGACCGAGCACGTGTGGCACCCGATGCACTTGTCGAGGTTCATCACCATCGCCATCTGGGCCATGACGCGCATCAGTACCGCACCTCCTGGGAGCGACGGCGCACGACCGTCACCTCGTCGCGCTGGTTGCCGGTCGGCCCCAGGTAGTTGAACGCGTAGGACAGCTGGGCGTACCCGCCGATGAGGTGGCTGGGCTTGACCAGCAGCCGCGTCAGGGAGTTGTGGATGCCGCCGCGCCGGCCCGTCGTCTCCGTCAGCGGCACGTCGATGAGCCGGTCCTGCGCGTGGTGCATGTAGACCGTCCCCTCCGGCATCCGGTGGGAGACGATCGCGCGGGCGACGACGACGCCGTTGCGGTTCACCGCCTCGATCCAGTCGTTGTCGGCGATGCCGACCTTGGCCGCGTCGACGTCGCTCATCCAGATGAGCGGCCCGCCGCGGGACAGCGACAGCATGAAGAGGTTGTCCTGGTACTCCGAGTGGATGGACCACTTGTTGTGCGGGGTCAGGTACCGCACGGTCACGCCGAGCCCCTCCAGGCCGTCCACCGGGCCGGTGTGCCCTACCGTCCGTTCGCCGAACAGCGCTCCCATGTCCAGCGGTGGCCGGAACACCGGCAGCCCCTCGCCGAGCTCGGTCATCCAGTCGTGGTCGAGGTAGAAGTGCTGGCGGCCGGTGAGGGTGTGCCAGGGCTTGAGCCGCTCGACGTTGACGGTGAACGGCGAGTACCGCCGGCCGCCGTGCTCGGTCCCGGACCACTCAGGTGAGGTGATGACGGTCGTCGGCGCCGCCTGCGTGTCCGCGAAGGTGATCCGCTTGCCCTCGTGCTCGGCGGCGAGGTCGGCCATCCGCGTGCCCGTGCGGCGCTCGAGGGTGTGGAAGCCCTGCGTGGCGAGGCGACCGTTCGTCGTGCCGGACAGGGTGAGCACCGCCTCGCACACGTGCACGTCGCGGCTGAGCAGCGGCCGGCCGTCGGCGACCGCGCCCGGCGCCCCGGGGCGGACGCGGGCGACGCCGTTGACCCGCCGCAGCAGGTCGATCTCCGGTACCACGTCGAAGGTCACGCCCTTCGTCGTGAGGCCCTGCGTGTCGGGGATCGGCCCGAGGGTGGCCAGCTTCGCGGCGACCGCGGCGTAGTCCCGCTCGAGGACGACGAGCTTCGGCATCGTGCGGCCCGGCACGGGGGCGCAGTCGCCGGCCTTCCAGTCCTGGACGCGGCCGTGCGGGTTGGCCATCTCGTCGGGGGTGTCGTGCAGCAGCGGGACCGCGACGACGTCCTCGCGCACGCCCAGGTGCCGCTCCGCGAGCCGGCTGAAGGCCTGCGCGATGGTGTGGAAGGCGTCGAAGTCCGTGCGGGTCTGCCACGGCGGCGCGATGGCCGGGGTGAAGGAGTTGACGAACGGGTGCATATCCGTGGTGTTGAGGTCGTGCTTCTCGTACCACGTGGCTGCCGGCAGGACGACGTCGGAGTAGACCGTCGTGCTCGTCATGCGGAAGTCCAGGGACAGCAGCAGGTCGAGCTTGCCGCTGGGGGCCTCGTCGCGCCAGACCACGTCCCGCGGCCGCGAGCCGGGCGGCGCCTCCTGCGCGCGGAGGTTGGTGTCCGTGCCGAGCAGGTGGTGCAGGAAGTACTCGTTGCCCTTGCTCGACGAGCCCAGCAGGTTCGCGCGCCAGACGGTGAGCACGCGCGGGAAGTTCTCCGGGGCGTCGGGGTCCTCGGCCGCGAACCGCAGGCGGCCCGCCGCGAGCTCGGCCGGGACGTACTGCTCGACGGGCTGCCCCGCGGCGGCGGCGTCGTCGGCCACCTGCAGCGGGCTGCGGTCGAAGGTGGGGTAGGACGGCATCCAGCCCATGCGCGCGCTCTGGGCGATGACGTCGGCGGTCGCCTTCCCCGCGAGGCCGCCGGTGCCCGGCAAGGCGGCGGCGAGGGTGTCGGCGCCGAACGCGTCGTAGCGGAACTGGTCCGTGTGCAGGTACCAGTAGGCCGTCTGGATCATCGTGCGCGGCGGCCGGTGCCAGTCCGTGCCCATGGCGTACATCTGCTGGCCGGTGACCGGGCGGACCTTCTCCTGGCCGACGTAGTGCGCCCAGCCGCCGCCGTTGACGCCCTGGCATCCCGTCAGCGTGGTGAGCGTGAGGAACGCCCGGTAGATGGTGTCGGAGTGGAACCAGTGATTGGTGCCGGCGCCCATGAGGATCATCGACCGGCCGCGGGACTCCTCGGCGTTGGCGGCGAACTCCCGGCCGATCCGCTCGGCCTTCGCCGCCGGCACACCCGTGAACTGCTCCTGCCACGCCGGCGTGCAGGGCTGCGACGGGTCGTCGTACCCGGTGGGCCACTCCCCCGGCAGACCGGGCCGGCCCACGCCGTACTGCGCGAGCAGCAGGTCCATGACCGTCGTGACGAGGTGCCCGCCGACGCGCCGCACGGGCACGCCCCGGCGGACGACCGCCGCCGTCCCGTCGAGCGTGTCGAACCGCGGCAGGTCGACGAGCACGGCGCCCTCGACACCCTCGCCCCCGGCGGTGAGCTGCGGGTCGACCTCCCCCAGGTCGAGGTTCCACCGGCCCTCGCCCTCCGGGCCGAACCGGTGGCCCAGCGACCCGCCCGGCACCACCGGCCGACCCGTGGCCGCGTCCAGCAGGACGGTCTTGAAGGCCGCGTGCTCGCTGCGGGCCTCCGCGCCCGGCAGGTCCTCCGCGGTGAGGAACTTGCCCGGCACGTACGCGCCGTCGTGCTCGTCGAGCCGGACGAGGAACGGCAGGTCCGTGAACCGCTTGACGTAGTCGGTGAAGTACGGGACCTCCCGCTCGACGAAGAACTCGCGCAGCGTCACGTGCCCCATCGCCATGGCCAGCGCGCCGTCGGTGCCGGGCGCCACCGCGAGCCACTCGTCGGCGAACTTCACGTTGTCCGCGTAGTCCGGGGCCACCGCGACGACCTTCTGGCCGCGGTAGCGGGCCTCCGCCATCCAGTGGGCGTCGGGCGTGCGGGTCACGGGCAGGTTGGAGCCCCACATGATGAGGTACCCGGCGTCCCACCAGTCCCCCGACTCCGGGACGTCGGTCTGGTCGCCGAACACCTGCGGCGAGGCCACGGGTAGGTCGGCGTACCAGTCGTAGAACGAGAGCATCGGGGCGCCGATCAGCGCGTGGTACCGGGCGCCGACGCCATGGGACACGATGGACATGGCCGGGATCGGCGAGAAGCCGGCGATCCGGTCGGGGCCGTAGCGGCGGATGGTGTGCACCTGGGCGGCCGCGACCATCTCGGTGGCCTCGTCCCACGTGGCGCGCACGAGCCCGCCCTTCCCGCGCGCCCGCTTGTACTGCCGGGCCGTGGCCGGGTCCTCGACGATGCTCGCCCACGCCTCGACGGGGTCGCCGAGCCGGGCCTTCGCCGCGCGGTAGAGGTCGAGCAGGACGCCGCGCACGTAGGGGTAGCGGATCCGCGTGGGCGAGTACGTGTACCAGGAGAAGGCGGCGCCGCGGGGGCAGCCGCGGGGCTCGTACTCCGGGCTGTCCGGGCCGACCGACGGGTAGTCGGTCTGCTGGGTCTCCCAGGTGATGATCCCGTCCTTGACGTAGACCTTCCACGAGCAGGACCCCGTGCAGTTCACGCCGTGCGTGGAGCGGACCACCTTGTCGTGGCTCCAGCGGTCCCGGTAGAACGTGTCGGCGTCGCGTCCGCCGATCTGGTGCAGCGTCCGCAGGTCGTCCGAGGTCTCGCCGCGGCGCAGGTGGCGGCTCAGGCGCAGCAGCGTGTCCGTGACGCCGCCGTCCATGCCGGGGGCGGCGCCCGTCCTCGCGCGGGTCCGCGCGTCGTCCTGCAGGGTCACGGGAGGGTCCTCTCGGTCGACGGTGCGTCGGGGGCTGCGGGCGGGGCGGCCGGTCCCGCGGTCGTCGGGGGCGGCCGGTCAGCGGCCCCGCGCGGCGGAGCGGCGGACCACCGTGTGCGTGAAGACGGCCGTCAGCAGGCAGACGACCGCCAGCAGACCCAGGCCCAGGCCGTAGTCGCCGAGCGCGTCGTAGACCGCGCCCATGACGAGCGGCGGCACGAACCCGCCGAGCCCGCCGGCGGCCCCGACGAGGCCCGTGACCGCCCCGACCTTCTCCGCCGGGGCGAGCCGGGCGACGAGCGCGAACGTCGCCCCGGAGGACGCGCCCAGCAGCGCCGCGAGCCCGAGGAAGGCGACCGTCCCCGTGGGCGCGAGCGGCAGCTCCAGCGCCGCGAGGCCCGCGAGCACGGCCGCGCCGAGGAAGCACACGACGCACACACTCACGGGGCCCACCCGGTCGGACAGCCACCCCCCGACGGGCCGCATGACCACCGCGAGCACGACGAACCCGGCGGTGCGCAGCGCCGCGTCGCCGGGCGTGAGCTCGAACGCGTTCCGCAGGTAGGCCGGCAGGTAGACGCTGAAGGCCACGAAGCCGCCGAACCCGACGGCGTAGAGCACCGACAGCTGGGCCGTGGCCGGCAGCTTCGCCGTGGCCCAGGTCCGGCCGAGGAACGAGCCCGTCGGCACCGGGCGGCCCGGCGCGTCGCGGACCAGCGCCGCCGCCAGCAGCGCGTACACGGTGAGCACACCCGCGACGATGAGGAACGGCGCCGATCGGCCGAGGGCGTCGGCCAGCCGGACCGTGGTGAAGGCGGCCACCGCGGCCCCGCCCATCCCGACGCCGAAGACGCCCAGCGCCGTGCCCCGCCGCGTCGGCGGGTACCAGGAGCTGACGAGCGGCACCCCGGCGGCGAAGGCCGTGCCGCCGATACCGAGGAAGAACCCGCCGACGATGAGCTCGCCGAAGCTGTCGGCGACGAGCCCGATGTACAGCACGGGCAGCACCGTCAGCAGGCTGACCGCCGGGAACATGACGCGCGCGCCGACCCGGTCCGTCAGCGCGCCGACCGGGATGCGGCCCAGCGACCCGACGACCACGGGGACCGCGACGAGCACCGCCTGCTGGAGGGCGGTCAGCCCCAGGCTCTCCCGGTAGCCGGCGCCCAGCGGCCCGAGGAGCGCCCACGCCCAGAAGTTGACGAGGAACCCGGCGGTCGCCAGCGCCAGGTTGCGCGGCGACCCCTGGACGGCGGCGCCGGTGCCGGCGCAGGGGGCCGTGCGGAGGGGTCCGTCGATCGCGTCGTCGCCATCGGTGCCTCGCGTGGGTCGTGCGACCGCGCCGGACGCCCGTGGGGCACGCCGGCGGCGGCGACGAGCACCCCCGGGTGGCTCCGGCGGGTGACGCCTGCGATCGACCGTAGTGCTTCACCCGTTCGGGGACCAGCCTCGTGGACGACCTGGTCAGAGGTGTGCGGCGATCGGCGTCACCCGCATCTACGGGGCGGGGGACACCGCCTGCGGGCGGGCTGCGGCGCCCGCGGGCCCATCGGCGTCGCCCGGGCCCGCGACCACCCGCAGGAGCCGCAGGAGCTCGGCACGATCGGCCTCCGGCAGGCGGGCGAGGCGCTCCTGCGCTCCCAGGTGCCGCCGGTGCGAGAGCCGCCGGAGGACCTCGCGCCCCGCCGGCGTCAGCTCGACGAGGGTCGCGCGGCGGTCGGTCGGGTCCGGCAGCCGGGCGACCAGCCCGTCGGCCTCGGCCTGGTCCACCTTCGACGTCATGGACCGCGGCGCGACGTCGAGCTCGGCCGCCAGCTCCCCCGGCCGCCGCGCGCAGCCGCAGCGCTCGAGGTGGCGCAGGAACCGCACCTGGCCCGGCGTCACGCCGTCGGGCTCACCGCTGGCTGAGGTCTCCCGGCGGAGCGCGTGCAGCAGCGTGTGCAGGAGCTCCAGGAACTCGGCACTCTCGTCAGGGCTGTCCGGCACGAGCCGAGCGTACCCCGGTGGTGTGTCAGGCACATAGTGAGTTAGACTCAGCACCGGCCCGGCTCCCCGATGCGACGACGCCCGCCGCCGGACGCCCGGACCAGGGAGGAGGCATCCGTGTCGATGCCCCACATGCCCGGTGGCGGCGGACCCATGTCGCGCACCTTCGGCCAGGACCGCAGCGTCGCCCGGCGCAAGCTCTCGCGCGCCACGCTGCGCCGCATCCTCGCCTTCGCCCGGCCCTACCGCGCCCGGCTGTCGGTCTTCCTCGTGCTCATCGCCGTCGAGGCCGGGCTGGGCGCGCTGACGCCGCTGCTGTTCCGGCACCTCATCGACGACGGCATCACGCCCGGCCGCACCGACGTCGTCGTCACCATCGCCGGGGTCGTCGCGCTCGTCGCCGTCGTCGGCGCCGCGCTGTCCGTCGCCGACCGGTGGGTCTCCGCCCAGGTCGGTGAGGGCCTCATCCAGGACCTGCGCACCGCCGTGTTCGACCACGTGCAGCGCATGCCGCTCGCCTTCTTCTCGCGCGCGAAGACCGGCGCGCTCGTCCAGCGCCTCAACGGCGACGTGCTGGGCGCGCAGCAGGCCTTCACCTCCACGCTGCAGAACGTCGTGTCCAACGCGCTGACCGTGGTGTTCGTCCTGGCGGCGATGCTGTCGATGTCGTGGCAGCTCACGCTCGTCTCGCTGGTGCTCGTGCCCGTCTTCGTGCTGCCCGCCCGCTGGTTCGGGCGCAAGATCGCCGCCATCACCCGCGAGAGCTACGAGCTCAACGCCGAGGCGGCGCAGACCATGACCGAGCGCTTCAACGTCGCCGGCGCACACCTCGTCAAGGTGTTCGGCGAGCCGGAGCGGGAGGCGGCCTCCTACGCCGGCCAGGTCGAGCGCGTCCGCGACATCGGCGTCAAGCGCGCCCTGTACTCCACGTGGTTCCGCGTCGGCCTGACGACGGTCGCGTCCGTCGCCGTCGCGATCGTCTACGGCCTCGGCGGCGTGCTTGCCATCCGCGGGGAGCTCACCGTCGGCGTCGTCGTCGCCCTCACCGCGTACCTCACGCGGCTCTACGGGCCGCTGACCGCGATGTCCAACGTCCAGGTCGACGTCATGACCGCGCTGGTGAGCTTCGAGCGCGTGCTCGAGGTGCTGGACCTGAAGCCGACGGTGACGGACCGCCCCGACGCCCGGGATCTCCGCGCGGCCGTGGCCCGGCGCGGCGCGGACGTCGAGCTCGTCGGCGTCGGCTTCCGCTACCCCGGCGGCGACGAGGTCTCGCTCGCCTCGCTGGAGTCCGTCGCGGTCCCGCAGCACGACGCGGCCGCGGACACCCTGCTCGACGTGTCGTTCCACGTGCCGGCCGGGCGCATGGTGGCCCTCGTCGGGCCGTCCGGCGCCGGCAAGACCACCATCTCCGCGCTGGTCACGCGCATGTACGACCCCACCCGCGGCGCCGTCCGGGTGGCGGGCGAGGACCTGCGCGACGTGACGCAGGCGTCGCTGCGCGCCACGGTCGGCATCGTGAGCCAGGAGGCGCACCTCTTCCACGACACCATCGCCGGCAACCTGCGCTACGCCCGTCCCGACGCCACCGACGAGGAGCTGTGGGCCGCGCTGCGCCAGGCGCACGTCGCCGACCTCGTCGCGGGGCTGCCCGACGGGATCGGCACGGTCGTCGGCGACCGCGGGTACCGGCTCTCGGGCGGCGAGCGCCAGCGGCTGGCCATCGCGCGGCTGCTGCTCAAGGCGCCGGACGTCGTCGTGCTCGACGAGGCGACGGCGCACCTCGACTCCGAGTCGGAGGCCGCCGTGCAGGCCGCGCTCGACCAGGCCCTCGCCGGCCGGACCAGCGTCGTCATCGCCCACCGGCTCTCGACCATCCGCCAGGCGGACCTCATCGTCGTCGTCGACCGCGGTCGCGTCGTGCAGCAGGGCACGCACGCCGAGCTGCTGGCCGCGGGCGGGCTCTACGCCGAGCTCTACCGCACCCAGTTCGCCCCCGCCGCGGCCGCCTGACGGCTACCCGTCACCGTCCGGACGCCAGCCGCGGCCCGGGTCGCGGTCGTCGCGCCGCCACGTGCGTGGCGCGCCCTGCTCGACGAGGGCCGCCCGCAGCCACAGCGTCGCGTCGGGGTCCCACCCGCCGAGGAAGGTCCGCGTGCCGGGTCGGCCGGGCACGGGCAGCGCACGGCCGGAGGTCTCGAGCCAGGCGAGCACGGTCAGGTGCACGCCGTCGGCGCCGTCCGCGAGCGCGTCGACGTCCGGGACGACCCAGCGGTCGTCGGCGCGGGATCGACCCGCCCCGGCCTCGCCGGGCAGCCCGCCGGTCGCCATCGACCAGAGGTACCCGCGCGACGAGGTCACCTCGAGCGGGTGCGCAGCCGTCAGCGCCGCCCAGCCGGCGGCCGACCGGACCTCGACGACGCGCGCCTCCGGGTCGACGACGGCCGCACCGACGTGCAGCGCCTCGTCGCCCGGGTGGTCCTCGACGAGGTCCAGCGCCCAAGGGACGCCGTCGGGCCCGTCGCCGGCGGTCGCCAGCGCCCCGTCCGCCGCCGTCGGGCGGCACCACCACGCCCCCGAGACCGGGGCCGGCGGCCGCCCCGCCGCCGCGCTCTCGGCGGCCCGCAGGTCCGCGCACCACCGGGCGACGACCTCGCGCGGGTCGGCGCGGTCGCGCAGGGAAGGCTGCGGCGGCGGCTCGTCGGCCCATCCGTGCTGCACCAGCCGCTGCGCACCGCGCTGCACCGGCGCATCCCAGGACGCGGCGGCGGGGTGGGCCAGCACCGCCGCGAGCGCCGGGGCCAGCGCATCGCGGACCGCGGGCTGCGCGAGCAGGCGGTCGAGCCCTTCAGGAGGCTGCCAGGAGCGGGCCGTGTCGACGACGGCGGCGAGCGTGGGCCGGGGGTCCGGCCCGCTGGCGAGCGCCTCGACCTCGACGCGGGCCAGTGCCGCGACGACGCCCGCCGGCCCCGGCGGCAGGCCCGCGGGGCGCAGGTCGTCGAGCGAGGGCACGCCGCCGCCGGACGCGCCGCGAACGGCGACCAGGGTCACGGTCGACCCGTCGTCGAGCGCCGTCGCCGGTGCGAGGGCCGCGAGCCGGAGGTCCTCGCCGCCGGGCGCGGTGGCGGCCGCCTCGAACGCCAACCGCCGCCCCCGCGGCCCGGCGAGCAGCCGGGCGACGAGGTCCTCGCCGCTCACCGGAACCGCCCGAGGTGGATCCCGGCGATCGCGAGCGCCGCGATGGTCTCGCCGTCGCGAATCGTCCCGTCGGCGACCAGGGCCAGCACCTGCGCGAACGGCACGCGTCGGACGGTGCTGATCCCCTCGGAGGCCTGCTCGGCGGCCGTCCCGGCGGCGCCGGCGGCCGGCAGCGGCTCGACGCCCTGCGCCAGCACGACGTGCTCCGGCGCGCGGGCGACGCCGTTGAGCGCCTCCATCCCGCCGAGCCGCGTCCACTCCCGCGCCGTCAGCCCGGTCTCCTCCGCGAGCTCGCGCCGCGCGGCGACGAGCGGGTCCTCGCCGTCGGTGCCGCCGCCGGGCAGCTCCACCGACCCCGGGCCGGTGGTGTACCGGTCCACGGTGACCAGCACGACGCGGTCCTCGTCGTCGAGCGCCACGACGAACACCGACGGCCGCCGCACCTCCACGACCCCGTACAGGCCGGCGCCGCCGTCCGGGCGGCGCACGCGATCCTCGCGGACGACGAGCCACGGGTTCTCGTAGGCGACACGGCTGTCGAGGGTCCCCCAGCCACCTGTGGACCCGCGCTCCTCGTCGTCCGCCATGGCCCGACCGTAGCGAGGGCCTCCGACAGGGGTGGAGAGGCACCTCACCACCTCCCGGCTGGACCCCCCGCACCGGCGTTGCGACCATGGCAGAGGCCCCGACGGTGGGGCGCCGGACGAGGGAGCCGTACCCGGAGCGCGACAAGACGGCCGGCGGAGGTCGTCATGTCGTGGGTCGTGCTCGTGCTGTCCGGGGTGCTCGAGGCCGTGTGGGCCACCGCCCTGGGCCGGTCGGAGGGGTTCAGCCGCCTCGGGCCGTCGGTGGTGTTCGGCGTCGCGCTCGTGCTGAGCATGGGCGGGCTCGCGTACGCGTTGCGGGAGATCCCGGTCGGCACGGGCTACGCGGTGTGGGTCGGCATCGGCGCGGTGCTCACCGTCGCGTGGGCGATGGCGACCGGCGCCGAGCCCGTGTCCGTGGTGCGCGTGCTCCTGCTGGCGGGGATCGTCGGCTGCGTCGTCGGCCTCAAGCTCGTGCACTGAGCCGGACGAGCGGGCCGGACGAGCGGGCCGGCGAGCGGGCCGGCGCACCCGCGCGTCAGATGGTCTGCACCGACCCGGCGTCGACGCGGTAGTTCGAGCCGTTGACGAACGACGCACGCTCGCTGACGAGGAAGCCGATGACGGCGGCGACCTCCTCGGGTCGGCCGCGGCGGCCGAGCTCCATGCCCGGCCGCTCCTCGGCGAGGAACGAGCGGATCGCCTCGTCGACCGAGGTGCCGTTCTCGTCCGCGCGCTCGTCCATCATCGCGTCCGTCATCGGCGTCTCGATGAACGCCGGCGAGACGGCGTTGACCAGCACGCCCTCCGACGCGTACGTCTTCGACAGGCCCTTGACCAGCGCGAGGACGCCCGCCTTCGCGACGCAGTACGGCAGCTCGTCGGGGTAGGGCTGCACCGCGTCCTCGGAGGCGACGAGCACGACCCGTCCCCAGCCCCGCGCACGCATCCCGTCGATGACGGCCCGCACCGCCCGCACGGCGGCGAACAGGTCCGTCTCGAGCGTCTGCCGCCAGCCGTCCTCGTCGATCTCGTGGAAGAGGCCCTGCGCGCCGGTGATCCCGGCGGCGTGGACCAGCACGTCGACCGCGCCGAACCGCTCGGTCGCCGCGGCGACGACCCGCTCGGCGCTGCCCGCCTCCGTGAGGTCGGCGGCGACGGTGAGCACGCGGTCCGCCGGGGCGTCCAGCGTCGCCGCGGCCTTCTCCAGGCGCTCGGCGTCGACGTCGGTGAGCACCACGCGGGCGCCCTCGTCGAGCAGCAGCGCCGCGGTGTGCAGGCCGATCCCGGAGTCGGCGCCGGTCACCAGCGCCACGCGTCCGTCGATGCCCAGGTCCATGCGAGGTCCTCTCTCCAGCGGGGGTTGCGGAGGGTGGTGTGGGTCGTGCACACCCGGACGATGCCGGGCGAGGTGCGCTCAGGGCCGGCGGTACGCCAGCTCGACGACGGGCGTGCGGCCGGCCGGCCGGCGTGCGGGGGCGGAGCCGGTGAGCGGTGCCGTGGGGCGCGGGGCGTACCGGTCGTCGTGCGCGGCGTTCCGGGGCGAGGACACGACGAGCGTCTTGGCGGTGTCGAGGACGACGAGGTCCTCGACCAGCGCGGCCCGCACGTCGGGCTGGAGCCACTCGGAGGAGGAGTCGGCGGCCCACTGCCGCCACGTGGCACCGGCGACGGAGCCGACGTACCCGCCCACCGCACCGGCCAGGAGGGCGACGAGGTGCGCGCCGCCACGGCGGTGCTCGAGGACCGACAGCGCCACGGCGCCGCCGGCGCCCGCGGCCACCCGCGCCGGCAGCATCGGCCACGCGAGCCGGCTGGGCGTCGTGGGCAGCTTGTCCGCCACCGCCTCCCCCACGAGCGCGGCACCCGCGGCGAGGCGCACGAGGGCCGCCCCCGGCCCGCGGCGGCCCTTGACGGCCACCAGTGCGGGGACCGCGAACCCCGTGGACGAACGACCACCGGCCGCGAGGCCCAGCGTCACCGATCGCGTCAGCACACCCATGGGGCGTGTCTACCGGGCACGGGGGGCGGCGGCATCTCGGCGGCGGCTCCGGGCAGGGACCGCGGCCACAGGTAGTGCTGCGGGCTGCGGCCCTCGTCGCCCCGGGTCCCGCGGCGGTACCGTCCACCCGTGGGACCAGGGGGCCAGGACCTCCCCGGGTGGCGGCGCGGCCCCCGGTGGGACGCGGTGCGCACCGGCGTGCTGGCCCGGCTGCGCGCGGGCGCGATCGCGGGCGGTGCCCGTCCGGCGCGCGTGCTGGCGGCCGTGCTCGTCGGCGCCACCGCCGTGGCGGCGCTCGTCGCCGACCCCGTCGTGACCCGCGCCGTCACCGAGCGGGCGCCCGCGACGAGCGGGGCCTACGACCTGCTGGTCACGGCGCCGGGGACGGAGGCCGTGCTCGACGGCTACGTCCCGCCGGCCCTGCTGGCCAACCTCCCGGAGCGCCTCGGGCTCGACGACGTCGCCCGCGTCCGGGCCGTCGACGGGGTGGAGGTCGCGGCGCCGCTGGGCGAGGTGCTGCTCGACGTGGCCGACGCGGACCAGGTGTCGTTCGTCGTGCCGGTCGACCGGTCCAACACGACGACCCCGAACCCGCAGGCGTACCGCCTCGAGCTGACGTGGACGACCGACGACGGGCTGGGCGAGCGCGTCGTGGACCACCGGCGGCTGGTGGCCGTGATCGACGACGCGGACCTGCCGCCCGTGGTGGACGACGACGTCGCCGCGCTGCCCGACGGGTGGTCCTGCACGGTCGACCGGCAGGTCTACTCCGCCGACGACCCGGAGTCCGCGCCGTGCCGCACGTACCCGCGCACGGCCGTGCAGGTCTCGGCGCTGGGCACGAGCTCGAGCTTCACGCAGGCGACCGCCAAGGAGGGCCTCATCTCCTTCGCGCTGGGCTTCACGCCGCGCGAGCGGTCGCGCGTGACCCTGGTCGACCCCGCCGCGGAGCGGGCCCTGCTGGGCGAGGCCGGCGCGTTCCTCGACCCGCTGGTCTCGGCGGCCGCCGCGGGGGCGGACGAC
Organism: Cellulomonas marina; assembly: GCF_900111925.1. GTDB lineage: Bacteria > Actinomycetota > Actinomycetes > Actinomycetales > Cellulomonadaceae > Cellulomonas > Cellulomonas marina. The sequence goes on from NZ_FOKA01000007.1 coordinate 56,201, forward strand.
GTGCCGTCGCTCGCCGCCTGGGCGGCCGAGCAGCCCGCGACCCCCTTCGTCGACGCCCTGCGGGCGATGTGGGAGCGGCAGGAGGCGGCCCGGACCGAGGGGCCGTGGGTGTCCTACGACTCCGAGGAGGAGCCGCCGTGGCCGGAGCCGCCGGTCGCGCCCGTCCTGGTCGCCGCCGGACGGTCCCCGCAGCTGCGGCTCACGGCGGAGGTCACGGCCGGCTTCGGCGAGGTGGGCGTCATCGGCGGACCCGGGCTGCAGACGTTCCTGCCGCCGGCCGGGGTGCAGGACGGCGTCGGTGAGCCCGTCGGCACCGCCGTCGTGGACGTCTCCCAGGCCGCCGACCCGCTGCTGTCCCGGGCGCAGCGCGTCGTGTGGCCGGGTGAGCAGGTGCCGAGCACCGACCGGCTGGCCTCGGCCCAGGACACCTGGGGGCTGCCCGCGGTGCTGGCGGCGACGACGACCACCCCGGTGCCGGCGCTACGCGAGAGCGACGGCGACCGCGTCCTGCGGCCCGAGGGGTTCGTCGCGCCGGACCGCGACGACTTCTGGGACGGCGGCGTCGGGATCACGACGGCGTCCGACGGCACCCCGGTGGGGCGCGAGGCCGCGTTCCAGGACGAGGTGGGTACGGGCTCCGCCGCGGCCGACGAGGACGGGTTCTTCGCGGGGACGTTCCTCGCGCCCGTCGCGCGCTACGACCCGGCGGACCTGCCCGGGCTGCTCGACGACGGCACCGGCGGCACGGCACCCCTGGGGCTGGCGGTGCCGGCACCGGTCCTCGTCGCCGACGCCGCGGGGCGGCCGCTGCGGGCGGCGGCGCTGCGGCCGACGCTGGCCGGGGTCGGGCTGGCCGACGCCGGGGCCACCGCGATCGCGGACGTGGCGTGGGGTGAGGCCTGGGGGGCCGACGCGGCGGTGAGCAGCGTCCGGGTGCGGGTGGCCCCGGCCGCGGACGTCGACGCGGTGGCCGCGGCGCTGCGCGCGGAGGGCTTCGTGGTGACGGCGGTCGCGGGGTCGGCGACCCGCACGGTGGACGTCGTCATCGAGCGGTACGCGCGCGGGACGGACGACCCGTCGGGCGCCCAGGCCGTCGGCGCCCTCGGCACCGTCCGGCAGGAGTGGGTGCGCGTCGGGCCGACGCACGTGGTCGCGGCGCCCGTGATCGGGGCCACGGCGACGCTGCGGCTCGTGGCGGTCGCGGCCCTGCTCCTGCTGCTCGCACCGGCCGCGGCCGGACTCCTGGCGCGACGCCGTGCCGCCGCCGTCGCGGTCGGCGGGGACAGCCTTCCCGCTCCCGCCGACGAGCCCCTCGGCGAGGAGCTCGCGCCGGCAGGCCGTCCTGGTCGGGGCGCGGCCCTCGTACGGGTGCGCGACGCGTGGCGGGACCGCGTGCGGGAGCGGCGCGCGCGGGCCGAGAGCGGTGTCGTCGACCTGACGGCCTGGGACGGCGACGGGTGGGACGACGACCGCTGGGACGACGACCGCTGGGCCGGCGACGGCTGGGGGCCGGGCGGTCCGGGAGCGGCGGGCTGGGCGACGTCCGACGCCTCGTCGTGGGAGGGGGAGCCGGTCCGCGGGCGTGCCGGCGCCGCAGCCGGGACCGCCCGTACCCGCAGCGGCTGGGCCGCGGTGGAGGACGAGGACGAGGGCGAGGGCGACGGCGACGGCCTGGCCGGCGGTGGCGAGCCCTCCCGGGACGCCGGTGTGCCGCCCGTGGTCGCCGCCGCCTGGGCCGCCCTGCGTCGGCGGGGCGCGACGTCGCAGGTGCTCGCGCCGCTGCTGGCCGCGCTCGCGGGCGGGGCAGCGACGGTGGTGGCGGCGCGGGCCGTCGTCGCGGCGGACGGGTCACTCGTCGCCGGAGCCGTGCTCGCCGGCGCGCTGCTGCCGCAGCTGGTGCTGGTCGCGGTGGTGCTCGTCGCCGCGGTGGCGGTCCTGCGCCGGGCGGCACGGCGGGTGCCCGTGGTCGCCGGGGCCGTCCTGGGCGCGGCGCTGGTCGGGGTGGGTGCCGCCGCCTGGACGCCCGTGGTCCTCGCCCTGGTGGCCGGGGTGATGGTCGGCGTGCTCGCCGGGACGACGGTGCGGGCCGCCGCATCGGACGGGGACGGGCACGAGGTCGGGCACGAGCCCGGTGACCTGTCCGACGACGTCGGGAACGACGGTGGCGCGGGGCAGGCCGACGGCGACGCCGCGGACGCGCCGGGTGACGGGGACCCCCACGACCCCCGCACCGCCGAGCCCGCACCCGCGCGCGGCTGAGCAGCACGACCGTCCGGCAGACCTCCCTCGGGCGCCGCGGCCGGTCCCCTACGCGCTGGCGAAGACGACCCAGAGGTGGTTCCCGTCCGGGTCGCGCAGGGAGAACATGAGCGGCGACCCGGGCACCTGCTGCGGCGCGGGGTCCAGGTCGAGGCCGCCCACGGCGGTCAGCCGGGCGTGCTCGGCGAGGACGTCCGCCACCTCGATGCCGATGGAGGACCCGCCGGGTGCGCCGCCCATGGGCGGTTCAGCGCCAGGCGCGCGACGGAGCCGGCGGGGGCCACCTCGACCCACCGGCCCTCGCCGTCGGCGCCGAAGCGGGTGTCGCCCCGGAGCTCCCACCCCAGGCGCCGGGTGTAGAAGGCGAGCGCGGCGTCCTGGTCGGCGACGGTGAACATGGCGGTGGTGAGGGAGGCGGTCACGGCCGGTGCGGTGGTGGTCATGGGCGTGCAGACCGGCCCGCCGTCGGGAACTCATCGGGCCGGGCGGCACGTCGTCCGCGTCCGCCGTCCGTCACGTCGGCCGGGCCGGCACGGGCCCGCGGGCGCGGCCCCTCAGGGCACGGCGACGACGTCCGCGGGGTCGACGACGAAGTCCGCCTCGTCGACGATCTCCCCGCCGACGACGTCGAGCACGGCCAGCGCCAGCGCGCCGACCGCGCCGGTCGCCCGACTGCGCGAGCCGCGGTGCTCGCGGGAGGTCCGCTCGAGGCCCAGCTCGGCGACGTCCGGCGGCTCCCACCGGACCCGGTACGCGACGACCTCGCCCTGCGCCCACGGCAGGTCGCGCACGAGCAGCGGGGGGTCCTCCCGCACGGACACCTCCACCGCGACGACGCCGTCCACGTCGAGGTCCACGACCACGCCGTGACCGGTGGGCGGCGGCGGGTCGGCGAGCACCGCCGCGTCGAGGTCGCGCGCGTCCGCCAGGAGCCGGTGCCGCCGCTCGGCGTCCGTGACGCCGTGCTCCTCCAGCGCGGCCCGCAGCGCGGCGAGGTCGGGCACGGCGGATGCCGCGACGCGCCGCCCGCGGCGGCCCGCCCGCTCGGCGACCGGGGAGGGCGGCGGCGGGCCGGTCGGCGGCTCGACGAGCGGGGCCGTGACCGTCGCGTCGACGAGGCGGCGCAGGTCGTCGGGCTCCACCCAGACGGACGTCAGCACGGTCAGGTCGACGGCGGCGTCCGGGTCGGGGACCAGCACGACTCCGCCGGCGTCCTCCTCCTCCGCGGTCCGGACAGCGCCGGTCAGGCGGCGGGCGGCGTCGACGAGCCAGCGCAGCACGCGCTCCTCCTCGCGTACCGGCGCGGCCGTGGGGAACGCGCGCCGCAGGCCCTCGCGATCCCCGCCGGGGCCCGGCGGCCCGCCGCGCTCGCGCGGGGCGTGCACCACCCACGCCACCGTCATGTCCTCCGGCAGGCCGAGGATGACGCCGGCGGCCGGCTCCAGCCGGTACGGCCCGACGAGACGCGACGACCGCCCCAGCCGCAGCGCCCGCACGGGCAGCGTGCGCGGCCCGACGACGCGCAGCGCCGTGGTCAGCGGCCGCCGCCCCCGCGCGGGCTCCGGCACGGCGGACCACCCGCTGCCGACGAAGCGGCTGGCCGCGAGCGTCTCGACCTCGTCGATGCCGACGCCGTCCGGAACCGCCAGCAGGTGCCGGGAGCGCACCTCGGGGTCGTCGGCGGGCAGGCGGGGCAGCAGCGACTCGGGCACGGGCAGGACCTGGCTCACACGTCGGTGCGGTGGAAGCCCTGCCAGGAGCGGGACGCCGTGGGCCCGCGCTGGCCCTGGTACCGGGACCCGTACGCGGCGGACCCGTACGGGTTCTCCGCCGCCGACGAGAGCCGGAAGAAGCAGAGCTGACCGATCTTCATGCCCGGCCACAGGAGGATCGGCAGGGTCGCCACGTTGGACAGCTCCAGCGTCACGTGCCCCGTGAAGCCCGGGTCGATGAAGCCGGCCGTGGAGTGCGTGAGCAGGCCGAGCCGGCCGAGCGAGGACTTGCCCTCGAGGCGGGCCGCGATGTCGTCGGGCAGCGTCACCTGCTCGAACGTCGAGCCCAGCACGAACTCGCCGGGGTGCAGCACGAAGGGTTCGCCGCCGTCGACCTCGACGAGCCGGGTCAGCTCCGGCTGCTCCGCCGCCGGGTCGATGACCGGGTACTTGTGGTTGTCGAAGAGCCGGAAGAACCGGTCGAGGCGCACGTCGATGCTCGACGGCTGCAGCATCGCCGGGTCGAGGGGCTCGAGGGCGATGCGCCCGGCGTCGAGCTCGGCCCGGATGTCGCGGTCGGAGAGCAGCACGGGGTCACGGTAGCCGGGCCGGGACCGACGCCGCGGACGCGCGGACCGGGCCGTCCGGGCGCAGGATGGCGGGCATGAGCGAGACCACACCTCTCCCCGGCCAGGACCCCGAGCTCGAGCAGCTCTCCGCCGAGCTCGACGCGCAGCCCGGCCCCGGCGACGACGACCCCACGCCCGACGCCGACGGCCAGGTCGGCGCGCTCGACCTCGTCGACGAGGAGGGCTCGACGTTCGAGCCGGAGGAGGACACCGACGCCGTCGAGCCGCCGGACTGACCCTGCCGACCCGACCTGCTGGACCCGACCTGCCGGCACCCCCGCCCGGCGCCGCCGCGCAGGACGGCGCCGTCAGAACAGCGTCGGCTGCGCCGCACCGGCAGGCGCACCCACCGCGGCCTCGAGGGCGTGCGCGTCGACCGCGCCCTCGGCGCCGGTGGTGGGCGTGCGCGCCGGGTTCCACGGCCGGTCGTCGTCGAAGCCGTGCCTCCGGCGGAGCGGCGCGACCCGCTCGCGGAGCCAGGTCCGGTACCCCTCGGGCACGTACGCGCCCCGCCCGTAGAGCTCCTCGTACCGCCCGACGAGGACCGGGTGCTCACGGCCGAGCCACTGCAGGAACCATGGCCGCACGGACCCGCGCAGGTGCAGCGGCATGATCGAGACGCTCGTGGCGCCGGCGTCGGCGAGCGCGCCGAGCAGGGCGTCGAGGTGCTCCTGCGAGTCGGTGAGCCACGGCAGGACGGGCGCGACCAGGACGCTGCAGTCCAGGCCCGCGTCGCGCACGGCCCGGACGAGACGCAGGCGGGCCCGCGCGTCCGGCGTGCCGGGCTCGACCGACTGCTGCAGCACCGGGTCGAGGACTGCGAGCGACACCGAGACCCCCACGGGGACGTCCTGCGCCGCGGCCCGCAGCAGGGGCAGGTCCCGCGCGAGCAGCGGGCCCTTGGTGAGCACCGACAGCGGCGTGCCGGACCGGGCCAGCGCCGCGAGGATCCCCGGCATGAGGCGGTACCGGCCCTCGGCGCGCTGGTAGGGGTCGGTGTTGGTGCCGAGGGCCACGTGCTCCCGCCGCCAGGAGGGCCGCGCCAGCTCGGCCTGCAGCACCTCGACGACGTTGGTCTTCACGACGATCTGCGTCTCGAAGTCGCGGCCCGCGTCGAGGTCGAGGTACTCGTGCGTCGGCCGGGCGAAGCAGTACGTGCACGCGTGCAGGCAGCCGCGCATGGGGTTCACCGTCCAGCGGAACGGCATGCGCGACGCCGCCGGCACCTTGTTCAGCGCGCTGCGGGCCGCCACCTCGTGGAACGTGACGCCGGCGAACTCCGGCGTGCGCACGCTGCGGACCAGCCCCTGCAGGGCCAGCCCGGGCAGGGCGTCGCCGTCGGTCCCCCCGTCACCGCCGACCCGCTGCCCGTCCCACCGCATGCCGTCATTCGAACACGCGTACGAGTCCCGCCGCAAGCCCTCGCTCAGACGAGGCCGTGCCGCTCCAGCCACGCGTTGTGGAACCGGCCCTGGGGGTCGTACCGGGCGAAGAGGGCGCGCGCGTCGTCGAACCGGGGGTAGGCCGCCGCGAGCGCGGCCGGCGAACCGGCGACCTCGGCCGTGAAGACCTTGCCCCAGTGCGGCCGCGCCCCCAGGGGCACGAGCGCCTCCTCGACGGCGGGCAGCACCCCCTCGACCTCCTCCTGGCGCCGCTGCCACGTGAAGTGCAGGGCGACGGAGTCCTGGCGGTAGGCCGTGCTGAGCCACAGGTCGTCGGCGGCGACGGTGCGCACCTCGCTGACGTGCAGCAGCGGCGTGATCCGCGGCGACAGGTCCCGCAGCCGCTGCATCGCCTCGGCGGCGTGCGCGCGCGGGAGCAGGTACTCCGACTGGATCTCCTCCCCCGCGCTGGGCGTGAACTCCATGCGGAAGTGGGGCAGCCGCTCGTGCCACGGCCCGGCGACACCGAGCTGCTCGGTCGGGCTCTGCGGGTCCCCGCCCGGGACGGGGTGCAGGGCGACGGTGGACGGGACGGCACCGGCCGGCGCCCGCCGCGGGTCCTCCGTGCCGTCCGCCCGCACGCGGCGCTTGCGCCAGAGCTGCCCGACGGCGTCGCCCGACCAGTCGGTGAAGAGGCTGACGGAGTCGGCGGTGGCGGTGACCGCGTCGTAGTCGGCGAGGACGAGGTCCCAGGGCAGACCGGTGGCGACCTCCTGGGCGACGTCGTAGGTCGGCTCGACGTCGAGCGTCAGCGCCGTGACGACGCCGATGGCCCCCAGGTGCACGACCGCCCCCGCGAGGTCGGCGTCGGCGCGGGTCAGCGTCCGGCGCTCGCCCGTCCCGTCGACGAGCTCGAGCCCGGCCACGGCCGCCGACAGGTTCTGCACGCCGTCGCCGGACCCGTGCGTGGCCGTGGCGGTCGAGCCCGCGACGGTGATGTGCGGCAGGGACGCCATCGTCGCCAGCGCCCAGCCCTGCGCGTGCAGCGCCGCGGCCACCTCCCCGTAGCGCAGGGGCCCGACGACGCGCACCTGCCGCGCGGCGGTGTCGACCTCGACGGACGCGGGCAGCGCGTCGAGCACGACGAGCTCGTCGGAGTCCGCGATGGCGTTGAAGCAGTGGCGGCTGCCGAGCGCCCGCAGCCGCGGCGCGCGCGCCACGAGGTCGGCCAGCTCCTCCACGCTGCGCGGCCGGTGCACGGCGCGGGCGGAGTAGGTGAGGTTGCCCGCCCAGTTGGTGAGGGTCGGTCCGTCCACGGCGGCGTCAGCGAGGGTCACCGGATCAGACTAGGTCGGGCAGGTCTCCGCCACGTGGCCGGGCGTGCCGGGGGTGCTCAGCGCGCGGTCGCGCAGCACGGTGGACGACGGCCGGTCGGGTCGGCGCAGGCGTCGGCCCAGCCGGCGACGGGGTCTGCACCGGCGCGCGCGTCGTCGGGGACGTACTCGACGTCGAGGACGTGCGGGCCGTAGACGGCCGCGTAGGCGGCGCACTCGTCGTACGCCACGCACTCCTCCGCGACCACGAGGTCGAACCCGGCCTCGTCCCGGCCGCGGGCGCCGAGGTCGGCCGCGTTCTTCTGCGCGACGGCCAGGCCGAGGCCGTGGGCGCGGGCGACGACGAGCCGGGCGAGCGCGAGCGCGTCGTCGGCGGTCAGCCGCCCGCCGGACCGCGTCCAGGAGTCGAGGTTGTCCAGCTCCACGGCGTCGAAGCCGGCGTCGGCGCAGCGCTGGAGGACGGAGTCGAGCCGCTCGGCGACGGCCGCGCGCCGGGCGGCGGTGGAGGTGTCGAGGAGCAGCTCGTCGGGCCAGCCGGGGTCGACGACGGGGGTGCCGCGGTCGCCGTGCAGGACGAGGTCGGGGTGGTCGGCCAGCCAGGTGTCGCGCTCCTGCGGCTGGGTCTGGAAGGCGTTGACGTAGCACGCGGACCAGAGCCCGGGGGCGGGGACGTCGGTGGCGTCGCGGACCACCCCGTCGATCCCGGGGGCCGGCGGGTAGGCGCCGCCGAGCTGGTAGTCGACGACGGCGTCGACGGGCGGCAGACGCCGTGCGGACGCGGCCTCGTCGCCGGCCGGGGTGCAGCCCACGAGCGGGACGAGCGCCACCAGCCCGAGCAGCACGCCCACGAGCCGTCGTGCACCGCCCCGGGCGCGCGCACGGGCACGGTCGCCCATCGGCGGTCCTCCCACGGTCGGCGCGGTCGTCCTGCACCACCCGCCGGGCGACCCCAGGAACCGGCACAGCCGTACCGGCGGAGCAGGTAGGATCGTCGGCGCACAGCCCCGCGGGGCCGTCGCGCGGGTGTAGTTCAATGGTAGAACTTCAGCTTCCCAAGCTGAGAGCGCGGGTTCGATTCCCGTCACCCGCTCCAGTATTTCCACAGGTCAGGGCTTTACGGCGGCCCTGTCAGACCTTGCTGGCCCCCTTCTGCTGGTCGGCTCGAGCCATAACGTGCCATAGCGAAGAGGTCCGACCATGACCGCTGCGACCGCATCCCGACGCCACCGCCGCGCCTCTGGCGCCGTCCGCCGACTGCCGTCCGGGAGGTGGCAGGCGCGGTTACGGGGCCTGACGGCGCGCTGCGAACCCTGGGACGTTCCCGACCAAGGTGGAGGCGGACCAGGAGCTGGCGCACGAGGTCTCGCGGATGGCGCGCGGCGTATGGCGGGACCCGCGGCTGGGCGAGCAGCCGCTTGGGGAGTGGTTCCGCGGGTGGATCGCGACCCGGACGGATCTGGCGCCGAGCACGCAGGCGTTGTACTCGCGGCCGCTCGAGCGGTGGATCGACGCTGAGGTGCCCGTGGTGGGCAAGGCGCGGCAGCGAGCCGTGCGGTTGGAGCGCAGTCGCTGGCGTCGGTGACGCCGGCGGTTGTGCGGGAGTGGGACGCCGCCGTGCTGGCCGAGGCGTCGCGGCGGGCCGCTGACCGGTGGTCGCGGGCGGCGTCGACGCCGAAGCGCGTCAACGCGGCGATCCGGACGTGGGCAATCGAGAACGCGCGCGCGGTCGCGGCGACCGGGCGGATGCTGGTCGAGCTGCGCGAGGCGTGGCTTGAGGCGACCGGTGGCGTCGTTGCGGGCCTGCGCGAGAGCCGACGGAACCTCGGCCACACCGAGGCGGCGCAGGCCTACCGGCTGCTGCACACCGGGATGGCTCAGGCCGTGTCCGATGGGCTCATCCCGGCCAACCCGTGCGCGGTCAAAGGCGCGAGCCAGCGCGATTCCCGACACCGGACGGAGCGGCGGGTGCTGGCGCCGGCCGAGCTGTGGGCACTCGCCGACGCTATGCCCGAGCGCTACCGCGCGGCCGTCGTGGTGTCGTTCCTGTCTGGACGGCGGGCGGGCGAGCTGTTCGCGCTCCAGCGGAAGCACGTCGACGTCGCGGCGGGGACGATCCGCGTCGAGCAGTCGCTCGCGCGCTCGGGCTCAGGCAGCGACGGCCCGTTCTCGGCGACGAAGTCCCGCGCCGGCCTCCGAACGGTCGCCGTGCCGGCCGTGGCTCTCGAGGTTCTCGCCGAGCACATGACGCGCGTCACGCCCGAACTAGGCAACGTCCTCGTTTACGGCACAGCGTCGGGCCGCCCGCTCACCAGCGGCAGCCGCTCGACGATGTTCGCCCGCGCCCGCCAAGCGATCGGCCGCGACGACCTCACTGGCACGACCTCCGCCACTCGGCGCTGACGCTCGTCGCACTCACCGGGGCGACACTCCCCGAGCTCATGCAGCGCGCTGGCCACTCCACACCCCGCGCAGCCCTCCACTACCAGCACGCCGCCGGCGACGCCCAACACCGCATCGCCAAGCGGCTCGAGGTTGTTCTCGCACCGCAGCGCCAAGAGGACGCAGCCACCATCCAGTTGATGAGCACGCTCTCGAGGTGCCGACAAGCCCGTGATTGGTCGCGCTATCTAGTCCGAGACCCGTGAGTCGGCGAAAATCGCCCGGGCGTATGCGGCTCCCTGGCGACCCCTCAGCCCACCCGGTCCGTCCGTCGGCATCATCTCGGCGGCCTTGCGGGAGTTAGTCTTGGAGAGAGAGCGGTTGATCTCCTTGCCGTCGCGCGTAACCCGAAGAAAGTCGCCGGGCACGGCGTAGGTGAAGGGCAGACCCGTGATCGTGTGGAACGTCTCGCCTGCGTGGGCCTGGATATGCCACCAGAGCCGCTCGCAGTCGTCTATCTCGCGAGTCTCGCCAGGTCCGGGCGAGCTGACGAGGCCGGCGCGTCGCTACTCCGTCGTCAAGGAGCGCGACGCCACCCTGCAGCCGCCGTACCCGTTCGCCGCGTCGAAGCGGATTTTCAGCTTCGGCTTCCGTGCATTCCCGTCCGGCTGTCTACCCTGCGCCATGACCGTGAACTGCCCATGCCGCATGGCTTCTTCGAGTGTGGGCTGATCTTGCAGGTGGTACGCGTCGAGACGCAGTGGCCTGAAGCCGGACTTGAGGGCGCGGGAACGCTCATGGGCCGGGCCAGCGCTCCGCTGCTCGCGATGCCAGGCGTCGAACGCCACGCTGTCGGAGTAGTCGGGGTCGCCCGTCAGCACGATGAAGCCGAGCCCGCCTGGCTCGGTCAGGCCAGCCTCGATCGCGTCGAGGTCGTTCAGGATCGCTGCGTTCTCTCGGCCAGTGCTGTGGGCCTTGAGGTCCCATGTGGTGCGCAGCGAGTAGTCGAACGAGGTGTTGAGGACGCGCTTGGGCCCGCCGCCGAACGTGTTGACGAGTGCGGCGATGCCGACGTACTCGAAGTGCCAGCCGATCCACTCCGTCTGGCGCCAGTGGCGGAACTCGGCGTCGCGCATCGCCTCCACGCAGCGCCGACCGTCCCATGTCGCGTCGATCGCGCCGTCGAGTGCTGCGAGGAGCGCGTGCGCCTCCTCGCCGGGTGTCGCGAAGGCGTCGGCAGGGCCCTGGCCAAGGAGGCCGAGGCGCCGTTCGCCGGCGGCCAGGAGCGCGTTGAGCCCTTCCAGGGTGATGGTCTGACCGGTGGACCAGTATCGCGGGCTCCAGGGTGCCCCGAGCCGTGCTGCGATGGCGGCGCCCAGGTCGACCTTGTTCAGCGCCGTGTCGACGTCGAGGCTGAGGCCGGTGGCGAGGTCCACCAGGACTGACTTGCGTTCCTTGCTGCCGGGGCCGAGGTCTTGAGGTCCGCTTCGGGTCAGGGCGGAGATCCGGTTGACGGCCTCGAGCTTGCTGCGAGCGGGACGGAAGCCGCCGATGCCGAGTTCTTCGGCGAACGCCTCCTCGACTGCGGAGCGGACGGCGCGTTGATGGAGCTCGAAGGTTGCGGCCTCGAGCAGCGTGTTCAGGCCGTGGAGGGTGATCGTGGAGCCGCGCGACCATGCGGCGGGCGTCCACTCGGCGTCGAGTGCGCGCGCGAGGTGGGCACCGAGTACGGGCTTGGCGGCGTGGTCGTCCACCGGCAGGTTCAGGCGGCGTGCGAGTGCGAGGAGGACCGACTTCTTTTCGGTGCTCCCTGGGCCGAGGGGCTCAGGTGGTGCGCCCGCGAGCGCGTAGAGCCGCGCGACCGCCTCGGCCTTCGAGGCAGCTGGGAGGAACTTCTCGGTCGGGACCATCAGCCGCGAGGCTAGCGGCCGGCGAGCATCTCCCGGAGGCGGTCGTCGGGCGAGCTCGGGGCGTCCAAGACAGCGGCGACGATGCGCTGGCCGACCGGCGTGCGCTTGAGTATGTCCTCGTCACGTGCGACGTGGGCTTTGAGGACGTTCCAGACGGCACCGACGTTCACGCCGTTGCCGAGCTGGCGGTACGTGGCTGAGGCAGGCTGGGTACCGAAGGTGAACTCGTCGGGCAGGCCCTGGAGCCGGGCGGCCTCGCGCGGGCTGAGCCGACGCCCGCGCGGTCCGATGATCGAGGTCTGGGTGATCGCGACGAGAGCAGGCAGGTACGTGGGCCGCTTGGCGCGGATCCCCGAGGGGCGGAAGTGCATGACGGTGTCCCACAGCCGCGGGGTGTCCTGCGCCTGCCACTCGAGCTTGCGGCGCGACGGGGGGAACGCCTCGGTGAAGACCCCCCACTTCGAGGCCCAACGGTCGATCACGCGGCGGTGGGCGTCGTAGAAGGCCGCGTTCTTCACGAGGAAGTCCCGCTTCCATGCGGGGGTCTCATGCGAACGGAACTGCTCAGCCAGGTCGGCAGCCTTGGCCGCAGTGGTGGGCCAGGAGTCGGCCCACAGCGGGAAGCCGGGCAGGCGGCGCCCCTCGCGCTCCTCCCACATCAGCTCGACAAAGTCGTTCCAAGCGTCGATCCACAGCTTCTCCTGAACGGACAGGTCGCAACCGGAGACGTGGTGGTCAGGGTCGAGGTAGTCGTCGAGCGACCACTCGGAGGCCGGATCGAACCCGTCCACGCGCGTGCGAGGGGTCACGACCGGCTCCGGCTCGATCCCTGCGCCGATGCCCTCGGGGTTGTAGGTCGCCGTGAGGAAGACCCGCTCGCGGACCTGCGGCCGGCCGCCGTGCGACCGCGGCAGCTGGTGGGGTGAGAAGACCGCAGGCGTCTCCGAAACCCGATAGCCCTCGTCGCGGAGCGTCTCGACGATGACCTGCCACTCGTGACGATGCCTGGGGCCGGCGAGATTCCGCACGTTCTCGAGCAGGAGCACCGAGGGGTGGTGGGCCCTGACGATGTTAAGGATGTTCCAGTACAGCGTCCCGCGCGTCTCCTCCATGCCGCGCTGGGCACCGGACTTGGAAAACGGCTGGCAAGGGAAGCCTGCGGCAAGCACGTCGTGCGCGGGGACGGTCATCTCGGTGTCCGTGGCGTCCCTGGTGACGTCGCCCAGCGGGCTGTGGCCCCAGTTGAGCTCGTAGACCCTCGCCGCGGCCGGGTCGATCTCGACCGAGTACACGCCCTTGCCCCCGAACGCCGCCAGCGCGGCGGCGAAGCCGCCGATGCCGGCGAACAGGTCAGCGAAGCGGAACGCCGGCTCGGAGGTCATACCCGAAGCGTAAAACGTCTGTTCGAGCCACTCAAGCTCCGTCACCGTGTCGCTGTGGGCACGTCGAGGTAGTCCAGGGCTGTGGATGGAGCGGGCTCGCGCGGCGAGGATGGTGGAGTGCCGCCCACCTTCCACGTCCCCACCCACCCCGGGTCCACGGGCGAGGCGGTGTCGCGGCGGATGAGCACCCTCAGACGGAAGGACAACGACGCCGAGCTCGCCGTCCGCAGGCTCCTTCACGCCGCCGGCTACCGGTACCGGGTCCACTACCCGATCCCAGGACTCCCGCGACGGACCATCGACATCGCCTTCACCCGCGCCAAGGTCGCGGTCTTCATCGACGGCTGCTTCTGGCACGGATGCCCGGACCACGGAACCGCGCCGCGCTCGAACGCCGCATGGTGGGAGGCCAAGCTCTCAGCGAACCGCCGTCGAGACAGCGACACTGCAGCTCACCTCCGCGACTCTGGCTGGACGGTGCTGCGCATTTGGGAGCACGAAGCACCACAGACGGCGGCCATCTCGATAACCGGCGCCCTATCGGGACGGACCGATATCCTCGGCAAGCACCCCACGGATCGGTGAGGCAGAGGGGTGGACACCGGGCAAGGAGGGGGAGTCGTGAGCACGAAACCTGAGCTGTGGTCTATTGGCGACCTTCGTGCCGCCCGACGCGCGCCTGCACCGACGGACCGCTACGTCTTGCGCATACCGCAGTTCCAGCGCGGCGTGGTCTGGGGTGAGCCGAAGCAGCGGGAACTGATCGCATCGATTGGCCTCGGCTACCCGATCGGCGCGCTACTCCTAGCACTGACAGGCTATGAGGATGTCCTCGACGGCTCGAACACGAAGCACTTGCCGGTCTACAGCCTGATCGACGGTCTACAGCGGACTACCGCACTGCTCAACTACATCGAAGAACCGCTGCTGCGGGATCCCGGCGACTTCCTGGAGGGGCCCGCACTGGACAATCTGACGGAGGAGTTTCGGCGCGCACTTCCCGACTGCGACTTCCTCAGCGCCGAAAGCGTCAAGACATCCATCATGGAGTGGATGCGAGCGACCAAGACCGTAGAGGTCACGAGCGGCTTCACTCCGTCCAAACTCTTGGCGCGCGTCGCCCATGACCACGACTTTGAGTACACGATGCCGATCATGGAGCGCCTGGAGGCCCCCCTCGGCGTCTTCCTTGCGAGCGTTAGCACGCACTGCGACATCAGCGGCGTGCAGATTCCTGTCCTGCTGTATTCGGGGCCGAGCGAAACGCTGCCAGAGGTCTTCAAACGCCTGAACAGCCAGGGAGCCCCGCTAACGAAGTACCAGATCTTCGCCGCCTCATGGAGTTCTGACAAGACGCGATTGGCGTCACCAGACATCCGCCAGGCGATCAAGGACCGGTACGACACCATCGTTGAGTCGGGATATGAGTTGGCGGACATTGACGCCGACGACCTGGGCGACTCCGTCAGCCTCTTCGACTACTTGACAGGACTTGGCCAGGTGTTGTCTCGCGCCACACCTCTCCTATTCGCAGAGTCCGAGCCCGACACCATTCAGTCCTTGGCGTTCTCCCTGGTCACGCTTGTCGCCGGGCGACGGCTCGAGGACATGGCCGCACTGCCTTCCTTCTTGAAGAAGCCCGGCTCGGACGAGATCGAACTTACTGCGTTCGAAGAGGCCGCGCGCTGGGCCTGTGGCTTCGTAGAAGGGCAACTCCGGGGCGTGCTCGGTTTCAAGCTAAACGCAGCGCAAGCGGGGTCCGGCGCCCACAGCGAGCTGCAAGTGGTCTCGATGGTCGCCGCTGCAGTCGTAAGCAGGTTCGATCCCGAGACCTGGAGTGAGCGGCCCAACTGGTCGGCGCGCGAGCCCCTCCTGAAGCGAGCAGTGACGCAGTACTACGTACTCGACATTCTGCGCCGAGAGTGGCGCGGAGGACTCTACTCGCTTGCCTTCTCTCGCGTCTGGAAGGAGCCAACAGAGAAGGGCTCGCGGGCCGTCGAGGTCGCTCCGTACTACTTGACCCCTCTCTCGCGCGAGCAGTTCGAGGAGCAACTGAAGTACTGGTTCGCAGAGGAGGTCGTCAAGGAGCAGAGGGAGCGCTCGCGCATGAGCTCGGCGGACCGTTTGCTGCTCAAGGTGGCCTACGCCCATACGATGACCTATGCGGATCACGAGTCCGACACCCTGTACGAGATCGACCACATTTTCCCGGTCAAGCGACTGAAGGCACTCATCCAGCAGGAGCCCGAAGGGGGTTGGCCGATCGGAGCGATCGGCAACCTCGCTCTCATTCCTAAGTCGCTCAACCGACGCAAGCGCGACGAGACCGTTCCGGAGTTCCTCGCCCGCGCAGGCGCGGCGGGGGCACCAGCGCTGGCTGCTTCAGCAGGAGCGATCGAGAATATGCTCTTCATGCCCGCGTCCGAGTTCGAGATACCCAAGGACCAGGACGGCGCTGACTGCATGACGAAGGAGCAGTACGTCGAGAAGGTGCGGGCCCGATGGACCATCCTCCAGGACTTCCTCCTTGACAAGCTCTGCGAGTGATCGTGCGCAAGGCCCGCGCACACCGTCGCCGCGCCGGGGATGGGACGCGAGGACCTGTACGTCGCGATGCCGCGCGGCCGCGAGATCAACCACGTGTACGTCGTCACGGACGGGGTCGACGACGAGTGCGTGCCCGGCGCGGCAACACCCGCGACGGCGTACCGGGACGTCCTCGACAGGATTCTCGCCACCTCCCACGCCGGGCCGAGTGCCACGGGACCTGGGAGACCTACCACCCGAGCATGCCGACGCATCTCCCGGTGCCGCCGCCCCTGCGCGCGCCACACGACTACGGCCAGTCAGCGCGTTCACGGCTCACCGCCTACCGGGCCCCCGAGGCCGCACCTTTTCTCGATCCGTCCACTCGATCGTTGTGACGAGCTGAGCACCCGAAGGAGCGCCATGTCCGCCATCGCCACCGGCTCGATGGGCCGGCCCTTCCTGACGGTCGCCGAGGCGGCCGACGAACTCGCCGTCACCGAGCGCTTCATCCGCAAACTCATCGCCGACGGCGACCTCCGCGCCGTCAAGGTCGGCGCCCGCGTCGTCCGCATCCGCAGAGCCGATCTCGAGGATCTCCTGAGGCCCGCTCGCGTGGTGCCGAGGCTCGGTCGGCACTAGTAGGCGTCGGCCAGACCCCCTGCAGCAGCCGGGTCGTCCGGCGGCGCTCGCCGATCACCGGGCATCGTCGTCGGGACAGGACTTGGAGTTACCTCACTCCGTTCCGCCGCCCTCGGGCCAGAGGGGCAGGCTTGGCTGATTCGGCTTTTCCTCCTGACGAGGTATTGGCTCTGCCAAACCCTCGACGCGGAAGTCCACGTAGTCCACATACAGTGGTG
Source organism: Cellulomonas marina (assembly GCF_900111925.1). Lineage (GTDB taxonomy): Bacteria > Actinomycetota > Actinomycetes > Actinomycetales > Cellulomonadaceae > Cellulomonas > Cellulomonas marina. The sequence continues at coordinate 72,574 of NZ_FOKA01000007.1, forward strand.
ACTCCAAATCGCGCTCGTCGTGGACGACCGTCATCACCCCGACCATCGGCACGACCGTCAGGATCTCCTCCACGCCCGTCGCACTCCCTTCACCTGGGACGAAGCCGGCCTCCTTCGCGCTTTCGGTGCTGAGCGACAGCTCAAACTCGAACTCGATGGGGAACTCATAGACGATGCGGTCTGCACCGTCTTCATCCCGAGCGTGGCTGAGACGCTCAAGCGGCCCGCTCCCGCGATAGCTGATGTCATGGATTACTGCGTCCCGAGGGAGACCGGCTTCCTCTGCCGTGAACTCCGCGGCTTCGAACATGTCCCATGGCGCGAAGATCGACGCGAACTCCTCGTCGCGCGCGAGTGCCGCCGCCTCCCGGGGATCAGTTACGTCGCGCCAAGGGACCAATGGTGTGAGCCACTTGCCGAGATGCCTCACTAGGGTCACAGAGCCGGGTGTGCCTGCCACCTCCTCGGCAAGCGCCGGGGCCAACGTGCCGTCTCGACCGGCGAAGTCCTTGTCCTGACTGACGAGGTAGACCTCCTTGCCCGCGGCGGCCAACTCCACGCAGGTCATCCAAGTCAGCGTGTCGCGGTAGCCGCTGCCGCCCTCGTCGAAGGGTGGCCTGCGCGACACCGCTCGGGCGACAATCTCGTCGTGCGGCGTGGTCGGGACGCCGACGACCTCCACCCAGAGGCTCTCTAGGCGCTCCCTCAGGAGGTCGGCGTACGACATCTCCTCCGCCACGTTCCGTGTTGGCGCCGTATCCCGTCCGCCGACCCGTCTAAGGCTGTCCACGGCCTTGATGTACGTCTTCCTCGCCCTTGCGTACTCGCGTCCGTGATTAGCCACCGCCTCGGCCACCACCGAGGAGACAACGATCGGGCGGATGCCCGCCTCCCGTGCCAGGAAGCGAAGCAACTGGAACTCGAGGCCCGCGAGAAACCAGTCCCGATGGATCTCTGTGGCGTCGAGGACAACGACGACCCCGCGCGCAGTCCTGAAGTCCACGGTGGCGAGTCTAGGCATCCGAGTCAGCGATCCTCGGAGCAGTTGCCGTTGCTCGTGAGGTGGAGCGGCACGCTTAGGCTCCCAGCCAGGCGCGGGCCTCGCAGCGGTGCAGTGCGGCGGCACGCGCGAGGCTCCGGTTCCCGGGCGGAGAGAACCGAGTGGCATGCCATAACGTGCCATGAGGGGTTCAGATCGGTGCCTCTCTATTCGTCTCCATGTAGGCTCGCAAGCGTCTGACCAGCAGTTTCACTTCCTCACCAGGGCGTGGAAACGGGACGGAGTCCGATTCCCAGACTGAGGGCGCGGGTTCGATTCCCGTCACCTGCTCCTCTCCCCTCGTCGGAGCCACCGAGCCCCTGCCCCTCACGGGTGCAGGGGCTCTGTCGTCGTCCCGCATGCATACCGGAAGACGACCCGCTCCGGACGCGACGCCGTCGCCGGTCTCGACCCGGAACGGTCCCGACGGAAATGGCGGTGACCGGCAGCGGTCGCCCGTCCTATCGTCCTCCCGCTCCGGGTGCAGCAGCCGGACGGCGTCGCCGTCGCAGGTCCTGCGCACACCCGCGAGCGCCTGCCAGAGGAGCAGCGCCTGTCACGCGCCCGGGTTCGACTCCCGACCGCCGTGCGGCGCGCGGCCACCACCGGCGGGTGAGGTCTGCGACGCCGGTCCGCCGGGACGTCCCCCGCACCTGTCCGGCCGCGCGCCGTCCGGCCCGCGCGCGCCCCGGCCGCTCGTCGTCGGGCGAGGCGGGGTGAGGCAGGGCTGAGCGGGGCAGGGCAGGGCAGGTGACGGTGACGACCGACGGACGGTGCACCGGGTGACGGAGGGAGGGCAGAGCGATGCGGGTCGTCGTGCAGGAGTGGGAGCGGGTGCTGGTGTACCGCGACGGGCGGTTCGAGGCCGAGCTCGGCCCCGGCCGTCACCGGCTGCGGCCGTGGGTCGCGTGGAGCCGGCGGCGGACCGTGCGCGTGGCGGTCCGGCCGCGGCTCCTCGTCGTGCCCGCGCAGGAGGTCCTCACCGCCGACGGGCTGGGGGTGAAGGTCGGCCTGGCCGCCACGACGCGGGTCGTCGACGCGCGCGCGTGGCACGAGGCGGTGGAGGCCCCGGACGCGTTCGTGCGCACGGCGCTGCAGCTCGCGCTGCGGGAGGTCGTGGCGGCGCGCACCCTCGAGGGGCTGCTGGCCGACCGGTCCGCCGGCGCCCAGGTCCCGGCGGAGCTGCTCGCCGTCGCGACGCCGGCCGTCGCGGGTCTCGGGCTCGTCGTCGAGCGCCTCGCCGTGCGGGACGTCGTCGTGCCGGTCGAGCTGCGGCGGGCCGCGGCCGACCTCGCGACGGCCCGCGCGCAGGGCGCCGCCGCGCTCGAGCGGGCACGGTCGGAGGTGGCCGCCGTGCGGGCGCTGGCGAACGCCGCACGGCTCGTCGAGTCCCAGCCGGGCCTGCTGCGGCTGCGGACGCTGCAGGCCGTCGAGACCGGCGGCGCGACGGTCGTCCTGACGCCCTGACCGGCGCGGACGCCCTGCTGGTCACCCGATCGGGTGGACAGCAGGGCGTCGCGGTCGGAACGCGTACGGGTGCGGCCCGGACCGGACGATGAGGGCGGCATGGCGGCGACACTCTCGGCAGCGGCGTGAGGCCGCGCCCTGCGTGGCGCGTCGCGGTGGGGCGTCCGGCACCCCGTCGTCGCCCACGTCCTGTTAGCGCTCACGTACGCGCTCGCCGTCGTCGCCGGCCGGGCGACGCGGCTGCCCGGGTCGGGCCTCGCGCTCGTCTGGCCCGCGGCGGCGGTCGGCTTCGTCTGGCTCGCCTGGGCCTGGTCGCGACGGGTGGACCGCGCGGTCGCGGTGGTCACGCTCGCGGTGATCGCCGGGGCGACGAACGCGCTGACCGGCACGGGCGGCGCGCTGGGGACGGCCTTCGCCGCGGCGAACGCGGCACAGGCCGTCGTGGCGTGCGCCGTGACGCGCGGCCTCCAGCGCCGGCACGGGCGCGAGGCGTGGCGGCTGCGGGACCTCGCCGACCTGGCCGCGCTCGTCGCCGGGGCGGTCGCGGGGTCGGTGGCGGCGGCCGGGATCGGACCGGTCGCGCTGCACCTGCTGCGGGACGAGCCCCTGCTGCCCGCCGCCGGTGCGTGGGTCCTGCGGAACGCGGCGAGCACCTTCGTGCTCACCGCGGTGCTGCTGCGGGTGGCCGACCGCGCGGGCGACCGCTCGCGCCTGGCCGGGCCGCTGCGCGCGCGGCCGGCCGAGCTGCTCGCGGCCTGCGGCGTCGTCGTCGTCGGGTACGGCGTCGTCTTCGCCCAGCCCGTGCAGCTGCCGGTCGCCTTCCTGGTGCTGCCGCTGAGCATGTGGCTCGCGCTGCGGTTCGACACGACCGTGGCGGCGCTGCACCTCGTGCCGGTCGGGGTGCTCGTCGTCGTGGCCACCACGGCCGGGCTCGGCCCGTTCGCCGTGCACGGCCCCGCCGCGCGGGTGCTGCTCGCGCAGGCGTTCGTCGCGGTGGGCGCCCTGGTCACGCTCGTGCTGGCGCTGCAGCGCGACGAGCGGCACGCCGCGACGGAGCACCTCGTCGCCAGCGAGCGGCGGGCCGACCGCCACGCCGCCCTCATGGAGACGGTGTTCGCGACGACGGCCGACGCGCTGTCCGTGTACGACGAGCGCGGCGTCGCGGTGCTGCGCAACCCCGCGGCGCAGGAGATGTTCCCCGACCTGCCCGACGGCGTGGACCGGGAGGGGTGGGGCTCGTACTTCGGGCTGTCGCACGTCGACGGGGCGCCCGTGGACCCCGAGGAGCTCCCGGTCGTGCGCGCCCTGCGCGGCCAGGTCGTCGACGACGTGGACCTGCTCGTGCGCACGCCCGGCGAGCCCGACGGACGCGTCCTCAACCTGCGCGCGCACCCGATGCCGGGGTCGTCGCGCGCGGGGTGGAGCGGCGGCGCGGTGCTCGCGGCGCGCGACGTGACGGCGGTGCGGCGCGCGACGGAGCAGATCACGCACGCGCGGGACCGCTACGCCGCGCTGCTCGCCGCGGCGACGGAGCAGGCCATCGTCGCGTGCGACACCGACGGCGCCATCACCGTCTTCAACGCCGGCGCCGAGCGCATGCTCGGCTACCGCGCGGAGGAGGTCGTCGGGCGGCCGATCGCGCTGCTGCACGACCCGCGGGAGCTCGTCGAGCGGGGCACCGAGCTCGACGTGCCCGCCACCGCGGTCGTCGCCACGATGGCCGCCCGGCGTGACTCGACCGCCCGGCGCTGGACGTACCGCCGCCGGGACGGCGCGACGCTGCCCGTCTCGCTGACGATCAGCCCGACGAGCGACGAGTACGGGGACCGCGACGGGGCCATCTGCGTCGCCTCCGACATCACGTCGCAGGTCGCCACCGAGGCGCGCCTGCACGACTCCGAGCGGCTGTTCCGGCTGGCCTTCGACGAGGCGCCGATCGCCATGATGATCGTCGGCCTGCAGGGCGAGGACGCCGGGCTCGTCCTGCGGACCAACGCCACCACCAGCGTCTTCACCGGGCTGACCGAGGCCGAGCTGCGGCGGCGGGACGTGCACTCGCTCACGCACCCGGACGACCGCGACGCGTGCCGCGCCTCGTTCCGGCCGTTCCTCGACGGCGCGTGCGCGGAGACGCGCGAGGAGAAGCGGTACCTGCACGCCGACGGCACCGTGCGTCGGGGCATGATGACGGCGACCGTGGTGGCACCCGCCGACGGGGGCGGCACGACGATCGCGGAGCCGTACCTGCTGTGCCTCGTCGAGGACGTCACCGCGCGCCGGCAGGCGGAGGAGGCGCTGCGCCACCAGGCGCTGCACGACGCCCTGACGGGCCTGCCCAACCGCACCCTGCTCGTCGAACGGCTGGCCGCCGCGCTGGCGGACGGGGGCGCCGCGGACGGGCGCGAGGCGGACGGGCGGGCGCCGGCGGCCGGGCTGCTGTTCTGCGACCTCGACGGGTTCAAGTCCGTCAACGACTCCGCCGGGCACGCCGCGGGCGACGGGGTGCTGCGGGAGGTCGCGTCGCGCTTCGCCGCCTGCGTGGGGCCGGCGGTCACGCTCGCCCGGCTCGGCGGCGACGAGTTCGCCGTCGTGCTGCCCGGTGCCGTCGACGAGTCGGCTCTGCGCCGCGCGGCCGAGCGTCTCGTCGCCGCGCTGTGCACGCCGGTGCGCGCGGACGGCGCGGAGCACGTCCTGGGGGTGAGCGTGGGGACCGCCCTGGGGCTGCCCGACGAGAGCGCCGACGCCGTGATCGCCCGGGCCGATGCAGCGATGTACGCCGCGAAGCGGGCCGGCAAGAACCGCGTGCACGCGGCCGGGCTCCTGCCGCGGCCGCGTCCGGGCCCTGACGCCGAGCGGCTGGCGGGCGTCGCCAGCCGAGGGGCGGCCGAGGGGCGGCCGACGGGGTCGTCGCGCCACCTGCCCGCGCGTAGCAGCATGCGGGCGTGAGCAGCGATCCCTCCCCCGCCCGCGCAGGTGGCCCGGTCCGGATCACCGCCATGACCGGCACCCACGCCGAGGGCGTCCTGGAGGTGTACGCCGCCGGCATCGCCTCGGGGCACGCGACCTTCACCGCGTCGCCGCCCTCGTGGTCGGAGTTCGACGTCGGCCACCGGTCCGACCTGCGGCTGGTGGCGCTCGGCGACGACGACGAGGTGCTCGGGTGGGTGGCCGTCGCGGCGGTGTCGAGCCGGCCCGTGTACGCCGGCGTCGTCGAGGAGTCGGTCTACGTGGCGCCGCGTGCCGCGCGGCGGGGCGTCGGGGCGGCGCTGCTCGGGGCGCTGGTCGCGGCCGCGCCCACCGCGGGCGTCTGGACGCTGCAGGCCGGGGTGTTCCCCGAGAACGCGGGCAGCCTCGCGCTGCACGCGGCGTGCGAGTTCCGGGTCGTCGGGCGGCGCGAGCGGCTGGGCCTCATGACGCACGGGCCGCTGGCGGGGACCTGGCGGGACGTGCTGCTGCTCGAGCGCCGGCTGGGCGGCTGACGAGCACGTCGGCCGGTCCGCCGGGGCGCGGCTCCGTCGCCGGGCCGCGGGGGCCCTGCGCTCTCCCGAGGACGACGGAGGCCGGGGGAGCAGCTGCTCCCCCGGCCTCCGTGGTGCGCGGGCCCCGAGGGGCGCGCGAGAAATCAGATGCGCACGCGGATGGGGTTGCTCACGCTCGTCCACCGCTCGGACTCGAGCTCGGTCGTGACGTCGGTGCTCTGCTCGGACGTGGGGTTCATGGCCGGCCTCCCTGCGGTTCGTGGACGAGGTGTCGTACGCCGTGCTGGAACGCGAGTCTGCCGGTGATTCGTCCCATGTGCACCCCTTTCCACCCGAACAGTGGGTGACGTCACAACCAACGGGTGACGGCCGCCAGGGACTTCGGTCCCGGGTCTTCGAGGCCGTCGCGAGGTGGGCGACGTGGCGGTCGAACGGTTGGTGGTCGTCGGTCGAGGGGTCGCCCGCTGGAGGCGGTCGGCCTCAGGACGAACGGTCCGGAGCCGGCATGTCAGTGGTCCGGTGCATGCTGGACGGGTCACCTCTGCGCGACGTGGCGACACAGCCGGTTCTGGCACTTGACCTGCAAGAACACCCGATCGTGGCATGGTGTCCTGGGAGTCCTTCTCCTAGGCTTTGGCACAGACGTTCTACTGCTGCTGCCGCCACAGGAGGTGCCCGCGCCGTGTACCAGGACCTGCTGTCGTCCTTCGAGGCCGTGCGCGCTGCCCTGGGAGCGGTGGGCGCGCAGGCCGGTCAGGCCGGGGTGTTGAGCGGGCCGCAGCGCGCGCACGTGCTCTCGCTGTTCCAGGCGGCGTCAGGGGCGGTGGCGGGGGCGCGGTCGGCATGGATCGCCGCGGACAGCAGGCTGCGCATCCCGCGTGATGGGGACAAGGGTCCGGCGGAGGGCATCGCCGGGCGTGACGGGATCGGGCTGCCCGAGGCACGCCGGCAGGTGCGGCAGGCCGAGGCCGTCGAGGTGGTGCCCTCCTTCGCCGAGGCGGTGGCGGCGGGGTCACGGTCCGAGGCACACCTCGACGCGCTGGCCGGGGTGCTGGCCGAGACCTCGCCGAAGGTGCGGAGCGAGTTCGGGTCGCCTCTGGTGCAGGCGGAGCTGACGGACCTGGCGGGCCGGGTCGACCCGGGCACGTTCCGGACCAAGCTGCGGCAGAAGGCCGCCGAGATCGACCCGCCGGCCCTGGAGTCCCGGTTCGAGGCCCAGCGCCGGGGCCGGCACCTGCACCTGACCGACACCGAGATGGGCACGCGGATCCAGGGGTGCCTGGACCCCTCGGCAGGCGTGGCGTTGCGGCGGGCCTTGGAGCTGACCCGGCAGATCCCGGGCGAGGACCGCACGCCCGGCCAGGCGCAGGCCGACGCGCTGGAAGCCCTCGCACGGGGCGCGCTGGCGGAGAAGAAGGGCGGGGTGACCGGCGCGTCGGTGCGTCCGCACCTGACCCTGGTGACGGACCTGAGCACCTACACCTCCATCGCCGAGGCCCTGCGCGAGCACGAGACCGCGCGCCACGGCGCCGAGGCTGGTGGCGACGACCACGACGGGACCTCGCACGTGGCATGCACCGAGGACCTGCCCGACGTGGACGTCCTCGGCGCCGCGCTGACCGGGCGCACACCGGTCGTCGACGAGGACGGCAACGTGCTCGCGGTGACCACGGTGGCACGGACGTTGTGCGACGTGGACACCGCCGCACTCGTGCTCGGGCCGGACGGGCAGCCCACCGACCTGGGGCGCGAGGAGCGGCTGTTCACCGGGCACCAGCGCCGCGCGGTCATCCTGCGCGACCACGGGTGCGCGTTCCCCGGGTGCGAGACACCGGCCCGCTGGTCCGAGGTCCACCACATCCGCTGGTGGGCTCGCGACGACGGGGAGACCAGCATCGACAACGGCGTCGTCCTCTGCGGACGGCACCACCACGAGGTGCACCGCGCGGACCTGACCATCCGACGACTCGTCGACCCGGGACGACCACCACGGTCAGGACGGGTCAAGGCGACCGAGCTGCAACCGGCCCGGTACGAGTTCCGCGCACCCGACGGCAGGATCGTCGGCCACCGGAGGAACGAGGTCGGGAGGGTCGCGCCGGCAGTGTCCTCCCTCGCGCTGGGCGTGGGACAGCGAGATCACGGCGTCGTGTCGTCGACGCACCATGACGTCCGCGCGTCCGTGGAGGGCGCGCTGGTGCCGCTCGCCTCCGGAGATCGATGAGGTCGACCGCCTCGTACCCGCTCGAGCCTCGTACCGAGGCGTGGGCTGGGTGCCGGTGGGTGCGGTGCCGGTGAGTGCGGTGCCGGTGGGTGCGGTGGGTGGGGTGCGGTGCGGTGGGTGGGGTGCGGTGGGTGCGGTGCCGGGAGTGCGGTGCCGGTGGGTGCGATGCCGGTGGGTGCGATAGCCGGGGGTGGCGGCGAGGTCGGTGGCGGGAGGAGTTGCTGTCGGCGCGGGTCGTGGCGGCGGCAGACTGGTGGGGTGGAGCAGAGCGCCGAGGAGTCCTTGTCCGCGCGGCTGCGACGGGCGACGCGCGTCGCGCACGAGCGCGCGGAGGGGACGGCGTTCGTCGACGACCTGCTGGGCGGGCGGTTGGGGATCGACGCGCACACGGCGCTGATGCGGCAGCTGGTCCCGGTGTACGAGTCGCTGGAGGCGGCGTCGGGTGCGGGGAGCGCAGTCGTGGGCGACCTGCTGCCGGCCGTGGCGCGCGCAGCGGCGCTGCGGGCGGACCTGGAGGCAGCCGTCGGACCCGCGTGGCCGGAGCTGCCGCTCGTGCCGGGCGCGCACGACTACGCCGCCCGGGTGGGCGAAGTGGCCGGCTCAACAGGTGGTTGGGTGGCGCACGCCTACACGCGGTACCTCGGGGACCTCGCCGGGGGGCAGGTCGTGGCGACCGCCGTGCGACGGCACCACGGCGTCCCGGCCGACGCGCTGTCCTTCTACCGCTTCGACGCGGCGCCGGCGCCGGTCCTGCGGGCGCGCTTCCGGGAGCGGGTCGACGCGCTCGACCTGGCCGACGACGAGGTGGAGCAGGTGCTGGCGGAGGCGGTGACCGCCTTCGTGCTGAACGCCCGGGTGCTCGAGGACCTCGCCGCGGCGGGGCACGTGCCGGGAGCGGCGGCGCCCGTCGCCCAGGTCGTCGGGGAGACCGAGGCAGCACCGGCACGGTGAGGGCACGCCGCGCAGGGCCGGGGACCCGCTGCACCAGGAGGGCGGATCCCGGCAGAGCGCGGTGCCGCTGGCGCCGACGTGCTCCGGCTCAGGGGACGCGCTGGAGCACCAGGACGGTGAGGTCGTCGCCGGTGCCGGGGGCGGAGCGCGGCAGGCCGGCGACGAGGGCGTCGCGGTCGGGGCCGATGCCGGCCGCGCGGCGGCGCATGTCCTCCAGGCCGTCGGCGAGGAGCGAGCCCCGCGCCTCGACCAGCCCGTCCGTGAAGAGCACCAGGCAGTCGCCCGGCGCCAGGGTCGCGGTGGCCTGGACGTAGCCCCGGCCCTCGCGGTCCGGCACGCCGAGCGGCGCACCCCGCGCGCCCTCGACGAACGCCGCACCGTCGGCGCGCACGTGCAGCGGGGGCAGGTGGCCGGCGCGGGTGACGACGATGCCGCCGGTGACGGGGTCGAGCTCGGCGGCGACGACCGTCGCGAGCTCCCCCGGCACGAGGTCGGCGATGACCTCGTTGAGACGCGTGAGGGCTCGGTCCGCGGCCCCCTCGTCGACGAGGTAGGCACGCAGGGCGTGCCGGACCTGGGCCGTGATGGCCGCCACCGACATGCCGTGCCCGGCGACGTCGCCGACGAGGAAGGCCGTCCGGCCGTCGGGCAGCGTCGTGATGTCGTACCAATCACCGCCGAGCACGCTGGCGCCGCTGGGCTGGTAGTGCTGCGCGAGCGCGTACCCGTCCGGCAGCGGCGGCCGCTCGGTGAGCACGATGCGCTGCAGGGTCGCGGCGACGCGCTCGTCCTCGGCCCGCTGCCGGGCAACCGCCTCGTCGAGGTCCCGGACGAGCGCCTCCGCCGCCGCGACCTGGGCGGGCGTCCAGGGCTCCGACGTGCCGCGCACCTGCTCGACCCACGCCGCGAAGGACGCGCGCGGGGTCAGGCGCAGGCCGGCAGGCGTCGCCTCCAGCCCCTTGGCGTAGGGGTCGCCGGCCCAGTGCACCTCCTTGAGGACCTCGGGCCGGAACCACAGCACGACGTCCCGCGAGCCGCTCGCGGACGGCCGCACGCCGAGCACGCCGCTGGCCACGTCCGTCAGACGCCCGACGAGGTCGCTGCCCGGGAACTCGCGCAGCAGCGCGGAGACGGCCACCGTGCCGGTCCGACGCGTCCACAGCAGGTCCACCAGGGCGTCGACGTCGGCCGGTCCGGGCGTCCGGCCCAGGAGCCGCAGCTGCCCGTCGACCCGCACCGCGCAGCCCGTGGCCCCCTCGACGAGCTCGAGCAGGGCGTCGTCGGCGGTGAGGGCCCCGAGGGGGTCGCGCGGCGAGGCCGACAGCGCGCGCGTGAGCTCCGCGGACGACACCGCGAGCGCCATGCTGTCGACGTACCGCGCCTCGTCCTCCTTGCCCTGCAGGAGCAGGGAGCCCGTCCGCGCGAGGAACTCCGCCGCGGACCGCTGCGTGGGCGTGGGGTAGTGCGGCCCGGCGTAGTGGTGGCACGCGACGAGGCCCCACAGCCGCCCGTGCACCAGCAGCGAGACCGACATGGACGCCCGGACGCCCATGTTGGCGAGGTACTCCAGGTGCACCGGCGAGACGCTGCGCAGGGCGGCGTTCGACAGGTCCAGCGGCCGACCCGTCGACGGGACGACCGGGGGCACGAGCGGGCTGGCCGTGTACCGCGCGTCGGGGATGGACCGCAGCCACTGCGCCGCGTACAGGGCGCGGGCCTGCGCGGGGATGTCCGACGCGGGGTAGTGCAGGCCCAGGAAGGGCTCAAGCCCCGGTGCCGCCTCCTCGGCGACGACCTCGCCGTTCCAGTCCGCGTCGAAGCGGTAGACCATGACGCGGTCGAACCCCGTGATGGCCCGGACCTCGGCCGCCAGGATGCCGACGACCTGCTCCGGCGTGCCGGCGCGCTGCATCTGGCGCAGGGCGGGGCGCGCACCGCGCAGGCTGCCGTCGCCGGTGGCGGGCATGCGCGGCTCGAGCTCGACGACGAGCAGGTCGTCGCTGCGGTGCACGAGCGCCTCGAAGGACCGGAGCCGGCCCGCCACCACCACGTCGAGGGGCTGCGGGTCGACGGCCTCCTCGTCGAGCCGCAGCTCCCCGAGAGCGTCACCGAGCGCGTCGCCGAGGGGGCGGCCGAGGACGGCCTCCGTCGGCAGGCCGAGGTGCTCGGCCGTCGTGCCGGAGGCGACGACGACGCGCAGCGACCCCGGGTCGACCGCGAGCAGGACGCCGTGCGGTTGCACCGAGCCCGGCACGCGGATGGGCTCGTCGGCGCAGTCGACGACGGGGGTGCCCTCGGGCACGAGGGGCACGGTCAGGTCCGTCACGGCGTCCATCATCCCCGACGCCCGGCCGCCGCTGCCTTCACCGCGCGTCGGAGCGGCCGATTGGGAGGAAGGGGCGGACCGCCCCGCCGCACCCCGCGACCCCCGCCGGGTGCCCGGTGCGAGACGACGGACGACGGAGGTGCGCGCGCATGGGCTCGCCGTCGCTCGAGGTGCCGGGCGCACCGCGCTGGGACCGAGGGGCGCACCGGTGAGCGCCCCGACCTCGGCCGCCGCCCTGCCGCTGCTGAGGCACGCGGTCCCGGCCCTCGTGCTGGCGGCGGCGGTGCTCCTCGGCCGGTCGACCGTGGTCGAGGGCGGGACCTTCGCGCTCGTGTGGCCAGCGGCGGCCGTGGGGTCCGCGTGGGTCGTCGTCGACCGCGCCCGCGGGGCCCGCGGCGTGACGGCGCTGGTGGGCGTCACCCTCATCACCGGCGCGCTCAACGCGCTGACGGGCGCGCCGCCCGTGCTCGCGGCCGTGATGGCCCTCGCCAACGGGCTCCAGTCGCTGGTCACGGCGCTGCTGCTCGACACCCTGCCGCTCCCCCGGGGCGCGTCCCGCCGGCGGTTGCGCACGCCGGCCGACCTGCGCGTGCTCGTGCTCGCGGCGCTGCTCGGGGCGGCGACCGGTGCCGCGGTGTCGGCCGTCGGCGTCGCCGCGCTCGGCACGGGCGACCCCCTGGCGGTCCTGGGCGCGTGGACCCTGCGCAGCGGGTCGGCGACCCTCGTGCTGGGGGCGGCGGCGCTGCGGCTCGCGGACCCCGCGCGCTGGCCCTGGAGGGGCCTGCCGCGCCGCACCTTCGTCGTCCGGAGCGCGGAGGTCGCGGCCGTCGCGGGGGCCGTCGGTGCCGCCTACGCCGTGGTGTTCGGCTACCCGCAGGAGCTGCCCCTGCCGTTCCTGCTCGTCCCCTTCAGCGTCTGGGTCGCGCTGCGCCTGGACACCACCGCCGTCGCGCTGCACGGCGTCGCGGTGGGCGTGGTCGTCGTGGTGACCACCCTCGCCGGGCACGGGCCCCTCGTCGTCGTCGACCCGGACCTGCAGCCCGTCCTGGCCCAGGCGTTCGTCACGGTGGTGAGCGTCGTCGCGCTGCCGCTGGCCCTGGCCCGCGACGAGCGCGCCGCCCTCATCTCCGAGCTCAGCGAGGCGCAGGCCACCGCGTCCGAGCAGGCCCTCCTCCTGCGGACGGTCTTCGAGGCGTCGACCGAGGCGCTCAGCGTCCACGCCGCCGACGGCACCCGCGTGCTGCGCAACGCGGCCGCGACCCGCCTGCTCGCGGACCTCCCGGCGGACGACCTCCCCCTGGGCCGCGCGCTGGGCGGCGAGACGGTCGAGGGCGTCGACGTCGTCGTCGACGCGCCGGACGCACTCGGGCGCGTGCTGGACGTCAGCGCGCGCCGGGTGCCGGGCGCGGGCGGGCCCTGGGAGGGCGCGGTCGTGCTCGCCGCCCGCGACGTGACCGACGAGCGCCGGGCGAGCGCGCGCGTCGCCGCCGCCCGGGACCTGTACTCCGGCATCCTCGACGCGGCGACCGAGCAGGCGATCATCCGCTGCGACCCCGACGGCACCATCACCGTGTTCAGCACGGGCGCGCAGCGGATGACGGGATGGGGCGCGGAGGAGGTCGCGGGCCTGCCGCTGACGATCCTGCACGACCCCGCGGAGCTGTCCGCCGTGGCGGCCGCCCGCGGCCTGTCGCCGACGGACGTGCTGCTGCACGACGCCCGCAGCGGCTACCCCGTCACGCTGCGGTGGACGTGGCTGCGCGCCGACGCCTCGCGCCTGCACGCCATGGTCACGGTGAGCCCGCTCGTCGACACGGCCGGCCGGTGCACCGGCGTCATCGCTCTCGCCACGGACGTCACCGAGCAGGTCGTCGTGGAGCAGCGCCTGGCGGGGTCGGAGAGCCGGTTCCGCCGCGCCTTCGACACCGCCCCGGTCGCGATGGCGATCGTCGGCCTCGGCGGGCCGCAGGGGTCCGCGGTGCTGCAGGTCAACGCGACGATGTCCGAGCTGACCGGCCTGGCCGCGGAGGAGCTCCTGGCCCGCGACCTGCCGTCGCTGCTGCACCCCGACGACCGCCCCGCCTTCCTCGCGGCCCTGGGGCCGCTGGTGCACGGTGCCCTCGACGAGGTGCGCGTCGAGCAGCGCTTCCTGCACGCGGACGGCTCGGTGCGCCGCGGCCTCGTGCACGCGACGCTGTTCACGCCGGACGGCGAGGGGGGTGGAGGCGCCGGCGGGGGCGTCGGCGGCGGCGTCGGCGGGGGCGGGCAGGCGGGCGGGGGCGAGCGGCACCTGCTGTGCCTCGTCGAGGACGTGACCGCCCGCCGGGAGGCCGAGGAGGAGCTCGTCCGGCTCGCGCTGCACGACCCGCTGACCGGCCTGCCGAACCGGGCGCTGCTGCGCGAACGCCTCGGCGAGGCGCTGCGGGAGGCGGAGCACGAGGGCGCCCCCGGCTCGGGGGTCGGCGTGCTGTTCTGCGACCTCGACGGGTTCAAGGCGGTCAACGACGCCGCCGGGCACGCGGCCGGCGACGACGTCCTGCGCGCCGTGGCCGAGCGCTTCTGGCGGCTGCTGCGACCCGTGGACACGCTGGCACGGCTCGGGGGCGACGAGTTCGCGGTGGTGCTCCCGGGGGTGCCGTCGCCCGACGAGCTCGCCGCCGTCGCCGACGCGCTGCTCGCCGCGGTGGCCGCGCCCGTCGTGCTGCCAGCCGGCGCCTTCCGCATCGGGGTGAGCATCGGCACGGCCTGGGTGGGCGCCGACGAGCGGCATCGTGACGGGCTCGAGGACGCGCTCGAGGACGGGCTCGAGGACGGGCTCGAGGACGGGCTCGAGGACCGGCTCGACGCCCTCGTCGACGCCGCCGACGCCGCCATGTACGAGGCCAAGCGCGCCGGCAAGAACCGCGTGCGCCGGTACCGACCGGCACCCTCCTCGGTCGCCTGACAAGGGCACGTCCGCGGGTTTCACCCGGACGGGTGACCAACCGGCTCCCCCGCCGCCCCGAACCACGGGCATCGGAGGGCCGCACCGGTCCTCCCGCAGCACCACCGAGGGAGATCACGATGCGCACCACGACCCGCACCCGTCTGGCGGCCGCGTTCCTGCTGGCCTCCGGCCTCACGCTGACCGCCTGCAGCAGCTCCGACACCGCCGAGGCCGGCGCCGCCGCCTCCTCCGCCGCGGAGGACGTCACGGGCTCGGAGGGCACGGGCGACGACATGGCGAGCGAGTCCGCCGCCCCGAGCCCGTCCGAGGAGGAGGACATGACGACGGCCGACCCGGCCGCGATGCTCGTCGGCCCCGGCTGCGCCGACTACGCCGCGATGGTGCCCGAGGGCGCCGGCTCGGTCGAGGGCATGAGCGCCGACCCCGTCGCCACGGCCGCCTCGAACAACCCGCTGCTGAAGACCCTCGTCCAGGCCGTCTCCGGGCAGCTCAATTCCGAGGTGAACCTCGTCGACACGCTGAACGGCGGCGAGTTCACGGTGTTCGCGCCCGTCGACGACGCCTTCGCCAAGATCGACCCGGCGACGATCGAGTCCCTCAAGACCGACGCCGCGACGCTGTCGAGCATCCTCACCTACCACGTGGTCGAGGGCCAGGTGGCCCCGGACGAGATCGTCGGCGACCACGCGACCGTCCAGGGCGGCACGGTCACCGTCAGCGGCGAGGGCGACGCCCTCAAGGTGAACGACGCCAACGTCATCTGCGGTGGCGTGCAGACCGCCAACGCGACGGTCTACCTCATCGACTCGGTGCTCATGCCCACCATGTGACGCACCTGCCCGGACCCGCACGCGCCCCGGCGCACGCGGGTCCGCGGCGGTCCGGCCCCCTCCCTGCAGCAGCGCGGGGAGGGGGCCGCGCTGCGTCACGCCCGGGACGGCCGCCCGCCGCCGCGGGTCCGCCGTCCGGCGTCCCCCCTCCGTGTCCGCCGTCCGGGGTCCCCCGTCCGTGTCCCCCGCTCGTGTCCCCCGCTCGTGTCCCCCGTCCGTGTCCAGCGCTCGCGGCGCCTCCGCCCGCGGGGCAGCATCGCGGCATGTCGCAGACGACCTCGGCCGCCTCCCCCGACGACGTCGGCGAGCGCCCCGCCGACCTCACCGCCCTCGTGCTCGTGGGCACGCTGACCCCCTCGCCGGCGCCGTCCAGCAGCGAGCTCCTGGGCCGCCAGCTCCTCGAGGCGCTGCGCCCGCACGGCGTCACCGGCACGGTCGTGCGCCTCGTCGACCACGACGTGAAGCCCGGCGTGCAGGTGGACATGGGCGAGGGCGACGCCTGGCCGGCGATCCGGCAGCAGGTGCTCGCCGCGGACGTCCTCGTCCTCGCGACGCCCATCTGGATGGGGCAGCCGTCGAGCGTCATCAAGCGTGCGCTCGAGCGCCTGGACGCGGAGCTGTCGGAGACCGACGACGAGGGACGGCTGCTCACCTACGGCAAGGTCGCCGCGGTGGCCGTGGTCGGCAACGAGGACGGCGCGCACCACCTGAGCGCGGAGCTGTTCCAGGCGCTCGACGACGTCGGCTTCACGATCCCTGCGCAGGCCGTCACCTACTGGGTCGGCGAGGCGATGGGCGGCGTCGACTACCAGGACCTCGACCCGACGCCCGAGACCGTCACCAGCACGACGGCCACGGTCGCCGCGCACACCGCGCACCTGGCGCGGCTGCTCAAGGGCTCGCCCTACCCGCCCTCCTGAGACGACGAGGGCCGGCGCCGAGCTCGCGCGGCCGCCCGGACGGCGTGCGCGACGGGCGGGTCCGGCACGGACCCGCCCGTCGGCTCAGGCCTGGGTGAGGAGGACGACGGGAGTCGTCGTCGGCTGCTGCGACCCGCCCTCGGGCTCGACGGAGACGGCCAGCGAGCCGACCCCGCCCGTGTCGACGAGCCGCACGAGCGACCCGCCCTCGTCGGTGAGCACCCCGGCGGACGTGATGACGCCCTCGTCGACCAGCCAGAGCTGGTAGACGCTGCCCGCCTCGGGCTCGGGGACGCCGGTCGCGCTGAAGAGCGAGCGGTCGTCGGTGAAGACGGCGGTCGCCGTTCCGCCACCGGTGACGGAGCCGCGCACGAGCACGGCCGACGGGTCGGTGAGCAGGTCGGCGATCTGCTGCGCCGTGCGCCGCTGCACCTCCTCGACCTGCGCCTGCGCGAGCTCCGCCCGCTCGGCGCGCTGCGCCTGCTGCAGGGCCAGGGCCCCGGGCACCCCGGCGGCGACGACGAGCGCCGCCGCGACGCCGGCCCAGCGCACCGCCCGCGGCCGCCGCAACGGCACCACGGGGGCGAGCGGGCGCTCGTCGGGCGCGGGGTGGCTGTCAGCAGGGGCCGGCGGGGGCACGACGACCGGTGCGATCGGGACGTCGGCCGGGACGTCGGCCGGGACGTCGGCCCGGACGTCGGCCCGGGTATCGGCCTGGACGTCGACCCGCGCGCCCCCCGGCGCGCGACCCCCCGGACGCTCCTGCGCCTGACCGGCCACGGCCGCGAGCACGGCGGCACGCAGGGCGGCGGGCGGCTCGCCGGCGACGGCACCGCCGAGCTCGGCCGCGACGGCCCGCAGGTCCGCCAGCTCCGCGGCGGCCCCGGCGTCGGCGGCGACGAGCCGCTCGACGGCCCGGCGCTCGACGTCGTCCACCGCGTCGAGGGCGTAGGCGCCCAGCAGCGTGCGGACGTCGTCCGTGCCGTCCACGCCGGTCGTCCCCGTCACGCCGCTCACCGGTCCACCTCCAGGCAGTCGCGCAGGCGCAGCAGGCCGTCGCGGATCCGGGTCTTCACCGTGGGCAGCGGCACCTCCAGCTCGTCGGCGACCTCCCGGTAGGAGCGGCCGCCGTAGTAGGCCAGCACGATCGCGCCGCGCTGGCGCGGGGTCAGGGCGTCGAGGCAGCGACGCACGCCCTCGACCTCCAGGCCCTGCTCCACCTCCTCGACGACGACGTCGACCTCCACCTCGCCGCTGGCGTCGAGCACGCGCTGGTCGCGGTCGCGCTGTGCCTGCGTGGCGCGCACGCGGTCGACGGCGCGACGGTGGGCGAGCGTGACGGTCCAGGTGCGCGCCGACCCCAGCGTCGGGTCGAAGCGCGCGGCGGTCCGCCAGACCTCGAGCCAGACCTCCTGGGTGACCTCCGCCGCGTGGTCCGGGTCGCGGAGGACGCCCAGGCAGGTGCCGTAGACGGACCGCCCGATCTCGTCGTAGAGCCGGGCGAAGGCGTCCTGGTCCCCGTCGGCGCACGCCAGCAGGAGGGCGTCGGCCGCCCGGGGCCCCGCCGTGCGCTGGGAGGTGGCGTCCACGCGCGACAGTGTGGCCGACGCACCCCCGCCCTGCCCGGCGGTGCACCCGGCGCGGCGTGGACCTGCGCCCGGGTGCCTCACGGCGGGCGCGACGAGGCCCGTGGTCCCCCGGGGTGCGCCCCCTGACGCGCCCCGGGGGGCCGGCCGGGGGTGCACCGGGCCGTGCGGACCGGCGGACCGGCCGACGAGGGCGCGCGCCCGGTGGCGGGTGCGCGCACGTGTCACGCCCATGGCGGCCCTCCCCGTCCGGCCGCGACGCGGCACGTCGTGCAGCGCCCGGTCCGTGCGCCGGGCTGCCCTGCACCCGGTGTTCGGAGCCCGCCGCTGCCCGGACGGGTCCTGTGCGGCAGACTTCCCGGCGTGACCGACCTGCTGTCCTCCGTCCCCCTCGCGGGCGCCGACGGGCCGGACGGCCGGCGGGGTGGCCGGCGGGGTGGGGGCGTCGCGCACCGGCCGGACTGGGGCTGGCTCGAGGACCCGGCGGACGCCCCGACGCCCGAGGTGCTGGCGCGCGCCCGGGAGGCGGCGGACCGGCTCCTCGCCGACCACGGCGTCACCTACGGCGGCGACCGCAGGGACGGCGACGACGCCTGGCGCCTCGACCCCGAGCCCGTCATCGTCGACGAGGGCGAGTGGCAGCGCCTCGACCGCGGCCTCGCCCAGCGCGCGCTCCTGCTCGACGCCGTGCTCCAGGACCTGTACGGGCCCCGTCGCCTGCTCTCGGACCGGCTGCTGCCGCCGCACGTGGTGCTGGCCCACCCCGGCTTCCTGCGGGAGGTCGACGGGGTGCGGCTGCCGGGCCGCCGCGAGCTCGTGCTGACGGCCACGGACCTCGTGCGCGACGCGTCGGGCGGCTGGTGCGCGGTGGCGGACCGGACGCAGGCGCCGTCGGGCGCGGGCTACGCCATGGAGGACCGGCGGGTCGTCTCGCAGGTGATGGCCGGGGTGTACCGGCAGGCGTCGATCGCGCGCCTCGGCCCCTTCTTCCGCGCCCTGCGCACGGCCCTGCACGCCGTGCGGCCGGCCTCCTCCGACGGCGCGGGCGCGATCGTCCTGCTCACGAGCGGCGAGGCCAGCGAGACCGCCTTCGACCAGGCCTACCTGGCGTCCATGCTCGGCCTGCCGCTGGTGGAGGGCTCCGACCTCGTCGTGCGCGGCGGGCGGGTGTGGCTGCACGGGCTCGACGGGCTCGAGCGGGTGGACGTCGTCCTGCGCCGCCTCGACGCCGACTGGTGCGACCCGCTGGACCTGCGGGCGGGCTCCCGCCTCGGCGTCCCCGGCCTCGTGCGGGCGGTGCGCGGCGGCGCCGTCAGCGTCGTCAACCCGCTGGGCTCGTCCGTGCTGGAGAGCCCCGCCCTGCTGCGCTACCTGCCGCGGCTGGCCCGTGTCGTGCTCGACGAGGACCTGCTGCTGCCGTCCGCGCCGACCTGGTGGTGCGGGGAGGAGGCCGCGCGCGCCCACGTGCTCACGCGGCTGGACCGCCTCACCCTCCTGCCGACGACGCACGGCCCGGGCTCGGGCGCCGTCCTCGGCTGGCAGCTCGACGCCGCCGGCCGCGCCGCCCTGCGCGCCCGGATCGAGGCCGAGCCGTGGGCGTGGGTGGCGCAGGAGCCGGTGGGGCCGTCGGGGCCGGTCGTCGACCTGGCGGCGGCGGAGCCCGAGGGGCCGGACGCGCTCGTCCCGCCCCCGACGGGCGACCTCCTCCCGGCACCGGGAGCACCGGGGACCCCGGGGGGGCGCGCGGCCGACGCGGCCGGCGGCCCGGCGGCGGCGGTCCTGCGCACCTTCGCCGTCGCGCACCACGAGGGCTACACCGTCATGGCCGGCGGTCTCGCCCGGGTCTCGGCGGGGCCGGTCGTCTCGTCGGCGCTGGGAGCGGCCGCCAAGGACGTGTGGGTGCTGGCGAACCCGGACGCCGCGCGGCCGCCGACGCAGGAGATGCCGGTCGTCACGGTGACGGGGGTCGCGCGACGCGACGGCACCGGGGACGACCGCGGCGGCACGGTCGAGATGTCGGTCGAGATGTTCGACGAGGGCCCGCAGCGCGTCACGGGCCTGTCGCCGCGCACGGCGGAGAACCTGTGGTGGCTCGGCCGGTACGCCGAGCGCGCGGAGGACACCGTGCGCGTGCTGCGGGCCGTCGGCGACCGCTGGGACGACTACCACCGCACGCCGTGGTCGCCGGGGGGCCGGGCGCTCGCCGCCCTGCTGGCCAGCCTCGTGCCGGCGGCGGTACCGGCGGGTGCCTCGGCCGGCACGTCGGACGGCACCTCCGTCGTCCCCGTGGCCGGTCCCCCGCCGGGCACCGTCGACGCGGACGGCCGCCTCGTCGCCCCGCGCCTGCGCGACCTCATGCTCGACGACCGCACGCCCGGGACGGTGGCCGCGTCGGTGCGCCGCAGCGCGCGCGCCGCGGGGGCCGTCCGCGACCAGCTCTCCCCCGACGCCTTCGGGCCGCTGGCCCGCATCGAGCGCGCCCTGCGCGACGAGCGGCTGCGCGTGCGCCCGGGCTCCCCGGGCCAGGGGCCGGCCGTGACCGCCGGCCTGCGCGGGACGCTCGACCGCGTGCTCGAGGGGCTGCTGGCCCTGGCGGGGGTGTCGTCCGAGGGGCTCGTGCGCGACTCGGGGTGGCGGTTCCTCGACGCGGGCCGGCGCATCGAGCGGGCCCAGCACCTCGTGACCACGCTGCTGGGCACCGTCGTGCAGGCCCGGCCGCCGCAGGTGGACGACCTCGTCCTCGAGAGCGTCCTGCTCGTGCACGAGTCGGCCATGACCTACCGCCGGCGGCAGCAGGGCCGTGGCGTCGAGGCGGGCGGGCTGCTCGAGCTGCTCGTCCAGGACCGCACCAACCCCCGGTCGCTGGCCTACCAGCTGCACCGCCTGCGCGACGACCTCACCGCCGTCCCCGGCACCGGCCGCGCGCCGGACCAGCGCGACCACCTGCTGGCGGACGTCGTCGACCTCGTCGAGGAGCTCGAGGCCGTGCCGGTCGCCGCCGCCGTCGAGGACGACGGGCGGCGCGGGCGGCTCGCGGAGCAGCTCGAGTCCATGCGCTGGCGGCTGCTGGCGCTCGCCGACGAGGTCGAGCGCGTGCACATGGCCCGGCCGCTGCCGGTGCGCAGCCTCGAGGACCCGTGGGACGCCGGCGACCTGCGCGGCCCCCTGGACGGGCGGGGCACCCCGTGAGCCGCACCTACGACCTCGTCCACCGCACCCGGTACGTCTACACGGCCCCCGTGACCGGCTCCTACGGCCGCACGACGACGACCCCCCGCGACCTGCCGGACCAGCGATGCCTGACCACGGCGCTCGTCGTCGACCCCGAGCCGGCCGACACCGCCGCCCACACCGACTGGTTCGGCAACCGGACCACCTACTACGCCGTCACCACGCCGCACACCGAGCTCGTCGTCACCGCGCGCTCCCGCGTCGAGGTCACGCGCGTGGCGCCCGATCCGGCGACGCTGCCGGACCACGCCTGGGAGACGGTGGCCGAGCGGGTGGCGACGGGGGCCGTGGGCACGGACCTGCTCGCCGTCCGGGAGGCGGTGCTGCCCTCCGCGCACGTGGCCACGACCGACGCCGTCCGCGCCTGGGCGGCCCCGACGTTCACCGCCGGCCGCCCGCTGGCCGAGGTGCTCGTCGAGCTGGCGCACCGCATCCGCACGGAGCTGGCCTACCGCTCGGGCTCGACGACGGTGCGCACCACCCAGGACGAGCTCCTGGCCCAGGGCGCGGGCGTCTGCCAGGACTTCGCGCACCTCATGATCGCCGCGCTGCGTGCCCACGGGCTGCCCGCGCGGTACGTCAGCGGGTACATCGAGACGCGTCCGCGGCCCGGTCGGGAGAAGCTGCGCGGCGCCGACGCCTCCCACGCCTGGGTGGCCGCCTGGCTGCCCGGGGCCGGCTGGGTGGACGTCGACCCGACGAACGACCGGTTCGTCGACGACCAGTACGTCGTCCTGGGCTGGGGCCGCGACTACGACGACGTGCCGCCGCTGCGCGGGGTCATCTTCACCGAGCGGTCCGGCTCGAGCCTCACCGTCGAGGTCGACCTCGTGCCCGCCGGCAGCGACCCGTTCCTCTAGGCCGCGCCGCGCGCGGGGCCGTGGCGCCCGGGGCCGTGGCGCGCAGGTCCCCGCGTGGACAGGCGCGCGGGCGCCGGGGACGATGGGCCCGACGCGGGCGTCACCAGCACCGGGCCGCCCGCCGGCGACGGGGGCGGGTGTGCGGGCGCAGGGGCGACGGACGGTGCTGCTGGCGGTGCTGCTGGCGGCGCTGCTGGCGGCGCTGCTGGCGGGGGTGCTGGCCGTGCTGTGCGCGACGTCGGCGGTCGCCGTGGCCCGCGACCGGGACCGCGCCGACCGGTCGCAGCGGGTCTCGGCGGCCGCCGACGCGCTGCTCGTCGCGCTCCTCGATGCCGAGACGGGCCAGCGCGGCTACCTGCTGACCGGCGACGACGCGTTCCTGCAGCCCTACGAGGAGGGCCGGCAGCGCGTGCCCGCCGCCCTCGAGCGCCTGCAGGCCGAGGCCGCGGAGGTGCCGGCGGCCCGGGCCCCCGCCCAGCGGCTCGCCGCCGCGGTCGCGGCGAAGGACCGGCTCGTGCAGCGGATCGTCGCGCTGGCCCGCGCCGGGCAGACCGACGCGGCGGTGCGGGTCGTCACGGGCGGCACGGGCAAGGCCGCCATGGACGAGGTGCGCGTGCAGGTGGACGAGGTGCGCGCGGCCGCCGGTGCCGCCGCCGGCCGGGCACGGGCGGCGGCGGACCGGTGGCTCGTCGCCGCGCTGGCCGCCGCGGTCGCCCTCGCCGGTCTGGTGCTGACCCTCGCGCTGCGCCGCGCGGGGGCTGCCGCGCACCGGTGGCGGGTGGCGCACGGGCGGGGCGAGGACCGCTTCCGGCGGCTGTTCGAGGGCTCGGTGGTCGGGATGGCGGTCCTCGCGGTCCCACCGGCGGGCCCGGCCCGCGTGGTGGCCGTCAACCCCGTGCTCGCCGACCTCGTCCGCGTCCCGCGCGAGGGCCTGGTGGGCGCCGACCCGCTCGCGTTCGTCGGGCCGCAGGACGGCGCCGAGGTGGCCGACGGCGTGCGGCGCTGCGCCTCCGACGGGGTCGAGGAGTACCTCGGCGAGCGCACGCTGCAGCGCCCGGACGGCACCACCGCGTTCGTCGTCGTCAGCGTCCGGCCGCTGCCCGAGGTCGACGGGGACACCGGCTGCCTGCTGGAGGTGCTGGACGTCACCGAGCGCCGCGTGACCGAGGCCGCGCTCGCGCACCAGGCGCTGCACGACCCGCTGACCGACCTGCCGAACCGCGTGCTGGCGCTGGACCACCTCGAGCTCGCCGTGACGCGGCTGACCCGGGTCGGCGGGCTCGTGGCGGTGGTCTACGTCGACCTCGACGGGTTCAAGGACGTCAACGACCGCCGCGGGCACGCCGTCGGCGACCGCGTCCTCGTCGAGCAGGCCGCGCGGCTGCGGTCCGTCGTGCGGGACGCGGACACGGCGGCGCGCATGGGCGGCGACGAGTTCCTCGTCGTGTCGCCCGACCTCGCGTCCGCCGACGACGCCCTGCGGCTGGCGCGGCGGGTCGTGGACGCGCTGGGCCGACCCCTGTCGCTGGGCGGGCACGCGGGCGGCGGTGAGGAGGTCGTCGTCACCGCGAGTGCGGCGTGGCCGTGGGCGGGGCCGGCACGCCGCCGCTCGCGCTCGTCCGTGCGGCCGACAGCGCGCTGTACGACGCCAAGCGCCGCGGTCGGGCCCGGGCGGTACTGGCCGGCGACCCGACGGACCCGCGCCCGCCGGTGCCGGGGGAGCAGGCTTCACCCGCGCGCTGACGTGCGACGACGCCCCTGCGGGCGCATCCTGGTCCGCGCCCCGCGGGACGTGCGGCGGCGGGTCGGGCGTACCGTGCGGAGGTGGTGGTCGGCAGAGGGCGTCGGGACGCGTTGCTGACGGTCCTCGACGCCTTCACCACCGCGGCCGGTCCCCCGGGCGACGACGTCGACGCCGACGACGTGCTCGCGCGCCTCGCCGCGCGGGCCCCCGAGGTCCTCGGCCTGCCGCCCGGCACGGCCACCGCCCGGGTCCTCCTCCCCGGCGATCCCGTGGGCCCCCGGGTCGAGGGGCCCGCCGACGCCCCTGCCGACGAGCTCGTGGCCCGCCTGCCCCTCGAGGCACGCGGACGCACGTGGGCCGTGCTCGAGGTGCGCGCCGCGCCGGGGACGACCCCGCCCGACGACGACGGCCGCCGCGCGCTGGACCGCCTCGTCGGGCTGTCGACCGCCCTGCTCGTCGTCGACGCCGACCGCGGTGCGGCGCGCGCGGCGCGGGACGACCTCGCGCGGCGGGCCGGCCACGACCCGCTGACCGGGCTGCCCGTGCGGCGGGTCCTCCTCGAGCACGTCGACCGGGCGCTCGCCCGCCGCGCGCGCGGCGGGGAGGAGGTGGCGCTGCTGTTCCTCGACGTCGACGGCCTCAAGTACGTCAACGACACCTGGGGGCACGCCGCGGGCGACCGGCTGCTGCAGGCGTGCGCCGCGCGCCTGCGGGCCGGGCTGCGGGCCACGGACGTGGCGGCCCGCATGGGCGGCGACGAGCTGGCCGTGCTGCTCGCGGACGCCGGCGGGCCCGAGGCCGCCGTCGAGGTGGCCCGGCGGCTGACGGCGGCGGTCGGCGCACCGCTCGTCCTCGACCTGCCCTGGGGCGGCACGGTCACGCTGCACCCCTCGACGAGCACCGGCGTGGCCCTGGCCGACGAGCCGGGCGCCACCGCGGACGCGCTCGTCGCGCACGCCGACGCCGCCATGTACCGGGCCAAGCGGACCGGCCGCGGCTGCGTGGAGCTGTTCGAGCCGGCCCGCTACGCCGCGGACCGCGAGGCGACGGGCGAGGCCCGGCTGCTGGGGCAGCTGCGCGAGGCGCTCGACGAGAGCCGCCTCGAGCTGCACTACCAGCCCATCCACGCGCTGCCGGTGCCTGGGCCGACGAACGGGCCGACGAACGGGCCGACGAACGGGCCGACGAACGGGCCGACGAACGGGCTGACGAACGGGCCGGACGGGAGCGGGGGCGACGGGCCGGCGGTGCCCTGGGCCGTCGAGGCCCTGCTGCGGTGGCGCCATCCCGAGCGCGGCCTGCTGACGGCGGGCGCGTTCGTCGACGTCGCGGAGGCCGGCGGCCTGCTCGTCGACATCGGCGCGTGGGCCCTGCGGGAGGCGGTCACCCAGCTCGCGCGGTGGGACGCCGCCCTCGGCGCGCGCAGCCCGCAGCGGGTGTTCGTCAACGTCTCGGCGGCCGAGCTCGCGCAGCCCGACCTGCCGCGGCGGGTCGCGCAGGTCCTCGCGGACGTCGGGGTGCCGCCGCGCCGGCTCACGCTCGAGCTCACGGAGACAGGCCTGCTCAGCGAGCACGGCACGGCGGCGGTGCGCGCGCTGGAGGAGCTGGAGTGCGGCGTGGCGATCGACGACCTGGGCGTCGGGTACTCCTCGCTGTCGCGCGTGGTGGACATCCCCGACGCCGCGCTGAAGATCGACGGGTCGCTCACCCGCGAGCTGACGACGCGCCCGGAGGCGTCAGCGCTGGTCAAGGCCGTGCTGCTGATGGGTCGCACGCTCGGGCGGACCGTCGTGCTCGAGGGCGTGGAGGACGCCGCCACCCTCGACCTGGCCGCGGCCCTGGGCTGCACGCACGCGCAGGGCTACCACCTGGGCCGGCCGCAGCCCGCCGACGCGATCACCGCCGCGCTGCGGCCGCCGGCGCCGTGCGGGGGGCGGCCGGCATGACCGACCTCGACGCGCTCGAGCGCGTGCTCGCCACCTTCACCGGCGCCGTCCTCGGCGAGGTCGACGCCCACGAGGTGCTCCGGCTGCTCGCCGAGGGCGTGGCCGAGGTGCTCGCCCTGCCGGCGGCCGGCGTCCTCGTCGCCGACGAGGGGGGACGGCTGTCGGTGGTGCACACCACGGACCCCGCCAGCGCGGACGTGGAGGCCGTCCAGGCCGAGCAGCAGAGCGGGCCGGGCGTCGAGGCCCGCGCGTCGGGCGAGGTCCTCGACGTCGGTGACCTGGCCGCGGAGGGCCGGTGGCCCGCGTTCATGGCACGGGCCGCCGAGCGCGGGCTGGCCGCCGTGACGACCGTCCCGCTCGTCGCGCGCGGGCGGACGTGGGGCACGCTCGACGTCTTCCGCGCCGAGCCGGGTCGGCTGCCGGGCGAGGACCTAGCCGTCCTGGAAGGGCTGGCGCGGCTCGCCACGCTCTGGGTGGTGCTCGCCTCCGACCGCGACGAGGCGCGCACGGCCCGTGCCGAGCTGGCCGACCACGCCATGCACGACGCGCTGACGGGCCTGCCCCTGCGCTGGGTGCTGCTCGAGCTGCTGGAGCGGGCGCTGGCCCGGGCGGCGCGGGCCGGTGCGCGCGCGGGCAGCGGGGCGGGCGGCGGGACGAGCAGCGCGACGGGCGGCGGCACGGGCGGCGGGACGGGCAGCGGGACAGGCAGCGGGACGGGCACGGTGGCGCTGCTGTTCCTCGACGTCGACGGCCTCAAGTACGTCAACGACGTCGACGGGCACGCGGCGGGCGACGCGCTGCTGCGGGCGTGCGCCCGGCGCGCGCGGGCCCGGCTGCGGCCGCCGGACGTGCTGGCGCGGATCGGCGGCGACGAGCTCGTCGTCCTGCTCGAGGACGTGCGCTCCCCGGCCGAGGCGGTCGCGGTCGCCCAGCGGGTGGTCTCCGCCGTGGCCGAGCCGCTCGTGCTGCCCGGTCGGACGGTGACGCCGTCCGTCAGCGTGGGCGTCGCGGTGGCCGACGACCCCGCGGTCCGGCCCGAGACGCTCCTCGCGCGCGCCGACGCGGCGATGTACCGCGCCAAGCGCGCCGGGCGGGGCGGCGTCGCCGTCGAGGACCCGGAGGGCTACGCCCGCGACCTGGCCGCGCACGCCACGCCGTCCCTCGTCGCGGACCTGCGCGCCGCGCTGGACGCCGACGCGCTGGAGGTGCACTACCAGCCGGTGCAGGACGTCGGCCCGGACCCGTCGCGCGCGCCGACGGGCGCGGCCTGGGGCGTGGAGGCCCTCGTGCGGTGGCGGCACCCGGTGCGCGGGCTGCTCTCCGGCGGCCAGGTGCTCGACGTCGCCGGCGCGGGCGGCCTGGAGCGCCGGCTGGGGCGGTTCGTCGTCGCCCGCGCGGTCGCGCAGCTCGCGGACTGGGACCGGGGCCTGGGCGCCCGGTCGCCGCAGCGGCTCTTCGTCAACCTGTCGGCCGCGGAGCTCGCGGACCCGGCCCTGCCCGCGACCGTGCGGGCGCTGCTCGACGCCGGTGGCGTGGCGCCCGAGCGGCTGCTGCTCGACGTGACCGAGGGGAGCCTCCTGGGCGAGGAGGCCGAGCGGGGCGCGCGGGCCCTGGTCGCGGAAGGGTGCGGGCTGTCCCTCGACGACCTCGGCGGGGGGTGGTCGTCGCTGCGCCGCGTGCTCGACGTGCCGGCGCGGGTGCTCAAGGTCGACCGGTCCCTCACCCGGCGGCTGCGCCGGCGCGAGGCGGCCGCGGTCGTCGGCGCGCTGCTCGAGATGGGACGGGCGCTGGGCCGCGACGTCGTGCTCGAGGGCGTGGAGGACGAGGCGACCCTGGCCGTCGCGCGCGAGCTGGGCTGCGCCCACGTGCAGGGCTTCCACCTCGGCGCGCCGCAGACCGCCGACGAGCTGTCGGCCCGCCTGGGCGCCGCCGCGCGCTGAACCGCCGCACCCCGGTCGCCGCGCGCCGGCCGTCGCACGCTCGTCCGGGTGAATCCGCTGGTCCGGGCCCCGAGGTCCCGACGGGCGCCCCTCCTCGTCGCCCATGATCGGCGCATGCGTGCGGTGCTGACGGCCCTCGAGCCACGTGACCGGCTCTCCGCCGCCCGCGCCTGGTGGGTGGTCGTGCTGTTCGGCGGCGCCGCGACGCTCGCGTGGGAGCTGCTGGCCCAGCTCCAGGACCGGCCGGGCGCGACGGCCGCCAGCGCGCTGTCGGCCGTCGCCGTCGTCGCCGTCTACGTGCTGGTCGCGGTCGCGCAGCGCTGGTGGACCGACCGGGTGCCGGTGCTCGTGTGGCCGGCGGTCGCGGTGCTGGCGCCCGTGGTGACCGTGCTCGTGGCGGTGTCCGTCGACGACCCGTCGGCGGCCGGGCAGCTGGGCCTCGTCTACGCCGTGGTGTACGGCGCCTCGCAGTTCCGCCGCGGCTTCGCCTGGGGTATCACGGTCTTCGCGGTGCTGTGCGACGCGGTGATCGTGCTGACGCTGCTGCCGGTCGGCGACGCGCTGCGCGACCTGCTGCTGGCGGCCACGACGCTGCCCGTCATCACGGCCGTGCTCATGACCGCCGGCCGCGAGCGCGAGCGTCTCATCGACGAGCAGCGCCGGCTCATCGCCAGCCTCGACGAGCTGGCCTCCACCGACGACCTCACCGGCCTGCTGACCCGGCGGAGCCTCTCCGCCGCCGCGGAGGCCGCGCTCGTCACGGGCCGGCCGGGCGACGTCCGGCCGCACGTCGGCCTCGTGCTCCTCGACGTCGACGGGTTCAAGCAGGTCAACGACGTGCACGGGCACCCCGCCGGGGACGCCGCGCTCGTCGAGCTGGCGGCCGCGCTCCGGGCGGTCGCCGGTCCGTCCGACGTCCTGGCCCGGATCGGCGGCGACGAGCTGGCCGTGCTCGTCCGCGGCACGGGGCCGACGGTCGACGAGCGGGCCCGCGCGCTGCACACCGCCGCGCGCTCGTCCGGAGCGGGCACGGCCGGGGCGGGCACGGCCGGGGCGGGCACGGCCGGCAGCCCGCTGCGGCTGACGGTGTCCGTCGGCTACGCCGTCGCGCGTCCCGGCTGGTCGTTCGACGACCTGTACGCCGCCGCGGACCGCGCCCTCTACGCGGCCAAGGGCTCCGGTCGGGACCGCGTCGCCGCCGCCCGGCCCGAGCCGGACCCCGACCCGGAACCCCAGCCGGACCCCGAGCCGGACCTGGTGTAGCGGTCAGCCCCGCACGTCGTGCAGGTGGTGGCGCACGTCGTGCAGGAAGTACGCGCCGAGGGTCGCCAGGGTGAAGACCGAGCCGTTCGACCGCCGCCCGGGGCGCTCCCACGCGTCGTCGGGCACGGCGTCGAACAGCGCGGCGGTCGTCGCCGCCCGCCGGGCGAGCGCGCGGGCCACGTCGTCCGGGTGCTGCAGGTCGTAGCGCTCCGCCAGGGCGGTGGCGTCCTGGTCCCAGTTCGGGAACAGCGGGTCGTCCTCGTCGAGCACCAGCCGGACGCGCCCGGAGAAGACGTCCAGCACGTCGCGCACGTGCGCGGCGTACTCCGTCGGCGACCAGACGCCCGGGGCCGGCCGGCGCCGGGCGTCGGGCCGGGCCAGCACCGCCTGCCAGCGCGGCACGTCCGCGCGCACGGCGGCGCCGATCCCGCGGACGTCCACCGTGCGGGCGTCGAACCCGCAGTCGGGGCACGGGCGCTCGAGCACCCACGTCCAGTCCTTCGTGTCGGGCGCGGGTGCCTGCGGCTCGTCGGTGGCGGTCATGGCCGCACCGTAGCGGCAGCCGGCCCGCTCAGGGATGCCGGCCTCACATCGGGCAGCTCGTGCGCCAGTCGGACAGCGCACCGCCGGTCCCGGGCCCCGGGCAGAGGAAGGCCGTGTAGCGGGTGTCGTCGTCCACGAACCGCTTGAGCCACGCGATGCTGGTGGCGGCGATCGACGTGTTCGGGGAGTTCGGCGTGAAGTGGCTGGCCCCGTCGAGCTCGAGGTAGGCCCGCTCGCGCGCGTTGCCGAGGCTCTCGTAGAACGGGATCGCGTGCGACGCGACGGACGCCGTGGAGTCGTTCTCCGCCCCGATGATCAGCGTCGGGCTCGTCACCTCGGGCCACGTCTTGTCGGTGTTCCACGGCGTCAGGGGGATGACGGCGCGGATCGAGGGCCGGTCCTTGGCGGCCTCGAGCGAGCCGCCGCCGCCCATGGAGTGGCCCATGGCGGCCAGGCGGGTGGCGTCCACGCGGGTGCGCACGCTGCTCGCCGTCGTCAGGTGGTCCAGGGCGGCCAGGAGCTGGTCACCGCGCGAGGCGGGCTGGTCCGAGGTCGTCAAGGTGTCGATGGTGAAGACGACGAACCCCTGCGACGCCAGGCGCGGGCCCAGCCACGAGATGCTCGACTGCCGCGCGGTGTACCCGGGCGCGATCGCGACGGCTCCGAAGGTGCCGGCGGTCGTCGTCGTCGGGTAGTAGATCGTGCCGCCCCCGAAGCCGCGGACCGACGTCGACGACACCGTGGTGGTGGACACCGCGAACGGGCCCGTCGTCGCCTGGATCGAGGCCGTGGCGGCGGGCAGCTGCGTGCCGTAGGACGACGCGGTCCGCACGCCGACGACCTTGTCGGTCACCGTGGCGCCCTGGGAGTACCCGCCGAGGACGAACCGCGTGCCGGGGCAGGCGGCGGCGACGGCCTCGACGTGCGCGACCATGTCGGCCGAGCCGGGGACCGCGCTGGTCTGCGAGCTGTTCGCCTCGTAGTCCACCGCGTACGACGAGACGCTCGAGCCCGCCAGCTCCGCGGTGACGGCCCGGACGTACGACGTGCCGACGACGCCGAGCCCCGGCGTCTCGCCCGTGCCGCGCGCGAACGCCACGTCGACGTCGGCACAGGTGGCCGACTGGGCGCCGCCGGCGGTGGCCGTGACGACCACCCCCGCGAGCAGCGTGCTGAGCAGGGCGGTGACGGCGGTGGCCCGGGCGGGCCGGAGCGGACACTCTCGTGGACGCGCTCCCACGCGGTCAAGGGTCGGTGTGGAGAACGTTCGACACCAGCAGCGGCGTCGGCGCCGCGACCCGCTCAGCGGCACCACGGCCCGGCCGTCCGGCGCCCGTCAGACCAGGTGCGCGTCCTGCAGGGCCAGCCACTCCTCGTCGGAGAAGATCCGCGAGCGGATGAGGAACCGCCGGCCCTCCGGCGCCTCCAGCGAGAAGCCCGCGCCGCGCCCGTCGACGACGTCGATGGTCAGGTGCGTGTGCTTCCAGTACGCGTACTGCGCCCGCGTCATCCAGACCGGGACGACGGCGCCCCCGCCGATGTCGAGGTCGCCCAGGTGGACGTCGACGTCGCCCGTGAGGAACTCCCCGGCGGGGTAGCACATGGGCGACGAGCCGTCGCAGCACCCCCCGGACTGGTGGAACATCAGCTCGCCGTGCTGCGCCCGCAGGTCGCGCAGCAGTGCCGCGGCCTCCTCCGTGACGTCGACCCGCGACGGCACGGGTGCCGCTCCTGCCTCGGTCATGACCGCTCCCTCGCCGTGCGTGCACCTGCGGACCGGGGGCCGCCGCCGGGCCCGGGTCTGGACCCGACGGCGACCCGGCCCGGTCAGAAGAAGCCGAGCTTCTGGCCGGAGTAGCTGACCAGCAGGTTCTTCGTCTGCTGGTAGTGGTCGAGCATCATCTTGTGGTTCTCGCGGCCGACGCCCGAGCCCTTGTAGCCGCCGAACGCCGCGGCCGCGGGGTACGCGTGGTAGCAGTTCGTCCACACGCGGCCGGCCTCGATGTCCCGGCCCGCGCGGTAGGCGATGGACCCCTCGCGGGTCCAGACGCCGGCACCCAGGCCGTACAGCGTGTCGTTGGCGACGTGGATGGCGTCGGAGTAGTCGGAGAACGACGTCACAGCGACGACCGGGCCGAAGATCTCCTCCTGGAAGATCCGCATGGAGTTCTTGCCCTCGAAGATCGTCGGGCTGACGTAGTAGCCGCCGGCCAGGTCCCCGTCGAGGTGGGCCCGGCCCCCACCGGTGCGGACCTTCGCGCCCTCGCCCTTGCCGATCTCGATGTAGGACAGGATCTTCTCGAGCTGGTCGTTGGACGCCTGCGCGCCGATCATCGTCGCGGTGTCCAGCGGGTTGCCCTGGACGATGGCCTCCGTGCGCTTCACCGCGTCGGCGAGGAAGGAGTCGTAGATCGACTCCTGGATGAGCGCCCGCGACGGGCAGGTGCAGACCTCGCCCTGGTTGAGCGCGAACATCGCGAAGCCCTCGAGGGCCTTGTCGTAGAACGCGTCGTCGGCGCGCGCGACGTCCTCGAAGAAGATGTTCGGGCTCTTGCCGCCGAGCTCGAGGGTCACCGGGATGATGTTCTGCGAGGCGTACTGCATGATCAGCCGCCCGGTCGTCGTCTCCCCCGTGAAGGCGATCTTGCGGATGCGCGGGGAGGACGCCAGCGGCTTGCCCGCCTCGACGCCGAAGCCGTTGACGACGTTGACGACGCCCGGCGGCAGCAGGTCCGCGATGAGCTCCATGAGCACGAGGATCGACACCGGCGTCTGCTCGGCCGGCTTGATGACGACGGCGTTGCCCGCCGCCAGCGCCGGCGCCAGCTTCCACACCGCCATGAGGATGGGGAAGTTCCACGGGATGATCTGCCCGACGACACCCAGCGGCTCGTGGAAGTGGTACGCGATCGTGTCCTCGTCGATCTCGGAGATCGACCCCTCCTGCGCGCGCACCGCCCCCGCGAAGTAGCGGAAGTGGTCGATGGCCAGCGGCATGTCCGCCGCCAGCGTCTCGCGCACCGGCTTGCCGTTCTCCCACGTCTCGGCGACCGCGAGGAGCTCGAGGTTCTGCTCCATCCGGTCGGCGATCCGGTTGAGGATGTTCGCGCGCTCCGTGGCGGACGTCTTGCGCCACGTGCGGGCCGCGCCGTGCGCCGCGTCGAGGGCGCGCTCGATGTCGTCCGCGTCGCCGCGGGCCACCTGGCAGAACACCTGGCCGGTGACGGGCGTGCGGTTCTCGAAGTAGCGACCGTTGGCCGGGGCGACGTACTCGCCGCCGATCCAGTGGTCGTAGCGCTCGCGGAAGGTGGCCTTGCTGTCGGACTGGCCGGGTGCTGCGTAGACGGTCATGCCTGCTCCACCGATCTGCACGGTCGGGGGCTGCGGCCCGCCCTCGGCGGAGGGCCGCGCCCGGGTCGCGGCCTCCTCGCCGCGCTCCGGGGCCGACGTTAGGAGCGGGGGCGTTGCAGCGACGTTGCAGCTGCGGCGCGCGGGTGAGGGGCACCGCCCGTCCGGGTCCCGACGAGGGCCGACCCGACGAGGGCCGGTCCGACGAGGGCCGGTCCGACGAGGGCGGGCCCGACGAGGGCCGGTCCGGCGACGGCCAGCTCGTCGGACAGGCGGGCCAGCCGGGCGTGCGCCCGCAGGTGCACGGCCGAGCCGGGGGCCGTGAGGGCGGCCAGCCGGCACCAGGCGTCCCAGTCGTCGAGACCCTCGTCGGACGCCGTCCACCGCTGCAGCGCGCCGACGTCCCGGCCCGCGAGCACCGCGGCGCGCACGCACGCGGACAGGTCCTCCCGGACCCGCACGACCCCCGGCGCCACCGAGCGCGGCAGCACCGGCCCGGGGTACGCCGCGAGCGCCACGGCCAGGTCCTCGACGCCCAGCGCCGCCCGCACCGCGGCGAGGTCCGTCGTCACGGGCAGCGCCAGCCGGTAGGGCGACGAGGACGCCAGCAGGTCCCCCACCGCCCGCCGCAGCCGCGACACCTCCGCGCGGACCGTCACCGCCGACAGCTCGTCCTCGCACAGCAGGACCGCGAGCTCCTCCCCCGTCAGCCCGGCGGGGTGCTCCGCCAGCAGCAGGAGGATCTCCGCGTGGCGCCGCGACAGCCGGACGTCGCCGCCGCGCCCCTGCAGCGTCGGGGCCCCGGCACCCAGCACGGCCAGCCGGGGCACGTCGGTCGACGCATCGGCACCCGCATCGGCACCCGCATCGGCACCGGCACCCGCACCCGCACGGGCACCCGCACCGGCACGGGCGCCCACCCCCGCCACCGCGGCCTCGAGCGCCGCGGCCGTCGCGCGCACGAGCGAGCGCGCCATCGGGCTGGCCACCTCGCGCCCGCCCGTCACGTCGAGCACCCCGAGGACGGACCCGTCCGGCCCGTGCACCGGCGCGGCCACGCAGTTGTACGCCTGCACGGGCCGCGCCCAGTGCTCCGCGCCCAGCACCTGCACCACCTGGCCGGTGGCCAGGGCCGTGCCGGGGGCGTTGGTGCCGGCGCAGTCCTCGCGCCACACGGCGCCCTCGACGAACCCGACGGCACCCACCCGCCGGCGCACGGCGGCGTCGCCCTCGACCCACAGCAGCCGGCCCTCGGTGTCCGTCAGCGCGGCCACCCAGCCCAGCCCCGGCTCGACGAGGAGCCCCCGCCAGGCCGGCAGCGCTGCAGCGAGCGGGTGCCGCGCGCGGGCGGCCCGGAGGTCGGCGTCGGTGAGGTCCACCAGGGGCTCGGCGCGGTCGGGGTCGACGCCGCTGCGCACGCTGCGGGTCCAGGAGTCGGCCACGACCGGGCGGACGGCCTGCCGCGGCACCTGGCCCGTCGCCGCCGCGCGCTCGTGCGCCGCGCGCAGGGCCGGCCCGCGTCGGGCCGCCGGCGCGGGAGCAGCCGCGCGCGCCGTCGCGGCCTGGGACGCGGCGCGGGGTGCTCGCGCGGCGGGGGGAGCGGTCACCGTCGTCCTCTCGGTCCCGGTGCACGCCCACGGGCCCCGGTGCCGAGGAGTCTACGAGCGACCCCGGACGGGTGGCATCGTCCGACCGGTTGGAATTTTCCTGACACTCCGTGCGACGATGTCACCATGCCGAAGATCATCGGGGGCTCCCTGCACGAGCACCGCGAGCAGACCCGCCTGCGCCTCTTCGGCGCCCTGGCCCGCCTCATGGCCGAGCGCGGGTTCGACGCGGTGACGCTCGCCGAGATCGCGGCCGAGGCCGGGGTCGGGCGCACCGCCGTCTACAACCACTTCACGGACAAGGAGTCGCTGCTCGTCGGGTTCATCACCCACGAGACGGAGCTCTTCGTCGCGGACCTGCGCGCCGCGCTCGCGGGGCTCGAGGACCCCACCGAGCGGTTGCGCGCGTACGTGCGGCAGCAGGTGCAGCTCACGCGCGAGTACCACCTCGCGCCCGGGCCGGAGCTGCGCTCGGTGCTCTCCCGCGAGACGCAGGCCCGCGTGCGCGAGCACGTCGTCATGGTGGAGCGCATCCTGCGGGACGTCCTGGCCGAGGGGATCGCGAGCGGCGCCTTCCCGGACCAGGACCTCGACGTCACCGTCCCCCTGGTCAACGCCTGCCTGTCGGGCCGCGGCGTGCCGGCGCAGGACGGGCCGGAGCGGCGCCGGGCGGTCGCGGAGACCGAGGCCTTCGTCCTGCGCGCCGTCGGCGCCGCGCCCGCCCTGGTCCCCGCCTGAGCGCCCGACGACCGGCCGGGCGGGCTCGGCCCGCACCCCGCCGGGACGCGCCCGCCCGAGGGCGCCGCTCGGAGGCCCCGCGCGTGCCCACCACGCGGCTGGAGCTGACGTTCCTGCCCGGGCTCGGCGGCGTGGTGCACGACGAGGTCGTCGAGCGGCTCGCGCCGGCGCGTCCGCCGCGGCCGGTGCCAGGGCGGGAGGACGCGCTCGTCGTCGACGTCACCGGTCCGCTGCGGCCGGCGCTGGCGCTGCGCACGCCCGTCGCGGCCTGGGTCGCGCTGCACCTGGACGTGCCGCGGCCGCGCAGCCTCGTCAGCGGCGACCACCTGGCGCGCGTCGTGGGGGCCGTCCGGTCCGCGCAGCTCGCCGCCGCCGCGTCGAGCCTCCGCCTCGAGGCGGCGGGCAAGGACTCGCTCGTGCTGCAGCGGCTGGCGGCCGAGCTGTCGGCGGCGACGGGCCTGCCGCACGACCCGCGCGACGGCGAGCTCGTCGTGCGGCTGCGGCGGGGTGTGCCACCGGAGGGTGGCGCCGCACGCACCGAGGACCCCGGCTGGGACGTGCTCGTGCGGATCGGGCGGCGGCCGCTGTCCGCGCGGCCGTGGCGGGTCGTCGACTACCCGGGTGCCGCCAACGCGACCATCGCCGCGGCCCTCGTGCGGCTGGCCGGGGTGCGGCCGCAGGACCGCGTGCTGAACCTCATGGGCGGGTCGGGGACGCTGCTGGTGGAGCGCCTGCTGGCGGGGCCGGCGGCGGCCGCCGCGCTCGTCGACACGGCCGCCGGTGCCCGCGACGCCGCGCGCGCCAACCTCGCGGCGGCGGGGCTCGTCGTCGCCGGGGCGCCCGCACCGCCGCGCCGCGTCGCGGGGGCGCCCGTCGTCGCCGTCGTGGACGCCGACGCCACGGACTCTGTTGCGCTGGCGGGCGCACTGACGGGCGCACTGACGGGCGCACCGACGGGGACCCCCGCGGGCGCCCCGCCGGGCGGCGCCGCCGCCTGGGACCTCGTGCTCGCGGACCCGCCCTGGGGGACGCTGCACGGCACCCACGCGACGGCGGCCGACGTGCACGCCGGCCTCCTGCGCGGCGCCGCCGCCCTCACCGTGCCCGGCGGCCGGCTCGCGGTTCTCACGCACGAGGTCCGCGTCATGGAACGCTGCGTCGCGGCCGCCGCCGCCGACTGGCGCCCGGCCGCCGAACCCCTGCGCGTCTTCGCCAAGGGCCACCACCCCCGGATCTGGGTCCTGGAGCGGCGCGGCGGCACCGGTCAGCCGCGCCGGTAGTACTCCTCCGACCCGGCCAGGAACGCGGCGAGCTGCAGGTCGCCCTGGTCCCGGACGACCGGCGTCCACACCGCCATCGCCCCCGGCTCCGCCGACCGGCCGAGCAGCCGCTGGTAGAGCGCCTCGACGCGCACCTGGAGCGTCTCCTGGGACTGGTAGAAGCCGTACGCCAGCGTGGTGCGCGACATGCCGGCGCCCAGCGCGCGCACCCAGCCGTCGAGACCCGCGGCGTCGGGCTCGCGCAGGAGCAGGACGCGGTAGAGGTCGGTGACCCAGGCGGCGTCGTCGCCGCCGGCGACGGTCCGGTAGTACTCCTCCGAGGCGTAGAACGAGGCGGCGATCTCCGCGACCGGCAGCCCCGCGCGCGCCGCGGCCGTCCAGCCGGCGAGCCCGCCGGCGTCGGGGGCGCGGTGCAGCGTGTCCTCGTAGAAGCCCGTGACGACGACCGAGATCCACTCGTCGGAGCGCGACAGCTCGGCGGCGAGGTCGAAGCGGTTGGCCGTGCCGGCCTCGAGGCGCGCCACCTGGCCGGCGAGCTCGGCCGGCGCCGGGTCCCGGTCGAGGAAGTCCTGGTACAGCCGCACGACGACGGCCTGGTCCGCGCTGTCGGCCGGCGGTGCGGCGGGCGCGCACTCCACGGTCACCGACGTCGTCACCGACCGCTCGGCGTGCGCCACCGTGAGCGCGACGACCTGCCCCGTCACGAGGGCCAGGGGCGCCGCGCCGGGCGCACCGCCCGACGTGAGCACCTCCGTGGTCGCGGTGGCCACCGCGGCGTGGGCGTCGGGCCGGCTCAGGACGGTCGCGCCGTCCACCGTCACCGTGACGTCGCCGAGCCGCGCCTGCTCCACGCCGTCGACCGTGCGGGTCGGCCACCCGGCGTTGACCGCCGGCTGGAGGGTGACGACCGCGGTGCCGACAGGTCCGGCGCACTGCACGTCGACGCCCGCCGTGCTCGGCAGCCGGAACGCGTCCGACGGCTCGGCCAGCACGCGGTCGACGGGCAGGTCCTCCGCGGCCGACGCCCCCGACAGCAGCGCGGGCAGCGTCACCGGCACCACGCCCAGCACCACCGCGGCGGGCAGCGCCACCCCGAGGGCGCGCCGTCCGCGCCTCCTGGCCTCGGCCTCGACCACGCGCACCGCCCCGTTCGTCCCGGTCGGTGCCGTTCGCACCGCCCGGGCACTGTACGCACGGCGCGCCACGGACCGGCACCCCCCGGAGGGAGGACGCGCGGCGCGGGCGGTCCCGAGGAGCGGGGGACGTGGTGAAGGCCACGTCCCCCGCCCCGGCGTGCACGCTCCGCCGGGCCGGGGCAGCGTGAGGGCATGCAGACGCCCGTCCACCCCTACCGGCTCGGCTTCGCGGTGAAGATCGTCGGCGACGGCGGCATCCCGACCTCCGACGGGCGGCGCTGGCAGAGCGGGCCGCACCTCTCCCGCTCGCTGGAGCTCCTCGGGCCGGCCATCGACTACCTGGAGAAGATCGACGTCCGGGTGTTCCGGCTCTCGTCGAGCACCGTCCCCTACGGCACGCACCCCGACCTGCCCGAGCTGGACTACCGCCGGCAGATCGACCAGTGCGCCGACCAGCTCGCGGAGCTCGGCGCCCGCATCCGCGCCGCCGGCATCCGCCTGTCGACGCACCCGGGCCAGTACACGGTCATCAACGGCCCCGAGCCGGAGCTGTCCCGCAAGTCCTCGCTCGACCTCGAGCAGGACGCCGCGCTGCTCGACGCCCTGGGCCAGGGGCCGGAGGGCACGGTCGTCGTGCACGTGGGCGGGCTGTACAACGACCGGCCCTCCGCGCTGGACCGCTGGGCCGCCGCGTACGAGCGGCTGTCGGACCGGGCGCAGGCCCGCCTCGGCCTCGAGAACGACGACGGCCCCTTCGGCGTCGACGACGTCCTCGAGCTCAGCCGCCGCACCGGCGTCCGGGTCGTCTACGACCAGCACCACCACCGCACGCACGTGACCTCCGTCGGCATCCCGCCGGAGGAGGCGCTGGCCGCCGCGTACGCGACGTGGGCGCCCGGCGTCCGTCCGAAGGTGCACCTGTCCTCCGCGCGGCTCGACGTCGAGACCGTGGCGAAGAAGGTGCCCGGGACACGGAGGACCCAGCAGGTGCCCGTGCTCCCGCGGCTGACCCCGCACGCCGACCTCGTCTCGCCGTGGGACCTCGTCGAGCTGCTGCGGATCGCGCCCGGGCCGCTCGACGTCGTCCTGGAGGCCAAGGCCAAGGACCTGGCCCTGCTGCACGCGCGGGCCGCGCTGGAGAAGCTGTTCCCCGACGTGGCGGCGCGCGAGGAGCGGCGGCGGCCGGGCGACGACGCGGCCGCCGCGGAGGTGGTCGACACGGACGACCTGCTGGCGCCGGAGCGGGCCGTCGTGCCCTGAGGAGCCGGTGGGTCGTCGCGTCGCGGCCCTGGCCGGGCGTCGACGCGAGCAGGGTCACGTCCGGGGCCGCCGGACGACGCCCGCGGGCGCGCTAGCGTCGAGGGATGACCGCCGCCACCCCCGCCGGGCCGCCGCCCGGGCCCTCGACGCCCGACACGCCCGCCCCCCTCGCGTCCGTGGTCATCCCCGTCCGCAACGGGGCGGCGACGCTCCCGGCGCAGCTCGAGTCCCTGGCCCGCCAGCGCACCGCGCGGTCCTTCGAGGTGGTCGTGGCCGACAACGGGTCCACGGACGGCACGGCGGACGTCGTGCGGTCCTTCGAGGGCCGGGTCCCGGGGCTGCGCCTCGTCGACGCGAGCGGGCGCGCCGGCGCCAACCACGCCCGCAACGTCGGCACCGCGGCCGCGCGCGGCACGCAGGTGCTCATGTGCGACGCGGACGACGAGACGGACGAGGACTGGGTGGAGGTCATGTCGGCCGCGCTCGACACGGCGGACGCCGTCGCCGGCCGGGTCGACCGCACGCGGCTCAACGCCGACGTCGCCGCGCTCGGCCTGCGGGTCGACGGCATGAGCGGACTGTCGACGCAGCACGACTTCCTGCCCTGGCCCATCGGCGCCAACGCCGGCTACCGGCGGGCGGCGTGGGAGCAGGTCGGCGGCTTCGACGAGGACTACGTGCGCGGCGGCACGGAGACCGAGTTCTTCTGGCGGCTGCAGCTCGCGGGGTTCACGCTCGTCGACGTGCCGGGCTCGCTCGTCCACTACCGGATGCGGCCGGACGTGCAGAAGTCGGTCAAGCAGATGTACATCTGGGGCCGTCAGGCACCCATGCTGTACCGCGACTTCCGCCGCCACGGGATGCCGTGGAAGCCCGTCCGCAGCCTGCGCTACTGGCTGTGGGTGCTGAGCCTGGCGCCGCGGTCGGTCCGGGACCGCACCCGGCGGATCGAGCTGCGCCGCCACGCGGCCTACCTCGCCGGCCGGGTCGTCGGCAGCATCAAGTACCGCGTGCTCTACCTCT
The DNA here is from genome assembly GCF_900111925.1 of Cellulomonas marina. Lineage (GTDB taxonomy): Bacteria > Actinomycetota > Actinomycetes > Actinomycetales > Cellulomonadaceae > Cellulomonas > Cellulomonas marina. The sequence continues at coordinate 112,262 of NZ_FOKA01000007.1, forward strand.
GACCCCGCCCGGCGGCGGGTCTACCGGCCGTGCACCGTCCGGTAGTCGTCGTACGTCGCGCCGACGAGGCCGAGGACCAGGCCCGCGCCCAGCGCCACCTCCTGCAGGCCTTTCGTCCGGCCGATCCGACCGCGTCCGACGACGACGAGCACGAGCCCCCGCAGGACGGTGAGCAACCCGTTGACGACCCGGCGCGCGTAGCGCAGGGGCGTGCCGCCGAGCAGGCGCAGCGACGCGCTGCGCGTCAGCCCGTAGCGGTAGGACCGTGCGACGAGCCACCGGACGCTGATGCGCGAGGCCGGCACGGTCTCGCGCACCACCGCCTCGTCGGCCCAGACGATCCGGCGCCCGCGGGCCACGGCCTGCGCGAAGAAGTGCGTGTCCTCCCCGCCCTGGCTGCCCGTGTGCTCGAACCGCAGCCCGTCCTGGGTGAACAGCCGCGTGTCGATGAGCACGTTGCTCGTGCGCGCGTACCCGATCTCCGTGCCCGTGGCGAAGCGCGGCCGCTCGTAGAACCCGCCCTGCACCGCCCAGGCGGGGGCGCCCGGCTCGAACTCCGGCTCGACCGTCGCGGTGACGACCTCGGCGCCCGTCGTGCGCCGGACCTCCAGCATCGTGCGCAGCCAGGCGGGGTCGGCGCGCTCGTCGTCGTCGAGGAAGAGCAGGACGTCGCACGGCTGCGAGAGCGCCGCGGCGACCGCCGCGTTGCGCGCGGCCGGGATGCCGGGCACCGGCTCGTGCACGTAGACGACCGGCCAGCGGTCCCCCGTGCGCGCCTCGACGCCCGCGCGGGCCGACGGCTCGGCGTCGTTGTCCACGACGACCACGCGCACGTCGACCGGCTCGTGGTCCGGGCCGACCGGGTCCTCCTGACGGGACAGGGAGTCCAGGAGCGCCGCCAGCCCCTGCGGCCTCAGCTTGGTGCACACGCAGACGGCGACGGAGAGCATGGGCGGGACACTACCGACCCAGGTCACCCGCCCGGGGGGCCGCCGCCCGTGACGCTCGACTCCTGCGGCCCCGGGCGATGATGGGGTCGTGCCGCCGACCGTGCCTCCCGCCGCCCGCCCCGCTCGCCCCGCCCGCCTGCCGCGCGTCCGTGCGTCGGAGCTCGTCGGGCGCGGGTGGCTCAACACCGGCGGGCGCGACCTGCGGCTGGCGGACCTGCGCGGCAAGGTCGTCGTGCTCGACTTCTGGACGTTCTGCTGCATCAACTGCCTGCACGTGCTCGACGAGCTGCGCGAGCTCGAGGAGAGCCACCGCGACGTGCTGGTCATCGTCGGGGTGCACTCCCCGAAGTTCGTGCACGAGGCGGACCCGGCGGCGCTGGCGGCGGCCGTCGAGCGGTACGACGTGCGCCACCCCGTGCTCGACGACCCGTCGCTGGTGACGTGGGGCGCCTACACGGCCCGGGCGTGGCCGACGCTCGTCGTCGTCGACCCCGAGGGGTACGTCGTGGCCCAGATGGCCGGGGAGGGGCACGGCCACAACCTCGCCGTGCTGGTCGACGAGCTCGTCGCCGAGCACGAGGCGAAGGGGACGCTGCACCGCGGCGACGGCCCCTACGTGCCGCCCGCGCCGACCGCGGGCACGCTGCGGTTCCCGGCGAAGGCCGTCGCGCTGCCGGACGGGCACCTGCTCGTGGCGGACGCCGGCCACCACTCCCTGGCCGAGCTCGCCGCCGACGGGGAGACGCTCGTGCGGCGGATCGGGTCCGGCGAGCGCGGGCTCGTCGACGGCGGGCCGGGCGCGGCGCGGTTCAGCGAGCCGAACGGCCTGTGCCTCGTGCCCGACGAGCTGCGGTCGTGGCTCGGCTACGACGTGCTGGTGGCGGACACGGTCAACCACGCGCTGCGCGGCGTGCGGCTGGCCGACGGGCACGTGACCACCGTGGCCGGGACCGGCGAGCAGTACATGGTGGGCGGCCCGGACAACCTCGTCGTGCGCGACGGGGTCCGCGTCGAGGAGGTGCGCGGGCTGCTGGACGACGCCCCCGGCTCCTACGCACCGCTCGACGTCCGCCTGTCCTCGCCCTGGGACGTCGTGTGGTCCCCGGACCTGGCCGCGTTCGTCGTCGCGATGGCCGGCAACCACACCCTGTGGGTGTTCGACGGCGAGCAGGGGTCGATCGGGCTGCTCGCGGGGACCATGAACGAGGGGCTCGTCGACGGCGACCCACTCGGGGCCTGGTTCGCACAGCCGTCGGGGCTGGCGCTCGGGCCGGACCGGCGGGTGTGGGTGGCGGACTCGGAGACCTCCGCGCTGCGCTGGCTCGACCCTCGGGCCGGCGGCACGTCGGCGGCCGTGCACACCGCCGTCGGCGAGGGCTTGTTCGACTTCGGGCACCGGGACGGCCCCGCCGACGAGGCGCGCCTGCAGCACCCGCTCGGCGTCGCCGTGCTGCCCGACGGGTCCGTCCTCGTCGCCGACACCTACAACGGCGCGCTGCGGCGCCTCGTCCCGCCTGCCGAGGGGACGCCGGACGGCACGCCGGGGACGGTCACCACCCTCGCCACCGGCCTGGCCGAGCCCAGCGGCGTCGTCGTCCTGCCCGGCGACGAGGGCGCCGCCCCGACGGTCCTCGTCGTGGAGTCGGCCGCCCACCGGCTGACCCGTGTGGCGCTGCCGGCGGACGTGGCCGGCGGACTCGTCGGGGACGTGCTCGACCACGGCGCCCACCGCACCCGCCGCCCCCCGACGGACGTCCCGCCCGGCGAGGTCCTGCTCGACGTGGTGTTCACGCCGGCCGCCGGGCAGAAGCTCGACGACCGCTGGGGGCCGTCGACGCGGCTGAGCGTGTCGGCCACGCCGCCCGGCCTGCTCCGGGCCGGGGCCGGCGACGGCACCGACCTCGTCCGCACCCTCGAGCTCGACCCCGCGGTGGCCGAGGGGGTCCTGCACGTGACCGCGCAGGCGGCCTCATGCGATGCCGCCGACGAGGTCGAGTTCCCCGCCTGCCACCTGCACCAGCAGGACTGGGGCGTCCCGGTGCGGGTCGTGCCGGGCACCGACGCGCGACTGGTGCTCCCGCTGCACGGCTGAGCCCTGCGGCGCGGTGCTCAGCCCTGCCGCGCGCCGACGGGCCGGTCGACGACGACGACGCTCCCGCCGACCGTCCCCTCCCGCGCGGCGAGCACGAGCACCGCCTCCACCGCGGTGAGCACGGCGGGCCCCGTGGAGGCGGTGCGCGAGGCCCCGATCTCGACCGCCCAGTCCCCGCGCTCGGCGACGACCGTGCGGGTGCCGGCGCTGCGGTCGGCGGCCACCCCGCCGCGGGCGACGACGACGAGGTCCGCCGGCGCGTCGGCAGCCTCCGCGCCCCCGTCGTCGGTCGCGCCCCCGACCCGCGCCAGCACCGCCCACTCCGCGCCGCCCAGCACCTCCGTGGCGGACGCGGCGAGCGCGCACAGCCGCGGCAGCGTCCCCTGCCGGGGGGCGGCGAGCGCCGTGCTGGCCGCGACCAGGACGCGCTCGGCGGTGACCGTCGGGTCGGCCAGCGGCACCGCCGCCGACCGGCGGGCCCGGGCCCGGGCCCGTTTGGCGCGGTACTGGGCCGCGTCCGCGCGCCGGAACAGGTGGCGGGCGGAGACCGCACCCGACACGGCGGTCGAGGCCACGCCGTAGGAGATGGACGCGCCGTGGGCGAGCGGGAAGGCGGCCACCGTCCGCTCCATCGCCTCCGCGACCGCGACGCGCGGCTGCCCGACGACGACGAGGCAGAACTCGTCGCCGCCGATGCGGGCGGGCGTGCAGCCGGGCAGCGCGTCGGCGACCCGGCGCAGCACGTCGGCGACCGAGCGCAGCAGGTCGTCGCCCACGTCGTGGCCCAGCTCGTCGTTGACGCGCTTGAGCCCGTCGACGTCGCACATGACGATGACCGTCTCCTCGCCGGAGGCGAGCGCGGAGGCCGCGGCCGTGTCCGCCACGCGGCGGTTGCCGAGCCCGGTCAGCGGGTCGTCGGCGACGAGGTGCGCGACCTGCTCCTCGAGGTCGACGCGGGCCACCGCACCGGTGAGCATCGCGGCGACGACCTCCGCCCGCGCGAGGTCCTCGGCCGTGAAGGGGCCGGAGCCGGCGCGCCGCCCGGCGATGACGTGCCCCCAGGTCGAGCCGTTCACCAGCAGCGGGACGTCGACGGCGCTGGCCATGCCGAAGTCGCGCAGGACCCCGACGTCCCCGCTGCCGCCCGGTGCGGCGGGGTGCACCGCCGGGTCGTGCCAGAAGTGCCCGGTCTGCTCGGCGATGAGCCGCGCGAGGTACGGGCGGTCCTCCGTGCGCACCTGCCGCGTCGCGAGCCACGTGTCGCGCGCGCCCGTCGGCACGGGGTCCACGGCGATGGAGGTGCTCGTGTGCTGCTCGATCCGCCGGACGCCGACGAGGTCCGCCCGCAGCACCTGCCGCGCGCCGGCGGCCCCGATGCGGGCCACCTCCTCCAGCGTGCCCCCGGCCTGCAGGCGGCGGGCGACGAGCGCGAGCCGGGACGCGTCGCCGAGCGGCGGCTCCGGCGTCGCGCCGGGCAGCCTCTGCGTCGTCACCGCGTCCTCCACGCGCCCATCTTGCTGTCCCCCGGGAACGGGCACGAGGGCACGGCCCTGTCCGGACGCACGCGTCACCCGTCCGGCAGACCCCGTGGCCTCGTCGAGGGGGGGTGAGGACGGGGGGCTACTGCGCGTGCAGCGCCCCGACCACGCGGACGTGCACGCCGACGCCGCGGACCGCCGCGGGCACGCCGTCGGTGGGCACGCCGTCCGTGGCGCCGGTCGCCGCACCGGCGCCGCGCTCGCCCGACAGGTTGACCTGGAGCTCGTAGTCGTCGCCCGGCGCGAGCCGCCGGATGCCGATGCCGCGCACGTCGTCCCGTCCCGCGAGCGCGGACGCCAGCTGCGCCTTCGCGACGCGGGCCTCCTCGATGCCGGCCATGGTCCCTGCCTCCCCCGGTCCCGCGGGGGCTGCGGGGACCGGTCAGACGAGCGTGGCGTCGAGCGCCGAGAGCACGGCGTCGATGGGGTTGACGTACGTCAGCCCGGTGCCATTCTCGCCCCCCGACTCCGACCCCGCAAAGAGCAGGCCCACGGCCACACCGCCCTGGGTGTACACGAGCGACCCGGAGTCACCACCACGGCTGAACGGGCCCGTGCCGGTGGACTCGACCTCGATCTGGTCGTCGAAGGCCAGGTCCCCCAGACCCTCGCCGTAGCCGACGACGACGTCGTCGAGCTCGATCGCGGTGATGCGCCCGGCCGTGACCGCGGTGGTGCGGCCCGTCTTGCCGACCGCCTCCCCGCCCAGGACGGCCGCCGTCGTGGTGATGCGGCCCACGGGGTACGTCGGGTCGACGGCCTCGGGGTCGTCGAGCAGGGCGACCGCCGCGTCGACGAGCGCGGTCCGTCCGGGGGCGAGCGGGACGGTCGCCGCGAGGGTCCCGATCCGGTCCCGGGAGGCGGTGCCGCCGTCCGCCGGGCCGGGCTGCACGACGACGTCGCCCACCTGCGCCGCGGGCGACCCGGCGAGGACGTGGTAGTTCGACAGCACGTGCAGCGCGCCGCCCACGGTGACGAACGCGCCCAGGGTGCCCGCGGAGACGTCCACGTGCGCCACCGAGATGCCCGGCCGCAGCGGCCGGGTGCGGTCGGTGGGGCCGAGCGCCAGGGCCGTGGCCACCGGTGGCCTCGGCCCGACCGTCCCCGCGAGCGGGCGGATGCGTCCGGTGCGCCGCACGTCCACCGCGCTCCCGCCCTCCTGCGCGAGCCGCCGGGCCACCGCGCGCACCTGCGGCAGCCCCAGCCGGTAGCGCACCGCCACGCCGAAGGACCCGTCGTGCCGGGGCGCCAGGCCCACGGCGACGGCCGGCCGCGCCTCCTCCGCCCCGGCCGCGCGCACCCGCGTGCTCTCGAGCTCACGGGCCAGCGCCAGCAGGTCCCCCTTCCGCCGGCGCGCCTCCTCGTGGCCGAGACCCGTGCCACCCGTCGTGCCACCCGTCGTGCCCTGCCGTGCTGCCCCCGTGCCGTTCATCCTCGTCCCCTCCGGCTCAACTCGTCCGACTCACCCGTCCGGCTCACTCGTCCGCGTGCCTGCAGTGTGCCGGGGACCACTGACACGCGGCCCGTGGACCCGGCGACCTCAGCCCAGCACCTCGGGGTACGCCACCGCGTCCTCGTCCGTGCGCCCCAGCACGTGCTCGGCGAGGAACGCCTCGACCGTCCCGTACCAGACGGCCGCGTGCTGCGGGGTGAGCACCCAGTGGTTCTCGTCGGGGAAGTAGAGGAACCGGTGGGGGCTGCGCCCCTCGTCGTCGGCGGGCAGGCCGGAGCGGGACTGCAGCTCCCACCACAGGCGCAGGCCCTCCCCGATCGGCACGCGGTAGTCCTTGTCCCCGTGCACGACGAGCACCGGCGTCACGATCCGCTCGACCGAGCGGTGCGGGGAGTAGGCGGCCTCCATCTCCGGCGTCATCTCCTCGCGCCAGTAGAAGGCGGCGTCCGTGGTGGGGCCGAACTGGTCGAGGGCCCAGAGGCTGGCGTGCGTGACGATCGCACGGAAGCGGTCCGTGTGCCCGGCGACCCAGTTGGCCATGTACCCGCCGAAGGACCCGCCCATGGCGGCCGTGCGGGTCTCGTCGACGTCCGGGCGGGCGACGGCGACGTCCGTGACCGCCATGAGGTCCGTGTACGGCTCGGCGCCCCACCGGCCCCAGCCCGCCTGCACGAAGTCCTGCCCGTACCCGGTGGACAGCGCGGGGTCCGGCAGGAGCACCGCGTAGCCGCGGGCGGCCATGATCCAGGGGTTCCACCGCCAGGACCAGGCGTTCCAGGAGCTCAGCGGACCGCCGTGGATCCACAGCAGCAGCGGGGCGGGGGCGTCGGCACCCGCCCCCTCGGGCAGGACGAGCCACGCCCGCACGGTCCGCCCGTCCTCGACGGTGGTCGAGACCTCGGTCAGCGTCCCGGGCAGCGGCGGCAGCGGGGCCGGCGCCCGCAGGGGCTCGGCGGCCACGGGCGCGCCGCCGGCGGCGACCGCCGCCAGGTCGAGGCGCACGGGGTGCGCGGGCGCGGCGTAGGACGTGCGCAGCGCGTAGACGGTCCGCCCGTCGGGCGACACCCGCACGTCGGTGAACGCCGCGTCATCGGCCGTGACGCGGACGGGCTCGCCGCCGTCGAGGTCGAGGCGGAAGACGGGCGCGCGGCCCTCGTCGTCGGCCACCACGAGCACGCCGGAGGAGTCCGGCAGCCACACGGGGCCGTGCGGCCAGCGGTCCCAGCCGGGCGCGAGGACGCGGACCTCGGGCAGCCCGCCGCCCTCCACGGGCGCGAGCGGGACCACGGCGACGTGCGTGGACGGGGCCGTCGTCGGGCTCGACCGCCGCTCCGCCGCGAACGCCACCCAGCGGCCGTCGGGGGAGACCTCCGGGTGGCCGGCGTCCGTCGTCGGGTCGTCGACGAGGGTGCGGCGCTCGCCCGTCGCGACGTCCACCGCGACGAGCAGGCTGCGCTGGCCGCCGCCGGCCGTCGGCCGCATCCAGCCCGTGACGAGCGTGCGCCCGTCCGGGCTGAGCGCGACGGGCTGCTCGCGCAGGGCGCCGCGGGCGTCGGGGGTGACGTCCGCCAGGGCGACCCGGGCGTCGCTCTCCGCGGCCGCCGCCGGCGTGGTGTCGAGGCTCCCGACGAAGGCGTGCGGCGTGCCCGGGCCCAGGTCGTGGTCCCAGTACCGCACGGGGTAGGACTCGTGCAGGACGGCCTTCACCTTGCGCTCGGTGCGCAGGTCGCGCAGGCGGTCGTCATCGGCGTCGTCCGTGGCGTGCGGCAGGACCTCGCTGGTGACGGCGACGACGGGGGCCGCCGTCGCGACGCGCAGCCCGCCGACCCCGGCGCCACGCCGGGCGACGAGGCGCGCCTCCCCGCCGTCGCGCGGCAGGAGCCACAGCGCCGGGCGGGGGTCGTCCTCGCCCTCGGCCTCCGGGTCGGGCCGGGCGGCCGTGACGAGCAGGTCGCCGTCGGGGGTGAAGGCGGCCCCGGACTCGCCGGTCGTGCCGCGGGTGAGGCGGCGCGCGGGCCGCTCACCTGCGGGGTCCACCTCCCACAACGCCGTCACGTACGCGGTGCGCTTGCGGTCGAGCGTCGCGACGGAGGTCACGAGACGCGTGCCGTCGGGCGAGAGCACGAGGCCCGCGGTCCGCGGCAGGGCGACGTAGGCGTCGAGGTCGTGGAAGGGCGTGGGCGCGTCGTTGGAGGTCACCGAGGAGGTCACGCCTCGTCCTACCACGCGGGTCCGCGGGCGGTCCTGGTGGACCCGCCGCGTCCGGCCGTCACCGGCCGGCGTCGCCCCCCGAGCGGCTCGACAGCCGCGCGAGCATCGCGTTGTAGTCCTCGAGCTCGGTGTCCCCCGTGCGGGCCACGGTCCGGTCGCGGCGCCGGGCCACGCGCTCGTCGTCGCGCGCCCAGGCGAACACGAGTCCGACCGCGAGCGCCAGCGTCGGCAGCTCGCCGATGCCCCACGTGATCGCGCCACCCGCCTGCTGGTCGGCGAGCGCCGACGCGCCCCACGGCCGCCCCATGAGGCCGAACCAGTCGGCGACGAGGAGCGAGCGCCCGGACACGAGCGCCACGCCGAAGAACGCGTGGAACGCCATCGTCGAGAACAGCAGGAGCAGCCGCTGCGGGAACCCCAGCCGCGTCGGACCCGGGTCGAGCCCGACCATCGCGTTGACGAACAGGTACCCCGCCACGGAGAAGTGCAGGATCATCGCGACGTGCCCGACGTGGCTCTCCAGGGCCCACCGGAAGGCGTCGGTGTAGTAGAAGGCGATCATCGAGCCGACGAAGTTCACCGCCGCGACGACCGGGTGCGCGAGGAACGACCCCACCCGGCTGTGCACGAGCACGAGGATCCACTCGCGCGGCCCGCGGGACGCGTCGCCGGGGGTGCGCGCGGCCCGCACGGGCAGCGCCCGCAGCGCGAGCGTCACGGGCGCGGACAGCGCGACGAGCACCGGCACCACCATGACGAGCACCATGTGCTCGAGCATGTGGGCGCTGAACAGCACCTTGCCGTAGGCGGCGGGGCCGCCGGAGGTGGTCCAGAAGAACACGGCCATGCCGGTGAGGAACGAGACCGTGCGCAGCACCGGCCACCGGTCCCCGCGGGCGCGCAGCCGCCGCACCCACCGCACGTAGACGACCGCCCCGCTGACGGCCGCCGTCGCGGCGAGGAGGTCCCAGCGCCACTCGGTCAGCCAGCGCAGCGCGGTGGGCTCGGGCGGGAGGGGCGCGCCGGTGAGGACCTCGGCCGGCGTGGGGTCGGTCGGCGCGTCGTCGGGCACGGGCGGCGCGGTGGACCCCAGCGCGACCGCGACCCCGGAGACGGCACCCATGACGGCGAGCTCGACCGCGACGAGCCGCCACAGCAGCCCCCGGACGGTGCCGACCCCCGGCCCGGCGGCGAGGCGGCCGACGACGCGGCGCCGGTGCGCCAGCCCCAGCAGCCCCAGCACCGCCAGCAGCCCGACCTTCGCCAGCAGCAGCAGGCCCCACGGCGTCGTGAGCCCGTCGAGCCCCGTCCGCAGGGCGCCGTTCACCGTGCCCGACACCGCGACGAGCACGAGGCACCACCCGGCGACGACCGAGAACCGCGACACCGCGGGCGCCACGTCGTCGCCCAGGCGGGGCCGCAGCACCGCGAGCGCCAGCAGGGCGCCCACCCAGATCGCGGCGCCGACGAGGTGCAGGAACATCGAGGAGACGGCGAGCTCGTGGCTGGCGGCCGCGGCGGAGTGGCCCGTCTGCGCCTGCTGCCACAGGGCCGCGAGCGCCACGAGGGACGTCCAGGCCGCCCCCGTCGGCGTCTGGACCAGCAGCGCCAGGACGGTGACGACGGCGGCGAGCGCGACCACCGACAGCGTCGTGCGGCCGAGCTCGATCTGCGTGACGTAGACGCCGAGCTGCGCCCCGAAGCCCGGGTCGAACGGCGCCTGCCCGGCCACCTGCGCGTACCGCAGCACGAGCCCGACGAGGGCCAGCACCGTCCACGCGCCGGCCGCGCCGGCGGCCAGCACACCGGCGGCCGGCCACGCCGTGCCGTCGACGACGGAAGAGCCCGGTCCGCGGCGGGAGCCGTCGCCCACCGCCGGCCGCCGGGGCAGGACGCCGACGGCGAGGACGAGCGCCCCCACGGTGAGCGCCGCCGCCAGCTCGGACAGCGTCGTGACGGCCGGCAGCCCCCAGCGGACGAGGGCGCCGGGGTCGACGAGCTCGGGGGCGTCGGCGGCCCCCGACAGCACGAGCCCGACGAGGACCGCGACGAGCCCGGCCGCGACCGTCAGGGCGAGCAGCGCCACGGGACCGGGCGCGCGGCGCGCCGGCCGCGCCGGGGCTGCCGGGGCGGCGGTCGTGCTCACCGGCGCGTCCACGCGTCCAGGGTAGGTGGCCCCCGCCGCGCGGCGGTCGCGCCGCCCGTCCCCTCTCAGGGGCGGCCCGGTGCACGACGACGCCGGTCACGACCCGGGGGCGACCCCGGTGAACGGAGGTGCTGGCGGGAATACGCGCCGCCCGGCCGGCCGTTGGCGCCGGCATGCCCCTCACCGGTGAGTACGCCCCGTCCGACTCCGACTGGGCCCGGCAGCAGGCCGAACGCTTCGAGGCGTCCGGCGGCTCCGAGGCCAACGAGCTGCGGGGGGTGCCGATCGTCGTCATGACGAGCGTCGGCGCGCGCTCCGGCAAGCTGCGCAAGACGCCCGTCATGCGCGTCGAGCACGGCGGCGAGTACGCGGTCGTCGCCTCCAAGGGCGGTGCCCCCGAGCACCCGACCTGGTACCACAACGTCGTCGCGCAGCCGCACGTGGAGCTGCAGGACGGCCCGGTGCGCAAGGACTACGACGCCCGCGTCGTCACGGGCGACGAGCGCGCCGCCTGGTGGGAGCGGGCCGTGGCCGTGTGGCCGGACTACGCCGACTACCAGACGAAGACCGACCGCGAGATCCCGGTCTTCGTCCTCACCCCGCGCGACTGAGGCCGGCCCCGGCGACCCGGCTCAGTAGCCCCAGACGAGGGCCTGGGCCGGGTCGTGCAGGACCGCGGCCACGTCGGCCAGGACCCGCGCGCCGAGCTCGCCGTCGACGAGGCGGTGGTCGAAGCTCAGCGCGAGCTGCGTGACATGGCGCGGCTTGACCTTGCCCTTGTGCACCCAGGGCTGCTGCCGGATCGCCCCGAACGCGAGGATGGCGGACTCGCCCGGGTTGAGGATGGGCGTGCCCGTGTCGATGCCGAAGACGCCGACGTTCGTGATGGTGATCGTGCCGTCCGCCATGTCGGTGGGCGACGTGCGGCCGGCGCGGGCGGTGGCCGTCAGGGCCGCGATCGACTCCGCCAGGTCGTGCAGGCTCTGGCGGTGCGCGTCCTTGATGTTGGGCACGACCAGGCCCCGCGGCGTCGCGGCGGCGATGCCGAGGTTGACGTAGTGCTTGTAGACGATCTCCTGCGCCGCCTCGTCCCAGGCCGCGTTGATCTCGGGGTGCCGGCGCACGGCCAGCGTGAGGGCCTTGGCGGCGACGAGCAGCGGCGTCACGCGCACGTCCGCGAACTCCCGGTCGCCGCGCAGCCGCTCGACGAGGCGCATCGTCGCCGTGACGTCGACCGTCTGGAACACCGTGACGTGGGGCGCCGTGAACGCGCTGCTCACCATCGCCTCCGCCGTCCGCTTGCGCACGGACCGCACGGGCACGCGCGTCTGACGGCCGTCGGGGGACACGGTGCCGCTGGCGAGCCACGGCGTGTCGTCGGCGGCGTAGGTGGCCAGGGCCCTGGGCTCGGCGCGACGGCTGTGGCCGAGGACGTCCTCGCGCGTGACGATCCCGCCCGGGCCGGTCGGCGTGACGGTGTCGAGGTCGATGCCGAGCTCCCGGGCGAGCTTGCGCACGGGCGGCTTGGCCAGCGCGTGGCGGGGCGTGCCCGGCGCCCGCGGTGCCGGGGGTGCCGGCGGCTCGGGCGCCGCGACGACGGTCGGCGCGCCCACGGCGACCGGCGCGGCCTCGAGGCGGGCCGGCGTCGCGGTGGCGGAGACAGGGGCTGAGACCGGGGCTGGGACAGGGACAGGGACAGGGGCTGGGGCAGGTGCCGGGGCAGGGGCAGGGGCGTCCGCTGCCGCCGGGGCGGAGGCCGCGGGGGTCACCGACGCCGGCTGCGCCTCCGCGGCGACCGGCGCGCCCGCGCCACGTCGGCGACGGCTGCCGCCGCCCTCCCCCAGCCCGTAGCCGACGAGCACCGCGCCCGACGTCTCGTCGCCGCCGGTGCCGTCGTCCGCACCGGACGCCCGCTCCTCCGGGCCCCCCGCCGCCGGCGCCGCCCGGCCGCCCGGGTCCACGTCCACCTCGATGATCGGCGTGCCGACCTCCACGGTCGCCCCCGGCTCGACGAGCAGCCGGTGCACGACGCCCGCCCACGGCGACGGCAGCTCGACGAGCGACTTGGCCGTCTCGATCTCGACGATCGGCTGGTTGACGCTCACGGTGTCGCCCGGGCCGACGAGCCAGGTGACGATGTCGGCCTCGGTCAGCCCCTCACCGGCGTCGGGGAGGAGGAACTGCTCGTACGTGGGCATGGCGGGGAGCTCCGGGGGAGATGGGGGCCGGTCAGAAGGCGAGGGCGCGGTCGACCGCGTCCAGGACCCGGTCCGTCGTCGGCAGGTACTCGTGCTCGAGGCGCGCCACCGGGTAGGGCGTCGCCCAGCCGCCGACCCGCAGCACCGGCGCCTCGAGGTGGAAGAAGCACTCCTCCGCGACGCGGGCGGCCACCTCGCCGCCGATGCCGTGCGCCACGGGGGCCTCGTGCACGACGACGCAGCGGCCCGTCCGGCGCACCGACGCCAGCACCGGCCCGAGGTCCAGCGGGCTCAGCGTGCGCAGGTCGACGACCTCCAGGCTCGTCCCCTCGCGCGCGGCCGCCTCCGCGGCCTTGAGCGCGGTGCCGACCGTGGGCCCGTAGGCGACCACGGTGACGTCGGTGCCGGCACGCACCACCCGCGCCCGGTCCAGCCCGCCCGCGCCCTCGTCGTCGGCGGGGTGCGCCGGCGGGAGAGCGGCGTCGAGGTCGACCTCGCCCTTCTCCCAGTAGCGGCCCTTGGGCTCGAAGAACAGCACCGGGTCCGGCGAGGCCACGGCCTGCTGGATCATCGTGTACGCGTCCGCCGGCGACGAGGGCGAGACGATCCGCAGGCCCGCCGTGTGCGCGAAGAGAGCCGTCGGGTCCTCGCTGTGGTGCTCCACCGCGCCGATGCCGCCGCCGTAGGGCACGCGGATGACGACGGGTACCTGGAGGCGCCCGCGCGACCGGTAGCGCATCTTCGCGAGCTGGGTCGTGATCTGGTCGTACGCCGGGAAGATGAACCCGTCGAACTGGATCTCGCACACCGGGCGGTAGCCCCGCAGCGCCAGGCCGATCGCCGTTCCGACGATGCCCGACTCGGCGAGCGGGGTGTCGACCACGCGGTCCTCGCCGAAGTCGGCCTGCAGCCCGTCGGTCACGCGGAAGACGCCGCCGAGCCGGCCGATGTCCTCGCCCATGAGCAGCACCTTCGGGTCCTGCTCGAGGGCGCGACGGAGGCCGAGGGTGATCGCGCGGGCCAGGGTGACGCGCTGCGTCCCGGTCGTGGGCTCGGGGGCGCGGCGCGGGCTGCCCGGGCGCGCACCCGGGGCGCCGGCGCCCTCGGCGGCGGGCGGCGTGTCGGCCTGCGTGCGCTGCGGGGTCGTGGTGCTCACCGTGCGTGGCCTCCCGTCGTGCCGGTCGTCATGCCGGTCGTCGTGCCCGTCGTCGTGCTCGTCGGGCCGCCCGTGCCCTCCATCGCCGCCTCGAACCGCTCGTAGGCGGCGCGGTCGGCGTCCACCCCGGCGTGCGGGGTGGCGTAGACGTGCTCGAACATCGACGCCGCCTCGGGACGGCCCATGGCCCGCACCGCCGTGCGGACGCGCTCCCCGAGCGCGTCCGCCTCGTGCGCCAGGTCGTCGACGAACGCGTCGGGCAGCTCCCCCGTCGCCTCGAGGTGGCGGCGCAGCCGGTCGATCGGGTCGCGGTCGCGCCAGTGCTGCTCCTCGTCGGCGGAGCGGTAGCGCGAGGGGTCGTCCGACGTCGTGTGCGCGCCCATGCGGTACGTGAACGCCTCGACGAAGGTCGGGCCGCCGCCGGACCGCGCCCGCTCGAGGGCAGCGGCCGTCACGGCGTAGGTCGCCAGCACGTCGTTGCCGTCCACGCGCACCGAGGGGACGCCGAAGCCCGGCGCGCGGTCCGCGATGGGCACCACGGCCTGCCGCGTCGTCGGCTCCGAGATGGCCCACTGGTTGTTCTGGCAGAACAGCACGACGGGCGCCCGGTTCACCGCGGCGAAGACGAGGGCCTCGCTGACGTCGCCCTGCGCGGTGGCGCCGTCGCCGAAGTAGGTGACGACGGCGGTGTCGCGGGAGGCGTCGCCCGTGCCGACGTCGCCGTCGCGCTGCACGCCCATCGCGTAGCCGACCGCGTGCAGCGTGTGGGAGCCGATGACGAGCGTGTACAGGTGGAAGCCGTGCGCGACGGGGTCCCACCCGCCGTGGTCGACGCCGCGGAACAGGCGCAGCACGTCGGCCAGGTCCACGCCGCGCGTGTGCGCGACGCCGTGCTCCCGGTAGGACGGGAAGACGTGGTCCTGCGGGGCCAGCGCCCGGCCGGAGCCGACCTGGGCCGCCTCCTGACCCAGGGCCTGCGCGAACAGCGCGAGCTCGCCCTGCCGCTGCAGGGCGGTGGCCTCCGTGTCGAAGCGGCGGACGAGCACCATGTCGCGGTACAGCCCGCGCAGGGCGGCGGCGTCCAGGTGCTCCACCCACGGGTCCCAGGCCGGGTCCCCCACGCGCTCGCCCGACGGGGTGAGCAGCTGCACGAGACCCTCGGCGTGCAGAGGCCCGGGCGCCTGCGCGGACGGCGCCGGGAGCGCGGCGGGGGGCTGGGGCACGGGTGCCTCCTCGGGCGGGGACGACGAACCTACGTCAGCGTAGGCTACGGGACCGTAGGTTGGCTCGGGACCCCCGCCACCGGCGCGTCCGGCGCCGCGTCCACGAGCTCGGGCGTGAGCACGGGCGCGGGCCGCCGGTGCCGCATCCACGGGCCCTGCTCGGGCCAGTGCACGAGCACCGAGCGGAACCCCCGCACCACGCGTCGGACGAGCCCACGGCCGCTGCGCAGCGGCCGCGCCGAGATGCCCACGGTCATCGCCGGCTCGTACCGCACCGACCCCGTCGGCAGGTGGAAGCTGAGGTCGAGGTCGTCGTGCAGGTCCACCTCCCGGTGCACCTCGTCGCGCACGTCCCGCCACGTCGCGGACCGCAGCGCCAGGCTCGACCCGAACAGCGGGGTCCCACCCAGCGTGACGCCGAGCAGCCCGAAGTAGGCGCGCATGTAGAGGACGTCGGCCAGGCGCGCCGCCACCGGTCCGAGCCCGCGGAACCGCCCGGGCCCGGTGACGGCGAGGCACGCCGGGTCCGCGAAGGCCGCCTCCACCGCCGCGAGCCAGCCGGGCGGCAGCGTGCTGTCCGCGTCGCAGCGGGCGATGACGTCGCCCGAGGCGGCGTCGTACCCCCGCGCGGCGGCGGGCCAGATCCCCCGCCGCGGCTCGACGAGCACCGTCGCCCCGGCAGCCCGCGCGAGGGCGGCGGTCGCGTCGCGGGACCCGTTGTCGACGACGAGCACCTCGTCGGCGGGCCGGTCCTGCGCCGCCAGCGACGCGAGGCACGCCGGCAGCAGGGCCTCCTCGTCGAGGGCGGGCACCACCACGCTGATCCGCAGGCGGCCCGCGCCGCCCGCACGCCTGGACGGGCCGTCGACCTCCGCGCTCGTCACGCCGCCATCGTCGCGCGTCCGGGCCCGGCGTGCGCGATGGTGTCCGCAGGGCCCCGACGTCCAGGCCGGGCGGGCGGCGGGCCCCGCACCACCCGTGAGGTCCCCGTGACGTCCGCCGTCGCACCCGCCCCCGCGTCCCCCGCGCCCCCGCCGGCACCGTCCGCCCACCTCGCCGACGCCCTCTACGTCCTGCCCCTGCGGTGGACCGACGACGAGGGCCTCGCCGAGCTCACCGCCTACCTCGCCGAGCTCGGCGCGCACCTGCCGGTGGTCGTCGTCGACGGGTCGCCCCCGGCCCGGTGGGCCGCCCACGCCGACGCCTGGCGGCCGCTCGTCGCGGGGGGGCTGCACCGCGTGCCGCCGGCGCCCTGGCCGGGTGCCAACGGCAAGGTCGCGGGCGTCATGACCGGCGTGCACCTGGCGGACCGCGAGCGCCTGGTGCTCGCCGACGACGACGTGCGCTGGGACCGACGGGGGCTGGAGCGGGCCCTGGCCCTGCTCGACGACGCCGACGTCGTGCGGCCGCAGAACCACTTCGACCCGCTGCCGTGGCACACGCTGTGGGACACGGGACGGACCCTCCTCAACCGGGCGTTCGGCTCGGACTACCCGGGCACGCTCGTCGTGCGGCGCTCGGTGCTGCTGCGCGCCGGCGGGTACGACGGGGACGTGCTGTTCGAGAACCTCGAGCTGCTGCGCACCGTCGTCGCCGCCGGGGGGCGCGAGCACCGCGCCGACGACCTGCTCGTCCGGCGGCTGCCGCCCACCGCCCGGCACTTCCTCGGGCAGCGGGTGCGGCAGGCGTACGACTCCCAGGCGCAGCCGGCGCGTCTCGCGGCCGAGCTCGCGGTGCTGCCGGCGCTGCTGGCCGCGCGCCGGCGCCCGGGGCTGGTGGCCGTCGCGGCCGCGGCGGTCGTGGCCGTGGCCGAGCGCGGGCGGCGGCGCGCCGGCGGCGGCCGCGTGCTGCCGGCGCGCGCGACGCTCCTGGCGCCGGCCTGGCTGCTCGAGCGCGGCGTGTGCGCCTGGTGGGCGCTCGCGCTGCGGGCGCGCGGCGGCGTGCCCTACGCGGGAGGCCGGTTGCGCCGGGCCGCCACCCCCACCTGTGTGCTGGCGGAGCGGTTGCGCGACGTCCGGGATGCGACGCGGTAGGGGCGGCGGCACGATCGCGGCAGGCGCCCCCCGGCCGCTCCGGCCGTCGCGCGCGCCCGCTCGTCCCGCTCGTCCCGCTCGCCCGCTCGTCCCGCTCGCCCGCTCGCCCGTCCGTCCCGCTCGCCCGTCCGTCCCCGCCACAGGTCCAGCCCCGGCCTGCGCCCGGCCGAGGAGGTCCTCGATGGCCCCGCACACCCTGTCCTCGCCTGCCCCGTCCTCATCCGCCCCGTCCTCGTCCGCCCCGTCTACCTCAGCGCCGGTCCTCCCCCAGCCGGCCGCGCCGACGACCACGGGTGCCCACGGCCCCATGCCCGTCCCCCCGCCGCGCGGCCCCGCCGGCCGCGCCCTCGCGGACGTGCTCCTCCGCCCGTCGCCCGGCCCGGCGGGCGACCTCGTCACGGAGGCCCTGCTCGCGACGTTCGACGACGCCGTCGTCGCCGCGCTGGCCGCCACCGACGACCTCCTCCGCGACGACGACCTGCAGGTCACGCTCCTGACCCTGCAGGAGCTGCACTACGGCGGCCTGGCCGGTGTGGACGACCGGTGGGAGTGGTCCCCGGAGCTGCTGCGCACGCGCGGTCGTCTCCAGGACGCGCAGGAGGCGGTCCTGCGCGAGCTGGTCCCCGTCCCCGACGTGCCCGCCGGCGCCACCGCGCAGGAGGTCGCCGAGGCCCTCTTCGCGCTCACGGGCGCCGAGGGCGGACCCGGGCTGTCGACCTACCTCGCCCGGACGGCCACGCTCGAGCAGGCCGCCGAGCTCGTCGTGCACCGCTCCCTGTACCACCTCAAGGAGGCGGACCCGCACACCTGGGCGATCCCGCGGCTGTCCGGGGTGCCGAAGGCGGCGCTCGTGGAGATCCAGGCCGACGAGTACGGCGGGGGCCTGGCGGACCGGATGCACGCGGCGCTGTTCGCCCGCACGATGCGGGCCCTCGGCCTCGACGACCAGCCGGGCGCGTACGTCGACCACATCCCCGCCGTGACGATCGCCTCCCTCACCACCATGTCCCTGCTCGGGCTGCAGCGCCGGCTGCGGGGCGCGGTCGCGGGGCACCTCGCGGCGTTCGAGATGACCTCGACCACGCCGAACCGGCTGTACGGCAACGGCTTCCGGCGCCTCGGCTTCGACGAGGAGGTCACGCGCTACTTCGACGAGCACGTCGAGGCCGATGCCGTGCACGAGCAGATCGCCGCCCGCGACCTCGCCGGGGCGCTGGCCGTCGACGACCCAGCGGTGCGCGACGACGTGCTGTTCGGGGCCGCGCTCTGCCTCGCCCTCGACACGTGGGTCGCCGAGGCGCAGGTCGCGGCCTGGCGCGAGGGCCGCTCGTCGCTGCGGCGCCCGCTGCCCGCCGGCGACGGCGCGACCCGGGACGGCGCCGCGTGAGCGGGGCCCCCACGCGCGTCGTCGCGTGCCCGGACGGGCCCCTCCTCGTGCGCGGCGACTTCGAGGTCGTCGACGCCGACGGCCGCCCCGTCGAGCGCACGCGCCGCACGGTGGCGCTGTGCCGGTGCGGCTCGACGGGCATCCCGCCGTGGTGCGACGGCTCGCACAAGGTCGTGGGCTACCGGACGCCCCGGACGGCGGCGGAGGACCCCCCGAGGGGGTGACGATCGGGTGACGGTCGGGCGTGCGCCACCCGACCGGGGGACCGCGCGCTCACGCCGCGCCGGGCGGCCCCGATGGACGGGGTTGGTCGGGGCGTCAGCACGCCGCGGCCGGCCCGTCCAGCAGCGGCGGGCGTCGCGTCGCGCGCCATGAGGAGGCCGCATGTCGAGCGCTCCCTCGCGCCCGCGGCGAGCCGCCCGCACCGCCGTGCCGACGTGGGCGGCACCCGCCGTGGCCAACCCGCGGACGATGGGTGCCGTCGCCGGCGGGTTCTGGACCGCCGGCGGCCTGCTGGGGCTGCTCGCGCTCGCCGTGCAGGGCGGTGACGTCCCGCACCTCGTGCCGCTGGCGACCCTCGCGGTGCTGTGCCTGGTGACGGGCCTCGCGCTGCTGCCCTCGGGGCCACGCCTCCCGCGCGCGGCCTTCCTGGTCATGCCGCCCGCCGGGGCGCTGGTCGTGACGACGGTCGTCCGGCTCGGCGCCGGCACCCCGCTCGCGGACGCCTACGGCACCTTCTACCTCTTCGTCGTCGTCGACACGTTCTTCTTCTTCTCCTGGCGGCTGGCCGCGTCGATGATGGCGGTCAGCGCGGTCCTGCACGTCGGCGTCGTCGTCGTGACCGGCGCGTCGACCACCCTCGCGGTGCTGCAGGAGGGCGTGTTCCTGTGCTGCGGGTCCTTCGTCGGCTGGCTGGTGCGGCGGGCCGCGGCGGCGACGGTCGACCCCGTCACCGAGCTGCCCAACAAGGCGGGCTTCGACCGGCTGCTCACGGAGGAGCTGCGCGCCGGCCGGGGCGCCCCCGCGGTGGTCCTGCTCGACCTCGACGGGTTCCGCCGGCTCAACGAGGTGGCGGGCGCGGAGGCCGGTGACCGGCTGCTGCGCGTCGTCGCCGCCCGCTCCCGCCGCACGCTCGGCGACGGCGTCGTCCTGGCCCGCTACGGCAGCGACGAGTTCACGGTGCTGCTGCCGCGCACGGGCGTCGACGAGGCCGCGGCGGTCGCCGACGCCCTCCGCGCCGCGTTGCTCCCCACGACGGCGGCCGCGGGTGCCGCGGTCGCCGAGCCCGACGACAGCCCGGCCGTCCTCCTGCACCGCGCGAAGACCGCCGCCTACCGTGCCCGGTCGCTCGGCGGCGACCGCACGGTGGTGCTCGACGCGGGCGGCACCAGCGCGGCCCGGCTGCGGCGCGCCATCGCCGAGGGCGAGCTCGTCGTGCACTACCAACCCGTGGTCACGCTCCCCGACGGTGCGGTCACCAGCGCGGAGGCCCTCGTGCGCTGGACGGACCCGGAACGCGGCCCCGTGCCGCCGGACGTCTTCGTGCCCCGCGCCGAGCGGGACGGGTCCGTCGTCGAGCTCGGGCGCTTCGTGCTCGACGAGGCCGTTGCCCAGCTCGTCGCCTGGCAGGGTCGGCCGGGCCTGCCGCGGACGGTCGCCGTCAACGTCTCCTACCTCGAGCTGTGCCGGCCCGACTACGCCGACGACGTCCTCGTGACGCTGCGCGCCGCCGGCCTGCCGCCGGCCGTCCTCGTCGTCGAGGTCACGGAGACCACGCTGGGCCGCAGCGAGGAGCACGTGCTGGAGAACCTCCGGGTGCTGCGCGAGGCGGGCGTGGGCGTGTCCATCGACGACTTCGGCACCGGCTACTCGTCCCTCAGCCGCCTCGAGCGGATGCCCGTCACGCAGCTCAAGGTCGACCGGTCGTTCGTCGCGCGGCTGGGGCCCGGCACGGAGCGCACGCCGGTCCTGGCGGCCGTCGTCGCGCTGGCCCGCGGGCTGGGGCTGCCCGTGGTCGCGGAGGGCGTGGAGACGGCCGAGCAGGCGGCGGCGCTGGCCGCGCTGGGCTGCACCCACGCGCAGGGCTACCACTTCGGCCGCCCGGCGCCGGCCGCGGTCCTGGGCACGGGCGACCCCGTGACGCGGCAGCGGGGCACCGGCGGCGTCGTCGTGCCGCTGCCGGTGCCCCGCCGGACCGCCTAGTGGACCGCCCGAGAAGCCGCCCGAGAGACCACCTGAGGGTCAGGAGCGGCCCTTCACCTCGTCCTTGGCGTCGTGCTCGCCGTGCGACATCCGCAGGGCGCGGCCCATCGCCTCGTCCTCCTCGCGCTTGGCCTGCTTCTTCTTCAGGCTGCGTACGTCGCGGGCGGGGAGCTGCAGCGCGATCTCCGCCGCGATGCCGCCCTGGAGCTCGCGGCCCCGCTCGATCTCGGCGTCGAGCTCCGCGCCGAAGAGCAGCGCGAGGTTCGTGATCCAGAGCCACAGCAGGAACGCGATGACACCACCGAAGGTGCCGTAGGTCTCGTTGTAGCTGCCGAAGTTCGCGACGTAGAAGCCGAACGCCACGGTGGCGAGGGCCCACGTGACGATCGCGAGCGCGGCGCCGAGGCTCGTCCAGCGGAACTTCGGCTGCTTGACGTTGGGCGTGAAGTTGTACAGCACGGCGACGGCGAGCACGACGAGGGCCACGATGACCGGCCACTTCGCGATGTTCCACACCGTGACGGTGACGTCGCTCAGCCCGACGAGGTCGCCGATGGACCGCGCGACCCCGCCGCTGAGCACGAGCGCGGCGATGACCACGGCCACGATGACGACGGTCACGAACGTGACGAGGATGTTCGTCGGGCGCAGCTTCCAGAACGGCCGGCCCTCCTCGACCTCGTACACCCGGTTCATGGCCCGGCCGAAGGCGCCCACGTACCCGGAGGCGGACCAGAGGGCCGTCGCGAGACCGATGACGAGCGCGAACCCGGCCGCCGGGGTCTGCGTGAACGCCGTGAGGATGGGGCCGATCGTCTCGCCCGCGTCCGGCGCCACCTGCTCCACGACGCCGACGGCCTGCTCGACGAGCTGCGCGCCGTCGCCCACGAGGCTGAGGACGCTGACGAGCGCCAGCAGTGCCGGCGCGAGCGCGAGCACCGCGTAGTAGGTGAGCGCGGCGGCGAGGTCGGTGCACTGGTCGTCCGTGAACTCGCGCACCGTCTTGCGGAGCACGTACTTCCAGGACGGCTTCGTCAGGTCGTCCGGAGAGTCCGGCTTGCGGGGGTCCTCGGGGTCCGGGCCCTGGGCCTGCTGGTCCGCGTCCTCGTGGACGGTTGGGGACGTGCTCATGTCGATCCTCCGGGGATGTGGGGCGGCCCGCCCCGACGCGGGGCGTCGGGGCGGGCCGGGGGTCCTACGGGTGCCGCGTCAGGAGGACGAGGAGGCGCGCACGTTCTGCGCGGCGTCGCCGGCCTGCTGCTTGACGCCCTGGGCGGCGTCGACGCCCTGCGCCTTGACGTCCTGCGCGGCCGCCTGGCCGTGCTCCTTGACGGTGGTGGCCGCCTCGGTGGCCCGCTCCTTGACGGCCTGGGCCGCGTCCTGCGCGGGCTCCTTGAGGTCCTGCGCGATGGAGCGCGCGACGCCCTTGGCCTCGTCGACCAGGCCCGACGCCTGCTCCTTGGCGGCCGAGGCCGCCTGGCGCTCCTTCTCGGAGCTCGGCAGCAGCGAGCCGAGGAGCCAGCCGGCGCCGAAGGCGATGAGACCGGCGGCGAGCGGGTTGCCCGTCGCCTGGTTCTTCACGCCGGCGGCGGCGCCGCGGGCGGAGCCCGTCGTCGAGTGCAGGGCGCCCTGGACGGACCCGGCCACGCCGTGGGCGCTGCCGGAGGCGTGGTCCTTGGCGCCGTGCAGGGTGCCGGAGACCGAGTCCTTCGCGCCGTGCAGCGAGTCCTTGGCCGAGTCGGTGGCGCCGTGCACGGTGTCCGTCACCTGGTCCTTCACACCCATCACCTTCTCGCGGACGGTCTCGACGGCGCCGCCGACGGCGCTGCGCGCCTTCTCCTTCTGGCGCTCGACGACGTTGTGCGGGTTGACCTTGTCGGTGAGGGCGTCGACGTCCGCGCTGAGCTCGCTACGGGTCCGCTCGATGTCGGCGCGGATCTGGTCCGGGTCGGTGCTCATGCGTTCTTCTCCTCGTGTCCGGTCAGTGCGTTCGGGATCTTCTTCGCCGTCTCCTGGGTGCGCGGGACGCCCTTCGTGCGGGCGAGCTCCTTCTTGCCGCGCAGGGCGAGGACGGCGGCGACGATGCCCCACAGGACCGCGACGACCACGGCCGCCCAGCCCAGGCTGTCGAACAGGGTGCCCAGCGCCCACATGAGCGCGAGCGACAGGAACAGCAGGACGAAGTGCCCCGCGACGCCCGCACCCGCGAGCATCCCGGCGCCCTTGCCCGCCTGCGTGGCCGACTCCTTGGCCTCGGCCTTGGCGAGCGCGACCTCCTGGCGCATGAGCGTCGACAGGTCGCGCGTCACCTCGCCGAGGAGCTCGCCCACGCTCGCCGACGGGCCCGGGCCGACGCCGGCGGAGCCGGCGGCGCTGGACCCGCCCGTCGTCTCGTAGGACGTGCTCACGGCAGGTCCTCCCGTCGCGTGGTGCCCGTGCCCGTGGCGTAGGAGTCACCCGTGGCGCCCGTGGCGGCGTCCGGGGTGGCCCACGGCTGGTCCGGGGAGCCGGAGGCGCCCAGCAGCGGGTCGGCGTCGTCGTCGACGAGGCCGGCCGTGCCGCCGAGGACGCCCGTGCCCGTGCTCGAGTCGTCGTCGTAGCCCGCCGTGTAGTCCGACGTGCCGGTCGCGAGGCCCGACGTGGCGTAGCCCGTCGTGGCGGGCGCACCGAGGCCGTACGACGAGGTCGTCGGCGCCGGCGTGTAGAGGCCGGCCGACGTGCCCGACGTCACGGAGCGGGGCACGGAGGACTGCTCGGAGGACTGCTGGGAGGCCGCGTCCTTGGCGCCGCGCGTGAGGCGGCCGAGCACGAGCCCCGTCGCGCCGGCGATGAGGAGGAACGTGCCCGGACGCTGCCGCGCGAAGCGGCGCACGTCGTCGAGCAGCTCGGCCGGCTCGGCGTTCTCGAGGCGCTGGGCCAGGGTCCCGACGCGCGAGGAGATCTCGTGCACCAGGTCGGTGGCGATGCCGCCCTCGGACGGGGTGGAGGCCATCTCGCCCAGCTGGTCGCTGACGGTGCGGAGCGTGCCGGCGAGCCGGCCCTGCTGCTCGCCCGCCTGGGAGGACAGCTGCGTCCGGGCCTGGCCGAACAGGTCGCGGGCCTGCTGCGTCGCGGCCTGCGCCACGCCGCTCGCCTCGGCCTTCGCGTCCCCGAGGACGCCCTTGGCGGCCTCGGCGCCGGATGCGGCGACGTCCTTGGCCTGGTCCTTGGCGGTGTGCGCGACGCCCGACGCCTCGTCGCGGGCGGTCTGCGTCGTCCCGGCGGTACCCGTGGTCCCGCCCGTGGCGATCCCACCCTCGGCTACGTGAGTCATGTCGTCTCCTCCAGGAGGGCCGCGCCCGGCGCCGGGGACGGCGACGGGCACGACCGGGCGGCCGCCCCGTGGCGGTCGCCGTTGCGTGGTGGGGTGCACGCCCTGCCCGGGGTGCACCCGGTCGTGCTGGACGGTGGGAGGACCGTGTGTGCTCACGGTCCGCCCGCGGCCGTGGCCGCGGTGCTGGCGTCCCGTCCGGCCGGGCGGTCCGCCTGTGCAGCTGTGCCGGCACGAACGCCGGCGGCCGGGTCCAGGAGGACCCGTCTGACGTCGACGCTAGGGCGACCCCGGCAGGTGCGCCACCGGAACGGGCGCGCAGCCGGGCTTACGGGTGCAGCCGGGAGGAATCGGGCAGGTCGGACGCAGGCCGGACGGAGCTCGGACGGAGCTCGACGGCCTCCGTCAGCCGGCCGGGTCGGACGGTCCGCCAGACCGTCCGTCAGACGGGCAGGTCCGCCGTCCACGACAGCAGGAGGTCCGTGGCCTCGGGCTCGCCGACGGAGACGCGCACGCCGTCGCCGGCGAAGGGCCGGACGAGCAGCCCGGCGGCGGCGGCCGCGGACGCGAAGGCCGCGGCGCCCTGGCCCAGCGGCAGCCAGACGAAGTTCGCCTCGCTGTCCGGCACCGTGCGCCCCTGCGCCCGGAGGCCGGCCAGGAGCCTGGCCCGCTCGGCGACGACCGCGTCGACCCGGGTCCGCATCTCCCCCTGCGCCCGCAGCGACGCCAGGGCCGCCACCTGCGCGAGGGCGTTCACCCCGAACGGCGTCGACGCCGCGCGGATGCCGGCGGCCAGCCGCGGCCGGGCCAGCGCGTAGCCCACCCGCAGCCCCGCCAGCCCGTACGCCTTGGAGAACGTGCGCAGCACGACGACGTTCGGGTGCTCGCGCAGGGCGGCCAGGCCGTCGGCCGCGTCGGGGTCGCGCACGAACTCGACGTAGGCCTCGTCCACGGCGACGAGCACGTCGGACGGCACGGCCGCCAGCAGCGCGGCCAGCTCGGGCGCGCGCACCGCGGGCCCCGTCGGGTTGTTCGGCGTGCAGACGAGGACCACGCGCGTGCGGCCCGTGACGGCCGCCGCCATCGCCGGCAGGTCCAGCCGCGCCTCGGGGGTCAGCGGCACGGGCACCGCCTGCGCCCCGGCCAGCCGGACGGCGATGGGGTAGGCCTCGAAGGACCGCCACGGCAGGACCACCTCGTCGCCCGGCTCGCACACCGCCGCCAGGACGTGCTCGAGGACCGCGACGGAGCCGCACCCGGCGACCACGCCCGCCGGGTCGACGCCGTGGTGGGCCGCGACCGCCTCGACGAGCTCCGAGGCGTACATGTCGGGGTAGCGGTTGAGGTCCGCGGCGGCGTCGGCCACGGCGGCGACGACCGAGGGCAGCGGGGGGTAGGGGTTCTCGTTCGACGAGAGCTTGTAGGCCGCGGCCCCGACGGCCGCCCGCGCTCCGGGCACGTAGGGCGGCAGGTCGGCGAGGGCGCGACGCAGCGGCACGTGCGGACGGTCCCCGCCCCGGTCTCGGCTCACGGTCGCCAAGGATGCCACCCGGGCGGGCGTGCCCGGGCAGGCGTGCCCGGGTGGGTCCGTCCGCGGCCGCCCGGGATCCGACCGCGGTCCCGGGGGTGCCTCTGGCAGGAACGCCGCATGGCCTTCGTCGGACGCGTGCTCGTCTCGGGGGCGGCGATCTGGGTCGCCACCCTGCTGCTGCCCGGCATGCGGCTGGTCGGCGCGGAGACCCTGCCCGGCCAGGTCGGGGTCGTGCTGCTCGTCGGGCTGCTGTTCGGGCTCGTCAACGCGGTCGTCAAACCGGTCGTCGCCGTGCTGTCGCTGCCGCTGTACGTCCTCACGCTCGGGCTGTTCCACCTCGTCGTCAACGCGCTCATGCTGCTGCTCACCGCCTGGATCAGCGAGCAGACGACGCTCGGCCTGCGCGTCGACGGCTTCGGCACGGCGTTCGTCGGCGCCCTGGTGGTGTCGGTCGTGAGCTGGCTGCTCTCCGCGCTGACGCGGCGCGACCGGGACTGAGCCCGCGCCGGGCCGGGACCACCCGTCCCGCCCTCGGGCGGCGTCACCGGTCCTCCGGCGGCCGCGCGAGCTCGACGACCGTCGTCGTCGCCGTGGTGCCGGCCGGCCCGAGCACGGCCGCGAGCGCGGCGTCGACGGCGGCCGTGCGCGGGTCGGGCCCGAGGGCCTCCGCGGCGCGGGCCGTCGCCACGTACGCCCCCAGCCCGTGGGCACGGCTCGCCGGCAGGCCGGGGTCCCGCCGCACGACGGTGACGTCCCCGCCCACCACGTCCGGCAGGCCGTCGAGCTGCGGCACCGGGTCCGTGGGGTGGCGGTAGTGCCGGACGGGGACGCCCGGCGGCAGCGCGCGGGGCACGTCCGGCGACCCGGCGGTCAGCACGCCCCGCACGGCGTACGTCCCGGCGGCGGCGCCCGCCACGGCCTGCACGACGAGCCCGCCCTGGCTGTGCCCGGCGAGCAGCACGGGCTCGTCCGGCCCGACGCCCGCGCCCGCCAGCACCGCGAGCGCGCCGGCCGTCAGGGGGTCGGACCGCCCGGCGACGAGCTGCAGGTCGCTCGTGAGGTCGGCGGGGACCGACGTCCCGGGCCGCCACTCGACCGTCCCGGGCACGAGCAGCAGCCACGCCCGGCCCCCGTCGGGGTGGTCGAGCCGCTGCAGGCCCACCACCGCCCGCGCCCCGGGCCGGCAGGCCCAGCCGGAGGCCACCGCGCCCACGGCGGCCAGCACCCCGGCGGCGTCCCGCGGCGCCGGCACCTGCGGCGGGTCGACGACGGGCCGCACGACGACGCCGTCCCCACCCGGCCCGTCGACGAGCCCGGCGAGGCGACCCGCGGCCACCGGCACGCCGCCGGGACCACCGACGACCTGACCCAGCACGGTCACCGCCGCGACCGGCAGGCCCCCGCCGACGAGCGCGGTCCACGCCTCACCCCGCCCCGTCCCCGCGCCGTCGAGGGGCAGGAGCGCGCGGGCGGCCGCGACCTGCGCGCGCAGGGCGAGCAGCGCGCGGCGCACCCCGTCGTCGGCCGCCGCGTAGCTCACCCGCACCTGACGCAGGTCCGCCGCCAGCGCCTCGGCGGACCGGGCCAGAGCGGCCGCTCCCCGGGGCGGCGCGGCGGCTGCCGCGATCGTCGCGCGCCCGGCGAGCGCCCCTGACGGGATCCCGCCCGGCCACCCGGCGGGCGGCCCCGGGTCGGCGAGGGCCCGGTCCGCCGCGTCGAGGGCGGCGGCGGCGCGGCGCAGGTCGGCGGCCACGCCGTCGAGGCGCGCGGCCACCACCGCGAGCAGCGCGAGGTCGGCGACGGTCGGCCCGGTCCCGCCCAGCACCTCGACCGGACCCGGCCTGACGACCCCCGCCGTGCCGACGGACCCGGTCACCACCCGCCCGGCTGCAGCTCCTTCCGTCACGGCCACCCCCGCGACGACCGCCACGACGCCGGTGCAGCCGTCGGCCAGGGCGCGACCGACGCTCCGCCGGCGCCGCCCCCCGCCGCGGCGCGCACCGCACCCGGGAGGTCGTCCACCACGTCGCGCAGGGCGGCCAGGCCGACCCGCAACCGCGTGAGCCGCTCCGTCGCCCCGTCCGCGGCCGGCCCGCGCCAGGCGTCGTCGAGCCCCGGCGGCAGCGCCGCCTGCGCCGACGCCACCGCCACCGCCGCGTGGTGCAGCAGCACGAGGACGTCGACCGGGAGGTCGGCGCCGGGCGCGGACGAGGGGGAGAGCGGCACGCGGGCGACGGTACGAGCGCACCGGCGCCCGCAGGGTCGACGGCGGCCGCGACGTGGGCGCGCGCGGCCGACGACGGGCTGGGGACGGCCCGATGACAGGCCCCGGTCCCGCGACTGCCGGGACGCGGGGGGCGACCGGCGCCCCGTCCGCCCGCACGCGTCCTAGAGCCCGGCGAGCAGCTCCCGCATCTGCGCGATCTCCGCCGTCTGGTCCTCGACGACGCGACCCGCCAGCTCGGTCGCCTCCGGCGCCCTGCCCTCCTCGAGCTCCTGCTCGGCCATCGTCACCGCGCCCTCGTGGTGGGCGACCATGAGCTCGAGGAAGCGCCGGTCGAACGCCGCGCCCTCGAGGCCCTCGAGCTCGGCCATCGCCTCCTCCTGCGTCAGGCCGTCCATGGTCATGCCCGCCATGTCGTGCCCGGACCCGCCGTGACCCTCCATGTCGTGGCCCTCCGTGTCGTGACCCTCCATGTCGTGGCCCGCCTCCGCGTCCGCGGACACGTCCTCGCCCCACGCCTCGAGCCACCCGGTCATCGTCGCGATCTCGGGCCCCTGCGCCGCGGAGATCCGCCCGGCCAGCGCCCTCACGTCCTCGCTGCCGGCGCGCTCCACGGCGAGGTCCGCCATGTCGATCGCGCCCTCGTGGTGCACGACCATCATCTGCGCGAACGCGACGTCGGCCGCGGCGTGGGTCGCGCCGGCGGACGCGGTCGCCCCGTCCGCCCCCGACGCCGCCCCCGACGCCGCCCCCGCGCCGCCGTCCGACCCGCCGCATGCGGCGAGCCCGGCGGCGACGACGAGGGCGGTCGCACCCGCGAGGAGGCGGTGGGTCGAGCGGGTCACGGCGGACCTCCGAGGGTGAGCGCGGCACGGGGCCGGGCGGGGGGGAACGGGGGCGTGCAGGACAGCACCTCCAGCATCACCCGCCCCCGGCCGTGCCGCGGCCCGGCCACGATGAAGATCCGATGTCGATCGCGCCCTCGTCACCCACGCGCCGCCCGCGACGACCCGGGTCCTCGCGATGATGACGCGGTGCAGTCCTCCTCCCAGCCGTTTCCGGCCCCCGCGTCCGGCGCGCCCGGAGCGTCCGGACCGCCCCGGCGGCGGGCGGTCGTGGTGGACGACGAGGTGCCGCTCGCCCGGCTCGTCGCCGGGTACCTCGAGCGCGAGGGGTTCGAGGTGCGGCTGTGCCACGACGGCGCCGCCGCCCTGCCGCTGCTGCGCGAGGTCGACCCGGACCTCGTCGTGCTCGACCTCGGCCTGCCGGGGCTCGACGGCCTCGACGTGTGCCGTCGGCTGCGCGAGTTCTCCGACTGCTACGTCCTCGTGCTGACGGCACGGGCCGAGGAGGCCGACACGCTCGTCGGGCTCGCCGCGGGTGCCGACGACTACGTCACCAAGCCCTTCAGCCCCCGCGAGCTCGTCGCCCGCGCGCAGGTGCTCATGCGTCGGCCCCGCCGGCCCGTACCCGCGCCGGACGCACCGCGCCCGCCGCGGCCGCCCCTCGTCGTCGGGGCCCTGGTGCTGGACCCCGAGGCCCGCGAGGTGCGGCTCGACGGCGTCGAGGTGCCGCTCACCCGCACCGAGTTCGACGTCCTGCACGCGCTCGCCGCGCGGCCGGGCACCGCGCTGACCCGCCGCGAGCTCGTCGACGCGGTGTGGGGGCCGGGCTGGGTGGGCGACGTGCACCTCGTCGACGTCCACGTGCTGCACCTGCGGCAGAAGCTCGGCGACACGGCCGAGCGGCAGCGCGTCGTCCGGACCGTACGCGGCGTGGGCTACCGGATCGGGGAGGGACGGTGAGCGCGTCCACCCGGTGGGGCCTCGGCCCCCGTCTCATGCTGGCCCTCGCGCTCGTGCTGCTCGTCGGCGGGCTCACGGCCGCGGCCGTCGCCCTCGCCGTCGGGCCGGGCGTGTTCCACGAGCACATGGTCCGGGCCGGGGTCGACGACCACGACGCCGCCGTCCTGCACGCCGAGGAGGCGTTCCGCTCGGCCGGCGGCTGGTCGCTGGCCCTCGCCCTCGGGGCGGCGGCGGTGACCTCGCTGGCCGTGTGCGCGCTGCTCACGCGCCGGGTCGGCCGGTCGCTCGGCGCCCTCGCGCACGCCGCGTCCGGCATCGGCGCCGGCCGGTACGGCGCACGTGTCGCACCCCCTGGGCTGGGGGCGGAGTTCGACGACCTCGCCGCGGCCTTCAACCGCATGGCCGACGACCTGGCGGAGGCGGACCGGCTGCGCTCGCGGCTGCTGGCCGACGTCGCGCACGAGCTCCGCACGCCGGTCGCGACGCTCGTCGGCTACCTCGAGGCGGTCGAGGACGGGGTGCAGCCCCTCGACGCCGGCACGGTCGCCGTCCTGCGCGCCCAGGGCGACCGGCTCACGCGCCTGGCCGGGGACCTCGCGCCGCCGTCACCCGCGCCGAGAGCGGCGAGCTCGTCCTCGACCGGCGTCCCGTGACGGCTGGCGCGCTGCTCGACGCCGCGGCGCGGGCCGCGGCGGACCGGGCCGTCGCCGCGGGAGTGGAGCTGACTGTGACGGGCTCGTCGGACGCCGTGGTCCACGTCGACGCCGACCGGGTCGCGCAGGTGCTGGACAACCTGCTCAGCAACGCGCTGCGGCACACGCCGCGCGGCGGGCGCGTGGTCCTCGACGCGCGGCGGGAGGGCGACCGCGTGCTGCTGCGCGTCGCCGACACCGGCGAGGGGATCGCGGCGGAGCACCTGCCGCACGTCTTCGAGCGCTTCTACCGCGCCGACACCGCCCGCGACCGGGACCACGGCGGCTCGGGCATCGGCCTGGCGATCAGCAGGGCCCTCGCCGAGGCGCACGGCGGCACGCTCACCGCGACGTCGCCGGGGCCCGGGCGCGGTACCGAGGTCGTGCTGGCGCTCGCCGCGGCGGACGGCCCGGCCCCGCGTCCGACGGCCGGCTGAGGCACGGGCACCCCGTCCGGCGGTGGGGGACGCGGTGGGATCATGACGCCCATGACGGCCCCCGACACCGCCCTGCCCCCGGTCCCCGCGCGCGTCGTGCTGGCCGACGTCGAGCCGGCCATCGCGCTGGGCCCGCTCGACGGCCGCTACCGCCCGACGGTCGCCCCGCTGGTGGACCACCTGTCGGAGGCGGCGCTCAACCGGGAGCGGTTGCACGTCGAGGTCGAGTGGGTGCTGCACCTCACCGAGCACGGCGTGGTGCCCGGCGCCCCGACGCTCGACGCCGTCGAGGCCGACTACCTGCGCGAGGTCGTCACGTCCTTCGGCGCCGACGAGATCGCCGAGCTGGCGGAGATCGAGCGCACGACGGTGCACGACGTGAAGGCCGTCGAGTACTTCCTCAAGCGCCGCCTGGCCGCCGCCCCCGAGGTGCTGGGCCGGCCGACCGTGCTGCCCGCCGCCGCCGAGCTCGTGCACTTCGCCTGCACCAGCGAGGACGTCAACAACCTGGCGTACGCCCGCATGGTCCGCGGCGCGGTGCGGGACGTGTGGGCGCCGGCCGCCACGGCCCTCGTCGACGAGGTCGCGGCCCTGGCGCACCGGTACGCGGAGGTGCCGCTGCTGGCCCTCACGCACGGCCAGCCCGCGACGCCGACGACGCTGGGCAAGGAGCTGGCCGTCCTCGCGCACCGGCTCCGGCGCCAGCTGCGGCGCGTGGCGGGCGACGAGTACCTCGGCAAGATCAACGGCGCCACGGGCACGTACGGCGCGCACGTGGTGGCGGTCCCCGGGGCGGATTGGGAGGTCGTCGCACGGACGTTCGTCGAGCGCCTCGGCCTGACGTGGAACCCGCTGACCACGCAGATCGAGTCGCACGACTGGCAGGCCGAGCTCTACGCCGACGTCGCCCGCTTCCACCGCGTCCTGCACAACCTGGCGACGGACGTGTGGTCCTACATCTCGCGCGGGGTGTTCCGGCAGGTGCCGGTGGCGGGCGCGACGGGCTCGTCGACGATGCCGCACAAGGTCAACCCCATCCGGTTCGAGAACGCCGAGGCCAACCTCGAGATCTCGTGCGCGCTGCTCGACACGCTGTCCGCGACCCTCGTCACCAGTCGCCTGCAGCGCGACCTGACGGACTCCACCACCCAGCGCAACATCGGCCCGGCCTTCGGGCACGGGCTG
Source organism: Cellulomonas marina (assembly GCF_900111925.1). GTDB lineage: Bacteria > Actinomycetota > Actinomycetes > Actinomycetales > Cellulomonadaceae > Cellulomonas > Cellulomonas marina. Next base: position 144,035 of record NZ_FOKA01000007.1, read on the forward strand.
CTGGCCATCGACAACGTCCGCCGCGGGCTCCGCGCGCTCGACGTCGACACGGACCTGCTGGCGCGCGAGCTCGACGAGAACTGGGAGGTCCTCGGCGAGCCCGTGCAGTCCGTCATGCGCGCCGCGGCCGTCGCCGGGGTGCCCGGCATGGACAACCCCTACGAGCGGCTCAAGGACCTCACGCGCGGCCGCCGGCTCACGGCGCAGGACATGCGGGAGTTCGTCGCGGGTCTCGGGCTGCCCGACGAGGCCGCCGCGCGGCTGGCCGCGCTGACCCCGGCGACCTACACGGGGCTGGCCGCGTCGATCGTCGGGCACCTGGAGGACGCGCCGCGCTGACGGGCGCTCGCCACCTCCGGCGCGCTGCGCGCCGGACGACGAGGGGTCAGCGGCGCCCGCGCCGCCGCTGCCGACCGAGCAGGTCCGCCGCGCCCTGGACACCGCGCGTGAGGCGGGTGCGACCGGACCGGCGCTCGAGGCCGCGGCCGGCGGCGCCGAGCGCCTTCGCGCCCAGCGGCACCAGCACGGCGGCGATCACCCAGCGCCGCAGCGCTCGGGACAGGAACATCCACATGCGGGTCTCCTCGGGGTGGCGGTGTGCGCGGCGCACGTGCGCCGCCTCTGCCCCGATGCTCGCCCAGGTCGGTCCGCCCCGCGCGCCGAGGGGCGCACCGAGGGGTGCGCCGGTGGCGGCACCGAGGACGGCACCGAGGACGGCACCGAAGGGCCGTGGCGTCAGGCCGGGGCGCCCGCGTCGAGCGCCAGCACCGGCACGTCGATCGCGGCGAGCTGCGCCAGGGCCGCGGCGAAGCCGGCCCCGTCGCCGTCGCGGGCCGCCGCCCGCGCGCGCACGGTCGGCCCGTGCAGCGCGCGCCGCACGCGCCGGCGCAGCGCCCGCTCGGCACGCTCGTCGCGGGCGTCCTCCGGCAGGGCGGCCAGCGCCGCCTCGAGCCCGCCGAGCACGCGCGTGCGCTCGGCGACGACCGCCGGGTCCCACGCGCGGATGCGCCGCTCCGCCTCGAACCCCGCCGCCATCTCGGCGGCGACGGCGCGCGCCTCCGCGACGGCCGCGTGCTCGTCCGGCGCGTGCTCGGCGACCGTGTGCAGCGTGACGAGGTGCACGCCGGGCAGGTCCCCCACGCGGGGGTCGATGTCGTGCAGGAGGGCCAGGTCCAGCACGGTCAGCGGGCGCGGCGCGGCACCGTCCCGACCTGCCTCGTGCCGGGCCGCCTCGAGGTGCTCCGCGGTGAGCACGGGCCCGGCCGCGCCGCTGCAGGCGACGACGAGGTCGGCGTCGCGCACCTCGTCGGCCAGGTCGCGCCCCGGCGGGACGGCGTCGACGCCGCGGGCGGACGCGAAGTCCCCCGCGCGGCCGGACGGGGAGAACACGCGGACGTCGCCGCAGCCCCGGGCGCGCAGGGCCGCGAGGCTCGCACCGGCGTAGGACCCCGTGCCGACGAGCACGCAGCGCACCGCCGACCAGTCCGGCAGGTCCCGCTCGGCCAGGTCGAGGGCGACCCCGACGACCGACCGCCCGGTGGCACCGATGCCCGTGCGCGCCTCGACCGCCCGCGACGAGCGCGAGGCCGCCTGGAACAGCGTCTCGAGGTCCGGGGTCGTCGTGCCGTCCCGGCGCGCGGAGGCGAGGGCGCGCCGCACCTGGCCGGCGATCTCCCGCTCCCCGACGACCATGGACTCCAGGCCGCTGGCGACGCCGAACAGGTGCGCGCTGACCTCGCGGTCGACGAGCAGCCGCAGGTGCGCGGCCACGTCGGTGGGCGCCAGGCCGGAGCGCGCGCCCACCGCCCGGGCCACCGCGGTGCGGGCGTCGCCCACCGCGTCGGCGTCGGGCACGTCGACGTAGAGCTCCAGACGGTTGCACGTGGCGAGGGTCACGGCCCCACGGACCGGACCCCTGGCCGCCACGAGCTCGGCTCCGACGGCCGCAGCATCCGTGGAGAGCCTGTCGAGCACCGACAGGTCGAGGTCGTGGTGGCTCGCGACGAGACTGACGAGCACCACGTGCTCGATTGAAACACGCCGGTAATTGTCCGGCACAATCGTGTGGTGAGCCTCCCACAGCAGCACCCCCTCGTCGACGGCCGGACGACGAATTCGCCCCTCGTCCAGGCGTATACCGGACGGGGCGGGGCGACCCGTCCGGTGTGGTTCATGCGGCAGGCGGGGCGGTCGCTGCCGGAGTACCGGGCGGCCCGCGCGGGCACGGCGATGCTCGACTCGTGCCTCGACCCGGCGCTGGCGTCGGAGCTGACGCTGCAGCCCGTCCGGCGGCACGGCGTGGACGCCGGCATCTTCTTCTCGGACATCGTCGTGCCGCTGCGGCTCGTCGGCGTCGACGTGGAGATCAAGCCCGGCGTCGGGCCGGTCATCGCGGACCCGGTGCGCACGGCCGACGACGTCGCGCGGCTGCGCGACCTGGGACCCCTGACCGCGGAGCGCCTCGCGCCGGTGGCCGAGGGCGTCGCGCTCACGGTCGCGGCGCTGGGCACCACGCCGCTCATCGGCTTCGCGGGGGCGCCGTTCACGCTGGCCGCGTACCTCGTCGAGGGCGGGCCGTCGCGGGACCACCTGGCCGCCCGCACGCTCATGCACGCCGACCCGGCGGTCTGGGACGACCTGCTGACCTGGGCGGCCGACGTCACGGGCACCTTCCTGCGGGCCCAGGTCGAGGCGGGCACGAGCGCCGCGCAGCTCTTCGACTCCTGGGCCGGGTCGCTGTCGCTGGCGGACTACGAGGCACGGGTGGCGCCGGCGTCGGCGCGGGCGCTGGGGCACGTGCGCGACCTGGGCGTCCGCACCGTGCACTTCGGCACGGGGACGAGCGAGCTGCTCGTCGCCATGCGCGACGTGGGCGCGGACGTCGTCGGGGTGGACCACCGGCTCCCGCTCGACGAGGCCGTGCGCCGCCTCGGCGGCACCACCCCCGTGCAGGGCAACATCGACCCCGCGCTGCTGTTCGCGCCCTGGCCGGTGCTGGAGGCGCACGTCCGGGACGTGCTCGCGCGCGGTGCCGGCGCCCCCGGGCACGTGGTGAACCTCGGCCACGGCGTCCCGCCGGAGACGGACCCCGACGTGCTCACCCGCGTCGTGCGGCTCGTGCACGACGTGGAGGTCGGGGAGGCGTGACCGCGGCGCCGGACGGCGACGCCCGGGACCCCCACGCCTGGGACGTCGTCGTCGTCGGCGGCGGGGTGGCCGGGCTCGTGGCCGCGCGCGACCTCGCGCGGGGCGGGCGGCAGGTCCTGCTGCTCGAGGGCCGCGACGAGGTCGGCGGGGTGGTGGCGGCGCACCGCGTGGACGGGCTCGCGCTCGACGCCGGCGCGGAGTCCTTCGCGACGCGCGGCGGGGCCGTGGCCGCCCTCGCCGCCGAGCTCGGGCTCGCGGAGGCGCTGGTCAGGCCCGCGGAGGGCGGCTCCTGGGTGCACTCCCCGCGAGGAGACGGGCCGCTGCCGCGGACCGGGGTGCTCGGCATCCCCGGCGACCCGTGGGCCGCGGACGTGCGCGCGACGCTCGGCCGCCGCGCCGCCGCCCGGGCCGCGCTCGACCTCGTGCTCCCCGCCCGCGTGGGCGCGCGAGAGACCACCCTCGGCGGGCTCGTGCGCGCACGGATGGGGGACGCCGTGCTGACCGGGCTCGTCCGGCCCGTGGTCGGCGGGGTGCACGCGGCCGACCCCGACGCGCTGGCCCTCGACGCGGTGACGCCAGGGCTGGCGCAGGCCCGGGCCCGGACACGCTCGGGGTCGCTCGCCCGCGCGGTCGCGGCGCAGCGGGCGGCGGCTCCCGCGGGCAGCGCGGTGCTCGGCGTCGCCGGCGGGCTGCACCGGCTCGTCGGGGCGCTGCTCGACGACCTCGTCGCCGCCGGCGGGACCGTCCGGACGGGTGCGCAGGTCACCGGCCTCACTGCGGCACGGACGTCCTCGGGGGGCCACGCGGCCGACGGGCCCGACCCGGTGCACGTGCTGCACGTGGCCGGCGACGCGGCGCCGACCCGCGCGCGGGCCCTGGTCCTGACCACGCCCGGCGCGGCCTCGCTGCTCCCCGGTGTCCCCGCGGGCACCGCCACCGACCCGGGGGCGCGCATCGCGCTCGTGACCCTCGTCGTCGACGCCCCCGCCCTCGACGCCGCCCCGCGCGGCACGGGCGTGCTCGTCGCCCCCGAGGCGCGGGACGTGACGGCGAAGGCGCTGACCCACGCCACGGCGAAGTGGGCGTGGCTCGCGGCGGAGGCCGGACCGGGGCGGCACGTCCTGCGGCTGTCCTACGGGCGCGGCGGGGAGGACCCCGGGGCCGACGACGAGGCGCTCGTCGCCACGGCCCTGGCCGACGCGGGCACGCTGCTGGGGACGCCGCTCGCGGCGGCCGCGCTGCGGGCGTCGGCCGTCGTGCGGTGGTCGCAGGCGCTGCCCCGCCCGAGCGCCGCGCACCGGGCGGCCGTGGAGGCCGTCGCCACGGCGGCCGCCGCCCTGCCCGGGGTCCTGCTGACGGGTGCGTGGGTGGCCGGCAACGGCCTGGCCTCGGTCGTCCCGCACGCCCGGGTCACGGCTCGGACGTGCGTCCGGGGAGGCCTGCCCGCGAGCGCGGCCGACGCCCGGGACCCCCGGAGAAATGCGTAACTGACGCGTTGTCAGGATCGTCCTGACGGTCCGTCAGGAAAGGCTCACAAGAATGCGCCACAGAGCCCGGGACCGCGACCCCGCGAGCATTCTGAGGGACGCCCCCGACCGGTGTCCACGGCACATTCCCGGCGGATTTCGCGCCCCCGACCGACGGGGTGACACTGGACGCATGCCCGCTGTCCGCATCGGCACCCGCGCGAGCGCGCTCGCCCGCACCCAGACCGGCCACGTGGCCGACGCGCTCGTGGCGCTCGGCTGCCCCGCGGTCGAGACCGTGCACGTCCGCACCGAGGGCGACGTGTCGACCGCGCCGCTCTCGAGCCTGGGCGGGACGGGCGTCTTCGTCACGGCGCTGCGCGACGCGCTGCTCGACGGGCGGTGCGACGTCGCCGTCCACTCGTTCAAGGACCTGCCGACGGCCGCCGCCCCCGTGCTGCGCATCGCGGCGGTGCCCGTGCGCGAGGACACCCGGGACGTCCTGTGCGCGAGCGGCGGCCGGACGCTGGCCGACCTGCCCGCGGGCGCCCGGGTCGGCACCGGCTCCCCGCGGCGCGCGGCGCAGCTCCGGGCCGCGCGTCCCGACCTGGAGGTCGTCGACCTGCGCGGCAACGTCGACACCCGCCTGGGCCGCGTCACCTCCGGCGACCTGGACGCCGTGGTGCTCGCGCGGGCCGGCCTGGCGCGGCTGGGCCGGCTGGAGGCCGTCACGCAGACCTTCGGGCCCGACCTCATGGTGCCCGCGGCCGCGCAGGGGGCGCTGGCGGTCGAGGTGCGGGCCGACGAGGCCGACCCCGCGCTCCTCGCGGCCCTCGCCGCGCTCGACCACCGCACGTCCCGCCTCGAGGTCCTGGCCGAGCGCGCGGTGCTCGCCCAGCTGGAGGCCGGCTGCGCCGCGCCCGTGGGCGCCACCGCCTGGATCGACGAGGGGCGGTCGCCGGAGGGCGGGACCGGCCCCGTGCTGCACCTGCGGGCGGCCGTCGTCGCCGTCGACGGCCGGCGCGCGGTGCACCGCGAGGCCAGCGCCCCCCTGCCCGCCCCGGCCGCCGACCCCAGTGCCGCGACGGACCACCCCGACGACGCCGCCGTCGCGGCCACCCTGGGCGCCGGGCTGGCCGAGGCGCTGCTGGACGCGGGCGCCGCGGACGTCGCGGACCTGCGGGCGGCCAGGTGAGCGAGGCCGGAGGCCCGTCAGCAGGCCCCTCGGCAGGTCCGTCGGCAGGTCCGTCGGCAGGCCCGTCGGCAGGCCCCTCGGCAGGTCCGTCGGCAGGCCCGGGCGGCACGGGCCCGCTCGTCCTCGTCCCCGGCACCCCCGCCGGCGGCCCGGCGGCACGGACGTCGCTGGAGGCCGCCGGCGCGCGCGCCCTCGTCGTGCCGCTGCTGGTCACGGCCCCGCCCGCCGACCCCCGCCCGCTCGACGAGGCGCTGGCCGCCCTCGCGGCGGGCCGCTACGCGCGCCTCGCCGTGACGAGCACGGCCGCCGTCGCGTCCCTCCTGGAGGCGGCGGCCCGGTCGGGGCAGGCGCTGCCCGACGTGGTCGCCGCCGGCGGTGCGCGGGTCGCGGCCGTCGGGCCGGGCACCGCGCGGGCGCTGCGCGACGCGGGCGTGCGCGTGGACCTCGTGCCGCCCGCCGCCGTCGCCGCGGGGGCCGCCGGGCTGCTCGCCGTGTGGCCGCCGGCCCCCGCGGGCGGGGCCCGGGTCCTGTTCCCGCGCGGCGACCGCGCGCTGCCCACGCTGCCGACCGGGCTGCGGGCCCGCGGCTGGGACGTCGCGGAGGTCGTCGCCTACCGCACGGTCGACGGGCCCGACCCGGCGCCCGAGGTCGTCGCCGCCTGGCGGGACGGCGCGGTCGACGGCGTGCTGCTGACGTCGCCCTCCGCGGTCGACGCCGTGCTCGCGCGCCTCGGGCCGCCGCCCCCGACCACCCGGACCGCCTGCATCGGCGCCACCACCCGCGACGCCGCCGAGCGCCACGGGCTGCGCGTGGACGCCGTCGCCGACCGGCCGACCGCCGCCGCGCTCGTCGCCGCGCTCCTGGCCGTCCTGACCACCCCGCCGCCCCGTCCCCACCGGAGGACCCCGTGACCACCACCAGCACCAGCCTGACCAGCACCACCCCCGAGGGCGTCACCCGCGACGTCCCCCGCGTCGCCGTCCCGGGCCGCGTGCGCCCGCGCCGCCTGCGCGCCACGCCGACCGTCCGGCGGCTCGTGCAGCAGCACCGCGTGCACGCGTCCGACCTCGTGCTGCCGGTCTTCGTCCGGGAGGGGCTCGACGAGCCGCGCCCGCTGCAGGCCATGCCCGGGGTCGTCCAGCACACGCGGGACTCCCTGCGGCGCGCGGCCGTCGAGGCGGCGGAGGCCGGGCTCGGCGGGGTCATGGTCTTCGGCATCCCCGAGCACCGCGACGCGGTCGGGACGATGGCGAGCGACCCGGCCGGGGTCCTCAACGTCGCGCTGGCCGACCTCGCGGCGGAGGTCGGCGACGCGCTGTCGGTGCAGGCCGACCTGTGCCTCGACGAGTTCACCGACCACGGGCACTGCGGCGTCCTGACCGCAGACGGGCGCGTCGACAACGACGCCACGCTCGTGCGGTACGTGGACATGGCGCTCGCGCAGGCGGAGGCCGGGGCGGCGCTGCTGGGCCTGTCCGGGATGATGGACGGCCAGGTCGGAGCCGTGCGCGACGCCCTCGACGCGGCCGGCTACGGCGACGTGGCGGTCCTCGCGTACGCCGCGAAGTACGCCTCGGCGTTCTACGGGCCGTTCCGGGAGGCCGTGGAGTCGGAGCTGCAGGGCGACCGCCGCGCGTACCAGATGGACCCCGCCAACCGGCGCGAGGCCCTGCGCGAGGTCGAGCTCGACATCGCCGAGGGCGCCGACGTCGTCATGGTCAAGCCCGCGATGAGCTACCTCGACGTGCTCGCGGACGTCGCGGCGGTCTCGACCGTGCCCGTCGCCGCCTACCAGGTGTCCGGGGAGTACGCGATGATCGAGGCGGCCGCCGCCCAGGGGTGGATCGACCGGCGGCGGGCGGTCGAGGAGTCCGTCCTCGGCATCCGGCGCGCCGGTGCGGACGTCGTGCTGACGTACTGGGCCACCGAGCTCGCCGGCTGGCTGGCCGAGGGCCGCTGACCGGGGCGCCGTCCCCCGCACGGCGTCCGGTCGGGTGACGGGCCGGCGTCCGGCCGGGTGACGGGCCCGGCGCCGCCCGGGTGACCCGACGAGGTGCCGCTCACCGCCTCCGCGGGGTCGGTCGACCGGCCCGGTATGGGACGTGTGCACCGCCGGGGGACCGGCTCGCCCTCGCCGACCGGGCGGGTGCCGCTGCGGCGGGTCGTCGCGGGCCTGGCCGTCCTCGCGCTGACGGGCGGCGTCGCGGCCTGCGGGGTCGACGCGCGCACCGCGACGGGTCGGGGTGCTGCCGGCACGTCCGGCACGGCCGCCCCCCGCGCCGGGACCGACGTCCCCGCCCAGCCGCTCACGGCCGGCGCCTCGTCGGCGACACCGCGGCGCGCCACGTCCGCCGGCGCCGCGACGCCGCCGGCCGCCGGCCCGTCGGCGCTCGCCGCCGCGACCCCCGCCACCTCCGCCCTCGACCCCTCCACGGCCACGCCGTCCGCGAGCCCCTTCGGCGCCGCCGTCGCGAGCCGGGCCGTCGGCGAGCCCGAGGGGGGCGGGCCGCCCGGGGTGGCGCGCGCCCAGGACGTCCGCCTCGACGTCGCGGCCCTGCCCGCTCCCGGACCCGCGGCGGATCCCGTGACGAACCCCATGGCGGGCGGGGCCCCGGGCCTCGCGACCGAGGGCGCCGACGAGACCGGACCGACCACCGTCACGCTCGGGCTGCTCGACGGGGTGACCCTCGACGTCGCGCTCGCCGCGCCGACCGCCGCGGACCCCTCGACCACCGTCTGGGAGGGCGGGCTCGTCGACGACCCGGACGCCGCGACGGTGATCGTCGAGCGGGAGGGGTACCTCGCGGGCACGGTCACCGGCCCCGACGGGACGGTCTACGCGCTGCGCGCCGACCCCGACGGCACCGGCCGCGTCGAGGAGGTCGACCCCGACGCGCGCCCCGAGCACGACGACGGCGTCCGGGCCCCCGCCGAGGCGCTGACCGACGCCCCCGCGGGCGACGCGGCGGCGGACGCGGGGGCCCTCGCCGTCGCCACGGCCTCGACCGCGACCGCGACCGCGGTCACCGCCGGCGGCGCGGTCCCCGTCGCCGACGTCCTCGTCGGGTACACCACGGCCGCGCGCGTGGCCGCCGGCGGGCAGGGCCGCATCGAGGCGCAGATCTCCCACGCGGTCGCGCAGACCAACATGGCGTTCGTCGACTCCGGCGTCACCGCCCGGCTGCGGCTGGCGCGCGCCGTCGAGGTGCCGACCGACGGCGCCGTCACGGTCGCCACGCTCGATGCCCTCCGGCAGGCCGACGGCTGGAACGACACGCTGCTGGCGCTGCGGGACACCTCCCGCGCCGACCTCGTCTCGCTCGTCGTGGAGGGGACGTCCAACGGGTCCTGCGGCATCGGGTACGTCGCCGGCGGCGCGGGGTACGCCGGCCTGGCGTTCTCGGTCGTCGCCCGGTCGTGCGCCACGTCCCAGTACAGCTTCACGCACGAGCTCGGCCACAACTTCGGCGCGGCGCACGACCGCGGCGACTGGTCCGGCACGCCGCTGGCCGACTACGGCTACGACTGGGTGGACCGCGCGGGCGGCTGGCGCACGGTCATGGCCTACCAGAACGCGTGCGCCGGGTGCGGGCGCATCCTGCGGTTCTCCAACCCCGACCAGCTCTACGGGGGAGCGCCCCTCGGTGCCCCCGCGAGGGCCGCGAACGCCGCCGACAACCGCCTCCTGCTCTCGCTCACCGCGCCCACGGTGGCCGCCTACCGCAGCGCGGTGCCCCTCGCGGTCACCTCGCCGGCGACCGGGGCCCTCGGCACCGGCCGCACGACGACGGTGGGCTGGACCGCGGGGGCGACGAGCCTCGGCGGCACCGTGCGGGTCGACCTCGTCGCCGCGGACGGGTCGGTCAGGACCCTGGCCACCGGCGTGCCCGCGAGCGCCGGGAGCTGGACGTGGACGCCCGCCGCGACGCTCCCCGGCGGCGCCGGGTACCGGGTGCGGGTCACGGGCACCGGGGACGTGCCGGTCACCGCGGAGTCGCAGCCGTTCGTGCTGGTCGTCTGCCCCTGAGAGGGGGTCGGCACCGGCCGCGGCCGGTGCCGGGCCCGCGGCTAGGGTGGCGGGCATGAGGCATGCCAGCACCGACAGCACCGGGACCGCGGACGCGCTGGACGTGACGGGTGCCGGTCGCGTGGGCCGGGCCGGCACGACGACGAACGCCGACGCCTTCAGCCGCGCGCAGGGCGTCATCCCCGGCGGGGTGAACTCCCCCGTGCGCGCCTTCGGGTCCGTCGGCGGGACGCCCCGCTTCCTCGCCTCCGCGTCGGGGCCGACCGTCACGGACGTCGACGGGCGCACGTACGTCGACCTCGTGTGCTCCTGGGGCCCGGCGCTGCTGGGGCACGCGCACCCCGCCGTGGTCGCCGCCGTGCAGGAGGCCGCGTCCCGGGCGCTGAGCTTCGGCGCGCCGACGCTCACGGAGGTGGAGCTGGCCGACGAGGTCCGCCGCCGGGTGCCGGGCGCGGAGCGCGTGCGGCTCGTCTCGACGGGGACCGAGGCGACGATGACCGCGCTGCGCCTCGCCCGCGGTGCCACCGGCCGCGACCTCGTCGTGAAGTTCGCCGGGTGCTACCACGGTCACGTCGACGCGCTGCTGGCCGCCGCGGGCTCCGGCGTGGCGACCCTGGCCCTGCCCGGGTCCGCGGGCGTGACCGCGGCCGTCGCCGCGGAGACGCTCGTCCTGCCCTACAACGACCTCGCCGCGGTCGAGGCCGCCTTCGCGGCGCACCCCGGCCGGATCGCGGCCGTCATGACGGAGGCCGCGCCGGCGAACATGGGCGTCGTCCCGCCGGCGCCGGGGTTCAACGCCGGGCTGCGCCGCCTCACGGCCGAGCACGGCGCCCTCCTGGTCCAGGACGAGGTGCTGACCGGCTTCCGCGTGTCGGCCGCCGGGTGGTGGGGGCTCGAGGGCGCGCACGAGGGGTGGGCGCCCGACCTGTTCACGTTCGGCAAGGTGGTCGGCGGCGGGCTGCCGGTGGCCGCGCTGGCGGGCCGTGCCGAGGTCATGGACCTGCTGGCGCCGCTCGGTCCCGTGTACCAGGCGGGGACGCTCTCGGGGAACCCGGTCGCGACGGCCGCGGGCCTGGCGACGCTGCGGCTCGCCGACGAGGCCGTCTACGCCCGGGTCGACCACGTCGCCGACGTGCTCGGTCGCGAGGTCTCGGCGGCCCTGTCCGCCGCGGGGGTGCCGCACCGCGTGCAGCGCGCCGGCAACCTCTTCAGCACGGTCTTCGGCGAGGGGGCGGCCGAGGCAGAGGTGCGTGACTACGCCGGCATGCTGGCCAGCGAGTCCTGGCGCTACGCCCCCTTCTTCCACGCGCTCCTCGACGCCGGGGTGTACCCGCCGCCCTCGGCGTTCGAGGCCTGGTTCGTCTCGGCGGCCCACGACGACGACGCGGTCGGCCGCATCGTCGACGCCCTCCCGGCCGCCGCCCGCGCCGCCGCCGAGGCGACGCCGCCCACCCTCGCCGCGTAGGAGGAGCAGCCGACGCCCCGCACGCCCTCCGCCGGGCGCGGACGCCCCGGAGCGCGCGCTCCTCGGTACGGGCGGGACGGCCGGCGACCCCGTGACGTCACACGCTGCCGCGCAGCGCCCTCCCCGTCGCGACGTCGAGCACGTCGGGCGACCGCTCGTCCTCGTCGCGTGCGTGCGCGGCAGCGCCGTCGGCGTCCACCTCGACCACCTCGCGCGCGAGCGTCGTCGGCACCTCCACGGTCGAGCGCACCGCGTCCACGTGCACGCGGACCCGCTCCCGCGGCACGACACGGGTGACGACCTCGACCTCCTCCTCGGACAGGACGAGATCGAGCACCGGCTGGTCGGGCACGCGCAGCCGCCAGTCGTCGGCGGTCGGGCCGGTGCCCCCGGTGCCGGTGCCGGGAGCGTCCCCGTCGACGAGCGGCCGCTCCTCCACCACCAGCTCCTCGCGCCGGACCTGGACGGTGACCGTCCGCTCCTCCACGACGACGCGCTTGCCGACGACGACGCGCGCGACCGGGACGCGCTCGACCCCGGCCACCGCCCGCTCCTCGGACCGGAGGACCTCCGCGCGGTCGGCGGCGGCGACGGCGCCCGGGACGGGGACCCCGGGGGCACGGTCGGGGGACGCGGCCGTCAGGTGGTGCTGGTCCACGGTGGAGCTCCTTCGGTAGGACGACATGGCCCCCTCGTCGGAGGCACCCGTCCACCCTCGCGCGGCCGGGACCGCCCGGCATCCCGAAGGAGCCGGGCTGTGCTGGGCCGCGCCCGCACACAGCGGCCGGCAGATGGTCCGGCCGACACCCGCATCCAGCAGCTCCGTGCACTGAGCACACCCGCACGGCGCATCACCCGCCCTGTTCTCAGAAGGGTGGGTCATCCGGTTCGAGGTCGACCGCTCTCGCTTCCGGCGCTCGTGGTGGAGGCGGTGGGGGCGCCGGTGGGAACGCCGGGTGGGTGGTGCGGGTCCGCCCCGTCGGGCTGGTCCAGGTGAGCGTGCCGTCCTCTGCCTGCGTCATCCGCCACCGCGTCCGGTGCTTCAGCCGGTGGTGGTGCCGGCAGAGGTGGGCGTTGTTGCCGCGGTCCGAGCAGCCCCCCGCGGCCCACTCGACGGCATGGTCCACGTCGCACGCCGTCGTCGACCGCGAGCAGCCCGGGAAGCGGCACGTGCCGTCGCGGACCTGCAGGAACCGGCGACGGGCGCCGGTGACCGCGTACGTCGCACGGTCCACGTCCGTCACGGCGTCCGTGACGGGGTCGGTGAGCAGCCGGGTGAACGACGAGGCGGACGCCAGCAGCTCCCGAGCCGTGCGCGCGTCGACGGGCCCGTACCCCGCCAGCTCACCCGGCTCGTCACCACCGAGCGCGGTCCCGAGGGGCACGGTCACGAGGACCGTCGGCCGCCAGGCACGCCCCCGGCACCGCGGATCCGAGCACCGCGGCGATCCAGAGCCGTCGTCGACCGCGTCCCGCACGTCGTCCGACACGCGTGGTCCGTTGGTGTCGCGCGACGGGTCGGGCGTCGACGTCCCGGTCAGCTCGGGCAGCAGCAGGTCGACGAGCAGGTCCGCCCGGAGCTGCGGCACGAGGGCGTCCTGCGGGGACGCCGTCTCGTCCGCGCGCAGCATCCGGGCGCCGAAGGACAGCCCCTCGTAGATGGCCTGCGCGTGCGGCGCCGGCAGGAGCGCGTGCAGCCACGCCATGCCGTCGCGGTCCGGCTCCACCCACACGCGCCGACCCGCGCGTGCGCGCTCGTACCGCTCCGACATGGTGGTCGGGTCGTGCCGCTGCGCCCAGGACCGCGCGCGCCGGGCCAGCTGCGTCGGCGTCCAGGAACCGCAGCCCGGCAGCAGGGCGGCGTCCGCCTCGGCCTGCACGTCGGCGGGGAGGTGCCCGGTCTCCCGCAGCAGCACCTGCACGTGGCGATAGGCCACCCGGCCCGACGCCAGCGCCTCCAGCACCGCCGTCCGGGGCCCGGTCAGCGCGACGGCGTCGTCGAGCAGGCCACCCGTCGTGACCTCCGGGAGCTGCAGGACCGTCGCCAGCTCGGCCGTCACCGCGCGCTCCGCGAGGTCCCGGTCCTCCCGGCTGAGCTCGAGACCCTCCGCCGCGGCAGCCACCGTGTCGGCCAGGGCGGCCGTCCGCGCCGCCGTGGCGAGGGCGACCGCCCGGGCAGCCGTCGCCGCGCGCACCATGGCCTCGCACCGCTCGACGAACGACACCAGGTCGGCGTACCGCGCCCGCAGCGACTCCTCCGTCTCCGGCAGCGCGTCGTGCGGCGGGAGGGCCTCGAGCCCTTCCGGCGCAGCAGTCGCCGTCGTCGTCGTCATGGGGAGAGCCGACCACCGACCACTGACACGCGACGAGCACGTCACCACCCCTGTCCGGGGGTGGTGACGTGCTCGTCACCCGGGGTGGAGCAGGACCGCTACGCCTCGCAGGCCGGCACGGCGACGTCCCGCGACAGGTCGCGGTGCCACGCGCGCTGCAGGACGGGGCCGAGCAGGCCCTCACCCGTCGCGCGGTCGATCACCGCCGGCGGGTCGCCCTGCAGGCCGACCGTCCAGTCCTCCTGCACCGCCCAGCCGCGCCCGCACACACCGGCCGGCAGCTGCTCCGCGGTCACGCGCACCCGCTGGTGCCCCTCGACCGCGGCCACGAGCGTCTGCCGCCCGCTGTTGCTCCACATCGGCGGCAGGCCGGCGTCGAGCTTGCGGTAGACGTAGACGAGCGTGTGCTCGGCCGGCGCGGCGTCCTCGACGAGGACCGCGACCGTCCGGGCCGGCACGGTGACCGTGCCGGTGGCGGCGTCCCACGTCGTGCCGCGCACGACCGCGTCCGACCCCTGCTGCTGCACGTCGGACAGGCGGTACTGCCGTCCCGCCAGTGCCGCGACCGGCACGGACACCGGCTCCGGCGAGGCGTTGAGCACGGTGAGCACCCCGTCGAGCTCCGGGTCGACGTCGGTCCCGACGGTGTCGTCCACGTGCATCGCCACGACACCCGGCAGCGCGTCCGGGCCGGAGCCCGGGAACGTCAGCTTCTCCCGGATCAGCCCGGCGTCGCCGAGGCGGAACAGAGGCGTCGACGTCCGCAGCCGCAGCAGGTCCTGCGCCGCGGCGGTGGCGGTGGCCACGTCGGCGGCCGTCGGCTGCAGGGACGCGTCCGCCAGGAGCGGGCGCATGTACGGCCACTTCGCCTCGTTCGGCCCGGCCGGCGGCAGGCCCCGGCCGAAGCCGTTGTCCTCCCCCGTCCAGTCGAGCACGTTGAACCAGTCGCCCGAGTCGTAGCTGTCCCGGTCGAGCGACTTGGACCGCAGCAGGTCCGTGCCGGCGTGCCAGAACGAGGGCGTCTGCGCCAGGGCGGTCGTCGCCAGCGAGACCGTGTTCATGCGCACGCGGTCCGCCATGGGCGTGCCGGCGGGCAGCTTGTACGTCAGCGCGTCCCACAGCGTCTCGTTGTCGTGCGCGTCGACGTAGGTGACCACCTCCTCGGGGGAGTCGGCGTACCCGGCGGGCTGCCCGTTGTAGTCGAGCTCGTCGCCCCGCTGGACGACGCCCTCGCTCGTGAGGAACGCGTAGTCGCGCAGGTTGCCCGCCATGCCGAGCCGGACGAGGTCCGTCTCGTGCGCCAGGCGCGCCGCCTGCTCCTCGGGGGTGCCGTTGACCGCCACCCCGTTGTCGTCGGTCGCCAGCCCGCTGCCGAAGCCCTGCCGGCGCGGGTCCTCGTCGAAGGGGCCGCCGCCGCGCACCGCGTCGCGGAGCCGGTCGGAGAAGGTGCCGATGCCCGTGCCGCCGAGGTTGCCCTGCCGGGCCTGCTCGAACAGCGCGTCGTCCGCCACCTCGCCGAAGTTCCAGCCCTCGCCGTACAGGTACACCGCCGACCCGTCGACGCCGTCCTCCGCCACGGTCAGCGCGTCGAGCGCCGCCCGCACCGCGAGCATCGACGCGCGGCTGTGGTGACCCATGAGGTCGAAGCGGAAGCCGTCGACCTTGTAGTCCCGCGCCCACGTGACGACGGAGTCGACCATCATCTTCTCCGCCATGGCGTGCTCCGTGGCGATGTTCTGGCAGCACGTCGACGTCTCGACCGCACCCGTGGCGCTGAGCCGGTGGTAGTACCCCGGCACCACGCGGTCGAGCACGGACCGGGCGTCCTGCCCGCTCGCGCTCGTGTGGTTGAACACCTGGTCGAGCACGACCTGCAGGCCGTCGGCGTGCAGCGCGCCGACCATCGTCCGGAACTCCGCCACGCGCGCCCCGCCGAAGGGGTCACGGGCGTAGGAGCCCTCGGGCGCCGACCAGTGCAGCGGGTCGTAGCCCCAGTTGTAGCCGTCCCCCGGGCGCACCGGCTCGATGCACTCCTGCTGCCTCTCGGAGTCCGGGGCGTAGGAGCCGAGGTCGCACGCCGGCACGTCCTGCGCCGCGCGGTCCTCCTCGATCGTGGCGATGTCGAACGTCGGCAGCAGGTGCACGGTCGTCAGACCGGCGTCCGCGAGCGCCCGCAGGTGCTCGCGACCCGCGGTGCCCTCGGCCGCGAAGGCGCCGTACGTCCCGCGCAGCTCCGCCGGCACCGTCGTGTCGGAGATGGAGAAGTCCCGCACGTGCAGCTCGTAGATCGTCTGGTCGACGGGCGCGACCACGGGCTGCGCCGCCTTCTCCCACGCCTTCGGCCGGAAGGCCTTGTCCGCGAGGTCGACGAGCACCGAGTGGGTCGAGTTCACGGTGAGCGCCACCGAGGCGGGGTCGGTCACCTCGTTGACCTCGACCTGGCCGGTCGAGGGCACGAAGACCGTCACGGCGTACCGGTACGCGGCCCCCTTCCAGGAGGACTGCCCGCGGACCGACCACGTGCCGTCCGCGGCGCGCGTCATGCCGACGCGCTGCGGGTCGGCCGTGAGGTCCGGCTGCGCGCCCTTGCGAGCAGCAGGCCACAGCAGCACGTCGACGTCCGTGGCCGTCGGCGCCCACAGGCGCAGCGTGGGCCGGTTGCCCTGCCACGACGCCCCGAGCACGGCGTCGGCCGCCGCGTCGGCGTAGAGGTCGTCGACCACGCCGGGGATCTGCACGCCGGTCGCGGCGACGAGCGCGTCGTCCGCGCCCGACCCCACGACGAGCAGCTGGCCCTGCAGGAGGGACGCGACCGTCGCCTCGTCGGGCCCGGTGCCGTCCGCCGTGCGCACCCGCAGGACCGTCGCGTCGACGAGGTGCGGGAACGCCTCCGCCAGGTCCGCCGGGAGGCCGGCCGGATCGGGCTCGAGCGCGAGCTCGGTCGCCCCCTCCGGCACGGTCACGGCGCCGTCCTCGACGACGAGCCCGCCGGACGCCGCACCCCACAGGGCGTAGGTGCCCGCCGGGAAGTCGCCCGGGACCACCAGCACGTCCTGCGCCAGCCACTGCGCGGCCGCCTGGCCGAGCCCGGCGACGCCCTCCGTCGCCCCGCCGACCGTGAGCAGGTGGGTGACGGGGTCGTAGGTCAGCGTGACGGCGTCGCCGTCCGCGACCTCGACGGGGATGTTGCCGCCGCCCGGGGCGCCGCCGGCTCCGTAGTTGACGTCCCAGGACATGCCGTGCGTCACCTTCACCTCGTAGCTGCCACCCGGCAGGGCGTCCGTCGTGTAGGTGAAGAGCCCGTCGTCGTCCGCGTCGGTCAGCATCGTGGCCAGGCAGTCCGGCGACCAGTCCGCCGGGCAGCCGAGCTCGCTCTGCAGGCTCCCCGCGAGCGTGTACACGGGGTGCATCGCGGTGGTGAAGAGGTCCTTCGTCGCCGGGTCGAAGTACATCGACACGCTGCCACCGCGGTGCGTGTACGGCACGTTGGGGCCGTTGAGCGCGCCGCCGGCGCCGAAGTTGACGTCCCAGGCGCCGTCGACGGCGGCCTTGAACTCGTAGTCGCCCGCCGGCAGCTCGAACGTGCCCTCCCAGACGCCGTCCTCCCGTGCGGTCAGCTGCGCCTGCGCGCAGGCGGGCTGCCAGTCGGCCGCGCAGCCCATCTCGCTGTTGTGGCTGCCGGGCACGGACACCGCGTCGTACAGCGGCACCTCGCCGGACCCGCCGTCGTCGACGACGCCGTCCACCGCGACGCCGACCGAGGCGAACGTCGAGGCGGCCGTGCGCGTGCCGGCGGCGTCCACGGACACCGCCCGGTACTCGACGAGGGTGCCCTCTGCCAGGTCGCGCACGTCGGTGTAGACGCGCGGCTCGTCGTCCTCCGCCGTGCCGAGCGGCGTCCACGCGTCGTCCCCGACGACGCGCCACGCGAAGGACGTCTCCGCCCACCGGTGGTCGGCCACGTCCGCCTGCACCGGCGCGAGGTCGGTGACCGCAGCGCCCGCCGAGGGCACGGTGACGGTGAGCGTCGGGTCGGCCGTCGCGGCGACCTCGCGGTCCGCCACGAGGAGCACGACCCCGCGGGCGGGCACGGTCAGCGTCACGGCGCCGGCGTCGTCGGCGGTCACGGACGCGTCCGTGCCGAGCAGCGGCTCGTAGGTCGCACCCGGGGTCAGCGTGGTCACGGTGACCTCCGCCGCCGCGTCACCGGAGTTCGCGGCGACGAGGTGCTCCACCTTCTCGTCCCGGTCCACCCGGGCGAAGGCGTACGTCGACCCCTCGGCCAGCAGCTCGACCTGGGCGCCCTGGCCGAGCGCCGGGTGCGCCTCCCGCAGCGCCGCGAGCGCCGCGATGTGCTCGTACAGCGGCGCGTCGGTGTCGTACCGGTCCACCGACCCCGCGACCTTACCGGTCAGCAGCGCCTGGTCGGCGTACTCGCCCACCTGCGTGGCGAAGAGAGACTGCCGCGCGGACTTGTCGTTGATCGACCCGTCGGCCCCGAGGCCGACGAAGCCCTGCTCGTCGCCGTAGTAGACGACGGGCTGCCCGCGGGTGAGGTACATGAGCGAGTGCGCGAGCTCCGACCGCTCGAGCGGCGCCTGTGCGGTCCGGACGAAGGCGCCGATGCGCCCCATGTCGTGGTTGCCGAGGAACGTCGGCAGGGCGGTCGCCGACGAGTCCGGCGTCGTGTACCGGTCGTCCCCGGCGAAGAGCCGCTGGAGCTGCGTGGCGGGCCCGCCGGCGGCGAACGCGCTCGTCGCCGCCTGGAAGGTGAAGTCGAGGACGGAGCTCATCTCCGTCTCGCGCACGTACGGCGCGAGCAGGGCCGGGTCGGCGTCGTACACCTCGCCGAACATGAAGAAGTCGTCGTTGCCGATCGAGCGGGCGTGGTCCATGACGCCGGCCGACCACTCCTCCCAGAACTCGCGGTTGACGTGCTTGACCGTGTCGATGCGGAAGCCGTCGATGCCGAGGTCGACCCACGTGGAGTAGACGTCGACGAAGCCGTCCACGACGCGCGGGTCCTCCGTCATGAGGTCGTCGAGCCCGTCGAAGTCGCCGTACGTCACCGACTCGCCCTCCCACGTCGTGTTGCCACGGTTGTGGTAGACGGTCGGGTCGTTCAGCCAGTCCGGGACGAGCGTCGGCGCGTCGGGCCCGCGCACCGGCGTCCGCGGGAAGGACGTCGCGGGGTCGAGCGCCGGGAAGGCGTCCGAGCCGGCCAGCGCGGCGACGTCCACGGGCGCGCCGGCGGCATCGGTCCAGGGGCGGTCGGCGATGTCGACGTAGGAGTAGTCGTCGCCCTCGTACGAGATCACGTCGGCCGTGTGGTTCGTGATGATGTCGAAGTAGACCTTGATGCCCCGCGCGTGGGCCCCGTCGATGAGCTCCGCCAGCTCCTCGTTGGTCCCGAGGTGCGGGTCGATGCGGGTGAAGTCCGTGACCCAGTAGCCGTGGTAGCCCGCGGAGGCGTCGGCCCCGGTGCCCTGGACGGGCCGGTTCGCGAAGGACGGGGTCAGCCAGATGGCGGTCGTGCCCAGGCCCTCGACGTAGTCGAGCCGGTCGATGAGGCCGCGCAGGTCCCCGCCCTGGTAGAAGCCGCGGTCCGTGGGGTCGAAGCCCGTCGTCCCGCGGTCGCCCGTCAGGCCGCCCGTGTCGTTCGCGGCGTCCCCGTTGGCGAAGCGGTCGGTCATGACGAAGTAGAAGCGCTCGTCGCTGCCCGGCTGCCGGACGGGCGGGGCGACGAGGGACGCGTCGTCGGCGCCGTACGCGCCGGCGAGGTCCAGCGGGGTCACCGCGATGCGGTGCGTCGTGTCGTCGTACGTGAACCGCACGGGGGTGCTGCCCGCGACCGTCAGCGGGACGTTCGCGTCGCCGCCGTCGCGGCCGTACGCCTCGTCCCACGCGCCGTCCAGCGCGACCTTGTACTCCCACGAGCCCGCCGGCACGACGAGGTCGGCGGCGTAGACACCGGCGGCGTCGGTGGGCGCCAGCACCGTGGCGGTGCAGTCCGGCTGCCAGTCGCCCGGGCATCCGAGCTCGGACTGCAGGGACCCGACGAGCGTCACGGTCCGCGCCGCGGCCGGCTCGACCGCGGCCGCGAGCGCGGCGCGCGCAGCACCCGCGCTGGTCAGGGCCCCGGGCCCGGCGCCCGCGGCGGGGAGCGACGCGCCGGCGAGCACGCCGGTCAGCGCGAGGGCCGCCGAGGTCGCGGCCGCCAGCGGGCGGCGCGTGCGCGCTCGTCGGCCGGTCGGCGGGGTGGGGCGGGGGTGCTGACGTGCGGGCAGGGGACGGATCCACGATGAGCGCAACGTGACTCCCTCGTCACTCGGGCCGCGGCCGGTCGGCCGACGTGCTGGAGCAGCATACCGCGCACCTCCTCTGCGGTGCAACGGTCCTGCACAGCGTGAACACGGTTTGCAGTGGCGAGGGCTGCATCTCATCTCGCGGACGCCGACCACCCGGGGAGGTGACGCTCCTCCACGACGCCTCACACGGGTAGGGGTCCCGTCGAAGGGAGGGGAACCCACGCAGCCCCTTGCCAGCAGGAGCCCTCCCATGTCCTCGACCAACCGTCGACGCCCCGCGAGGGGCGCGGCCGTCATGACCGTCCTCGGCGCGGTCCTGCTGACCATGTTGCCGGTGATGGAGCTCCTGCCGGCTGCGGAGGCGGCACCGTCCAACAAGGTGACGATCTGCCACCGGACGGCGTCCCACACGAACCCCTACCGGCGGATCACCGTGGCCAAGACGGCGGTCGACGGCGGCGGGGGCAGCGACCACACCTCGCACACCGGCGCGCCGTACAGCTCGACCACGACGTACCAGCCGAGCCAGAAGTGGGGCGACATCATCCGGCCCGTCCGCACGGGCGGCAACACCTCCACCGCCGGGCTGAACTGGCTGGTGCCCACCACGAGCACGCTCGACGCCGCCATCGCCGCGGCCGGCCTCCCCGCCACGGCGTGCCGGGGGATGACGGCGCAGAAGTTCGTCAACGTGCAGCTCGACGCCCGCGTGCCCCTGGCGGACGTCCTCGCCGACCTCAAGGAGCAGGGGACCATCGGCGACCCGGCGCCCGAGCAGATCGACACCATGGACCGGGACCCGAACCTCGGGCCCGGGGACGGCTTCACGGTCGTCGACGAGGAGACCGGCGAGGAGACGACCGCCGCACCGACGACGACGGCGCCTGGGACGACGTCCCCGGCGACCACGTCCCCCGCGACCACGCCGGCCACGACGCCCAGCGCCACGCCGTCGGAGACACCCACCGGCACCCCGTCCGGGACGCCCACGCCCACGCCGACCGTGACCCCGTCCGAGACGCCCACGGCCACGCCGACCGCGACACCCACCGCGACGCCCACCGCCACACCCACCGCGACGCCCACCGCCACACCCACCGTCACCCCGACCCCGACCCCGACGGCCACCCCCACCGCGACGCCCTCCCCGACCCCGGGCGCGCCGCTGCAGACCATCGACGGCACGGTGTGGCTGGACCTGGACGCCGACGGCGTCCAGGACGCCCGCGAGCGCGGCGTCCCCGGCATCCGCGTGCAGCTCGTGCGCACCAGCATCACGCCGGCCGACATCGCCCCCGGCGTCGGCGGCCCCGGGCGCGTCGCGTCGGCCCGCGTCGCGGCCGCGTCCACCGTGGAGGCGACCCAGGTCACCGACGCCTCCGGGGCCTTCAGCTTCGGGGAGCTGCCCGCCGGGGACTACGTCGTCGTCGCGGAGCAGCCGGCGTCCCTCGCGATCACGTACGACGAGGACCAGGACCTGGACGGGTCCGCCGCGGTGACCCTGCCCGAGGGCGGGCACGAGCAGGCGGACGTCGGGCTCGTCGGGTCCAGCACCGTGCGCTCGGCCGTCCTCACCCCCGGCGGCACGCCGGCCACGGGCGACGTCGTCGTCCGGTGGTCGGGGCTCGACGCCGTCCTGCGGACCTCGGACGACGTGCTCCTGACCGTGACGCTCGTCGACGGCGTCCTCGTCCAGGGCGGCCTGCCTTCCGGGCCGGTGTCCCTCGAGACCACCGACGGGCTGGTCTCCGCGGTGTTCACGCTGACGGACGGCGGCGCCTACACCGCCCCCGTCGCGCTCGTGCCCGCGGTCACGCCGAGCCCGACGACCGTGGCGGCGTCCCTGCCGACGCGGCTGGCGGCCACGGGCGCAGGCGTGCGCGCCGCGGCCCTCCTCGGAGGTGTCCTGCTGCTCGCCGGCAGCGGCCTCCTCCTCGTCGAGCGGCGGCGCCCGACCGCCTGAGCCCACCCGCGAGCCGACGCGCAACGGCCGGTCCCGTCCTCGACGGGGCCGGCCGTCGTCGTGCGCCCGATGCGGTGCTCGCGCCGCGCCGGACGCCGGCGGGCAGCACGCCGACAGCCGCGGGCCGGGCACCGGAATACCCCGGGGGGGTACCGTGTTCGGGTGGGCATGACGGACAGCGCGCAGCACGGGTACACCGACGCCAAGGCCGAGTACCTGCGTCGGCTCAAGCGCATCGAGGGGCAGGTCCGCGGCATCGCGCGGATGGTCGACGAGGACGTGTACTGCATCGACGTCCTCACGCAGGTCTCCGCCGTGACCAAGGCGCTGCAGGCCGTGAGCATCGGCCTCGTCGAGGACCACCTCGGCCACTGCGTCGTCGACGCCGCCCGGCGCTCCCCCGAGGAGGGCGAGGCGAAGGTCAAGGAGGCCGCCGACGCCATCGCCCGCCTCGTGCGGAGCTGAGCGCGCCGGCCGCAGGCCGTCCCGTCCGTCCCCCGACCGCGCCCAGCGACCCACCACCATCCCGAGAGGCACGCCCATGAGCACCCAGACCGTCACCACCACCCTGTCCGTCGACGGCATGACCTGCGGCCACTGCGTCCGCGCGGTCACCGAGGAGCTGTCCGCGCTGCCCGGCGTCGAGGACGTGCAGGTCGACCTCGTCGCGGGCGGCTCGTCGCCCGTGGTCGTCACCTCGCAGGGCCCGCTCGACGACGCCGCCGTCGGCGCGGCCGTCACCGAGGCCGGCTACGCCCTCACCCCGCGCCGGAGCCTGCTGTGAGCGCCCCGACGACCCGTGGCGACGGGCGTGGCGACGCGCGCGACCCGGGCGTCGTCAGCGTCGACCTCGCGGTCGAGGGGATGACCTGCGCCTCGTGCGTCGCGCGCGTCGAGAAGAAGCTCAACCGCGTCCCGGGCGCGACCGCCACCGTCAACCTCGCCCTCGAGTCCGCGCACGTCACGCTCGTGCCCGACGAGGGTGCCGGCACGTCCACGGGCACCGCCGACCCCGAGGCCCTGCTGGCCGCCGTGCGCAGCGCCGGGTACGACGCGCGCGTCACGGCCGTCCACGACCCGAACGCCCCAGTCCGGCTCACCGCCGGGCGCGCCGAGCACGGGCAGGAGCACGGGCACGGGCACGGGCACGACCCCCTCGACCACGCCCTGTCCGGCCACACCATGGCCCCCGGCCACGACATGGACCCCGACGAGGACACCTCCGCGCCGACCGACGCCCGCGGGACCGAGCTGCGGTCGCGGCTGCGCGTCGCGGCGGTGCTCACCGTGCCCGTCGTCGCCCTGTCGATGCTGCCGGCGCTGCAGTTCGGCGGCTGGCAGTGGGTGGTCGCGGCGCTGGCCCTGCCCGTGGCGACGTGGGCGGCCTGGCCGTTCCACCGCGCCGCCGCGCGTGCGGCCCGGCACCGCGCGTCGACGATGGACACGCTCGTGTCGATCGGGATCGTCGCGGCGACGGCCTGGTCGCTGTGGGCCCTGCTCCTCGGGGGCGCCGGGCGCCTCGGCATGACGATGGAGCCGACGCTCTGGCCCGCCGCCAGCGCCGCGCACGCCGGCATGCCCGAGCTGTACTTCGAGGTGGCGGCGGTCGTCACCACGTTCCTGCTGGCGGGTCGGTACCTCGAGCACCGCTCGCGCCGCCGCGCCGGCGACGCCCTGCGCGCCCTGCTCGACCTCGGCGCCAAGGACGTCACGCTGCTCGTCGCCGACGACCCCGGCGGCCGCCGCCGCGAGGAGCGCGTCCCCGTCGACCGCCTGGCCGTCGACGACCTCTTCGTCGTGCGCCCCGGGGAGAAGGTCGCCACCGACGGCGTCGTCGTCGAGGGCACGAGCGCCGTGGACACCTCGCTGCTCACGGGCGAGCCCGTGCCGGTCGACGTCGGCCCCGGCGACCCCGTCACCGGCGCGACCGTCAACAGCGCCGGCCACCTCGTCGTGCGGGCCACCCGCGTCGGCGCGGAGACGCAGCTCGCGCAGATCGGGCGCCTCGTCGCCGCCGCGCAGACGGGCAAGGCCCCCGTGCAGCGCCTCGCGGACCGCATCTCGGCGGTGTTCGTGCCCGTCGTGCTGGTGCTCGCGCTCGGCACGCTCGTCACGTGGCTCGTGCTCGGCGGCGACGTGCAGGCCGCCTTCACCGCGGCCGTCGCCGTCCTCATCATCGCGTGCCCCTGCGCGCTGGGGCTCGCGACGCCGACCGCCCTGCTGGCCGGCACGGGCCGCGGTGCGCAGCTCGGCGTGCTCATCAAGGGCCCCGAGGTGCTCGAGCGGACGCGCCGCGTCGACACGGTCGTGCTCGACAAGACCGGCACGGTGACGCAGGGCCGGATGGCCCTCGTCGACGTCGTCCCGCTGGGCGGCACCGACCGCGACGAGGCGCTGCGCCTCGCGGCCGCGGTCGAGGCCCGCGCGGAGCACCCCATCGGCCGGGCCGTCGCGGCGGCGGTCCCGGTGCCCGCCGACGACGCCCCCGTCGGCGGCGACGGCGTCGTGGTCGGCTCCGACCAGGTCCTCGACTTCCGCGCCGACGCCGGCCACGGCGTCAGCGGGGTCGTGCGGACGGCGCACTCCGGCGTCGGGCTGGGTCGGCGCGTCCTCGTCGGACGCCTCGGCTGGCTCGCCGACCAGGGCGTCGACGTCGGTCCCGCGCGCGCCGAGGTCGCGGCGGCGCAGGACGCCGGCGCGACCGCGGTCGTCGTCGCGTGGGACGGGAGCGCCCGCGGCGTGCTCGTCCTGCGCGACCCCGTGAAGGACGACGCCCGGACCGCCCTCGACGAGCTGCGCGCCCTCGGGCTGCACCCCGTCCTGCTCACCGGCGACAACGCCGGTGCCGCCCGGGCCGTCGCGGCCGAGGTGGGCATCGCGCCCGACGACGTCGTCGCCGAGGTGCTGCCCGCCGACAAGGTGGCGGTCGTGGAGCGGCTCCAGCGCGAGGGCCGGACGGTCGCGATGGTCGGCGACGGCGTCAACGACGCCGCCGCCCTGGCCGCCGCGGACCTGGGGCTGGCCATGGGCACGGGGACGGACGTGGCCATCGACGCCGCCGACCTCACGCTCGTGCGCGGGGACCTGCGGTCGGTGGGCCGCGCGATCCGGCTGTCGCGGGCGACCCTGCGGGTGATCCGCCAGAACCTGTTCTGGGCGTTCGCCTACAACGTCGCCGCGATCCCGCTGGCGGCGCTGGGCCTGCTCAACCCGATGATCGCGGGCGCGGCGATGGCCTTCTCCTCGGTGCTCGTCGTCGCGAACTCCCTGCGGCTGCGGGCGTTCGACCGCGTGCCGGCCGCCGCCCCGCGGGCGTGAGGACCGGCCTGCGGACCAGCACGAGGACCGGCACGAGAGCCGGCACGACACCGACGCCGCCCCGGCGGCGCCCAGGACTCTCCCGGGCGCCGTCCAGGGGCGGCGTCTAGCGTGCCGCGGGTGAGCGCCGACGTCCCCGCCGCAGCCGTCCCCGGAGCCGGCGCCGGAACCCCGCCCGTGTCCGGCGCGGCGTGGCGGCGACGGCTGACGGTCGAGGTGTGGATCGTGCTGGGGTTGTCGCTCGGGCGGTCCGGCGTCTACGCCGTCGTCACGATCCTCGACCGCGTGACCCGGCCCGAGGCCCTCGGCGCCCAGACCGCCACGCTGAACCCGAGCCGCGCCGACCGGCCCTGGCTCGACCTCACCTACCAGCTCCTGTCGCTCGGGTTCGCGCTCGTGCCGGTCGCGCTGGCGCTCTACCTGCTCTCCGCCCAGGGCCGGTCGGCGCTGCGGCGCATCGGGCTGGACCGGGCGCGGCCGGGCCGGGACCTGCTCGTCGGGGCCGGGCTCGCGGCCCTCATCGGGATCCCCGGGCTGGGCCTGTACGTCGTGGGGCGCCTGCTGGGCGTCACGGTCGAGGTCCGGGCCGCCGCGCTGGACGCCGCCTGGTGGACCGTGCCCGTCCTCCTGCTCTCGGCGCTGCAGAACGCGCTCCTCGAGGAGGTCGTCGCGGTCGGCTACCTCGTGGAGCGGCTGCGCGAGCTGCGGTGGGGGCCCGTGGCGACCGTCGCCGCGAGCGCCCTGCTGCGCGGGTCGTACCACCTCTACCAGGGGTGGGGGCCGTTCGTCGGCAACGTCGTCATGGGCGTCGTGTTCGCCGAGTACTACCGGCGACGAGGGCGCGTCGGCCCGCTCGTCGTCGCCCACACGCTCATGGACGCCGTCGTGTTCGTGGGCTACGCGCTGGTGCCCGACGACATCAGGACCTCGCTCGGCCTCTCGTGAGGCGCGCGCCGGACCCGGCCCGCGCGCCGGACCGGCTGCCTAGACTCGCGGCATGTCGGTGACGGACCAGCCCGCGGACCCGCGGGCCACCGACGACCCCGCGCGGCCGGACGGCGGCGCCGCCGCAGGCACCGCGCGCCGCCGGGGGGCCTCCGCGTGGGACGGACGGTCCACGCCCGTCCCCGTCGTCGGCGACGAGCCCGGGGACGGCCGGGCGCGCCGCGTGCACCACCCCTCCGACCTCGTCGACACGGTGGTCGCCGCGCTCGGCGTCGTCCTCGTCATGGTCGCCGCGGTCTACGCGCAGAACACCGCGACGGGCGTCGCGGAGGACGTCCAGGCGTCCGCCGAGCTGCTGCGCCGCGTGCTCTTCGTCCCGGTCGCGGTGCTCGAGGGCACTGTCACGCTGCTCGCGCCGCTGGCCGTCCTCACCGAGCTCGCCGTGCGCCGCCTGGGCCGGCAGGTCCTCGAGGTGCTGGCCGGCGCGGTCGCCGCGGTCGTGCTGAGCGCGGTCCTCGTCGCGCTGGTCCGGGTGCTCGGCTCCGCGGAGCTGCAGGCCGGGCTGTCCGTCGTGCGCGGCGGTGCACGCGTCGTGGAGGTGCCGGGGTACCTGGCGATGCTCGTCGGGCTGCTGACCGTCGCCGGGCCGCGCACGCGTCGCCGCAGCGTGCGGTGGTCGTGGAACGGCCTGTGGGTCGCCA
Organism: Cellulomonas marina; assembly: GCF_900111925.1. Lineage (GTDB taxonomy): Bacteria > Actinomycetota > Actinomycetes > Actinomycetales > Cellulomonadaceae > Cellulomonas > Cellulomonas marina. The sequence continues at coordinate 170,903 of NZ_FOKA01000007.1, forward strand.
CGGGGGTCCTGCTCGTCACGGCTCAGGCGGCCCTGCCGGCCATCGCCGTGGCGCTCCTCGTCGGGCGCACGGCGGGGCAGGGCGTGCGGTACGCGCTGGGCGTCCGGTCCGAGCGGGCGTACGGCGTGCGGCTGGTCGAGGCCGTCCGACGGGCGGGTTTCGCCGCGGCGTCGCTACAGCGCGCGGGCGACGACGAGCCGCTCACCCGGACGACCGACCACCGCGTCTACACGCTCACCACGACCGACGGGGGCCGGCACGCCCTCGTCGCCATGGACGGGGACCGGCAGGTCGTCGGCGGGCTCGCGCGGCTGTGGCGGTCCCTGCGCCTGCGCGGGATCGAGGGCCGGTCGGTGGTGTCGCTGCGGCAGGCGGCCGAGCGGTTCGCGCTGCTCAACCACGCCGCGCAGGCGGCCGGCGTGCGGGTGCCCGCGCTCGAGGGCATGGGGCAGGCGGACGACACGATGGTGCTCGTCCTGCAGGAGCCCGCGCGCGCCCGGGCGCTGTCCGACGTCCCGGCGGCGGAGATCACCGACGCCGTCCTGCGGGCGGCCTGGGAGGAGCTGGCGCGGGCGCACGCGGCCGGGGTCGCCCACCGCGGCATCACCGCCGACGCGATCCTCCTCGCCCCGGGCGACGAGGGGACGCCCCAGGTGTGGTTCACCGCCTGGGACCAGGGCGACGTCGCCTGCTCGGACCTGGCCCGCCGGCTCGACCTCGCCCAGCTCGTCGCCGTCCTGGCGCTGCGCGTCGGCGCGACGCGGGCCATCGCCGCGGCCGCCGACGTGCTGCCCGACGCCGACCTCGTCAGCATCGGGCCGCTCCTGCAGCCCATCACCCTGCCGCGCCGGACGCGCATGGAGCTGCGCGACCACAAGGAGGTGCTGCCGGACCTGCGCGAGGAGCTCGTCGCCCGCATCCCCGAGGCGGACGTCGCACCCGAGCAGCTGACGCGGTTCGGCGCGCGGACGCTGCTGTCGATCCTCGTGACGATCCTCGCGCTGTTCGTCGTCCTCACGTCGATCAACGTCTCGACGATCGCGGAGGCGCTCGAGCAGAGCGATTGGCGGTGGAGCGTCGTGGCGTTCGCGCTGGGGCTGGTGACGCTGCTGGGAGCGGCGCTCACGATCGTCGCGTTCTCGCCGGTGCGGCTGTCGGTGTGGCGGGCGACGATCGTGCAGACGGCCGCGACCTTCGTCGCCCTGGCCGCACCCGCCGGGGTGGGGCCCGCGGCCCTCAACCTGCGCATGCTCACACGGCGGGGGGTGAGCACGTCGCTCGCCGGCGCCACCGTCGCGCTCGTGCAGGTGAGCCAGTTCGTCGTCACCGTCCTGCTGCTGCTGGGGCTGTCCGTGGTGACCGGGCGGGGCGAGGAGTCGACGCTGCCCATCTCGCCCGCGATGCTCGTGGCGGTGGGCGTCATCGCGGCCCTCGTCGCCGCCGCGCTGCTGGTGCCCAAGGTCCGGCAGTGGGCGGTCGCCCGGATCCTGCCGGTGCTCGCGCAGACCTGGCCGCGGCTCATCGCGGTGCTGGGGCAGCCGTGGCGGCTGGCGCTGGCCGTGACGGGGAACCTCGTCATGACGCTGGGGTACGTGTTCGCGCTGGACGCGTGCCTGGCCGCGTTCGGGCGGGACGCGCTGCTCGTGCCCGTGGCGCTGGCGTACCTGGCGGGCAACACCGCGGGCTCGCTGGTGCCGACCCCCGGCGGCGTGGGCACGGTCGAGCTGGCGCTGGCCGGTTCGCTGGCGAGCCTGACGGGTGTGAACGTCGGCATCGCGACGTCCGTGGCGGTGCTGTTCCGCGTGCTGACCTACTGGCTGCGGGTGCCGCTGGGCTGGGCCGCGATGCGGTACCTGCAGAAGCGGGGCGAGCTGTAGGGCCGGTCCGGCCGGCCCGGGTCGGCGTCGATGTCCTCCCGGGCCGTGGTGGTGCGTCAGGGGGTGGAGTGGCCGCACGGGCCACGGCTGAGGAGGAACGACCATGCAGTTCGTGCTGTTCATCTGCACCGACCCGACCGGTGAGCCCTACGACGAGTCGGCCGACGACGTCGAGGCCTGGTTCACGACGCTGCAGGAGCAGGGCCGGCACCTGGCCGGGGACCGGCTGCGGCCCGTCGAGGACGCCGTCACCGTGCGCGTCCGCGGTGGCGACCGCCTGGTGACCGACGGCCCGTTCGCCGAGACGCGGGAGTGGATCGCGGGCTTCGACCTGGTCGAGGCGGCGGACCGGGACGAGGCGGTGGCGATCGCGGCGGCCCACCCGATGGCGCGGTTCGGGCGCATCGAGGTCCGCGCCGTCTGGCCGCTGTGAGCCGTGCCGGCGGGGGCGGGTGCTGGGGCGGGTGCTGCGGCGGTGCCGGTGGCCGACGCGCCCGTCGCTGACACGTCGGTCGCGGCCGCCCTCGCTCGGGCGGTCGCGACCGACCACGCGCGGGTCATGGCCGCCGTCATCGCGACGGTCGTCGACTGGCAGGTGGCCGAGGACGCCGTGCAGGACGCCTGCGAGCGCGCGCTGACGGCGTGGGCGCGCGAGGGCGTGCCCGCCAACCCTGCGGGGTGGCTGGTGACGACCGCTCGTCGTCGGGGCATCGACCTGCTGCGCCGGGCCGGGGGGCGCCGCGCGACGCTGCAGCGGTACGGGGTCGCGGTGGAGCGGGGGCTGCTGGAGCCGGCCGGGCCCGGCGAGGCGGAGGACCCCGACGAGCGCGTCGGCGACGACCGGCTGCGGCTCGTGCTCACGTGCGCGCACTCCGTCCTGCCGCTCGGGTCGCGCGTCGCGCTGACGCTGCGGACGGTGCTGGGCTGGACGCCCGACGAGATCGCGCGCGCGTTCCTCGTCTCGGAGGCGGCCGTCGCCAAGCGGCTGGTGCGGGCGCGGGCGGCCCTGGCCTCGTCGGGCCTGCCGTACCGGGTGCCGGGACCGGCCGAGCTGCCCGAGCGGGTCGACGGGGTGCTGGCGGTGGTCTACCTCGTCTTCACCGAGGGGTACGCCGACCCCGCGAGCCGCGGGGCCCTCGCGCCGGAGGCGGTCCGGCTGGCGCGGCTGGTGCGGGACCTGCTCGACCCCGCGCGGCCCGAGCGCCTGGAGGCGTCGGGGCTGCTCGCGCTGCTGCTGGCCCAGCACGCGCGGCACGGGGCACGGGTGGGGCCGGACGGCGGGACGGTCCCGCTGGACCGTCAGGACCGGTCGCTGTGGGACCGGGCGGCGCTGGCCGAGGCCGAGGGGCTCGTCGCCGACGTGCTGCAGCACGCCGCGCACAGCCGGCGCCCCGTGGGGCGGTACACGCTGCAGGCGGCGATCGCCCTGGAGCACGACCGGCCGTCGACCGCGCAGGAGACGGACTGGGTGCGGATCGCGCGGCTGCACGAGCTGCTGAACCGGCTCGACGACGTGCCGGCGCAGCGCATCGCGTGGGCCGTGGCGGTCGGGCGGGCCGAGGGGCCCGAGCGCGGGCTGGCGGTGCTCGACGGCGTGCGGCGCGGCGAGCGGCTGCACCTGCTGCACGCGGCGCGCGGGGACCTGCTGGAGGCGGCCGGGCGGTGCGACGAGGCCGCGGCCGCCTACGCGCGGGCCGCCGAGCTCGCTCCCGGTGAGGTGGAGGGGCGGGTCCTGCGCGCGCGGTCGGAGGGGCTGGCGCGGGGGCCCGTCACAGCGGGGCCAGGCGCCGCCTGAGGAGGCAGAAGACGTTGCCCTCCGGGTCCTGCAGCACGTGCCAGGACTCCTGGCCGGTCTGCCCGACGTCCGCGGGCCGCGCGCCGAGCGCGAGGAGCCGCTCGAGCTGATCCGGCACGCCATGCCGTCACCGGTCCTCTCCTCGGGTCCGACGTCGGCGGGCCGCGCGCTCGTGGCACCGCCGGGGGACGGTGCCACGAGGCGTGGGTCAGGCGGCGACCGTGGGGCGCTGCGTCGGGACGCCGGCGGCGGCGACGCGCGAGGCCATGCGCGCCCAGGCCTGCACACGGGCGGCGGGGAGGGCGACGACGCGGTCGGTGACGAACTCGTCGACGAGGCCGGTGTCGGTCGGCTCGAGGGAGAAGCGCTCCATGGCGGTGTCCTGTCTGTTCGGTGGCCCGGCTGACCGTCGTGGGTCCCGTGGCTTTGCGTCCCCTCCTTGCGGAGGGTTTGCCGTTTCGCTGACGGAGGAGACAATACGGCAGCGCCCTACCCCGGTGCGAGCCCCTGCCGCGGCTTTTCACCCCCGACACGCCGACAGATCGCGTGATCCACAGCCGGCACCGGTCGGGAGGACGACGGATCAGCAGGTCAGGGCCGTCCGACGGCCGGATCGGGTGCGGTGGGCCGTCAGGGTGGCGCCACCGCAGAAGTCCTCCGCGGTGCGCCGACCGGGTGACGCGGACGGCGGTCGCCCGCCGCCCGCGGCCGCGCACAGGGGCGCACAGGGGCACGTGCGCTCAGCCCGCGGCGAGCAGGACGTCCTCCAGAGCGCCACGCAGGGCGGCGGGCAGGTCGAGGGCCGCCAGGTGACCCAGCCGCACGTGCAGCGGCGCCCCGCTCGTCGCCACCTGCAGGGCGTGCGCCTTCTCCTCGTAGTCGGACCGGGCCGCGTCGAGGACCGCGACGAGCCGCGCCCGGACGTCGTCGGCAGCGGGACGGGCCTGCGGCCCGACCACCACCTCGACCTCCTGCCCGACCGGCACCTCCGCGACGGTCACCCGCACCAGGTGCGCGGTGCGCGTGACCCGGGCCGCACCGGCGGGCGGGAGGTCGTCACCCTGTCCCGGACCAGCACCGCCGACCCACGGCAGCGCCAGCGGACCAGCGAGCAGGACGTCCGCGGGGCGGTGCTCGGCGGCCGCTCGTCCCGGCGTGACGGCGGGCGGGCGGACCTCGTCGAGCGGGACCGCCGTCCCCGCGACGCGGACCTCGGGTACCCGCCCGGGGTCGACGAGCAGCGTCACGGTCCACGCCCGCCGCGCCGGCAGCCACGGGGGGGCCGTCGTCGCCGTCGGAGGGTCGGCGACGGTGCTGGTGGCGTCGGTGGTGGTGGCCGTGCTGGTGGCGTCGGTGGACGTGCCCGTGCGGGCGGCGCCGATGCGCAGGGTGCCGGTGGCCTGGTCCCAGGTGAGGGGCGTCCGGGCGGTAAGGGTCTCGTCGAGCCCGTCGCCGGAGCCGTCGTCCTCCACGAGCTCGCCGAGGCCGTCCGCACCCGGCACGACCACGACCTCGACGTGCGACGGGGGGACGGGGTCGTCGGCGGGGACGGCGGCGGCGTCGAGCGGGAGGACGGTGCCGAGCGGGGCGAGGACCGGCGCCGCTGGCAGGTGCCGGTGCAGGACGGCCTCCCGCCCGCCGTCGTAGACCTGGCCGGAGACGAGGTCGACCCACGTGCCGGGCGGCAGCCAGACGTCCACCGCGGCCGTCCGGCTGACCGGGTCGAGGGGTGTGACGACGGGGGCGACGAGCAGGCCGTCGCCGAACCGCGCCTGCGCGGGGTGCCGGTAGGCCGCCCGCTCGTGGGGCCAGCCGTGGTACAGCGGCGTGACCAGCGGGACGCCCTCGCGCGCCGCACGGTGGTTCATCGCGTGCAGCCACGGCACCAGCCGGTGCCGGAGCCGCAGCCAGCGGGTCTGCACCTCCTGCTCGGCCCTGCCGAACGCCCACGGCTCCTTCGTCATGAAGGGGTTGGCCGACGAGTGCAGGCGCAGGACGGGCGACACCACGCCGAGCTGGACCCATCGCGTCGCCAGCTCGTCGTCCTTGGCGCCGAACATGTGGCCGCCGATGTCGTGGCTCCACCAGCCGTAGCCGATGTTCGCGGCGCGCGCGGTGAACTCCGGCTGGAAGGCCAGCGACGCCCACGACACCACCGTGTCGCCCGAGAAGCCGACGGGGTAGCGGTGCGAGCCGGGGCCCGCGTACCGGGAGAAGGTCAGCGGCCGGCGGTCGTCCCGCCCGGAGTCCAGGAAGTGCAGGTGGTTGAGCACCCACAGGGGGTCGACCCCCGCGCGCCGCGAGTACGGCCCCGACTGCCAGTCGAGCCACCAGAAGTCGACGCCCTCCTCCTCGCGGGGGTGGTGGGCGTGCTCGAGGTAGGCAGCGAGGAACGCGGGGTCGGTGACGTCGAAGGCGACGGGCTCGCCGTCCGCGGGGTCGCGGCCGAGCGCGGCGCAGACGGCGGCGTAGGCGTCCTCGTAGGCACGGATGCCGTCGGCGGGGTGGACGTTGAGCGTCACCCGCAGGCCGCGGCGGTGCAGGTCGGCCAGGAACGCCGGCGGGTCGGGGAACAGCGCGCGGTCCCAGGTGTAGCCCGTCCAGCCCGAGCCGTAGCGGGGGTCGACGTCCGTGAGGTGCCAGTCCATGTCCAGGACGGCCACCGAGAACGGCACCCCCTCCGAGGCGAACCGGTCGAGGAGGGCCGCGTACTCCTCCGCGTCGTAGCGGTGGTAGCGGCTCCACCAGTTGCCCAGGGCCCACCGCGGCAGCACGGGCTGCGGACCGGACAGGGCGTACAGCGCCCGGACGGCCTCGACGTGGTCGAGGCCGTAGGCGAAGACGTAGAGGTCCTGACGGTCGCCCGGGACGCGGGGCTCGAGCGACCCGTCGTCGCCCAGCAACGGGGTGGCGGAGTCGTCGAGGACGGCGTAGCCGCGGCGGGAGACCACGCCCGGCTCCAGGGGGACGGCCCCGTCGGCGCCGTCGAGGGTGCGGGCCGTGCCGCCGAGGTCCTCCGGCGGCTCCCCGTACCGCCAGACCGAGTGGTACGAGCTCACGCCGCCGAGCACCTCGACCATGAGACCGCTCGGCGTGAACGGGCCGCGGTCGTAGGTGAGCCGCAGGCGGGAGGTGGTCAGGACGAGGTGCGTCCCCGTGTCCTCGACGCGGAAGTCGGGCACCGGCTGCCGGCGGTGCAGGGCGAGCGTGGAGGGCCGGTCCTCGACGGCGTCGTCGGCGGCGTGCTCGAGGCGCAGGAGGCCGTCGGTCAGCACGGTGAGGCGGAAGCCCGGACCGCGCACCACCGCCGCGGGGTCGGCCACGGGGTGCGTGGCGAGGCGCGGCAGCGGGGCGGGGCTCATGCGGGGTCTCCTGGGGACTGGGGTGCGGCGGGACGGTCGGGGGCGTGGTCGGCGCGGAGCGTCCCGACGACCACCGTGGCGTCGTGCTCCTCGTCGCGCACGGCGACGGGGTCGAACCCGTGCGCCGCGAAGGCCGCGGCGGTCAGCGGGACCTGGTCCTCGCCTGTCTCCACGAGCAGCGTGCCGCCCGGGCGCAGCCAGCGCGCGGCGGCGGCGACCACGCGACGCTGGACGTCGACGCCGTCGACGCCGCCGTCGAGGGCGACGGCGGGCTCGTGGTCGCGGGCCTCGGGTGGCATGCCCGCGATGGCGGCGGTGGGGACGTACGGGGCGTTGGCGACGACGACGTCGACGCCTCCGAGGAGCGTCACCGGCAGGGCGTCGGCCACGTCGCCGGCGTGCACGTGCCCGCCGACGGCCGCGAGGTTGCGACGCGCGCAGCGCACCGCCACGGGGTCGAGGTCGACCGCGTGCAGGTCGACGCCGGGGACGGCCGTCGCCACGGCGAGGCCCACCGCGCCCGTCCCGCAGCAGAGGTCGGCGACGACGGCACCGGGTCGCACGCGTGCGACCGCCTCGGTGACGAGGAGCTCGCTGCGCCGACGCGGTACGAAGACGCCGGGTTCCACGTGGACCCGCAGCCCCGCGAAGGCGGCCCAGCCGAGCACCTGCTCGAGCGGCTCGCCGCCGACGCGTCGGGCCGTGCGGCGCTCGAGCTCGTCGGGGTCGGGGGTCTCGTCGAGCAGCAGCGCCGCCTCGTCCTCCGCGAACACGCAGCCCGCGGCGCGCAGGCGCCGCACGAGGGTGTCGACGTCAGCCACCCACCCATCCTGCCGTGCCGGACCGGGAGGGCAGGTCCGCGGGCGGTCAGGCGGCGAGGACCACGCGGTCGCGGCCGGCGCGCTTCGCCGCGTAGAGGGCGCGGTCGGCGGCGGCGACGAGGGCCTGCGCGTCGAGCCCCGGCGCCGCCACGCCGACCCCGACCGACACCGTGACCTGCAGGTGCGTCCCGGCGGGCCGCGCCAAAGACAGCCCCGCGCAGCGCCGCCGCAGGTCCTCGGCGCGGTCGAGCGCCGCCTCGGGGGCGAGGCCCGGCAGGACGACGACGAACTCCTCGCCGCCGCTGCGCACGAGCGTGTCGCCGGGCCGGACCCCCGCCTGCAGCGCCTGGGCGACCGCGCGGAGGGCCAGGTCGCCGGCGGCGTGGCCGTGGGTGTCGTTGAGCACCTTGAAGCGGTCGAGGTCGACGACGAGCACCGCCGCGGGCGTCCCGGCCGCGAGCGCCGCGGTCAGCGCCGGCGCGAGCGCCCGCCGGTTGGCGACGCCGGTCAGGGCGTCGGTCGCGGCCTCGCGGTCCAGCCGCTCGCGGAGGCGCTCGTTGACCTCGAGCTCGGCGGCGAGGCGCTCGTGCGTGCGGGTCAGCCGGCGCTGCTGCTGCTCGAGGCGGCGCGCGGTGTCGTCGAGCGCGACCTGCTGCGCGACCTCCTCCGACACGTCCCGCAGCACGACGACGCGGCCGAGGGGACGTCCTCGCCGGTCATGGACGGTCGAGGTCCGGGCCTCGGCGTGCAGCCCGGGGGCGAGCTGCAGCGTGCGGCGACCGCCGACGTCGGCGCGGCCGGCGGCCAGGGGGTGGGACGGCCCGAGCGGCAGGACCTCGGCGACGTCGTGCCCCACGTACGGCTCGGGCAGGTCGGGCCGCAGGCGGCGGACGAGTGCGCGCCCGGCGGCGTTGAGGTCGACCACGCGGTCGTGCGGGTCGAGGACCGCGACGGCGTCGGCGATCCGCTCGACGACGTGCTCGCGGACCACCGGGACGACGCTGAGCAGCCCCTGCCGGAACAGCGCGTGGGCGCACGTCAGGCCGGTCACCACGAACCCGAGCGGGGCCACGTCGACCATGCCGCGGTCCCCGGCCTCGATGGGGCCCGCGAGGGTCAGCACGATGGGCGGCACCGCCGCGACCAGGAGGCTCGTGAGCTGCCGTCGGAAGTAGCGGTGCGCCGCGGGCCAGGCGCGCACGAGCCGCCACAGCCCTGCCGCCGACAGGGCGTAGCAGTAGGCGCTGTGGAGCCAGTAGCCCAGCACCGGGTAGGACACGAGGCGCGGGACGTCGGGGGCCCAGGGGTAGGCGGCGGGCGACCCCGCCGGCTCGACCGTCTCGGCGAAGAACAGCTCGCGCCACGGGTTCAGCGTGATCGCGACGAGCACGACGACCGGCACGACGGCGAACCGCCCGAGCGTCCGCCGGTCGAGCCGGTGCTCCCCGCCGACGGACGTCACGTCGCGGCAGAGCGCCCACAGCCCGAAGGTCACCGCGTGCACGCACAGGTACGTGCTCCACCGGGCGGCGTACTGCAGCCAGAGCGGCACGGGCAGCGCGGCCACGACGGCGACGAGGCACCACACGGCCGCCACGACCATGATCCCGGCGAGGGTCCGCGCGGCCGGCGTGCGGCGGCGGCGCCGCCAGCACAGCGCCGCGACGGCGGCGCTCCCGCCCGCGGCCACGACGAGGCCCAGCACGAGCACGAGCCGCAGGAACGGCATGGTCACGCCGCACCTCCAGCGCCGGGTCCGCCCTGCACCGGCCGGACGCGGGCGCGCAGGGTGCCGGCACGGCACGGGTGGCTCGACCGCGCACGACGCCCCTCCCATCGGGGCCCGCGCCCCGTCCGAGAGGGGCACCGGCGGCCGTCACCCCCAGGGACGCGGCGACGGCTGACGGGTCGGGCACCGGTGCGCGGCGGGCGGGAGCGCGACGGCGCGGCGCGGCGCGGCGCGGCGCCGTCAGCGGGGCGAGGCGGCGGAGGCGGCGACGACGACGTCCCGGCCGGCGGCCTTCGCGGCGTACAGCGCGGCGTCGGCGGCGGCGAGGAGCGCGTCCGGCGTCTCCCCGTCGCCCGGACCGGTGGCCACGCCGACCGACACCGTCACGCCGATCGTGGGAGCGGGCGCGGGGGTGGACCGGGCGACCGGGGCCACGCCGACCGGTGCGACCGGGGCGGTGGGGACGGTCGGAGCGGGGGACACGACGTCCTCCCGGCGCAGCGGGACACGCAGGCGGGCGCACGCGGCGCGCAGGTCCTCCGCGCGGCGGAGGGCGGCGCGGCGGTCCGTCGCCGGCAGGACGACGACGAACTCCTCCCCGCCGAGCCGGACCACCGTGCCAGGCCCGCCCGCCGCGTCGACGAGGGCGGCGGAGACCGCGCGCAGCACCCGGTCGCCCGCCTCGTGGCCGTGCCGGTCGTTGACCTCCTTGAAGTGGTCGAGGTCCACGAGGAGGACCGACGCCGCCGATCGGAGTCCGCGCGCCTCCGCGAGGGCGGCCGCGAGCGCGGGCTCGAGCCCCCGCCGGTTGTGCACGCCCGTGAGGGGGTCGCGCGCGGCGTCCTCGGCCAGCCGCTCGCGCAGCACCGCGTTGACCGCGAGCTGGTCGGTCAGGCGCGCGTTGGCCGCGAGGAGCACCTCGCCCTGCGCGCGCAGCCGGGCCGTGGCGTCCTCGAGCCGGGCGCGGCGCAGCTCGGTGGCCGTGACGTCGCGGACGACCACGACGCGGCCGAGGTCCCGCCCGCGCGCGTCGGCGAGGACGGAGGTGCGCGCGTCGACGTGCAGGTCGGGTGCGAGGGCGACCGTCAGCCGGCCCTCGCCGTCCGGCCCCGGCGGCTCCAGCACGTCGCCGGACAGCACGTCGGTCGCGGGCCGCCCGACGAACGGCTCGGCCAGCCCGGGTCGCACCATCCGCGCCAGCCGCGTCGCCTCCCGGTTGAGGTCGACGAGCACCCCGGCGCGGTCGACGACCGCCACCGCGTCGGCGATCTCCTCGAGGACCTGGGCCCGGGCGACCGGCAGGATGCTCGTCCAGCCCTGCCGGGTGAGCGCCCAGGTGCACAGGAGGGCGGTGACGAGGAACCCCAGCGGCGTCCAGTCGACGACCGGCCGACCCGTCGCCGACGCCACCACCGGCACGAGCGAGACGACGACGGGCGGCATCGTCGAGACCACGAGGGTGCGCAGCTGCCGGCGCTCGTACCAGCCCGCACGCCGCCACGAGCGCAGCAGCGACCCCGTCGCCGCGACCATGAGGCCGTAGGCCCACGCGAGCCCCAGCCAGAAGCCGGCTCGCGGACGGTCGACGAGCGTGTCCGGGTGCGCGGGGTCGATCGTGTCCGCGGCCATGACCTCGTGCAGGCCGTTCGTCGCCCAGAGCGCCAGCAGGGCGACGGCCGGCAGCGCGAGGGCCGCCAGCGTCCGGCGGGACACCCGCCAGCCGGGGCGCGTGCCCGCCCGCGCCAGGCACCACAGGGCCGCGGCCGTCCCGTAGACGCCGGCGAACTGCAGCCCGCGCGCGACGAGGAACGCGTCCGCGCTCGGCGCGACGAGACGCCCCGCGGACGCCAGCGACCACAGCGCGACGCCCAGCGACACGGCCGTCAGGACCCCCGCCGCCGGCGTGCGCGCCCGGCGCCGCCACGCGACGACCGCGACGCCCACGGCGACGACGGCCGCGAGCGCGAAGGTCAGCACCACCCCGTCCGGCACGCCACCTCCCGATCACCGCTCGTCCGTGCAGCCCCGCGCGCGGTGCTCACCGCCGACCAGGGCCGGGCCGCCGCGCCTCCGCACGGCTCCCCGGTCCGATCGGCAGGGCCACCGGCACGCTGAGGAGCCGGCGGCGGGACGCACCCGGTCGAACCCGGACCACGGTCAGCCCTGACGGGCGACGTGTCATCCGCCGCGCGGTCCTCAGACCTGCATGTCGACGAAGCGCGAGAAGTGGCCCTGGAACGCCACGGTGAGCGTGGCCGTCGGGCCGTTGCGGTGCTTGGCGACGATGAGGTCGGCCTCGCCGGCGCGGGGGGACTCCTTCTCGTAGGCGTCCTCGCGGTGCAGGAGGATCACCATGTCGGCGTCCTGCTCGATGGAGCCCGACTCGCGCAGGTCGCTCATCGCCGGCTTCTTGTCGGTGCGCTGCTCCGGACCACGGTTGAGCTGCGAGATCGCGATGACCGGGACCTCGAGCTCCTTGGCCAGCAGCTTGAGGGCGCGGGAGAACTCCGAGACCTCCTGCTGGCGGCTCTCGACGCGCTTGCCCGAGGTCATGAGCTGGAGGTAGTCGATGACGACGAGCTTGAGGTCGTGGCGCTGCTTGAGCCGCCGGCACTTGGCGCGGATCTCCATGAGCGACATGTTCGGCGAGTCGTCGATGAACAGCGGCGCCTCGGAGATCCGGCCCGTCGTCGTCGCGATCCGGGACCAGTCGTCCTCGCCCATCTGCCCGGACCGCATGCGCTGCAAGTGCACCCGTGCCTCGGCCGACAGCATGCGCATCGTGATCTCGTTCCGGCTCATCTCGAGCGAGAAGATCACGGCCGTCATGTTATTGTGAATTGCCGCGGCGCGGACAATATCTATTCCTATGGTACTTTTGCCAATTGCAGGTCTCGCTGCAATAACAATCATCTGCCCGGAATGCAGGCCGTTCGTCAGGCGGTCGAGGTCGGCGAATCCCGTCGGGACGCCGACCATGCCCTCGCCGCGGTGGCTGGCCGCCTCGATCTCGTCGACGGTGCCGTTGATGATGTCGCGCAGCGGCAGGTAGTCCTCCGAGCTGCGGCGCTCGGTGACGGCGTAGACCTCGGCCTGGGCGTTGTTGACCAGCTCGTCGACGTCGCCGCCGTCCGTGGCGTAGCCGAGCTGGACGATGCGCGTGCCCGCCTCGACGAGCTTGCGCAGCACCGCGCGCTCCCGCACGATCCGCGCGTAGTACCCGGCGTTCGCGGCGGTGGGGACGCTCGCGATGAGGGTGTGCAGGTACGGGGCGCCGCCGATGCGGGTCAGGTCCCCCCGCTTGGACAGCTCGTCGGCCACGGTGACGGCGTCCGCCGGCTCCCCGCGGCCGTACAGGTCGAGGATCGCGTCGTACACCGCCTCGTGGGAGGGGCGGTAGAAGTCAGTGCCGCGCAGCTGCTCCACGACGTCCGCGATGGCGTCCTTGGAGATCATCATCCCGCCGAGGACGCTGCGCTCCGCGTCGAGGTCCTGCGGCGGGGTGCGGTCGAAGCCGCCGCCGTTCCGCGCCGGGGACTGCATCCCCAGCTCGTGGTCCTCGATCGTCACGCGCCCCACCCTCCGCTCGTCCCCGGACCGCCTCGGCGGCCACCGCCGGTGCGGTTCTACCCCCGCCCACCGACACGCCACCGGCAGCGCCGCCGGGACACCTCGCGTGCCCCGACCCGGGCACCACCGGCACCCGCGGGCCCGACGACCGGACGACGGCTGGCAGGCTAGGTGCGTCGCCGCCGGCCCCACAAACAGCCCTGTGGACGCAGATGTGGACGGCGTGTGGACCGGAGGGCGTCCGCCGCTCCGCTCCGTCCACAGGACGTGGACGGCGGTGTGGACGACGACACCGACGACCGCCGCCGGACGCCGCTGACGTGCGGCGGGACCGTGCACCGCTGTGGACCCGAGAGGACGGCCGACCATCCCACCTGCTGGACACACGCCGTCGGTCGACCGCGAGATCGTGGCCCTGGCCGTCCCCGCGCTGGGCGCCCTCGTCGCCGAGCCCCTGTTCGTCCTCGTCGACACCGCCGTGGTCGGCAGCCTCGGCACCGCGCCGCTGGCCGGGCTCGCGCTCGCCTCCACGGTGCTCGTGACCGTCGTCGGCCTGTGCGTCGTGCTCGCCTACGCGACCACGGCGGCCGTGGCCCGGCGCTCGGGCGCGGGGGACGCGGCCGGCGCGATGCGGCTGGGCGTCGACGGCCTCTGGCTCGCCCTCGGGCTCGGCGTCGTGCTGGCGGCCGTGCTCGTGCCCGCGGCCCCGTGGCTCGTCGCCGCGCTCGGCGCCCGGGGCGACGTCGCGACGGCCGCCGTCGCCTACCTGCGCTGGTCGGCCCCCGGGCTGCCGGGGATGCTCGTCGTGCTCGCCGCCACCGGCGCCCTCCGCGGGCTCCGGGACACGCGCACGCCGCTCGTCGTCGCCGCGTCCGGCGCGGCGCTCAACGCGGTGCTGTGCGTCGCCCTGGCGCTCGGGCTGGACCGGGGCGTCGCCGGGTCGGGCGCCGCCACGGCGGTGACGCAGCTGCTCATGGGGGCCGCGCTCGGCCTCGTCGTGCTCCGCGGTGCCCGGCGGGCGGGCACCGCCCTCCTGCCCGGCCGCGCCGGCGTGCTCGGTCACGCCCGGGCGGGCGTGCCGCTGCTGGTCCGCACCCTCACGCTGCGCGCGGCCGTCCTGCTCGCCGCGGCGGTCGCCACGGCGCTCGGGCCCGTGGCGCTGGCCGGGCACGGCGTCGTGGCGGCGGTGTGGGGCCTGACGGCCTTCGCGCTCGACGCCCTCGCCATCGCCGCGCAGGCGCTCGTCGGGCACGCGCTCGGCGCCGCCGACCCGGACCGCGCCCGTGCCGTCCTGACCCGCTGCCTGCGCTGGGGCGTCGGGGCGGGCGTGGTGCTCGGGCTCGTGGTCGGCGGGCTCGCCCCCGTGCTGGCGCGCCTGTTCTCCGCCGACGACGAGGTGCGGGCCGCGGCCACCCTCGGGCTCCTCGTCGTCGCGGTGTCGCTGCCCGTCGCCGGCTGGGTGTTCGTCCTCGACGGGGTGCTCATCGGCGCCGGGGACGGCCGCTACCTCGCCGTGGCCGGGGTCGTGACCCTCGTCGTGTACGCGCCCGCCGCAGTCGCCGTGCTGCGGCTGGCGCCCCACGGCGCCGCCGGGCTCGCGTGGTCCTGGGCCGCCTTCGCAGGCCTGTTCATGCTCGCGCGGGCGGTCACGACCGGCGTGCGGGCCCGGGGCACGGGCTGGTACCGGCTCGGCGCCGCGTGAGGGCCGACGACGAGCGCCGCCGGCGCTCATCGGGGACGGGTCCGCCACCCGTCCGGGTGCGGACGCGGTCCGCATGGCGTGTGACGGGTGCCACATGTCGGGACGGCGCGCGTCGTCGAGCCCCAGGTGGGTGATCGTCACGGCGCGACCGATATGGGAGTGTGACCCAACCGTGTCCGGGACGAGACCGTCACCCGTGTCCCATTAACGGTCCCGAAACGCAGCACGCCTAAGTTGCGCCACAGCCCGGCACGCGGTGCCGGATCGTGCCGCCCCTGCCGGCGGACGACGAACTGATGGAGGTTCCCCCATGCGCACACGCACCCCCCGGGTCGCGGGTCTCGCGCTCGTGCTGGCGGCCGGTCTCGCGGTCGCGGGCTGCGCCGACCGCTCCACCACCGGCGGCACGGAGGCCGACCCGACGGCCTCGGGCTCGGCGGCCGAGGGCGGCGGCACCAGCGCCGCCGACCTGTCGATCCAGCCGCTCGTCCAGGTCGACGCCGAGGGTGCCGAGGTCGAGGCGGCGGGCGACGGCAGCGAGGCCGCCGACCCGGCCGGCGACGGCTCCGCGTCCTGCTCGGGCATCGCCATCGCGATGGCCGGCGCCCTGACCGGCCCGAACGCGGCCCTCGGCACGAACATCCTCAACGGCGCCACCCTCGCGGTGGACCAGCACAACGAGGCCAACCCCGACTGCCAGGTCGAGATCAAGCAGTTCGACACGCAGGGCGACCCGCAGGCCGCCACGCAGGTGGCGCCGACGATCGTCTCCGACACCTCGGTCATCGGCCTGCTCGGCCCGGCCTTCTCGGGCGAGACGAACGCGACCGGCCCGATCTTCAACCAGGCCAACCTGCTCTCGCTCACGGCCTCGGCGACGAACCCCTCGCTCACCCAGAACGGGTGGACGAACTTCTTCCGCGGCCTGGGCAACGACAACTCGCAGGGTGCGGCGGTCGCCAACTACCTGACGGGCGAGCTCGGCTTCAGCACGGTCTGCGTCGTCCAGGACGACTCCGACTACGGCATCGGCCTCGCCGAGGTCGTCACCGAGACGCTCGGCGAGGCGGCGAACCCCGACTGCGCCGCCGAGGTCAAGACGGGTGACAAGGACTTCTCCGCGACGGTCCAGATCATCGCGGACGCCGCCCCCGACGCCGTCTACTACGCCGGCTACTACGCCGAGGCCGCCCCGCTGCTGTCCCAGCTGCGCTCCGGCGGCGTCGAGGCGGCCTTCGCCTCCGGCGACGGCTCCAACGACGCGCAGTTCGTCTCCCAGGCCGGCTCGGACTCCGAGGGCGCCTACCTGTCCTGCCCGTGCGGCCCGGCCCCCGAGCCGTTCGCGGCGGACTACGAGGCGGCGTTCGGCCAGGCGCCCGGCGTCTACTCGGTCGAGGGCTACGACCTGGCGACGATCATGCTCAAGGGCATCGACTCCGGCGTGTCCGACCGGGCCGGGCTCGTCGAGTTCGTCTCCTCCTACTCGGGCGTCGGCCTCGCCAAGCCCTACGAGTGGGACTCCACGGGCGAGCTCGCCTCGACGACCACGTGGCTCTACGAGGTCCAGTGACCTGACGGCGGCGGCCGGGTCCTCCGGGGCCCGGCCGTCGTCGCGCGTCCGACCTCTCCACCCCTGCGAAGGAGCACGATGAGTGCACTCGTCCTGGCCGGCGGCCAGGTGCTCGCGGACGGCGTCATCGACTTCAACGTCGGCGCCCTCGGCCGCAACTTCTGGTCGCTGACGGTCAGCGGCCTGACCTACGGCTCGATCTACGCGCTCGTCGCCGTCGGCTACACGCTCGTGTACGGCGTGCTGCGCCTCATCAACTTCGCGCACTCCGAGATCTTCATGCTCGGCATGTTCGGGCAGTACGCGACGCTCATGCTGCTCGGCTTCAACCCCAGCGGCGACGTCTACCAGCAGGGCGTGCTGCTCACGATCGTCTTCCTCGCCGTCGCCATGGTCGGCGGCATGGTGGTCTCCGGCGGCGCTGCCGTGGGCCTCGAGCGGATCGCCTACCGGCCGCTGCGCCGGCGCGGGGCGCCGCCGCTCGTCTTCCTCATCACCGCCATCGGCGCGTCGTTCGTCATCCAGGAGTTCGTGCACTTCGTGCTCCCGAGCCTGACCGGCAACACCCTCGGCGGCGTCAACGCCCAGCAGCCCATCCGCCTCGTGCAGCCCGCGACGCAGTTCGAGGTCTTCGGCGCACGGGTCTCGAACGTCGACCTCGTCATCGTCGCGTCCGCCCTCGTCCTCGCCTTCGCCGTCGACCGGTTCGTCAACGCGACGAAGTTCGGCCGCGGCATCCGGGCCGTGGCGCAGGACCCGGTGACGGCCACGCTCATGGGTGTGTCCCGCGAGCGCGTCATCATGCTGACGTTCCTCATCGGCGGCGTGCTCGCCGGCGCCGCGGCGCTGCTCTACACGCTCCGCGTGCCCAGCGGCATCATCTACTCCGGCGGCTTCATCCTCGGCATCAAGGCGTTCTCCGCCGCCGTCCTCGGCGGCATCGGCAACCTGCGCGGCGCGCTGCTCGGCGGCCTGCTCCTCGGCGTGATGGAGCTCTACGGCCAGGCCCTGTTCGGCACCGAGTGGCGCGACGTCGTGGCGTTCGTCCTGCTCATCCTCGTCCTCATGTTCCGGCCCACCGGCATCCTGGGCGAGTCCCTCGGGAAGGCACGCGCATGAGCACCGAGCTCACCACCACCGCCCCCGCCGCACCCCACCTGGGCGTCGGCGACCGCGTCCGCCTGTGGTGGGACGCCCTGCCCCGGCAGGCCCAGTGGGTCGTCGGCGTCGTCGGCGTCCTGCTCATCGCCCTGCTGCCGGTCCTGCGACCGCCGGTCCTCACGACCGTCGGCACGGACTTCGGCGGCGTGCTCGCGCAGTTCGGCATGTACGCGCTCCTCGCGATCGGGCTCAACGTGGTCGTCGGCCAGGCCGGCCTGCTCGACCTCGGCTACGTGGGCTTCTACGCCATCGGCGCCTACACCGTCGGCCTGCTGACCAGCCCGAGCAGCCCGTGGAACGCCACGGACGACTGGCTGTCGCGGGACTGGGCGTGGCTGGCGGCCCTGCCGCTCGCCGTGGCGGTCACCGCGGTCTCGGGGCTGATCCTCGGCACGCCGACCCTGCGGCTGCGCGGGGACTACCTGGCGATCGTCACCCTCGGCTTCGGCGAGATCGTCCGGCTCCTGGCCGACAACCTGTCGACCGTGACGGGCGGAGGGCGCGGCCTCAACCAGATCGCCTACCCGGTCGTCGCGCAGTCCGAGACGCGGCCCAACGGCATCTTCTCCGCCGGCAACACCGCGGTGCCGTTCAACTCCGGCACCTTCTGGTTCTGGCTGAGCCTCGTGCTCATCGTCGTGGTGCTCGTGATCGTGGGGAACCTCGAGCGCTCCCGCGTCGGCCGGGCCTGGGTGGCCATCCGCGAGGACGAGGACGCGGCCGAGATCATGGGCGTGCCCACCTTCAAGTTCAAGCTGTGGGCATTCCTCATCGGCGCCTCCATCGGCGGCCTGTCCGGGGCGCTGTACGCGGGCCAGGTGCAGTTCGTCGTGCCGACGACGTTCAACGTCATCAACTCGATGCTGTTCCTCTGCGCCGTCGTCCTCGGCGGCCAGGGCAACAAGCTCGGCGTCATCCTCGGGGCGTTCGCGGTGGTCTACCTGCCGAACTTCTTCCTCGGGCGCACCGAGCTGTTCGGCATCCCGATCGACGGCAACGCGATCGCCAACTACCGCTACCTGTTCTTCGGCGTCGCGCTCATGGTGCTCATGGTGTTCCGGCCGCAGGGCCTGTTCCCCGCGCGGCAGAAGCTGCTGACGTACGGCCGCGAGGTCTACGTCATGGCCCGCAAGGCGGCCACGGCCCTCGCGGGCCGCGGCGCGGGCACCGCCGCGGCGACGACGACCGACCGGCCCGGAGGTGCCCGATGACCCAGCCCGGAGGCATGGCCGCCGGTTCCGAGCACGGCGACGAGCACCTCGGCGACCCGGGGCGCGCGAACCGCCAGACGCCGGAGCAGTACCTGCCCGACGGCGGGGTGGAGCCGCCGGCCGCGTTCGACGTCGCCGACGTCCACCCCGAGCTGGCCGACGAGGCCGTCGTCGCGGAGATCGTCGCCCCCGACCGCGACATCCGCGCCGAGGTGGGCGAGCCGCTGCTGCAGATGCAGGGCGTGACGATGCGGTTCGGCGGCCTCACCGCCCTGGACGCCGTCACCTTCGACATCCGCCGCGGCGAGATCCTCGGCCTCATCGGCCCCAACGGCGCCGGCAAGACGACGTGCTTCAACGCGATGACCGGCGTCTACCGGCCCACCGAGGGCCAGGTCGTCTTCGACGGCAAGCCCCTGGGGAAGATCAAGCGCAACGAGATCACGCGCCTCGGCATCGCGCGCACCTTCCAGAACATCCGGCTCTTCAGCGACATGACGGCGCTGGAGAACGTGGTGGTGGGCACCGACGCGCGGCACCGGACCTCCGTGCCGGGGGCGGTCTTCCGCTCCAAGCGGCACCGCGCCGAGGAGCGCGACGCCCTCGACCGCGCGATGGCCCTCCTCGAGTTCGTCGGGGTCGGCAAGCGCGCCACCCAGCAGGCCCGCAACCTGCCGTACGGCGACCAGCGTCGCCTCGAGATCGCCCGGGCGCTGGCCACCGAGCCCAAGCTCCTCTGCCTCGACGAGCCGGCCGCCGGGTTCAACCCGGCCGAGAAGGTCGAGCTCATGGAGCTCATCCGCAAGATCCGCGACGACGGCTACACCGTCCTGCTCATCGAGCACGACATGCGCCTCGTCATGGGCGTGACCGACCGGGTCGTGGTGCTCGAGTTCGGCCGCAAGATCGCCGACGGCCTGCCGCGCGACGTCTCCGCCGACCCGGCCGTCATCGCCGCCTACCTGGGGGTCCCCGACGATGCCACTGCTTGAGCTCAAGGACCTGACGGTCTCCTACGGCCGCATCGAGGCCGTCCGCGGCATCTCGCTGACGGTGGAGGAGGGTGAGCTCGTCACCCTCATCGGCGCCAACGGCGCAGGCAAGACGACGACGATGCGTGCGGTCTCCGGCGTCCGGCCGCTGTCGCGCGGATCGGTGTGGTTCGACGGCCAGGACATCGCCAGGGTGAAGGCGCACGACCGCGTCAACCTCGGCATCGTCCAGGCGCCCGAGGGCCGCGGCGTGTTCCCGGGAATGACGGTCCTCGAGAACCTCGAGATGGGCTGCTACTCGCGCACGTTCCCGACGAGGGCCGCGCACGACGAGATGCTCGAGCACGTCCTCGAGCTGTTCCCGCGCCTGCGCGAGCGCAAGGACCAGCTCGGCGGGACGCTGTCCGGCGGCGAGCAGCAGATGGTCGCGATCGGCCGCGCGCTCATGGCCCGCCCGCGGCTCCTGCTGCTCGACGAGCCGTCGATGGGCCTCGCGCCGCTGGTCATCCAGCAGATCTTCCGGATCATCTCCGAGATCAACGGCGAGGGCACGACCATCCTCCTCGTCGAGCAGAACGCGCAGCAGGCGCTGTCGCGCTCGCACCGCGCGTACATCCTCGAGACGGGCGAGGTCATCAAGACCGGCGCCGGCAAGGACCTCCTCGCCGACCCGGCCGTCAAGGAGGCCTACCTGGGCGTCGCCTAGGGGGGCGGGTCCCGCGCGCCGTCGCGCGGGACCCGTCCCGCACGACGGTCAGGCGGTGCCGCTCGGGCCGGCCCCGGTCGCCGGCACAGCCGTCGCGCCCCGCTCGCGGCCCCCGTCGTCGACGGCGGAGGAGTCGTCCGTCGCGGCCTGCGGTACGGCAGCACGTGCCGGCCGCAGCCGGCGACGGAGGCCGGGGAGACGTCGACCACCGTCGGCGGGCGAGACGTCGACCACCGTCGCCCCCTCGACCTCGAGGCCGTCGTACTCGCCGATGTGGTCGACGAGCGCCGCCCGGCGTGCCCGCTCGTACGCGCGCGCCTCGCGGCCGAACGCGCGCACGGTGGCCCAGCAGATGAGGAGCATGACGACGCTGAAGGGCAGCGCGATGATGATCGCCGCCGTCTGCAGCGCGCCGAGACCCCCGGAGAGCAGGAGGGCCACGGCCAGCAGCGCGGAGACGAGCACGAAGAACACGCGCACCCAGCGCCGGGGCTCGATCTCGCCGCCGCTCGCGATCATCGCCATGACCAGCGCGCCGGAGTCGGACGAGGTGACGAAGAAGAGCGCGACGAGCACGATCGCCCCGACCACGAGCGCCGGCCCCGCGGGCAGCGTCTGCAGCACCGCGAACAGGGCGCCCTCGAGGTCCACGGTGCCGTCCGCACCCACCAGACCGCCCTCGCCGAACACCTCGCGGTGCAGCGCCGTCCCACCGAGCACCGCGAACCACACGAACGTCACCAGCGTGGGCACGAGCAGCACGCCGAGCACGAACTGCCGCACGGTCCGCCCCCGCGAGATGCGGGCGATGAAGATGCCGACGAAGGGCGCCCAGGAGATCCACCAGCCCCAGTAGAAGCTCGTCCAGGACGCCTGCCACGCCTCCCCGGCAGCGCCACGGAACGCGGTGACGTGGAAGGACACGCCGACCACGTTCTGCAGGTACACGCCGATGCCCTGCACGAGGTCCCGGAGCAGGAACAGCGTCGGCCCGGCGACGAGCACCACCACGACGAGCAGCCCCGCGAGCACGAGGTTCGCGTTCGAGAGCCACTTCATGGCCCGTGTCACGCCCGACAGGACCGAGGCCAGCACGGCCAGCGTGGTGACGCCGGTGAGGACGACCTGCAGCCCGGTGCTCACCTGCAGCAGGCCGATGCTGCTGAGGCCGGAGCTGATCTGCACGACGCCGAAGCCGAGCGACGTCGCGACGCCGAACAGGGTGCCGACCAGGGCCACGACGTCGACGAGGTCGCCCCAGCCGCCCCGCACCCGGCGACCGAGCAGGGGCTCGAGCGCCCACCGGATCGAGACCGGCCGGCCGCGCCGGTGGATGGCGTACGCGAGGGCGAGACCCACCACGACGTAGATCGCCCAGGCGTGCAGCCCCCAGTGCAGGTAGGTCTGCGCCAGGGCCTGCTGCGCGAGCTCCGAGGGGGTGCCGGTGACACCGGGGCGCGGGGACGCGAAGTGGCTGAGGGGCTCGCTCACGCCGTAGAACACGAGGCCGATCCCCATCCCCGCGGCGAAGAGCAGGGCGAACCAGGAACGGGTGCTGAACTCCGGTGTGTCGTCGTCGCGCCCGAGCCGCAGGTCGCCGTGCCGGCCGAAGCCGAACCACAGGCTCATGGCGACGAAGAACGCCACGACGAGGACGTAGTACCAGCTGAAGCCGCGGACGATCGACCCCTGCACCGCGGACAGCGCACCGCCGACGGCGCGGGGCGCGAGGATCGCGGCGAGGGCCGCCGAGACGGTGAGCACCGCGGCCGGCCAGAAGACCCGGCGGGCGACGGACGGGCGGGGTGCGGCGTGGGTCTGGCTCATGGGTTCTCTCCGGCCGGGAGCGGGGTGCCGACCGCCAGGACGACGGCCTCGCTGCCGGGTCTCGACGCGCGCCGTAGGTGCCGACACCGTACGCCGCCCGGCAGCACGACGCCCCGCCGTCCAGGAGGACGGCGGGGCGTCGTCGTCACCGGCGCCCGGGGAGCAGGTCCCCGGTGCCGGTGGGTGCTGCGGGTGTCAGGCCGCGACGACCTTGACGGTCACCGTGGCGGCGACCTCGGCGTGCAGCCGGACGGACACCTTGTACTCGCCCGTGGCCTTGATGGGCTGGGCGATCTCGATCTTGCGGCGGTCGACCGCGGGCGCGCCGGCCTCCGTCACCGCGGCGGCGATGTCGGCGGTCGTCACCGCGCCGAACAGCCGCCCGCCGGCACCGGCGGTGGCCCGCACGACGACCGGCCGGGACTGCAGGGAGTCGCGCGTGGCGCGCGCCTCGTCGAGCGTCGCGATCTCGCGCGCCTTGCGGGCCTTGCGGATGGCGGAGACGTCCTTCTCGGCGCCCTTGCTCCACGCCGTGGCGAGGCCGCGGGGCACGAGGTAGTTGCGGGCGTACCCGTCCTTCACCTCGACGACGTCCCCGGGGGCACCGAGACCGGTGACCTCGTGGGTCAGGATGAGCTTGGCCATGGTGGTCCCCTCTCTCAGCGCGCCGACGACGAGTACGGCAGCAGGGCCATCTCGCGCGCGTTCTTGACGGCGCGGGCGATCGCGCGCTGCTCCTGCACGGACACCCCGGTCACCCGGCGCGCACGGATCTTCCCGCGGTCGGAGATGAACTTGCGCAGCAGCGCGGTGTCCTTGTAGTCGACCACGTCGATCTTGGCGACCTTGAGCGGGTTCTGCTTCTTCTTGGGCTTGCGGACGACGGGCTTGGCCATCGCGGTGCTCCTTCTGCTGGAGCCCCGAGCGTTGCCGTGCTCGGGGATGTGGGTGTCAGGGGTGGGTCGCACCCGTCAGGCGCGACCCGGTGGGGACGTCGGTCAGAACGGGGGCTCGTCGGAGTAGCCGCCGCCGGACGAGCCGCTCGCGGGCGTGGCCCACGGGTCGTCGGCCTGGCCGCCGCCGCCGGAGGACGAGCCGCCGCCGTAGCCGCCGCCTCCGCTGCCGCCGCCGTAGCCGCCACCACCTCCGCCGCCGAACCCCCCGCCGCCGCCACCGGACCGCTGGGTCCGGGTGACCTTGGCCGAGGCGTAGCGCAGGGAGGGGCCGACCTCGTCGACCTGCAGCTCGACGACGGTGCGCTTCTCGCCCTCGCGCGTCTCGTACTCGCGCTGGACGAGCCGGCCGACCGCGATGACGCGGGTGCCCTTCGTCAGCGACTCGGCGACCTGCTCGGCCGCCTCGCGCCAGATGGAGCAGCGCATGAACAGCGTGGTCCCGTCCTTCCACTCGTTCGACTGGCGGTCGAACGTGCGGGGGGTCGAGGCCACCGTGAAGTTGGCGACGGCTGCGCCCGAGGGCGTGAACCGCAGCTCCGGGTCACCCGTGAGGTTCCCGATGACCGTGATGACGGTCTCTCCTGCCATGACTGCTGCTCCCTCCGAGAGCTGGACCTGCGACGCGACGACGGACGTGCGACGGCCGCCCGCGGGCGGCCCCGCCGGTCACCCTAGGGACGGGCGCCCACACGCGTGGACGGTCGTCCCCAGGACCGGCGGTGCGACGTCACTTCTCGGCGCGGAGGACCTTCGTGCGCAGGACGGCCTCGTTCAGGCCGAGCTGGCGGTCGAGCTCCTTGGCCGTGGCCGGGGTCGCCTGGAAGTCGACGACCGCGTAGATGCCCTCGGACTTCTTCGCGATGTCGTAGGCGAGGCGACGGCGGCCCCAGATGTCGACCTTGTCCACGCTGCCGCCGTCGGTCTTGACGACGGTCAGGTAGCGGTCGAGCGACGGGGCGACGGTGCGCTCCTCGATCTCGGGGTCGAGGATGATCATGATCTCGTACTGACGCAGGCTCATACCCACCTCCTCTGGTCTCGGCGGTCACGGTCGGTCCGTGACAGGAGGGTGTGTGCGTCGCGGCGCCGTCCCGGCCGGGAGGCAGGGGTGCAGGCGCAGCAGCGGACCAGGCTACCCGGTCGGCGCCGCGCCCGACGAATCCCCTGCCCCGCCGCCCGCACCGTCCCCGGCGTCCTCGCCGCCGGGGGCCGGGGTGGGCGCGGTCGTCGCCGGCGGTGCCGTCGGCGCCGGCGCGGCGGGCGCCCCGGACGACACCACGACCCGCACGGCGTCGCCCGCCGCGAGCGCGGCCCCGGCCCCCGGCTCGAGCCGCACGACGCGCCCCGCGGCGATCTCCGCGGAGGGCTCGGCGACGACCTCCGCCGCCAGCCCGGCGCCCTGCAGCGCGGCGACGGCGTCGGCCTGCAGCGTCCCGACGAGGCCCGACGGCACGGTCACGGCCGCCGGCTCCGCGGTCGGCGTCGCGCTCGGCGTGGGCGTCGGGGTCGCGGACGGCGTCGTCGTCGGCGTGGCGCGGCCGCCCACCCCGGCGCGCGGCGGGAAGTCCCGCACCGCGGCGAACCGGGGCTGGTCGAGCACGGGGTCCATGTAGGTCGCCCACAGGACCGCCGGCCACGTGCTCCCCGTGATCTCGCGGACGCCGCCGAACGGCGTGACGGTGACGGGGTTCTTGCCGAACCCGCCCTCGTCGTACTGCGTGAGGACCACGGCGGTGGCGATGGTCGGCGTGTACCCGACGAACCACGCCGACAGGTTGTCCGTCGAGGAGCCGGTCTTGCCCGCGACGGGCACGTCGATGACGCGCCCCACGTTCCGCTGCCCCGTGCCCCGCTCGACGACCTGCGTCATGGCGTACGTCGCGTCGGCCATGACGTCGGCCGCGAACACCTGCGTCCGGGTGCTCTGCGCCGTGTACGCCACCGTCCCGTCGGAGTAGGTCGCGGACCGCACCACGAACGGGTCGGAGTGGAAGCCCTGCGCGGCGAACGTGGCGAAGGCGTCCGCCATGTCGAGCGGGTGCACGAAGTCGATGCCCAGCACGTTCGACGCCCTGTCCGGCATCACGGCCGTCCGGATGCCGGCGCGCTGCGCGACGTCCGCGGTCGCCGCCGGCCCCACCTGCACGTTGAGCTGCGCGTAGACCGTGTTGACCGAGTCCTGCGTGGCACGGACGAGGTCGATGCGTCCGTAGTCCGTGCCGCCGAAGTTGCTCACGTCCTCGCCGGGGTTCCCCCAGCCCTCCGGCTCCTGCGGCGAGTTGCCGTTGTACGTCGTCGTCAGCGGGATGCCCTGCTCGAGGGCCGCCACCAGCGTGAACGGCTTGAACGTCGAGGCCGCCTGCGCGGTGAGGTAGGTGGCCGCGTCGCGCGCGTCGGCCAGGTAGTCCTGCCCGCCGTACAGGGCGACGACGCCGCCGTCCGCCGGGTCGACGGAGACGATCGCCAGCCGCGCGGCGGGGTCCGGGGCCGACCCGCCCGCGAGCGTGCCGTCCCAGAGGCTCGTCGCGGTGGCGACGGCCTGGTCCTGCGCCGCCTTGTCGAACGTCGTGTCGATGGCCAGGCCTGCGCGCTTGAGCTCGTCCTCGGTCATCCCGAGCCGGTCCTGCGCCTCGGCCTCGACGAGCTTGAGCAGGTACCCCGTCGGCCCGGCGTAGGTCTGCGACTCCTCCTCGACGACCGTCTCCGGGAACACCGCCGCGTCCCGGTCGGCGGCCGTGATCCACCCGTCCTCGGTCATGAGGTCCAGCACCCGCTCCCAGCGCTGCTGCGCGCGCTCGGGGTTCGTCGCCGGTTCCCAGTTGTTGGGCGAGGGGATGATCCCGGCCAGGAGCGCCGCCTGGCTGATGGTCAGCTGCGCGGCGTCGACGCCGAAGTAGGCCTGGGACGCCTCCTGGATGCCGTAGGTGTCGCGGCCGAAGTACACGGTGTTGAGGTAGCGGTCGAGGACCTGGTCCTTCGACTCCTGCCGCGAGATCTTCAGCGCCAGCAGGGCCTCCTTGGCCTTGCCGACGTACCCGATCGTCGAGCGCTCCGTGTAGTAGTTCTTCACGTACTGCTGGGTGAGCGTCGAGGCGCCCTGCGTGTCCCCGCCGCGCACGTTGTTGACGAACGCGCGCGCGATCCCCGTCACGGAGATCCCGCGGTTCGTCCAGAACGAGCGGTCCTCCGAGGCGACCACGGCGTTGCCGACGTAGTCGGGCAGGGTCGAGGTGTCGACGATCGTCCGCTGCAGCCCGGGCAGCTCGCCCATGACCTCGCCGCGGGTGCCGTCGGCGTTGCCCCAGTAGACCGTCGTCGTCTGGTACGTGGCCTCCTCGCCCGGCGCGGGCACGTCCACCAGCGCGTACGCGGCGACGCCGAGGCCCACGACGAGCAGCAGCAGCCCGACGAGGGACCCGAGCACGACGCGCCAGGTCGGCGCGAACCGCCGCCAGCCCGTCCGCCGACGACGGCCGGCGCGACCGCGTCCCGCGCCCCCGGACGGGGCCGCCCCGGCAGCACCCGTCGTGCGGCCGCCGGGCCCGCGCCCGGTGGCGCGTCCGGCCCCGCTCGCGGCCGTGCGCGGCACGCGTCGCGGCGCGCCCGACCCCTGTCCGTCCCTGCCGGCCACTGCTGCCACACCCCTCGTCGTCCGGGCCGGGAGGTGCCCCGGCGACGGTCCAGTATGCGGCGGGCCCTCCCACCCGCCGCCGCCCGGGACCGCCGGCGGGACGCACGTCCCCCGGACCGGCGCGCGACCTCCACAGGACACGCACACGCCGTACCACGTCCCCGGTTGTCGCCCGGGGCGCGCGCCCCCTAGTCTCCCGATGTATCCACTCGATACATCGGGTGCACGACGAGCAGGACGAGGGGCAGGTGACCACGGTGCGCGCACGCCAGCAGGTGCTCGAGACCGCGATCCTCGGCCTCCTGCACGACGCCCCCATGCACGGGTACGAGCTGCGCAAGCACCTCAACCTCGTGCTCGGGTCGTTCCGCGCGCTGTCCTACGGCTCGCTGTACCCGTGCCTGCGGGGCCTCGTGTCCCGCGGCTGGATCGAGGGCACCGAGACCATGGACGGTCCGGCCGTGTCCACCCGGCGGGCACGCATCGTCTACGCGCTGACGCCCGCGGGCAAGGAGCACCTCCAGGCGGAGCTGGCCACGTCCGGCCCCGCCTCGTGGGAGGACGAGCACTTCGACGTCCGGTTCGCCTTCTTCGGGCAGACGGACGCCGAGACACGGCTGCGCATCCTCGAGGGCCGCCGCTCGCGGCTCACCGAGCGGCTCGACACCGTCCGCCAGGGCCTGGACCGGGCCCGCGGCCGCGTCGACGAGTACACCCTCGAGCTCCAGCGCCACGGCCTGGACCTCGTCGAGCGCGAGGTCCGCTGGCTCGACGAGCTCATCGCCCACGAGCGGGGCAGCACCACCCACCCGACCACCGGTGGCGGCCGTCCGGCCGACCCCGGTCCCACCGACGCCATGCGGGCGGTGCGGCAGGACAGGCCTGTCGTCGACCCCGGGCGCACCACCCAGAAGGAGCGAGGATGACCTCCATCCGCGTCGCCATCGCCGGCGTCGGCAACTGCGCCGCGTCGCTGGTCCAGGGCGTGCACTTCTACGCCGACGCCGACCCGCAGCAGCGGGTCCCGGGCCTCATGCACGTCGAGCTCGGCGGCTACCACGTGCGCGACATCGAGTTCGTCGCCGCGTTCGACGTCGACGCGAAGAAGGTCGGCTTCGACCTCTCGGAGGCGATCCTCGCCTCGGAGAACAACACCATCAAGATCGCGGACGTCCCGCCGCTGGGCGTCACGGTCCAGCGCGGCCCGACGAGCGACGGCCTGGGCAAGTACTACTCCGCGACGATCGAGGAGTCGGACGCCGAGCCCGTCGACGTCGTCCAGGCGCTGAAGGACGCGAAGGTCGACGTCCTCATCTCCTACCTGCCCGTGGGCTCGGAGGATGCCGACAAGTTCTACGCGCAGTGCGCGATCGACGCCGGCGTCGCCTTCGTCAACGCGCTGCCGGTCTTCATCGCCTCCGACCCCGAGTGGGCCAAGAAGTTCGAGGACGCGGGCGTGCCGATCGTCGGCGACGACATCAAGTCCCAGGTCGGCGCGACGATCACGCACCGCGTGCTCGCCCGCCTCTTCGAGGACCGCGGCGTCGTGCTGGACCGCACCTACCAGCTCAACGTCGGCGGCAACATGGACTTCAAGAACATGCTCGAGCGCGAGCGCCTGGAGTCCAAGAAGCTGTCGAAGACGCAGGCCGTCACGTCGAACATCGACGAGGGCCCGCTGGCCGGCAAGAAGGAGGACCGCAACGTCCACATCGGCCCCTCGGACTACGTCGCGTGGCTCGACGACCGCAAGTGGGCGTACGTGCGCCTCGAGGGCCGCGCCTTCGGCGAGGTCCCGCTGAACCTCGAGTACAAGCTCGAGGTGTGGGACTCCCCGAACTCCGCGGGCATCATCATCGACGCCCTGCGCTGCGCCAAGATCGCCAAGGACCGCGGCGTCGGCGGACCGGTGGACCCGGCCTCGACGTACTTCATGAAGTCGCCGCGCGTGCAGCTCGAGGACCAGCGGGGCCGCCAGGTCCTCGAGGCCTTCATCGCGGGTGAGGACGCCTGACGCGTCGTCCCCCCGCAGGTCCGCACGTCACGACGACCCCGGTGCGCCCGCGCCGGGGTCGTCGTGCGTCCGTCCGTGCGTCCGTCCGTGCGTCCGTCCGTGCGTCCGGTGCCGGACGCGGACGTGGTGGCCTGTCGGCGCGGGGTCGTAGCCTGCGCGGGTGCAGGTGATCGACGACCTCCGGGCCCTGGTGCCGCTGCCCGGGTTCCGGCGGCTGCTCGCCGTGCGCCTGACGAGCCAGACCGGGGACGGGCTGTTCCAGGCCGGGCTGGCGACCCTGTTCTTCTTCTCGCCCGAGAGCGCGAGCACCGCGACCGGGGTCGCGACGGCGTTCGCCGTGCTCCTGCTGCCGTTCACCGTCGTCGGCCCCTGGGCGGGAGTCCTGCTCGACCGGTGGCGGCGGCGGGGGGTCCTCGTCGTCGGCAACCTCGTGCGCGTCGCGCTGACGCTCGTCCTCGCGGCGCTCATGGTGACGGTCGGGGTGGGTCCGGCCGTCTACGTCCTGGCGCTCGTCTGCCTGTCCGTGAACCGCTTCCTCCTCGCGGCGCTCTCCACGTCGCTGCCCCGGGTCGTCGAGGGCGAGCGGCTGCTCACCGCCAACGCGCTCACGCCGACCCTCGGCGCGGCCGCCGCCGGTGCCGCCGCGGGGGCCGGGGTGCTGCTCGGCGTCGTCGTGCCGGCGGGCGGGGTGCGGGACGTCGTCCCGCTGCTCCTCGCCGCGGCGGCGATGGCGGTGGCCGCCGCACTGGCGTCGCGGTTCGCGCCGGACGGGCTCGGGCCCGACGCCGTCGTGGCCGGCGCCGCGCTCGCGCGGGCCCTGCGCTCGCTGGTCGGGGGGCTGGCGGAGGGCGCGCGGCACCTCGTCGCCCGCCGCACGCCGGCCGCGGCGCTCGGCGTCATGGCCTGGCACCGCTTCCTCTACGGCACCGTGTTCATGGCGAGCATCCTCATCTCCCGCAACCTGCTCGCCGACCCGGCCGATCCCGCGGCCGGCCTCGCGGTCTTCGGCGGGGTGCTGGCGGCGTCCGGCGCGGGCTTCGCGCTGGCGGTCGTCGTCACGCCCCTCGTCGCGCCGCGCCTCGGCCCCCAGCGCTGGGTCGTCGTCTGCCTGCTCGTCGCCGCCGCGAGCCAGCTCCTCGTCACGGTCACCGTGGCGCGGTGGGCGCTGCTGCTGGCGGCGGCGGTGCTGGGGCTGGCGGCGCAGGCGGCCAAGATCGCGGTGGACACCGTGGTGCAGCGGGACACCGCCGACGCGTACCGGGGCCGGGCCTTCGCCCTCTACGACGTCCTCTACAACGCGGCCTTCGTCGGGGCCGCCGCGCTCGGCGCCGCCGCCCTGCCCGACGACGGGTGGTCGCCGCCGCTGTTCGCCGCCCTCGCCGTGGCGTACGTCGCCGGGGCCGCCGGGTACGCGGCCGTGTCCCGCACCGACCGGCGCACGGGCGACCTCGAGCGGGTGGCGGCGTGAGCGGGGACCGCGCCGTGACCGCCACCGGCTGGTCCGCGGAGGACGCCGCGGACCTCGTCTCCGACCACCTGCTCGTGCGTGCCGCCCGCGACAGCGGCGTGGCGGTCACGCTGTCCGACCCGCACCTGCCCGACGAGCCCGTCGTCTGGGTCAACGACGCGTTCACGGCGCTCACCGGGTACACCCCGGCCGACGTGCTCGGTCGCAACTGCCGGTTCCTCCAGGGGCCCGGCACCGACCGGACCGCCGCGGCCACCCTCGACCGCCGCGTGAGCCTCGCCGACACGCAGACGCAGGTGCTGCTCAACTACCGCAAGGACGGCACGCCGTTCTGGAACCAGATGATCATCGCGCCGGTGCACGACGAGGCGGGCCGCATCACCCACCGCATCGGCATCCAGGTCGACGCCACCGACCGCGTGCGTCTCGAGCAGGTCCGCGACGTCGAGCTGGAGCTCGCGCAGGCGACGACCGCGCGGCTGGACCTGCTGGCCCGGGTGAGCGACGCGCTCGCCTCCCGGCTCGACTACGCCGACGCGGTGGACACGCTGGCCGACGTGGCGGTCCCGGCCCTGGCCACGTGGGGCTTCGTCGTCACCACCGACGAGGCGCGGCGGGTGGAGCGGCTGCACGTCGTCACCCGGGACCGGGCGCGGCGGGAGGACGCCCTGGCGCTCGAGCACGACACCATCGGCTGGCTGTCGCGCTCCCCGCGCGTCAACGCGGCGCTGCGCGGCGAGGACCAGCACGTGTCGGCGCCCTGGGACGTGGTGCCGGATGAGGTGGCGACGCGCACGACGCCCGAGCAGTTCCGCATCCTGGAGCGCCTCGGCCTCGGCAGCGCCCTCGTCGTGCCGTTGCGCGCCCGCGGACGGGTCATCGGCGCCATCGTCCTCGTGCACCGCGAGGCGGGCGGGTTCGGCGCCGAGACCGTCGTGACGGCGGCCCACCTCGGCCGCCGGGCCGGGCTCACGCTCGACAACGTGCGGCTCTACCTGCGCGAGCGGACGTCCGCCCTGACCCTGCAGCACAGCCTGCTGCCGGAGATCCCGGACCTGCCCGGCATGGACGTGGCGGCCCGTTACCTGCCGTCCGGGCAGCGGGCCGAGGTCGGCGGGGACTGGTTCGACGTGCTGCCGCTGAAGTCGGGGCGCGTGGGGCTCGCGGTCGGGGACGTCGTCGGTCACGACATGCAGGCCGCCGGCGCCATGGGCCAGCTCCGGTCGATGCTGCGCTCGGCGGCGTGGCGCGAGACGGACCCCGTGGCCGCCCTCGCCGAGGTCGACGAGCTCGTGCGCGCGCTCGACATCGGCGCCATCGCCACGGTCGTGCACCTGGTCTGGGACCAGGACGGCGACGGCGCGCGGGTCGTCTTCGCGCAGGCCGGGCACCCGCCCGCGCTCGTGCGTCGCCCCGACGGCACGGTGGAGCGGCTCGACGGCGCCCTGAGCCGTCCCGTCGGCCTCGGCCCGATGGACCCCACGGCCCAGCGCGAGGTCCGGCTCGAGCTGGGTGCGGTGCTCGTCGCCTACAGTGACGGGCTCGTCGAGCGGCGCGACCGTCCCCTGGTCGAGGGGATCGCCGCCCTCGAGCGGGCGCTGGCCGAGGCGCCGTTCGACGCGGGGTCCGCCGGCGTGCGCGACCACCTGCTGGCGCGGCTGGTGCCGGAGCGCCCGGAGGACGACCTCTGCCTGCTGGTGGTCCGGCACCGGTAGCAGCACCGGTAGCAGCACCGGTAGCGGCACCGGAGGAGCCACCCCGGGCGGTCCGACGGCACGGCCCTCAGGACCCCGCGGCGCCCGTCCGGTCGGCCCACCAGCGCAGGAGTTCCGCGCGAGCGACGTCCTCGCCCAGCGGGCCGCGCTCCATCCGCAGCCCGAGCAGGTAGCCGTAGGCGGCGCCGACCTCCCGGCCCGGCGGGATGCCGAGGACCTCCATGATCTGCGTGCCGTCGAGGTCCGGGCGGACCGCCGCCAGCTCCTCGGCCTCCTGCAGCCGGACGATGCGCGCCTCGAGGTCGTCGTAGGCCGCCGAGAGCCGCCGCGCCTTGCGCACGTTGCGCGTCGTGCAGTCCGAACGCGTCAGGCGGTGCAGGCGCTGCAGCAGCGGCCCGGCGTCCGTGACGTACCGGCGCACGGCCGAGTCCGTCCACTCGCCCTCGCCGTAGCCGTGGAACCGCAGGTGCAGCTCCGTCAGCCGGGCGACGTCCTTCACGGTCTGCTTGTCGAACCGCAGGGCCTTGAGCCGCGCGGACGCGAGCTTGGCGCCCACCACCTCGTGGTGGTGGAAGCTGACCCCGCCACCCGTCTCGAAACGGCGCGTGCGCGGCTTGCCGACGTCGTGCAGCAGGGCGGCCAGCCGCAGGACGAGGTCGGGCCCCGGCACCGGGCCGTCGGGACCCGTCTCCAGCGCGATCGCCCGGTCGAGCACGGTCAGCGAGTGCTCGTACACGTCCTTGTGCCGGTGGTGCTCGTCGATCTCGAGCTGCAGCGCCGGCAGCTCCGGCAGCACGTGGGCGGCCAGGCCGGAGTCGACGAGGAGCTCCAGCCCGGGCCGGGGCCGGGCCGCCAGCAGCAGCTTCGTCAGCTCGTCGCGCACCCGCTCGGCGGAGACGATCGTGATCCGGTCGGCCATCGCCCGGACCGCCGCGTCCGCCGCCGGGTCCAGCGCCATGCCGAGCTGCGCCGCGAAGCGCGCCGCGCGCATCATGCGCAGGGGGTCGTCGTCGAAGGACCGGTCCGGTGCGATGGGCGTGCGCAGCACCCCGGCCGCCAGGTCCGCCAGCCCGTCGAACGGGTCGACGAACACGAGGTCCGGCAGACGCACCGCCATGGCGTTGACGGTGAAGTCGCGCCGCGACAGGTCGCCCTCGAGCGTGTCCCCGAAGGCGACGAGGGGCTTGCGGGAGGCCGGGTCGTAGGCGTCGGTGCGGTAGGTCGTCACCTCGGCGACGACGTCCTGCCCGCCCGCCACCCGGCGCCGGGCGCCGATGGTCCCGAAGGCCTTGCCGATGTCCCAGTGCGCGTCGCCCCAGCGGGCGAGCAGCCGCTGCGTCTCGTCGGGGGAGGCAGAGGTGGCGAAGTCGAGGTCGGCGCTCACGCGCCCGAGGAAGGCGTCGCGAACCGGCCCGCCGACGAGCGCGAGCTCGTGCCCCGCCGCGCGGAACCGCTCCCCGAGCTCGCGCGCCTCCGCCGGGAGACCGGCCAGGACCCCCGCGGCGCGCCGGCGCAGGGCGTCGAGGTCGGCACCCGCCGCACCACCGACCACACCCCCCGACACGCCACCCTGCGGACGCGGCGTCCCTCCGGCGACGAGGGGCTCCCCGTCGCCGGGCGCGTCCGGACGGGTCGTCGGCCTGGGCTCGTGCGCGAGGTCGGCCGGCTGCTCGTGCGCGAGGTCGGCCGGCTGCTCGTGCGCGGGGTCGGCGGGCTGCTCGTGCGGGGGCTCGGAGGGCTGGGGCACGGGGTCCAAGCCTGCCAGACCGCGCAGGGGGAGCGTTTACAGTGGCCGCATGCCCAGCGCCGCCCTGCCCCCGGTGCCCCGGGGTGTGCCCGGCGGCCGCTCGGGCGGCCCGCCCGGGGCTGCGGGCGGTGGCCTGCCCGGGCTGCCGGGCGTGCGCGGCGGCGCCCCTCCGGCTCCGGCGGGACGTCTTCCCGTCCCCGCCCCGCCGGGCGGGCACGCCCTGCGGATCGACCCGAGCGTCCCGCCCCGCCGGACGACCCCGCTGCCGGTGGTCGACGAGACGTCGGCCGGCGGCCTCGTCGTCACGCGCGAGGGCGGCGTGCACCTGGCAGCCGTCATCGCACGGCGCAACCGTGCCGGACGCCTCGAGTGGTGCCTGCCCAAGGGGCACCTCGAGGGCGACGAGACGCCCGAGCAGGCGGCAGTCCGCGAGATCGCCGAGGAGACGGGGATCGACGGCCGGATCCTGCGGCGGCTGGGCGTCATCGACTACTGGTTCAGCGGCGACGACCGCCGCGTGCACAAGGTCGTGCACCACTTCCTGCTCGGCGCGGTCGGGGGCGAGCTCACGGTCGAGGGCGACCCGGACGGCGAGGCCGAGGACGTCGCGTGGATCGCGGTGGCCTCGCTGCACGAGCGGCTGGCCTACCCCAACGAGCGACGGCTGGCGCAGGCGGCGCTCGCGCTGCTCGACCGCACCCCGTGACGGCGACCGGCGCGCGGGTCGCACCGGCACGCGTGCCTCCCGGCGGGACCGACGGGCGCCGGCGGGTCCGGACGGGTCTGCTCGCCGCCCTGGTGCTCGCCCTGCTCGGCGTGCTCGTCGTGCCCGCCGCCGGCCCGGCCGCGGCCGCGGGCGCGGGCGCGCTGCCCGTGACGGTCGCCGTCACGTCCGTCGAGCCGGCGGTCCTGCGCCCCGACGTCGACCTCGTCGTCACGGCCTCCGTCCGCAACGACGGGGACGAGGAGGTATCGGCGCCGCAGGTGTCCCTGCTGCTCAGCCGCTTCCGGCTGGGGGCGCGCAGCGAGGTGGCGGCGTGGGCCGACGCCGGCCCGGACGACGCCGCCGGCAGCCGCGTCGTCGCCGTGCCGCTGGCGGGGCCGCTCCCGCCCGGCGGGTCCGCGGACGTCACGCTCACCCTGCCCGCCGAGGACGTGCGCCTGCTCGACCTGCCCGACGTGTGGGGCCCTCGCGGGCTGGCGGTCGAGGTGACCGTGGGCCGCAGCCGGCTGGGGCTGGCCCGCACCTACGTGCTCTGGCAGCCGGACGGGGAGGTCGCCCGCGCGCGCGTCGCCGTCGTCGTCCCCGTGGTCGGGCCGGCCGCGGTCGCCGACGGGGCGGCGCCCGGCACGGGGGGCGACCCGGCGTCCGGGTCGGAGGACGAGGCACAGCCCGACAGCACGCCCGACGCCATGTCCGGCACGCAGCCCGAGGCAGGTCCTGGAGCCGACCCCGACGCAGGGCACGGCGCGGAGACCGGCACGGAGACCGGCAACCAGACCGGCACGGAGACCGGCACGGAGACCGGCGACAACCCCGGAGCAGGAACCGAGGCCGGACCAGACGCCGACGGGGTGGCGGCTGCGGCGACGGACGACCTGGAGGCGCTCACCGCGCCCGAGGGACGGCTCGGGCGGTTGCTCGCCGCCACCGCCGGCCAGGACGCGGTGACGTGGGCGGTGGACCCCGCCCTCGTGGCCGGTGCCGCCGCGGGCGGTCCGCTGGCACGGGCGTGGGCGACGACGGCGCTCGACGGGCCGGCAGCCGACGGCTGGGCGCTGCCCTGGGGCGACCCCGACGCCGCGGCGCTCGCGCACGCGGCCCGCGGCGGGCTGCTCGGCGTCGCCACGGCCCTGGGCGCGGAGGCCGCGGCGACGACCGGTGCCGGCGGGGCGGGCGACGTGGTCTGGACGGCCGGCGCGGCCGACGACGCCACGGTCGCGGCCGCCGCCGCGGCGGGTGCGGACGTGCTCGTGGTCGACGACCCCGGCGCCGCGACCGCCGGCGGCCTGGCGACCGCGACGACCGCGCAGGGCGACCTCGTCGTCGCCACGCCGGACCCGCTGCTGACGGCGCTGCTCGTCGAGGGCCGCGCGCCGGACGGCGCGGCCGAGGTCGCGGGGAGCACGGGCACTGGCCCGACCCCGACCCCGACCCCGAGCACGAGCACGAGCACGAGCACGATCGTGGGCACGGACGACGAGGACGCGGCGGCGGGCGCGCCCGCGACGACCGCCACCGCCCGCCAGCGCCTGCTGGCCGAGACAGCCGTGGCCGCGCGGACGGCGGCCGGGGACCGGCTGCTGATCGCCCCCGGTCGGGACTGGGAGCCCCAGGAGGAGCGCACGGCGGTCCTCCTGGCGGCCCTGGCGGACGCCCCGTGGGTGACGACGACGGACCTCGCCGGGCTCGTGGCCGGCGGGGACGACAGCCCTGCCGCCGACCTGCCAGGCCGCGTCGTCGACGAGGACGAGACCGACCCCGACGACGTCCGCGCCCTCGCCGACGCGCGGGCGGCCGCCCGCTCGTTCGCCGCCGTCGCGAGCGATCCCGACGCGCTCCTCGCGGGCGTCGACGCGACCACGCTGCTCCCGCTCTCGGTCGCGTGGCGCGCCGACCCCGCCGGTCGCGACGCCGCGGTCGCCGCCGCGCTGGAGGCCCTGCGGGGGCGGGCCGCGGGGCTGTCCGTCGCGCCCGTCAGCACGGTGAACGTCGTGTCCGCGCAGTCCGAGCTGCGGCTGTCGGTGCGCAGCGCGCTGCCGGCCGACGCCACCGTGCGGCTGCGCGTCGACCCCGACCGGGCCTGCCTCGCCGCCGACCGGTCGCCCACCGTGACCGTGCCCGCCGGCGCGGAGGTCGCCGTGCCGGTGCACCTCGTCGCCACGGCCAACTGCGACGTCACCGTGCGCGTCTCGCTGACGACCGCCGACGGCATCCCTGTCGGCGAGCCGGTGGCCTTCGAGGCCCGGGTCTCGCCGACCATCGAGAGCGTCGGCGTGGTGGTGGTCGGCGCGCTGCTGGCCGTGTTCCTCGTCGTCGGGATCGTCCGGACCGTGCGGCGCGGGCAGAGCTCGACGCGTGGCGCCGGCTCCGGCGCGGAACCGGGGTCGCTCGGCGTCCTCGGCGGCCGCGGCACGGACACCGGCGCGCACCCCGTCGTCCCGGACCCCTCGACGACCGACGACGTGCCCGCCGACCGGGGCACCCGGCCGTGACCGGCGCGACCACCGCCACGGGCGCCGGTGGCGGCGGCGTCCGCCGGGGCGCGGCCCTCATGGCGTCGGGCACCGCGGTGTCCCGCGTGCTGGGCCTCCTGCGCGGCATGGTGCTCGTCGCCGCCATCGGAGCCACGGGCCAGGCCGCCGACGCCTTCGCCGTCGCCAACAAGCTGCCCAACGTCCTGTACATGGTGCTGGCCGGCGGGCTGCTCAACGCCGTGCTCGTGCCGCAGGTGGTGCGCGCGTACCGGCGCGGCGCCGGCCAGGAGTACGTCGACCGCCTCCTGACCCTGGGGTTCGTCGTGCTGGCGGGGCTGACGGTGCTGCTGACCCTCGCCGCGCCGCTGCTCGTCACCCTCTACGCCGACGACGCCGCCGGCCCGCGCCGGGCGCTGGCCGTCGCGTTCGCCACCTGGTGCGTGCCGCAGCTGTTCTTCTACGGCGTCTACGCCCTGCTGGGGCAGGTCCTCAACGCGCGCGGGTCCTTCGGGCCGTACATGTGGGCGCCGGTGGTCAACAACGTCGTGGCGATCGCCGGCTTCGGCGTCTTCATCGCCGTGTTCGGCGGCGCCGGGGGCGACGGCGCGGGAGCGGGCGGCGGCCTGCAGGACGCGTCGACGTGGTCCTCGTCGACGGTCGCCGTGCTGGCCGCCGCCGCGACGCTCGGCGTCGTCGCCCAGGCCGCCGTGCTCGTGCCCTCGCTGCGGCGCGCCGGCGTGCGGTACCGGCCGCGGCTGGACCTGCGGGGGTCCGGGCTGGGACGGGCCGGGACCGTGGTCGGCTGGACCTTCGCGGGCCTCGTCGTCGGGCAGCTCGCGTACGTGGTCGTCTCCCGCGTGGCGTGGGACGCGCCCGCCGCCGCGGGGACGGTCCAGGGCGTCGCGGGCAACGCCGCCTACGACTACGGCTTCCTCGTGTTCATGCTGCCGCACTCGCTCGTCACGGTGTCGCTGGCGACGGCGCTGTTCACGCGCCTCGCCGCCCAGGCGCACGACGAGGACCTGCCCGCCGTGCGCGGCACGCTGTCCCTGGGGCTGCGCGTCGTCGGGCTGTTCACGGTCCTGGCCGCCGCCGTGGTGCTGGTCCTCGCGGTGCCCGTCACGCGCCTCGTCCTCGTCACGGGGGCGGCGGCGGACGTCCCGGCCGTCGCCGGCGTGGTGACGGCGATGGTCGTCGGGCTGCCGGCCTTCGGTGCGTGGTCGATGGCCCAGCGCGTGTACTACGCGTACGAGGACGCGCGGGGCCTGCTGCCGGTGCAGGTGGCCATGGCCGTGGTGGTCGCCGGTGGCGCGCTGCTGGGCCGCGCGGTGCTCCCCCCCTCGTCGTGGGTCGCGGGCGCCGGCGTCGCCATGTCGGTGTCCTACGTGCTGGGCGCCCTCGTCGCGCTCGTGCGGCTGCGCGGGCGGCTGCGCCGCCTGGACGGACGGCGCGTGCTCCGGACGCACGTGCAGGCGGTCGTCGCCGCGCTCGTCGCCGCGGGGCTCGGTCTCGCCGTGCTGCGCGGGCTCGAGGCGCTGCTGGCGGACACCGTCGGCGCGCGCCTGCTCGAGTGCGTCGTCGTCGGCACGGTGATGGGGCTGGTCTACCTCGGCGGGCTGCGGCTCATGCACGTCGCGGAGCTGGAGGTGCTGCTGGGACCGGCGGCCCGGGTGCTGCGCCGCCTGCTCGCGCGGGGCCGACGACGCTGACGGCCCGTAGCATGCCCGTACCCCGCCGGCACCGCTCCGCCGGCACCCGCACGACCGGACGGAGGGCGTCGTGACCGAGGCCGTGGGCCCCCTGCGCGTGGAGCCGGGGACGCTGCTGGCCGGCCGCTACGCGCTCGACCGACCCGTGGGCAGCGACGTGGCGGGGACGCGTGCCTGGGCCGCCACCGACCGGATCCTCGACCGTCCGGTGCGCGTGCTGCTCCTGGCGGACGGGCCGGTCGCGCGTGCGCTGGACGCCGCCCGGCGCGCGGCCCTCGTCCCCGACCCGCGGCTGGCCCGCGTGCTCGACGTCGGTCAGGCCGCGGACGTCGGCGGGTACGTCGTCGGCGAGCGCGTGGACGGCCCGACCCTCGCCGACCTGACCGCGCGGGGGCCGCTGACGGGTCCGCAGGCGCGCGCCCTCGTCGGGGAGGCCGCGAGCGCGCTGGAGGCCGCACGCCACCGCGGCGTGCACCACCTCGCCCTGCGCCCCTCGGTGCTGCACGTGACGACGACCGGCCGGGTGCTGCTCACCGGCCTGGCCCTCGACGGGGTGCTCCTCGACCAGCCCGACGGCGACGCCCGTGCGACCGCCCGCGCCGACGCGGTCGGCCTCGTCCGCCTGCTCTACACCGCCCTGACCGGCCGCTGGCCCGGCGACGAGGCGTCGGCGGGAGGGCTGCCGCCGGCCCCGCTGGTGGAGGGCCGGCCCGTGCCGCCCGCCGACCTCGTCCCCGACGTGCCGAACGACCTGGACACCCTGTGCGCGGTCACCCTGGGACCGCACGACGACGGCCCGTGGACGCCCGCCGAGCTCGTGCGCGACCTGGAGCCGTGGGGCGAGATCCGTGCCACGGCGCTCGGCCCCACGGGCGGCCCCGCCCTGGTCGGCCCCGCCACGGGCAGCGT
Organism: Cellulomonas marina; assembly: GCF_900111925.1. Lineage (GTDB taxonomy): Bacteria > Actinomycetota > Actinomycetes > Actinomycetales > Cellulomonadaceae > Cellulomonas > Cellulomonas marina. The sequence continues at coordinate 210,573 of NZ_FOKA01000007.1, forward strand.
CCCCGTCGTCGCGCCGCCCCCGCCCGGGGCGCCCCAGTGGTCGTCCGTGCGGAGCTGGTCGGACGTGCTCGCGCCGGCGGACGAGGCGGCCGCCGGCTCGCCGGTGCTGGCGTGGGCCCCCGTGGCGGCCCCCGGCACGACCCCGGCCGCGGACGCCGACGACGACGCACCCGACGACGCACCCGACGAGGACGTGACGGACGAGCACGTGACGGACGACGAGGCGCACGGCGACGCGATCGACCACGCGGTGGACGACGCGATGGACGACGCGATGGACGACGCGGTGGACGACACGGTGCGCGAGGACGTGACGGACGACGGCGTGGCCGACGACGACGAGCCCGGGGGCGACGAGCGCGGGGGCGACGAGCTGCGGGACCACGGGGGCCCGACCGACGGGGGCCCGACCGACGGAGCCGCCGACGAGCAGCCGTCCGACGACGAGCCCGTCGACGGGCGCCCCTTCGGTGCCGGGACCCCCGAGCCCGGGGACGACGGCACGCCCGACGCGTCCCCGGCCGGTCCCGTCTCCGCTCCCGTCCGCCGGACCTCGGTCCGCGAGGTCGTCCAGGCGCGCCCGTCGCTGCGCCCCGGCACCCCGCCACCCGCGTTCCCACCCGCACGACTGCGGCACCGGGGGCACCGGCCCAGCGGCGGCGGCTCGACCGCCGCCGGCGCAGCCGCCTTCGGGGCCGGTGCTGCCGGTGCCGCCGCGGTCGCAGCCGCCGCCGCGCGCCGCCCGGACGGGCCGGACGGGACGACCGCGGACCCGAGGTCGGAGGCGGTCGAGCAGGCCGCGGTCCCGCACGCCTCGGTCCTGCCGGACCCCTACGGCCCGGCCGCCTCGGCCCCGACGCCGCCCACGGGCACCCCCATGGCAGCCGGGACCTCCGGGGAGCAGCCGACCGTCGGTACCCGTCCCGGCCACGACGAGCCGCCCGCCACGACCGGCTCGGTCGCCCTCGGGGACGGCGTCCTCGACGTCGGCCCGGGTGCGGTCGGAGACCCGGTGACCGTCTCCACCCCGAGGCGCATCCCGCTGATCGCCCGCACGGGCGTCCCGTCGAGCGGGACGACCACCACGCCGCCCGCGGCGACGAGCGAGCCCCCGGTCACGGGCGCGGGCACGGGCACCGACCCCGTCGCCGCAGCCGCGGCCGCACCCTCCGCCCCGGACCCCGTCGACGAGGAGTGGGACGTCATCGGCGTCATCGCCGACGACGACGAGCCCCGCCGACGCGGTCTCGACGGCGGGGTCGTCGCCCTCCTGCTCGTCCTCGTCCTCGTCGTCGCCGGGGTGGCCGTGGCCACCCGGTCGCTGCTCGCGCCCGTGACCGCCGACCCCGCGCCGACGACGAGCGACCCCGCCGCGGCCGCGGAGCCCACGGCACCGGAGGGGGAGCCGGCGGCTTCCGCGCCCGAGGCACCACCCCCGCCCGCCCCGCCCGCGATCGCCGGCCTCACCTCCATCGACCCGACCGACCCCGCCGGCGAGCACCCGGAGGCGGTGGCCGCCGCCCTCGACGGCGACCCGGCGACGGCCTGGTACACCTACACGTACCGCACCTCCGCCCTCGGCGGCCTCAAGGCCGGGGTCGGCCTCGCCGTCACGCTCGCCCAGCCGGCCACGGTCACCACGGTGACCCTGCGCGTCAACGGCCCGGGCGGCACCTCCGTGGAGCTGCGGTCGACGGACGCCGCCAACCCGACCGCCGGGGACGTCCTCGCGTCCGGGACGGTCGGGCCCGAGACGGTGCTGACGCTCGCGACCCCGACGGAGACGGCGTCGCTCGTCCTGTGGTTCCCGGCGGTCCCGCCCGCACCGGACGGCGACCGCTTCCGCCTCGAGGTCGCCGAGCTCGCGGTCTCCTGACCGCCGGCGCCGTCCCACCCGGTCCTCGCGCCGCACCTGTGGCGACCGGTCCCCGAGGGGACGTGGGCGTCCCGGGCCGCGGAACAACCGCCGACTACGATCCGTTGAGCGCCTCAGCACGCCACCCCCGATCACCGGAGCACCCCGTGACCTCGTTCCCCGCCAACCTCGCCGCGACGTCCGCCCTCGACGGCCTCCTGGCCGGCACGCAGGCCGGCACGCAGGACGGCACGTCGGACAGCACGCAGGACACCTCCACGGACGCGACCACCGCCGCCACCCCCGAGGACGACGTGCGCGACCTCGTCATCGTCGGGTCCGGCCCCGCGGGGTACACCGCGGCGATCTACGCCGCGCGCGCCGGCCTGCGCCCGGTCGTCGTCGCCGGCTCCATCAGCGCGGGCGGCTGGCTCATGCAGACCACCGAGGTCGAGAACTTCCCGGGCTTCCCCGAGGGCGTGCAGGGCCCGGACCTCATGGAGAACATGCGCGCCCAGGCCGAGCGCTTCGGCGCCGAGATCATCTGGGACGACGCGACGGAGCTCGAGCTGACGGGCGACGTCAAGCGCATCGTGACCGGCGGCGGCGAGGAGTACCGCGCGCGCGCCGTCATCCTCAGCACGGGCTCGGCCTACCGCCGGCTCGGGCTCGAGGAGGAGGACCGCTTCTCCGGGCGGGGCGTCTCGTGGTGCGCCACCTGCGACGGGTTCTTCTTCCGTGATCAGGACGTCGTGGTCGTCGGTGGCGGCGACTCCGCCGTCGAGGAGGCCACCTTCCTCACGCGGTTCGCCCGCAGCGTCCTCATGGTGCACCGCCGCGACGCGCTGCGGGCGTCGAAGATCATGCAGGACCGCGCGTTCGCGGACCCGAAGATCTCGTTCGCCTGGAACAGCGAGGTCGTCGCCGTGCAGGGCGAGGACAAGGTGAGCGGCGTGACGCTGCGCGACGTCGCGACGGGCGAGACCCGCCAGGTCGACGCCACGGGCCTGTTCGTCGCCATCGGCCACCTGCCGCGCACCGACCTGCTCGTCGGCCAGGTGGATCTCGACGAGGAGGGCTACATCGCCGTCGAGGGCCGCACCACGAGGACCAACCTCCGGGGTGTCTTCGCCGCGGGTGACGTCGTGGACCACACCTACCGCCAGGCGATCACCGCGGCCGGCTCGGGCTGCGCCGCCGCGCTCGACGCCCAGCACTTCCTGGCCTCGCTCGCCGACGCGGCGCCCGGCGTCCCGGACCCGATGGTCACCACCTCGGTGCCGGTGCTCGTCGGGGAGGGCGCGGGGGCGTGACCGGCCCGGCGTCCCCCGTCGAGCCGGTCACGGACGCGACGTTCGAGGCCGCCGTGCTCGACGCGGACCTGCCCGTCGTCGTCGACTTCTGGGCGGCCTGGTGCAGCCCGTGCCGCGCGGTGGCGCCGGTGCTCGCCGAGCTGGCGCGCCAGTACGACGGCCGGGTACGGGTGGTGTCGGTGGACACCGACGCCAACCCGCGCGTCGTCGCCGACTACGGCATCGTCTCCATCCCGACGCTGCACGTCTTCCGCGACGGCGAGCTCGTCGACACCGTCGTCGGCGCGCGGCCGAAGGCGGACCTGGCGCGGCACTTCGAGGCGGCGGCGGGCGGCTCGGCCGCGTCCTGAGCAGCGCGTGCGACACTGGCGCGCATGACCTCCTCGCCCGTGCCCACGCGTCAGACGTCGGGCCAGCCCCCCACGTCCGCCGCCGCCGGCACGCGCCTGGACCCCTGGTTCGGCTCCTACGCCGAGCGCACCCACGGCATGCGCGCCTCGGAGATCCGTGCGCTGTTCGCCGTCGCCAACCGGCCCGAGGTCGTCTCGCTCGCCGGCGGGATGCCGTTCCTGCAGGGGCTGCCCCTGGACACGCTGGCCGAGCTCGCGCAGCAGGTCGTCGCCACGCGCGGCCTGACGGCGCTGCAGTACGGCTCGGGCCAGGGCGACGAGACGCTGCGGGAGCAGGTCCTCGAGGTCATGCGCCTCGAGGGGATCGAGGCGCACCCCGACGACGTCGTCGTCACCACCGGGTCGCAGCAGGCCCTCGACCTCGTCACGCGCGTCTTCATCGACCCGGGCGACGTCGTCGTCGCCGAGGCGCCGTCCTACGTCGGCGCGCTGGGTGTCTTCCGCGCGTACCAGGCGGAGGTCGTGCACGTGCCGCTCGACGAGGACGGCCTCGTCCCCGAGCTGCTCGAGGAGACCCTGACCCGCCTCGAGGCCGCGGGCCGCCGGGTCAAGTTCCTCTACCTCGTGCCGAACTTCCACAACCCCGCGGGCGTCTCCATCTCCCTCGAGCGCCGCCCGCGCATCCTCGAGATCGCCCGCCGGCACCACGTCCTCGTCCTCGAGGACAATCCCTACGGCTTGTTGTCCTTCGACGGCGACGTGCTCCCCGCGCTGCGCTCCTGGGACGACGAGGGCGTCATCTACCTCGGGTCGTTCTCGAAGACGTTCGCCCCCGGGTACCGGGTCGGCTGGGCCGTCGCGCCGCACGCCGTCCGCGAGAAGCTGGTCCTGGCCAGCGAGTCGGCCATCCTCTGCCCCTCCAACGCCTCGCAGCTGGCCATCAGCACGTACCTGGCCAACCACGACTGGAAGGGCCAGATCAAGGTCTACCGGGAGCAGTACCGGGAGCGGCGGGACGCCACGATCTCCGCCCTCGCCGAGTACCTGCCCGACGCGAGCTGGACCGTCCCCACCGGCGGCTTCTACACGTGGGTGAAGCTGCCCGAGGGCCTGGACGCGCGCGACATGCTCCCGCGGGCCGTCACGGCGCGGGTGGCCTACGTGCCGGGCACGGCGTTCTACTTCGACGGCCAGGGCGCGGACCACATGCGGCTGTCGTACTGCTTCCCGACGCCGGAGCGCATCCGGGAGGGCGTACGCCGCCTGGCGGGCGTCGTGTCGGGGGAGGCCGAGCTCGTCGAGCTGTTCGGCACCTCCCGCGGCCCCGCCGACGACGAGGTGCAGGCGCCCGCGCCCGACGTGTCCTGACCCGGCGGCGCGGTCCCGCGTCCGCCGACGATGACGTCGTCCCGGTCGCGCCCCCGGCCCCCGCGGCACTGCAGCCGCCCATCCGCCCCCAGCCCCTGGTCCGCCCGGACCACCGACCGACCGGAGCCCGCACCGTGCCCCTCGCCCCGTCCCCGCGCGTCGCCGTCCTCGCCGGCGGGCTGTCCCACGAGCGCGACGTGTCCCTGCGGTCGGGCCGCCGCGTCGCGGAGGCGCTGCGCAGCGCCGGCGTCGAGGTCTCCGTGCACGACGTCGACCAGCGCCTGCTGCCGACGCTGGCGTCCATCGGGCCGGACCTCGTCTGGCCGCTGCTGCACGGCGCCGGCGGCGAGGACGGGTCGATCCGGGACGTGCTGGCCCTCGCCGGTCACCGCGTGCTGGGCACGGGACCGCGCGCGAGCCGGGTCGCCTGGTCCAAGCCCATCGCCAAGACGGCCGTGTCGCGCGCCGGCCTCGCGACCCCCGAGTTCGTGACGCTCCCGCAGTCGCTGTTCCGGGAGCTCGGGGCCGGGCAGGTGCTCGACGCCATCGCCGGCCGCCTGGGCCTGCCCGTGGTGGTCAAGCCCTCGCAGGGTGGGTCGGCGCTCGGCGTCACCCTCGTCGACGACGCCACCGGCCTCCCGCACGCGATGGTGGACTGCTTCTCCTACGCCGGCACCGCCCTGGTCGAGCGGGCGGTGCAGGGCACGGAGATCGCGGTCAGCGTGGTGGACACGGGCGACGGGCCCGTCGCGCTGCCGGCCGTCGAGATCGTCACCGACGGCCCCTACGACTACGACGCCCGGTACAACCCCGGTCGCACCGAGTACTTCACGCCCGCCCGGCTCGACGAGGACCTGGCCGCCCGCGTGGGCGCCGCGGCGGTCCTGGCTCACCGCGAGCTCGGTCTGCGGCGCCTGTCCCGGACGGACCTCGTCGTCGACGAGGACGGGACCGTCTGGTTCCTCGAGGTCAACGTCGCTCCCGGCATGACCGAGACCTCGCTGCTCCCGCAGGCGGCGGAGGCAGCGGGGCACCAGCTCTCCGACTTGTACGCGGCTCTCGTCCGGGCGGAGCTGGCGGCAGGCGTGCCCGCCGACGACGGGCACGCCTGACCGTCAGACGGCGGCGAGCCCCGGGTCGTCGGGAGCCAGGCTCGCGAGGATGCGGTTGAGGTCGTCCACGGAGGCGAACTCCACGGTGAGCTTGCCGCGCGACCGGCCGAGGCTGACCTTGACGCGCGTGTCGAACCGGTCGGACAGGCGTCCGGCCAGGTCGTCGAGCGCAGGCGTCACCAGCTCCCCCCGCGGACGCAGCTGACGCAGCGGCGCGCGGTCCTCGTCGCCGCCCAGAGCCACGATCTCCTCCACCGCGCGCACCGACAGGCCTTCGGCGACGATCCGCTGCGCCAACCGCTCGATGGCCGCGCCGTCCGCGAGCCCGAGGAGCGCCCGGGCGTGACCGGCCGAGAGCACGCCGGCCGCGACGCGCCGCTGCACGGTGGCGGGCAGGCGCAGCAGGCGCAGCGTGTTGGAGATCTGCGGTCGCGAGCGCTGGATGCGGGCGGCGAGCTCGTCGTGCGTGCACCCGAAGTCCTGGAGGAGCTGCTGGTACGCAGCCGCCTCCTCGAGCGGGTTGAGGTCGGAGCGGTGGAGGTTCTCCAGCAGCGCGTCACGCAGGAGGTCCGCGTCCTCGGTGTCCCGGATGATGGCCGGCACGGACTCCAGGCCCGCCTCCTGCGACGCGCGCCAGCGTCGCTCGCCCATGATGAGCTCGTAGCCGTCGCCCGCCTGCCGCACGACCACCGGCTGCAGCACGCCGACCTCGCGGATCGAGCCGACGAGCTCGGCCAGCGCGTCCTCGTCGAAGACGGCACGCGGCTGCTTCGGGTTGGGCCGGATCGCCGTCACCGGGAGCTCGGCGAAGCGCGCCCCGGGGACCTGCACGAGGCCGTCCGGCGTGGTGACCGTCGCGTCCGGCTGCACCCCGGACGACGCCTCCGCGCCGGCGTCGTCCGGGGTCACGTCTTCCTGGACGCCGTCCTCGACGTCGGTGTCCACGGCGTCGTCCGTCGCCGCGGCCTCGTCGAGGAGCTCGGCAGCCGTACCCGGCTCCTCCGCCGCCGCGCGAACATCCTCGGCTGCGGGCGTGGGCGCAGCGCCGCCTGCACGGCGCGCGGGCCGCTCCCGCGCCGCGGTGCTGCCCGCGTACGCCGGGACGGGGGCACGGCGTCGTCGGGCCGGCGCCTTCGTCGTGGTGGCCACGGCCGTCGTCGGGGGCTCGTCGGCCGACGGGACGTCCTCCGGCGTCGTCCGCGTCGTCCTCGCGGGACGCGCCTCGGGGAAGAACACGTCGACCGGCCGCTCCGGTGCACGCACCTCGGCCGCCTCCGCGCTCTGGGGGATCAGGGCCCCGAGGCCTCGACCCAGACCGCGCCGCTTGTCGTTCACCGTTCCTCCTGCCGGCGGGCGGACCCACCCTGGTCACCGTCGTGCTCGTCGTGCTGCTGCGTGCGGTCGCCGCGTCCGCGCTCGGCGATCTCGCGGGCCGCCTCGAGGTACGCCAGCGCGCCCGAGGAGCCGGGGTCGTACGTGATCACCGTCTGGCCGTGGCTCGGCGCCTCCGAGACGCGGACGGACCGGGGGACCGTCGTGCGGAGCGTCTGCACGGGGAAGTGCTCCCGCACCTCGTCGGCCACCTCCCGGGCGAGGTTCGTGCGTGCGTCGTACATCGTCAGGACGATCGTCGACAGGTGCAGGTCGGGGTTGAGGTGGGCGCGGATCATGTCCACGGTCTTGAGCAGCTGGCTCAGGCCCTCGAGCGCGTAGTACTCGCACTGGATCGGGATGAGGACCTCGCGCCCCACGACGAACGCGTTGACCGTCAGCAGACCCAGGCTCGGCGGGCAGTCGACCAGGACGTAGTCCAACCGCGGGAGGCCCTGCTCGTCCCGCCAGCCCAGGTAGGCGTCGAGCGCCCGCTTGAGCCGCGTCTCGCGCGCGACCAGTGACACCAGCTCGATCTCGGCACCCGACAGGTCGAGGGTGGCGGGCACGCACCAGAGGCCGGGCACGTGCGGCGACTCCTGCACGGCCTGGTGCATCGGGAGCCCGTCGACGAGCACCTCGTACACCGAGGCCGTCCCGGAGCGGTGGTCGACGCCGAGCGCGGTCGACGCGTTCCCCTGGGGATCGTTGTCGATGACGAGCACCTGCAGTCCCGACTGTGCCAGCGCCGCCGCCAGGTTGACCGCCGTCGTGGTCTTCCCGACCCCACCCTTCTGGTTGGCGATCGTCAGGACGCGCGTCTCCGGAGGCGCCGGGAAGCGCCGACCACGCAGCTCGATCCGCCGACGCGCATCCACCCGGAGCGCGGCCATCAGGGGAGTGTCCTCGTCGGCCGCCGGAAGGCTCTGCACCAGCGCTGCTCGGCGCAGCTCGTCCGACGTCTCCGTCGTCGCGCTCCCCCGGTCCACAGTCACGCGTCCACCCGTCCGTCGCCTCCTTGTCGCACGTCGCCGCGCGCCCGGTGCAGCCTAGCCGCGACCCCGCCACGCGAGCCGCACCCCTGTGGGCGCGCCGCTTGATCGACTCTGCGCGTCGCCTGATCGTCACCGGCGAGGCCGGCGAGGGCACCGCACGATATCCGCCCGCGGTCGTGCCGCTTGCGGTCCTGGTTCTGGTTCTGGCCGATCCTGGTCCTGGTGGTGCTCCTACTGTTAGGTCGGGCGTGCCGTGGGGCACCTGAGTACGTCGCGAGACCGTCCTGGCCACCAAACGGAGCATAAGTCTCCTGGCGCACGCCGCGTTTCACGTGAAACGCAACGCATTCCTCGTGCCTCGACCGTCGACTGCACAGCCGCGGACCACGTCTCCCGCGCGTATGGTGGAGCACGTACGTTCCCCGGCGGACGTCGGGTCCACAGCCTCGAACGGCCGCGCGCGGATCTCGCGCACGTTCGTCCGCCACGAACACAGATGGCGAGGCGACGCGTGGCGCTGTCGAGAGCGCCATACCGCAGGCCTGGGCCCATAACGCTGCGGTTCACGTGGAACAGATCTTCAGGCAACGCACGTACGCCCGCCGACGTCCGCGGGTTCGTCGTCGGCTCGGCCGGCGCCGCCGAACGAGTGCGTTTCACGTGAAACACCATGGCGCTCCGGCGTGGGCGCGTGACAGGTAACGCTTGTTCGGTGTTTCCGGGCGTACGACGGGTCCACGCCCGCAGTACAGCCGACACGCGGCTCCGGCTAACAACTCGCGAGCGACGTGGCTCACGCCCGCCATACAAGGCGTTCTGGTCAAGTCCTGGGTAGTGGTGTAGCGGTTCGGCGTGATCCTGGTGTTGTTCAGGCGGTCAGGGCCAGGGTGTTGTCGGTGGTGTTGATCTGCGGGTTCGGGTCGGGGAGGGCCTGGAGGCGGGCCTTGGCCAGGACGTCGAGGGCGAAGTAGCGGCGGCCTTCGGCCCATTCGTCGTGCTGTTCGGCTAGGACGGCGCCGACGAGCCGGGTGACGGCGTTGCGGTCGGGGAAGATGCCGACGACGTCGGTGCGGCGGCGGATCTCGCGGTTGAGCCGCTCGTTGGGGTTGTTGGACCAGAT
>NZ_FOKA01000006.1 GCF_900111925.1 Cellulomonas marina
TCCCGACCCGGGTGTCCAGGTCCCGGTGCCGGTACCCGTTGCGGCGGTTGACCCGGTCCTGGCTGCGCTGGCCCCACTCGGCGCCGCACACCGCGTCGGCATCCGCCGAGAGCAGCACGTCGATGAACGTGCTCAGCAGGTGACGCATCAGATCTGGGGAAGCCTGCTCCAGGTGCTCGTGCAAGAACCGGGCAGGGTCGATACTCGTCGGTGCGGTCATCGTGTTGCTCCACTTCGAGAGTGCTGTGAGAGGTTCACTCGAAGGGTCACGCGGTGACCGCGTCCTCGTCTACGACGACGCGCCCACCGGGCTACCGGTACACCACTCTGCTGGACTCAACTCCCCCACCCGGCACGGGCGCGCGCCTGGCTCGAGGGACTCCTTCCGGAGGGGCGCGCGCGCACCCACCAGGCCGTCGAGGTCGGGGTCGACCCGGAGGACACGCTGGGGTTCCTCGCCATCTACGGCCGCGACACCGCCGGAGCCCTGGTGCTCGTCCCGGCAGGGGAGACGTCGGTCGACCGCATCGGTCACCTCGAGACCGTCGACGACGAGGAGATCGCCCGCATGCTGCTCCGGGCTGCCGGGCGAGCGGGAGGGGCGAGCGGCCGTCGGGACTCACTCACCTCGCTCCCCGGCATGGAGCCGAAGATCGCGCTCGCCCTGGACCCGCAGGGGCGGTGGAACCGGTGCGTGGACGGGGCGCCGTCCACCCACATCCTCAAGCTGTCGCGCGAGGCCGGCAGCGCCACCGCTGACACGATCGACACCGAGGCGGCCGCGCTGGACCTGGCCCGGCGGATCGGCCTCACCACCGTCGACGCCCACGTGGCGACCTTCGGCGGCGTGCGGGCGATCGTCGTCAGCCGCTACGACCGGATCGCCTCTTCAGACGGGGTCACCGCGCGGCTCCACCAGGAGGACTGCGCCCAGGCGATGGGACTCGACACCCGCAATCCCGACAGGAAGTTCCAGTTCGGGCGCTCGCTGCCCTCGCTGCTCAGGATCGCGCAGCTGCTGCGTGAGGGCGCCTCGGAGCCGGACGAGCTGCTGCGCCTGACGACCTTCAACCTGGCCATCGGGAACACCGACGCCCACGCCAAGAACATCTCCCTGCTGCACCCGGACGACGGCACGGTGTCGCTGGCACCGGCCTACGACGTCGCGATGCACCTGCACGCGGACGTGCCCGGCGAGAGCGCCATGGACATCGCCGGCCGACGCGCCATGCGCGACGTCACCGGACCCGACCTGCTTCAGGAAGCCATGAGCTGGGGCATGCCTGCGCGTCGCGCCGAACGCGTCGTCGCGGCCACCCTCGACGAGCTGCGCACCGCGCTGGAGGAGATCGACCGCGACCGGCACCCCGGCGTCCGCGATCTGGCGTGGCGCACCGTCGAGAAGCGCACGCAGCAGCTCGCGGACCAGCTCGCACCCGTGCAGCGTGCTGCGCGTCCCCAGGGGCGCGCGCACGCGACGCAGCCGCGCCGACCGAAGGGCAGCCCGCGCGGCGGGCAGTTCGGCACGATGCATCGCTCCGAGCCCGACCCTGAGCCGTGACGGTACGGGCGGCGAGGAGTTCGGCACCGCGATCTCCGCCGACGGCAGTCCCGGACCATGCCCTTGTCGGCGCGCAGGGCCGCCACAGCTCGGCGAGGATCACGACGTAGTGCCGCCCGGCTCTTGCGCCTGCGCGATAGCCTGGGCGCGGATCGACAACCGAACACGCTGCTCGAGCCGTGGTGGGAGAGCTCCCGCCGCACCCACCGGCGCGACGCCGTAGGAGCAACCCTCCCCGGGAAACTCTCAGGCCCCCGCACCGCCACGGCGAGGCGACTCTGGAAAGCGGCCGCCCGTCCCCGACGGGCCGGCCCACCGACGGTGCAAGCCGGCGCGTCCCGCACGACGGACCGGCGAAGCTCTCAGGTCGTGCGCCCGCAGGCGCGCCGATGACAGAGCGGGGAGCCCCCTGCCCGTCCCGGCCTGCCCGGACGACCCCGTGGAGCCCCCGTGACCGACCAGCTCGAGCGCACCCTGCCCGCCGGCGCCACCGGCACGTCCGGTACCGACGCCCCCGTCATTGCGACGCACGGCGACGAGTGGTCGCCGGCCGCCACCATCTTCGCCGACCGGCACGTCGGCCCGCGCGGTACCGAGGCCGAGCACATGCTGTCCGCGCTCGGCTACGCGGACCTCGACGCCTTCGTCGACGCCGCGGTCCCCGCCGCCATCCGCTCGGAGCGCCCCCTCGACCTGCCGGCCGCGCGCTCGGAGGAGGAGGTCCTGGCGGCCCTGCGCGGCATCGCCGACCGCAACCGCGTGCTCACCTCCATGATCGGCCAGGGCTACAGCGGCACCATCACGCCGCCGGTCATCCGCCGCAACCTGCTCGAGTCGCCGGCCTGGTACACCGCCTACACGCCCTACCAGCCGGAGATCTCCCAGGGCCGGCTCGAGGCGCTGCTCACCTTCCAGACCGTGGTCTCCGACCTCACCGGCCTGCCCACGGCCAACGCCTCCCTGCTCGACGAGGCCACCGCCGTCGCCGAGGCCGTCGCGCTCATGTGGCGCGCGCAGAAGAACGCTCCCGGCACGGTCGTGCTCGACGCGGACCTGTTCGGGCAGTCCCTCGCGGTGACCCTCGGGCGCGCGAACGCGATCGGCCTGCCGGTCGTCGTCGCGGACCTCACCCAGGGCCTGCCGGAGGTCGAGGGCAAGCTCCTCGGGGTCGTCGTGCAGCAGGTCGGGGCGTCCGGGCGGGCGCTGGACCTCGGTCCGGTCGTCTCCGCCGCGCACGAGCAGGGGGCGCTCGTCACCGTCGCCGCGGACCTGCTCGCGCTGACGCTGCTGCAGGCCCCCGGCGACCTCGGCGCCGACGTGGCCGTCGGGTCCGCGCAGCGCTTCGGCGTGCCGCTGTTCGGGGGCGGCCCGCACGCGGCCTTCGTCGCCGTCCGGGCCGGGCTGGAGCGCACGCTGCCCGGGCGGCTCGTCGGCGTGAGCCTCGACGCGGACGGCGCGCCGGCCTACCGGCTCGCGCTGCAGACGCGCGAGCAGCACATCCGCCGCGAGAAGGCGACGAGCAACATCTGCACGGCCCAGGCGCTCCTGGCCGTCGTCGCCGCCATGTACGCCGTCCACCACGGGCCGGACGGGCTGCGCGCCATCGCCGAGCGGGTGCACGGCCGCGCCGTGTCCGTGGCCGACGCGCTGCGCGGGCACGGGCTGACGGTCGAGCACGCGGAGGTCTTCGACACCGTGCGCGTCGTCGTGCCGGGGCGCGCCGGCGCGGTCCTCGCGGCTGCGGAGGCGCGGGGCATCAACCTCTGGGCGCCCGACGCGGACCACGTCCAGGTGGCCTGCGACGAGCGGACGACCGCCGACCACGTCGTGCAGGTCGTCGAGGCGTTCGCCGAGGCGGCGGTGCTGGGCGAGGCCGACGGCACCGACGGCGACGACGCCGTCGTCGCCACGACGCCCGGCGTCACGGTGCTCGACGCCGCCACGCCGCCCGCGCACCTGCTGCGCACGTCGGACTACCTCACGCACCCCGTCTTCCACCGCCACCGCTCGGAGACGGCGATGCTGCGCTTCCTGCGCCGGCTGTCGGACCTGGACCTGGCGCTCGACCGCACGATGATCCCGCTGGGCTCCTGCACCATGAAGCTCAACGCGACGGTGGAGATGGAGCCCATCTCCTGGCCGGGCTTCGCGGACGTGCACCCCTACGCCCCGGCCGACCAGACCCGCGGCTACGCGGAGCTCGTCGAGCAGCTCCAGGGCTGGCTGGCCGAGATCACGGGCTACGCGGCGGTGTCCGTGCAGCCCAACGCCGGCAGCCAGGGCGAGCTCGCGGGCCTGCTCGCGATCCACGCCTACCACCAGGCGAACCGCGCCGAGGGTGAGCCCGACCGCGACGTGTGCCTCATCCCCGCCTCCGCGCACGGCACGAACGCGGCGTCCGCGGCGCTCGCGGGCCTGCGCGTCGTCGTCGTCGCCACCGCGCCGGACGGGTCCGTCGACCTGGCCGACCTCGACGCGAAGCTCGAGCAGCACGGCCCGCGCGTCGCCGCGATCATGCTCACCTACCCCTCGACGCACGGCGTGTACGAGGAGCACGTGCGCGAGGTGACCGGCCGCGTCCACGCCGCGGGCGGCCAGGTGTACATCGACGGCGCGAACCTCAACGCCCTCGTCGGGCTGGCGCGCCCGGCCGAGCTGGGCGGCGACGTGTCCCACCTCAACCTGCACAAGACGTTCTGCATCCCGCACGGCGGGGGCGGGCCGGGCGTCGGGCCGGTCGCGGTCGCCGCGCACCTGGTGCCCTATCTGCCCGGGGACCCGACGCCGGAGCGCCTGCGCTCCCGTGCGCCGCACCCCGCGGCCGGCGGTGCGGCGGGCGGTGCGGCGGCGTCCGACGAGGTGCGGGCCGACGAGCGCGCGGGCCGTCCGGGGGCGGTGCTCGTCGCCCCCGGGGACGTCCCGCTGGCCGGCACGCCGGTGTCGGCGGCGCCGTGGGGGTCGGCCGGGATCCTGCCGATCTCCTGGGCGTACGTCGCGCTCATGGGGCCCGACGGCCTGCGGCGGGCGACCGAGACCGCAGTCCTGGCGGCGAACTACCTCGCCGTGCGGCTGCGCGACCACTTCCCGGTGCTCTACACCGGCCCGGGCGGGCACGTCGCGCACGAGTGCATCCTCGACCTGCGGCCGCTCACCGCCGAGACGGGCGTGACCGCCGAGGACGTGGCCAAGCGGCTCATGGACTACGGCTTCCACGCCCCGACGCTGTCGTTCCCCGTGCCGGGCACCCTCATGGTGGAGCCGACGGAGAGCGAGGACCTCGGCGAGCTCGACCGCTTCGTCGACGCCCTCGTCGCCATCCGCGGCGAGATCGACGCGGTGGCGCAGGGCCGCTGGCCGTTGGCCGACTCCCCGCTGCGCCGCGCGCCGCACACCGCCGCGAGCGTGTCCGCCGACGCGTGGGACCTGCCGTACGGCCGCGAGCTGGCGGCCTTCCCCGTGCCGGGGCTGCGGCGCGCGAAGTACTGGCCGCCGGTGCGACGCATCGACGGCGCCCGCGGGGACCGCACGCTCGTGTGCTCCTGCCCGCCGGTCAGCGCGTTCGACCAGGGGGACCGGGCGTGAGCGGGGACGTGACGGTGGGCACGACGACTGACGCGACGACGGGCACGCCGACCGGCACCACGACGGACTCGACGCGGCGGTCCCCGCTGCACGACGAGCACGTCGCCCTCGGCGGGACGCTCGTGCCGTTCGCCGGCTGGACGATGCCGCTGCGCTACACCTCGGACCTGGCGGAGCACACGGCCGTCCGGACCGCGGCGGGGCTGTTCGACCTGTCGCACATGGGCGAGATCGTCGTCGAGGGCCCGGGCGCCGGCGCGTTCCTCGACCGGGCGCTCGTCGGGGCGCTGTCGGCCCTGCGCGTGCTCGGCGCCCGCTACACGATGCTCTGCCGGGAGGACGGCGGGGTGCTCGACGACCTCGTCGTCTACCGCACGGGCGACGAGGCGTACCTCGTCGTCGCGAACGCGGCCAACCACGAGGTCGTCCTGGCGGCGCTGCGCGAGCGGGCGGCGGCCGCGGCGGGTGTCGTCGGCGAGGTGCGGGTCGAGGACCGGTCGGCGGCGACCGCGCTCGTCGCCGTGCAGGGTCCGCGGGCGCTGGACGTGCTCGTCGCTCTGCCGGGGCTCGTGCTGGCGGCGGGGCCGGACGGGTCGGTCACCGACCTGCCCACCGGGCTGGCGGTGCTGAAGTACTACGCCTGCCTGCCGGCAGCCGTCGACGGGCGGCCGGTGCTCCTCGCGCGGACCGGCTACACGGGGGAGGACGGGTTCGAGCTGTTCTGCGACGCGGCCGACGCCCCCGCGCTGTGGCGCGCGCTGCTGGCGGTCGGGACGCCGCTCGGCCTGGTACCCGCGGGCCTGGCCGCCCGGGACAGCCTGCGCCTCGAGGCCGGGATGCCGCTCTACGGGCACGAGCTGGACACCACGACGACGCCGTTCGAGGCCGGGCTGGGCCGCGTGGTCCGCCTGGACAAGGTCGACGCCGCCGGGGAGCCGGTGCCGTTCGTCGGGCGGGAGGCGTTGGCCGCCCGCGCCGGCTCGGCACCCGCGCGCGTGCTCGTCGGGCTGGAGGGCCTGGGCCGGCGGGCCGCCCGGGAGGGCTATCCGGTCCTGGCGTCCGCCGCCGCCGACGCGCCGCGCGTCGGCACGGTGACGTCCGGGGCGCCGTCGCCGACGCTGGGCCGGCCCGTCGCCATGGCCTACGTGACGCCGGAGCTGTCGGCGCCGGGGACGGAGCTGGCCGTCGACGTGCGCGGCCGCCCCGAGCCCGTGCGGGTCGTGGCGTTGCCGTTCTACCGCCGCGCGCGCTGACCCCTACCCCCTGGCGCGACCCCTGGCGCGACCCCCTAGCGTGACCCCCGACCGTCCCCACCCGGAGGAGACCCCATGACGTCGCCCGAGCTGCCCGCCGACCTGCACTACACCGCCGAGCACGAGTGGCTGCGCGACGGCGAGCCCGCCACGTTCGGCATCACCGCCGTGGCCGCCGACGCGCTCGGGGACGTCGTCTACCTCGAGCTGCCGGCCGTGGGCGACGAGGTCACGGCCGGCGCGGTCGTCGGCGAGATCGAGTCGACGAAGTCCGTCTCCGAGCTCTACTCCCCGGTGACCGGCACGGTCGTCGAGGTGAACACCGCGGCCGTCGACGACCCCTCCGTCGTCAACGCCGACCCGTACGGCGCCGGCTGGCTGCTCAAGGTCGACGTGACGGCTACCGGGTCGCTGCTCACCGCCGAGGAGTACGCGGCCGGCACCGCGGGCTGACCGCGGCTCCGCCGCACGACGACCGCCGTACGACGACGGCAGCCGCACGACGCCGGGACCCGGGAGGGTCCCGGCGTCGTCGTGTCCGCGCACGTATCAGGACGCTCCTCCGGCGTTCCTGCTGTGCCGAGGGGCGCGGAAAAGGTCGCGTCGTTCACCCAAACCGGTGAACGATGGGCTCCGAACCCCCCGTGTCAGAAGAAGTCGCGGAAACGGCGTCATAGGCGTGAGCGGGGCACCTCTCATGCACGACGCACACGGACGGACCCCTGCCGGGGGCCGTCGGAACCCGGAGGGCCCAGATGAGCACCATGGTCGAGATGCGCGAGCCGATGACGTCCCTCGTCACGCTGACACGTCGCGAGCGCGTCGTGCTGGCCGAGCTGGGTGAGGACGTGACGCTCGAGGAGATCGCCACGCGCCTGTTCGTCACCCGCAACACGGTGAAGAGCCAGGTCCGCAGCGTCTACAAGAAGATCGGCGTCTCCACGCGCCACGAGGCCGTGGCCTGGGCGATCGCCCACGGCATCCGCTGACGCACCCCGCAGGACCGCCGCCGGGCGGAGCAGGCAGCCCGGCTGGCAGGATCGGCGCATGACCGGCTCGCAGCCCACCCTCGTCGTGGCAGCCGCCCTCGTCGACGACCTCGACGCGCCCACCGTCCTGCTCAGCGCTCGTCGCCGCACGCCGGCCAGCCTCGCCGGCCGCTGGGAGTTCCCCGGCGGCAAGGTGGAGCCGGGCGAGACGCCGGAGGAGGCCCTCCACCGCGAGCTGCGCGAGGAGCTCGGCGTCGCCGTCGGGCTGGGGGACGAGGTCCCCGGGCCCGAGGACGGCGTCTGGCGCATCACCCCCACGCACGTGCTGCGGCTCTGGCTGGCCGAGGTGGTCAGCGGCGTGCCGGCCCCCCTCGTCGAGCACGACGAGCTGCGCTGGCTCCCGGCCGGGCAGTGGTTCGACGTGCCGTGGTTGGACGCCGACGTCCCCATCGTCACGGCCGTCGTCGCGCTGACCAGCGCGGACGCTGCCTGAGCTCGTCTCGTTCGTCCTGGGCGAACGAGGCCACGACCGCCCTCGAAGGGCTGGCACTCACGTGCGTCGAGTGCTATAACATCTCCCGTAGCCGCTGCGCGGTGACGCCGACCGCCACCGCGTGAGCGCCCCGGCGCCGGGAGGTCCGGCGCCGTCCCGAGGGAGGTGACGGCTGTGGCTACGCGACTCGACCCGTTCCAGGAGATGGACCGTCTGCTCGGCCAGATGTTCGCGGCCGACCGCGCGACGGCCAGCATGCCGATGGACCTGTACCGGTCCGGCGACCACTACGTCCTGCACGTCGACCTGCCGGGCGCGGACCCGGGGACGATCGACGTGAACGTCGAGGACCGCACCCTGACGATCCGCGCCCAGCGCACGCCGCGCACGGAGCAGGACGTCCAGTGGCTGGCCAAGGAGCGGCCCGTGGGCACCTACGCCCGGCAGCTCACCGTCGGCCGCGGGCTCGCGCTCGACCGGATCTCGGCCACCTACGCCGACGGCGTCCTCACGCTGACGATCCCCGTCGCCGAGGAGGCGAAGCCGCGGCGCATCGAGGTGCAGCACGGCGGCAGCGCCACCCAGATCGGCGCGTCGGAGCCGGCCAGCGCCTGATCCGGCTGCGTGATCCGGCTGCCGGTCGGCTGCGCCGGCACCGACAGCGAGAGCCCGGGACCGCGAGGGTCCCGGGCTCTCGCCGCGTGAGGCGTCAGCGTCAGGCGTCAGCCGTCAGGTGTCAGACCGTCAGGCGTCGGCCGTCACCGCGCGCCGCTCACGGACGGCCCGCGTCGCGGCGACGAGGTGCTCCAGCGAGGGCACGACCTCCTCGTAGCGGCGGGTCTTGAGGCCGCAGTCCGGGTTGACCCACACGCGCTGCGGGTCGATGGACCGCACCGCCTCCGTGAGCAGCTCCGTGACCTCCTCCGTGCTGGGCACGCGGGGGGAGTGGATGTCGTAGACGCCCGGGCCGATCTGGCGCTCGAAGCCCGAGGCGGCGACGTCCGCGAGGATCTCCATCTTGGAGCGCGCGGCCTCGATGCTCGTGACGTCCGCGTCGAGGCCGTCGATCGCGTCGATGACCTCGCCGAACTCCGAGTAGCACAGGTGCGTGTGGATCTGCGTCTCGTCGCGCACGCCGGCCGTGGCCAGACGGAAGGACCGCACCGACCAGGCGAGGTACGCGGCGTGGTCGGCCCGGCGCAGCGGCAGGAGCTCGCGCAGGGCGGGCTCGTCGACCTGGATGATGCCGATGCCGGCGGCCTCGAGGTCGGCGATCTCGTCGCGCAGGGCGAGGGCCACCTGGTCGGCCGTGTCGCCGAGCGGCTGGTCGTCGCGGACGAAGGACCAGGCGAGGATCGTCACCGGACCGGTGAGCATGCCCTTGACCGGCTTCGGCGTGAGCGACTGCGTGTAGGTCGACCAGCCGACGGTGATCGGCGCCGGGCGGGACACGTCGCCCCACAGCAGCGACGGGCGCGTGCAGCGCGAGCCGTAGGACTGCACCCAGCCGTTGGCGGTGACCGCGAACCCGTCGAGGTTCTCCGCGAAGTACTGGACCATGTCGTTGCGCTCGGGCTCGCCGTGGACGAGGACGTCGATGCCGACGTTCTCCTGCAGCTCGACGACACGGCGGATCTCCGCCTTCATCTCGTCCTCGTACTGCTCGGCCGTGAGCTCGCCCTTGCCGAAGGCGGCGCGCGCCTTGCGGATCTCCTGCGTCTGGGGGAAGGAGCCGATGGTCGTCGTCGGCAGCGGCGGCAGGGAGAAGCGGGCGGTCTGCGCGGGCTCGCGCTGGGCGTACGGGGTGCGCTCGGCGTCGGCGTCGGTGAGGGCGCCGGTGCGCTCGCGGACCTCGGGCCGCACGACACCGGGGGTCTGCGCGCGGGTCCGCAGGGCGTCGCCGGCCTCGAGGAGCTGCGCGTGCACGGCCTCGCGGCCCTCGACGAGCCCCTCGGCGAGCGTGACGACCTCGCCGACCTTCTGGTCGGCGAACGCGAGCCAGGACCGCAGGGTCGCGTCGAGCTGCGGCTCGTCGGCGACGTCGTGGGGGAGGTGGAACAGGCTGGTCGACGAGGCGACCGTGACGGCCCCGGCGCCGAGGCGCTCGAGCTGCTCGAGCTGGGTCAGCTTCGCGTCGAGGTCGGCACGCCACACGTTGTGGCCGTCGACGACGCCGGCGACGAGGGTCGTGCTCTCCAGGCCCGGCACGGCGGCCGCGGGCGCCGACCCCTTGACGAGGTCGATCGCGAGGGCCTCGACGGACGTGGCGGCCAGCACCGGCAGCGCGTCCTGCAGGTCGCCGTAGGGCGCGGCGACGAGCAGCGCCGGGCGCTCGGGCCGCGCGAGCTCGTCGGCCAGCACGGCGTAGGCGCGGGCCGTCGCCGCCAGGAGGGCGTCGTGGTCCGCGTCGACGGAGTCCGACACGAGGGTCGGCTCGTCGAGCTGCACCCACGTGGCGCCGGCGGCGGCCAGGCGGCGCAGCAGCTCGGCGTACACGGGCAGCAGGTCCTCGAGGCGGTCGAGCGGGACGAAGCCCTCAGGGCTCCCGGCGGCCGGCTTGGACAGCGCGAGGAACGTGACGGGCCCGACGAGCACGGGGCGCGTGAGGACCCCGTCGGCGAGGGCCTCGGCGAACTCCCGGACGGGCCGGTCGGACGCGAGGCGGAAGGTCGTGCCCGGGCCGATCTCGGGGACGAGGTAGTGGTAGTTCGAGTCGAACCACTTCGTCATCTCCAGCGGCAGGTCGTCCCCGCGGCCGCGTGCCACCGTGCTGTAGCCGGCGAGGTCGAGGCCGCCGTCGGCGTCGACGAGGTCCGCGAAGCGCTCGGGCACCGCCCCGGTGACGACCGCCGCGTCGAGCACGTGGTCGTAGAAGGAGAAGGCGCTGGGGATCGAGGCGTCGTCGGTGCCCAGGCCCAGCTCGGCCAGGCGGGTGCGGGTGCGGCGGCACAGGTCGGCGGCGACGGTATCGAGCTCGTCGGCGGTGCTGCGGCCGGCCCAGAAGGACTCCAGCGCGCGCTTGAGCTCGCGGCGCGGGCCGATGCGCGGGTACCCGAGGACGGTCGCGCGGGGGAACGGGACGGTGCTGGTCATGGTCCTGGCCTTCGGTCGGTCGGTCGTCAGGGCGGTACGTCGTGGAGGTGCGGGTCGTGGAGGTGCGGGTCGTGCAGGTCGTCGTGCGAGCGGTCGACGGCGGCGCGGTCAGCCGACGGCGGCGGGGACGCGGTCGCCGGCGGCGGGGGTGTCGCCGGGCGCTTCGCCGGGCGCTTCGTCGGGCGCGTCGTCGTGCGCGTGGCCGAGCAGGCCTGCGCGCTCGAGGGCGTCGAGCGGCCCCCGGTGCTGGTTGAACGTGTAGACGTGCACGCCGGGGGCGCCGGCGTCGAGGACGCCGCGCAGCAGCTCGGCGGTGGCGTCCACGCCGACCTCGTGCCGGTGCTCGGGGTCCTCGATGGCGTCGAGCCGCCCGACGAGCGCGGCCGGCGCCGGGACGCCCGTGAGCTGCTCGAGGCGGCGCAGGCGCCCGGGGTCGGTGAGCGGGATGACGCCCGGGATGATCGGGATGCGCACCCCGGCGGACCGCGCCTCCTCGACGAGGCCCGCGAAGTCGTCCGCCGTGTGCACGACCTGCGTGATGGCGAAGTCCGCACCCGCCTCCTGCTTCGCGAGCAGCGACTGGACGTCCTGCGCGCGGGTGCCGCCGGTGGCGTGGTTGCCCCGCGGGAACGCGGCGACGGCCAGCGACAGCGGGCGCACGGTGGCGCGCACGGCCTGCGCCGGGCTGACCGCGACGCGTTCGGCCTCGATGCGGCGCAGCAGCGCCACGAGGTCGGCGGCCGTGTCGACGCCGTCGGGGTGCGGCTGCCAGTCCTCGGCGTCGGCGGGCGGGTCCCCGCGCAGCGCCAGGAACGCGCGCACGCCCTCGTCGAGGAACTCGCGCACGACCTGGGACACCTCCTCGCGCGAGGTGCCCACGCAGGTGAGGTGGACGATCGCCGTCAGGGACGTCTCGCGCAGCAGCCGCCGCACCAGCGCCCGCGTCGTCTCCCGCGTGCGCCCCGAAGCGCCGTAGGTCACGGAGACGAAGTCGGGGCGGGCCGCCTCGAGCGCGCGCACGGTCTGCCACAGGCGGGGCTCGGCCGCGGGGGTGCGCGGCGGGAACAGCTCGAAGGAGAGCGTGGGGCGCTCGGTCACGGCGGGCAGGTGCTCGGGGCCCGGCGGGCACACGTCGGCGCCGCGGGGACAGCGAGGTCGGTCGGTCATCGTCCGGCTCCATCGGTCCTGGCGGAAGCACCCACACCCTCGGTGAGGAGGGCGGGTTGCTGCGGCGTCGCTGAGCCAGGTCTCTCGGCCGCTCTGGATGGTCGCGGTGAGGCTAGGGAAGGTCTCGCAGCGTGGGCAAGAACCGTCCACCAGCCGAGACGATCGGTCTCGTGGAGCCGGACGGACCGGGACGGACCGGTCGGCCTAGCGTCGCGTCACGACCGGGCAGGTCGCGAGGTGGTCGTCGACGAGCCCGCACGCCTGCATCGTCGCGTACATCGTCGTCGGCCCGACGAACCGGAAGCCGAGGCCCTTGAGCTCCTTCGCGAGGGCGGCGGACGCCGGGGTGCGGGCGGGTACGTCGGCCCAGCTGGTGGGCCGTGGCCGCGCACCGCCCTCGTCGTCCGCCGGCGCGTGGGACCAGACGACCTCGTCGAGCGACCGGCCCGCGTCCTGCAGCGCGACGACCGCCCGCGCGTTGGCGACCGTCGCCTCGATCTTCAGACGATTGCGGACGATGCCCGCGTCGGTGAGCAGCCGGGCGACGTCGGCCTCGTCGAACGCCGCCACCGCCGCGGGTTCGAAGTCCGCGAAGCCCCGGCGGAAGGCGGGCCGTTTGCGCAGCACGGTGATCCACGACAGCCCCGACTGGAAGCCCTCCAGCGCGATGCGCTCGAAGAGCGCCCGGTCCCCGTGGACGGGCACGCCCCACTCCGTGTCGTGGTACTCCTCGTAGAGCGGGTCGCCGTCGCCGAAGCAGCGGCCGGTCACCGCACCGGTCATCGCACCGGTCATCGCACCGGTCATCGCACCGGTCGTGTCGCTGGTCATGCCGGTGATCCTGCCGGAGCACGGGGACACGGCCGCAGCGCCCGGGCGCGGGTGTGGACGGCGGCGTCGAGGACGGGCCCGGGGACGGCTCGGCGAGCCGTCCCCGGGTGTACCGGCACCGCTCAGGCGAGCTGGAGCCTGTCGCCCACCCGCACGACCGGCAGCGGGTCGGTGATCTCCCCGACGAACTGCCCGTCCTCGGTGTCCCGGAAGCCGATCAGGGACCACCCGAGGACCGGGTCCTGCACCAGCCGGGCGGCGTACAGCGACGGGTGGTCGAACGTGTGCGCGCGGGAGAAGTCCCACGGCCCGAGCAGCGACTCCCCGGGGACCACCCACATGCCGCCGCCGGTCCACTCCTGGCGCCGCTCGGGCGACAGGTGCTCCGACAAGCAGCAGAAGATGAGCACGGGCAGCCCGTCGACGACCTCGACCTGCGTGACCTCGAGCTGGCCGAAGCCGGCCGGCGAGGTGAGCGGAGGTCCGACCTCCCAGTGCTCGAGGTCCTGGCTGCGGGCGTGGCCGACGACGCTGCGGCCGATCGGGTCCCCGGTTCGCACCCGGGCGGTGACCAGCATGTGCCAGCCGTCGCCGTCCGGGTCGCGCAGCACCCACGGGTCGCGCCAGGCCTCGTCGAACCAGGTGCCCTGGTCCAGCGTCTCGTACCAGCGCGGGTCGGCCGACGTCACCGGACCGGGCAGGCGCTCCCAGACGACGAGGTCGTCGGAGCGCGCGACCCCGATCCGCTGGACCAGCCCGCGGTCGGCGCGGGACACGCCTGTGTAGAACATCCGCCACGACCCGTCGTCGGCGCGGACGACGGACCCGGTCCACGTCGCCTGGTCGTCCCACGCGTCGGGGTCCGCCGCCACCAGGGCGTCGGGCAGCAGCTCCCAGGAGCGCAGGTCGGTCGAGCGGGCGTGCCCGATGGAGGCGCGCAGGTGCCGCCGGTCGGGCTCGAGGAGGGCGCGGGAGGCCCGGAGGAAGAACAGGTGGTGGTGCGTCCCGTCGTAGGCGGTCCAGCTGTCCCACACCCAGTGGTCGGCGAGCTTGAGCACCGGCCCTACCCCTTCACGCCGCTGGCGGCGATGCTGCTGACGAAGGCGCGCTGGAAGACCAGGAACACCAGGAGGACCGGCAGGGTGATGAGCGACGTGTACGCCATGACCTCACCCCAGGCCGTGTTGAGCTGGAAGAAGTACTGCATGCCGACCATCACGGGCCGCAGCTCCTCCTTCTGCACCGTCATGAGCGGCCAGAGGTAGGAGTTCCACGCGGGCAGGAAGGTGAGGATCGCGACGGTGGCGAACGCCGGCCCCGCCAGCGGCGCGACGATGCGGCGGTAGATCGTGAACCAGCCGGCCCCGTCGATGCGGGCGGCCTCGTCGAGCGACTTCGGGATCGTCGAGAAGTACTGCGTGAACAGGAAGATCGAGAACGCGTTCGCGACGAACGGGACGACCTGCACCTGGTAGGTGTTGAGCCAGCCGAAGTCGTACTTGAGCACGAACCCCTCGAACACCAGCGTCGGCAGCTTCGAGACCCAGTAGACCATCGGCACCGCGATCGTCTCGAAGGGGACGATGAGCGTGGCGATGATGACGGTCAGGAGGACCTTGCGGCCCCGGAACTCCATCCGCGACAGGGCGAACCCGGCCATGGAGTTCACGACGAGCCCGAGGCCCACGATGAGCACGGTGACGACCACCGAGTTGAGCAGGAACCGGCCGACGGGGACGCGGTCGAAGACGTCGGCGTAGTTCTGCAGCGAGATGTCTCCGACCGGCAGGAAGGCGCGCGGCGAGTCGACGTCGGACAGGATCTGCGCGTCCGGCTTGAGGCTCGAGACGAACATGAAGACCAGCGGGAAGAGGAAGAACACCGCGAGCACGGTCATGAGCGCGTAGGAGCGCCAGGCGCGGGTGGTGCGGGGGCCGGTGGCGGGCGCGGTCGCGGGGGTGCGACGGGCGGACCGGCCGCGCGGCGGGGCGGCGGCGTTGGCCATGGTCAGTCCTTGTCTCGGGTCAGCCGGCGCTGCACGAGCGCCACGGCCAGGACCAGCACGAAGAAGATGAGGGAGATGGCCGCGCCGTAGCCGACCTGCTGCTCGCGGTAGCCGCGGCGGACGGCGTGGTACACGAGCGTCGTCGTGGAGTTGACCGGACCGCCCTGCGTCATGACGTCGATCTGCACGAACAGGCCCAGGGCGGCGATCGTGATGGTCACGAGGATGAAGACCATCGTCGGGCGCAGGCCCGGCCACGTGACGTTGGTGAACTGCTGCCGCGGCGTCGCGCCGTCCATGCGGGCGGCCTCGTACAGCTCCTCCGGGATGGTCTGCAGGCCCGAGAGCCAGATGATCATGTGGAAGCCGACGGCCTGCCAGATCGAGAGCACGATGATCGCGGGCAGCGCCGTGGCGGTGTTGTTGAGCCACGCGGTGCCCTGCCAGGCCCCGAAGGTGAGCGTGTCGATCGCGGAGTTCACCAGGCCGTCCTGCTGGTACATGAACTTCCAGAGGATCGACACGACGACGATCGACGTCACCACGGGGATGAAGAAGATGACGCGGTAGGCCGTCACGCCGCGCAGCCGCTGGTTGACCAGCAGGGCCAGCACGAGCCCGAGGCCGGCCTGCACGGGGACGACGACGACCGCGAACAGCGCGGTGTTGAGCACCGAGCGGAGGAACACCGGGTCCGCGGTGAAGGCCCGCACGAAGTTGTCGCCGCCGACGAAGCGGGGCGGCTCGGGCGAGATGAGGCGGGCGTTGGTGAAGGAGAGCCCGAAGGCGAGCGCCACCGGGACGACGAGGAAGAGCAGGAGGAGCACGACGGCGGGGGCGACCATGCCGTAGGCCGACCGGTGGCCGCGCAGGGCGGGCGACCGCCGACGGCGGGTCGTCGGGCGGGTCTCCGGGGACGCGGCGCGCGCGGTCGCGGTGGCCGGCGTCCCCTGCTGCTGGACGGGGATGCTCATGACGGGTCCGTTCCGGCGGGTGGGCGGGCTCGCGCCTGCCCACCCGCCTGGCGTGGTCGGGGGCTGCCGAGCTCAGCGGCTCAGGAGCCGTAGCCGTCGTTGGCCTGGATGTCCGCGTCGATGTCCGCGACCGCCTGGTCGAGGGTCGACTGGATGTCGGCGCCGGCCATGATGTCCTTGGCCGCGCGCTCGAAGGTGCTGCTGATGACGGCGTAGGCGGGCGTCGGGGGCCGCAGGACCGCGAACTGCGTCAGGTCGACGAACGGCCGCAGCGGCGCGCCCTCCGCGAAGTCCTGCGAGGCGGCCTCGGCCTCCTCCGTCGCCGGGATGACGACCTGGCCGTCGCTGAAGGCGGTCACGTACTCCGTGTCGAAGCTGTGCTCGAGGTACGCGCGCGCACCCTCGACCTGGTCGCAGGAGCTGGAGATGCCCCACTGCCAGGACCCGCCACCGATCTTCGGGCCCTGGCCGAAGTCCGGCGGCGGGAGGATCAGCAGGTCGTCACCGGCCGCCGTGAGGGAGTCCTTCGCGTTCCAGACGCCGGTGTAGCTGATGGCGGCCTCGTCCTCGTTGAACTCGGTGTTGCCCACCGTGCCGCCGTTGCTCGTCAGGCCGCGCTCGAACGCGCTCTGGAACCAGGTGAAGAACGCCACCGCCTCGGGACCGTTGAGGACGCCGTCGGCCGACTGGTAGTCCTCGCGGTCGATGAGGTCGCCGCCGGCGCTCTGCAGCATGGGGGAGTAGGCGTAGGGCCACCACTCTCCGGTGTCCTCGGCACCGATGTCGAGGGGCGTCTCGTAGCCCGCGGCCTTGAGGGTCACCAGCGCCGCGTCGAACTCCTCGATGGTCCACGGGGAGTCGACCGTCGGGATGCGGATGCCGTTGGCCTCGAGCACCGACTGCCGCGCGAACAGCGACAGCGCCGCGTCCCAGTAGCCGGCGGAGTAGATCTCACCGTCCCACTCGCCCACCGCCGTGGGCAGCAGCGCGTCCGTGATCTCGGAGGAGATGCCGAGCGGTTGGATGTAGCCGGCCCACGCCCAGTTCGGGACGATGGGTCCGTCCATGTCGAGCAGGCACGGCAGGTCGCCGGACGCGGCGGCGGCGACGATCGCGTCGTTGTACGCGCCCTGCGGGAACGACTCCTCGACGACCTCGTAGTCGTCCTGCGAGGCGTTGAAGTCGTCGATGATCTGCTCGTAGACGGCGAGCTCGGCCGGGTTGCCGGCGGAGTGCGTCCAGAGCGTGATCTGGGCGGGGCCGTCGCCGGAGGAGCCCTCCGACTGGCCGGCCTGGCCGCAGGCCGTCAGGGCCGTGGCCGACGCGGCGGCGATCGCTACGATCGACGCGAGGGACGTGCGCTTCATCGCGGTTCCTCTCCTGGGGTCGGGCGTTGCCGCGCCCGTGCCCCGTGCTCGGTGGGCGCCGCGGTCGCGGCGTCCACGGGTGTGTCACTGCCCGTCGCCGGTCCTCTGTCCAGGAACGACCGGCGGCGGGCTCACGGAACCCCGCTCGACGAGGGGGCACGGCATCCGCAGGACGCCGTCGGCCTCGTCGGGGGGTGGTCGGACCCCGAGGAGGACCTCGGTGGCCCACCGGCCCATCGCGTGGTGCGGCAGCGCGACGGTGGTGAGCGGCGGGTCGAGCTCGGGGGCGATGAGGACCAGGTCGTCGTAGCCGACGACGGACAGATCCTGCGGGATGCGCAGGCCGTGCCGGCGGGCCGCGGTGTACGCGCCGTGGGCGACCTGGTCGTTGTAGCAGAACACCGCGGTCGGACGGTCGGCCGGCGGCAGGGCCAGCAGGGTCTCCGTCGCCGCGGCGGCGTCGGCCGCCGCCGTCGTGGCCGAGCGGACGTGCCATCGCGGGTCCGGTGCGACGCCGGCCTCGGCGAGGACCTCCCGGTAGCCCTGCTCGCGCAGGACGGAGGCCACGGGCCTCGGGTCCTCGTCGATGTCGACGAGCCCGATGCGCCGGTGCCCCGCGGCGACCAGGTGCGCGATCGCCGCGCGGGCGCCGCCGAGGTCGTCCGGGACGACGGCCGGCCGGGCGTCGTCGCCCACGGGGTAGCAGTCGAGGAAGACGGTGCCGGGGGGCAGGTCCGCCGGCGGGTCGACCGGCCGGTGCCACATCGAGGCGTAGATCATGCCGTCGACCTGCTGGGCGAGCAGGGCGCGCACGGCGTCCTCCTCGACCTCGCGCACGCCCCCGGTGCCGACGAGGAACAGCAGCCGGCCGTGCTCGCGGGCCACGTCCTGCGCCGCCTCCACCATGCCGACGGCGAACGGGGTGGTCGCGATGCGGTCCGAGAGCAGGCCGATGGTGTGGGTGCGGCGGGTGCGCAGCCCCCGGGCCAGGACGTTGGGCTCGTAGCCCATCTCCCGCGCCAGGTCGCGGATGCGGGTCCGGGTGGTCTCCGGGAACCGGGCCGCGTTCCGGTCGTTGAGGACGAGGGACACCGTGGTCACCGAGACGCCGGCCGCACGGGCCACGTCGGCGATCCTCACGCGCGTCACGAGCTCTCCTCTGAGCAGGTAAACCGATTGACCAGCACCCCGAGGATGGCCGGGTGCCCGGTGCGCTGTCAACCACCGATGCACGATCGTGACCGGTGTCCGCGCCCGGTCGTGCCCGGGTGCGCCCGTTCAGGTGGCGCGGCAGGGCTCCTGACCTGCGAGGTGGCCGGTCAGGGCAGGGTGGCCAGGGCCTTGCGGATACGGGTGGTCGAGACGGGCACCGGGACGCCGAGCGTCTGGGCGAAGAGGCTCACCCGCAGCTCCTCGAGCTGCCAGCGCACGGCCTCGAGTGCGGCGTCGCGCGCCACGTCGGGCGGGGCGGCCGCGGCCCGGGTCACGGCCGCGCGGTAGGCCTCCGTCACGTCGCGGACCTGCCACGCGAGGTCGGCGTCGCGCTGGGGGCTGTCCGCGGCCTTCTCCAGCCGCAGCCGCGCCGCGCGCAGGTACCGGGTGAGCTGCGGCAGCCGGTCGGCCCCGGTCTCGACGACGAAGCCCGGGTGGACCAGCGCCGCCGCCTGCTCGCGGACGTCCTGCACCGTCGCCAGGAGCGCGAGGCTCGTCGTCCCGCGGACGGCTGCCTCCAGCTCGCGCCACGCGGTCAGCACGGCGACGAGGTGCCCGACCAGGCCGTGCACGGCGTCCTCGAGCCCCGCGCGCACGGCCGCGCGCACGGCGGCGTAGTCCTCCGCGGTGCGGACGCGCTCGGCGGGCACGGACCCGGGGGCGGCGGCGCCGGCCGCGGGTGCGAGGTGGCGCGCCACCAGCGCGTCGATCGCCGCGAGCTGCACGTCCGCGACGAGCGCGTCGGTGCTGGGGTACGGCGAGGCGGCCAGGGCCAACGCCTGCGTGCCGGTCCAGCGCGAGGTGACCCGGCCGGACGGCAGACCGACGTCGGCCAGCAGCAGGCGACGCAGCCCGCGCCGGGAGGCCGTCGGGCGGGCGGCTGCGTCGGCGAGCGTCCGCACGGCCGCCGTCGCGCCGGCGCCCGTGCCCTCCTCGACCAGGGAGGGGTACGCCCGGACGGGGACGCCTCCGACGGTCGTCTCCACCACGTCGGGCAGGGTGCCGCCGGGCAGGTCCGGCCACGTGGTGAGCCCGCTGCGCTCCAGGGGCGGGCTCGGTGGGGCGGCCGGCGCCGCCCCGGGACCGGGTCGCGGCGCCGGCGACCCGTCGCGGCGGCCGCCGCGCCCCCGGGCGCGCACCTCCCCGTCCGCGCGGGGACCGGCGCCCGGCCCCGCCGGCCCGCCGCCCGCCGCTGCCTGCGCCTCGGCCATCGCGGCCTGCACCGCCGTGCGCACCGCCGAGGAGACGGCGTCCTGCGCCCGGCCCGCCAGCCGGCGCTGCAGCACGAGGAGGTCCTTGCCCTCGTCGAGCACACCGCCGCGGTCCCCGACGACGCGGAACGTCATGCGCAGGTGCGCGGGGAGCCGGTCCTCGTCGACGTCCGCCGGGTCGACGTCCACGCCGCGGACCGCGCGCACGGCCTGGGCGAACGCCTCCCGGAACGACGGCGCCGCGTCGCCGGCGCGCACGGTGGCCTCCCACGACGCCAGGTGCTCGTGCATCCACGCGTCGACGAGCCGCGCGACGTCCGGCGCCGGCACGAGCTGCACGCGCACGGGCTTCGGCAGGGCGCGGATGGTCGCGGTGACGAGGTCGGCGCGCAGCCCGGGCACCATCCAGTCGAAGCCCTCCGGCCGCAGCCGGGCCAGCGTCACGAGCGGCACGTGCACGGTGACGCCGTCCGCCTCGGTGCCGGGCTCGAACTGGTACGTCAGCGGCAGGCTGAGGTCGCCCTGCGGCCAGCGGGACGGGAACGCGCGCTCGTCGACGCCGTGCCCCTCGCCGACGAGCAGCTCGCGCGTGAAGGTCAGGAGGTCGGGGTCGGCGCGCCGCGCGCCCTTCCACCACCGGTCGAAGTGCGCGGCCGACACCACGTCGTCCGGCACGCGCTCGTCGTAGAAGTCGAACAGCACGTCGTCGTCGACGACGAGGTCGCGGCGGCGGGCGCGTGCCTCGAGCTGCTCGGCCTCGGCCAGCAGGCGCCGGTTCTCGTGGAAGAAGCGGTGCGGCGTCGTCCACTCGCCCTGCACGAGCGCGTGGCGCAGGAACAGCTCCCGCGCGTGGCCGGGGTCGACCTTCGAGTACAGGACCCGGCGGTCGGCGACGATCGGGACGCCGTAGAGCAGCACCTTCTCCGTCACCATGGCCGCGCCCTGGCGGGTCGACCACGCCGGCTCGGAGTACGTGCGCCGGACGAGGTGGGCCGCCAGCTCCTCGGCCCACTCGGGCTGGATGCGCGCGGCGTCCCGCGCCCACAGCCGCGACGTCTCGACGAGCTCGGCCGCCATGACCCACGCCGGGGGGCGCCGGGCCAGGCCGGAGCCCGGGAAGATCGCGAACCGCGCGCCGCGAGCACCGATGTACTCGTTGCGGGCCCGGCGGTCGGGGCGGGCACCGCGGGCGGCGTCGCGACCCCGGTCGCCGCGGCCCTTCGTCGTGGCCTGGACCTCCGTGGCCTCCTGCATGCCGATCTGCGACAGCAGCCCGGACAGCACGGCCTGGTGGATGCGGTCCCCGTCCCAGCCCCAGCGCGTCCGGTCGGCCTCGAGGGCCTCGGCGTCCGCGGGGGCGTCAGCGGGTGGCGCCTCGGTGCGGAGCGCGTCGGCGGCACCGGTCCCCGACGGCGTGTCTCCGGCGACACGCCGGTCACCCGGACCGCGCTCCGCACCGTTCCGCCGACCGGCCGCGTCGCCCGGCGCGTCGACGACGCCGCGGTCGGTGGGGCGGGGGGCGCCCTTCGCGTCGATGCCGAGGGGGGCCGTGAGGTCGCGCAGCTGCGTGACGACGTCCTGCCACTCGCGCAGCCGCAGGTAGTTGAGGTGCTCGGCGCGCACCTGGCGCCGGAACGCCGACCCGGACAGCGCTCGGCGCTGCTCGCGCAGCCACGTCCACAGGTTGAGGTACGTCAGCAGGTCCGACGAGGGGTCGGCGAAGCGGCGGTGCAGCGCGTCGGCCTGCTCGCGCTGGTCGGCCGGGCGCTCGCGGGGGTCCTGGATGGACAGCGCCGCGGCGATGACCGCCACCTCGCGGGCGACCCCGCGCCGCCCCGCCTCGACGATCATCCGCGCGAGCCGCGGGTCGATCGGCAGCTGCGCCAGCGCCTGCCCCGTCGACGTGAGCCGCAGCCGGCCGTCCTCCGCCGCCAGCGCCCCCAGCTCGGTGAGCAGCGCGACCCCGTCCCGCACCGACCGCACGTCCGGCGGGTCGACGAACGGGAAGTCGACGACCTCGTCGGGCGAGGCGACGACGCCCACCGCGATCATCTGCAGGACCACCGACGCCAGGGACGTGCGCAGGATCTCCGGCTCGGTGAACTCCGGCCGCGAGAGGTAGTCCTCCTCCGAGTAGAGGCGGATGGCGACGCCGGGGGAGAGGCGGCCCGAGCGCCCCGAGCGCTGGTTCGCGGACGCGCGCGAGATCGGCTCGATCGGCAGGCGCTGCACCTTCGTCGCCTTGGAGTAGCGCGAGATGCGGGCGGTGCCGGGGTCGACGACGGACGTGATGCCGGGGACGGTGAGGGACGTCTCGGCGACGTTCGTCGCCAGGACGACCCGGCGGGCGGTGTGCGCCTCGAAGACGCGGTGCTGCTCCGCCGCCGACAGCCGCGAGTACAGCGGCAGCAGCTCCACCGGCCGCGGGTGCCGCGGGTCGGTGACGCGCGTCCCGAGCGCCGTGCGCAGGGCGTCCTCGGCGTCGCGGATCTCCCGCTCCCCGGACAGGAAGACCAGCACGTCGCCGGGGGAGTCGACGAGCAGCTCCTCGACCGCCTCGACGATGCCCGTGACGAGGTCCTTGTCGGCGCCGCGGGCCGCGGCCGCCGCGCCCGAGGCCCGGCCCGTGCGGGCGCTGCCGCCGCGCGCGGCCCGTGCGGCCGTCGCGGGGGCGCGGTCGTCCTCGTCGACGAACAGCTCGTCGTCCTCGTCCTCGACGCCGGTGCGGTCCGGCGACAGCGGCCGGTAGCGCACCTCGACGGGGTAGGTGCGGCCCGTGACCTCGACGACGGGGGCGGGCAGGACGTCGGGGTGCTCCGGGTCGACGCGCGCGCGCTCGGCCTCCGTCAGGCCGGCGAGGCCCGTCGCCGGGTCCACCGGCGTGCCGAAGTGCCGGGCGAACCGCGCCGAGTCGATCGTCGCCGAGGTGATGATCAGCTTGAGGTCCGGGCGGCGCGGCAGCAGGCGCGTGAGGTACCCGAGGATGAAGTCGATGTTGAGCGACCGCTCGTGCGCCTCGTCGACGATGAGCGTGTCGTACTGGCGCAGCATCGGGTCGCGCTGGATCTGCGCGAGCAGGATGCCGTCGGTCATGACCTTGACGAGCGTGTCCTCGCTCGACTCGTCGGTGAAGCGCACCTGGTAGCCGACGACGCCGCCGATGCGGCCGCCCAGCTCCTCCGCGATGCGCTCGGCGACGGACCGCGCGGCGATGCGGCGGGGCTGGGTGTGGCCGATCTGGCCGGCGCGCCCGCGGCCCAGCTCGAGGGCGATCTTGGGCAGCTGCGTCGTCTTGCCGGACCCGGTCTCGCCCGCGACGACGACGACCTGGTGGTCGCGGATCGCCGCGGCGATCTCCTCCCGGCGCGCGCTGACCGGCAGGTCCTCCGGGAAGGCGATCGTGCCGAGGTCGACGGCGGCGCGGTGCTCGGCCGCGCGGGCGCGGCGGGCCTCGGCGCGGGCGTCGTCCTCGGGGCGACGGCCCCGGGGCTGCTGCGGCCCGGCGGCCCGGCCGCGGACGTCGCCGCGTGCGTCCGACCGGGCGACGTCGCGAGGCCGCCGGCCTCGTCGTCGGCCCTGCCCCTCGCTTCGGCCCCCGCTGCGGCCCTCGCTGCGGCCCGGACCGCCGCCCGACCCCGGGCGCGACGGCTCGCCGCCCGCGGGGGGCGGTGGGTCGACCGGGACGGACGCGCTCACGACGTCCCATCCTCGCAGCCGTGACGACCCCTGCCCGACGAGGGACCTGGCCGCAGGGGCGTTGCGCCGCCCGGGTGACCGTGCCCGCGGCGTGTCCTCACCCCTCCGCACCCGCCCGATGGACAGGACGAGGGCCGCGACCGGCCCCTCGCGGACGACGGATCGGGGTGACCGGTGGGCGGCAGGACGAGCAGGTGGTCCCCGGTGGCGACGAGCATCGCGCCCAGCCTCGCCTTCGCCCTGCTGTTCGCCGCCGCGTCCGTCGTCACCCGGCTGAGTGCCGGCACCTCGCCGGTCGGGCTCGTCCACCCGGCGGCCGGTGTCGCGGCGGTGTGGTTCGTCGTGCAGGGGCTCCGGCCACGGCCCACCCGCGTGGTGGTGCTCGACCACGCCCTCCTCGTCGGCATCGCCACGACCGTGGGTCTCCTGGACGGCGTCCCGACGGTCACCGCGGTCGGTCTCGCGCTGGCCGGTGTCGTCCGCGTCCACGTCTTCGTCCGGCTCCTGCGCCGCTGGGCACCGGACCTGACGGGTCCCGACGGCGGCTGGGAGCTGCACCGGCCCGGGCAGATCGTCCCGGTGCTCGCGGCCGCGGTCGTCGCGTCGCTCGCAGGGTCGACCGTGTCGTGGCCCGCCGTCGCGCTGGGACCGGGCGCGCCGTGGCCCGACACCGTCCTGCTGCTCGTGACGCGCAGCGCGGCGGGCATCGTCGTCGTCTCGCTGGTCGCGCTGCGGGTGCCGCAGATGGCGCGCGACTGGCGGGCACGGGCGCTCGAGCGCCGTGCACCGGGCCGTGCACCCGGACGTGCACCCGGACGTGCACCCGGACGTGCACCCGGACGTGCACCCGGACGGGTGCCGGCCGCCCGCCGGTGGGCCGCGGCCGAGCTCGCGCTCGCGCTGGTGGTCTCGGCCGCCCTGTGCACGGTCGCCTTCGGGCTGCTGCGGCTGCCGCTGGCGTTCACGGTGCTGGCGGTCACCGCGTGGGTCGCGGTGCGGTTCCGGACGTCCGTGGCCGTCCTGCACGACGCGGCCGTCGGTGCCGTGGTGCTCGTCGCGACCGTGCGCGGCGCCGGTACGTTCTCCCTGGTGACGAACCACGTGGAGCAGGCGCTCGTCGCGCAGCTGTTCGTCGTGCTCCTGCACGTGCTCGGCCTGGCGCTGGCCACGGGGCGCGACGAGCGGACCGCGCTCGCGGACCGGCTGCGCGGCGCGGTCGCCGAGGCGGAGCGGACCACCGACCGGGTGCGCGACCTCGCGGCGGCCGTCGCAGCCGTGACGCAGGCCGCCGACCCCCGCGCGGAGGTCTGCGCCGCCGCGTGCCGGCTGACGGGCGCCGACTCGGCGTTCCTCGTCGAGCCCGACGGGTCCGGGGACCTCGTGTCGACCGGGGAGTCGGGGTGGGACGTGCCCATCCGGCTGTCCATGACCGACGAGAGCCTGAGCCTGCGCGTGTACCTGTCCGGCGAGGGGGCGTTCGCCCCGGACGTCACGCGGCACCCGCGGGTCGCGCCCGTGATGAGCGAGGCGCTCGGCCCCGCGTCCGCGCTCTGGGAGCCGGTGCAGGCGCGCGCCGGCGTCACCGTGGCGGTGCTCGTCGTCATCTGGCGGACGCCGCGTGCGGAGCTGCCGCCCGAGGACGTCGCCACGTTGCGGGCGCTGGGCGCGGGTGCGTCCCACGCCGTGGAGCGGGCGGACCTGCTGGCGCAGCTCGAGGTCGCCGCCGAGCGCGACGTGCTCACCGGCCTGGCCAACCGCCGACGCTGGGACCACCTCGCCGCGACGGAGGTCGCGCGGGCGCACCGGGCCGGCACCCCCCTGAGCTTCGCGCTCGTCGACCTCGACCACTTCAAGGCGTTCAACGACACCCGCGGGCACCTGGCCGGCGATGCGCTGCTCGTCGACTTCGGCCGGCTGCTGGGTCGGTGCCTGCGGGAGACGGACGTCGTCGCGCGGTGGGGCGGCGAGGAGTTCGCGCTCGCGCTGCCGGGCTGCACCGCGACGGACGCGGCGCAGCTCGCCCGGCGGGTCCAGGCCGTGGTCCCGCAGGGGCAGACGTGCACGATCGGCATCGCCGAGTGGCGGCCGGGGCTGTCGGTGGCGGACGCCCTGGCCCGCGCCGACGAGGCGCTCTACCGCGGGAAGAAGGGCGGCCGCGACCTCATCGCGGTGCACGGCCGCGCGCTGCCGGGCGTCATCCCGAGCCCGCCGCCCGGCAGGGGGGCCTGACGCCCGACGCCGGAGCCGGTGACGGAGACCACCGCTCCCGCCCGCCCCGACGGAGGGCGCCGCGCGTCGGCGGCGGGCATGATGAGGGTCAGGTGCGCCGGGAAGTCTGGTCGGCAGTCCCGTCGGCGTCCCCGCCGGCAAGCCGCCGCCCCTCCGGAGGAACCGTGTCGTCCTCGTCGCCCACCCCGCCCGGCTCCGCCGCCCCCGGCCCGACCGCCGCACCGGTGGCGCCGCGGTCCCTCGTCGTCCGCTTCGGCCGCTGGGCCGCGCAGGAGACGACGGGCGGGCTGCTGCTCCTCGGCGCCGCGCTGCTCGCGCTGCTCTGGGCCAACTCCCCGTGGCGCGGCGTGTACGAGACGGTGTCGAGCACGGTCGTCGGGCCCGCCGCCCTGCACCTCGACCTCAGCATCGCGACGTGGGCGGCCGACGGGCTGCTGGCGATCTTCTTCCTCGTCGTCGGCATCGAGCTCAAGCACGAGCTCGTCGCCGGCAGCCTGCGCAACCCGCGGCAGGCCGGGGTGCCGATGATCGCCGCGGTGGGCGGCATGGCCGTGCCGGCGCTGGTCTACCTGGGCGTCGTGCACGGGCTCGGGGAGCCGACCGCGTCGCACGGGTGGGCCATCCCCAGCGCCACCGACATCGCCTTCGCGCTGGCGGTGCTGGCGATCTTCGGCCGCGGGCTGCCCGTAGCGCTGCGGACGTTCCTGCTCACTCTGGCGGTCGTCGACGACCTGCTGGCCATCGTCGTCATCGCCGCGTTCTACACGAGCGAGCTCGCGGTGCCGGCGCTGCTGGGCGCGCTCGCGCTCGTCGCCGTCTTCGGGGTGCTCGTGCGGCTGCGCCGGCCGCCGGTGTGGCTGCTGGTGCCCATCGGCGTGGCGGCCTGGGTGCTCATGCACTCCTCGGGGGTGCACGCGACGATCGCGGGCGTCCTCCTGGGCCTGACCGTGCCCGCGAAGGCCCTGCACGGCGAGCACCACTCCCGCACGCACAGCTGGGAGGGCGTGTGGCGGCCGGTGTCGGCCGGCTTCGCGCTGCCCGTCTTCGCGTTCTTCGCCGCCGGCGTCAGCCTGCTCGACGAGGAGGGCAGCCCGGTGGTGGGCGAGGTGCTCGGCCAGCCGGTGGTCGCCGCGGTGGTCCTCGGCCTGGTGGTCGGCAAGGTCGTGGGGGTGCTCGGCACGACGGCCCTCGTCGTGCGCCTGACGCCGCTGCGCCTGGCGGACGGGATCGGCCTGCGCGACCTGCTGCCCGTCGGGCTGCTGGCCGGGATCGGGTTCACGGTGTCGCTGCTCATCGCGGAGCTGTCCTTCGCGGACGGCGAGCACACGGACGGGGCGAAGGTCGCGGTGCTGCTGGGCTCGGTCCTGGCGGCCGTGCTCGGGTCGGTGATGCTGCGCTGGGACGCGCGGCACGACCGGACCCGGGACATGAACGAGGACGGCATCGACGACGGGGACCTGGTGCGCATCGGGGACGAGGCACCGGCGCCCGCCGCCGATCGCCCGTAGCATCGCGCCTCCCGGGACCGCAGCCGGCCGGCCCGGCGAGGGGAGGCCTGCGTGCGGCACCCCGTCCTGCGCCCGGCACCGCCGCACCCGGCCGGTCTCGTGGTCG
Organism: Cellulomonas marina; assembly: GCF_900111925.1. GTDB lineage: Bacteria > Actinomycetota > Actinomycetes > Actinomycetales > Cellulomonadaceae > Cellulomonas > Cellulomonas marina. The sequence goes on from NZ_FOKA01000006.1 coordinate 27,278, forward strand.
CGACGCTCTTCGCGGTCCTGGCGACGACCCCCTCGCTGCTGCCGCGGGACTGGCTGTTCCAGGGCCTGGTCTCGGGCGTCTCCGGAGCCGCGGGGTACGGCGTGGGCGTCGCCGGGGCGTGGCTGCTGCGGCGGTCGTCGCGGTGGCGGGCGTGGCGGGCGCGGGTCGACGTCCGCGTGCGGGACCGGGTGCCGGCGCGCCTGCGGCGCGCCGGGCTGCCGCTGCTGGGGGTGCTCGCGGCGGCGGCCCTCGTCGTGGCGCTCGCGGTCGGGGCGGGGTGGCAGCGGGAGCTGACGACGGCCATGGGCATGCCGTCGACGACGACGTCGGGCTGGCTGCGGGCCGCCCCGCTGCTCGTCCTCGTCGCCGGCGTGCTCGTCGGGGTCGGGCGCGGGGTGGGCCTGCTCGTGCGGCTGGCGGCTGCGGGGCTGCGCCGGCTCCGCGTGCCGAGCGGTGTCGCCGGGCTGGTGGCGACCCTGCTGGTGGCGACCGGGCTCGTCGTCGTCGTGGACGACGTGCTGCTCGCGCGGGCGCTGTCGGCGGTCGACGCGGCGTTCCGCGGGTCGAACCAGGCGGACCTGCCCGGGGCGCCGGCGCCCGTCGAGGCGGACCGCACGGGCGGGCCGGGGTCGCTCGTGGCATGGGAGACGCTGGGGCACTGGGGGCGGGCGTTCGTGGACGGGGAGCTGTCGGCGGCGACGCTGGCCGCGGCGCCGCGCGGGGCCGTCGCCGACCCGGTGCGCGTCTACGTCGGCATCGACAGCGCCGAGGGCGCGGCGGCGCGGGCCGACCTCGCCGTCGCCGAGCTCGAGCGGGTCGGGGGCTTCGACCGGGAGGTGCTGCTCGTCGTGACGACGACGGGCAGCGGCTGGGTGAACGCCGCGGCCGTGGACGCGCTGGAGCTGCTGCACGGCGGCGACACCGCGGCCGTCGCCACGCAGTACTCCTACCTGCCGAGCTGGCTGTCGTTCCTCGTCGACCGGTCGCGCGCGGAGGTCGAGGCGCGGGCGCTGTACGACGCCGTCGAGGCGCGGGTGGAGGCGATGCCCGCCGACGAGCAGCCGCGGCTGCTGTCCTACGGCGAGAGCCTCGGGTCGCTGGGGTCGGAGAGCGTCTTCACGTCGCTGGCCGACATCCGGGCGCGGTCCGACGGTGCGGTCTGGTCCGGGCCGCCGCACGCGAACACGGTGTGGCACGCGCTCGTCGAGCGCCGCGACCCCGGGACGCCGGAGGCCGAGCCCGTGTACGCCAGCGGGCTCGTCGTGCGGTTCGCCGACGACGCCGCCGACATCGCCGAGCCGCCGACGCCGTGGGAGGAGCCGCGGGTGCTGTACCTGCAGAACCGGTCGGACCCCGTGGTGTGGTGGTCGCCGGAGCTCCTGCTCGAGCGCCCGGACTGGCTCGCCGAGCCGCCCGTGGACGGCGACCGGCCGACGATGACGTGGTACCCCGTCGTCACGTTCTGGCAGCTCACGTTCGACCTCGTCAACGCCAAGTCGGTGCCCGACGGGCACGGGCACAACTACGAGGCCGTGCTGCTCGACGCGTGGGCGGCGGTGGCGGCGCCCGAGGGCTGGACGGACGCGGACACGGCTTCAGCGCACCTGGTGCTGGACCCGCTGCTGGACCCGCTGCTGGACCCGCTGCTGGACCAGGTGCCGGACGAGGTGCCGCCCGTGCAGGAGCAGGAGGGCTGAATTCAGTGGACGCCATGGCGCCCGACCGTGGTGAGACCGGCAGCGACGGCGAGCGGCGGGCGCGGGCGGCGTTGGAGGCGTGCGGGGCCGCGTTCACGCTGACGCGGCACGGGCCGGTGGCGTCGCTGGCCGAGGCGGCGGCGGCGCGGGGCGTGACGCCGGCGGACGTCGTGAAGACGCTCGTCGTGCGGCGCGGCGACGACGACTTCCTGTTCGTGCTGGTGCCGGGCGACCGGACGATCTCCTGGCCCAAGCTGCGGGCCCTCCTGGGCGTCTCGCGCCTGTCGATGCCCGACGCCGAGACCGCCCGCGACGTGACCGGCTACGAGCGCGGCACCATCACGCCGTTCGGCTCGACGACGGCCTGGCCCGTCGTCGCCGACCACCGGGTGCGCGGCCGCACGATCTCGCTCGGGGCGGGGGCGCACGGCGTCGCGGCGACCATGGCCGGGGACGACGTCGTGCGCGTCCTGGCCGCAACCGTGGCGGACGTGACGGATCCCGTGCCGGACGTGTGACGGAGGCGTGAGAGGGCCGGACGAGGGCGGACGTCCCTCCTCCGGGTGAAGACTGTGGCCTATCCTGGTCGCCCGGCATGCCCGTGTCGGTCCCTCGTGGGAACGTCGTGCGGGTCCCCGGACGTTGACCGGTCGGACCTGCGGGATGCCACGTGGCACCCCACGGGCGGACCGGTGAGCAGGACGCACCGGAGCGTCCGGCTGGATCACCGAGGACACCTCGGCCGGTCCCGGCGGTCCAGCGAGGGCCGCACGTGCACCACCCGCACCACGAGAGCGACGCAACCCGCAGGGGACCACGGCTGCGCGCGGCAAGGAGCACCACGTCATGACCCATCTCGCCGACAGCCCTGCCGGCGCGATCCTCGTCGAGCACGAGAGCGGCACCACGCTCGTCCGGCTCGTCGGGGAGATCGACGGGGCTCTGCGCGAGCAGGCCAGCCACACCATGGGGCTGGCCCTGTTCGCCGACCAGCGCGTCGTCGTCGACGCGACGAGCACCACCTTCGTCGACTCCTCCGGCCTGGCGTTCGTGCTGCAGCTGCACATGGCCACGCAGGAGGCCGGCCTCGAGCTGCGCCTGCGGGACCCGTCCCGCGTCCTGCGGACGGTCCTGGAGACGGTCGGGCTGTCCGACCGCATCCCCGACGACGAGCCCGCGGCCGCCACGGCGGGCACGCCGGCCGTCGGCGCCCGGCAGGCGCCGCGGGGCTAGCGCCAGAGACGGCGGCTGGCCAGCTCCGCCCCGGCGACGAGCGACTCGAGCTTCGCCCACGCGATCTGCGCGTGGACCCGGCCGCCGAGACCGCAGTCCGTGGACGCGACCACGCGCTCGCGCCCGACGCGCTGCGCGAAGCGCTCGATCCGCTCGGCGACGAGCTCCGGGTGCTCGACGACGTTCGTCGCGTGCGAGACGACGCCCGGCAGGATGACGGCGTCGTCGGGGAGCACCACGTCGTCCCACACCCGGTACTCGTGCTCGTGCCGCACGTTCGCCGCCTCGAAGGAGAAGGCGCCGGCGTGCACCCCCAGCATCGTCGAGACGATGTCGGCCATCGGCAGGTCGGTGGTGTGCGGCCCGTGCCACGAGCCCCAGCACAGGTGGAAGCGGATGCGGTCCTTCGGCAGGCCGCGCAGCGCGTGGTTGAGCGCCTCGACGCGCAGCCGCGTGAAGGCCAGGTAGTCCTCGAGCGACGGCTCGGGCTCGATCTGGTCCCAGCTCTCGGCGACGGAGGGGTCGTCGATCTGCAGGACGAGGCCCGCGTCGATGATCGCCGTGTACTCCTCGCGCAGGACGTCGGCCCAGGCGTAGAGGAACTCCTCGTCGCTGCGGCCGGTGGCGTCGTGGATGCGGGCGGCCGACCCGGGGGCCAGCGAGGTGACGAAGCCCTCGGGCGCCCCGGTGGCGTCGAGGGCCGCCCGCAGGTGCCGGACGTCGGCGGCGATCGCGTCCTGGCCCGTGTACGTGAGGTCGCCGACCGCCTCCGGGAAGACGGGCGGGGCGCCGTGGAAGATGCCCGACGTCGGGTCGGTGTAGGCCTCCGCGAACCGCTGCTGGTCGCGGCGGTGGGAGAAGCCCGTGAGCCGCACCTCGCCGGGGCCGGACACGACCTTCTCCGTCGCCCAGGCCGCCCGCTCGTCGAGCGCCAGGCCGCCCGTGCGCTGGAAGGAGTAGGACCACCAGGCGCCGAAGTCCATGGGCGAGCTCATGGCCTTGCCGTACTCGCCGTCCCCGGGGACGGAGATGCCGAGGGCCAGCTGGCGCTCGACGAGGGCGCGGACCTGCTCTCCGAGGAAGGCGTCCCAGTCCTCGGGCACGCCGTTGCCGGCCCCCTGCGCCGACTCCTGCGCCGCCTCCTGTCGCGCGCGGTTCGCCGCGACGAGCTCGTGGGTGCGCGGCAGGGAGCCGGCGTGGGTGGTGAGGATGGCGTCGTCGCTGCGGAGCATGCGGCGATGCTAGGGGCGTCCCGGTCAGGGGCGGGGGCCGCGTCCGCCGCCGGCGGGGCCGCCGCCCATCCCGCCGCCCCCGCCCATGCCGGCGACCTCGACCCCGGCGGTGGCGGTGACGAGCGTCGTCGCGCCCGAGGCGTCCCCGGACGCCGCGAGCCCGCCGACCTCGTCGCCGGACGCCGTGCCGCCCTCCGCGAGGGTGTACGTCGCGTCCGCGACGACGTCCGCCGAGGAGAGGACGACGTTGCCGACGGTGGTGCTCGTGGTGAAGGTGGCCAGCACGGCGCCGCTCTCGTCGAGCAGCTGCAGGACGGTGCCGTCACCGACGGGGGAGCTGAGGGTGAAGGAGACGAAGGACTGCGGCGACGAGGCCGAGGGGGTCATGGCCATGCCCGACGAGCCAGCCGCCAGCAGCGTGCCGCCCGAGACCTCGAAGGTCCCGTCGACGTCCAGTGCGCCGTTGCCGCTGCCCTCGGGGCCGTTCACGACGACCGTGCCGCCGGTCATCGTCAGGTAGCCGTTGGCGTCGAGACCGTCGCCGTCCGACCGCACGACGACCGTGCCGCCGCTGATCGTCAGGCCGTAGGCGTCGCTCGTGCTCTGCGCCATCGGGTCGCCACCGGCGGCCTCGGTGGCGGTGGGGTCGGAGGCGTTGACGCCGTCGTCGCTCGCGGTGATGTCGACCTCCCCGCCGGCGAGGGTGATGACGCCGGACTCGAGGCCCTCGTAGGAGTCCGTGACGGTGACGGTCCCGCCGTCGACCGTGACCGCACCGTCGCCGTGGATCCCGTCGTCGCCCGACGCGACCGTCACGGTGCCGCCGTGGATGCCGACCGCGCCGTTCGTGTGGATCGCGTCGTCGGTGGCGTCGACGTCGACCGTGCCGCCGCCGACGACGACGGACACGCCCGCGACGAGGCCGCGCGGCGACTCCGTCCCTGTCGGCGTGCTGCCGCTGCCGTCGCCGGCGGTGACCGCGAGGACGCCGTCCCCGACGACCACGTCCGTCGTGGCGTCCACGCCGTCGTCCGTGGCGGTCACCGTGGTGGTGCCGCCCGTGATCGCGACGTAGCCCGCCGTGGCATCGGTGTCGTCGTCGGACTTCAGCCCGTCGCCGCCGGCGGTGACGTCGAGCGTGCCGCCCTCGACGACGAGGTAGTCCTGCCCGCGCACGCCGTCGTCGACCGCGGTGACGACGAGCTCGCCGGACTGGACGACGAGGCCGTCGGAGGAGGAGATGCCGTCGTTGCTGCTGCCCTCCACGCTCAGCTTGCCGGTGCCGGTGATCGTCAGGTCGGCCTGGCTCGCGAGCGCGGCGGTCGGGCCGGCGCCGTCCGCGGCGGTCCAGCCCGCGGTATCGGCGAGGTGGTTCTCGCTGCCCTCGGCGAGGAGCACGGTGACCTCGTCGGCGGCGACGACGGACAGCGCGGCCCCGGTCGACGACGTGACGTCCGCGCCGTCCAGCACGAGCGTGACCGTGCCCTCGTCGGCGGTGTCGACGACGACCTGGCCGTCGTCGAGCGTGCCGGAGAGGACGTAGGTGCCGGCCGCGGTCACGGTGACGGTCGAGCCGTCGACGGTGACGCCGTCGCCGCTGCTCGTCGCCGAGCCGCCGTCGAGGGTGACCGTCGTGGCGGTGGACAGGTCCCCGTCGGCCTCCGTGCCGTCGGTGTGGGTGGCGAGGTTCGCGGCCAGGGCGTCGGTGACGGACTGCGCGGCGTCGGTGCTGGTCACGGTGCCGTCGGTGGCGTCGTCGACGGTCGTGGTGGAGCCGCTCGACGCGCTGGTCGTCGAGTCGGCGGAGGTGGTCGCGGCGGCCGTCGAGCAGCCGGTGAGCACGGCGGCGACGAGGGTGGCGGACGCGAGCGTCCGGGCGAGGACGGGGCGGCGGGCGATGCGCATGGGAGGTCTCCTGGTGGCCCGGTACGGACCGGTGGTGGGGTGAGGCGGGTCGAGGTGGTGCCGCCGGTCAAGCGGCGACGAGGTGCGGGCCGACGTCCTGGGTCAGCACGCGGTGCCAGGGGGTGGCGGGCAGGCCGGGGTGCAGGGCCGCCATGCCGGTGCCGTACTTCGAGATGCGGACGGGCCGGTACCCGTGGCGCCACAGCAGGCGGTCCGTCGACGACGGGGTCGACCCGGTCTTGGTCTCGACGACCGCCATGCCGGCCAGGGCCAGCGGCGGAGCCGACGGGGTGCCGTCGGGGCCGAGGGCCGTCCAGGTGAGACCCGTGTCGATCGTCGTGCGGCTGTCCGTGGCGGGCAGGTGCAGCGTGGCCCGGCGGTAGCGGCTGACGAGCGTGGGTCGCAGGTCGGGGATCCCGTCGCCGTCGCCCAGGGGGACCGCGGCGGCGTCGAGGACCTCGGCGGTGAAGCGCAGGCCGTCCTCGTCGAGCACGTCCCGGTGGACGAGGTCGTACGGCAGCCGCTCCTTGACGGTGGTGCCGCGCGTGCCGCGCGTCTTGACCTCCACCCAGCAGCTCGCCGCGTCGACGTAGGTGCGGGTGCGGACCTTGAACCGCCGCCGCCGCCGACGTGCCGCGCCGAGGTACGACACCAGGTCGGGGGTGTCGAAGTAGACGGACTCGTAGGCGAAGGAGCGGGCGCCGTCGATCTCGAGGACGCGGGCGCCGTCCTCGACGCCCGCGCCGATCCCGGCGAGCACGTGGTCCAGCTCGGCCAGCGGGACCACGTACTTGCGGTCCACGCGGGTCTGCCGCGAGGCCCGCTCGACGAGCTCGGCCAGGCCCACGGGCGGCAGCCGGTGCAGGACCGCCTCGCCGAGCGGCGGCACGCCGGCCGTGACGGGGACCCGGGTGCCCGCGGGGCCGCCCGTCGGGGCGCTCATCGGGGCGCTCATCGGGACACGCCCTGGTCGACGCGGTGCTGCAGGGGGAGCGGGAGAGGGTCGCGCGCAGGGGTGTGCAGCGCGGCCTGCGGCGGGGCCTGCACCGGCGGCTGCGTCGGTCGCCCGGCCTCCACCAGCTCGTACCGCACCTCCAGCGCCGTCGTGTCGTTCACCAGGTCGACCCGGTGGACGCCCACGGAGTGCACGCGGGCACCGAGCAGCCGCTCGAGGTGCGCGACGAGGGCCGTCTCGTCCGTGAAGGCGCGGTCGAGCACCATGTCCTGGCGGCGGTACCGCCGCAGCAGCCGCGGGTGGTCGCCCACGGCGAGGACGAGGACGACCAGCGCCATGAGCGCGACCGACACGAGGACGTCCGTCGTCGCCAGGCCGCCGAGGAGGCCCAGCGCCAGGGCCGCGAAGTAGTAGGCGACCTCGTGCTGGCCGAGCTCGGTGGACCGCAGCCGGATGATCGACAGCACCCCGAACAGCCCCAGCCCCAGGCCGGCGCCGACCGTGCTCGTCGCCAGGGCCGCCGACACCGCGAGCACGCCGACGTTGACGGCGAGGAAGGACACGACGAGGTCGCGGCGGCGGTGGCGCGGCAGGTAGACCGCGAAGGCGAGGAGGCAGACGGCGACGAGGTCGGCCGCGAGGAGGGGGAGGCTCATGTCGGGCTCCGGTGGGGCTCGGGGGTGCTGCTGGGGACGGGGACCATGAAGCCCGCGGCGTCTGTGCCGACCCTGTGCCGGGGGTGTGCCGGAGGTACGGACCGGCCCGACCCGCCGCCCGCGTCCGGGGTCGTGTCGGTGCCCCCGTCTACCGTCCCCGGCATGCGGATCCTGCACACGTCCGACTGGCACCTGGGCCGGTCGTTGCACGGCGTGGACCTCCTCGACCACCAGGCGGCCTACGCCGACCACCTGGTGGAGCTGGTCCGTGCCGAGCGCCCGGCGGCGGTCGTCGTGGCGGGGGACGTGTACGACCGCGCGATCCCGCCGGTCGAGGCGGTGGCGCTGCTGTCGGCGACGCTCGCCCGGCTGGCCGAGCACACGGTCGTCGTGCTCACGTCGGGCAACCACGACTCCGCGACGCGGCTCGGGTTCGGCGGGGCGCTCATGCGCGAGCAGGTGCGGCTGCGCACCACCGTGGCGGCGCTGGCCGAGCCGGTGGTGCTGCCCGGGGACGCCGAGGACGTCCTGGTCTACGGCCTGCCGTACCTGGACCCGGACGCCACCCGCGCGGCCCTGGCCGACGAGGGGGCGGAGCCGCTCGCGCGCTCGCACGCCGCCGTGACGGGCGCCGCGATGCGCCGGGTGGCGGCGGACGTCGCCCGTCGCCGTGCCGCGGCCCCGGGGCGGCGGCTGCGCGTGGTCGTCGCGGGCCACGCGTTCGTCGTCGGCGGCCAGGCCAGCGAGTCCGAGCGGGACATCCGTGTCGGGGGCGTCGACCACGTGCCGGCCGGCGTGTTCGCCGGTGCGGACTACGTCGCGCTCGGGCACCTGCACGGCCCGCAGCGGCTGAGCGGCGTCGAGGGCACGGTCGTGCAGTACTCCGGCTCGCCGCTGGCGTTCTCCTTCTCCGAGCAGCACCACCGCAAGTCGACGGTCCTCGTCGACCTCGACGCGGCCGGCGGCGTGCGGACGGAGCTCGTCGCGGCGCCCGTGCCGCGGCGGCTGGTGGACGTCCGGGGCTCGTTGGAGGAGCTGCTCGGCGCGGCGGGGGAGCCGCACGTCGACGCCTGGACGCGCGTCACGGTGACGGACGCGCACCGGCCGCCGGACCTGTACGCCCGCGTGCGGGCCCGGTTCCCGCACGCGCTCGTCGTGCACCACCGGCCACCGGAGGCCGTCGGGGCCGGCGCCCGGTCCGCGCTGGTGACGGCCGCGCGGGACCCGTGGGAGGTCTCGGCGGAGTTCGTCGCGCACGTGACCGGCCGGGACGCCACGCCGGCGGAGCTGGCGGTGCTGCGGCGCGCGACGGAGGACGTCCTGGCCGCGGAGAGGAGCGCCTGATGCACCTGCGCACGCTGACCCTGCAGGCCCTGGGGCCGTTCCGGGGCCGCCACATCGTCGACCTGGCCGCGCTGGGCGCCTCCGGGCTCTTCCTGCTCGAGGGCCCCACCGGCGCCGGCAAGTCCACCCTCATCGACGCCGTGGTCTTCGCGCTCTACGGCAAGGTCGCCTCGGCGGACGCCAGCGACGAGCGGCTGCGCTGCACCCTGGCGGCCGACGACGTGGAGACGGTCGTCGACCTGGTCTTCGAGGTCGAGGCAGGCCTCTTCCGGGTGCGCCGGACCCCGGCGTACGACCGGGCGAAGAAGCGCGGGACGGGCTCGGTGCGGCAGCAGGCGAGCGTCCGCCTGTGGCGGCTGACGCCGGACGACCCGGAGGGGACGCTGGTGGCGAGCCGGCTGGACGAGGCGGGGGCCGAGATCCTCCGCGTCGTCGGGCTGGACCGCGCGCAGTTCGTCCAGACGATGGTGCTGCCGCAGGGGGAGTTCGCCCGGTTCCTGCGCGCCGACCCGGAGGAGCGCCGCGGCCTGCTGCAGACGATCTTCGGCACGGAGGTGTACGAGCGGCTGCAGGCGCGGCTCGTCGAGCTGCGGCGCGAGGCCGACCGGGCGACCGAGGAGGCGCGGAACCGCGTGACGGGCGCGCTGGCGCGCACGGTGGGCGCGGCCGGGCTCGACGAGGGTGCCGCGACCGCGCTGGCCGCCGCGCTGGAGGAGGCCGGACCCACGACGGGCGCCGTGCTCGCGCTGACCGCGCCGCTGGCGGCCGTCGCGGCCGGGCTGGCCGAGGACGCGGCAGCTGCCGGGGAGGCGGCGGCCGTCGCGGGTGACGTGCTCTCCGGCGTGGAGGAGGCACTGCACGCGGCCGAGCGCACGGTGGTGCTCGTGCGCCGACGTACCGACCTGCTGGGGCAGCGCTCGGCACTGCAGGCCGAGGAGCCGGCCGTGCAGGTCCGGCGCGGGCTGCTGGTCGCATCGCGGACGGCCGGGCCCGTACGAGGTCCGCTGTCGGCGGCCGACCGCGCCCGCACGGAACGGACCGCCGCCGCCAAGGCCCTCGAGGCCGCGTGCGACGCAGCGCCGGCGGCGCTCCTGACCGCCCTGGGCGGTGCGACGGCCGGGGGCGGCACCGGCACCGGTACCGGCGGTGAGCACGCGGGCGGCGCGGGATCGGCGGGTGTGACGCTCGGAGTGCTGGCGGAGCGGGAGGCGCAGGCGCGCGCGGTGCTCGCCCGGCTGGAGCGTCCCGTCGCGCTGGAGGCGGGTCTGGAGGCCCGGCGGCGCGGCGTCCGCGAGGCGCGGGCTGAGGTGGACGACGCGTCGGCGGTCGCCGCGGCGGTGGCGGTCGCCCTCGCCGCGCGGCCGGAGGGGCGCGCAGCGCTGGAGGAGGCCCGCGAGGCGCTCGCCGACGCACCGGCCGCGCTGGTGCGGGCGGAGGGCGCCGTCGCGGAGGCCGAGGCGCTCGCGCGGGGGGTGCTCGCCGCGGCGGCCGCGGCCGAGGAGGTGGGGGCGGCGCAGGACGCCGTCACGCGGTGCGCCGGTGCTGCCGGGGTCGCGGTGGCGGCCGAGGCGGAGGCGCGCACGCGGCGGGTCGCGGGGCTCGCCGGCGAGCTGGCGCAGGACCTCGTCCCGGGCACGCCGTGCGCGGTGTGCGGCGGGCGGGAGCACCCGCTGCCGGCGCCGCTGGCCCCCGACCACGTCACGGAGGAGGACGTCGAGCGGCTCACGGCGGCGCGCGAGCGGGCGGAGGCCCGGCTGTCGGCCGCTGCCGCACGGCTCGCGGAGGTGACGGCCCTCGCGGACGCCGCGCACGCCGCCGTCGGCGGTGCCACGGCCGACGACGCGCGGGAGGTGCTCGCGGCGGCGCGTGCCGCGCTCGAGGCGGCGGAGGCGGACCGGACGGCCCTCCTCCGCGCCGAGGCGGACCTGCGCGAGCACGACGCGCGGACGGAGAGGCTGCGGGCGGAGGCGCAGGAGGCCGCCGGGCGGCGGGCCGAGGCGGAGGCAGGGCTCGTCGTCCTCGTCGGCGCGCTGGAGGCCGACGAGGCCGAGGTGCGGGCGGCCCGCGACGGGCACCCGACGGTCGCGGCCCGGCACTCGGCGGCCGCCGCCGAGGTCGACGTGCTCGTCGAGCTCCTCGAGGCCGTGCGGGCGCACGCCGAGGCCGACCGGACGGCGGCGCGCTGCGAGGCCGATCTGGCCGCGGCGCTGCTCGCCGCCGGTCACGGCGACGAGGCCGCCTGCCGGGCGGCCCTGCTCGAGCCGGAGGAGGAGGAGCGGCTCGACGCGCAGGTCCGCGCCCACGAGGCACGCCTCGCGGCCGTGACGGCGGCGCTGGCCGACCCCGAGCTCGCCGCCGTGGCCGACCTGTCGGCCGACGCCCTGCCCGACCTGACCCTGCTCACGGCCGCCCGCGCGGAGGCGCGGTCACGCGCCCGGGACGCGGCCGGCCGGGCGCAGGCCGCCGCGGACCGCGTCGAGGCGTTGCGCCGTCACGCCGACGCGCTGACCGCCGCCGCCGCTGACCTCGACGCGGCGGTGGCCGCGGCGGCCCCCGTGCAGCGCCTGGCGGCGCTGGCGTCCGGGACCGGCCGGGACAACGCGACCGGCCTCTCGCTGGCGACCTACGTGCTGGGGCGCCGGTTCGAGGACGTCGTCGCGGCCGCCAACGAGCGGCTCGCGGTCATGTCCGACGGCCGGTACGCCCTGGCCCGGTCCGAGGAGCGCGAGGACGTGCGGACGCGGCGCACGGGGCTTGCCATGAAGGTCCTCGACCACCGGACGGGCGCGTCCCGCGACCCGCGGACGCTGTCGGGCGGGGAGACGTTCTACGTCTCGCTGTGCCTGGCGCTGGGGCTGGCCGACGTGGTGTCGGCCGAGGCGGGCGGCATCCGGCTGGGCACGCTCTTCGTCGACGAGGGCTTCGGGTCGCTCGACCCCGGGACGCTCGAGGGCGTGCTGGCCGAGCTGGGCCGGCTGCGGGCCGGTGGACGCACGGTGGGCGTCGTCTCGCACGTGGAGGCGCTCAAGCAGGCGGTCGCGGACCGCATCGAGGTGCGGCCGTGCGGCGACGGGTCCAGCACGCTGCGGGTGCTGGCCGGATGAGCGGGAGGGCGTGTGCCCGGGAGCGGCGGCTACCAGGTCCAGCCGCGGGAGACGAGCTCGGACTCCTCGCGGAACCGCTCCGACTCGTCCATCGGACGCCGGCGGTCGACCTCGATGCCGGCGAGCCCGCACGCCTCGGCGAGCAGGGCGTCGTAGGCGAGCTGGCACGCGAGCAGGCGCGTCGTGCGGGCGTAGGCCGTGGGGTCGTCCTCGAGCTCACGGACGTTGCTGACGACGGCGCTGAGCCGGGTCTGCAGGAGCAGCGCGTCGAACGGGTCGAGGGCGCCGCCCTCCTCGCCCTTGGCCCGGCCGTTCATGGGGCCGTCGAGGAGCGCGACACGGTTGGTGCCGGACCCCTGCTGGGGCAGCACGGCCGGCGTCCGCGCAGGGGCGGACGAGCGGCGGTCGGCGTCGTGTCCCGTGGGGACGAGCATCCACACGAGCCACAGCACCGAGGAGGTCACCATGGTGACGACTAGCAGCAGCACCCACGTCATCGTGTGTCCTTCGTTCGGCTGGGAGCACGATGCTACGTGACGTACGCCTCACTTGCGAACAGAAGCGGACACCCCGGGCGTACCGCTGGGGGCGACCTGCGGGGCCGTCGCGCGGAGCTCGGGCGCCGGGAAGCGCTCGCGGGGCCGCTGACCAGCGGTCCTGCCGTCGTTCTCCGGCGGGCGAAGGAAACGGACGCACGATCCACAGGGACGGGACGGGGACGGAAACATGAGCGCCCGGGCTGCTGACGGGCGACGAGCCGGCCGCTGGGCGGTGCTCGTCGCCGTGCTGGTGCTCGTCGCCGTGGTGCTCGGCGGGCTGTGGTGGGCCGACGGCTGGGCCGGTCGGCGGGTGCGCGACGGGGTGGCGCTTGCCGTGGCCGAGGCCGTCCCCGGCGCTCGCGGCGAGCCCGAGGTCGTCGTGCACGGGTGGCCCGTGCTCACGCAGCTGGTCGCCGGCCGGCTGGAGCGGGTCGACGTCCGGCTCGACGGCGCGACGCTCGACGGCGTCGACGTCACGGACGTGAGCGGGCGGCTCCGCGGGGTCAGCACGGGCGTGGCCCCCACCGCGGAGGACGCCGTCCTGCACGCCACCGTGCCGGTGGCGTCGCTGCAGGCCCTCGTCGACGAGCAGGTGGACGTGGACACCGAGCTGGCCGTCCGGGACGGCGCGCTGACCGCCGACCTGGAGGTCCTGCGGCTGCCCGTCCGGGTCGAGCTGGGCCTGCGGGTCGAGGACGCCCGCCTGCTCGTCGACGTCGTCGGCGGCACCGTGGCGAGCGCGCGGGTGGACGTCGACGACCTCCCGGGCGTCCTGGCCAGCCGGGTCCAGGGGCTCGAGGTGCCGGTCGCGGGCCTGCCGGCCGGCCTCGCGCTGACGGACGCCGAGGTGGTGGCCGACGGCGTGCGGGTCCGTGCGGCCGGGACCGACGTGGTCCTGACGGCGTCGTCGTGAGCGCCGAGCTCGCCGCGGTGCCGCGGCCCGCGCTCGGGCTGGCCGTCGCGGCGCTCGTCGTCCTCGTCGTGTCCTGGGGTCCGGCGTGGCGCGTCGCCCGGCACGGCGTGACGCTGGTCCACGAGGCGGCGCACGGCGCGGTGGCGCTGCTCGTCGGACGGCGGCTGGCCGGGATCCGGCTGCACTCCGACACGTCGGGGCTCACGGTGTCGGCGGGCCGGCCGCGCGGGCCGGGGATGGTGGCGACCCTGCTCGCCGGGTACCCGGGTCCGGCGCTGGTCGGCCTCGCGGCGGCGCGGGTGCTGGCGGAGGGTCGCGCCGCGCTCGTGCTGTGGAAGCTGCTCGTCGTCGTCGTCCTGGTGCTGCTCGTCGTGCGGAACCTGTTCGGGCTGTGGACGGTGCTCGTCGCCGGGGGGCTTCTCGTCGCCGTCACCCAGCAGGCGTCGCCCGAGGTGCAGGGGGTCGTCGCGCACGCGCTGACCGGCCTCCTGCTGCTGGGGTCGGTGCGGGCCGTGGTGGAGCTGGGCCGGTCGCGGCGGCGGCTGCGCGGCGGCCGGCGCCAGGACACGTCGGACGCCGGGCAGCTCGCCGGGCTCACCGGCGTCCCCGGCACGCTCTGGGTCGCCTTGTTCGGGCTGGTCTGCGTCGGGTGCACCGCGCTGGCGGCCACGTGGCTCTGGGCGGCGGCGACCGCGTGACGCGGCGGGAGAGGACTCAGCCCGCGACGACGCACCGGTCGAGCCACCGCGCCATGGCGTCCCGCTCGGCCGGCGTGACCCACAGGCCGTACGCCGCCTTCACCCGCACCTGCCGCAGCACGTACGCGCACCGGTACCCGGTCTGCGGGGGCAGCCACGTCGCGGCGTCGCCCGCGCCCTTCTGCTGGTTGGCGGGCCCGTCGACCGCGAGCAGGTTCGCCGGGTCGTTCGCGAAGGCCTCGCGCTGCTCGACCGTCCAGCCCTGGGCGCCCTTCTGCCAGGCGTCCGCCAGCGCCACGACGTGATCGATCTGGACCGCCGCGGAGTCCGGGCCGCGGCGGAAGGTCAGCGTGCTCCCCGTGTAGGGGTCCGCGAGCGTCCCGGCCACGACGACGCAGGCGTCCTCGGGGTCGGTCCGCACCGCCTCCAGGTCGCGCGCCAGCACGTCGTCACGGGTGCGGCAGCCGTTGCCGTCGACGTCCGCCCACGGCTCGCCGAACCGGGCGCGGTCGTAGCCCTTGCTCGGCGCGCGCCCCTTCACCGCCAGACCCTCGAGGGCGGACCGCCCGGCCGCGAGGTCCTGCGCGGTGACGGGGAACCGGGCCGCCTGCTGGGCCTGCGTCCACACCGGCGTCCCGGCCCCGACCGCCACCGCGACCGCGAGCAGCACGAGCAGCGGCACCCATCCGGGCAGATGCCAGCGGCGTCGTCGGCGGGGTGGCCGGGTGCCCGGTCGAGGGGTCCCTCGGCGGGTCCTCGCCACGTCCACCTCCCGCTTCACCTCGCCCGCGCTGGCACGCACCTCGCACGCACCTGGCACGCACACCGCACGCACCTCGCACGGGCACCCCACGACGTGCCCCGGGGATGCCCCGAGCCGGGCAGCAGGGTGCCACCCGCGGCACGGTCCGCCGGTCGAGCCCTGCGGCGTGGCGCGCCGCCCGGGTGGGGCGGGGCTGGGGACGGCTCGATCAGCGACCGGCGGCGCGGCGCAGCGGGGCGAGGAACCGCCCGACGGCGGAGCGGGAGCGCTGCGTGGGCAGGACCGGGAGGGTCGGCGTCGCGTCGGTGGTCGGCGTGGCGTCGGCGGACCGTTCGGCGGCCTGATCGGTGGCCGGGTCGGGGGTCCGGGTCGAGGACGCCGGCCCGGCCGTGCCGGTACCGGCGCCGGCGTCGGATCGGGCCAGCGCCGCGCGCTCCCGCCGCGCCTGCGCGTGCATGCGGTGCGGCAGGTCGGCGGTGGACAGCATCGGGCCGTCGGGACGGCGGACCAGCGCGCGGACCAGGGCGTCCGTGACGGCGCGCACCTCGTCGGGCCCGAGCCGCGCCGGCAGGGCGTGCAGGATGCCCGGCAGCTCGTGCGTTCCCACGACCGCCACGCCGCGGGTGCCGCCGACCAGCGGGTACAGCTCGTGCGGCGACCGCTCGTCGGGCACGCAGACGGCCACGCGGACGAGGTGCCGGAACCGGGCGTCGAGGAGCGAGGTGATGACGCTGCCCGCGCGCTGGACCGCGCCGCGTGCGGCGTCGAGCCGGCGCGCGGCGAAGGGCCCGCCACCGGTCGCGCTCACCACGACGACGACGCCGCCCGGGCCCACGACGATGCACTCGGCCGCCGCGCCCGGCAGCTCCGCCACACGCGGTCCGTGCAGCACGGTCCAGCCCTCGAGGCGCCGCGTCGGCACCGGGGCCCCGTGCAGGTCGTCCATGGTCATGATGCCTCCCTGCCGCCTCCATCGGCACGGGTGCGGGCCGACCTGAGGCCCGGGGGACGCGGGTCTCTAGCGCTTGCCGCCCTTCGCGCCCTTGGGCGGCTTCGTCCCGGCCTTCGTCCGACCGGTGGTGGTCTTGGTGGCAGGCGCGGTGGTGGGCGCGGTAGTGGGCGCGGCGGTGGTGGCGGGCTCGGCGGGCAGCACCTGGCGCTCGACGGCCGCCCACAGGGCCGCGAAGGCGGCCGTCGCCGGGGAGCGCGGCGCGAACGTCACCAGCGGCGCCCGGTGCACGCCCATCTGCTCGACCGCGGTCGCCGCGGGCACGACGACGTCCAGCACGTCGGGCCGCCCTCCCGCCAGCTCCCCCACGGCCTGCCGGTGCGCGGTGCGTCGTCGGTCGACCATGGACAGGAAGGCGAGCACGGGCACGGGCCGCGGCGCGTCGGCGACCAGCTCGAGCACCTGCTCGAGCGAGCGAAGCGCCAGCGGGGACGGCGGCAGCGGCACGACGAGCGCGTCCGCGGCCCGCAGCACGTTGCGGGCGACGAGCGACGCCGCCGGCGGGCAGTCGAGCACGGCGAGGTCGTAGCGGTCGCGGACCGGCTCGAGCGTCTCCTCGATGCGGCGCCCCGACCGTTTGGCGGCGTCGAGCGCGAGTTCCAGGTCGCGGTAGGTGGCGTCGCCGGGCAGCACGTCGAGCGTCTCCCACGCGGTCTGCCGGATGGCCGACGCGACGGTCGACCGGCCCTGCACGAGCGCCTCGGCGCCGCCCTTGAGCCGCGGCTTCACGTCGAGCAGCCACGTCGCGCCGCCCTGCGGGTCGAGGTCCCACAGCAGCACCTCCCGGCCCGCCGCGGCGGCGTGGGCGAGGTTGACGGCCGCCGTGGTCTTGCCGACCCCGCCCTTGACCGACCACACCGCCACCGTCCGCAGCCGCCGACCGCTGCCCGTCGTCCGCCCTCGTGCCACGCCCGGCCTCCGTCCGTCGTGCGGCCCCTCGCCCCTGCCCGCGGTCCGCGGCGCGCCGCCCCGGTCGGGTGCGGTCGTGGCCCGAACCGTACCGAGCCGCCGCACGCGTGGTTCGATCGCGACGACGTGCCGCGACACAGGACCCGAGGAGATCGCCCTGCTGCCCGACCCCCTGCCCGCCACGCCGCCCGCCACACCGCCCGCCACACCGCCCGCCACACCGCCCGCCACACCGCCCGCCACACGGCCCGCCACACCGCCCGACGCCGTCCTGCTCGACCTCGACGGCACCCTCGCGGACTCCGAGCCGCTGTGGTCCCGGGCCACGGCGGAGCTGGCCGCCCGGCACGGCGCGCCCTGGGACGACGCCACGGACGGCCACCGCATCGTCGGGTGGGCGATCCCGGACATCGCGGCGCTGCTCGTCGCGCGGGGCGTGGCACTGCCGTCCCCCGTGGTCGAGGAGTGGCTCAACGACCGCGTCGCCGCGCTCATGGGGGCCGAGCCGCCGTGGCGCCCGGGTGCGACCGCGCTGCTCGGCGCCCTCGTGGACGCCGGCGTGCCGACGGCGCTCGTGACGATGACCTACCGACGGCTGGCGACGACGGTCCGCGACGCGGCGCCGCCCGGCGCGCTGGCGGTCGTCGTCGCCGGCGATGACGTGCGCCGCGGCAAGCCCGACCCCGAGGCGTACCTCACGGCCGCGGCGACCCTCGGCGCGGACCCGGCGCGGTGCGTGGCGGTGGAGGACTCCCTCACCGGCGTGACCGCCGCGCTCGCCGCGGGCGCCCTCACGTACGCGGTGCAGCCCGCCACGGTCCTGCCCGCCGCGCTGGCCGATCACCCGCGGGTGCGGCGGGTGGACGGGCTGCCGGCGGTCGCGGCCGCGCTGGGGCTCAGCGCGGCGGGACGGTGAGGTGCTCGAGCAGCTTCTCGACGAGCATCCGCTGCCGCCGCGGGGTGATCGCGTCCCCGCCGAGCGCCACTGAGGCACGCAGCCCGACGAGCAGCCACAGGGCCTCGTCCACCACCGTCTCGTCGGACTCGGCCGTCCGCACCTCGCCCCGGGCGCGGCCCTCACGCAGGTGCTGGTACATCCGCGTCCGGCAGCGCTCGTGGTGCCCGGCGAACAGCGCCGCCACGGCCCGGTCCTGCGTCGCCGCCTCCCAGAAGGCCGTGACGACCCGTGCCTCGAGGCGGCGCTCGTCGTCGAGGGGCAGCAGCTCCACCCACTGCCGCCGCAGCGCCTCGAGCCCCGTCGTGCCGTCGACCGCCGTGGCGACGCGGGCCTCCGCCCGCTCGAACGCCTGCCGGCACGTGGCGTGCAGCAGCTCGTCCTTCGTCGGGAAGTAGGGCTTGACCGCCCCGTTGGCGAACCCGGTGACCTCGGCCACGCGGCGCAGGGTCACGGCGGCGAGCCCCTCGTCGAGGATGAGCCGGCCCGTCGCCGCCACGAGCTCGTCGCGGCGGCGGTCGCGGTCCACCGTCCTGGGCACGGTCGCCTCCCCTCGGTCGAGGCAGCGCTGCCCCGCCGGCGGCCGGGAGCGCGCCCCCGTCGTCCGCGCGCCCGACGGTAGTGGTCCGCGGCGTCCCCCGAGGCCGGTGCGGACGGGTCGTCCGTCACAGCGGGCGCTCACGCCGGACGCCGCGCCGCCGATGGGCTGACGGGCCGGCCGGCCCGCCGCCGCCCGCCGCGAGCGGCGACCTGGGACGGGGGACGCGTGCACGACGAGACGGCCGCCGCCGCGGCGCCGCCCGCGCCGGACCCTTCGCCCGCTCCCGTGCCCTGGGCCGACGAGGTGCTCGGCGTCCCCCGCCGGCACCCGCTGCGGGACCTCGACGCGGTCCGCTCGGTCGTCCTCGACCTGCCCGACGAGGGCCGCGACCTGCTCGACCGCCTCGTCGAGGGGCGCCGCGTGCTGCTCGTCGCCGGCGAGCCCGCGGGGGGCGAGGGCGTGTGGCGCGTGCTCCCGCCGCCCGCGACGGCTGGGCCGGCCACCACGCCCGGTGTCACGCCCGGTGTCACGCCCGGTGCCCCGCCCGTGCCCGTCGACGAGCCCCCGGGCGACCCGCTCGAGGCGCTCGCCCGGGCGGCGGCGGCCGCGGACCGGCGCCTCGACGGCGCGGAGCTCGTCCTCGCGCTCGGCCGGCTGTCGGACGCCGACGACGCCCCCGGCTGGTCCGTCGCCGCCGGCGGGAGCCGGCTCGGCCGCACCGCCGCCCTGCTCCTGCCCGTACGGCTGCACCCGTCGCCCGAGGCCCCCGACGCGTGGGAGCTGCGGTGCGAGCCGGGCCGTCCCGCCCGCCGCAACGCCGCCGCGGGCCGCGCCGTGGCCGCCGAGCACGGGCCGCTCGCCGCCGCGCTCGCCGACCCCGCCCCCGTCCCGGTGACCCGGCTGGCCGGGGTGCTCGACGAGGTCCTCGCCGCCGCGACGCCACCGGTGCGCGCGACCCGCGCCGCCGAGCTCGCCCTCCTGCCGCTCGCGCCCCTCGAGGACGCGGCCGCCCTCCGAGCGCTGCCGCTGCCGGTCGCGGGGCTGAACCCGCGCGGGCCTTGCCCGGGGGTCGAGGTGCTCGAGACGCCCGCCGGGCCCGGCGGCACGCGCGCCGTGGCCGACGTGCTCGTCGCCGCGCTCACGGCCGGGACGCCGGTGACGGTCGTCGCCGGGCAGGACGCGGACCTCGACGACCTGGCCGCCCGGCTCGACGCCGCGGCCCTCGGACCCTTCGTGCTCGCGCTCACCGGGCGCGGCGCCACCGTGGGGGGGCTGCGGGACCGGCTGCGCAGCGCGGGGCGGCCCCCGGCGGCGCTGCTCGAGGGCGTCACGGGGGACGCCGCGGAGCACGCCGCGCTCACGGCCCGCCTGGCGCGCGACGACGCGGCCGGGCACCTGCCCGGCCCGGCCGGCGTGGCGCTGTGGGACGCGTTCGCGGCGGTGCTGCGGCTCGAGGCGGAGCTGCCGCCCGAGGCGGTCGCCCTCGCGCCGGCCCTGCCCGTCGGCGACCTCGCGCGGCGTCCGGACGCGCTGCCCGCGCTGCGGTCGACCGTCGCCGACCTGGCGGAGGCGCTCGTGGGGGGCGGGGACCCCGACGCGTGGGCCGCCGAGCACCTCGCGGGCACCGCGGAGGCCGACCTCGACCGCGTCGCCGTGGCGGTCACCGGCCTGCTCGCTGCCGACCGCGCCGTCCGCGCCACGGGCAGCGCGCTCGCCGACCTCGTGGCCGCCCCGCGCGTGCTGGTCGACGTCGCGGCGCACCTCGAACTCGTCGCCGCGTGGCTGGACGCGGGCGCGGCCTCGCGTCCCGTCGCCGCGTCCGCGTGCGTCCGGACCGTCGACGACTCCTGGCACGCCGCCGCGTCCGCCGCGCGGGCCGCGCTCGCCGGGGTCCGTTCCGCCGGGAGGGAGCTCGTCGGGCCGGACGGCTCCGTCGGCCCCGGTGCCCTCGGCCTCGACCTCGACGTCCTGGACGCGACCCTCGTCGCGACCCCGGAGCGGCGCTGGTGGCCCGAGCGGGACCGGCGCCGGCGCCGGGCCGCGGTGCTCGCCGCGCTCGCCCCGCACCGTCGGCCGGACGTCGCGCTCGAGCCCGACGACGCGCCCGGGCTCGTCGAGGCGCTGCTGGCGCTGCGGGACGCCGCGAGGGAGGTCGTCCGGCGGGTGGCCGCGGTCCCGGGGACCGTGCTGCCCCCCGGGTGGCAGCCCCTCGACGACGCCGCCGCCGACGCCCTGCTCGCCGACCTCGACCTGCGCGCGGCCACCGCCGCGCTGGCCACGGCACCCGGCGTCGGCCCGGGGGCCGTCGACGCGGCCGTGCCGCCCGGGCCGGCGGAGGCGCGCGCGGCGGCGGAGGCGGTCCGCGCGCTCGCGGCCGCGTGGTCCGCCCTGCCGGCCGCGCTCGGCACGGACCTGGCGGGGCTCGCGAGGGCGTGCGGCGACCGGCCCCCGGCCGCGGTGCTGACCCACGACGGTCCGCGGTGGGCCGACGAGGTCGCGGCGGGCCTGCCCGGGCTGCGGGCGCGCGCGGGCCTGCGGCTGGCCCGGGCGGCGCTGCCCGACGAGGTCGCGGCGGTCCTGCTGCCCGACGGGCCCGGGGGCCGGCGACGCGCGCGGGTCGCACCGGAGCACCTCGTGGGCACGGTGGAGCTCGCGGCGGCCCACGCCGTTCTCGACGAGCGCCGGGCCGCCCTGGACCCGCGCTCCTCGGGCACCGCCGTGCTGCGGCCGGCCGAGCGGGCGGCCGTCGTCGATCGGCTGGCCGCCCTGGAGCTCGCGGAGCGGTCCGCGGCCCGGGCGCGCGTGCCGCTGCGGCTGCTCGCGGCCCTGCCGGAGGAGGCCCGCGTCGCCCTGGCCGACGGCCTCGTCGCCGACCTCGCGGCGGCCGTGCCGATGCGGCCCCTGTGGGCGTTCCTCGCGGGCCGCGGCGACGACCTGGCGGTGCTGCTGCCGGCGGTGCTCGTGCCCCTGGACCTGCTGGGCCGTGCCCTGCCGCTGCAGCACGAGGACGCGGTGCTCGTCGTGGAGGACGCCGGCCGGGTGCCGGCGGCGCGGGTCGCGGTGGCCGCGTCGCGGGCGCGCCGCGTGCTGCTCGTCGAGCGCACGGGAGGGGCGCCCCCCGACCCGGCCAGCGCCCTCGTCGTCCTCGGCGCCGGTGCGTCCCCCGTACAGGACGGCGGCGGCCCCCGGCGGCCGGAGCTGCGGGCGGCCGGCGGCGGCCCGGCCTGGGGGCGGCACCGGGCGGCCGTGGCCGCCGCGCTGGTGGCGGCGGGCCTCGTCGTGCGCGACCCGGCCGGTCCGGAGGGGACGGTCGCGGACCTCGTCGTCGGACGGGCCGACGGGTCCGGGGTCGCCGTGCTGCTCGACCGGCCGGCGCCCGGGGCGCCCGCCGGCAGCAGCAGCGGCGACGTGGCGCTGTCGGCCTGGCTGCAGGGCCGTGACGACGGGGGCTCCTGGGCCGCGGTGCGTACCGTGACCGCGGCCGCGTGGCTGACCGTCCCGGACGGTGTCGTCCAGGACGTGGACGCAGCGCTGCCCCCGGTGGCGGGATCCGCTGCACGTCACACGATGAAGTGATGACAGACAACACCGCACCCGACCCGCGCGAGGCCCACCCCGGCACGGAGGCCCAGGACGCCGAGACCATCGCCCACCCGGGTCTCACCGGCGACATGCCCTCCGAGCCCGACCACGGCGAGGAGAGCTACGTCGGCCACGGCAAGCTCGACGGCCGCAAGGCCCTCATCACCGGCGCCGACTCCGGCATCGGCCGCGCCGTCGCCATCGCCTTCGCCCGCGAGGGTGCCGACGTGGCCATCTCCTACCTGCCCGAGGAGGAGGAGGACGCGAAGGTCACCGCGTCCTGGGTGGAGAAGGCCGGCCGGAAGGCCGTCCTGCTGCCCGGGGACATCCGCGACGAGTCCTTCTGCACGCAGCTCGTCGAGAGCGCCGCCTCCGGGCTCGGCGGCCTCGACGTGCTCGTCAACAACGCCGCGTACCAGATGGCGCAGCCGGCGGGCCTCGAGGACATCACCACCGAGCAGCTCGACCGCGTCTTCAAGACCAACCTCTACGCGATGTTCTGGATCACGCGGGCGGCCCTGGCGCACCTCGGCGCGGGCTCGACCATCGTCAACACGAGCTCCGTGCAGGCCTTCCAGCCCAGCCCGCCGCTGCTGGACTACGCCACGACGAAGGCCGGCATCCTCAACTTCACGAAGGGCCTGGCGGAGACCCTGGCCGAGAAGGGGATCCGCGTGAACGCGGTGTGCCCCGGCCCGATCTGGACCCCGCTCATCCCCGCCACGATGCCCGAGGAGAAGGTCGACGAGTTCGGCGGCGACACGCCGCTCGGCCGCGCCGGCCAGCCGGCGGAGATGGCCCCGGCCTACGTCTACCTGGCCTCGCCGGACTCGAGCTACGTCACCGGCGACCGCATCGTCGCCACGGGCGGCAAGATCGTCTGACCGGACGGCGGCCGGGACCCGTCACGCGTGACTCGTCGCGTGACCCGTCACGCGAAGCGCGACGGGTCCCCGGCCCCCTCCCGCACGACCTCGGGCGACCCGCCCGTGAGGTCGACGACCGTCGTCGGCGTGGTGCCGCAGTCGCCCGCGTCGACGACGGCGTCGAGCACGTCGTCGAGCTCCTCCTTGATCTGCCAGCCCTCGGTCATGGGCCACTCGGCCCCGGGCAGCAGGAGCGAGGAGGACAGGATCGGCTCGCCGAGCTCCGCGAGGATCGCCTGCGCCACCGGGTGCTGCGGGATCCGCACGCCGACGGAACGCTTCTTGGGGTGCGCCAGCCGTCGCGGGACCTCCGGCGTGGCCGGGAGGATGAAGGTGTACGGCCCCGGCGTCGCGGCCTTGATGGCCCGGAAGGCGCTGTTGGACAGGTCGACCATCTGCCCGAGCTGCGCGAAGTCCGCGCACACGAGCGTGAAGTGGTGCTTGTCGTCGAGGTGCCGGATGCGCCGGATCCGCTCCGCGCCCCCGTGGTTCTCCAGCCGCGCGCCGAGGGCGTAGCAGGAGTCCGTCGGGTACGCGATGAGCGCGTCGTCGCGGAGCTGCGCCACGACCTGCGAGATCGCGCGCGGCTGCGGGTCCTGCGGGTGCACGTCGTAGTAGCGGGCCACGACGCCCACGCTAGGCCGCCGCGCGCCGGGCGCCACCGCGAGGGCGGCGCCCGGCGCGGGCGCGAGCGCGTCAGGCCGCCGGCGCCGGGACCGTGCCGAGGAGGTCGACGACGAACACGAGCGTCGAGCCGCCCGGGATGTCGCCGTTGTCCTCGGCGCCGTAGCCGAGGTCCGGCGGGATGACCAGCAGCACCTGCGAGCCCACCGTCTTGCCGGCCAGGCCCTGCGTCCACCCCTGCACGACCTGCTGCAGCGAGAAGGACGCGGGCGTGCCGCGCTCCCAGGAGGAGTCGAACGAGGTGCCGTCCCACAGCCACCCGCTGTAGTGCGCGATGACCGTGTCGGTCTCGGCGACGACCGGCCCGGTCCCCGTGATGAGGTCCTGCGAGACCAGGGTCGTGGGCGGGTCGCCGGCGACCGGCTCGATGGACGGCGCGCCGTCCTCCGCCAGCGTCACGGTCGGCAGGCCCTCCGGGGGCGTGACGGCCGTGCCCTCCGCACGGTCGGGGACGGTCTGCGCGGAGGGGATGTCGACCACGGCGACCCGCGTCGGCTCGCCCGGGATGGCGAGGAGCGCGCGCACGCCCACCTGCTGCCCGACGAGGGCCTCGACGAACGCGGTCGGCAGGGAGGTGCCGTCGAGCACGAGCTGCTCGGGGGCGCCGCCCTCGTCGTGCGTGGAGCCGAGCGCGGACCCGTCCTCGCCGGAGACCCACGTGGAGTCCAGCGCGACGATCTGGCCCTCCTCCAGGGTCTCGCCGGTGCCGGGCGTGAGGATGCGGGCGGCGACGTCGCCGACGGTGAAGGGGGTCTCGGGCAGCGTCACGGTGGCGGCGGCCCCGGGCTCGCCCTCGACCACCACCTGCTCCAGCGCCGCCTGGTCGGCGGCGCTGGTGTCCGCCGTCGCGGAGGCCGACGACGAGGGGCTGGCGCTCGCGCCGTCGGTGCCGTCGTCGGCGGAGCACCCGGCGACGACGGCCACGAGGCCGAGGGTGAGCACGCCGCCGGCGGCGACGATCTTGCGGAAGCGGGCGGTGCGGCGCACGGCGGTCCTCGGGGCTGGGGGTGGGTGTCGGCGCGCGGTGCCCGGCGGGCCTTCGGCGACCCGGCGACGGCCCGCACGCGCTGCGGTCCGGGGTCGACGGTACGCGACGGTCCTGGACGCCCCCTGGGCGCGCTGCCGGTGACTCTGCCGGTGGTCTGTCGGTGCCGTCCTCTAGCGTGCGCCCGGGGTCCACGACGACGGGGAGGTGCACGTGGCGGAGCCGCTGCGGTTCGGGCTGGTCGGCAGCGGGTGGCGCGCGGAGTTCTTCGCGCGCGTCGCCCGGCTCTTCCCCGAGCGCTACACGCTGATCGGGGTGGTGGCGCGGTCCGCGGAGCGCGGGGCGGAGGTCGAGCGGGCCTGGGGCGTGCCGACCGTGCGCACGGTCGAGGAGCTCGTGACCGGCGCCCTGCCCGGTGCCGGTGCCCGCGCCGACCGCCCGCAGCTCGTCGTCACCGCGACGCCCTGGCCCGTGACGCCCGACGTCGTGCGGGAGGTCGTCGCCGCGGGCGTGCCCGTGCTGGCCGAGACGCCGCCCGCGCCGGACGTCGACGCGATGCGCGAGCTCTGGGCCGACGTCGGCAGCACCGACCTGGTGCAGGTCGCCGAGCACAGCGTCTTCATGCCGCAGCACGTCGCCCGGCTGGCCGCCGTGCGGGCGGGGCTGCTGGGGACGGTCACCTCCGTGCACGTGTCCTCCACGCACCAGTACCACGCGGTGGCGCTGCTGCGCCGGTTCCTGGGCGCGGGCCGGGGGCCGGCGGAGGTGCGGGCGACGACGCACGTGGCCCCGCTGCTGGACCCGGCCTCGCGCGCGGGTTGGACGGGGGCGACCGAGCCGGTTCCCGCGACGACGACCCTCGCCACGCTGGACCTCGGCGAGGGGCGGCTGGGCCTGTACGACTTCACCGACAACCAGTGGCACAACCCGCTGCGGGCCAACCGCCTGCTGGTGCGCGGCAGCCACGGCGAGCTCGTCGACGACCGGCTCACGCGGTGGCTCGACCCGCGGACGGTCGTCACGTCGTCGCTGGTGCGCCGGCAGTCCGGCGTCGAGCAGGACCTCGACGGGTACGACCTCGAGCACGTCAGCCTCGACGGCCGGGTCCTGTGGCGCGCGGAGCACGAGGGCGGCCGGCTCGCCGACGACGACCACGCGGTCGCGGGGCTGCTCGCCGCGACCGCTGCCTGGGTGCGCGGCGACGGCCCGGCGCCCTACCCCCTGGCCGAGGGCCTGCAGGACCACCTGCTCGGGCTCGCCATCGGGGAGGCGGCGTCGTCGGGCGGCGTCGTGCGCACGGTCGCGGAGGCGTGGGCCTGACGTGGCACGACCCTCGTCGGGGACGTTCCGGATGCGGCGTGACCGGGGCCGCGCGACGGTAGCCGCATGACGCGTTTCGGCTACACCCTCATGACCGAGCAGTCCGGTCCCAAGGACATCGTGCGGTATGCCGTGGCGGCCGAGGAGGTCGGCTTCGACTTCGAGGTCTCCAGCGACCACTACTTCCCCTGGCTGGACTCGCAGGGGCACGCCGGCTACGCGTGGAGCATGCTCGGCGCGGTCGCGCAGGCGACGTCGCGCGTCGGCCTCATGACCTACGTGACCTGCCCGATCCTGCGGTACCACCCCGCGGTCGTCGCCCAGAAGGCCGCGACGCTGGGGATCCTCTCCGACGGGCGCTTCACCCTCGGCCTCGGCGCGGGGGAGAACCTCAACGAGCACGTCGTCGGCGAGCGCTGGCCGGCCGTGGGCGAGCGGCACGACATGTTCGAGGAGGCCGTGCACATCATCCGCGAGCTCCTCTCGGGCGAGCGGCTGACCTTCGAGGGGACGCACTTCCGCACGGACTCCGCCCGCCTCTGGGATCTGCCCGACGAGAAGGTCGAGATCGGCCTGGCCGTCTCCGGTCCGCAGTCGGTGCACCGGTTCGCGCCGCTGGGCGACCACCTCGTCGCCACGGACCCGGAGAAGGAGCTCGTCGACATGTGGCAGGAGGCGCGCCCGGCCGGGACCGGGCCGTCGCGCGCCGTCGGCCAGATCCCCATCTGCTGGGGCCCGGACAAGGACGCCGCGCTCGCGAAGGCGCACGACCAGTTCCGCTGGTTCGCCGGCGGCTGGAGGGTGAACGCCGACCTGCCGACGACCGAGGCCTTCGAGGCGGCGAGCCAGTACGTCCGCCCCGAGGACGTCGCGGAGACGATCCCCTGCGGCCCGGACCTCGACGCGATCGTCGAGGCCGTGCAGCCCTACTGGGAGGCCGGCTTCACCGACATCGCCCTCGTGCAGGTGGGCGACGAGGGCCAGCAGGAGTTCCTCGACACGGCCGCCGGGCCGCTGCTGGAGAAGCTCCGCGCGGCCGCGCCCAGCGCCTGAGGGCCCGTCGGCTCGCTGCAGGTCGGGGCGCACCGACGCTCGTCGGGCGCCCTGACCTGCGGATTCGTACGCCCGAACACCGCGCTCGGGCGTGACCGGCGGCGCAGCCGCGTGCCAGGATCGTCCCATGACCTCCTTCTCCACCCCGGGCTCCGCCGTGCCCGCGCCGGCCGCCCCCACGCCGGCCCAGGTGCGGCGCTGGCGGCAGATGCTGGCCGACGAGCGCGCCGAGGCGGCGGTCTACCGGGACCTGGCGTCACGGCGCGAGGGCGAGGAGCGGGAGATCCTGCTCGCGCTGGCGGAGGCCGAGCGGCGCCACGAGCAGCACTGGCTCGACCTGCTCGGCGACCAGGTCGGCCGGCCGCTGCGGGGCGACTGGCGCAGCCGCGTGCTCGGCGTGCTGGCGCGGCGCTTCGGGTCGGTGTTCGTGCTGGCGCTGGCGCAGCGCGCCGAGGCCCGCTCCACCTACGAGCGCGACCAGGACGCGACGCCGCGCATGGCCGCCGACGAGCGCCTCCACGAGGAGGTCGTGCGCGGCCTGGCGATGCGGGGGCGCAACCGCATGTCCGGGACCTTCCGGGCCGCGGTCTTCGGAGCGAACGACGGGCTCGTGTCGAACCTGGCGCTCGTCCTGGGCGTGGGGGCCGGCGGGGTGTCGACGTCGGTGGTGCTGCTGACGGGCCTGGCCGGGCTGCTCGCCGGGGCGCTGTCCATGGCGGCGGGGGAGTACGTGTCCGTGCGCTCCCAGCGCGAGCTGCTCGACGCCTCGCGCCCCGGGCCGCACGCCCGCAGCGCCCTCGAGCACGTCGACGTGCAGGAGAACGAGCTCGCGCTGGTCTACCGCGCGCGCGGCATGGCGCCCGACGAGGCCGCCGAGCGGGCGCACACCGTCCTGGCGGCCCTGCAGGCCGGCAACCCGCGCCGCCCGGCGTCCGGCCTCAGCCCGTCGGACGACGAGGGCGACCACGAGACGGTCGGCACGGCCGTCGGGGCGTCGCTCGCGTCGTTCGCGTTCTTCGCCTCCGGCGCCGCGGTCCCCGTGCTGCCCTACCTGCTCGGCGCCGAGGGGCTCGTGGCCGTCGCGTGGTCGGCCGCGCTCGTCGGGCTGGCGCTGTGCGCGACGGGGGCCGTCGTCGGGCTGCTGTCCGGGGCGCCGCCGCTGCGGCGGGCGCTGCGGCAGGTGGCGATCGGTTTCGGCGCCGCCGCCGTCACGTACGCGCTGGGGCTCGCGTTCGGCACGGGCGCGCTCTGACGCCGGCCTGACGCCGGGCTGACGGCGGGCTGACGTCGGGCTGACGCCGGGCGGAGGCTGCCCCGCCCTCTTAGGCTCGACGCGTGCCGCCGCCCGGCGGTGCGCGGCGCGGGGGCGTGCCGCACCGACGTCAGGGAGGTCCCCATGCGGGGCAAGGTCGCGTTCGTCCTCGGGGCAGGGGTGGGCTACGTGCTCGGCACCCGTGCCGGCCGCCAGCAGTTCGACCGCCTGAAGGCGCAGGCCGACAAGGTGTGGCAGAACCCGAAGGTGCAGGACTACGTCCACGGCGCCGAGGACCAGGTCGCGACCTTCGCCAAGAGCCAGGGGTCGGCGCTGAAGGACAAGGCCGTGGGCGCGGCGAAGGCGAAGCTGCAGGGCTCGTCGGGCTCGTCCTCGACGGAGCCGACGCCGGGCGTGGACCCGACGGCCGGCGCGCCCGCCACCCCGCCGCGGACCGCGAGCGGCGAGCCGGGACCGTCGGCGCCCGGGGGGACGCCGCAGGGCTGACCTCGGCCGCCGAGC
Organism: Cellulomonas marina; assembly: GCF_900111925.1. Classification (GTDB taxonomy): domain Bacteria; phylum Actinomycetota; class Actinomycetes; order Actinomycetales; family Cellulomonadaceae; genus Cellulomonas; species Cellulomonas marina. Next base: position 56,055 of record NZ_FOKA01000006.1, read on the forward strand.
GCGGCGGCGGCGGTCGTCCACAGGCCGCCGCACGCGTGCCGCCGCCCCTGCCCTAGCGTCCGGCTCCGCGCGGGGCGACCGTCCCCGCCGGGACGGGGTGGGTGCGGTGGCGACGGACACGGGCGGCGGGGGCGCGCCGGCGGGCGGCACCCTCGTCGTCGACACGGGGGCGCTGCGATCGCTCGCGGCCGCGCTCGACGCCGTGCGCGCGCTGCTGCCCGGCGGCACACCCGCGCTCGACGAGCTGCCGGCCGCGGTCGGGCACCCGGCGCTGGCGGCCGCCGCGCGCGACCACGTCGACGGGCGCCGCGCGGACCTGGTCGGGATGGACGACGAGCTGCGGTCCCTGGCCGAGGGCTGCCGGGCGGTGGCCGACGGCTTCGAGTCGGCGGACGGACGGCTGGCGGCCGGGGTGCCGGCCGTGGGCGGCGCCGCGTGAGCCGGCCCGCCGGCGGGTTGTCGCCGCTCGCGGCCGAAGACCCCGTCCCCGGGAGACCGGACCGCGTGAGCGCTGCCGCGGCCGAGCTCGCCCTCGCGGCGGGTGCCCTGCTCGACGCCGCTTCCCGCGTGCGGGGCTCGGTGGTCGCCGGGCAGTCCCTGGCCGCCGCCGCCCTGGCCTCCCGTGCCGGCGGGACGGCCATCGACCTCGACCGGGTCGCCGACCGGGCGGCGGCCGCGTCGCGCGCGCTCGGCACCTACGCCGCCGACCTCGAGGAGGCGCAGGCTCGCGCCCGCACGGCCCTCGAGCACGCCCGCGCGGCGGAGCGGGTGCGGGACCGTGCGGCTGCCGCGGCTGACGACGTCGTCGCGCAGCAGGTCCGCGAGGTCGACCCGGTCCGCGTCGCGGCGCTGGCCGCCGACGGGGCGGCCGCGGCGGGGGCGATGGCCGCCGCGGAGGACGACCTCGCGGCGGCGCGGGCCTCGGTGGCGGCGGTAGAGGCCGCCCGCGACGCGTCCGCCCTGGCGGCCGCGCGGGTGCTCGACGCGAACGGTCCGCTGCCGTGGTCCGCCCTGGGAGGGCTGGCGGCCTCGGTGGGAGCCGTCCTGGGGGCGGTGGTCCACGCCGTGGGGACCGGCGTGGGGACCGGCGTGGCGACCGCCGCCGGGACGGCCTGGGACGGCGTGGTGGCAGCGGGTCGGTGGCTGCTGGAGCGCCTCGACACCATCGCGCCGGTGCTCTCGATCGGCGCGTTCCTGCTCGGGTGGGTGCCGGTGCTCGGGCAGGTGCTGATCGTGCTCGCGACCGTCGCGGCCGTCGTGGCTCTCGTGCGCGATCTGTGCCGGAAGCTGCAGGGCGACGACGAGACCACCTGGTGGACGGTCGCCGGCGACCTCCTCGGCGTGGTGTCGGGCGGCCTGAGCCGCGCCATCGGCGTCGGTGTGCTGGCGGCTGCCGGCGGAGGCGTGCGCTTCGGTACGGTCGTCGGCCGGGAGGCCCGTGCCTCCATGACCTCGTTGGTGCTCTTCCGCGCCCTCCGTGCGGACCTCGGCGACGGCGTCTCGCGGGTGCGGGACGCCGCGGCGCAGGTCCGCCGGATGCCGGTCGGGGACGCGCTGGGCACGGTCGGCGCGTCCGTGCTGGGCGCCGCGCGCGCGCCGCACCAGCGCCTGCTCCGGTTGTTCGCCAACGCCGACGAGTGGCAGGCCCTCCGCGGCCTGGCGAGCACGGTCGCCGGGCGGCCCGTGCTCGGGGCGGTCCCGCTCGACGACGTCCCGCGGGAGACGGCAGCCGCGGGGACGCTCGCCTGGACCGGGATGCGGGCGTACGACGCGACGAGCCTCGTCGGGGAGGTCGGCGAGCTGCGGCGGGAGCTGATCGGTCCCGGGCGGCGCGTGGCCCGGAGCGCGTCGTGACGGCGGTCGGCAGCGGGGTCGTCGTCGTGCTGCCGGACCACTGGACCTCGGTGCCCCTCCGGGACCTCGCCGGCCGGGAGCGGGCGGTGCGCGCGGTGGTCCGGCGGCGTCTCGGGGTCGCCGACGGGCGCGCGCACCTGCGGCGCGAGCTGACGCGGGACCTGACGGCGTCGGCGCGGCGGGCGGCCGACGCGGGGGCGTGGCTGCTGGCGCTGTACGCCCTGCCCGTGCCGCAGCCCACCGGGGCGTCGCGCGACGACCGCCGCGCCGACCGGTCCGGGGACCACCCCCTGGCCGTGGTCACCGCCTCGCTGACGGCGTCCGTGCTGCCGCTGCCGGGCGGTGGGCGCGGGCTCGATGCGGTGGCGGCTGCCGTGGGTGGCGCCGCCCGGACCGCGGCGGGCGCCGGCGACCGGACGCTCGTCCGCGGGACGGGGTCCCTGGGGCCCGTGCTGCGGCGGCGGCGCGTCCTCGACCGTCCGGACGGCTCGCAGCACGTCGTGTGGGACGCGTGGCTCGACGTGCCCGCCTCGCGCGGCGGGGCGGCCGTCCACCACCTCGCCGTCGCGTCGGAGCACGTCGAGCTCCTCGAGCCGCTCACGGGGCTGGTCGACGCCGTCGTCGGCGCGGTGCACCTGCTGCACGACCGTGACCGCCCAGCAGCCTGACGCGACGACGACGGCGCCTCGCCCGTCAGCCGCCCAGCTCGGTCCGCAGGTGGGTCAGCCGTCGGCGCAGCGCGGCCGGCACCCGGTCCCCGAAGCCGTCGAAGAAGGCCTCGATGCGGTCGGCCTCGGCCGTCCACGCGTCGCGGTCGACGGTGAGCAGCGCGTCGAGGTCGCCGGGAGTCAGGTCGAGACCGTCGATGTCCAGGGCGCCGGGCGCCGGCAGGAGCCCGAGCGGGCTGCGGACCGCCGCGACGTCGTCCCGCCGCCCGCGCGCCCGGTCGACCTGCTCCGCGACCCAGGCCAGCACCCGGATGTTCTCGCCGAACCCCGGCCACAGGAACCGGCCGTCGGCGTCGCGGCGGAACCAGTTGACGCCGAAGACCAGGGGCCGGCGGTCCTCGGCGATCCCTTGGCCCACCCGCAGCCAGTGCTCCCAGTGCCGCGCCATGTCGTACCCGCAGAAGGGCATCATCGCGAACGGGTCGCGCCGCACCTCGCCGAGGGTGCCCTCCGCGGCCGCGGTGCGCTCCGAGGAGATCGTCGCCCCGAGGAACACCGCGTGCTCCCAGTCCTCCGCCTGCAGGACCAGCGGCACGTCCGCGGCCCGGCGCCCGCCGAACACGATCGCGTCGAGCGGCACGCCCGCGGGGTCGTCCCAGTCGTCCGCGATGGTGGGGCACCGGTCGGCACGGACGGTGAAGCGCGAGTTGGGGTGCGCCGCCGGGCGTCCGGCCGCGCCGTCGGCGGGGGTCCACGGGCGCCCGGTCCAGTCGGTCAGGTGCGCGGGCGGCTCGGGCGTCAGGCCCTCCCACCACACGTCGCCGTCGGGGGTGAGCGCGACGTTGGTGAAGATCGTGTCCCGGGCGACGGTCTCGACCGCCGCCGGGTTCGTCGCCGCGCCCGTGCCCGGGGCGACGCCGAAGAACCCGGTCTCGGGGTTGATGGCCCGCAGCGTGCCGTCGGCGCCCGGACGCAGCCACGCGATGTCGTCGCCGAGCGTCTCCACGCGCCAGCCGGGCAGCGACGGGCTCAGCATCGCCAGGTTCGTCTTGCCGCAGGCGGACGGGAACGCCGCCGCGACGTGGTAGCGCCGCCCCTCGGGCGAGATCAGCCGGACGAGGAGCATGTGCTCGGCGAGCCAGCCCTCGTCGCGCCCGATCACGGAGGCGATGCGCAGCGCGAAGCACTTCTTGCCCAGGAGCGCGTTGCCGCCGTACCCCGAGCCGAACGACCAGATCTCCCGCTCCTCCGGGAAGTGGACGACGTACTTCAGGCGGTTGCACGGCCACGGCACGTCGGCCCGGCGCGTCCCGTCCGCGTCGACGAGCGGCGCGCCGACGGAGTGCACCGCCGGGACGAAGGGCGCGCCGGCCTCCACGAGGGCGAGGACGTCGGACCCGACCCGCGCCATGACGCCCATGCTCACCACGGCGTAGGGCGAGTCGGTGAGCTGCACGCCGAGGGCCGACAGGGGTCCGCCGACCGGGCCCATCGAGAACGGGACGACGTACATCGTCCGGCCGCGCATGCAGCCCGCGAAGACGGCGCGGAGCTCGCGGCGCATCTCGGCCGGGTCGCGCCAGTTGTTCGTCGGCCCCGCGTCGGCGGCGTCCGAGGGGCAGATGAAGGTCCGGGACTCCACGCGCGCCACGTCGTCGGGGTCGGAGCGGGCCAGGTAGCTGCCCGGGCGGAGCTCCGGGTCGAGCGGCAGCAGGGTCCCCGTGGCGACCATGCCGGCGACGAGCCGCTGCCGCTCCCGCTCGGAGCCGTCGCACCACACGACCGCGTCCGGCTCCGTGAGGCGGGCGACGGCGTCGACCCAGGCGCGCACGTCGCCCGTCGCGGCGACGGCGGCCAGGTCCTCGAGGGTGGTGAGCGGTGCCGGGGCACGTCCGACGAGCATCGTCATGTCGGTGACCTCCTCCTGCGGGCCCGGACGGCCCGACGTCGGCCTCTATGCTTCGTCACGCAGGACGCCGCGACGACGGGGACGAGGTGTTGAGGATGGCGATTCTTGACAGCGGGTCAGATCGCGGCGGGCGGGTGGCGGCGGACGCCGACGCGCCGGGGGCGGACGCCCTGACCCTCGGGCGTCGGCTGCGGCACCTGCGGACCGCCCGCGGGCTCACCCTCGACGCGCTGGGCAGCCGGGTCGGGGTCACGGGCAGCCTGCTCTCCCTCGTCGAGAACGGGCGGCGCGAGCCGCGGCTGCCCCTGCTGCGACGCCTCGCCGAGGCCCTCGAGGTGGGCCTGCCCGACCTCCTCGACGCCGAGCCGCCCTCCCGGCGCGCGGCACTGGAGATCGCCCTCGACCGCGCGCAGCGGTCCCCCGGCTTCGAGCGCCTGTCCCTGCCGGCGGTCCGGCCCGGCCGGACGCTGCCGCTGCCGGTGCTCGAGCAGCTCGTCGGCCTGCACGCGGAGCTGGCGCGGCGCGACCTGGAGGCCGTGGCGACGCCGGAGGAGGCGCGCCGGGCCAACACCCAGATCCGGCTCGAGCGGCAGGCCCGGGACAACTACCTCCCCGACATCGAGCGCCTCGCCGAGACGATGGTCCGGCGGGCCGGGTACAGCTCCGGCGCGCTGACGCACCGGGCGGTGTCCCGCATGGCGGAGGACCTCGGCTTCCGCATCGTCCACGTCGACGACCTGCCGTCGAGCACCCGCACGGTGACGGACCTGGCGAACGGGCGGATCTACCTGCCGCCGGCATCCTCCCCGGGTGGGCACGGCCTGCGCTCGCTCGCGCTGCAGGCCATCGCGCACCGCGTCCTGGGCCACGAGCGACCGACCTCCTACGACGACTTCCTCCGCCAGCGCGTCGAGATCACCTACTTCGCCTCCGCGTGCCTGCTCCCGGAGTCCTCCGCGGTGGAGGCGCTGGGGGCTGCCAAGAAGGCGAAGGACCTCGCCATCGAGGACCTGCGGGACGCCTTCGGCGTCACGCACGAGGCGGCCGCGCAGCGCTTCACGAGCCTGGCGACGCACCACCTCGACATCCGGGTGCACTTCGTCCGGGTGGGCGGCGACGGCGCCCTGCACCGGGCCTACGCCAACGACGGCCTGCCCCTGCCGACCGACGTCACGGGTGCGATCGAGGGGCAGATCGTCTGCCGGCAGTGGGGGGTGCGGCAGGCCCTGGCCCGTCGCGACCGGTCGTCGGAGTCCTACCAGTACACCGACACGCCGGCGGGCACCTTCTGGTGCTCGACGCAGACGGGCTCGGGTACGGGGGGCCACACGGGCCTGGCCATCGGCGTGCCGTTCGCGTCCGCCAAGTGGTTCCGCGGCCGCGACACGACCGTGCGGCGCACGTCCACCTGCCCGGACGAGGCGTGCTGCCGACGGCCGTCCCCCGTCGCCGCGGCCCGGTGGGCCGACGCCTCGTGGCCGAGCGCCCGCGTCCACCAGCAGATCTTCTCCCCGCTGCCGGCCGGCGACTTTCCCGGCGTCGACTCGCGCGAGGTCTACGCCTTCCTCGAGCGGCACGCCCCGGCGGCGGGAGCCCCCGGAACGCGCTGATCGGGCCGCTGTCAGGGCAGCGGGACGTTGCGCAGGTTCGAGCGGGCCATGGCCATGACCTCCCCGACCCCGCCGCCGAGGACCTCCTTGCTCATGGCGGCCGTGAAGCCGGTGACCTGCTGGCGGGTGAGCTTCGGGGGCAGGGAGAGCGCCCGCGGGTCGGTGACGAGGTCGACGAGCGACGGCCCCTCGTGCGCGATCGCCTCGCGCAGGGCGGCCCGCACGTCGCCGGGGTGCTCGACGCGGACCGCGTGCAGCCCGACCGCTCGGGCGACCGCGGCGTAGTCGACCGCGACGGAGTCCGTCCCGTAGGACGGGAACCCGTCGACCAGCATCTCGAGCCGCACCATGCCCAGCGTCGCGTTGTCGAACAGCACCACGGTCACGTCGAGCTGCAGCTGCTGCAGCGTGATGAGCTCGCCGAGCAGCATCGACAGCCCGCCGTCGCCCGCCACGGCGACGACCTTGCGGCCCGAGGCCGCCGCGCCGCGGACGGTGAGCCCGTCGGTCCCGGCGTCGCCCTTCCCCAGCGGTGCCCGCCCGGCCAGCGCCGCTCCGATGGCGTGCGGCAGGGCGTTGGCCATCGACCCGTGCCAGAAGGACCCGATCATCCGGCGGTGGTGCGTGGGCGTCAGGTACCGCGCCGCCCAGACGTTGCACATGCCCGTGTCGACGGTGAAGACGGCGTCGTCGGGCGCCTCCTCGTCGAGCAGCACGGCCGCGTACTCGGGGTGGATCGGCTCGAGGTGCTCCACGTCCTTCGTGTACGCGCCGACGCCGCCCATGAGCTTGGCGTGCCTCGCGCGCATCCGGTCGAGGAACCGGTGGCTGTGCTTGGGCCGCACCAGGCCGAGGAGCGCGCGCACGGTCTCCCCGACGTCCCCGACGACCGCGAGGTCGTTGCGGGTGCGGCGGCCGAGGTGCGTGGCCTCGACGTCCACCTGCGCCGTGCGGACCCCCGCGGGCAGGAACTGGTCGTAGGGGAAGTCGCAGCCGAGCAGGAGCAGCAGGTCGGCGCCCTCCATGGCCTCCTGGCACGCGCCGTACCCGAGCAGCCCCGACATCCCCACGTCGTACGGGTTGTCGACCTGGACGAACTCCTTGCCCCGCAGGCTGTGCCCGACCGGGGCGTTCAGGCGCGCCGCCAGGGCCACGACGTCCTCGCGGGCCCCGCGCACACCGGCGCCCGCGAAGATCGTCACCTTGTCGGCGGCGTCGATCGCGGCCGCCAACCCGGCCACCGCGGCGGCGTCCGGGACGACGCGCGGCGCCGCGGGCCGGGTGAGCACGTCCGGCGCAGCGGGCGGCGCTTCGAGGTCGGCGACGTCCCCGGGCAGCGTCAGCACCGCGACGCCCGGGGCGCCGTAGGCGTGGTGGATCGCCGAGCGGATGACGCGCGGCGCCTGCGCGGCCGAGGAGATCATCTCGGAGTAGACCGAGCACTCCGTGAAGAGCCGGTCGGGGTGCGTCTCCTGGAAGAAGCCCGTGCCGATCTGCGCGCTGGGGATGTGCGAGGCGATGGCCAGGACCGGCACCCCGGACCGGTTGGCGTCGTACAGGCCGTTGATGAGGTGCAGGTTGCCGGGCCCGCAGGAGCCGGCGCACACGGCGAGGGTGCCCGTGATCTCCGCCTCGGCCGCGGCGGCGAAGGCGGCCGCCTCCTCGTGCCGCACGTGCACCCACGCGATGTCGGCGCCGTCCTCCCGCGCCCGGCGGATCGCGTCGACCACGGGGTTGAGGCTGTCGCCGACGATCCCGTAGACGTGCCGCGCGCCCGCGGCGAGGAGCTGGGCGACGAGCTGGTCCGCGACGGTGGTGCGGCGACGGGGCACGGTGGACCTCCGGTCCGGTGGGCGTGCTGCGCACGGCGGACCGCCGCGCGGGCGTGGCGCCATCGTCGTCCCGGGGTGCTCCGCGCGCACCTGCGCGGGGGTGCCGGCCGAGGCGCGGGGCCGTCGGTTCAGCCGACGAGCGCCGCGCGACGCAGCACCGGCCCGGCCGCCACCGCCGCGAGCACGGACAGCACCCCGGCGGCGACGACGACGTGGAAGCCCGCGTGCGCACCGGCCGCGTCGATCCGCGCACCGGCCAGCGCCGACCCGAGTGCCACGCCGGCGCCCAGGGCGGTGCCGATCCACGACAGCCCCTCGGTGAGCTGCTCCGGCGGGACGGCGGCCTGGACCAGGGTGTTGCCGTTGATGAGCGTGGGGGCGATCGCCAGGCCGGCGACGAACAGCACCACGCCCAGCACCGGCAGCGACCCGACCAGCGCGAAGAGGCACACCGCCAGCCCGAGGGCCACCATGCCGGTGGCGAACCTCTGCCCCACCGGCCGCGTCCAGTGCCGCGTGCCGTACACGAGCCCGGCCAGCAGCGACCCGACCGCGAACAGCGCGAGCACCACGCCCGCCGCCCAGGGGGTGCCCGCCTCCTCCGCGAAGGCCACCGCGGCGACGTCCACCGCCCCGAAGATCGCGCCCATGGCGACGAAGACCGCCGTCACGACGGCCACCGCCGGGGTGCGCAGCACCGTCCGACGGCGCGCCTCGTCGTGCCCGCGCGGGGCGGGCGCCGGCTCGGTGGACCGCTGCTGCAGGAAGGCCCACCCCCCGACGAGCAGCGACACCGTCCCGACGACGAGGCCGGCCGTGGGGTGGACCGCGGTGGCCAGGAAGGTCGCGAGCACGGGCCCGACGACGAAGACGACCTCGTCGAGCACGGACTCCAGCGCGTACGCGGAGTGCAGGCGGGTCGGATCGCGCCGCAGGAGGGTGCTCCACCGCGCGCGCGACAGCGAGGAGAAGGAGCCGATCGCGGCACCGCCCACGGCCGCGGCGAGGTAGAGCCAGGCCTCGGCCCAGCCGGCGACCGCGCCGACGCCGACGCCGACGAGCCCGAGCGCCGACAGCAGCATCGCCGGCCGCATGACCCGGCCCTGCCCGTGGCGGTCGACCAGCCGCGCGAGCTGCGGCGCGCAGAGGGCCTGCAGGGCGACGAACACGCCCGAGACCCGGCCCGCCAGCGCGTAGGAGCCCGTCAGCTGCGAGACGGCCAGGACGATGCCGATGCCCACCGTCGACATCGGCAGCCGCGCCAGGGTCCCCGCCGTGACGAAGGCGGGGGCACCGGGGCGGGCCAGGACGTCACGGTAGGGCTGCAGCACGGGGGACATCCTCCCAGCCCCGGGCCTGGCGGCGACCGGCCCGTCCCCCAGACCGACCGCGGAGGGGTTGACGACGGGCCGCGACGACCGCATCCTGTGCGTGTTCGTGAAGGGGAGTACCCCTCGACACCTCGTCGTCACGACGGTCCCGCGATCGGGGCCCGGCGCGGTGGACCGGACGGGCGCAGTCCGCAGCAGGACCGCCCGCGGTCGGGGGAGACCTTCGGTCGACCGACCGAGAGGTGCCCCGTGGACGTCCCCCTGTGGCTGTGGTCCGCCGTCATCGGCCTCATCCTCGCGATGCTGGCCGTCGACCTGTTCGCGCACCGGCGTGCGCACGTCATCGGTGTCCGGGAGGCGGCGGCCTGGTCCGCCGTCTGGGTCGCGATCGGCGTCGGCTTCGGCGTCGGCATCTGGCAGGTGTACGGCTCGGAGCTCGGGCAGCAGTACTTCGCCGGCTACCTCATCGAGAAGTCGCTCGCCGTCGACAACGTCTTCGTCTGGGCGATCATCTTCACGTACTTCGCCGTGCCGCGGGAGCTGCAGCACCGGGTGCTGTTCCTCGGCGTCCTCGGGGCGCTGGTGCTCCGCGGGGCCTTCATCGCCGCCGGCGCCGCCGCGATCGACGCGTTCTCCGCGATCCTCTACGTGTTCGCCGCGTTCCTGCTCTGGACCGGCGTCCAGATGATCCGGACCCGGGACGCGCACATCGACCCGTCGCGGTCGCGGGTCGTCCGCTGGTTCCGACGCGCGGTGCCGATGACCGACACCTTCCACGGCCAGCGGTTCCTCGTCCGCCGGCACGGGGCGCTGCTCGCCACGCCCCTGCTGCTCGTGCTCGTCCTCGTCGAGGTCACGGACGTGATCTTCGCCGTCGACTCGATCCCCGCGATCTTCGCCGTCACCTCCGAGCCGTTCCTGGTCTTCACCGCCAACGCGTTCGCGCTGCTCGGCCTGCGGGCGATGTACTTCCTGCTCGCCGACCTCATGCACCGCTTCGTGTACCTCAAGCTCGGCCTGGCCCTCGTGCTGGTCTGGGTCGGCGTGAAGATGGCCCTCCAGGTGGACGTCTACAAGATCCCGACGGCCGTCTCCCTCACCGTCATCGCCCTCCTCATCGGCGGTGCCGTCGCCGCCAGCCTCTGGCGCACCCGCGGCCAGGAGCGCACGGGCCTGCCGGCCCCGGAGGACCCGCCCTTCCGCGTCGCCACCGCCGAGGAGGACGCCGAGGTCGAGCCCGCCTTCCGTCGCCGCCGCGTCCCCTCGCGCGTCTAGCCGGCGCCGGGCGCCCGGCCGACCGCGGCCCCGACGAGGGCCGGGCCGGCCGTGCGCAGCAGGGCGACGTAGCGGGCCGCCCGCTCCTCGTCGTCGCCGGGGAGCAGCCCAGCCAGCTCCAGCGCGACGGCGCCGTGCACGAGCGACCACAGGTCGAGCGCCAGCCGCGCCGCGGCGTCGTCGGGCACCGCGGGCAGCACCCGGGCGACCGCGGCGCGCAGGAGCGAGAACGCCGCGGTCGTCGTCGGCTCGGGCCGCGCACCGGACGGGAGGGGGGCCTCGACGACCACGCGGTAGCCGTGCGGGGACGCCAGCGCGTGGTCCCGGTACGCCGTCCCCAGGGCGAGGAGGTCGGCCATGGCGTCACCCGTCACCGGCACCTGCGCCAGCCGGTCGGTGAACGCGGCCTGCGTCGCGCGGGAAGCGGCGCGCAGCAGCTCCTCCCGGCTGCCGAAGAGGGCGTACACCGCCGAGGCGGAGGTGCCGGCCCGGGCTGCGACGTCCCGGACGGTGAGCGCGACGGCGCCGCGCTCGGACACCACGCGGGTTGCCTCGGCCAGCAGGCGGGCGCGCAGGGTGTCGTCGTGGGTCCGGGGCCGGGGCACGGCAGGAGCCTAGCCAGCGCCGCCGCGTTGTGGAACGCTGTTCTGTAACAGCGTTCTGATTCGTCGCCGGTGGGGCGGCCGGACGGGGCGCGAGGGGGGTGGTCGCGGTGCTGGAGCTGTCCGACGACGCGCGGGTGACGGCGGGCGTCGTCCTGCTGACGGTGGTGGCGGTGGAGGCCGGCGGGGTGTCGCTGCTGCGCCTGCTGCTGGGGCGGGAGGCCGCCACGGAGTGGGTTCTTCCTGGGCGCGGCCGGGCGGGGCCGCACCACGCCGCGCCGCGTGTTCGTGCTCGTGCCCGTCGGCGCGGTGGTGCTGGCGGCGGGCGTCGTCACGCAGGGGGTCGGTCTCCTGCGGGGGTGACCTGCAGGTCCGACGTGGCGGCGACGCCCGCCGCGGGCGCTCAGCCCTGCAGCGCGTCCGAGACGACCTGCTTCGCGGCGGCCTGCACCTCGCCCAGGTGCTCCTCGCTGACGAAGCTCTCGGCGTAGATCTTGTAGACGTCCTCCGTTCCGGACGGGCGGGCCGCGAACCACGCGTCCGCGGTCGTGACCTTGAGGCCGCCGATCGCCGCGTCGTTGCCCGGCGCCCTCGTCAGGCGTGCGGTGATGTCCTGGCCGGCGAGCGTGGTGGCCGTGACCTGCTCGGGCGAGAGGGCGGCCAGGGTCTTCTTCTCCTCGCGCGTGGCCGCCGCGTCGACCCGGGCGTACCAGGACCGCCCGTGCTGCTCGACGAGGTCCGCGTGCAGCTGCGACGGCGTCCGGCCGGTCCTCGCCGTGATCTCCGAGGCCAGCAGCGCCAGGAGGATGCCGTCCTTGTCCGTCGTCCAGACGGTGCCGTCCGTGCGCAGGAAGGAGGCGCCCGCCGACTCCTCGCCGCCGAAGCCGACGGACCCGTCGACGAGGCCCGGCACGAACCACTTGAACCCGACCGGCACCTCCACCAGCCGCCGCCCGAGCGAGGCGACGACCCGGTCGATCAGCCCCGACGACACGAGCGTCTTGCCGACCGCCGTCCCCTCGCCCCAGCCCGGGCGTGCGCCGCCGAACAGGTAGGAGATCGCCACGGCGAGGTAGTGGTTGGGGTTCATGAGGCCGTCGGCGGTGACGATGCCGTGACGGTCGGAGTCCGCGTCGTTGCCGGTGGCGATGTCGTAGGGCGCCGCCCCGCCGCCGCCCGTCATCCGCTCGACGAGCGAGGCCATCGCGTACGGCGACGAGCAGTCCATGCGGATCTTGGCGTCCCAGTCGAGCGTCATGAACGACCACCGCGGGTCGACCTCCGGGTTCACCACCGTGAGGTCCAGCCCGTAGCGCTCGCCGATGGCGCCCCAGTACTCCACGGACGCGCCGCCGAGCGGGTCCGCCCCGATGCGGACCCCCGCGGAGCGGACGGCCTCGAGGTCCAGCACGTTCGCCAGGTCGTCGACGTAGGCGGTGAGGTAGTCGTGCTTGCGCGTCGTCGATGCGGCCAGCGCCTGCTCCACCGGGACCCGGCGGACGCCCTTCCAGCCCTCGCGCAGGATCGCGTTGGCACGGTCGGCGATCCAGCCCGTGGCCTCGGAGCCCGCGGGGCCGCCGTCCGGCGGGTTGTACTTGAAGCCGCCGTCCCGCGGGGGGTTGTGGGACGGGGTCACGACGATGCCGTCGGCCAGGCCCGGTCCCTGCGTGCGGACGCCGGCGGAGGTGCCGGCCCCGTTGTGCCGCAGGATCGCGTGCGAGACGGCCGGGGTCGGCGTCCAGGAGTCGCGCGCGTCGACGTGCACCTCGACCTCGTGCGCCGCCAGGACCTCCAGCGCCGTGCGGAAGGCCGGCTCCGAGAGCCCGTGCGTGTCGCGCCCGATGAAGAGCGGGCCGTCGGTGCCCTGCGCGCGCCGGTACTCGACGATCGCCTGCGTCGTGGCCGCGATGTGCGCCTCGTTGAAGGCGCCGTCGAAGGCCGACCCGCGGTGCCCGGAGGTGCCGAACACGACCCGCTGCCCGGGGTCGTCGAGGTCGGGCTCGGTGTCGTAGTACGCGCCGACGAGGGCGTCGACGTCGATGAGGTCGGACGGTTGGGCGGGGGTGCCGGCGCGCGGGTCCATGCCCCGATCCTGGCCCACGGGTGCACGGCGGCGCACCCGCCCGATCACCACCTGGTCTCGAGCCCCTTCCCGGTGCGGGGTCAGCGGGGGGTCGTCGGGTCCCGCGGCACGAAGGTCTGCGGGACCATGACGCGCATGGCGTCGCCCGTGACCGTCACGCTGGCCGGCGTGCTACCCGTGACCTCGCCGTCGACGTCGAGGGCCAGGGGGCGGTCCGTCGTGATCTCGAATCGGGTGCCCGTCAGGTAGCCCTTGCGCTCCAGCGGCTGCCAGGGGGTGAGCGCCTGCCGGGCGGCCGCGGTGGCCACCGAGAACCGGCGCGACCCGCCCAGGGCGTAGGCGACGAGGAGGCGGTCGTCGACGCCGGCGTCGCGCGCGATGGGCGTGCCCGCGTGGACGCGGCCGTTGGCGATGTTGAGCTGGTGGGTGCGCACGGTCCAGACCCGGTCCTCCGTGCGGATCTCGGCCTCGAACGCGCGGTGGGTGGTCAGCGCGCGCGCGGCCGTCACGGCGTAGGCGGCCCGGCCGATGCGGCGCTTGAGGGCGTGCGGGGTCCGGCCGGCGACCGCCGCCGACACCCCCATGCTGACGAGGTTGGCGAACCAGTCGCCGTTGACCTGCCCGAGGTCGACCGACGCGACGCGACCGCGGGCCACCACGTCCACGGCGTCGGCCAGCCGCAGCGGCAGGCCCAGGCTGCGGCCGAAGTTGTTCGTCGTGCCCAGGGGCAGGTAGCCCAGCACGGTCGACGTGTGCGCGAGGTGGTCGACCACCCCGGCGACCGTCCCGTCCCCGCTGCCGACGACGAGCAGCGGCGGCCGCGCGGCCAGCACCTGCGGCAGCAGCACCGGCATCTGCGCGGCGGGGTCGTCGACGAGGTGCTCAGCGGTGACCACGACCCCGCGCTCCTCGAGCATCCGCCGCACCCGGCCGTGCAGGGCGGCGCCGCGGCGCGAGCGCACGTTGACGACCAGCACCGCCTCGCGCGGTCGTGCGGGCCCCGGCCCGTCCATCGTCCGTCCTCCTGCTCGACCTGCTGCTCGACCTGCTGCTGCCACGTGGTCCGGGCGTGCGCCCCCGCCGTGGCCGGCGGGGGCGTGCCCGGCGACGCCGATCCTGCCGTCCGGACCCGAGCATCCTCCACGGGCGGGCTGTGCGGGCGCCGTGCGTGCGGGCGAGCCCGCACGGGGTGACCGGCCGGTGACAGGCCGGTGACCCGCTCCTGACCGGCTAGCCTCGGGCGCGTGCCTGCACACACCGACTTCGTCCTGCGCCCGTTCGAGGGTCTGCCGTTCGAGACCGACTGGGTCGCCCTCAAGGAGCTCGTCCCGGCCGGCACGGGGACCGCGCGGACCACCGCCGAGCACGGGTCGCGCGACGTGCTCGTCACCACCGTGCTGCCCGAGGGCTGGCGCTCGCTGCACCGCGCCGACGGCGCCGTGCTGCTCGCCCTGCAGACGCTGGGCGCCGGCTCCGGCGACGCCAGCCGCGACGCCGCGGCGGCCCTGCTCGAGGCGCTCGAGGTCGAGCCGGGGACCGCGGTCGAGGGCGGCTCGCTCGTCGGGCCGGGGCCGCGGCTGCAGGACGTGCTCGACCTCGACGTCCCGTTCGAGGTCACCGTCACCGACACGTTCGACTACTGGCTCGACCCCTCCGCCGAGCGCACGCCCGAGCTCGTCGGGGCGCTCGAGGAGGCGGACAAGGGCATCGTCGACACGGTCAAGCTCGCCGCCGCGCCGTCGGCGTACTGGGTCCGCATGGGGGCCAAGGAGTTCCTGCGCTGGGTGCAGCCGCTCGACGAGCAGGTCGTCCTCGACGCGCTCGCCCGCCTGCACGGCCGGCGCGAGTCGGGCTTCGAGGGGTCGAAGTTCATCGGGTACTTCCGGGCCGCGGGCCTCGTCGTGCCGGTGTGGGAGCTCGCGCGCGGGACGGAGGCGGAGGAGCTCGAGGCGCCCTTCGCGGCGTTCCTGCCCCGGTTCGAGGCGGCGCTGGCGGAGACCGGGCCGCTCGACGCGAACGCCCGGCGGGCGCGCGCGGGCCTCGTCGCCCGTCAGGTCACGCTGCGCTGACAGGGGCCGCCGCTAGGGTGAGCCGCGTGGAGCGCGCCTTCCGCCGGGTGGCGGTGATCATCCCCGCCAAGGACGAGTCGCGGCGCATCGCCGCCACGGTGCGGGCCGCCCGTGCCATCCCGCACGTGGACCTCGTGCTCGTCGTCGACGACGGGTCCGTGGACAGCACGCAGCACGTCGCCCGGGAGGCGGGGGCGGTCGTCGTGCGGCACTCGCACAACCGCGGCAAGGCCGCGGCCATGGAGACGGGGGCGGCCGTCGTCGCCATGCGGGACATGCCCGACCGGCCGGCGCGCGACCTGCTCTTCATCGACGGCGACCTGGCCGACACGGCCGTCAACACCGCGCCGCTGGTCGGGCCCGTGCTCGCGGGGGAGGCGGACCTCACGATCGCGCTGCTGCCGCCCCAGCCGGGTGCCGGCGGGCGCGGGTTCGTCGTCAAGGCGGCACGTCGGGCGGTGGCGTCGCTGACCGGGTGGACGCCGACGCAGCCGCTGTCGGGGATGCGCTGCCTCACGCGCGAGGCGTTCGAGGCCGCGACGCCCCTGGCGCGCGGCTGGGGCGTGGAGGTCGGCATGACGATCGACCTGCTGCGCCGGGGCTTCCGCATCCAGGAGATCCCCTGCGAGCTCAAGCACCGCCCGTCGGGCACGGACCTCAAGGGCCAGCTGCACCGCGCGGCGCAGTACCGCGACGTGCAGCTGGCGGTCAACGCCCGGCGGTTGCGGGCGGCCGTGGGGGGGCTGCCGCGCGGCGCGGCGCCCCGGCGTCCGGCCACGGGACGCGGTCCGGAGGACTGAGCCGCAGCGCTCGTGGCAGGTGCAGCTCCGCCGTGGCCCCCACGAGGGCCGGCACCGCCAGGGCGACGCCGGTCGCGGGGATGATGATCCCCGAGTCGTTGACGAGGAAGCCGACGGCCAGGCCCAGCCCCGCGGCGACGAGGCCCGCGCGCACGAGCGGCACGGCCTGCTCGAGGTCCGCCGCCTCCCGCGCCAGCTCCGCGGCCTGGCGCCGGGCCGTGCGGGCGAGCACCCACAGCAGCGCGATGCCGGCGACCGCGGGCACGAGGTAGCGCCAGGTGGTGAGGATGCCGAGGTTCGCGTCGAGCTTGCGCTGCAGGACGGGCAGCAGCCCGCCGTCCAGCACGGTCGCGACGAACCGCCCCAGGTGGGTGCGCTCGTCGGCCGGACGTGCCCAGTCCAGCAGGGCGAACCCGCCGACGACGACCGCCCCGACGGCCACCACCGCGGCGACGACGCGCCAGCGCACGGGCCGCCCGCTGACGACCAGCGCCAGGTAGGCGAACGAGATGAGCAGGGACGGCGGCCCGCCGAAGTCGCTGCCCAGCCCGGGCGCCCCGTCCACGACGACGAGCAGCAGGCCCAGCGCGACGACCCCGGCGAGCGCGGCCCGCCGGCGCCCGGCCCGGACGAGCACGTCGCCCAGGACGACGGCCAGCATGACCCCGCCGGCGAGCAGGAGCGCGAAGCCCTGGTTGCTCATGCCGTAGAAGCGCGCGGCGAGGATGCGGTGGGCCCCCATGGGGGAGTCGATCGTCAGCCACGAGCCCGTCAGCGCGTCCGCGACGAGCACCCCGACGGTCACGGCCGCGACCACCGCCGCCGGCCCCAGCACGTACCGCCGCCAGGGGCCGAGCAGCGCCACGGCCGTGATGACCAGCGCCCACCCGAGCAGCGCCGCCCAGAAGCCGAGCACCGGCGCCCCGGCCCGCCACCACGGCACGAGCCCGGTGAGGAAGGACGCGACCGGCCAGGCGGCCAGGAACGGTCCGACCACGCGCAGGACCCGCACCGGCCCGCGCAGCGCGCCGTGCTGCCGGTCCCGCGGGCGGGTGAGCACGAGCGCCGCGGCGACGAACAGCGCCACCTGCAGCAGCACCAGCACGGTCGAGAAGCCACCGCTGACCTCGCGGACCTGGTCCGCCTCCGCCGCCACGTCCTCGAGCAGCGCGATGCGCGCGCCGGCCGTGGCGGGGCCGCCGGTCGCGCGCATCGTCGAGCCG
Organism: Cellulomonas marina; assembly: GCF_900111925.1. Classification (GTDB taxonomy): domain Bacteria; phylum Actinomycetota; class Actinomycetes; order Actinomycetales; family Cellulomonadaceae; genus Cellulomonas; species Cellulomonas marina. The sequence goes on from NZ_FOKA01000006.1 coordinate 73,311, forward strand.
GACATGGCGGGGTCGGCCGGCAGGCCCAGGGCCGACAGGACCGTGGGCGCCACGTCCACCGCCTGCACGAGGCCGCGCTGCTGCGTCGAGCCGGTGGTGAGCAGGCCGGGGCCCGCCCAGCGCGTGCCGGCCGGGCCGGTCGCGGCGGCGAGCTGCAGCTCCGCGCGCCCCGAGTCTGCGAGGGACACGACGAGCACCTGCGCCCCCGTGCCCTCGGCGCCGGCCAGGACCGCGGCGAGGGTGCTGTCGACGAGCGCGACCTGCTCGGCCCGCGGGGCGAAGGCGGTGCCCTCGCGGTCCCGCACCCCGCCGGCGTCGACGACGACGAGCGGGGCGGCCGCCAGCGCCGAGGAGACCTGCTCCGACAGCCCGCCGGCGGGCGCGCGCCGGCTCTCCCACGTGCCGACCTGCAGCCCCGCGCCGTCCGCCAGCGCCACGGCCGCCCCCGGGCCGATGCCCGCGGGGCTCACGCCCGCCTCCCGCAGCGTGTCCCCCAGCAGCCCGATGCGGGCGTCGTAGGCCTGGTCGACGACCGCCGCGGCGTAGTCCGACCAGCCGGGCGCCAGGCCGTCGGGACCGATGTCGACGAGGACCCGGCAGCGGTCCCGCACGAGGCCCCGCTCGTCCTCGGCGGCGAGGTCCTCCTCCGTCACGTGTGCGAGCCCCGTCCGCTCCAGCGGCGGGGCGTCGGCGGCCCGCGCGCCGGCGGAGACGCCGAGCCACCCGTCCGCCGGGCACGCGCTCGACGAGACGCTGCGCGCCGCGACGTCGGCCAGGCGCGCGTCCTGCGCCAGGGCGTGCAGCGCCGGCGTGCCCGTCGCCGTCACGTCGTCCCAGCGGACCCCCGCGACCCCGACGAGCAGGACCGGCGGCTCGTCGGCGGCGCGCGCGGGCGTCGCCCCGGCCACCAGCAGCACGAGGAGGCCGGCGAGCGCCGCGAGCGCGACGGACGGGCGGGGGAGGGACCGCGGGAGCACGCGGCCAGGCTACGGGCAGGCCGCGTAGGGTCCCCCCGGGGCGCGGTGCCTCCCGCCGGGACCCGCACACCGCGTCCACGCCGTCTCCACGAGCCCGACCGTCCTGCACCGACCCGGAGGAGCCATGCCCGCCCCCGACGCCCCGCGCTACGCGTACCTGGGCCCGGCCGGCACGTTCACCGAGGCGGCGCTGCGCCAGGTGGCGGGACCCGACGAGGCCGTCTACCTGCCGCAGACCGATGTGGGCTCGGCCATCGCCGCCGTGCGGTCCGGGGAGGCCGACCTCGCGGTCGTCGCCATCGAGTCCACGGCCGAGGGTGGCGTCACCGCGACGCTCGACGCGCTGGCCACGGGCGAGCCGCTGGTCCTGCTGCGGGAGATGCTCGTGCCGGTCCAGTTCACGCTCGTGGCACCGGCCGGCACGGACCTGGCCGACGTGCGGCGGGTCAGCGCGCACCCGCACGCATGGGTGCAGTGCCGGCGGTGGCTGGCGGAACACCTCCCCGGGGCGATGCACGTGCCCGCGACCTCCAACACCGCTCCCGCGGCGATGCTCGCGGCCGGGGACGGGCCGGTGCCGTTCGACGCCGCGCTCGTGCCGCCGGCCGCGGTGGGCACGTACGGCCTCGTCCCGCTGGCCGAGGACGTGGCGGACAACCCGTCGGCGATGACGCGGTTCGTCGTCGTCGGCGCCCCCGGGGACGTGCCGCCGCCGACCGGGGCGGACAAGACGACCCTCGTCGTGCACCTGCCCGACAACGAGGCCGGGGCGCTGCTGGCCATGCTCGAGCAGTTCGCCGTGCGCGGGGTGAACCTGTCACGCATCGAGTCCCGGCCGATCGGCGACGCCCTGGGGCGCTACTCCTTCTCCATCGACGCCGAGGGGCACATCGCCGAGGAGCGCGTGGGGGAGGCGCTGATGGGGCTGCACCGGCGCTGCCCGTACGTGCGGTTCCTCGGCTCCTACCCGCGCGCGGACGCCGTCGCCCCGACGATGCACGCGGGCACCACCGACGCGGAGTTCGTCGCCGCCCGAGCCTGGCTGCGGGCGGTGCGCACGGGTGGCGCCGGGGCCTGACCGCTGGTGCCCGTCCACCTCCGAGAGGTACTGCGGCGACACCCCGGCGCGGTCCGCCACGTCGACCAGGCGGAGCCCGGCGTCGCGGCGCGCGTCCCGCAGCCGCTGCCCGATGGCCCGCCGCCAGGCCAGGCCGTCCGGGGCGGGCCGAGGGGCGACGGTCGTCCGGTCACCGGCGGCGACGCGGGTGCGGGCGTGCGGACGGGGACCGGCGCGGCGGGGGAGCGGGAGGACGGTGACGACGGCGCTCATGCCTCGGACGCTAGCCAGGCCGCGGCCGGCCGGGCCCCCGCTCCGCTGAGGGCAGAACGCGCCGGGTGGGCCCACAATGGCACGGCGGTGCGGACCGGTGCCGACGGACGGTGGGCGACCTGGAGGACGCGTGGAGGACCGAGTGCCTCGACGATGACGGCGAGGTCGTGCTCGTCCTGCACCAGTCGGACGACATCACCGACTACGTGCGGCTGCGCACCCCGGGCCCGGTCGCCGGCCCGGTCGCCGGCACGGTCGCCGGCACGGTCGCCGGCACGGTCGCCGGCACGGCCGTCGAGCGGGTCGTCCCACGGGACGCGGCGCTGCCGGCCGCGCGCGCCGCGCGGGGCGAGCGCCTCGTGGCCGACGAGCACCTCGACGCCGCGCCGGGCGCCGCCGCCGGTGAGCCCCTCGGCCCGACCTGGGTCGCGCTCCCGCTGCGGACCGGCGACGAGGTGCTCGGTTCGCTCACGCTGTCATGGCCCGAGCCCCACACCTTCGACGGGACCGAGCACCAGCTGCTCGACGCGCTGGCCACGCAGTACGCGCAGGCCCTCGCACGCGTCCGTCGCCTCGAGGTGGAGCGCGAGCTCGCCGACGCGACCCGGCATCTCGCCGAGGCCCTGCAGCGGTCGCTCCTGTCCGACCCGGTGCAGCCCGAGCACGGGCAGGTCGTCGCGCGGTACGCCCCGGCGTCGCGCACCGCGAAGATCGGCGGTGACTGGCACGACGCCTTCGTGCAGCGGGACGGCGCCACGGTCGTCGTCATCGGCGACGTCACCGGGCACGACGTCAACGCGACCGCGGCGATGGGGCAGCTGCGGTCCCTGCTGCGCGGCATCGCGGTGACCAGCGGCGCCGGGCCCGCGGGTGTCCTCGCGGACGTCGACCACGCGATGCGCGCGCTGCAGGTCGCCACCATCGCGACCGCGGTCGTCGCCCGGATCGAGCAGGCCCCGGACGAGCGGCACCTCGCGCGGGTGCGCTGGTCGAGCGCCGGGCACCTGCCCCCCGTCGTCGTCCGGCCCGACGGCACCGCCGACCTGCTGACCACGGGACGCAACGACGTCCTGCTCGGCGTCCGGCCGGATGCCGCACGGACCGAGCACCTGTGCACGCTGGAGCCGGGTGCCACCCTCTTCTGTACACGGACGGGCTCGTCGAGCGCCGGGACGAGGACCTGGCCGCGCGGCTGGAACACCTGCGCCGCACCGTGGAGGAGCTCGCCGCGGGGGACGGCGACCTCGACACGCTGTGCGACGAGGTGCTGGCCCGCATGCTCCCGGCGCACCCGGACGACGACGTCGCGCTCCTCGCGGTCCGCCTCCACGCGCAGGACCGGTAGGCCCGGCCACGGCCCTCGCACTGTGACGGTGCTGGCAGCGGCGGCGCCTCGACGGGCGCGACCGGCCGGCCTCTGCCTACCGTCCCCGCGTGACGGACGTGCGGGGGCAGGCACCGGGCTCCGCCATCGCGCTCCTGGAGCCGCTCGCCCCGCGCCCGGCCTCGCGGCCGCGGCTGACCGCTCGCACGGTCCTGGTGCTCCTCGCGGTCTACGCGGGCGCGCGGGTCCTGTCGGCGCTGCTGCTGCTCGTCGTGCACCGGACGGGCGTCGTCGACGACGGGCCCGGAGGCCTGGGCGCCGGCCTCGCGGCGACGCTGCCCGGGACGGGCTTCACCGACCTCCTGCAGGGGTGGGACGGGGAGTACTACCGGCGGATCGCCGAGGACGGCTACCCCACCGACCTGCCCCTCGACGCCGACGGCGAGGTCGCCAAGAACCCCTGGGCCTTCATGCCCGTCTACCCGCTCCTGGCCCGCGGGGTCATGGCCGTCACGGGCCTCGGGTTCGGCGCCGCCGGCACCGCCGTCGCGCTCCTGGCCGGCGCGGCGGCCGTGATCGTCCTGCACGTGCTGCTCCTGCCGCACGCGGGTCGCCGCGCCGCCACGCTCGGGGCCGTGCTGCTGGCGATCAGCCCGATGTCCTTCCTGTTCACCGTCACCTACGCCGAGAGCACGTTCCTCGTCCTGGTGTTCGGCGCGCTCGTCGCGATGACGCGGCAGCGGTACGCGCTGTTCGCGGTGCTCGGCGTCGTGGCCGCGTTCACGCGGCCGGGTGCGCTGGCGCTGGCCTTCGCGCTGGTGCTGCTGCACCTCGTGCGGGCCCGACGAGGCCTGGTGCAGCACCGGCGCGAGCACGTGGCCGCCCTCGGCGCGGCCACGGCCGTGACGCTGGCCGGTCTCGCGTGGCCGGTCGTCGCCGGCCTCGTCACGGGCCGTGCCGACGCCTACCTCGCGACGGAGACCGCCTGGCAGCAGGAGTACACGGGCCACGCCGGCTTCGTGCCGTTCACGCCCTGGTTCCGGTTCGCCTCGGCGGTGCTCGACCCGGTGCTCGGGCCGGGTGCCGGAGTGGTGCTCGTGACGCTGCTGCTCGGGACGACGGTCGTCGTCGTCGCGCGGCGGTGGAACGCGCCGGGGGCGGACCTCACCGTGTGGGCGGTCGCGTACCTGGCCTACCTCGTCGCCGTGTTCGTGCCGCAGCACAGCACGTTCCGCCTCCTGCTGCCGCTGGCCCCGGCGCTCGGTGACCCGGGGCTCACCGGGACCCGACGACGAGCGGCGCTCGCGGTGGGGGCCTCGCTGGCGCTGCAGCCCGTCGCGGTGCTGGCCCTGTGGGTCGTCGTCGCGCCCTGAGGGCCGGAGTTCACCGAGGGGCGGGGACGGGACCTCCGTCCCTGGACCGGGGCGGGCGTTCCGGTCGATGGTGAAGGAGCCGGCGACCCCGGCACGCCACCCGCGCCCACGAGGAGCCCCCGATGTCGACCCTGACCGCGACCCACCCGCACCACGCCCCCCACGCCGCCGTGGCCGCGGCGCTCAACGCGCTGCACGACGGCGCCGAGCGCGGCCACGACCTCGTCGAGCGCGTGCGCACGACCCCCCTGCCGGAGCCGACCGGCGTGGCCGGCCGGGTGCGCCGCGCCGTCTGGGTCGCCGTCAGCTCCGCCGCGCTGGGCGGCGGTGCGCTGCTCGTCACCGGGCTCCTGGCGGGGGTCGTCGACGTCCTGTCCTGAACCCCGCCAGGACCGGGTCAGCCGGCGTCGCCGCAGGCGAGGCCATCCCGGAGGGCCGTCAGGTTCTCGCGCATGAGGCCCGGGTAGTCCTGCCCCTCGGCGACGCGCTCGATCGGGTGCAGCACCGCCGTCGTGACGCCGAGGTCGTCCGCGAGCGTGGTGGCGACCTCGGGGCTCGTCGTCGCCTCGAAGAACACCGTGCGGACGCCCCGGCCCTGCACGACGTCCACGACGGCGCGCAGCCGGGCCGGGGACGGCTCGACGTGCGGGTCGATGCCGGCGATGCCCACCTGCTCAAGCCCGTAGGCGCCTGCCAGGTAGCCGAACGCCTCGTGGGCGGTCACGAGGGTGGCGCCCGCGCACCCGGCCAGCCCGGTGCGGTACTCGGCGTCGAGGGCCTCGAGCTCCCCGACGAGCCGCTCGGCGCCCGCCCGGTACGCGCCCTCGCCCGCCGCGTCGACGGCGACGAGCCCGTCCGCGACGTCCTCGGCCAGCCGCGCCATGCGGGTCGGGTCGAGCCAGACGTGCGGGTCGCCCTCCTGGTCGGCCAGCGTCGCGGCGTCGACCAGGTGCTCGGGCGCCTGGGCCGCCAGCGCCTCGTCGACGCCGGTCTGCATCCCGCTCAGGTGCACGACGAGGTCCCCCTCGCCGAGGGCCGCCACGCCCTGCGGCGACAGCTCCGTCGCGTGGCTGTCCGCCCCCCGCGCCGTGAGGTTCTGCAGCTCCACCCGGTCGCCCGCGACCTCCTGCACCTGCGCCGTGGGGTACGCGGGACGCCCCCTGCTGCGCGACGTCGACATCGCGGTGCACCGCTGCGAGTGCGTGGCCGTGACCGGCGCGAACGGGTCCGGCAAGACGACGCTGCTGCGCGCGGTGCTCGGTGCCGCGCAGGTGCTGGGCGGCTCGCTCGAGGTGTCCACGCCGCGCGTCGGCTACGTGCCGCAGCGCGACAGCCTCGCCTCCGTCGTGCCTGCGACCGTCGGGGAGGTCGTCGCCGTCGGGCGGCTGCCGCTGACCGACCCCCTGCGCCGCCTGCGCCCGTCGGCCCGACGCGCCGACCGCGAGGCCGTGGCCGCCGCCCTCGACCTCGTCGGCCTGGCCGACAGGGCGCGCACCCCCATGGCCCAGCTCTCCGGCGGTCAGCAGCGCCGCGCGCTCGTGGCGCGGGCGCTGGTGGCCGAGCCGGAGCTCCTGCTGCTCGACGAGCCGACCGCCGGCGTGGACGCCCGGCACCAGAGGGTGCTCGCCGAGGTCCTGGACCGCATGCGCCGGGCCGGTGTGGCGGTCCTCGTCGTCACGCACGAGCCGGCCGCGCTGGCGGGCGCCATCACCCGGTCCCTGGCCGTGGCCGACGGGCGCGTGGGGACGGTGGCGGCGTGAGCGACCTGCTGACGGTCCTCGACTACGACTTCATGCGGCGGGCGCTGCTGGCCGCGGCGCTCGTCGGGGTGGCGGCACCGCTCGTCGGGACGTTCCTCGTCCAGCGCGGGCTGTCCCTCGTCGGGGACGGGCTCGGGCACGTGGCGCTCGCGGGCGTCGCGGCCGGCGTGCTGACCGGGACGGCGCCGAGGTGGACGGCCCTCGTCGCCGCCGTCGGGGCCGCGCTGCTCGTGGAGGCCGTGCGAACCCGCGGGCGCACGGGCGGCGACGTCGCGCTGGCCGTCGTGTTCTACGGCGGCATCGCCGGCGGCGTCGTGCTCATGAGCCTCGCTCCCGCCGGGACGACGACGAACCTGGAGGGCTACCTCTTCGGCGCCATCACGACGACGAGCCCGGGGGACGTGCGGGTGTTCGCGGTGCTCGCCGCGGTGCTGCTCGTCGTCGTGACCGTGCTGCGGCCCTGGCTGTTCGCCGTGGCCGTCGACGAGGAGCACGCGCGCGCCGCCGGCCTGCCGACGCGCGCGCTCACGTCGGCGCTCGCCGTGCTCACGGCCGTCACCGTCGTGCTGTCGATGCGGACGGTCGGCCTGCTGCTCATCAGCGCGCTCATGGTGCTGCCCGTCGCCGCGGCGCAGCGCGTGTGCCGCAGCTTCGGACCGGTCGTCGTCGCCGGGTCCGCCGTCGGGCTGGTGGCGAGCGTCGGCGGCGTGACGGTCTCGGCCGCCGCCGGCACCCCGTCCGGCGGGACGATCGTGCTGCTCGCGCTGGCCGCGTTCGCGCTGGCGGTCCTCGTCGGCGGCCTGCGGCGACGCGGGCTGAGCCGGTCCTGGGCCGGCACTGCGACCCGTGGGGCGCGCCCGTAGCCTGACGCGATGCCCGAGGGTCACACCGTCCACCGAGCCGCTCTCCAGCTGGCGCAGGACCTCGTCGGGCGGCCCGTCGCCGTCTCGTCCCCCCAGGGCCGGTTCGCCGCGGGTGCCGAGCGGCTCGACGGGCGCGTCGCCGAGCGGGCGGACGCCGTCGGCAAGCACCTGTTCCTGTCCTTCGAGGGCGATGCCGTGCTGCACGTGCACCTCGGGCTCTACGGGCGCTGGGACCTCGCCGGGCGGGTGTCGCGGCTGCGCGCCGACGCGCTCGAGGACCCGGCCGCGTTCGCCGACCGGCCCGTGCCGGCCTCCGCCTCGTCGGGCGGCGCGGGCCGGGGCGGGTCCCGGCACGTGCGGCTGGGGGAGCGCGAGGTGGAGGACCGGGGGGACGCCGAGGGCGAGGAGCCGTTCGACGGCCCGACGTTCCCGCCGGACCCCGTCGGGCAGGTGCGCGTGCGCCTGCTCACCGAGCACACGGTCGCGGACCTGCGCGGCCCGACGGCGTGCGAGGTGCTCGACCCGGAGGGGGCGGCGGCCGTCGTCGCCCGGCTCGGGCCGGACCCCGTGGTGGGCGACGAGCTGCGGCAGCGCCTGGGCGGCGCACCGGCCACGCGCAGCCCCGCCGACGAGGCCGTGCACCGGATCACGAGGCGGTCGGTGCCCGTGGGGCAGCTGCTGATGGACCAGGCCGTCGTCGCCGGCGTGGGAAACATCTACCGCGCCGAGCTGCTGTTCCGCGCGCGGCTGGACCCCTGGACCCCCGGCAAGGAGGTCCCCGCGAAGACGGCCCGTGCGCTCTGGGAGGACTGGGACACGCTCCTGCGCGACGGCATCCGCACCGGGATGATGATCACGCGGGAGGACCTCGACGCCGAGGGCCGCGCCGCCGCCCGGCGCGACAGGTCGCAGCGCCACCACGTCTACCACCGCCAGGGGCAGCCCTGCCTCGTCTGCGGGACGCCGGTCGTCATCGAGACCATGCAGGCCCGCAACCTGTTCCGCTGCCCGTGGTGCCAGGTCCGGCCCGGGACGCGTCGCCGCGCGCGGCGCGCGCCGCGGTGAGGGGCCGCGGCCCGGGGGCGACGTCGCGGGACGAGCACGTCGAGCGGGTGCGCGTCGGTGGCACCGTCCTGCGGGTGCGCTCCCGCGCGGGTGGACGGGCGTCGGAGGCGGCGTCGGGGGCGGCGTGGGGCTCCGGGGCCGACGAGGGCCGCCACGACGTCGTGCTCGTCCACGGGCTGGGCGTCGACGGGCTGTACTTCGAGCGGCTGACCCGACGGCTGACCGGGCTCGGCACGGTGCACCGCGTCGACCTGCCCGGCTTCGCGGGTCTCCCGCGGCCGGACCGCGAGCCCGTCGAGGTCGTCGACCACGCCGAGCTGCTCCTGCACTGGCTCGACCGGGCGCGGCCCGTCCGGCCGGTGCTCCTCGGGCACTCGCTCGGCACGCAGGTCGTCGTCGAGGCCCTGGCCCGCCGGCCGGACGCCGCGACGCACGCCGTCCTCGTCGGCCCGACGGTGTCCCCCGACGGGCGCACCGCGCACCAGCAGGTCGGCCGCCTGCTGCGGTCCGCGGTGTTCGAGTCGCCCGGCACGCAGGCGCTCGTCGTCCGTGGCTACGCGCGGTGCGGCGTGCCCTGGGCGGTACGCCAGCTGCGCGCGATGCTCCGGCACCCCACCGAGGACCGGATCGGGCGGGTGGCGGTGCCGGTGCTCGTCGTGCGCGGGACCCACGACCGGGTCGCGCCGCGGGGCTGGGTGCAGGACCTCGCGGACGCCGCCCCCCGCGGTGCGGTGGCCGAGGTGGCGGGGGCGTCGCACGCCGTGGTGCACGACCACGCGGAGGAGCTCGCCGCGCTCGTGCGGGAGCACGTGCGCCGCTGAGACCTCAGAGGCCGCCGGCCCCGCGGCGGGCGGCGATGGCGGCCGTCCGGTGCCGCTCGAGGTCGGCGAGGGCCGCGGCGTACGCGGCCCGGTCGCGGCGGCGGCCCTCGTCGCGCAGGGCGGGGCGGGAGCGCGGCGCCGCGACCTCGACGAGGAGCTCCCCGCGCACGCGGCCGAGCCGCAGCAGCACGCGGAGCGCGGGGGCGGGCGTCGCGGGGCCGGTGGCGGAGGTCGCGGCGGGGGCCGGGACACGGGTGGGGGCGAGGGCGGGGGCGAGCGTGCTCATGGTCGGTTCTCCGCAGCAGGGGGGATCTCGTCGGGGTTGACGGTCGCGAAGAGGCGTCCGATCCGGGCGCCGTCGGGCCGCAGGGAGGGGTCGGCGCGCCGCCCCGCGAAGCGTGAGGTCAGGTCGTGCACCTGACGGACGAGGTCGCGCATCTCCTCGGCCGTGGCCCAGAAGGTGGCGGACGTGACCGTGACGGTGTCGTCCCAGTCGGCGTTGCGAACGTGCGGCGCCTCGAGGAACGCCTTGACGCGCTCCACCTCGCGCAGCATCTGCAGGCCGGCGACCTCGGCGACGGCCCGCTCGGAGGCGGGGTCGTCGGGGTCGGGGTCGAGGGTGCGCTCGGTGGCCGTGACCCGCCACGGCTTCTCGCGTCCGCGGGCGGTGGCGGGCTCGATGAACCCGGCCTTGGCGAGCGTGCGCAGGTGGAACGAGCAGTTCGCCACCGTCTCGTCGAGGCGGTCGGCGCACTGCGTGGCCGTCAGCTCGCCCTCCTCGCCCAGCAGGCTGAGCAGGTCGAGGCGGACGGGGTGGGCGAGCGCACGGATCCGCGCCGGGTCGCTGACCCGCTGGACGGCGGGGGCGAGGGGGCGGGCGTCGGACGGGGTCGCGGACGGCATGGGTCGAGCCTAGAAGCGCAAGAACGCTTGCGCAAGAGGTGTTGCGAAAGAACTGTTGCGCTCGAGCCGGAGGCGGTGGCGGCCGCGATCGTCAGGCCGAGGCGCCGACCGCCGCCCCCGTCTTGCGCCCCAGCGCGCTCTCCGGCGTCACCCGCACGACGAGCGCGCCGGGCTCGACCCGCGCCTCCAGCCGGCTCACCCTGCCGATCACCTCGCCGTCGACCTGCACGGCCTCGCCCTCCGGGACGTCCACCTGCACGGTGCGGGCGCGCGCGTGGTCGATCCGGCCGATCTTGTTCGGGAGCTCGTTGCGCAGGCCGACGCCCTGCAGGACCACCTCGCCGAGGAGCTGCGCCCACCCGACGAGGCCGCCGCGCGTGTCGATCGACGCCACGTCGAGGACGCCGTCGTCGAGCTCGGCGTCGGGGAGCAGCATGATGCCGCCGGGCAGCCGGCCGCAGTTGCCGACCAGCAGCGAGCGGAGCCGGACCGCCTGCGGGTCGCCGTCGTCGAGGCCGACCTCGGCCCGGATCCGGCGCCCGTGGAGGTGGCGGACCCCGCCGACGAAGTAGGCGATCCACCCGACCCGCGCCTTGAGCTGCTCGTCGGTGTCGGCCACCATCGCGGCGTCGAACCCCAGGCCGGCGATGACGAGGAAGATGTGGTCGCGCGGCTCGTCGGTGTCGGCGGGCCGGTCGTCGGCCGCCTCCGCGATGTCGTCGCGCACCTGCGACTCCCAGCGCTCCACCCGCAGCTGGCCGACGTCGATGGCGCGGTCGACGCCGTCCAGCGCGATGTCGAACGCGCCCATGGGGTCGTTCAGCGGGATGTCGAGGTTGCGTGCCAGCAGGTTCCCGGTGCCCAGCGGCATGAGCCCCATCGGCACGCCCGTGCCGAGCAGCCCCTCCGCCACGGCCCGGACCGTGCCGTCACCGCCCACGGCGACGACGAGGCGCGCCCCGTCCTGCACGGCCTGACGCGTCTGGCCCACGCCGGGGTCCTCCGCCGTGGTGTCGTACCAGAGCGGCTCGGGCAGGTACTGCTCGGCACAGGCGCGCCGCACGGCCCGCCGCAGGCCGGGGACGTCGGGCTTGGTGGGGTTGGCGACGAACGCGACGAGGGGTCCCTGCCGCTCGGGCAGGGCGGGCCCGCCGCCGACCGCCGGGGCGGGAGCGGCGGGCAGCGGCGGCGCCGTCGCCAGCCGCTCGAGCGAGGCCGACACGCGCCGGCTGCGCGCGTTGATCATGAGCGCGAGCACGAGCGCCGCCCCCGCGAGCAGCACCGCGACCACGGCCAGGCCCTCACCCCATGTCATGGCCGCAATCTACGCAGCGGGCACCGGCGCGGCCCGACGGGTCCGGGTGCCGTACCCGTCGTCGCCGACGAGACTCGGGGGACCGCCGGCCCCGTGGCCGGTCCGACGGACGAGGGAGCACCACATGCGCCGGGGACGACCGCTGAGGGGGCGCCGCATCGCCGTCCTGGCCACCGACGGGTTCGAGAAGGCCGAGCTCGTCGTGCCGGTGCGGGCGTTGCAGCGCGCCGGTGCGCGGGTCGAGGTGGTGTCGCTGCGGCGCGGCCGGATCCGCGGGATGAACCTGCACCAGCCCGCCACCGCGTCCGCGTGGACAGGACCGTCGGGCGTGCGGACCCGGCCGGCTACGACGGCCTGCTCGTGCCCGGTGGCTTCATCAACCCCGACCTGCTGCGCCAGTCGGCGCAGGCGCGGGCGTTCGTCCGCGGGTTCGCCGCGACCGGGCGACCGCTGGTCACGCTGTGCCACGGGCCCTGGGTCCTGGCGTCCGCCGGGCTGCTCCAGGGCCGGACGCTCACGTCGTGGCCCGGCATCCGCGACGACGTGGTCAACGCCGGTGGCACCTGGCTGGACCGTCCGGTCGTGCGGGACGGCAGCCTCACCACCAGCCGCGGCCCGCAGGACCTGGCGCTCTTCGTCCCCGCGATGCTCGACGCGTTCGCCGGGCCGGGGCGAGGGACCGGCCACGGGGCGGCAGGACGGGCGGCGCGACGCGCGGCACGGCACACGGCACAGGACACGGCACGGGACACGGCACGGGACAAGGCACGGGACACGGCACGGCACACGGCACGGGCGACGGCCGCGGACCCGCGCCCGGCGCCTCCGGGTTCCGACCCCCAGCGCGAGCAGCCGCCGGGCCTGGCGGCCGCCGCGCTGCGCCGCGCGCCGAAGCCGTCCCTGGCGGCGGTCGTCGGCGTGGCGCTGGCGGGCGTCGCCGTCCGTGCCCGTCGTGCCGGCGCAGGTGGTCCGGCTGCCCGGGGCGGCGGTGGCTAGGCTCGGACCGTGATCGACCTGCGACTCCTCCGCGAGGACCCCGACGCCGTCCGCGCGAGCCAGACCGCACGCGGCGACGACCCCGGGCTCGTCGACCAGGTGCTGGAGGCCGACGCGCGGCGCCGGTCCGCGCTGACGGGCTTCGAGACGGTCCGGGCGGAGCAGAAGGCGCTCGGCAAGCAGGTGGCGGCCGCGCAGGGCGAGGCCAAGCAGGAGCTCCTGGCGCGGGCGAAGGCGCTCGCGGAGCAGGTCAAGGGTCTGCAGGCCGAGGCGGACGCGGCGGAGACGGCCGCGACGGAGCTGGCCCGGCGGATCGGCAACGTCGTCGAGGAGGGCGTGCCCGCGGGCGGCGAGGACGACTACGTCGTGCTCGAGCACGTCGGCAGCCCGCGGGACTTCGCGGCCGAGTACGGCGAGGGCTTCCGCGTCCGCGACCATCTCGAGCTGGGCGAGGGGCTGCGCGCGATCGACACCGAGCGCGGCGCCAAGGTGTCCGGCGCGCGGTTCTACTTCCTCACCGGCGTCGGGGCGCGGCTGGAGCTGGCGCTGCTCAACGCCGCGGTGGACCGCGCCCTCGCCGCTGGCTTCACGCCGACGATCACGCCGACGCTGGTCAAGCCCGAGGTGATGGCCGGCACGGGCTTCCTCGGCGCGCACGCCGACGAGATCTACCGGCTCGAGGCCGACGACCTGTACCTCGTCGGGACGAGCGAGGTGGCCCTGGCGGGGTTCCACGCCAGGGAGGTGCTCGACCTGACGAGCGGGCCCCTGCGGTACGCCGGGTGGTCGGCCTGCTACCGGCGCGAGGCCGGCTCCTACGGCAAGGACACCCGCGGCATCATCCGCGTGCACCAGTTCCACAAGGTGGAGGCGTTCACCTGGACGACGGTGGAGGACGCCGCCGCCGAGCACCGCCGGATCCTGGCGTGGGAGCGGGAGATGCTCGACCTCGTCGAGCTGCCGTACCGCGTCATCGACGTGGCGGCCGGGGACCTGGGGTCGAGCGCCGCCCGCAAGTTCGACTGCGAGGCGTGGCTGCCGAGCCAGGGGCGCTACCTGGAGCTCACGTCCACCTCCAACTGCACGACGTTCCAGGCGCGCCGGCTCGGCGTGCGGGAGCGGACCGCCGACGGGCAGCTGCGCCCGGCCGCGACGCTCAACGGGACGCTCGCGACCACCCGCTGGCTCGTCGCGCTGCTGGAGAACCATCAGCTCGAGGACGGGTCCGTCCGGGTGCCCGAGGGGCTGCGCCCGTACCTGGGCGGGCTCGACGTCCTGCGACCGGTGGGGGTGACGGCATGAGGCGGACACGGCTGGTGGCGCTGGACGTCGACGGGACGGTCATGTCCTACGACGGGGTCATCTCGCCGGCGGTCACGGCGGCGGTCGGGGCGCTGCGGGACGCCGGCATCCACGTGGTGCTCGCGACCGGGCGCGGCCCCCACTCGGCCGTGCCGGTGGCGCGGCAGCTCGGGCTCGACGAGGGCTGGGTCGTCTGCTCGAACGGCGCCGTGACGGCCCGCGTGTCGCCGCTGTCCGACGACGGGTTCGAGGTGGTCCAGGCGGTCACCTTCGACCCCGGGCCGGCGCTGCGGGCCATCGCGCTGGAGATCCCCGACGCGCTGTTCGCCGTCGAGGACCTGGGCCACGGCTTCCGCGTCTCGGGCGAGTTCCCGGCGGGGGAGCTGTCCGGGAAGGTCGAGGTCGTGCCGTTCGAGGAGCTGTCGGCCGAGCCCGCCACGCGTGTGGTCATCCGCGCCCCGCAGGCCGAGCCCGAGGAGTTCCGCGCGATCGTCGAGCGCGTCGGCCTGCACGAGGTCGAGTACGCCGTCGGCTGGTCCGCCTGGCTCGACCTCACGCCCGGCGGCGTCTCGAAGGCGAGCGCGCTGGAGTTCGTCCGGCAGGACCTCGACGTCGAGCCGTTCGGCACGGTGGCCGTCGGCGACGGCGCCAACGACATCGCGATGATCCGCTGGGCGGCGCGCGGCGTGGCGATGGGCCAGGCGGCCGACGAGGTGCGCGCCGTCGCCGACGAGGTCACGGGCACGATCGACGACGACGGCCTGGTGCCGGTGCTGCTCAGCCTGCTGGAGCGGTGACGCACGTCCCGGCGCCCGCGCTGTTCGTCGTCTCCGGCCTCACGCAGTACGTCGGCGCCGCGGTGGCGGTGGGGCTGTTCGCGGTCCTGCCGGCGCCGACGGTGGCGTGGCTGCGGGTGGCGGTCTCCGCGCTGGTGCTGCTGCCGTTCGCGCTGGCGACGAGGGCAGCCGACCGGCGACGCGCGGCCGGGGGCAGTGCCGGGGGCAGTGCCGGGGCCGAGGGCGAGGACGCCGCGCCCGTCGTCGAGCCCTGGCGGGCCGCCGGGACCGCGGCGCTGTTCGGCGTCGCGCTGGCGCTCATGAACGTCTCGTTCTACGTCGCCATCGACCACCTGCCGCTGGGCACCGCCGTGGCGGTGGAGTTCCTCGGGCCGGTGGCGGTCGCCGCCGTGACCGGGCGGGGGTGGCGCGAGCGCGGCGCCGTGGCCGTCGCGGCCGCCGGCGTGGTGCTCCTCGCCGGCGTGACGCTGGAGGGCGGCGACGACGGGACCGTGCCCGTGGTCGGCCTGCTCGCGGCCCTCGGGTCGGCGGCGGCCTGGGCCGCGTACATCGTGCTGGGCCGGCGCGTCGCGCGGCAGGCGCCGCGCGGGCTCACGGGCCTGACGGTGGCGATGGCCGCCGGGGCGGTCGTGCTCGCTCCCGCGCTGGCCGGTGACGCCGGTCCGCTGCTCGACGACCCGCGGCTGGCGCTGCTCGTCGTCGCCATCGCCGTGTGCTCCTCCGTGGTGCCGTACGGGCTGGAGCAGGTGGTGCTGCGCCGGGTGAGCGCGGCGACCTTCGCGGTCCTGCTGGCCCTGCTGCCCGCCACGGCCACCGTCGTCGGGCTCGTCGGGCTGTCGCAACGTCCTGCACCGCTCGACCTCGTCGGGCTGGTGCTGGTGTCCGTCGCGATCGCGCTGACGGCCCGGCGGACCGGCGGTGGTGGCCGGTCCGCCGGGCGCGGCGGTGGTGCAGGTGCAGGTGCAGGTGCAGGTGCAGGTGCGGTCGGTCGCGGCCGCGTCAGCGGCCGAGGAGCCGCTCCAGCACGCCCTTCTTGACCTCGGTCGCGCGCTCCTGCTCGCCGGCGAAGGCGCTGACGACGACGAGCGCGCCCGTCAGCGCCGGGATGACCCACTGCAGCACGTCGAGCTGGCGCTGCGCGGCGGCGACGGAGTCGGGCGTGGTCGCGGTCGGCGTCGTGCCGTCCTGCGCCGGCACGTCCGTCTGCGCGGAGACCTTGCGGCCGAGCACGCGGCTGTAGCCCGTGGCGGCCAGGGCCGCGGCGGTCAGCGCGGTCTTGCCCGCGGCCATGGAGGCGACACCGCTCTGGGCGGCGATGCGGCCGCTGTTGGAGCCCACCTGCGCGACGCTGCCGAGCAGGTGCACGCCGATGGCGACGGCGTTGACGGGCGTCCACCGGTCCCAGCCGGTGTTGGCGACCGCACCGGAGCCGGAGGCGGTGGGCGCGGCCGCGGCGGCGGGGTTGAGGGCGACGGCGTTGGCGAGCGTGCCGCCGAACCAGGCGGCGAGACCGAGGTCGTGCAGCGAGCGGGACAGCGTCGAGCGGGCCACAGGGGCCAGGGGTGCCGCCGTCCCGACGACCTCCTCCCCGCCCCTACCTGCGAGCGGTCAGAGGTACTGGCCGGGACCGGGGCGCTCGTCGCCGGGCTGGCCCGGCTGGCCGGGCTGGCCCTGGCCGGCGACCGGGACGACCATGCCGCGCTGGCCGCCCGGCGGCAGGCCGCGGCGCAGGCCCGTGATCTGCTGCTGGGCGGCCATCTGCTGGGCGACGATCGCCGTCTGCAGGCCGTGGAACAGGCCCTCGAGCCAGCCGACGAGCTGCGCCTGCGCGATGCGCAGCTCCGCGTCGGACGGGGCGTCGTCGGCGACGAACGGCAGGGTGATGCGCCGCAGCTCGTCCACGAGCTCCGGGGACAGGCCCTCCTCCAGCTCCGTGAGGGACCGGCCGTGGATCTCGGCCAGGCGCGCGCGGGCGGCCTCGTCGAGCGGGGCGGAGCGCACCTCGTCGAGCAGCTGCTTGACCATCGTGCCGATGCGCATGACCTTCGCGGGCTGCTCGACCATCGAACCGAGGTCCTCGCGGCGGCGGCCGTCGCTCTCGCCGGTGGGCGCGCCCTCGTCGGGGGAGCCGACCTGCGGGCCGCCGGAGGCCGGCAGGACGAGGACGCGGGGGTCGGTGGGCTCGGGGGTCGCCTGGGTCACGCCCTCGATGATGGGTGCCCCCGGCGCGACGCGCACCCGCGGCTCAGACCTCGAGCGCGAGCGAGCCGAAGACGCCGCCGGCCTCCAGCGTGCGGTGCGCCTCGTCGGCCCGGTCGAGGGGGAGGGCGGCGTGCAGGCAGGGACGCAGCGTGTCGTCGACGACGTGCGGCCACACGTGCGCGCGCAGCCCGGCGACCACCGCCCGCCGTTGCGCCAGCGGGCGCGAGCGCAGGCTCGTGCCGGCGACGCTCAGCCTGCGGGACAGCAGCAGGCCCAGGTCCAGCTCCGCGCGGGTGCCGCCCTGCAGCCCGATGACGACGAGCCGCCCGTCGGGCGCCAGGACGGCGAGGTTGTCGGCCAGGGCCGCGGCGCCCACGACGTCGAGCACGACGTCGACGCCCGCGCCACCCGTCGCGGTCAGGACCTGCTCGACGAGCTCGTCGGCGCGGTGGTCGAGCACCGTGGGGACGCCGAGGTCCCGCACGCGGGCGACCCGGTCCGGGCCGCCCGCGGTGGCCAGCACCTCGAGCCCGAGCGCCCGGCCGAGCTGCACCGCCAGGGTCCCGACGCCGCCGGACCCCCCGCGCACGAGCAGCCGCTCCCCGGGGCGCGCGTGCGCGACCTCGAGGTTCGACCAGGCGGTGGCCAGGGCCTCGGGCAGCACCGCCGCCTCGGCCGCGGACAGGTGCTCCGGCCACGGCAGCGTCAGCCCGGCGTCGACGACGGCCCGCTCGGCGTAGCCCCCGCCGGGCAGGAGCGCGACGACGCGGTCGCCCGGCGCGGGCGTCGGGGTGTCACCGGGGGCCGCGTCGTCCGGCGGGCCGACGGCGGCGACCACGGCGGCGACCTCGAGGCCGGGCACGTCCGACGCACCGGCGGGCGGCGGGTAGAGCCCGCGCCGCTGCAGGAGGTCGGCGTTGTTCAGGCCGGCGGCGTGGACCTCCAGCAGCACCTCGCCCGGACCCGGCACGGGGTCCGGGACCTCCCGCACGACGAGCTGCTCGGGACCACCGGGACGGGCGACGACGACGGCACGCACCCGGCGACCGTACCGGGCGCCTCAGCGGTCGACGCGGGCGCTGCCGCCGCCGGCCAGCTTGAGGACCTCGGCCTTCGTCACCATCGTCGTGTCGCCGGGGGTCGTCATCGCCAGGGCGCCGTGCGCGGCGCCGTACTCCACGGCGGTCTGCAGGCTCTCGCCCTCGAGCAGGCCGTAGACCAGGCCCGACGCGAACGAGTCGCCGCCGCCGACGCGGTCGAGGATCTCCAGGCGCGGGCGGTGCGTCGCCTCGACGAGGCCGGTCGGCCGGGACCAGGCCACGGCACCCCAGTCGTTGATCGTCGCCGTGTGCACGCCGCGCATCGTCGTCGCCACCACGCGGAAGTTCGGGAAGTCCGCCACGGCCTTCTCGATCATCGCGCCGAAGGTCGACGCCTCGAGGTCGGACAGGTGCTCGTCGACGCCCTCGACCTCGAAGCCGAGCGAGGCGGTGAAGTCCTCCTCGTTGCCGATCATCACGTCGATGTGCCGGGCGATCTCCCGGTTGACCTCCTGCGCCTTCGCCTTGCCGCCGATCGCCTTCCACAGGCTCGGGCGGTAGTTGAGGTCGTAGGAGACGACCGTGCCGTGGCGCTTCGCGGCCGTGACGGCCTCGATGACGGTCTCGGCCGCCGTCTCGCTGAGCGCCGCGAAGATGCCGCCGGTGTGCAGCCAGCGCACGCCGAGCTCGCCGAACAGGTGGTCCCAGTCGACGTCGCCGGGCGCGAGCTGCGACGCGGCCGTGTGCCCGCGGTCGGAGACGCCGACGGCGCCGCGGACGCCGAAGCCGCGCTCGGTGAAGTTCAGGCCGTTGCGCACGCCGCGGCCGATGCCGTCGTAGGGCACCCACCGCACGAACTGCGTGTCGAGCCCACCGGTGAGCATGAGGTCCTCGACGAGCCGGCCGATCTCGTTGTCGGCCAGCGCGGTGACGATGGCGCCGCGCATCCCGAACGCCCGCCGCAGGCCGCGGGCGACGTTGTACTCCCCGCCGCCCTCCCAGGCGCGGAAGGAGCGGGCCGTGCGGATGCGCCCCTCGCCGGGGTCGAGCCGCAGCATGACCTCGCCGAGGGAGACGACGTCGTAGCGGCAGTCGGCGGCCGGGCGGACGGCGAGCCCGGTGTCGGAGGGGCCGGCAGGGGTGGCGCTCGGGGTGCTCATGGTGGGAGGTCCTCGCTCTCGTCGGTGGGGGCGTCGGGCTCGGGCGGCGTCGGGCGTCAGGCGGGGACGGGGCTGCCGGCCAGCGCGACGGCCTCGGCCGTCAGCTCGCGGACCGCGGCGAAGTCGCCGGCTGCGATGCGGTCCTTGGGCACCATCCACGACCCGCCGACGGCGGCGACGGCGGGCAGGGCCAGGTACTCGTGGAGGTTCTTCGGCCCGACCCCGCCGGTGGGGACGAACCGCACGCCCCCGAAGGGCGCGGCGAGCGCGGCGATGGCCGGCGCGCCTCCCGAGGTCCCCGCGGGGAAGAACTTCACCGTCGTCAGGCCGAGCTCGAGGGCGGCCTGGATCTCCGTGGCGGTGACCGCGCCGGGCAGCGCGAGCACGCCGTGCTCGGCGCATCGCTCGACGACCGCCCGGCTCGTGCCGGGGGAGACGACGTAGGACGCGCCGGCGGCGACGGCGGTGTCCACCTGCTCCGCCGTGAGGACGGTCCCGGCCCCGACGAGCATGTCGCCGCGGTCGGCCATCGCGCGGATCGCGTCCGCCGCGGCGGCGGTGCGGAACGTCACCTCGGCGACGGGCAGCCCGCCGTCGACGAGGGCCTGCGCGAGGGGGGCCGCGTCCGCGGCGTCGTCGAGCACCACGACGGGCACGAGCCGCGCGGCGGAGAGCTGGGCGAGGAGGTCGGCCATGGGTCCTGTCCTGGTCGGCGTGCGTTCCGATCAATGAAACGCACGGTTCGCTGTACGGAACCCATGGTGCCATAGCAGGGTCAGCGGTCGACACCCTCGGGCAGCGCCAGTCCCGCCGGGAGGAGGGGCGGGAGCACCTCCGCCACCGTGCGGCGGAGCGCGTCGACGCGGTCGGGCGTCATCCGCTCGGCGGGCGCCGTGACGCTCACCGCCGCGACCGCGGCGCCCGAGCGCAGCAACGGGACGGCCACGCAGGAGATGCCGGCCTCGTTCTCCTCCACCTCCGTGGCCCAGCCCTGCTCCCGCGCGCGCTCGACGGCGTCCCACGCGCGGGCGGCGTCGGCGGCTTGCTCACCCGCCACGGCCTGCACGTATCCCTCCAGCGCCTGCCGTCCCGTCCCGCGCCACGCGAGCAGGGCCCGCCCGAGCGCGGTGGTCACCGCCGGGACGCGGCGGCCCACCGCCGACCACACCCGCAGCGCCCGTGCCGGCTCCACCTTGTCGAGGTAGACGACGTGGCTCCCGTCCAGCACGCCGAGGTGGACGAGCTCGTCGGCCGCGGCGGACAGGGCGACGAGCGCCGGGTGCAGCAGGACGGGCAGGTTCTCCTCCCCGAGGAAGTCGTCCGCGAGCCGCGTCGCGGCGGGACCCAGCACGTAGGCCCCGCGGGCGTCCTGCACGACGAACCCGCGGAACCGCAGCGCCGCGAGCACCCGGTGGACGGTGGCCTTGCTCAGCCCCAGCGTGCCGGCGAGCTCCGCCAGCGCCAGCCCGCGCGGCCCGGCCGGTGCCAGCGCCTGCAGGACGAGCAGCGCCCGGTCGACGGCCTCCACAGGCGACGAGCCCGTCGGCCCGGGGCGGGTGGCGGCGGGCACGTCGGCGGGGGTGTCCGGGGCGGCGGCGCCGCGGGGCTGGGCCGGGGACGGCGGCGGGGGCGTCATGGGGCCAGCCTCCCAGGCGGCGCTCTCGTCGCGATGGCGTGACGGGCCGGGGACGGGTCTCCCGCCGGGACCTCCTCGTGAGCCAGGATGACGGCGTGACCGAGCCGCTCGACACGACCGCCCCGCACGTGCCCTCCGTCCTGTTCGTCTGCGTGAAGAACGGCGGCAAGTCCCAGATGGCCGCGGGTCTCATGCGGCAGGCTGCCGGCGACGCCGTGCGGGTGGCCTCCGCCGGCACCCGGCCCGGGGACGCGGTGAACGCGCTGTCGGCCGAGGTCCTGCGGGAGGTCGGCGTCGACATCACGCGGGAGAGGCCGCAGCCCGTGACCGACGCGCTCGTCGCCGACGCGGACCTCATCGTCGTGCTGGGGCGGGAGGCGGTCGTCGAGCCGGCGGACGGCACGCCCGTGGAGACCTGGGAGACGGACGAGCCGTCGGAGCGCGGCATCGACGGCGTCGAGCGCATGCGGCTCGTGCGCGACGACATCGCCGCGCGGGTGCGCGAGCTCACCGCGCGGCTGTCGGCCCGCTGACCGCGGTCGCAGCGCCTGCCGTAGCGGCGTCGCCCGCACCGACGCCACCGCCGTCCCGGTCGGCGGCGCCCGGTACCGGTCGGCACCTGCCGGGATCGATCGAGGGACGGCTGGGTGCGGAGCGCGCCGTCATCACGGCGTGACGCCGGCGTGTCGCCCGGGACGCGCCGGTGCCGGCCACGCGATCCGCACCGGCCCGCCACGGAGGTGGTCCTCCGGTGCGGCGTCCGCGGCGGGGACGGGGGCGCGGTCGGCGTGTCTCCCCGGGCACGCCGACCGCGCAGCCGCACGCCGCACCGACGGACCACCCGTCCCCGCGGGCATCCGCGCCGGCATCCCCTGGTGCTGCAGGACCGGCACCGCCCCGCCGCCGCTAGGCTCCAGGTCCTCGGGAGGGCTGTCTGAGCGGCCGAAAGAGACGGTCTTGAAAACCGTTGGGGCGGGACACCCCCGTCCTCGTGGGTTCGAATCCCACGCCCTCCGCCCGGGAGCCCCGCCACGTCAGCCCGCGGTCTTCGCGGCCGCCCCCAGGATCACGTCCGTCACCACCTCCGGCCGCGAGACCGTCACGGCGCGCGAGGCGTCCACCTCGACGAGGTGCGCGCCGGCACGGTCGGCCGCTCACCGCGACAGCTCGCCCGGCACCGCGAGGTCCTGCAGGGCCGACAGGGACCAGGACTGGACGGTCTTCCACGCCGCCCGGGTGGCGGGGGCCGGAACGCGGCGAGCGCCAGGGGCCGCTGCGTGGCGACCGTGCGCCGGGCCACGACCGAATCGAAGTGGACCGCGAACAGCTCGTGGAACTGCTCGGGGTCGATGTGGAGATCCGTCCCCGCCCCGACCCCGAGAGCTCGGGGTCGACTCCCGCAGGAAGCCGGCGGGGCACTCGGGCAGCGTCCGACCGGCTGACGCGGGTGGTGCACGTCGCCCCGCCAGCGGTGGTCGGTCCGGAGCCGCGGGCCTACCGTCGTGGGGCACCCTCCCGAGCCCGAGGAGCACCGTGGTCCCCGCCATGCCGCCCGAACCGTCCGACGTCCGGGCGCACGACGACGCGGGCCTGCCCACCGGCGCGCCCACGGCGGGGTTCTCGCTGCTCGGCGCCTGGCGCCTGCCGTCGACCGCGGGACTCGCGGGGCTGCGCGGCGGTCTGCTCGACACGCTCGAGGGCGAGGGGGCCGGTCGCGTACGGGACGTGACCAGCCAGGAGGTCGTGCTGGTGGCGTCCGAGCTCACGACGAACGCGCTCGAGCACGGCGGTGCGCCGGCGGACGTGCGCCTGCTCTGCGACTCGCGCTGCTACCTGCTCGACGTGGCCGACCCGGGCGTCGACGCCCTGCCCGTCGTCGCCGGGGTGCGGCCCGCCGGGGCCGGCGGGTTCGGGCTGCTCATCACCCAGCGGCTCTCCGAGAGCCTGGGCTGGTACGCGGACGGCCCGACGAAGCACGTGTGGGCCACGGTCGGGCCCCACCCGTGCTGACCGGGCGGGTCATGGCCGAGCACCACCACGCTCGACGAGCGGACGGGCCGTCCCCCGCCTAGCGTGGGCCGGGCAAGGATCCCCGAGCAGTGGAGGACGTCATGGGTCTCGACGACAAGATCAAGAACGCGGTCGAGGAGGGCGTCGGCAAGGTCAAGGAGGCCGCCGGACGCGCCACCGACGACGAGCGCCTCGAGGCCGAGGGTCACCGCGACCAGGCCTCGGCGAACACCAAGCAGGCGGGCGAGAACGTCAAGGACGCGTTCCGCGCCTGATCGACTCCTGGTCGACTCCTGGTCGACTCCGGGTCGACTCCGGGTCGACTCCGGGTCGACTCCGGGTCGACTCCCCACAAGGGCCCGGTGCACACCTCGTGCACCGGGCCCGCGTGCGTCCCGCGGACGGGTGGTGTCGGGGCGGTCCCCGTCCCGACGCGGCGCCCGGGCGGGCGCACGCCCCGCGAGTGGGCACAATGGGGGGATGGAGTCCTCCCCGTCGGCGGCGTCCGCGCCGTCGCACCACCTCGACGACGCCGCCGCGGCACCGTCCGGCGCCGTCGTCGTCCACCCGGAGGACGCCCGCGTCGTCGTGACCCTCACGGGGGACGTCGACGCCGCGCTCGTCGACGACCTCCAGCAGGCCGCCGTCGACACCTCCGAGACCGGGAAGCCGGTCGTCGTGGACGCCTCCGGCGTCGACTTCATCGATTCCTCCGGGCTGAAGTTCCTCGTCCGCGTGGCGACGCGCAGCCCCGAGGGCACGCTGACCCTGGCGGGGCCGTCCCCGGCGTTCCGCTTCCTCCTCGAGACGGCCGAGCTCACCGACGTCCTCCGCGTGGTCGACGAGGTCCCGCCTGCCGCCTGAGGAGCCCGGGCCCGCCGCCCGAACACCTGCCGCACACCCACCCCGCCCGCCCCCTTCAGCCAGGAGAGAGAGCCCGTGGCCGAACCCGCCGCCGCGTCCCCCGGGTCCGTGCACGCCTCCGTGCACGCCTCCGTGCACGCCTCCGTGGGTCCTGCGGGGCGCGCCGGCGCCGGGGCGCACGACGTCCGCGCCGCGGCCGACGCGGGCCTGCCCCCGAGGCACTTCCCGAGGCGGGTTTCGACCCGGTGCGGTTCTGGGTCCTCGCGTCGGTGCGTCAGCTCCAGGCCCTGCGCGGCGAGCTCGTCGCGGCGCTGACGGCGGACGGCGGCCAGGGCGCGGCCACCCGAGAGGTCTCCGTGGCCAGCGCCATGGCGCTCGTGGCGTCCGAGCTGGCGACGAACGCGCTCGAGCACGGCACGCCGCCGACGACCGTGCGCCTGTCCGTGCGCGGTGACACGTACCTGCTGCACGTCGCCGACCGCGAGCTGGGGACGCCGCCGGTCGTGGCCGGGACGCGTCCGGCGGGCGACGGCGGGTTCGGCCTCATGATCGCCCAGCGCCTCGCGCAGGACGTCGGCTGGTACACCACGGAGCAGACGAAGCACGTGTGGGCCACGTTCTCCCGGTCGCAGCAGGCCTGACGACGCACCGGCCCGGCATCGGCCGTCCGGGTGATCCTCGGCGTGCGGGGCCCGCTCGGCGCGCGCGCCCTCGTCGCCCGCGCCACGATCACGTCTGTCCGCACCGGGCGGACGCAGGCGGGCGCAGGGGGCGGACGCGGCACGCCGTCGGAGCAAGGAGGCACGACGTGGGCATCGGCACGGGCATCTTCCTCATCGTGGTCGGCGCGATCCTGGCGTTCGGGGTCGCCCCGGACACCTGGTCGGTCGCGGACCTCAACGTGATCGGCTACATCCTCATGGGCGCGGGCGTCCTGGCCCTCGTCCTCTCGCTCGTCCTCATGCGCCAGCGCACGCGGACCAGCCACCACGAGGTCGTCGAGCGGTACGACAACCGGACGCCCCCGCCGGCGGTCTGACCGGCAGCGACATCGACGAACGCAACCGGAGGGGTCGTCCGAGCGGACGGCCCCTCCGCCTCGTCGGTGCGAGGGCTACGGTCGGACCATGGCGACGGCCCCGGCGGCACCACCGGCACGCCGCAGCGACGCGGCGCGCAACCGTGCGGCGGTGCTGGCCGCGGCGCGCACGCTGCTCGACGAGGACCCCGCCGCCCTCACGATGGGAGCCGTCGCGCGGGCGGCCGGGGTCGGCACGGGGACGCTCTACCGGCACTTCCCGACGCGCGCGCACCTCGTCGAGACGCTGGCCGGACCGGCCCTGGCGGCCCTCGCCGAGCGGGTGCGCGCCGCCTCGCTCGACGACGCCGCGCACGCGGTCGTCGCCGCCCTCGTCGCCGACCGAGCGGTCGCCGACGCGCTGCGGGCGCCGGACGCCGTGACCGCCGAGGGCGCGGCGGCGCGGGCGGCCGTGCTGGGCGGGCTGCGGCGGGCGCTCGTCCGTGACCGCGCGCAGCGGCGGCTGCGCCGCGACGTCACGGTGGAGGACCTGCTGCGGCTGCTGTGCGGGGCCGAGCACGCGGCGGCCCTGGGGGCGCCGGCCGTGGCGGGTCCTGCGGCTGGTCCCGCGGCCGGGTCCGACGGCGACGCCCGGCGACGCCGGTACGTCACCGTGGTGCTGGCGGGCCTGGCCGACGAGGGCTGACGCCGGCGAGCGCCAGCACGGTCCGCAGCCCCGCCGGCGTGCCCGGCCAGTGCCGCTCGACCGCACCCGCACCCGCCCGTCGCACGACGTGCCGCAGGACGAGCGCGACGGCGACGGCGTCGTCGGCGTAGCCGAGCACCGGCACGACGTCCGGCACGAGGTCCAGCGGCGAGGCCAGGTAGACCAGCAGCACCCCCAGCCACACCCGCGACGAGCGCGGCACCGCCGGGTCGCCCAGCAGCCGCCGGACCAGCCGCACGACGTCGGGCACGAGCCGCGCCGCCTCCCGCCACCCCGTCGCGTCCCCGTGCCGCCGCTGCTCGCGCCACAGCACGACGAGCAGCGCCACCCACACGAGGGCCAGCCCCGCCAGCACGCCGAGCACCGGTCCGAGCCACCCGGGCAGGCCGTCGGGGAGGTCCACGCCGGCGACGGTACCCGTCGTCGTGCGCGGCCCGGCACCCGCAAGCGATCACGCACGGCACCACGCACGGAACACCCGCGGCGTCCCGCCGGTTGCGCCGGGGGTGACCGCTCTCTCCGTCCTCGACCTCGTACCCGTCCGCTCGGACCAGTCCACGGGCGACGCCGTCGCGGCCAGCCTCGCGCTGGCCCGCACCGCCGACGCGCTCGGGGTCACCCGGTACTGGGTGGCCGAGCACCACAACATGCCGGCCGTCGCCGCGACGAACCCCCCGGTGCTCATCGGCCTCATCGCCTCGGCCACGCGTCACCTGCGGGTCGGGTCCGGCGGCGTCATGCTGCCCAACCACGCGCCGCTGGTCGTCGCCGAGCAGCTCGCGCTCCTCGAGGCGGCGTTCCCCGGCCGGATCGACCTCGGGCTCGGCCGCGCGCCGGGCTCCGACCCCGTGACCAGCCACGTGCTGCGCCGGGGCGTGCGCGACGACGGCGTGGACACCTTCCCCGACGACGTCGCCACCCTGCAGGCCCTCCTCGGCCCCGACGGCGTCGAGGTCCGGCTGGGCGAGCGGACCTACGGCCTGCGCGCCACCCCGCGGGCGACGAGCGCGCCGCAGCTGTGGCTGCTCGGCTCGTCGATGTACTCGGCGCAGCTCGCCGCGAGCCTCGGCCTGCCCTACGTCTTCGCGCACCACTTCGCCGGGCGCGGCGTCGACGAGGCGGTCGCGCTGTACCGGCGCGAGTTCCGGCCGTCGGAGGCGCTCGACGCGCCGCGGACGGTCCTCGTCGCCAACGCCGCCGTGGCCGCGACGGAGGCCGAGGCCCGCCGCCTGGTCCTGCCGCAGGCCCGCAGCATGTTCCGGCTCCGCAGCGGCCTGTCGCTCGAGCCGCAGGAGCTCGTGGAGGACGCGGAGGCCGCGCCGCTGCCCGTGACCGCGTCAGGCCTGCTCGACGACCTCACCGCCGCCTGGGTGGTCGGCACGCCCGAGGCCGCGGCCGCCGAGCTCGTGCGCCTGGCGGACCGGATCGGCGCCGACGAGGTCATGGTCCAGCCGGTCACGGGCGAGGTGCGCGGCACCGACCCGCGTCGCTCCCCGCACCGCGAGGAGACGCTGCGCCTCCTGGCCGCCGCGCTGGGCACGGTGCCGCGCCTGGAGGACGGGCGGCAGGCCGGGTCGGAAGACGGGTCGGCGGCCGGGTCCGACAGGGCCGTCGCGGGCCGGGAGCCGCAGCCCGTCGGCGCCTGAGACCTGAGGCGGACCACCCGGACGGCCTGGCGGCGGACGGCCTGGCGGCGGGCGGTCCCGGCAGGGCAGAGTGGGAGCCCCCGCCCGTGGCGTGGGGACCGGCAGGGAGGGGCCGCGTGGAGGAGCTGATGACGGTGGTCGCCGTGGCGACGGCCGTCGCCGCCGCGCCGTCCGCCGTCTGGGCCAGCGCGGTCGTGCACCGACGCGGCGGCGCCCGCGGCCTGCTGCCCGGCGGAGCCGGCCGGGTGCGCCGCGAGCAGGCCCGCACGCGGACGCGGGTGCTGCGTTCGCTCGAGACGCTGCGCCGCCTGGGTCGTCGCGCCGGGCCGCGGGAGCACCTCGTCGTGCGGCGGCTGGTGAAGGACGTGCGCGTCTACCTGCGCCAGGTGCCGCTCGACGAGCAGGACCTCGGCGTGCTGGCCGTCCGGCTCGAGCTGCTCGCCGAGGGGCTGCCGCTGCACGTCGCCGCCCGGCGGGCGCCCCACCAGGTCAGCGACGGCCCGCAGGTGCGCCGCGCGTGGACGGGCCTGCTCGACGCCACCGCGGAGGAGGCGGCGGCCCTGCACCGCAGCCGCTCGCGGGCGGCGGTGGCCGGGCTGATCGGCGCGGCGGAGGCGCTGGCCCTCGAGCGCGGCGACGAGGTGACGGCCGCCCTGGACGAGGCCCGCCGGCTGGACGGCCGGCGCCCGGACGGTCGCCGGGACGTCGGCCCCCGCGCGGGTCGTCCCAGGACCGACGCGTAGCCTGCCGGGGTGACCCGCGCGCTCGTCGTCTCCCGTCCTGCTGCTCGTCCTGGTGCCCGCCCTGCCACTCGTCCTGCTGCTCGTCCGGGTGCCCGTCCCGGCGCGCTCGCGCTCGTCCTGGGGCTGCTCCTGGCGCTCGCCGGCGGCACGCTCGCCGCCCGTCCGGCCGCGGCGCACGACGCGCTCGTCGGCAGCGACCCGGCCGCCGGGGCCGTCCTCGACGCCGCGCCCACGCAGCTCGTCCTCACGTTCTCCGGCGACCTGCTGGACCTGTCCCAGGAGGTCCGGGTCACCGCCCCGGACGGGACCGACCTGCCGGGCCTGGCCCCGGTCGTGGCCGGGCCGCAGCTGACCGTGCCGCTGCCCGAGGAGCTGGGCGCGGGTGCCTACACGGTGCTGTGGCGCGTCGTGTCGGGCGACGGCCACCCGATCGAGGGCACGTTCGACTTCAGCCTGTCCGACGCCGCCGCCCCCGCGCCGACCACGGCCGCGCCGACGCCCTCGTCGTCGGCGGACGCGACGGACCCGACGACGGCCGCGACCGGCGGGCCGACCACGGGCCCGACGGGCGAGCCGACCAGCGAGACGACCAGCGAGCCGACCAGCGAGACGACCACCGGCCCGTCGCCCGACGCGACGCCCACGGCGGCCGGCGAGGACGGCAGCGACGACGGCCTCGGTGCCGGCATCTGGATCGGCGCCGGGACCGCGGTCCTCGCGGGGATCGTCGCCGCGGCGTGGATCGCCCTGCGCCGTCCCCGCGACGACGGCTGAAAACCGTTTGCAGGTCGTGCAAGCACGTGACGGGACGGGGCGCGTCCCGCTAGCGTGGCCGGGTGACCCAGACCGCTGACCAGATCACCACCCCGCAGCACTCGGTCGAGGGCTTCGTGCAGGACTTCCTGCGCGAGCTCCAGTTCGGCCAGGGGATGTCGATGTCCCGGGCGTCGACGAACGACCAGTACCTCGCCCTCGCGCGGACGGTGCGCACGCACCTCATGTCGCGCTGGCTGCGCACGCTGGACCACCAGCGCGACGTGCAGGCCAAGTCCGTGGCGTACCTGTCGGCGGAGTTCCTCCTCGGCCGGCAGCTCGGCAACGCGCTGCTGGCCACCGACCTCGAGGAGATCGTCGAGGAGGGGCTGGCGTCCCTCGGCATCGACCTGCAGCGCCTGCGGTCGATGGAGAAGGAGCCGGGGCTCGGCAACGGCGGCCTCGGGCGGCTGGCCGCGTGCTTCATCGACTCCCTCGCGACGATGAACATCCCCTGCATCGGGTACGGCATCCGCTACGAGTACGGCATCTTCCGGCAGACCTTCGTCGACGGCTGGCAGGTGGAGAAGCCCGACGCGTGGCTGGCGCAGGGCTCGCCGTGGGAGTTCCCGCACCCCGAGGCCGCGGTGACGATCGGCTTCGGCGGCCGCACGGAGGCCTCGACGGTCGACGGCCGCCTGGTCACGCGGTGGATCCCGGACTGGCAGGTCCAGGCCGTGCCCTACAACTACATGGTCCCGGGCTACCATAACGGCCGCGTCAACACGCTGCGCCTGTGGTCGGCGGCGGCGACGGAGTCCTTCGACCTGTCGATCTTCAACGCCGGTGACTACTCGGCCGCCGTCCGCGCGCAGACCGCCGCCGAGAACATCTCGAAGGTGCTCTACCCCGAGGATTCCACGCCGCAGGGCAAGGAGCTGCGCCTGCAGCAGCAGTACTTCTTCGCCGCCGCGTCGCTCAAGGACTTCCTCGACAACGTCCTGCCCGAGGGCTTCGACCTGCACCGGCTCGACGAGCGCATCGTCTTCCAGCTCAACGACACCCACCCCGTCATCGCGATCCCCGAGCTCATGCGGATCCTGCTCGACGAGAAGGGCTGGGACTGGGACGAGGCGTGGGCGCTCACGCAGCGCTGCTTCGCCTACACCTGCCACACGCTGCTGCCCGAGGCGCTCGAGGTCTGGTCGGTCGAGCTGCTGGGCCGGCTGCTGCCGCGCCACCTCGAGATCATCTACCGCATCAACGAGGACTTCCTCGCCGAGGTGCACACCGCCTACCCCGACGACGAGCTGCGCGTGCGCCGGATGTCGATCATCGCCGAGCACCCCGAGCGGGCGGTCCGGATGGCCTACCTCGCCACCGTCGCCGGCACGAAGGTCAACGGCGTCGCCGAGCTGCACTCCCAGCTCCTGCGGGACAAGGTGCTGCAGGACTTCTCGGAGTACATGCCGGAGAAGTTCACCAACGTCACCAACGGCGTGACGCCCCGCCGCTTCGTCCGTCTGGCCAACCCGCGGCTGTCGTCGCTCATCACCGAGGCGATCGGTGACGGCTGGGTCACGGACCTCGACCGCCTGCGCGAGCTGGAGCCCCTGGCCGAGGACGCGGAGTTCCGCCGCCGCTTCCGCGAGGTCAAGGCCGCGAACAAGACCCGCCTGGTGGACCTGCTCAAGGTCCGCGACGGCATCGAGGTCAGCCCCGACTCGATGCTGGACGTCATGGTCAAGCGCCTGCACGAGTACAAGCGCCAGACGCTCAAGCTCCTGCACGTGGTGTCCCTGTACGACCAGGTGCGCCGCGGCGACCTGGCGGCGTCGGACATCACGCCGCGGACGGTGACGTTCGGGGCCAAGGCCGCGCCCGGCTACAAGATGGCCAAGCAGACCATCGGCCTCATCAACGCCGTCGGCCGGACCATCAACGCCGACCCGGTGCTCGAGGGCCGGCTGCGCATCGCCTTCCCGGCCAACTACAACGTCACGCTGGCCGAGCGGCTCATCCCCGCGGCCGACCTGTCGGAGCAGATCTCGCTGGCCGGCAAGGAGGCGTCGGGCACGGGCAACATGAAGTTCGCGCTCAACGGCGCGCTGACCATCGGCACGGACGACGGCGCGAACGTCGAGCTCCGCCAGCTCGTCGGCGACGAGAACTTCTTCCTCTTCGGCCTCACCGAGCCGGAGGTCGCCGAAATCGTCGAGAAGGGCTACCGCCCGACCAGCTTCTACGAGTCGAACGCGACCCTGCGGCACGCGCTGGACCTCATCGCCTCGGGCGCGTTCTCCGACGGCGACCGCCGCACGTTCGAGCCCATCGTCTCGAACCTGCTGTACGAGGACCGCTTCCTCGTCCTGGCGGACTTCCAGGCCTACCTCGACGCGCAGCTCGTCGTCGAGCGGGCGTACGCCGACCCGGACGCCTGGGCGCGGTCGGCCGTGCTCAACGTGGCACGGTCGGGCTTCTTCTCCTCCGACCGCTCCATGCGCGACTACCTCGACCGCATCTGGCACGCGGAGGCGGCGCCCGTCCCGACGGCCTAGTCCGCGGGCACTCCCGCACGCACCGCTCGCACCCGGCCCGGCAGGTGGGCGGGCACGGACGTCGGCCATGATGGCGTCCGTGCCCGTCCCCGTGCCCACCCAGCCCGACGACGACGAGCTGCAGCTCATCCGCCGCTCGGGCGTCGCCCTGCGCATGGGCCGCCTGAGCCTCGGTGCCGGCACCGGCTCCTACCGCGTCAAGGCGTCGATGGCCCGGGTCGCGCACGCCCTGGGGGTGGAGCGGCACCAGGCGCACGTCACCCTCACCGAGATCACGACGACCTCGCACCGCGGTCGCAGCTTCCGCACCGAGGTGACGGAGGTGCGCCGGGTCGGCATCGACGCGCACCGGCTCACGCTGCTCGAGCGGCTGGCGGGCGACCTCGACGCCGGCCGGCGCCCGGCCACGGTGGAGGACGTCACCCGCGCGCTCGACGAGATCGAGGCGCGCGGCCCGCTGTGGGGCGCGCTGCTCAACGCCCTGTGGGCCGGCCTGGCGTGCGCGGCGTTCTCGTTCCTCAACCGCGGCGGGCCCGTCGAGATGGCGGCGGTGTTCGTCGCGGCGGCGCTGGGGCAGGGCGCGCGGCGGGCGATGCTGCACCGGGGGCTCAACCAGTTCGGCGTGACGATGGTCGCGGCGGCGCTGGCGTGCCTGACCTACCTGGCCTTCGTCACGGCGCTGCACGGCTCCGGGGCGACAGCCACCCGCCACGAGGCGGGGTACGTGTCCGCGGTGCTGTTCCTCGTGCCCGGCTTCCCGCTGGTGACGGGTGCGCTGGACCTGGCGAAGCTGGACTTCTCGGCCGGCGTGGCCCGCCTGACCTACGCCCTGACGCTGCTCATGTCCGCCGCGCTGGCGGTGTGGGGCGTGTCGGCCCTCGTCGGGCTGTCGCCGGACCTCGCGCCCGACACGCGGCTGGCGCCGGGCGTGCTCGTCGCGCTGCGCTGCCTGTTCTCGTTCCTCGGGGTGCTGGGTTTCGCGCTGCTGTTCAACTCGACGCTCCCCATGGCCGCCGCGGCGGCGGCCGTCGCGGTGGTGCCCAACGTCCTGCGGCTCGGGCTCGTCGACGCCGGGGTGCTGCCGCAGGCGGCGGCCGCGGGGGCCGCGCTGCTCGTCGGGCTGCTGGCGGCGCTCGTCGCCCCGCGCCTGCGCGTCCCGCGCATCACCGTGTCCGTGCCGGCCGTGGTCATCATGGTCCCGGGGGTGACGGCCTACCGGGCGGTGTTCGCGCTGTCGGAGGGGGACACGACGCAGGCGCTGGCGTCCGGCGTGCAGGCGGTGCTCGTCGTCGCCGCGCTGGCCATCGGCCTGGCCGTCGCACGGATGCTCACCGACCGGGAGTGGGCGTTCGAGCACTGAGGGGCAGGTGCCCGCTTTGGTCGCAGCCCGCACATGCGGTTACCCTGACCGGCGTCTGGGAGACGTCGCATAGCCCGGTCTAGTGCGCGGCCCTGCTAAGGCCGTGAGGGGGGCAACCTCCTCCGTGGGTTCAAATCCCACCGTCTCCGCCCCCGACGAGCCCGTCCCCACCTCGTGGGGACGGGCTCGCGCGGTCCTGGGTGGGCTCAGCCGTGCACGCTCCCGTGCACGCTCCCGTGCGTGCTCTCGTGCATGCTGCTGCCGTCGGGCATCACGTGGCCCGCCTCCCACCCGAGCACGGCCGGGTCGAGCATCCCGGCGATCATCGCGACGTGGGCGACGACGAGGAACAGCCCGACGAGCCCGGCGTGCACGGCCAGCCGTCGCCGCGGCGTCCACCCGGCGCCCACGGCCCGCAGCTCGACGAGCGCCAGGCCCAGCAGCGGCACGATCCCCAGCAGGTACCCGCCGACCGCGACGACGTCGGCCGGGCCGCGCCACCCGCCGGTGAGCGTCAGCGGCACGACGGCGTGCCGCAGCAGGTACGCGGTGACCCCGACGAAGTACACGCCGCCGACGATGCCGGCCCACCGCGACAGCCGGGCCACCCACGCCGGCGCCGCGTCCCGGCGCAGCAGCAGGACGAGCTCGGTGACGGCGACGGTCTCCGCGAGCACGACGGGCACCGCCATGAACAGCAGCAGGTTCCACGGCTGGTTCGCCGCGAGCAGCTCCATGTAGTGCGTGCCGCCCATGTCGCCGCCCGCGGGCCAGGCGGGCAGGGTGAGCGCGACGCCCGCGACGGCGACGAGGAGCGCGACCAGGGCGGCGGTCCGGGTAGCACGGGCGGCCGGCGCGGGAGCGGCGCCCGGGTCGGCGACGGCGGGGGACAGGGCGACCACGACGGTCTCCTCTCGGACGGACGGACCGCCGGAGGCTCCCGGCGGCTACCCCCTCACCATCGCCAGCCGAGGCGGGTGACCCGAGCCGCGCTCGATGAAGAAGCGATGAAGGCGTACGGGCGCGGTCGCGGGTTGACGTGGGACGGGGACCGAGGTCCCGGGTGGCAGGAGGCGGAGCAGGGCGAGCGGCTCGGGACGCGGACACGGGACCGCGCGACCGGGTGACGGGCAGGATGGCCGCCATGACGACGCACGGCACGACCCCCGGGAGGCGTCGCCTGCCGCTGCCGGGGTTCCTCGCCCTCGGACTGGTCGCGGCGGTGGTGGTGGCGGGGCTGCTGGGGCTGGCGGCCGGGGCGCTGGCCGCCGCCGGCGCGGGGTCCGGCGGGTTCCAGGACCTCGTCGGCGTGCTCGTCGGGATGCTCGTGGTGGCCGTGGTGGCGTCGGTGGTGTGGCTCGTCGTGCTCGTCGTCGCGCACGTGCGGTACCTGCCGGCCGGGCGGCGGCTCGCGACGGGCTGGCGGTCCGCGGCGGTGGTGCTGGGCGTGCTCGTGCTGGTGGGGGCGGTGCTCGCGCTCGTGCCGTCCGACGAGGTGCGCGGCGCGTCGGTGCTGGTGGCGGCGGTCGCCGTCGTCGTCGGGCCGTCGGTCGTGCTCGTCGCGGGGGAGCGCCGGGACCGTCGGCACGGGCACGTCCCGTCCTGAGCCCCGGGGGCCAGGGTTCACCGAGCCGTCACCCGGCCCTCGTCCGCCGGTCCCGCCACCGTCGCCCGGCGGCACTGTGCTGGGGCCATGAGACGTCTGAGGACTC
Organism: Cellulomonas marina; assembly: GCF_900111925.1. GTDB lineage: Bacteria > Actinomycetota > Actinomycetes > Actinomycetales > Cellulomonadaceae > Cellulomonas > Cellulomonas marina. Next base: position 107,566 of record NZ_FOKA01000006.1, read on the forward strand.
GGACGGTCCTGGTCACAGGGCTCGTCGCCTGCCTGCTCACCCCGACCGCCGCGCTCGCGGCCCCCGCCGACACCGCTGCTGACTCCGCTGCCGGCTCCGCCGCCGACGCGCAGACCGGCCGCACCCGCATCAGCCCGCTCACGGAGCCGACGCTCGTCGCCCGCGCGACGCTCGACGCCGACACCCTCGTCGAGGGCCCGCCGTCGGGTGCACTGGCCACGCCCGCCAACGGCCGCCAGGGCCCGTTCGCCGGGCAGGTCGTCCCCGGCTTCTCGGCGGTCGTCGAGGGGCGCGACGGCACCCTGTACGGCATGCCGGACAACGGGTTCGGCACGAAGGGCAACTCGGCGGACTTCCTCCTGCGGATCTACACGCTCGCGCCCGACTGGGAGACGGCCGAGGGCGGCTCGGGGGAGCTCGCGCTCGACGGCTTCATCAGCCTGCGCGACCCCGACGGCCTCGCCGGCTTCCCCATCGTCAACGAGGGCACGGCCGAGCGGCTGCTGACGGGCGGCGACTTCGACGTCGAGTCCCTCGTGCAGCTCCGCGACGGCACGTTCTGGATCGGCGAGGAGTTCGGGCCGTTCCTCCTGCACGTCGACGCCACGGGCAAGCTGCTGCAGGCGCCCGTGCCGTTCCCGGGCGGTCGCTCCCCGCAGAACCCCTTCCTCGCGCCCGACGAGAGCCCGCGCGTCAAGGCCTCCAAGGGCTTCGAGTCGCTCGCGGTCTCGGCCAACGGCAAGTTCCTCTACCCGATCACCGAGGGCGCCTACGTCGACGACCCGCAGCAGCGCCGGCGCACGGTCCACGAGGTCGACACGGCCACCGGGCAGTACACCGGCCGGACCTGGGACTACGAGGCGGACCGCGAGCCCAACGTCATCGGCGACGCGTTCATGGTCGGCAACCACCGGATGCTCGTCGTCGAGCGGGACGACTTCGACGGCGCCGCGTCCGTCACCAAGCGCGTCTACGAGGTGGACCTGAAGCAGGTCGAGCCCGACGGCTACCTGCGCAAGACGCTCGTCCTCGACGCGCTGAAGATCGCCAACCCCGACGGCATCGGGGCGGGCGACGGCTACGGCACGGGCGACCCGTACTCCCTGCCGGTGCAGTCCTTCGAGACGGTCGTGCGCCTGCGCGACGGGCGCCTGCTCATCGCCAACGACAACAACTACCCGGGCAACGCCGCGCGCGTGCCGGGGACGCCGGACGCCACGGAGCTCGCGGTCGTCGACCTGCGGCGCGTCCCCGCCGCGGCGCCCTCCGAGACCACGGTCATCGCCCACCGCGGCGCCTCGGGCGAGCGGCCCGAGCACACGCTGGCCGCGTACGAGCGGGCCATCCTCGCCTGTGCCGACTACATCGAGCCGGACCTCGTCATGACGAAGGACGGCGTCCTGGTCTCGCGGCACGAGAACGAGATCAGCGGCACGACGGACGTCGCGACGCGGCCGGAGTTCGCGGACCGCCGCACGACGAAGACCGTCGACGGCACGGCCTACACCGGCTGGTTCACCGAGGACTTCACGCTCGCCGAGCTCCGCACCCTGCGCGCGGTGGAGCGCCTGCCCGAGGTCCGCCCGGGCAACACCGCCTTCGACGGCCTGTACGAGATCCCGACGTTCGACGAGGTCATCGACCTGGCGCGGCGCTCGGTCTCCTGCGACGGCCGCCCCGTCGGCGTGATCCCCGAGATCAAGCACGGCACGTACTTCGACTCCATCGGCCTCTCGATGGAGGAGGCCGTCGTCGCCGGCATCGACGCCGCGGGCTGGAACAGCCGCGGCTACCCCGTGCAGATCCAGTCCTTCGAGGTGGGCAACCTCCAGGAGCTGAACGGGATGACGACGGTCCGCCTGGCCCAGCTCATCGACGCCGCGGGCGCACCGGCCGACAAGGTCGCCGCCGGCGACCCGCTCACCTACGCGGACATGGTCACGCGCGAGGGCCTGCACGACGTCGCGGAGTACGCCGACGTCGTCGGGCTGCAGAAGAACGTCATGATCCCGCGCGAGGAGGACGGCACGCTCGGCGAGCCGACCGGCGTCATCGAGCAGGCCCACCGCCTCGGCCTGGAGGTCACAGGCTGGACCTTCCGCAAGGAGAACCAGTTCCTGCCGGCGGAGTTCCGCATCGGCGACGACCCGAACGCCCCTGGCGACCTCGTCGGCGAGATCCGGGCCTTCGTGCAGGCCGGCATGGACAACGCCTTCACCGACGACCCGGCCGTCGCGGTGACGGACGACCTGCGGGTGGCCACCTACAACCTGTCCCTCAACCGGGCGACCGAGGGCGGCCTGGCCGCGGACCTCGCCACGGGCGACAACGCGCAGGCGAAGGCCGTCGCCGAGGTCATCCAGACCGCCGCCCCCGACGTCGTGCTGCTCAACGAGTTCGACCACGACGCCGAGGGGGTCAGCGCCCGGCTGTTCCGGGAGAACTACCTCGAGGTGCCGCAGGGCGACGGGGCGCCGGTGACGTACCCGTACGCCTTCTGGGCACCGGTGAACACCGGCGTGCCGTCCGGGTTCGACCTCAACAACGACGGGTCCGTGGGCGGCCCCGACGACGCCTGGGGCTTCGGCGCCTTCCCGGGCCAGTACGGGATGCTCGTCCTGTCGCGGTACCCGATCGACACCGACGCGGTGCGGACGTTCCAGGGCTTCCGGTGGCAGGACATGCCCGGCAACGTCATCCCGGCCGACTGGTACTCGTCGGAGGAGCTGGAGAGCTTCCCGCTGTCCTCCAAGTCGCACTGGGACGTGCCCGTGGTCGTCGACGGCCGCACCGTCCACGTCCTGGCCGCGCACCCGACGCCGCCGTCGTTCGACGGCGCCGAGGACCGCAACGGCCGCCGCAACCACGACGAGATCCGGTTCTGGGCGGACTACGTCCAGGGCGCGGACTACGTGTACGACGACGAGGGCGTCCACGGCGGCCTCGCCCGCGGCGAGCGGTTCGTCATCGTCGGGGACCTCAACGCCGACCCGGCGGACGGGGACTCCTACGACACGGCGATCGGCCAGCTCCTGAGCCTGGACCTGCTGCAGGACCCGGCGCCGACCTCGGCCGGCGGGCCGGAGGCTGCGGCCGCGCAGGGCGGGGCGAACGCCGCCCACACCGGTGACCCGGCGCTCGACACGGCGGACTTCGCCGACACCGCGCCGGGCAACCTGCGGGTCGACTACGTCCTGCCGTCCACCACGCTCGGCGTCGCCGACGCCGGGGTGTTCTGGCCGGCCGCGGGGCAGCCGGGCTCGGAGCTGACAGGCACCTTCCCGTTCCCGACGTCCGACCACCGCCTCGTCTGGGCGGACCTGGAGGTCGACCTCCTGCGCTGAGCGCAGGTCGCGGCGACGGTCACCGCACGCGGCGGCGACGACGGCGGGTACCCGGACGGGTGCCCGCCGTCGTGCTGCCGCCGCCGGTGCCTGCCGGACGTGCCGCCTCGCTGTCGGACCCGTGCGGCACGCTGGCCGGGTGATCACGACGGTGGCGGTCGAGGGGTACCGGTCGTTGCGCGAGCTCGTGCTGCCGCTGGGGCAGCTGACCGTGGTGACGGGTGGGAACGGGTCGGGGAAGACGAACCTGTACCGGGCGCTGCGGCTGCTGTCCGGGATCGCGCTCGGCGGCGCCGTCGGGGCGCTGGCGCGCGAGGGCGGTCTCGACTCGACGCTGTGGGCCGGCCCGGAGGGGACGGGGCTGGAGGTGCGCCAGGGCCGCGCCCCGGTGCAGGGGACCCGGCGGCGGCGGCCCGTGGCGTTGCGGCTCGGGGTGGTCGCCGACGGGCACGGCTACGCCGCCGACCTCGGGCTGCCGCAGGAGGGCGGGGTCTTCGCCCGAGACCCGGAGATCAAGGTCGAGGCGGTGTGGACGGGCGAGGTGCTGCGGGCGGGGTCCCTCGTCGCCGAGCGGCACGGGCCGACCGCGCGGCTGCGGGACGACGAGGGCGGGTGGCGGCGGATGCCCGAGCAGCTGGCGACCGGGGACAGCCTGCTGAGCGAGGTGGTCGACCCGGCGGGCGCGCCCGAGCTGTCGGCCGTGCGCCGCACGCTGCGGTCCTGGCGCTTCTACGACGGGTTCCGCGCCGACCCGGACGCGCCGGCGCGCCAGGAGCGCGTCGGCACCCGGACGCCGGTGCTGGCCGCCGACGGCGGCGACCTCGCGGCGGCGGTGGCGACGATCGTCGACGCCGGGTGGGGGGACCTGCTCGACGAGGCCGTCACCGCGGCGTTCGGCGACGCGCGGGTCGCTGTCGTCGAACGGGGCGGCCTCCTGGGCCTCGAGCTGCACCAGCACGGGCTGCTGCGGCCGCTGCGGGGCGCGGAGCTGTCCGACGGGACGCTGCGCTACCTCCTGTGGGCCGCCGCGCTGCTGAGCCCGCGGCCGCCGCGGCTCCTCGTGCTCAACGAGCCGGAGACGAGCCTGCACCCCGACCTGCTGCCCGGGCTCGGCGGGCTCGTGGCGGCCGCCGCGCGGCGCACGCAGGTCGTCGTCGTCACGCACTCCGCCGCGCTGCGTCGTGTGCTCGCGGACGCCGAGGACCTGGCCGAGGTGGAGCTGGTGAAGGAGCTCGGCGCGACGCGGGTGCGGGGGCAGGAGGGGCCGTTCGACGTGCCGGCGTGGTCGTGGCCCAGCCGGTGACGGTCGACCGCGAGGCGAGGACCGGGCGGCCCCTGCTCTGGACACGGCCGCCGATCAGCGGGTAGGACTAGGTGGTCCAAGGTTTACCCAGCGCCGGGTGGGCCGTCCCGACCTGCCTGGGAGCTCGACGATGAGACGACCCGCACGCCCCGCCCTGCTCACCGCCGCCGTCGCGCTGGGTGCCGCCCTGGTGGCCCCGACCGCCGCGGCGGCCCCCGGTCCGACGGTCGTCGGCGACGGGCCGCTGGCGCCGACCGCGACGACGTACACCAACCCGGTCAGCGACACGTTCGCCGACACCTACGCCGACCCCGCCGTCATCCGCGGCCAGGACGGCTGGTGGTACGCCTACGGCACCACCGACCCGCTGCGCGAGGGGGAGGGGACGCGGCACCTGCTGCCGATGTCGCGCTCGCAGGACCTCGTCGACTGGGAGTACGTCGGCGACGCGTTCACCGAGACGACGCTGCCGTCCTGGGCGGACACCGCCGGCGGCACCGCGCTCTGGGCGCCGGACATCCGGTACGTCGACGGCGAGTACCGCCTCTACTACGTCGTCACCGACACCACGGTGACCGGCGAGCGGGGCGACGGCGCCATCGGGGTCGCCACCGCGCCCACGCCGACCGGCCCCTGGACCGCCGCGGGCGGCCCGGTGGTCGGCCCGCGGCGCGGGGCGGGCGGACCCGGCGACTTCCTCTGGACGTTCGACCCGCACCACGTCGCGACGCCGGACGGCGAGGAGCACCTCTTCTACGGCTCCTACTACGGGGGCATCTTCGTCACCGAGCTGTCCGACGACGGCACCCGCGCGGTCGGCACGCCCACCCGCGTGGCCATCGACAACAAGTTCGAGGGCGCCTACGTCGTGCAGCGCGACGGCTGGTGGTACCTGTTCGCCTCCACCGCCAACTGCTGCGCCGGCCCGACGACGGGCTACAGCGTGCAGGTCGGCCGGTCGCGGGACCTGACCGGCCCCTACGTCGACCGCGAGGGCGTCCCGCTCGACCAGAGCCGCGCCGGCGGCACGCCCGTGCTGTTCCCGAACGGCAACGCCTTCGTCGGGACGGGGCACAACGCGATCACGACCGACCTCGCCGGCCAGGACTGGATCGTCTACCACGCCATCGACCGCGCCGACCCGTACCTCGACGGCACGGACGGCATCAACGAGCGGCCCATGCTCATCGACCGGCTGGACTGGGTCGACGGCTGGCCGGTCGTCCGGGGCGGCCTCGGCGGCTCCGACGACGCGCAGCCCGGCCCCGTCACCGGCGGTCGCGCGGTGACCGGCTTCGACGCGGGCCTGCCCGACGGCCGCGGGACCACCGCGCTGCGCGCCGAGGGCGCCTGGGCGACGGCGACCGACGTCGCCGCCGGCCCGTACGCCGCCTCGACCGGCGCCGCGACCCTGCTGACCCGCGGCGGCGGCCTGACCGACGTCCGCGTCGAGGCCGACGTCCGGCGTGCCGCGGGTTCGACGGCCAGCACCACCCTGGCCGCGGCGGTCGGCGGTCGCGGGACGACCCTGCAGGCCGCGAACATCCGGGCGCGGCTCGAGGACGACGCGCTCGTCGTCGAGACGACGGCCACGGTCCGCGGCCGCACCGCCGTGACGGCTACGCAGAGCGCTCCGCTGCCCCACGGCTTCCAGTCCGACGCCTGGCACGCGCTGGTCCTCGAGGTGCGTGACGGGCAGGCGCGCGCCGAGCTCAGCCACGCCCGCCTCGGCGACCCGCTCGCGGAGGTCGTCCTCGACCTGCCGCGCGGCACCCGGACGCACGGCGCCGCCGGTGTCCTCGTCGACGGGCCCGGTGCACACGTCGACGACGTGAGCGTCCTGCCGGCCGCGGTCCCGGTGACCGACGTCGTCGAGCCGCCCGCTCCCGGCCCCTGGGACCCGGCGCTCGGGGACGAGTTCGACGGCGACACCCTGGCCTCCGGCTGGACCGCCGTGCGCGACCCGCAGGTCCGGGTGGAGGACGGCTCCCTGGTCTGGCCCACCGAGGCGAAGGACCTCACGGGTGACAGCGACGACGCGGGGCTGCTCCTGCGCGACGCCCCCGAGGGTGACTGGGTGGCCGAGACGCGGCTGACCATCGACCTCGGGGTCGAGGAGATCCGCAACTACCAGCAGGGCGGGATCGTCGCCTACGTCGACGACGACGACTTCGCCCGCCTCTCGCACGTGGCCATCTGGAACACCCGGCAGACGGAGTTCGGCCGGGAGATCCCCTTCGCGGGCGGCACGCGGTACGGCGGCACGATCGTCGGGCCCCCGGCGGAGACGACGTGGCTGCGGCTGACCCGCACGGCCGACGCGGCCGGTGAGCAGGAGGTCCGCGCCTCGACGAGCACCGACGGCATCACATGGGTGCACGGCGGCACGTGGACCTTCGACGCCGGTGCCGAGGTCCGCATCGGCCTCGTCGCCCACGGCGGTGCCGGGGCCACCGCGCGGTTCGACCACCTGAGGGTGGCGCCCGCGAACGGGTGATGGGCGGGCCGTCACGTTCGGCCCGTCCTCGCCTATCCTTCCGCCGACCCCGCACCGCGCCTCCGCGGGTCGCCGATCCGGCTCCCGGCGCCCGCCCCGCAGCAGGTGATCCCGTGAGCGCGTCCGCAACCGACCGGACCCCCGGCCTTCCCGGGGGTCCGGAGCGGGTCGCCGCCACCCGGCGCGTGCTCCCGGCGGTGGGCAGCCCCGTGCTCGACCGCGTCGTGGGGCTGGCGTCGCGGCTGCTGGGTGCGCCGTCGTCGCAGATCTCCCTGCTCGAGGACGTGCAGGTCGTCGGTGCCGGCCACGGGCCGGGGCCGGACCCGGCGGGGACGCGCAGCCCGCTGGCGGACTCGCTGTGCACGGTGACGGCGGCGGCCGGCGCACCCGTCGTCGTCACCGACGCGGCGCAGGACGACCGGGTCGCGGACCTCCCGCCCGTGACCGGCGGTGCCGTCGGTGCGTACCTGGGCGTGCCCCTGCGCGGCCAGCAGGGGCACGTCGTGGGCGCGCTGTGCGTGTTCGACCCGGCGCCCCGGCCGTGGCGGGACGAGGACGTCGCCCTGCTCGACGAGCTGGCGGGCTACGCCGCCACCGAGCTCGAGCTCGCGGCCCTCGCGGCGGAGTACGAGGCGGACCGCACCCGGTGGCAGCTCGCGGTGCGCGCCGGGGGCGTCGGCACCTTCGACTGGGACCTGGTGACCGGCGCCCTCGAGTGGGACGACCAGCTCCTGGACATCTTCGGGCTCGAGCGGGGCCAGTTCGGCCGGACGATCGAGGACTTCGTCGCCGCGTTGCACCCCGACGACCGCCCGCGGGTGCAGGAGGCCCTGCGCGTGGCCATCGAGGCGTGCGACGAGTACGACGCGGAGTACCGCGTCATGCTGCCGCGGGGCGGTACGCGCTGGGTGCACGCGCGGGGACGGGCCGTCGCGGGCGAGGACGGCACGGCGGTGCGCCTGCTCGGCTCGGCGTACGACACGACGGCCCGTCGCGACGCGGACGCGCGCGTCGCGCGGGTGCTGGAGACCATGTCGGGCGGCTTCTACTCCCTCGACGAGGAGTGGCGGTTCGGCTACGTCAACGCCGAGGCCGAGAAGCTCCTCGGGCGCTCCCGGGAGGAGCTGCTCGGCCAGAGCCTCTGGACCGCCTTCCCGGCCACGGTCGGCAGCGTCTTCGAGGAGCAGTACAAGGCGGCCGTGCTGACCGGCACGCCCGGCACGTTCGAGGCCTACTACCCGCCGCCCCTCGACGGCTGGTACGAGGTCCGGGCCTGGCCCACCGACGAGGGCCTGTCGGTCCACTTCCACGAGATCACCGCCCGGCACGCGGCGCAGGCCGCCGCCGCGGAGGCCGGACGGGTCGCCGACGAGGCGCGCCGGGTCGCCGAGGACGCGCAGGGCGCCGCCGAGCGGGCGGCCCGGCGGCTGAGCCTCGTCGCCGCCGTCAGCGCCGACCTCACCGGCACGCTGGACACGGACGAGGCGGTGGCGCGGCTCGCGCAGCACCTCGTGCCGGCCCTGGGCTCGTGGTGCCTGGTGACGCTGCTCGACGAGCACGGGACCCTGCGGGACGTCGGCTCGTGGCACGCCGACCCCGACGCGCGCCCGCTGGTGCAGCAGTACCGGCGGCTGCGACTGCCGTCGCTGGACCAGCACTCGTACCTGCACCGGGCGTTGCGCGAGCACCGGCTCGTGTCCGTGCCGGTCGACGCCACCGAGCACATCGCACCGCTGCTGGCGGGCCCGGCCCAGGACGCGCTGCGTGCGCTGGGGCCATCGGCGGCGTACTTCCTGCCGCTGCAGGCCCGTGGTCGCGTCGTCGGCATCGTCTCCCTGTTCCGTGGGCCCGACGAGGGCGAGCTGTCCGCCGGGGACCTGCTGACCGCCGCGGAGGTGGCGGACCGGGCCGGCCTCGCGATCGACAACGCGCGGCTCTACCAGCAGCAGCACCGGATCGCGGAGAGCCTGCAGCGCAGCCTCCTGTCCGCGCCGGTCGAACCGGACCACGTCGAGATCGTCGTTCGGTACCTGCCGGCCGCGGAGGCGGCGCAGGTCGGCGGGGACTGGTACGACGCGTTCCTGCAGCCCGACGGGGCCACGGTCCTCGTCATCGGGGACGTCATGGGCCACGACTCCGATGCGGCGGCCGCCATGAGCCAGGTGCGGACGCTGCTGCGCGGCATCGCGTACGCGACGGGGCAGGCCCCCGCGGGCGTCCTGACCGGGCTCGACGCGGCCATGCGTGGGCTCGAGGTCCGGACGCTGGCGACCGCGGTCGTCGCCCGGCTCGAGCAGTCCGAGGACGAGCGCGAGCGGAGCGTCACCCGGCTGCGCTGGTCGAACGCGGGTCACCTGCCGCCGCTCCTGCTGCACGAGGACGGCACGGTGACGGAGCTGCACGGCAACGGCTCGTCGCTGCTGCTGGGGATCGACCCGGGGGTCGACCGGACGGACTCGGTCGTGACCGTGGACCGCGGGACGACCCTGCTGCTCTACACGGACGGCCTCGTGGAGCGCCGGGACGCGTCGCTCTCCGACGGCATCCGCCGCCTGCGCGAGACCGTCGCGGCGACGGCGACGGACGGCCTGCGCGGGGCGACCCTGGACGAGCTCGTCGACGGGGTCGTCGCCCGGATGGTGCCGGAGCGTCCCACCGACGACGTCGCCCTCCTGGCCGTCCGGCTGCACCGCCAGGACCGTCCCCGGCCGGCCGACGCACCGCCGGCCCGGGTGCCGGACGCGCCCCCGGTGCCCGGGGCCTGAGCGCCGGCGTCAGCAGGCAGCCCGACCGCCCGTCACGGCCAGGGGGCCAGCAGCGCGGTGCCGAGCACGATGACGACGGGGATCGACACCAGCCACGCGGCGAGCCCCTGGTCGGAGCTGATGAGCGGGTCCTGACGGGTGCCGGCGGCGGCCCGCGCGCGGCCCTCGCCGTGGCCGGCCCCGTGCCCCAGCCCGAGGCCGGCTGCCAGGTCGCGCACCCGGTCCCGGGCCGCGTCGGCCGTGCGCGTCATGGATCGACGGTAACCGCGGCTCCGGAGGGTCGCAGGGCGAGCGGGGACGGCCGGGCGACCGTCACACGGACGGGTCCGCGACGTCCCCGGACGGGCGGGCCGCCCCCTCGTCGACGCCCGTGACGAGCCGCCGCAGCACCGCGACGGGCAGCTTCGGGGAGCGGTCGGCGCGCAGCAGCCCGTTCGTCTCCTGCCCGGTGTCGGTGAGCTGGGTCCAGCAGAACCCGGCCAGCGGCGCGGCCTCGCGGGCGGCCGCGAGCAGGTCGCCGATGCGCGCGGCGAAGTCCTCGTCGCTCGTCGCGGTCGAGTAGCCCCAGGCGTCGTGGCGCTCGGCCGCGTAGCTCACGCCGCCGAACTCCGTGAGCATGACGGGCTGCCCGCGGTCGTGGGTGGGTGCCGCGTCGGCGAGCCGCAGCCGCCGTCCCGCGGGCCCGATGCCCGCCAGCAGGCGGTCCACCGCCTCCGGCGTGCCGTACCGCGCGCGCAGCTCGTCCCCGCGCTCGGCGTAGTCGTGCACGGTCCAGATGTCGGAGTCGGTGTGCTCCCAGCCGTCGTTCGACACGACCGGCCGCGTGGGGTCCAGCGCCCGGGTGAGGTGCGCCAGGCCGAGGCCGTAGTGCTGCTGCGCGACGTCGTGCGCGCCGTGCTGCACGCCCCAGCTCTCGTTGAGCGGCACCCACGTGATGATCGACGGGTGCGAGCGGTCGCGGCGCACCAGCTCGAGCCACTCGCGCGTGAGCAGCTCGACCGACCGCGGGGAGTAGGCGTAGGCGTTGGCCGTCTCGCCCCACACGGTCAGTCCGAGCCGGTCCGCCCAGAAGAGGAACCGGGGGTCCTCCGCCTTCTGGTGCACGCGCGCGGCGTTGAAGCCCAGGTCCTTGATGAGCTGCACCTCCTGGCGCAGCGCGTCCGCCGAGGGCGCGGCCAGGTGGGTCCCGGGCCAGTACCCCTGCTCCAGCACCGACCGCAGTCGGTAGGGGCGGTCGTTGAGGAGGAAGGCGCCTGCCGCGACCGCGCAGCTGCGCAGGCCGAGGTAGGAGGCGACGACGTCCGGGGAGCCACCGGGGGCCGACAGCGTGAGCGTCGCGTCGAGCAGCGTGGGGCGCTCCGGCGACCACAGCAGCTCCTCGTAGCCCTGCCCGTTGGCCTGCCGGGGCAGGTCGACGACGACGTGCACGTCGCGGCCCAGGACGCGCACGCGCTGCTCCGCGAGCACGTCCTCGTCGTGCCGTACGACGACGTCCAGCCACGTCCCGGGCACGGGGGGCGACGAGAGGCGGGCCGTCAGCACGGCCGCCGCCCGCGGCAGATCCGCCTCCCAGGCCAGCTCCTCCAGCGCGAGCGCCGGCACCGCCTCGAGCCAGACGGGCTGCCAGATGCCCGTCGTGCGGTCGTACCAGATCGAGTGCGACGAGGGCTTCCAGTCCTGCTTGCCACGCGGCTGCACGACGTCGTCGGGGTCGTCCTCGGCGCGCACGACGACGACGGCGCCCGTGCCGACGTCGCCTTCACCGCTGCCGCCGACGGCGGCCGTCACGTCGAGCGCGAAGGGTGTCTGCCCGCCCTCGTGCCGGCCGACGTGCTGCCCGTCCACCCACACGTCGGCGGTGTGGTCCACCGCGCCGAGGTGCAGCACCACCCGGTCGCCCTGCCGGCCCAGCCCCGCGGCGGCCAGGTCCTCGGCCGTCAGCCGCCGCCGGTACCAGACCACCCGCAGCGGGCCGGGGTCGCCGATCCCCGAGTCCGGCGCCTCCGGCGGGAAGGGCACCTGGATCGTGCGGTCGAACGGGTCGGCGCCATCCGGGCCGCCCGGGCGCCACCAGCCGGCGTCACGGCCGGCGTCCTGCGGGTCGAGCGCGAAGTCCCACGGCCCGCACAGGTCGGCCCAGGAGGGCCGGACGAGCTGCGGGCGGGGGTAGGTGCCGTCGCCGCGCGAGGCGCGCGGCGTCGTCGCGGCGTCCCCGGCCGCGGCCGCCGGTGGGACGGGGCCCGTCGCGGGGCTCGTCGTCGTGCCCGTCGTGGGGCTCGTCGTCGTGCTCGTCGTGCTCGTCGTGGTGGTCACGGTGGGGGTCCTTCCGGTCACGGGCGCGGCGTGCCGCCGGTGCTCTCGCGGACGACGAGGTGGTGCTCGGCGACGGCGTGACGCGGCGGTGCGTCGGGGTCGGTGCGGTGGCGGAGCAGGAGCTCCAGGGCGGTCTCGGCGATGCTGCGCTTGTCGGGCGCGACGGTGGACAGGCTGGGGGTCGCGTAGCGGCCCTCCTCGACGTCGTCGATGCCGACGACGACGACGTCCTCCGGCACCCGCAGCCCGCGGTCCCGCAGGGTCCGCAGGGCGCCGAGGGCCAGGAGGTCGTTGAAGCAGAAGACCGCGTCGGGCGGCTCCGGCAGGTCGAGCAGGGCGTGCATGGCGGCGGCGCCGTCGCTGCGGTGGAAGTCCCCGACGCTCGCGACGAGCTCGGGGCGCAGCGGGTGCCCGGCCGCCGCGAGCGCCGTCCGGTACCCCTCGAACCGCAGCTCGGCGGTCTCGGCGGGGACGACCCCGCCGGCGGGGTCCTTCGCGCCGATCGCCGCGACCCGGCGGCGGCCGAGGGACAGCAGGTGGGCCGTCGCGTCCCGCGCCGCGGCCCGGTTGTCGATGGCGACGTGCGGGAACGGCGAGTCGTCGCCCACGTGCTCCCCGAGCAGCACCAGCGGCGTCGGGTCGAGCCGGTGGCGCAGGTCGTCCGCGGTGAGGGTCAGCGGGCTGAGCACGAGCCCGTCCATGAGCGGGAGGTCGATGCCGTCGCTCGCCGCGCGCTCCGCCTCCGGCGAGCCGTCGGTCTGCGCGAGCAGGACCGTCAGCCCGCGCGTCTTCGCGGCCCGCACCATCTCGGACGCGAGCTCGGCGAAGTACGGCTGCGTCAGCTCGGGCAGGGCCACCGCGACGATCCCGCTGCGCCCCTGCCGCAGGTGCTGGGCCGCCACGTTCGGCCGGTACTGGAGATCGATGACGGCCTTCTGCACGCGGTCGCGCGTCTCGTCCGTCGCCCGGCCCTTGCCGTTGATGACGTTCGAGACGGTCTTGATCGACACGCCGGCGCGCTCGGCGACGTCCTGCAGGCGGATCCGTCCCACCCCGCCCACCTCCTCTGCTCGCCCGTCACCCTGGCAGACGTGACGGATTGGTACAAGGTTTACCCGTTCCGGTGGACGCGCCGCGGCAGCGTGCGGTAGGAAGTGGTCCAAGGTTTACCCGCGCAGGGCCGTCAGCAGTGCACGGCCGAGGCCCCGCCACGGCGGCGGGGCGCAGGGCGCACCCCCACCGGAGGAGCTCGAGGATGAGAACCACGACGACCACGTCCACCACCGCCCGGCGCTCCCGCGCCCGGCTGGGCCTCGCCGCCGCGGGCCTGGCCGCCACCTTCGCCCTCGCCGCGTGCGGCGGCGGCATGTCCGCCGAGGAGGCTGCCGGCGGCGGCGGCGGCGAGGCGGCCGAGCTGCCGGAGTTCACCGGCGAGTACGACGGCCCCGAGGTCGAGCTGTCCTACTGGAACGGCTTCACGGGCGGCGACGGCCCCTTCATGCAGGGCATGGTCGAGCAGTTCATGGAGGAGAACCCGAACATCACGGTCACGCCCAACACGATCCAGTGGGCGGACTTCTACCAGCGGCTCCCCGCCGCGGTGAACGCGGGCGAGGGCCCGGACGTGGGCGTCATGCACCTCGACCAGCTCGCCACGAACGCCGCCCGCAACGTCATCGTCCCGCTGGACGAGCTGGCGGACGGCATCGGCCTGACCGAGGACGACTTCAGCGAGGAGGTCTGGCAGGCGGGCATCTACCAGGACGCGCGCTACGGCATCCCGCTCGACGTCCACTCGCTGGCCATGTACTACAACACCGAGCACTTCGCGGCGGCGGGCATCACCGAGCCCCCCACCGACCAGGCGTCCTTCATGGACGCGCTCGACAAGCTGCAGGCGGCGGGCTACGAGACGCCGTTCTGGAGCCCGACGCTCTGGCCCGCGCACCTCATGTTCTACTCCCTGACCTGGCAGAACGGTGGCGAGCCGTTCGCCGAGGACGGGTCCGAGGCCACCTTCGGCTCGCCCGAGGGCGTCGAGGCGCTCGAGTGGCAGCGCTCGCTCGTCGACGAGGGGTACAGCCCCTCCGACGTGGCGCAGGACTCCCAGTACGTCGCCTTCAAGAACGGCGAGACGTCGATCACCTGGGACGGCATCTGGCAGATCAACGACCTGCAGGCCTCGGAGCTCCCCTGGGGCATCGCGCCCGTCCCGACGATCTTCGACGAGGACCGGGTCTGGGCGAACTCCCACCAGTTCTTCATGACGAAGCAGGCGTCGGGCGACGCGGACAAGGCGGCCGCCGCACAGGTCTTCATCGCCTGGATGTCCGAGCACTCCGAGGACTGGGCTCAGGCCGGCATGATCCCCGCCCGCCAGTCCGTGCGGGACGGCGGCGCCCTGGAGGGCCTGCCGCAGCAGATCATCGCCGAGCGGATCGACGACATGCGCTTCCTGCCGCCGGTCCCCGGCATCGGCACGGTCGCCACGGAGGCCCTCGAGCCGGCGGTCGCCAACGGCGTCCTCGGCAAGAGCAGCCCGGAGGAGGCCCTCACGGGGGCCGCCGTCCAGGCGACCGAGCTCATGCAGGAGAACCTCGAGAGCTTCGGGGGCTGACGTGTCCACGACGCGCGTCGCGGCGCCGGCCGACGTGGCCGGCGCCGCCCGGCGGGGCCCCGCACCGGCGTCGCGGCGCGGCGTCCCGGCGCACGGGAGGCTGACGCCCTGGCTGTTCCTGGCGCCGTACCTGCTGCTCTTCGGCGTCTTCGTGCTGGCACCCGTGGTGCTCGGCGGGTGGATCAGCCTGCACCGGTGGGACTACACGCTGCCCGGCAAGCCGTTCGTCGGGCTCGAGAACTACACCGACCTCTTCTCCGGGTCCGCCACCGCGGACACCTTCTGGCGGTCCATGCGGGCGACCGCGATCTTCACGGTCTTCAGCGTCCCGCTGCTCCTCGTCGTGCCGCTGGCCGTCGCCCTGGTGATGAACAAGAAGTTCCCGGGCCGGAACCTCTTCCGGGCCGTGTACTTCGCGCCCTACGTCCTCGGCGTGGCCGTGGTCGCGGTGCTGTGGCGCTACCTGCTCGACACGAACATCGGCCTCATCAACTACGGGCTCGGCCTCGTCGGGCTGCCCGACACCACCGCCTGGACCACGTCGCTGCCGGCGGCGTGGGTGGCCCTGGTCGGCGTCACCGTGTGGTGGACGCTCGGCTACAACGCCGTCATCTACCTGGCGGCGCTGCAGGACGTGCCGGCCGAGCTGTACGAGGCGGCCCGGGTCGACGGCGCGAACTCCTGGCAGCAGTTCGTGCACGTCACGCTGCCGGGCCTGCGGCCGGTGCTGGCCTTCGTCACGATGATCACGATCATCGCGTCGGCCAACATGTTCGGGCAGTCGTACCTCATCACGCGCGGCGCCCCGGGCCGCGAGACCCGGACCGCCATCTACCAGATCGCCGAGACCGGCCTGCGCAACTACCAGATGGGCTCGGCGGCGGCCATGAGCTACGTGCTCACGGGCTTCCTCATGGTGCTCAGCGTCGCCGTGTTCTGGCTGCTGCGGGAGAGGAAGGCGCGATGACCGCCACCGCCGTCCCACCGACCCGGCGCGGCAGCACGGCGCCGACGCCCGCGCGGGCCCCCGGCCGGCGCACGGGCCGCACCGTCGTGCGGTACGTGCTGCTCGTCGTGCTCGCGCTCGTGTTCGTCAGCCCGCTGCTGTTCATGGTGCTGACGTCCTTCAAGACGCGGGCCGACGCCGCCGGCTTCCCGCCGTCGTGGCTGCCGACGCCGTTCACGACGCAGGCGTACGAGTCGATCCTGGCCGCACCCGGCACGCCCGTGCTGCGGTGGTTCGCCAACTCCCTCGTCGCGGCGCTGGGCAACGCGGCGATCGTCGTGGCCACGTCGGCGCTGGCGGCGTACGCGCTGGCCCGCATGCGGTTCCGCGGCCGCGGGATCGTGTTCGGGCTCATCATCGCCACGCTGTTCATCCCGCCGGTCATCCTCATCATCCCCAACTACCTCATCGTGGGGGAGCTCGGGTGGCTGAACACCCTCGCGGCGGTCATCGTGCCGACGGCCGCGTCCGCGTTCGGCGTGTTCTTCCTGCGGCAGTTCTTCCTGTCGATCCCGGAGGAGCTGGAGGAGGCGGCCCGCCTCGACGGGGCCAGCCCGTGGCGGATCTTCTGGCGCGTGGTGCTGCCGCTGTCGCGGCCGGCGCTGGCGACCCTGGCGCTGCTGTCGCTCCTGACGAACTGGAACGACTTCCTCTGGCCGGTGTACGTGCTCTTCAGCCCCGAGCTGCAGACGCTGCCCGCCGGCCTGTCGACGCTGCAGTCCGCCAACGCCGTGCGCTACGACCTGCTCATGGCGGGCGCGGTCATCGCCTCGGTGCCGGTGCTCATCCTGTTCGTGTTCCTGCAGCGCTTCATCATCGAGGGCGTCTCGCGCTCGGGGCTCAAGGGATGAGGCGGACGACGAGGGCCCGGCCCCGCGCGGGCGCGCTCGTCGCGCTGGCCGCGGCCGTGGCCCTCGTCGTCGGCGGGTGCAGCGACACCTCGTCGACGACGGGCGGCGGCGCGGCGGACACCGCGGGCGGCGGCGACGCCGCGAGCGCGTCACCGAGCCCGTCGCCGAGCACGTTCACGGGAGCGGGCACCGGCCCGAACCCCGTCATCGCCGACGACTTCCCCGACCCCGACGTGCTCGAGGTGGACGGGGTCTACTACGCCTACGGGACCAACGGGAACCTGCGCAACATCCGCGCCGCGCGGTCCACGGACCTCGTGGAGTGGGAGACGCTCCCGGACGTCCTGCCGTCGCTGCCGTCGTGGGTCATCCCCGGCAAGACGTGGGCGCCGGAGGTGACGGAGGTCGAGCCGGGCCGCTACGCGCTGTACTTCACGGCGACGAACTTCCGGCCGTCGTTGCAGTGCGTCGGCGTCGCGGTGGCGTCGTCGCCGGAGGGGCCGTTCGACGTCGTCGGGGACGCGATGCTCGTCTGCCCGCCCGACGAGGGCGGCGCGATCGACGCCAGCACGTTCCGCACCGCCGACGGCACGCTGCACCTGCTGTGGAAGAACGACGGCAACTGCTGCGGCCTCGACACCTGGCTGCAGACCGCGCCCCTGACGCCTGACGGGACCGCGCTGGCGGGCCCGGCCGTCAAGCTGCTGAAGCAGGACCAGGAGTGGGAGGGCGACCTCGTCGAGGCGCCCACGGTCGTCGAGCGCGACGGCCGCCTGGTGATGCTCTACTCGGCCAACTCCTACGGCGGCGACCAGTACGCCATCGGCTGGGCCTCGGCCCCCGCGCTCGAGGGCCCGTGGACGAAGGCCCCCGAGCCCCTGCTCACGACGGACGCGACGGACCGGGCCTACATCGGCCCCGGCGGCCAGGACGTCGTGGTCGGCCCGGACGGCGAGGACCTCCTCGTCTTCCACTCCTGGTACGACGACGTCTCCTACCGCGGCGTCAACGTCCTGCCGCTGGACTGGGAGGCGGGGGAGCCCGTCGTCCGGCTGGAGCCCGACGAGGGGTAGCCGGTCCAGCCCGGTCGGCCACCGATTTGGGCCCGGGCCCCGGCGCCTGTACCCTCGTCTGCGGCCCTCCGGGGCCACGCGCCCGTAGCTCAATGGATAGAGCATCTGACTACGGATCAGAAGGTTGGGGGTTCGAGTCCCTTCGGGCGCACTCGTTGAGACAGCGACGCCGACAGCCCCGCACCGACAGGTGCGGGGCTGTCGGCGTTCCTGCGCCGTCGGGCTGGCCCACGAGGCACACGGACCGAGGCGTGACCGTCAGGTGGAGGTGGCGGCGGGGCGCAGGTGGACGTCGAGGGCCTCGTCGGCGCGGACGTCCAGGGCGCGGACCACGCTCAGCGCGCCGTCGCGGTCGAGGGTGCGGCCGTGGGCGGACCGCTCGGCGAAGAGGTCCTCCGGCAGGGCCGCCCGGACCGCCGCGACCGTGCGGGCGCTGTCGACGGGGTCCATCGCCTCCGGGTGGAAGCCCGCGCGCTCACCGGCGGCTGCCACGGCGCCGAGGAGGACCGCGCCCTGCTCGGCCTGGTCCAGTGCCGCCGCCGCGCCGGCCAGGGCGTGCAGGCCGACCAGCCAGGAGGAGACGTCGCCGTCCTCGCCGAGCTCCTCCACCTGGAGGCGCAGGCGGACGGCGGCGACCTCGGGGCGGTCCAGGTCGAGGGCCACCTTCGCGCTGATCCACAGGGCCGAGGCCCGCGCCCAGCCGTGCGACGCCGCCGCGGCGACGCGGATCGCCTCGTCGAGGACGGCCATGGCCCCCTCGAGGTCACCGGTGCCGCGCAGGAGCTGCCCGCGCAGCATGAGCACGTCGGCCAGCGCCCAGTCCGGGCCGTGCCGCCGCGCCAGGGTCTGGGCCCGGTCGCTAGCGGCCGCCGCGGCGGCCAGATCACCGGCATAGGCGTGCACGTAGGCCAGCGTGCCGAGCGTGAGGGCCGCGGTGGTCCAGTCCTCGGCGCGCTCCGCCCACGCCACCGCCTCGACGCCGTAGCGCGCGACCGCCTCGCCCTCACCGGCCAGGTACGCGAGCATCCCCGCCGACAGCAGGGCGCGCGCCCGGTCGGCGGCGTCGGCGGGCGTCGCGGTGGCCAGGTCCTCGTCGGGCGGGGTGGCGAGCGCGACCGTGCACCAGCGCAGGCCCTCGGCCACGTGCGCGCGGCGGTACCAGAACCACCCCAGGTGCCCGACGAGGGCCCGCAGCGCACGGCCCTGCCCGGTGGTCCCGGCGTGCGCGAGGGCGGCGCGGACGTTCGGCGTCTCGCGCTCGACGCGCGCGAAGGCCGCGCCCGAGCCCGGGCCGCGGAGCCGGGGCCCGAGCTCGGCGGCGAGGCGGAGGCACCAGGCGAGGTGCGCGTCGCGGGCGGCCGCGAGCCGGTCCGGCGGCGTGTGCAGCACCGCGTGCTCCCGCACGGTGGCGAGCATGCGGTAGCGGTGGCCGTCCGGTGCGCGCAGCACGGCGAGCAGGCCGGCGTCGACGAGCTCGGCCAGCCCGGCCAGGACCGGGGCCGCGGCCGGCTCGTCGTCGGGCTCGTCGGCGTGCTCGCCGTCGGGCTCGTCGTCGTGCGGCGGGCCGGAGGGCGCGACGGCCGCCAGCGCGGCCAGGTCGAAGCCGCCGTCGAACACCGCGGCCCGCTCGTGCAGCCTCGCCGCTGCCGGCGACAACGACGAGACGCTCCAGTCGAGCGCCGCCTCCACCGACGCGCCCCGCGACCGCGCGGCGGACCGGGCACGCGACCCGCCGGGGGCGCTGCGCAGGAGCGCGAAGCGGTCGTCGAGCTGGGCGGCGACCTGCGCCGGGCTCAGCGTCCGGCAGTGCGCGGCGGCGAGCTCCAGCGCCAGCGGCAGGCCGTCGAGCTCCCGGCAGATCGTGGCCACTGCGGCAGCGTCCCGGTCCCCACCGGGCTCCCAGCCCGGTGCGGCGGCGCGGGCGCGCTCGACGAAGAGCTCCACGGCCTCCGTCGCCGGGTCCAGCGGGCCGAGGTCCAGCACGACCTCGCCGTCGACGTCGAGCATCCGCCGACTCGTGACCAGCACCCGTACACCCGGGCAGGCGGCCAGCACCGCGACGACGAGGTCGGCCAGCGGCTCGCGCAGGTGCTCGCCGTTGTCGAGCACGAGCAGGGTGGTCCGCCCCGCGAGCGCGCCGAGCAGCGCCGGCAGGCCGCCGGGCGTGAGCACCCCGAGGGCCGCGGCGAGCGCGTCGAGCAGCACGGCCTCGTCGTGCACCACGGCGAGGTCGACGAACCAGGGGCCGTCGGCGTCCGTGCGCGCGGCCGCGACGTGCAGGGCCAGGCGCGTCTTGCCCGTGCCGCCGATGCCCGTCACGGTGACGAGGCGGTGCTCGTCGAGCAGCGCGGCCAGGCGCGCGGCCTCGGCCCGCCGCCCGACGAAGCCCGTCAACGGCGCGGGCACCGCCCGCCGGGCCGTCGGCGCGGCGGGGCCGGGCCCGGGAGCCGCGGGCGCGAGCGCCGGGTCCTGCGCCAGGATCCGGCGCTCGGTCTCGCGCAGGGCGGGGGAGGGGTCGAGGCCGTGCTCGTCGCGCAGCACGGCGCGGGCGCGCGCGAGGGCCGCGAGGGCGTCGGCCTGCCGGTCGAGGAAGTAGAGCGCGTGCGCCAGCAGCCGCCAGCCGTCCTCCCGCTCCGGGGTCGCGCGGGTCAGCGCCTCGAGCTCGCCCAGCGCCCGGCCGGCGTTCCCGCCGCGGACGAGGGCCTCGAGCCGCAGCAGGTCGGCGGCGTCGCGCAGGCGCTCCAGCCGGTCCGCCTCCGCCGCGACGGGGCCGCGCCGGGGGACGCCGTCGTAGGCGGGCCCGGTCCACAGCCGCGCCGCGGCCTCGAGCACGGCGGCCGCGCGGGCGTGCTCCCCGCGCCCGACGAGGCCCGACGCCTCGGCGACCGCCGCCTCGAAGGCGTCGGCGTCGAGCGTGACCGTCCCGGCCGGGACCCGGTAGCCGCTGCCCTCCCGCAGGATCACGCCTTGCCGCGCCGGGTCGAGCGCCCTGCGCAGCCGGGAGACGAACGCCTGCAGGCTGGTCAGCGCCGACGGCGGCGGGGCCTCGTCCCACAGCAGGTCGACGAGACGGACGTCGGGCACCACCCGGCCGCGGGCGGCGAGCAGCACCGCGAGGGCGGCGGACTGCGTCGGGCCCCCGGTCTCGGCCCGGCGCCCGTCGACCAGCACGCGCACCGGTCCCAGCACCGACCCCGACAGCTGCACCATGGACGACCTCCGGGCCGGACTGTAGAGGTCGGGCACGGCCCGGGCACAGGGTTTCCTCGCGGTCTCGGACGCGCCGCACCCCGGCGGCCACGGGGGACGCCGGGGTGCGGGGTGCTGCCGGGGGGTGCTGGGTCGGCTCCTGCCGGGCTCAGGAGAGGCCGGCCGTGCCCTTCCACAGCGCCAGGTTGCCCGACGAGAACGCGCCCGCCGTGCAGAACGACCCGCCGACCCAGGTGCCGGGCGACGACGAGTGGGCCAGGGCCGTCACCGACCGGATGCCGCAGCCGCCCTCGCCGATGCCGCTGCCCCAGGCGGCGTAGGTGCGCGCCGCCGGGTCGTAGAGCGCCACGCCGGCCGCCGACCGGCCGCCGATGGACAGGAAGTTCCCGCCGATGACCAGCTTGCCGCCCGCGGAGGCCAGGGCGTCGACCCGGTCGCTCGGGCTGCCCACCGTGCTCCAGGCGCCGGTGGTGCTGAACCGCACACCACCAGGTGCTTCGCGGCGAAGCCCGACGAGGTGCCCGGGCCCTGCGTCATGATGCCGGCGCGGTCGAACTGACCGCCGACGTACAGGTCACCGCCGATGACCTTCAGCGTCCGGACGCCGCCGGGGCCGCCGGCCCAGGACACGCCCTCGAGCAGGTAGTACCCGTCGAGGACGTCGCTGCCGGTGACGTCCTTCGTGTCGAACATCGTCATGCCGTACAGGCCCTCGACGGCGGGCATGCCGCCGGCGTAGAAGCGGTGGAAGTGGCCGCCGATGACGAGGTACTGCCCGGCCACCGACGACAGGGCGCGCACGTCGTCGGAGTACTGCGGGTGGTTGCCCAGGGGCAGCCACTTCTTGGCCGTGAGGTCCCACGCGCCGACGCCGCCCAGGTGCTGCGTGCCGGAGTTCACGAACTCCCCGCCGGCGTACAGCTTGCCGTTGAGGACGTGCAGCGCGTAGACCTCCCCGTCCAGCCCCGCGCCGAGCGCGGACCACGACGTGCCGTTCCACCGCGCGATGTTCCGCACGGCCACACCGCCGGCCTTCGAGAACTCGCCGGCGACGTACAGGTCGGTGCCGACCTTGACCATCGCGTGCACCTCGGCGTCACCGATGCTCGTCGTGACCCCGCCGGCCATGGTGTCCCACGACGAGCCGGTCCACCGCGCGATGGAGCGCGCCGGCTTCTGCCCGACCTGGTTGAAGATGCCCGCGACGTAGGCGCCGCTGCCGTCGGGGACGATGGCGTGGACGTCGCCGTTGCCGTAGGCCGTGGTGCTCACGCCCTGGCCGAACGTCTGCCAGGCCGTGCCGGTCCAGATGCCCGCGCGGTTCATCCGCAGGGTGCCCGCGGTGACGAAGTCGCCGAGCACGACGACCCCGCTGTCCTTGGGCGCCATGGCGACCACGACGTCGTCGAGGCCGCCGCCCGGCGTGGACCAGGTGGTCCCGCTGCGCACGGCCCAGTTCGACCGCTTCACACCGTCGATCTCGGTGAACGTGCCCCCGATGTAGAGCTTGCCGCCCGAGAAGGCGACGGACTGCACCGTGGCGTACTTGTCGCCGTAGAACGTCACCTTGCCGACGGAGGAGAACGTGGTCCCGGCGAGCTTGGCGAGGTTCATCGTGGTGACGCCGTTGGCGCGGGTGAACGAGCCGCCGACGTAGAGGGCGCGTGTGGCGGGGTCGAGCGCGAGCGACTCGACGACGCCCTTGTAGCCGTCCTCGGTGTGGATGCCCTTGCCGTAGGCGGTCCAGGTGCCCGTGGCGGTGTCGACCGAGGCGAGCGACATCGTCGTGCGGGTGCCCGCCTTGTCGAAGTTCCCGCCGACGTACAGCTTGGTGCCGTCCAGCAGCAGGGCGTTGACCGCCCCGGGGTCGCCGACCCCGCAGCTCGCGCAGCGGTACAGGCCGGCGCCGACGGCGCTCCAGGTCTTCGCCGTCAGGTCGTAGGCCGCGAGGCTGCGCGCCGAGACCGTGCCGGCCTTGGTGAAGGTGCCGCCGACGTAGAGCTTCTTGCCGTTGGTGGCCAGGGCGCGCACGGCCTCGTCGTAGTCGGCCGCGGGGTTGGTGACACCGCCGGCCACGGCGCTCCAGGCCGAGCCGTTCCAACGGGCCAGGTCGTTGGCCGCGACGCTGCCGGCCCGCTCGAAGTCGCCGCCGACGTAGACGTCGGTCCCGTTGACGGCGATCGTCATCACCTCGCCGTCGATGCCGGTGCCCAATCGCTGCCAGGCCTTCCCGTCCCAGCGCGCGACGTGCTGGTAGGTGCCCTCGGCGGTGGAGGCGAGGTCCGTCACGGTGCCGCCGACGTAGATGTTCGTGCCGCTGACCGTGACGGCCGTCAGGCCCATGCCGGCGGTGGCGGCGCCGAAGGTCGTCGACCAGCTCGTGTCGCCCGCCACGGCCAGGGCGGCCGACGACGCGTCGGCCGCGGCGTCCTCGGCGACGAAGCGCGGGCTGCCGTCCGGCGCCGTCGTCATCGTCCAGCCGCTGACGTCGACGGGTCCGTCCGGGGCGCCCTCGCGCAGGGTGCCGTCGGCCTCGAGCAGCTCGGTCACCGACCGCAGGCCGTGCGGCAGGTCGGTCGCGGCCGGCGCCGCCGTGCGGGACGCCTCGTCGGGGGCCGCGGTGCCCGCCGCCCCGTCGGCGGCCGGCGTGGTGGCCGACGCCTCGTCGAGGGCCGTGGTGGCCGAGGCGGTCGACGCCCCCGCGGGCGCGAGCGCCAGCGCCCCTGCCAGGGCGAGCGTCAGGAGCCCGGGCACCGCCCGGCCCCCGGCACGGGCACGTGCACGGACCTCCCCTCGTCGTCCGGTCGTCTGCTGCCTGACCCCTGCCATGGCCGTCCTCCGTGCTCCGGTCCCGCCTCGCGCGGGACGTCTCGAGCAGGACGGTGCCGGGCTGCGCTTGCAGGCCGCTTGCAGGCCGCCTGCGGGGGGAGTGCACGGCCCGCCGTGAACGTCCCGTAAAGTCTGTGTTCCCGGGCGGTAAACCGTGCGGGACCCGGAGGGCGCGGAGCCAACGGCACCCCCGGGCCCGACGTAGCCTCCCGTGGTCCGCCCGACGAGCCGGCTCACCGATCTGTGCCGGTACCGCTGCGGACACCCGGACGGCGACACGACCGTCGCCGCCTCTCCCCGGAGGAACACATGAAGATCAGGCGTCACGCGCCCCTGACGGCCCTCGCGCTCGCGACCGCCCTCGCCCTGTCCGCGTGCTCGGGCGGCTCCGACGCCGAGGAGACCGGCGACGGCGGGGCCACCGGCGGCGGCGAGAGCGGCGGCGTCGTCACCGTCAGCAACGGCGAGCCCCAGAACCCGCTCATCCCCACGATGACGAACGAGACCAACGGCTCCGTCGCGGTCCAGAACGTCTTCGCGGGCCTCGTGTACTACGACGCCGAGGGCGGCGTGCACAACGAGGTCGCCGAGTCGATCGAGTCCGAGGACAACCAGACCTGGACGATCACGATCGAGGACGGCTGGACGTTCTCGGACGGCACGCCCGTCACCGCGGACAGCTTCGCCCGCGCGTGGGACTACGGCGCCGCGCTCGACAACGCGCAGAACCTGTCCTATTTCTTCGAGCCGATCCAGGGCTTCTCCTACGACGAGAACACCTCGCTCATCGAGGCCGGCGGCCTCGTCGTCGAGGACGAGCGCACGCTCGTCGTCAAGCTCAACCAGCCGGAGTCGGACTTCCCGATCCGCCTGGGCTACGCGGCCTTCTTCCCGCTGCCCGAGTCGTTCTACGACGACCCCGAGGCGTTCGGCGAGGCGCCGGTCGGCAACGGCCCGTACGTCCTGGACTCGTGGGAGCACGACGCGCAGATCACGCTGTCGCCCAACCCCGACTACGCCGGTGAGCGCGTCGCGCAGAACGGCGGCGTGGAGCTCATCGCGTACACGGACGAGGACTCGGCCTACAACGACCTGCTCGCGGGCGAGCTCGACATCATCAAGAACGTCCCGTCGTCGGCCTTCGCCACGTTCGAGGACGACCTCGAGGGTCGCGCGGTCAACCAGCCCGCGGCCGTCATCCAGACGATGACCGTGCCGGAGTGGCTGCCCGAGTTCCAGGGCGAGGCCGGCCTCCTGCGCCGCCAGGCCATCTCCCACGCGATCGACCGCGAGGAGGTCACCGAGACCATCTTCAGCGGCTCGCGCACCCCGGCGACCGACTTCACCTCCCCGGTCATCGACGGCTGGACCGACGAGATCCCCGGCAACGAGGTCCTCGCGTTCGACGCCGACACGGCCGTGGACCTGTGGGCCCAGGCCGAGGCCATCGAGCCCGTCGGCGCCGACTACACCCTGCAGATCGCCTCGAACGCGGACTCCGACCACCAGACCTGGGTCGACGCCGTGTGCAACAACGTGCGCGCCGTGCTGGACATCGGCTGCGAGTTCTACCCCTACCCGACGTTCGACGAGTTCCTCGACGCGCGTGACGGCGGCACGGTCCCCGGCCTGTTCCGGGCCGGCTGGCAGGCCGACTACCCCGCGATGAGCAACTTCCTCGGCCCGATCTACGGCACGGGCGCGGGCTCCAACGACGGCCAGTGGTCGAACCCGGACTTCGACGCGAAGCTCGCCGAGGCGAACGGCGCCGCGGACGCGGAGCAGGCCGTGGAGCTGTACAAGGAGGCCGAGACGATCCTCTTCGAGAACCTCCCCGGCATCCCGCTGTGGTACTCGAACGCGACCGGCGGCTGGGCCGACACGGTCGACGACGTGGAGTTCGGCTGGGACTCCGACCCCATCCTCTACGGGGTGACCAAGGCCGCGTGAGGTCCCTCCCCGCCGGGACGGCGCCCACGGGCGCACCCCGGCGGGGCGACCTGCGCACCAGCACGGGCGGGGCGTGCCACGGCACGCCCCGCCCGCCGTGCGCCGCGGTGAGACGACACCCGCCCGGGCCCCGCGGCCACGGGCGGACGACGGAAGTGGATCGTCATGCGCTGGTACATCGGACGCCGGCTCCTGCAGGTGGTCCCCGTGTTCCTCGGGGCCACGCTGCTGCTCTACGCCCTGGTCTTCCTGCGGCCGGGTGACCCCGTGGCCGCGCTCGGCGGTGAGCGGGGCCTGCCCGAGGCCGTGCAGGAGCAGATCCGGGCCGAGTTCAACCTCGACCAGCCGTTCCTCGTGCAGTACCTGCTCTACCTCAAAGGCATCTTCACGCTGGACTTCGGCGTGACCTTCGCCGGGCGCGACGTGCTCGAGGTCATCGCCCAGGCGCTGCCCGTCACGTTCCAGCTCGCGCTCATGGCCCTGCTCATCGAGGCCGTGCTCGGCGTCGGGTTCGGCCTGCTGGCCGGGCTGCGCAAGGGCGGCGTCTTCGACTCGACCGTGCTCGTGCTGAGCCTGCTGGTCATCGCGGTGCCGACGTTCGTCATCGGCTTCGTCCTGCAGATCGTCGTCGGCGTCAACCTGGGCTGGCTGCCCGTGACCGCGGGACGGGACCCGGACGTGGTGAGCCTGCTCATGCCGGCCGTCGTGCTCGCGGCGACGTCGTTCGCCTACGTGCTGCGGCTGACCCGCACCTCGGTGCAGGAGAACCTGTCGGCGGACTTCGTGCGGACGGCGCGGGCCAAGGGCCTCTCGCGCGGGCAGGTCACGACCCGCCACGTGCTGCGCAACTCGCTGATCCCCGTCGTCACGTTCCTCGGCGCCGACCTGGGCGCGCTCATGGGCGGCGCCATCGTCACCGAGGGCATCTTCAACATCCGCGGGGTCGGCGGGACGCTCTACGACGCGATCACCCGCGGCGAGAACGCGACCGTCGTCTCGCTGACGACCGTCCTCGTGCTCGTCTACATCGTCGCCAACCTGGTGGTCGACCTGCTCTACGCCGCGCTGGACCCGAGGATCCGTTATGCCTGAGACCCCGCACACCGCCGGCCCGGCCGCGACCGCCGGCCCCGCCCGTGCGCCCCGCACGCCCCGTCCCGGGCAGGAGCACGTGGCCCGGGCGGCCGACGGGGGCGGCCTCGGCGCGGTCGACGCCGTCTCCACCACGGACGCCCCCGCCGGCTTCTGGCGCGAGGCGTGGCGCGGGATGCGCCGCCGCCCGCTGTTCTGGGTCTCCGGCGCGATCATCGTGCTGGTCCTGCTCGTGGCGGCGCTGCCCGACCTGTTCAGCGCGACGGACCCCCGCTCGTGCGTGCTGGCCAACGCGCTCGACGGCCCGACCGGCGGGCACCCCTTCGGGTTCGACCGCCAGGGCTGCGACATCTTCTCCCGCACGATGCACGGCGCTCGGGCGTCGGTCACCGTCGGCGTCCTGACCACCGCACTCGTCGTGGTCGTCGGCACCCTCGTCGGGGCGCTGGCGGGCTACTTCGGCGGGTGGGCGGACACGATCCTGTCCCGCGTGACGGACATCTTCTTCGCGATCCCGCTGGTGCTGGCCGCGATCGTCATCATGAGCATCTCCCGCGACCGGACGGCGCTCACGGTGGCGCTGGTGCTGGCCTCGTTCGGCTGGACGAACATCGCGCGCATCACCCGCGGCACGGTCATGTCCGTGAAGACCAACGAGTTCGTCACCGCGGCGCGGTCGCTGGGGATGGGGCGCACGGCGATCCTCTTCCGGCACGTGCTGCCCAACGCGGCGGCGCCGATCATCGTCTACGCGACGGTCGCGCTCGGGACGTTCATCGTCGCCGAGGCCACGCTGAGCTTCCTCGGCATCGGCCTGCCGCCGTCCACCGTCTCGTGGGGCGGCGACATCTCGCAGGCGCAGGGCGCCATCCGCACGAACCCCGAGATCCTCTTCTACCCGGCCGGGGCGCTCGCGCTCACGGTGCTGGGCTTCATCATGATGGGCGACGTGGTCCGCGACGCCCTCGACCCCAAGGCGCGCACCCGATGAGCACCTCCTCGACCCCCGCCCGCCCCTCCGCCACCCCTCCCGCCGGCCCCGGCACGCCCCTCGACCGGTCCGTGCCCCTGCTCGAGGTGCGCGGCCTGGAGGTCTCGTTCCGCACCGCGGTGGGCGAGGTCCAGGCCGTGCGCGGCGCGGACCTGACCGTCTACCCCGGGCAGGCGGTGGCGATCGTCGGCGAGTCCGGCTCCGGCAAGTCGACGACCGCGCACGCGATCATCGACCTGCTGCCGGGCACCGGCCGCGTGACGGGCGGGAGCATCCGCTTCGGCGGGCGGGAGCTCGTCGGGCTGGGCCGCAAGGACGTCGAGCGGCTGCGCGGCGCCCAGATCGGGCTCGTGCCGCAGGACCCGATGTCCAACCTCAACCCGGTCTGGCGCGTCGGGACCCAGGTCGACGAGGCGCTGCGGGCCAACGGCTTCACGGGCTCGCGCGCCGACCGTTCCCGCCGCGTGGCGGAGCTGCTGGCCGAGGCCGGCCTGCCCGACGCGGGGCGCCGGGCGAAGCAGTACCCGCACGAGTTCTCCGGCGGCATGCGCCAGCGCGCGCTCATCGCCATCGGCCTCGCGTCGCGCCCGCAGCTGCTCATCGCCGACGAGCCGACCTCGGCGCTCGACGTCACCGTGCAGCGGCAGATCCTCGACCACCTCGAGGGCCTCACCCAGGACCTCGGCACGGCCGTCCTGCTCATCACGCACGACCTGGGCCTGGCCGCCGAGCGCGCCGAGCACCTCGTCGTCATGTACCGCGGCCAGGTCGTGGAGTCCGGGCCCGCGCGGCAGATCCTCGCGGACCCGCAGCACCCGTACACGCGGCGGCTCGTGTCGTCCGCGCCGTCGCTGGCCTCGCGCCGCATCCAGGTCGCGCACGAGCGCGGCGCGGCGCCGGCGACGACGGCCAGGGCGGGTGCGGCGGGCTCGTCGGCGACCACGGCCGTCGGCGCCGCCGACCTGCTGGCGCACCACGCGGGCGAGGCCGAGGCGACGCCGCGCGAGGCGATCGTCGTCGCCGAGCACCTGACGAAGGTGTTCCCGCTGCGCGGCGGCGGGCGCGGCGCATCGGACTTCATGGCCGTCGACGACGTGAGCTTCTCGCTCGCGCGCGGGCGCACCCTCGCGCTCGTCGGGGAGTCGGGGTCCGGCAAGTCCACGGCGGCCAACATGGTGCTGGGCCTGCTCGAGCCGACCTCGGGCACGGTCCGGTTCGACGGGCAGGACGTCGCGGCGCTCGACCGCCGGCAGCAGTTCGCGTTCCGGCGGCGGATCCAGCCCGTGTTCCAGAACCCCTACGGCTCCCTGGACCCGCAGTACTCCGTGTACCGGTCCCTGGAGGAGCCGCTGCGGCTGCACAAGGTCGGCACGCCGAAGGAGCGCGAGGGCCGCATCCGGGAGCTGCTCGACATGGTCGCGCTGCCGGCGTCGACGATGCGGCGCTTCCCCAACGAGCTGTCGGGCGGGCAGCGCCAGCGCGTCGCCGTGGCGCGGGCGCTCGCGCTCAGCCCCGAGGTCATCGTGCTCGACGAGGCCGTGTCCGCCCTGGACGTGCTGGTCCAGGCCCAGGTGCTCGAGCTGCTGGCCGGCCTGCAGGAGGAGCTCGGCCTGGCCTACCTGTTCATCACGCACGACCTGGCGGTGGTCCGGCAGATCGCCGACGCCGTCGTCGTCATGCGGCAGGGCAAGGTCGTCGAGCACGCCTCCACCGACGAGGTGTTCGACTCCCCGCGGGAGCAGTACACCCGCGACCTGCTGGCGGCCATCCCCGGCGGCGGGCTCGAGGCCGAGGCCGTCCGGGGCTGAGGCGCTGACGTCCGGGGCCGGGCCGGTCCGACCGGCCCGGCCCGGCCCGCGCGGGGTGTCAGCCGCGCGCGAGGGGTCGGGCCCGCTCCGCCAGGGTGGTGAGCAGCGCCGCCGCCGTGGCGGCGTCGTCGACCGTCACCACGAAGGTCCGCCCGCCCGTGCGGCTCACCTCCAGCGCGTCGCCCGTGCGCAGCACGTACCCGACCCGTCCGCCGCGGCCGAGCCGGTAGCCCCAGCCGCCGAAGTCCGCCAGCGGTCGGACGTGCGTCGCCCGGGCGCCGAGGACCTCGTCGAGCGGGATGCGGTAGCGCGGCCACCCGAGCGGGGAGCGCGCGGTCAGCCCGGTGGCGTCGACCGTCACGACGACGACGGCGCCGGTGACGACGAGCGCGGCCAGCGCCGCGACCAGCACGAGCAGGCCGGGTATCCGCAGCCCCACGGCCAGCGCGGCGACGAGCAGCGTCGCCCCGCCGCCGAGCGCGACGGCGACCCGGCTGACGACCCGGCCCGTCCACACCGCACGCTCCTGCGGGCCCAGCGGGAGGCGCGGCCCGTCGAGAGGCCCGGGGTCCGTCGCCGGTGCGGAGGCGTCCGCGGGGACCGCCCACGCGCACAGCCCGCCGAGCACGAGCCCGGCGACGACCGCGCCGGTCACCACCGGGTCGACGTCCGGCGTGCGGGCGGCGTCCGCCAGCCCCCGCTGCAGGGCGAGCACCCCGGCGACGAGCACCGCGCCGAAGGCCGCCAGGCCGGCCGCCAGCCCGACGCCGATCCGACGGGTCATCGCGTCCCGCCCCCACCGCACGGCGACGAGCCACCCCGCGACGGCCAGTGCCGCGAACAGGCCCAGGCCGAGCGTGACGAAGGGCCCCAGGGCGCTGTAGCCGTCGGCGCCGCCGGGTCCGAAGTGCACCGCGACCGGGTCGGGCAGCCGCGACCGCCACGACGCGACGAGCGCTGCAGCCGTCCCGAGCGTCACCGCCGCGGGCACCAGCGCCAGCACCGTGCTGGCCGTGCGGTGCGGCACGGTCGGCCGGGTCGTCCCGACGGGGCTGGTGAACGGGCGGCTGCTCATCGGTCCTCCTGCTGGCTCAGGGCGTCCTTGAGGAGGCCCACGGTGGTGGCGGGCGCGAGCCCGCGGGCGCGGGCGGCGGAGACGAGGGCGGCCACGGCCGCGTGCACCGGGTCCAGGTCGCCCGCGGCGTGCGCGGCGACGACCGCCCCCCGCCCGCGGCGCAGCTCGACGAGGCCCTCGTCGCGCAGCTCGCCGTACGCCCGCAGGACCGTGTGGAGGTTGACGTCGAGCGACGCCGCGAGGTCGCGCGCGGTGGGCAGGCGGGCGCCGGGCCGCAGCTCGCCGCGCAGCACCGCGGCGCGCACCTGCGCCGCGAGCTGGGCGAACAGCGGCTCGGTCGAGCCGGGGTCGATCCGGAGGAGCACGGAACGACCCTACTTGTTTGAGGACAACTAGAACAAGTTATGGACGGCGCCAGTCGTCCGACGTCATGTGCGAGCCCGCCATCGGCCCCATCTGCAGCATCCCGCCGTCGACGACCCACGACGCGCCGTTGACGTAGGCGCCCTTCGCGGAGCACAGCAGCTCCACCACCGCGGCGATCTCGCGCGCGTCGCCGGGACGGGCCACCGGGATGCCCGGGCGGTGCGCGTCCTGCACGGGGGCGTCGTCGGTCTGGCCGGTCATGGGCGTCGCGATCTCGCCCGGGGCGACGGCGTTCACGGTGATCCCGTGCTCGGCCAGCTCGATCGCCGCCGTGCGCACCAGCAGCCCGATGCCGCCCTTGGCGGCGCAGTAGGCGCCCGCGCCGACCCGCGGCGCGTGCTCGTGCACGGACGTGATGGCGACGACCCGTCCGCCGCGCCCGGCCGCGATCATCCGGCGCGCAGCCGCCTGCAGGGCGCAGAAGAACCCGTCGAGGTCGATCGTCAGCACCTCGCGCCACTGCTCGAACGGCAGGTCGACGAGGAGCTGCGACGCCCCGGCGCCGGAGCACAGGACGAGCGCGTCGATGCCGCCCATCGCGTCGGCGAGCTCGTCGACGGCGGTCGAGGCGTCCGTCGGCGTGGTGAGGTCGAGGTGCCGGACGTGCGCGGTGGCCCCGGCCGCCTCCACCTCGTCGCCCGTCGCCCGGCCGCCCTCCTCGTCGCTGTTGTACGTCACCGCGACGTGCCGCCCCGGGGCCGCCAGCGCGACGGCCACGGCCCGGCCGATGCCGGAGTCCCCGCCGATGACGACGACGCGCTCGGGCTCGTGCACCTCCCGCGTGACGGCCGGGTCGGGCGTGGGGCTGCCGGCCGTGGTGGTCGTGCTGGTGGTGCTGCCGGTCGCGGTGCTGGTGCCGCCGGCCGTGCTGGTGATCGCGCTGGTCATGTGCGGGCGTCCCTCCGTCAGGGGCCCGGTCCGGCACGACCCGTGGACCCGTGAGCGAGTCTCGTCGCGGGGGTCGCGCCGTGCACGGCGGGGTGGCGCGCAACGGGTCAGGCGACCACGGGCTGCCCGACGACGGCCCGACCTGCCCGCAGCTCCGTCGACTCGACGCGGCCCTTGCCGCCGGCCTTGGCGCGGTACATGGCGTCGTCGGCGCGGCGCAGCAGCTCGTCGGCGCCGGGCAGCCCGGCCCCGGCGGTGCCGACCGCGACGCCGATGCTCACCGCCACGCGCCCCGTCCCGCCGGGCAGGGTCACGGGCGCCGCGACGCCGGTCACCAGCCGCTCACCCACGCCGCGCACGGACTCCCCGAAGACGACGGGGTCGTCGTGCGGCCGCGAGCGCAGCAGGACCGCGAACTCGTCGCCGCCGAGGCGGGCGCACAGGTCGCCGGCGCGCACGTCCCGGCGGAAGCGCTCGGCCACCTCGCGCAGGAGCGCGTCACCCGCCGCGTGGCCGAGCGCGTCGTTGACGGCCTTGAACCCGTGGAGGTCGCAGAACAGCACCGCGAACGACGCCCCCGACGGGAGCCGGCCGACGGCCTCCTCCAGCGCCTCCATGAACGCCGCGCGGTTGGGCAGCCCCGTCAGCGGGTCCGTGCGCGCGGCCCGGACGAGCTCGTCCCGGGCGTCCGCGCTCCGCAGCGCCAGCGCCACCTGGGCCATGACGGTGCGCACGGCGACGACGGCCTCGTCGGGCACCTGACGGGGGGCGCCGAGGAGCATCCAGCCCTCGACCCCCGCGATGGGCAGGGCGAGCCAGCGGCACGTCTCGTCGGCGGCGGCGTCGAGCAGCCCGGCGGCGTGCGCGGCGACGGGCACGCCCTCGTCGTCGGCGCCCGGGAGCTCCTGCGGCAGGTCGTGGGGGAGGGCGTCGCGCGGCAGGGCCTGGGGTGTGACGGCGAAGGGACCGGCCGTACCGCGCACGACGAGGAGACCGGGCGTCGGCTGCACCGTCAGCGCGCGCAGGCCGGGCGTGGTGCGGCAGACGGCGGCCGTCGCGGTCCACGCCGCCTCGTAGATCTCCTCCGTCCCGGTCACGGACAGCAGACGCGTGCCCAGCGCGGCCAGCGCCTCCTGCCGGCCCTGCGCCTGCTCCCGCGCGAAGAGGTGGACGGCGAGGTGCCGGGCCACGAAGAGGATGACCAGCGCGAGGGGGAGGGACGCCAGGAGGGGCGCGGCCTGCGCGGGACCGGTGTGGCCCGGCACGTGCGGCCACAGCGCGAGCGACCCGACGAGGCCCGCTGCGAGGAGGAGCGTGTGCAGCAGTGCCCGGTGCGCCGTGCCGTAGAGGGCCCGCGACCACAGGGAGGCGAAGGCGAAGCCGGACGCCATGGCGGGGACGGGCACCGCGGCCGTGACGAGCAGCGCCGCCAGGGCCTCCGACACGTCGTCGACGGGCGTGACGCGCGCACGACGGTAGCGCCGCACCCAGACCGCGGACAGCGCCACCGACCCCGTCAGCACCAGGACGACCGCCTCGGGTGAGCCGCCCGTCAGCGCCCCCGGCAGCGTGAGCGCCAGCGACAGGAGCGCGCTGCCGCAGAACAGCCACCGCGTGCGCTGCACCAGCCCGTCGGGCCCGCGCAGCCACCTGCGGCCCTGCACCGTGCGTCCGCCGTCCACCACGGCCCACCGTCCTGTCGTCGCCGGACACCGGTCCGGGGAGCACGGGCGCCTGCTGCTGGTCGCCCTCGCCCGGACGATCGGCGGCGGTGCGCGCCGGGGCAGGAGCCGTGCGGCGTGCGGGTGGTCCGGGGCCGTCGGTCCACCCGGACGGGTGCACCCGGACGGGTCACGCGGACGGTCACGCGGACGGGTTGCGGGAGTGCCACGACGACGGACGGCGTTCCCACCGGCCCGCGGGCAGGATGGGGACCGTGAAGCTCCTCGTGCCGACCGCCGCCGCCACCGACCTGGAGGTCCCGGACCTGGTCGAGCTGGTCCGGTACGACCCGGAGGGGCCCGTCCCGGCGGAGCACGCGGACGCGGTGGGGCTCGTCGCCTGGGGCAACGCCGCGGGCACGCTCGAGGACGCCGCGCGGCGCCTGACGTCGCTGCGCTGGGTGCAGGGGCTCGCGGCCGGTCCGGACAGCGTGCTGGCCGCGGGGTTCGCGCCCGACGTGGTGCTCTGCTCGGGCGTCGGGCTGCACACCCCGACGGTGACGGAGCACGCGCTCGCGCTGGTCCTCGCGCTGGTGCGGCGCCTGCCCGCGTCCGCGGCGGCGCAGGCCGAGCAGCGCTGGGCCCGCGAGCTCGGGGGCACGCAGCCCCTGCACCCGCCGGGCCCGGTGACGACGCTGCTCGACGCGCGCGTCACCGTGTGGGGCTTCGGGGCCATCGGGCAGCGGCTGGGGCAGGTCCTCGCCGGCCTCGGCGCGCACGTCACGGGCGTCGCGCGGACGGCCGGGGAGCGCGGCGGCCTGCCCGTGGTCGGCCCCGACGGGCTCGACGAGGTGCTCGCGGCCACCGACGTCCTCGTCCTGGTGCTGCCCAGCGGGCCGGCCACCGACAGCGCCCTCGACGCCCGCCGGCTGACCCTCCTGCCCGACCACGCGTACGTCGTCAACGTCGGGCGCGGCTCGACGGTCGACGAGGACGCCCTCGTCAGCGCGCTGCGCGCGGGGACGCTGGCCGGTGCGGCGCTCGACGTCGCCGCCACCGAGCCCCTGCCGCCCGGCTCACCGCTGTGGGACGCCCCGCACCTCGTGCTCACCCCGCACGCCGCGGGGGGTCGGCCCGTCGGCGCCGCGGCGCTGATCCGGCAGAACCTCGACGCGCTGCTGGCCGGGCGGCCGCTGCGGAACGTCCTGCCGCGCTGACCCGTCCCGGACGCGTGGAGCCGGCGCGGGTCGTCCCGGGCGCCGGCACCGGCCTCAGCGCAGGACGCCGCGGCGCGCCGCCCGGTCGGCGTGCATGCGCACGTCGGCGGCCTGCAGGAGCGCGTCGAACCCGTCGCCGTCCTCCGGCGAGGTGCTCACCCCCACGCTGACGCCGACCGCGACGACCCCGCGGGAGGTCGTCACCGGCGTGCTCAGCAGGAGCGCGAGCTCGTCCGCCACGCGCCGCCCCTCGTCGCCGGCCGTGCCCCGCCCCAGCGCGGGCAGCACGACGAGGAACTCGTCCCCGCCCAGCCGCGCGACGAGGTCGCCGCGCCGCAGCCGCGTGCGCAGCCGGTCCGCCACGGCCCGCAGCAGCTCGTCGCCGGCCGCGTGCCCGAGGTCGTCGTTGACGGCCCGGAAGCCGTCGAGGTCCAGGTGCAGCACCGCCGTGCCGGTGCCGGTCACCGAGGCCTCGAGCAGCACCGCCTCCAGCCGCTCCTCCAACCGGTGCCGGTGCAGCAGGTCGGTGAGCGGGTCGCGCCCGGCCAGCCGCTCGGCCTCGACGAGGAGGGCCTGCGCGCGCTCGCGCTCGGCCTGCAGGCGGGCCTCCGCCTCGACCCGTCCGGTGACGTCGTTCTGCACGCCGATGTACTGCACGACGCGGCCCTCGTCGTCGAACACGGGAGCGAGGTAGACCTCGTTCCACCAGGGCGTGCGCTGCGGGCCGCGGTGGTTGAGCAGCGTCTCGCGCGCCTCGCGGCCCTCGGCCACGGCCTCGCGGAGGCGGGTGACCGCCGCCGGGTCGGTCCCCTCGCCCTGGAGGAAGCGGCAGTTGCGGCCGAGCACGTCCTCCGCGCGCAGGCCCGACAGCCGCTCGAAGGCGGTGTTGACGTAGACGAGCGGCTGGTCCGGCCGCGTCATGTCGCAGATGCTCACGCCGTTGGCCGTGGCCGCCAGGGCCCGGCGCAGCGTCCGCTCGGCCTCCGTCGCCACCGGGGCGCGGCCGTGGCGCCCGGGGGCAGGTCGGCCGGCGAGGGCCGAGCCCGCGTCCGGCGCCGTGCTCGAGCCCCGGCCGTCGCCGGCGCCCGCCGCCGCCGCGCCCGTGGCGCCCAGGTCGGCCTGGTCGCTCAGGTCGCCCTGGTCGCCCCACGCGCCCGGCCCGACGAGCGGCGCCGACGAGCGGGTCCCGGCGGGCAGGACCCGCGACATGAGGGCCTGCGCGGCGTCGGCGACGGTGTCGCGGTCGTAGGTCAGAGCGAACTCGAACCGCCGCTGCCGGTCCGGCCCCGCGTCGCCGAGGTCGCGGGCGAGCAGCGCGGCCGAGAAGTGCGGCGACAGCACCGCGATGTCCCACTCGTCGCGCAGCGGGTCCCCGGGGGCCAGGTCGGCACCGCGCACCCCGCGGACGGGCTCCACGGGCAGGCCCGCACCGATCGCGGACACGAAGCCGACGCGCTCGGCCAGCTCACGGTAGCGGTGGCGGGTGCGCGGCGTGAACTGCGCGGCCTCCTGGAAGGTCGACACGACGACGGCGGTGCCGCCCAGCCGCACCGCCTCGCGCTCGAGGTGCTTGCTGATCTCGATGAGCAGCGGCTTGGCGGACCGGCGCAGCGTCGTGCCCTCCGGCAGGCAGTCGAAGGGCGTGGCCGACGACGCCGTGGGGCGCGGCGCGCGCAGCTCGAGCGCCCGCACCGGCAGCGCCGTGCTCAGGCCCGGGGACGGCCGGCCGAAGAGCCAGCCCTGGCCCAGCGTGGCGCCCAGCGCCCGGGCGGTCGCCAGGTGCTCCTCGTCCTCGATGCCCTCCGCCAGCAGCACGGCGCCCGTGCGCTCGGCGTACGCGTTGACGGCGTTCATGATCTCGGCGACGGCCGGCCCGGGTCGCTGCTGCACCAGGCGCAGGTCCAGCTTGACGATGTCGGGGCGCAGCAGGGGCATGAAGGCCAGGGACAGGTCCTCGGCGCCGACGTCGTCGAGCGCGACGCGCCAGCCCGCCTCCCGCAGCCGGCGGACGGTGGCCAGCAGCTCGGCCGGCCGTGCCGCCAGCGCCCGCTCGGTGATCTCGAGGACGACCTGCAGCCCCGCGGGCGCGCCGGCGGCGATCTCCAGCAGCTCCTCGAGCGGCGCGGTGCCGAGCACCTCGGGCTCGACGTTGACGAACAGCATGAGCGGCGCGAGCACCCCGGCGCCGATGGCCGTGCGCAGCGCGACGCGACGGCACAGCTCGTCGAGCTCGCGCAGGCGGTCCACGTCCCGGGCCGCCGCGAACAGCGCGTCCGGCGCCTCCAGGGGGCTGCCGTGCGGGCCGCGCGCCAGCGCCTCGTAGGCGATGACGGCCCCGCTGCCGAGCTCGACGATCGGCTGGAAGACGCTGCGCACGTCACCGCGCGCCAGCACCTCGTCGATCCCCGTCATGCGTCGTGCTCCCCTGCTCGCCAGGCGGCGCCCGCGTCCTGGACCACCGGTCCCCCCCATCGGACCGAGCGGGGCCGCGGTGAGCCCGTCCGGGTGGCGCCACCCGGACGGGTGCGCCACGACGACGGGCGCCGCCCGCCCCCGGGGTGGGGGACGAGCGGCGCCCGTCGCGTCGTCGGAGGCCCGTCAGGGGCCTGTCAGGGACCCGGCAGCAGGTCAGCGCCCCGTCAGCGCGTCACGAGCGCGAAGGAGTACGTCCCGGAGTGGACCGCGTCGTTGTCGCCGGTGCGGATCGTGACGGTGTACGTGCCCGACGAGGTCAGCGTCGGCAGGTCCGTGTCGTAGCCGAGCCACTTCGTGAGGACCACGCGGCCGGACGGGTCCGTGACCGTGGCGATGCCGTAGCCGGAGGTGGCGTCGGCGAGGTGGTCGAAGCGCAGGTCCTGCCCCGAGGTCGCGCTGAACGTGTAGACGTCCACGGACCCGACCGTCTCGAGGTTGCCCGCGCCGGCGGCCGGCACCCCGTTCGACACCGTCTGGCCGACCCGGATCGCGAAGGTCTGCGGCGCGGGCGTCTTCATCAGCCGGAACGAGTACGTGCCCCAGTGGGTGTT
Source organism: Cellulomonas marina (assembly GCF_900111925.1). Taxonomy (GTDB): domain Bacteria; phylum Actinomycetota; class Actinomycetes; order Actinomycetales; family Cellulomonadaceae; genus Cellulomonas; species Cellulomonas marina. The sequence goes on from NZ_FOKA01000006.1 coordinate 145,508, forward strand.
GTCCGTCCCGGCGATGACGAGGCGGTAGGTGCCCGTGGCCGGCAGGACGATCCCGCCGCGGTCGCCGTAGGCCCAGCCCTGCTCGACGGTCCTGCCGTCGGGGGCGATCAGGGTGCGGGACAGGTAGCCGTTCGTCGACTCGGCCAGCACGTCGTACAGCAGCCGGTCACCGGCGGTGCCGGAGAACGTGTACGTGTCCGACCCGCCCACGCCCTCGACGTTCCCGGCGCCCGCGGCGGGGACGCCGTTCGAGACCGTGCTGCCCAGCGTGTACGCGAACGTCTGCTGCGCGGCGGCCTTGACGAGCGCGAAGCTGTAGGTGCCCCAGTGGGTGGTGTCGGTCGTGCGGACCTCCAGGCGGTAGGTGCCCGTGGCGGGCACGGCGGCCGGGAAGCGGTTCGCCGCGATCCATCCGGACCACACCGTGGCACCGGACGGCGCGTACAGGGTCACGTAGCCGTAGTTGGCGGTCGTGTCGGCGAGGCTCGTGTAGCCGATGCGGTCGCCCGCGGTGGCGGTGAAGGTGTAGGTGTCGACGGCGCCGGGGCCCTCGAGGTTGCCCGCGCCGGGCCCGGGGACGCCGTCCTTCACGGTGGCGCCGAGGGTGATCGGGAAGGTCTGCGGCCCGGCGGTGGCCGGCTGGATCGTGAACCCGTAGGTGCCGGTGGCCCGGTCGTCGACGCCGGCCTTCACGGAGACCGTGTAGGTCCCGGTGGTCGGCAGGGTGAGCACCGCGCTGTCGCCGGTGACCCACTTCTCCAGGACCTTCGCGCCCGACGGCGAGGTGACCGTCACGAACGCGTGGTTGCCGGTGGTGTCCGTGCCGGCGTCGTAGAAGACCTTCTGGCCGGCCGTGCCGCTGAAGGTGTACCGGTCCTCGCTGCCGGGCTGCTCGAGCGTGCCGGCACCGGTACCGGGGACGCCGGGCGCGACCGCGGAGCCGATGGACGTGGCGAACGTCTGCGCCGCGGGCACGGTGGCGAGCCGGAAGCCGTAGGTGCCGGCGTGGTCGTCGCCCGTCGGCGTGCCCACGGACAGCGTGTAGGTGCCGGCCACGGGCAGGGTGATCGGCCCGCGGTCCCCGACGAGGAACTTCTCCATCACCACCGCGCCCGACGGCTGGGTCAGCCGGACGTAGGCGTACCCGGCCATCGTGTCGCCGGAGGACAGGAAGAAGACGCGCTGCCCGGCGGTGGCCGTGAAGGTGTAGCGGTCCACGTCCTGCACGCCGAGGACCCCCTGGCCCGACGAGGGCGTGTTCGCGCCGACGGTGGTGCCGAGCGTGTACGGGTAGGTCGTGGTGGCGGGCAGCACGAGCCGGAACCGGTGCGTGCCGGCCGCGGTGCCGCCGAGGGTGGCGGTGTGGGTGCCGGCGGTGGCGGTCCACGGGCCCTTGTTCGCGGTGGTGACCGCGACGGGCGCCAGGACGGTGGTGCCGCCCGGGCCGGTGACGCCCCACGTGAGGTTCGTGCCGGCCGTCCCCGTCAGCAGGTTGTCGAGGAAGAAGCGCTGGCCGGCCGACAGGCTCCACGTCGCCGCGTCCGTGGCGCCCGCCGCGTCGGTGACGACCGTGAGGTCCTCGCAGGCGACGAGCGTGTCCGCACCCTTGCCGGTGCTGCAGGCGTCGCCGCCGCGGGCGCCGTCGAGGCGGTTGGCGCCGTCGTTCCCGACGAGCGTGTCGCCGGAGGGGGACCCGACGAGCTGCGCGAAGCCGCTGAACGTGTCGGTGCTGCCACCCGTCGCGGTGCCGGTCGCCAGCGACGCGGTCACGCCGGCCGTCGCGGAGTCGAAGGAGACGGTGTCGGTGCCGCCGCCGCCGGTGAGCCGGTCGGTGCCGGGCCCGCCGTCGACGGTGTTGGCACCGGTGCTGCCCGTGATCGTGTCGCCACCGGCGCCACCGCGGACGTTCTCGAACCCGGCCAGGGTGTCGGTGCCGGCACCGCCCGTGGCGGCCCTCGTCGTGAGGTTGACGGTCACCGCGGTCGTGGCGCCGCGGTAGGACACGGTGTCGGTGCCGCTGCCGCCGTCGAGGCGGTCGTTGCCGGCGCCGCCCTCGATCGTGTTGGTGCCCGTGGAGCCGGTGAGGGTGTCGGCCCCGGTGCCGCCGCGCAGGTTCTCGAGCGTGGTGCCCTTGTCGGTCCCGGCCCCGCTCGACGTGCCGGTCGCGAGCGAGGCCGTCACGGCGGTCGTCGCCGACGCGAAGGACCACGTGTCGGTCCCGGCGCCGCCGTCGACCGTGTCGTTGCCGGTCCCGCCGTCGAGGGTGTCGGCGCCGTCACCGCCGCAGACCGTGTCGTTGCCGCCGCCGCCGGTCACGGTGTCGTCGCCGGCGCCCGCGTCGATGACGTCGTCGCCGGAGGTGCCGGTGAGGGTGTCGGCGCCGGAGGTGCCGGTGATCGTGACGGTCTTCCCCAGGCAGGTCGTCGCCGCCTGCGCGGGAGCCGCGCCGAGCGGCGCGAGGGTGAGGGCCAGCGTGAGGCCGAGGAGGGAGGAGAGCGCCGGCACGTGCCGGCGCGGGTGCGTGGTGGTCATGCCGCCGAGCGTCGTGGCGGCGGGGGTGCGCAGGGATCGGGGTCCGACCCCTACGCACCCCCCGCAGTTACCGGTCCCGCTGGGGGTGCCGGGGCGTCAGCGGGCCAGGAAGTCCACGACCGCCCGGTTCCACTCCTCCGCGTGGCTGACGTTGCAGCCGTGCGGGCCGCCCGCGATGACGTGCAGCTCGCCGGCGGCGAGGGCGGCGTGCGTGCGGGCGCCGGAGCCCTCGAAGGGGACGGTGGCGTCGGCGTCGCCGTGGAGGACGAGCGCGGGGACGGTGACCTTCGGCAGGTCGTCGCGGAAGTCGGTCTCGCCGAACGCAGCCATGCACGCCAGCGCGGCGCGCTTGTTCGCCTGCTTGCACAGGGCGAGCGCCTCCTGGCGCTGGGCCTCGGTCACCTTCAGGACGCCGTCCGCGGAGAAGAAGTCCCGCGTGAAGCCGTCGTAGAAGGTGTCCTCGTCCTTCGTCAGCGAGGCGGTCATCTCGGCTGCCTGCTCCTGGGACAGCGGGCCGTCGGGGTTGTCCGGGCCCTTCGCCATGTAGGGCGGCACCGCCGAGGCGAAGACGACGCTGCGCACGCGCTCGGCGCCGTAGAGGGAGAAGTAGCGGGCCACCTCGCCGCCGCCCATGGAGAAGCCGACGAGCGTGACGTCCTGCAGGTCGAGCTCCGTCAGCAGGGTGTGCAGGTCCTCGGTGAGCGTGTCGTAGGTGTAGCCCGTGAGGGGCTTGTCGCTGCGGCCGAACCCGCGGCGGTCGTAGGTGACGACGCGGTACCCGTCGGCCGCGATCGCCGGCACGTTCTCGGAGAACGACTCCCCGGACAGGGGCCACCCGTGGATGAGGACGACCGGGCGGCCGGTGCCGCCCGTGTCGTCGACGTGCAGGTTCGTGTCCTTGAACAGGCCGTGGTGCGCGGTGATCTCCGTCAACGGACGGTCCTCTCGTCGGGCGGGCCCTCGCTGGCCCGCTGCCCTCGACGCTAGGTCGGGTCCCCCGGGGCGGCACCCGGGGCGGCACCCCGGGCGACTCGCTCACCCGACGGTGTGAAGGCCCCGGTGCTCCCCGCTCTCGGCGCGGTGCGCTGCCACGGCTCAGGCCGGCACCCGCTGGTGCTCGCGGGCGCCGGCGCCGAGCGCGGCGGCGAGCTCCCGCCGCGAGGCGATGCCGAGCTTGGTGTACGTGCGGCCGAGGTGGATCTCGACCGTCTTCGGGGTGACCCACAGCGTCTGCGCGATCTCGCGGTTCGTCAGGCCGGAGACGGCCAGGTCGGCGACGCGGCGCTCCGAGGCGGTGAGGGCGTCGACGCCGCTGGCGTAGGCGCGCCGGGGCCGGGCGCCGGCCTCGTCGAGCAGGGCCCGCACGTGCCGGTCGAGCCGGGCGGACTCCGTGCGCGTCGCCGCGTCGAGGGCGAGGCGCAGCGGCTCGCGCGCACCGGTGCGGTCCCCGCGCCGCAGCAGCAGCGCGCCGAGGTCGTGCAGCGCCCAGCCGTGCTCGAGCCGGTACGGGGTCGGCGCCAGCACCTCGACGGCCTCCGCCAGCGTCGCGAGGGCCGCCTCCGGCCGTTGCGTCCCGGCACGGACGCGCAGCACGGTGCCCAGCGGCCCGCGCAGGCCCGCCACCGTGGCGACGGCCTCGTCGTGCGCGAGGAGGTCGCCGGCCTCCGCCGGCCGCCCGAGCGCGCCGAGCACCGCCGCCAGCCGCAGCCGCCCGCGCGTGGCGTGCGGCGCCGCCCACCCGCGCTCGTCGCCCAGCGCCACCACCCGGCGGAGGTCGACCTCCGCCGCGTCGAGGCGCCCGGCCACCGCGCGGACGAGACCCCGGGCCGAGAGGACGAAGGGCTCCATGAACGTGCCCTCCGCCGGCCCCAGCGGCCGGTCGACCAGCGCCAGCGCCTCGTCGAGCCGGTCGAGGTGCGCGAGGTTCTCCGCCGCGATCGCCGCGAGCGCGGGGATGGTCAGCTCGAGCCCGAGCTCCGTGATCGCCGCGTGCCCCAGCAGCGAGCGCGCCGCCCCCGCCGCCACCGACCCGAAGTCCCGGTGCCAGTACCCCCACGACTGCTCGATGAAGAACCGCGCGGACACCAGCCCCTTCTCGACGACGATGCGCTCGCCCTCCTCCAGCACCTGCGCGCACCGGTCGGGGGCCTCGGCGAACCGGAACGCGTGCGTCAGCAGGTTCCAGGTGGAGGAGGCGGGTCCCACGTCGGCGACGAGGCGGCCGTCGGCCACGGCCCGCTCCGCCAGCCGCAGCACGTCGGCACGCGGCAGCCCGGCGCACCCGCCGTCGACGGCGAGGTGGACGAGCATGACGGGGGAGGGGTCGGGGTCGGTGCGGCCCAGCTCGAAGGCCGCCCGGCGCGGCTCGGCGAAGGCGTCGGGGAAGACGAGGGACTCCAGCGTGAAGGCCTCGAGGCGCAGCTGGAGGCCGGGGTCGGTGGCCTCCTCCATGCCGCGGCCGACCTCGTCGAGCGCGGCCATCGGGTCGGAGTGGACGAGGAGGTTGCCGAGGGCGGCGCGCGCCCGGGCCGACGCGTCGCCCGGCGGCAGCAGCGCCAGCGCCTCGCGCAGGTGCTCGGGCCCGCCCGGCTGCTGGGCGCGCACCTCGGCCTCGCCCAGCTCGAGCAGGACGGCGCCGCGCCGGTCGGCGGGCGGTGGCTCGTCGAGCGCGCGGCGCAGCAGCGGCACGGCGGTCTCGAGCGAGCCCGCACCGGCCGCCGCGACGCCCGCGCGCAGCAGGTCCTCCACCGCCTCCGGGTCGCCGGCCGGGTCCGCCGCCAGGCGGTGCACCGCCACCTCCTCCGGCCGGGCGCCGCGGGCCCGCAGCAACCGGGCGGCTCGGGCGTGCAGCGCCGACCTCTCGCGCGGCGTGCACGCGTCGAGCACCGCGGCGGCCACCAGCGGGTGCACGAACGCCCGCGCCCCGGGCAGCAGCACCTCCGCCTCGACCAGTCGGTCCGTCAGCGCCTGCACGTCGGCCACCGGCACCCCGCCCAGGTCGCCGAGGTCCTCGGGCGTCGCGCGCTCCCCGAGCACCGCGACCGCCCGCGCCGTGGCCGTCGCCCCCGCGCCGAGCTGCCGCAGCCGACGTCCCACGGCGGCGGCCACACCGCGACCCCCGAGCGCCGCGAGCCGCTCGCCCTCCTCGTCGCGTCCCCGCAGACCGGCGGCGCCGGCCTCCCGCGCCAGCACGCCGACGAGCAGCGGGTTGCCGCCGGTCGTCCGCCACGCCGCGGCGACGAAGCCGGCCTGCGGGTGCTCCGCGAGCGCACCCGCGAGCACCTGCTCGACCTCGACGGTGCCCAGCGGCCGCGGCCGCAGCACCCGCGCGCCCGGACCCGCGGCCACCTCCGCCAGCAGCTCCGCGGGGGCGTCGGGCTCCCCGGTCCGCACCGTGGCCACGACGAGCACCGGCAACCCGTCGAGCCGCCGGCCGAGGTACTCGACGAAGCGCAGGCTCGGCAGGTCCGACCACTGCAGGTCGTCGACGAGCAGCACCACCGGCCCCCGCTCCGCCAGGTTCGCGACCAGCCAGAACAGCCCGAGCTGGACCGCGTAGGACTCCTCGTCGCCGGCCTCCGCACCGCCCGTCAGCAGCGCCGCCGCCCGCGTCGCCCCGCCGGCCAGCAGCTCGGCCCGTGCCGCCGCGTCCAGCGCCGGGTCCGCGACGACGGGCCCGAGGACCTGGTGCACGACGCCCCAGGCGAACCCGCGGTCGAGCTCGCTGGCCCGTGCCGCCAGCACGCGCGCACCCCGCCCGGTCGCCGCGTCCCGCACGTGGTGCAGCAGCGCCGTCTTGCCGATCCCGGCTGGTCCCTCGAGCACGGCGACGGCCCCGTCCCGGGCCTCGACCGCGCGCTCCAGCAGCCCGTCGAGGGCGGACACCTCCGCCTCCCGCGACAGCAGCACCCCGACCACCCCCGCACGCTAGCGGCGTCACCACCCCCGGCGGGAGAGGCGCCGACCCTCGGCGAACCCCACGCCCGCCCGCCGGCCGTGCGGGCGTGCGGGTCGGCTCGTCTCCCCCCCGGTCAGGCGGGGTGCGCGGGGCCGTAGGTGGCTGCGAGCCCGGCGTAGTCGTCCCAGTCGTCCGGCACGGGTTCGTCCCGCAGGGACGCCTCCAGCCGGTCGAGGTAGTAGTGCCACCCCGCCCCGATGCCACCGACGTCGCCGCCCTCGACGTCGGGGCCCAGCAGGTGCCGGAAGACGAGCGTCGTCCCGTCGCCCTCGCCGTCCCCCTCCGTCCCGTCCCCCTTCGCGGCGAGCGCGACCGTCAGCGGCCACGCCGTCCCACCACCTGTCCCCCCGCCCCCGACGGTGACGGCGAGCAGGCTCGGCGGCTCGCACCAGTCGATCCGCAGCGGTTCTGCGGGCACGTCCCCCTCGGCCACGAGCCGCACGACGACGGCCCCCGTCGCCGGGTCGCCCTCCCACCGCCCGTACCACCGCTCCAGCCGGTCGGGGTCGGTCAGCTCCCGCCACACCACCTCCACCGGGTAGGGCAGCACCCGCCGGAACACCAGCGACGTCCCCGCGCCGTCCCGCTCGACCCGCCCACCCGACGTCGTCACCCCGCTCATCCCCGCACCTTCTCGTCTGCCCGACCGATCACGACAGGGTGCTGCCGCCCGCAGTCGGCGGAGGTCGCCGGATGGCACCGTGCGTGGGAGGGTCGTCCGCCCGGGCCCGGCCCGGACCGCCAGGAGGAGGTCACCCGTGCGCACACCCTGGGGCCGACGGGCAGTGGTCGTGCTGGCGTGGTTCGCCGGCGCCGCGCTCGTGCTCCTCGCGGTCCGCGGCATCAACGCCGTGCGCGGGCTGCCCGGCACCGAGGCGTGGACGACCGGTCTGCCAGGGGCAGGGGGTGCGTTCATCGGCGTGGTCGTCGGGCGGTGGTCGATGTCACGACGCGCACGCCGCGAGGCGGCGCGAGGGCGCCTCGTCCTGCCGGTGCGGTCCGCCGACGACGTGGACGGCGTCCCACGTCAGTGGTCCGGCCGCCAGGTCCAGCTCGGTGCCGGCAGCGTCGAGCTCAGCGCCCTCCGTCATCGGCTCCACGCCGGGCCCTTCGTCGTCACCGCCGCTCGGTCGACGGGCCGGACCACGGGCTGGGGCTGGGCCACGGAGCCGGGCCGCGTGGTCGAGCTGCTCACCGCTGCCGGCGCGATCGAGCTGGCCGTCCCGCACGACCGTGTCGACCGCGTGCTCGAGATGGTGGCTCCGCATCCGGCGGTCGACGGTCCCGCCGGCGGGTAGCACCGACGTGCTGCGTCGGCCGGCCGGCAGAGGTCGCGGACCACGCACCGCATCGCGGCTCCTGGTGCCGATGATGCACACCTCTGCCCGGCGGCCCTGCACGGCGACGTGCGTCCGCTGGTGCCCGACGATCCTGCCGTCGGGCGCGCGGAACTCGTACCGAGCGGGTTCCAGCTCGGTCGCCTTGATCCGTCCTGACCGCGGACGTCTCGCGCGGTCGATCAGGCGTCGGATCGTGAGGTCGGCGCGGTGCACCTCGTGGTGGTGCCGACCGCACAGAATCACGCCGTTCTCGACGCTCGTCTCCCCGTCGTCCCGGGCCCACCAGCGGATGTGGTGGACCTCGCACCACCGGGCCGGGGTCTCGCACCCCGGGAACACGCACCCCTGGTCCCGCAGGATCACCGCCCGGCGCTGGTGCCCGGTGAACAGCCGCTCCTCCCGTCCCTCGGACCGCTCGAGGGCTGAGACCGCCGCGGCGCAGGCGCTGGACGCCTCAGGCGCGCTCGAACAGCTCCGCCATCGCCGCCTGCTGCTCCAGGACGTCGTTGATGCGCTGCTGGACCGCGTCGAGCTGCCCGACGATCTCGCTGGTGGCGTGGATGCCCGAGGCGACGGACTGGCTGCTGGCCTGGATGCCGGCGATCTGCCCGGCGACGCGCTGGGTCGCGGCGGCGGTCTCGCCGGCCAGCTCCTTGACCTCGTTGGCGACGACCGCGAAGCCGCGGCCGACCTCGCCGGCCCGCGCGGCCTCGATGGTCGCGTTGAGGGCGAGCAGGTTGGTCTGCTGCGCGATGCCCGTGATGACCTTGATGACGTCGCCGATGGCGGTGGAGGCGTCGTTGAGGGCCGCCACCTCGTCCCGCATCGTCGCCGAGCGTCCGACGGCCTCGTCCGCGACCCGCCCCGCGTCGCCGGCCGCCCCGCGCAGCTGCGCGACGGTGTCGAGCAGCATCTGCGCGTTGCGCGCGTCGGCGGCCGAACGGCGCACGACGGACAGCCGCTGCGACACGAGCTGGGCCACGTTGCGCAGCGCCGCCCCGCGCGAGGGCGAGAGCTCGATGGTGTCCGTGGTGAAGAAGTCCATCGTCCCGATGACGCGCCCGTCGTCGAGGATCGGGAAGCACACGCCCGACCGGACGCCGGCCCGCTGCGCGACGGGCGCCCGGACGCAGTCCGTCATCTCCCCGAGGTCGCGGACGAACACGAGGTCCCGCCCCTTCCAGGCGCGCCCCGACAGCCCGACGCCCTCCGCGAAGGACGCCTCCAACGTCACCTTGCGGAAGTCGGCACCCGCCGACCCGGACTCCAGCGCGAACCGCAGCACGCGCGCGTCCTCGTCGAGCACCCAGTAGGAGCCGTACGCCCAGCCGAACGCCGTGCGCACGGTCTCCAGCGCCACGCGGATCGCCGACTCCTCGTCGCGCGCCTCACCGACGCGCGTGACGACGGTCGTGACGGCCTCGCGGTCGTTGAGCGTCTCCTGCAGCGACGCCGCGGCCAGCGCCTGCCGACGCGCCAGGGTCGCGATGCGGCCGATCGCCTGCCACTTCTCGTCGGCGAACCGCGGCAGGCAGCGGGCTGACCAGAACTCGAGCACGCCGACGACCTCGTCGCCGTCCGTCATGGGGATCGCGGCCATCGCGACCGTGCCCACGCCCTCGGCGGCGATCCGCCGCGCGCTGCGCGTGGTCGGCGGGGTGTCACCGGGCGAGAAGACCTGCGGGCGGCGCGTGCGCCAGGCCGCCTCGGCGAGCGTCCCGCGCGATCCCCGCGACTCGGGCGTCAGCCGCGACGCGACCGGCCCGGCCTCGTAGGCCAGCTCCAGCCCGCCGGCGACGGGCGCCCACTGCGCGCCGTAGTCGACGCCGAGCGCCCGCACGAGCGTGTCCGTCATCTTCACGCGTGCGTCCTGCTCGTCCTCCACCCCGCCGTCCAGCGCGATGAGCACCTGCTCGAGCGCCTCGACGTCACGGGGCACGACGGTCGGCGCGACCTGGTCGCTGCGGCGGCGGAACGGCATGACGGACTCCTCGGCAAGGGGGACGTGCCTCCTCCCGATCGGTCGCCGGTGCCCAGGCGTGAGCCGTGACGGCCACCACCTGGTGACGACCGCCACGGGGCGGGTGCCGCGCGTAGATTGAGCGCCTCCCGCGCCCCCGACCGGCAGGACCGCGCCGGCCGACGACCCCCTGGAGCCCCCGTTGCGCCGTGCCCTCGCCCTCGCCGCCGTCAGCCTCCTCGGCTCCCTGGCGCTCGTCGGGTGCGCGCCCGTCGACGAGACGCCGTCCGGCGGGTCCTCCGCCGGCGCGGGGACCTCCACCGCCGACGCGGGCACGGCCACCGGTGGGGACCTCCCCACCCTCACCGACGGCGTCCTCACCATCGCGACGTCCGAGCCTGCCTACGAGCCGTGGGTGGTCGGCGACGACCCGACGACGGGCGAGGGCTACGAGGCCGCGGTCGCCTACGCCGTGGCGGACCGCCTGGGCTACGCCGCCGACGACGTCGAGTGGGTCCGCGCCACGTTCGAGCAGATCATCGCCCCGGGGGCGAAGACCTTCGACCTCGCGATCAACCAGGTCTCCATCACCGACGAGCGCCGCGAGAACCTCGACTTCTCCTCCTCCTACTACGACACCGCCCAGGCCGTCGTCACGCTGGAGACCGCGGCGGCCGCGGACGCCGCCTCGCTCGCGGACCTCGCACCCCTGCGCATCGGCGCCATGGTCGGCACGACGAGCGCGCAGGTCGCCGAGGACGCCATCGCGCCGACGACCGACGTCCAGCTCTTCAACGACAACGACCAGGTCAAGCAGGCCCTCGTGGCCGGCCTCGTCGACGCGATCGTGGTCGACCTGCCGACGGCCCTGTACCTCAGCGCGGTCGAGCTCGAGGGCGGCGTGCTCGTCGGGCAGCTCCCGGCCGGCGCCGACCCCGACCAGTTCGGTCTCGTCCTCGACAAGGGCTCCGCGCTCACCGAGCCGGTCACCGAGGCGGTGGACGCCCTGCGCGCGGACGGCACGCTGGCCGACCTCGAGGCGCAGTGGCTGACCGACGCGGCCGGCGCCCCCGTCCTGCGGTGACCTCGCGCGCCGCCGAGCCCGCACCCGAGCCCGCACCCGATCGCGCTCTCCCCCTGGCGCACCCCGCCTGGACGCCCTCGCCCCTCGCCCGCGAGCGGCTGGCGTACCGCCGCGCCCGTGCCCGCCGGTCGGCCCTCGTCGGCCTGGCGTCCACGCTCGTCGTCGGCGCGCTGGCCGTGCTCGCGCTCGTCTCGTCGCCGGGCTGGCCGCGCGTGCGGGCCTCGTTCCTCGACCCCGAGGTGGCGTGGGCGTCCCTGCCGCGCGTGCTCGAGGGGCTGTGGCTCAACCTGCGCGTCATGGCGGTCGCGGCGGTCTGCATCCTCGTGCTCGCGCTGGTCCTGGCGGTGTGCCGGACGCTGCGCGGGCCCGTGTTCCTGCCGCTGCGCCTGGCCGCGACCGTCTACGTCGACGTCTTCCGCGGGCTGCCGCTCATCCTCGTCCTGCTGCTCGTCGGGTTCGGCCTGCCCGGGCTGCGGCTGCAGGGCATCCCGACGAGCGCGGTCGTCCTCGGCGGGCTGGCGCTCGTCCTCACCTACTCCGCCTACGTCGCCGAGGTGTTCCGCGCCGGCATCGAGTCGGTCCACCCCTCGCAGGTCGCGGCCGCCCGGTCGCTCGGGCTCTCCCACGCGCAGGCGCTGCGCACGGTCGTGCTGCCGCAGGCCGTCCGCCGCGTGGTCCCGCCGCTGCTCAACGACCTCGTCGCACTGCAGAAGGACTCCGGCCTCATCTCGATCCTCGGCGCCGTCGACGCCGTGCGCGCCGCGCAGATCCAGACCTCCGCGTACGCCAGCTTCACGCCCTACGTCGTGGCCGGCCTGCTCTTCGTCGCCCTCACGATCCCCCTCTCGCGCCTCACCGACGCGCTCGCCCGCCGCGGCGGCTGGCAGGGCGCGACGGCGGGCGTCGCCGGCGCGGGACCGATCCGGTGACGGCCCCCGGTCCCGCCCCCGTCCCCGTCCTGCAGGTCGAGGGCGTCCGCAAGGCGTTCGGCGACCACGTCGTGCTCGACGGCGTCGACCTGCGGGTGGACTCGCACCGCTGCGTGGTCCTCGTCGGGGCGTCCGGCTCGGGCAAGTCGACGCTCCTGCGCGTCGTCGACCTGCTCGAGGACGTCGACGACGGGGTCGTGCGGCTCGAGGGCCAGGACGTCACCGACCCCCGCGTCGACGCCGACGCGATCCGTGCCCGCATGGGCATGGTCTTCCAGGCGTACAACCTGTTCCCGCACATGCGCGTGCTGGACAACGTGACGCTCGCGCCGCGCCTCGTCCACGGCGTCGGCCGCGAGGAGGCCGAGGAGCGCGCGCTCGCCGTGCTCGACCGCGTCGGCCTGCGCGCCCGCGCGCACGCGTTCCCCGACCAGCTCTCCGGCGGCCAGCAGCAGCGCGTCGCCATCGCCCGCTGCCTCGTCACCTCCCCGCGGCTCCTGCTGCTCGACGAGGTGACGAGCGCGCTGGACCCCGAGCTCGTCGGCGAGGTGCTGGACCTCCTCGTCGAGCTCAAGGCCGAGGGCACGACGATGCTCGTCGCCACCCACGAGATGGGCTTCGCCCGCCGCGTCGCCGACGAGGTGTGCTTCCTGCACGCGGGCCGGGTCCACGAGCAGGGCCCGCCGCAGCAGGTCCTCGACGACCCGAGGGACCCGCGCACGCGCGACTTCCTGCGCCGCCTCGTCTGATCCCGGCCGGACCTCGGACGAGCCGGCTCATCCTCCGGTCGGACCCCGGACCCGCCCCGCTCATCCCTTGGTCGGGTCCTGGCCGGAACCAGCCCCATCGCAGGTCAGGAGCCGCTACGTTCGGCGCGCCCGTCCGCGCGGACGCGACGGGCGTCCGTCGCACGAGGGGGCACCATGCGCACCGTCCACCGTCACTCCCACCCTCCCGTCCACCCTCTCGCGCTCCAGCCCGGGTGGCGTCCCGGGCGGCGTCCTGGGCGGCGTCTGGCCGTCCTCGTCGCCGTCGCCGCGCTGGGCCTCGCGGGGTGCTCCTCGTCGTCGGAGGGGGGCGGGGAGGGCGGGACCGACGGCGGTGCCCCCGCGGTCGAGGACCTGGGGCCCATCAGCGCGAAGCTGCAGGGCATCTACGAGGACTTCGACGCGGCGGCCGCGGACGAGCAGCAGCGCGAGGCCGAGGAGGTCATCGCCGCCTGCATGAAGGAGCAGGGCTTCGACTACACGCCGGTCGAGCCGCAGAACACCACGGCGTTCTCGGAGCCGGACCCCGACATGCCCATGTGGGGCACGGTCGAGTTCGCGGAGCAGTACGGCTACGGCATCACGACGCAGGAGGAGCTCGGGTACGGCTCCCCGGACGAGTCCGAGATGCCCGAGGACCCGAACCAGGCCGCCGTCGAGGCGATGTCGGAGAGCGAGCAGACCGCGTACTACGCCGCGCTGTACGGCGAGCCGGTCGAGCCCGACCCCGCGGCCGACCCCGACGAGCCGGTCGAGTGGGACTGGACGACCGCGGGCTGCTCCGGCCTGGCGCAGCACGAGGTGTACGACCAGGGCGGCATGAGCGAGAGCCCCGTCATGCAGGAGCTCAGCACGATGTACGAGGACGCCACCTCCGACCCGCGGTACACAGCCGCGCAGCAGGAGTGGGTGACGTGCATGGCCGACGCGGGGCACCCGTACACCACCTCCGACGAGCCGCAGCAGGACATCAGCGACCGGTACTTCGAGGAGGCCATGGACCCCGAGACGGGTGAGGTCGACGAGGCGGCCGCCGCGGAGCTGCGCGACGAGGAGATCGCCGTCGCCACCGCCGACGCCGGCTGCCGCGAGGAGGCGGACGTCGACGGGACCACGGCGGCCATCCTCAAGGAGATGGAGGAGGAGTACTACGCCGCCCACCGCGCGGAGGTCGACGCCTTCATCGCCGAGCAGGAGGCGCAGCAGGGCGGTGACGACGCGTGAGGTGGCTCCGCGGCGGTGACGACGCACCCGCCCTCCGCGGCCGCACGGCCGTGGTCGTGCTGGCCGTCGTGGCGGTGGTCAGCCTGCTCCTGGGGCTGCTGCTGAGCCGGCTCGTCGTGTCCCCGGCCCAGGCGGCGGCGGCCCAGCGGCCCCCGGCGGCCGGCCCGGTGACCGTGCCCGTCGAGGAGCGCGTCGTGGCCAGCACGGTGGTGCTGCGGGCCGACGTCGCCTACGAGGACCCGGTGAGCCTGTCGCTCGAGACGGGTGACCTGGGCCGGCCGGCCGTCGTCACCGGCCGCGTCCCGGAGGTGGGCGCCCAGGTCGAGGCGGGTGCGGTCCTGCTCGAGGTGACCGGCCGACCGGTCCTGGCGCTGCCCGGGGAGCTGCCGACGTACCGCACCCTGCGCGCCGGCGTGTCCGGGCCGGACGTGCAGCAGCTGCGCGCGGCGCTCGCGGCCCTGGGCATCTCCGCGGGGGACCCGTCCGACGCCGACTACGACGCGACGGTCGCGGCGGGCGTGCGGGCGCTGTACGACCGGGCGGGCTACCCCGCCCCGGAGCCGGGCGACGAGCTAACCGCCGCGGTCGAGGGGGCGCAGGACGCCCTCACGGCGGCGGAGGAGGGGCTCGCCGGTGCCCAGCGCGCGCTGGACGCCGCGCGCCGCGGCCCGGCGACGGACGCCGAGCGCGTCCGCCTCGACGGGGACGTCGCGGTGGCGCAGGCGGCCCGCGACTACGCGGGCACGCAGTGCGCCCTGCCGCTCGAGACCCGCGACCCGGCCGCGGACTGCACGCCGCCGACCCTGGCCCGGCTCGACGCCGACGTGGCGGCGGCGCGCGCGGCCCGGTCGGCGCTCGAGGCCGCCCCCGACACCCGCGCCGAGGCCGCCGACGTGGCCGCGGCGCGTACCGCCGTGGAGCGCGCGACGGCCGACCTGCGGGAGGCGCAGGCCGCGACGCTCACCCCGTTCCCCGCGTCGGAGGCCGTCTTCGTGGCCGAGCTGCCGCGTCGCGTCGACGCCGTGGGCGTCGCGCGCGGCCAGACCGTCGGCGCGGGCTTCGTCACGGTCTCGGGTGCCACCGTCACCGTGACGGCCGGCGCCTCCGAGGAGGACGCCGCCCTCATGCCCGTCGGCACCCGCGGCACGGTCGACCTCGACGGGGAGCCCCTGGGCGTCACCGTCACCGCCGTCGAGGACCCGGCCGCCGACGCCCCGCAGGCCGCTCCCGGCGGTGCCGAGGGCGAGGGCGCGACGGGCGGCGACGCGGGCACGTCCGACGCCGCGCCCACCGACGAGCGCCGGGTGGTGCTCACCTTCGACGCCGTCACGCCCGAGCAGGAGCTCGCGCTCCAGGGCACCAACGTGCGCGTGGTGGTGCCGGTGAGCTCCACGGGCAGCGAGGTGCTGGCCGTGCCGCTCGCCGCGCTGAGCGCCGGCCCGGACGGCGGCAGCCGCGTGGAGGTCCTGGGCGACGACGAGGCGCGGCACCTCGTGCCCGTCACGACCGGTCTGGCCGCCGAGGGCTACGTCGAGATCGCCGCGTCCGACGAGCCCCTCGCCGCGGGCGACCTCGTCGTCGTCGGCACGGCGGGTACGGACGACGGGCAGGACGACGGGCAGGACGACGGGCAGGACGAAGGCGACGCGTCCGACGACGCCACGACGGAGGAGGCGTCCTCGTGACGCTCCTGCTCCCCGGTGCCGCCGACGCCCCCGCCGACGGGCCGGAGGCCGGGCCGCCGCCACCCGTCCTGGAGCTGCGCGGCGTCCACCGCGAGTTCCGCGGTGCGGCGACGGTCACCGCGCTGCAGCCCACCGACCTCGTCCTGGAGTCCGGCGGCTACCTGGCCGTCGTGGGGCCGTCGGGCTCGGGCAAGTCGACGCTGCTCAACCTCCTGGGCCTGCTCGACCGGCCGTCCGGCGGGGAGTACCTGCTGGACGGCGTCCCCACGGCCCGGGCGCGCGAGCGCGTGCGCACGGCCCTCCGGGCGGAGCGCATCGGCTTCGTCTTCCAGGCCTTCCACCTGCTGCCGCAGCGCACCGTCCTCGAGAACGTCCTCCTCGCCACCACCTACGCGGGCGTCCCCCGCGCGCAGCGGCGGGAGCTGGCCCTCGCCGCGCTGGCCCGGGTCGGCCTCGGGCACCGCACGCACTTCCTGCCGACGACCCTGTCGGGCGGCGAGCGCCAGCGGGTCGCGGTCGCCCGCGCCGTCGTGGCCCGGCCGGCGGTGCTGCTGGCCGACGAGCCCACCGGCAACCTCGACTCGCACAGCTCGGCGGCGGTCCTCGAGCTCTTCGACGAGCTGCACGCCGACGGCCTGACCCTCGTCGTCATCACGCACGACCACGCGGTGGCCGCCCGCGCCCAGCGGCGGGTGTCGATCACCGACGGCGTGCTGCGGGAGGACGCATGAGCGCCCGGCGCGACCGCTTCGGCCTGCGCGACGTCGTCGCGGAGGCGACCTCGGGCGTCGGCGCGCGGCCCGTGCGGCTGCTGCTGACCGTCCTCGGGACGGTCCTCGGCATCGCGTCGGTCGTCGTCACCATCGGCCTCGCGCAGACCGCGGCCAACCGCGTCAACGAGCGCTTCGACGCGGTCGCGGCGACGCAGGCCACCGCCGAGCCGGCGACCCGCAGCACGTGGAGCGGTCGGCAGCAGGCCATCGGCAGCCTGCCGTGGGACGCCCCCGAGCGGGCGCAGCGCCTGGCGGGCGTGGAGGCCGCGGCGACGGTGTCGCCCGTCGACCTCGGCGGGGCGACGGTCAGCACGGTGGCGGTGCACGACCCGTCGGCCCCCGCGCTCGCGCCGCCCCCGGTGGTCGCGACGTCGCCGGGCCTGCTCGACGCCGTCGGCGGGCACCTGCGCGAGGGGCGCTTCTTCGACGCGGGGCACGATGCCCGCGGCGACCGCGTCGTCGTCCTGGGCGCCGACGCCGCCGCGCGGCTGGGCGTCACCCGCGTCGCGACCCAGCCCTCGGTCTTCATCGGCGACGTCGCGTACCAGGTCGTCGGCCTGCTCGACCGCGTCGAGCGCCGGCCGGACCTGCTGGGCGCCCTCGTCGTGCCGCAGGGGACGGCGGCCGCGGACCTCGGGCTCGTCTCGCCCGCGGCCCTGCAGCTGCGCATCGCCGTCGGCGCGGGGGCGACCGTGGCCGAGCAGCTCCCGATCGCGCTGGCGCCGGACGCGCCCGACAGGGTCGACGTGTCGGTGCCCCCGCCGCCCGCCGCGGTGCAGGACGAGGTGCGGGCGGACCTCAACGTCGTGTTCCTGGCCCTCGGCGGGGTGGCGCTGCTCATCGGCGGCGTCGGCATCGCCAACGTGACCCTGCTGTCCGTCATGGAGCGGGCGGGGGAGATCGGCCTGCGCCGGGCGCTCGGCGCGCGCCGCCGGGACGTCGCGGCGCAGTTCGTCGCGGAGTCCGTGCTCGTCGGAGCCCTGGGCGGGCTCATCGGGGCGGCGCTCGGCGTCGGCGTCGTCGCGGTCGTGAGCCTGACGCAGGAGTGGACGCCGATCCTCGACCTGCGCGTGGTGGCGGCGGCCGCCGCCGTGGGCGCGCTCGTCGGGCTGCTGGCCGGCGGGTACCCGGCGGCGAAGGCGGCCCGGCTCGAACCCGTGGCCGCGCTGCGCTCGGGCCTCTGACCGGCGCCCCTCGTCGCACCCCGCCCGCACGACGAGGCGCGGCCGACCCGGGGTCGACCGCGCCTCGCGCCGCGCGCCGGCCTCATGCCGGCCCGGGTGCTCAGGTGAGCGAGCGGATCACCGCCTCGGCCTGCGTGCGCAGGACGGTCCCGGCGCGGTCGGTCAGCGTGCTGCGGGCCGGAGGGGCGTCGAGGCGGCTGAGCAGCCGCTCGAGCTCCCGGACGGCCTGCGCGTCGCGGCCCCGGTCGAGGAACCGCTGCGCGGCGTCCACGTGCCCGCGGGCGAGCGACGCGAGCGGGCCGCGCACCTGGCCGTCGGCGCGGAGGGCGGCCAGGTCCGCCGCGATGCCGGCCACGGACGGCCCGGCCACCGCGGGCAGCGGCACCTGCGTGAAGTCCGTGTCGGACGCGAGGTACCAGCCCGGGTAGGCCGGCTGGTTGTAGGCCGTCTGCTGGCGGGCCGTCTCCGCGCGGTACTGCGGGTCGTGCAGCAGCGTGACGACCTTGCGGTCCGTGTCCTCGGTCGATGTGAAGACCCGCAGGGCGCTGCTGTCGACCGTGCGGACGACGAGCTCCTCGCGCGCGTCGCCGAGGACGTCGGCGACGAGCGAGGGGTTGCCCTTCGTGCCGTTGTTCGTGCGCGTCCCCCCGGCGACGAGCAGCGTGCCGCGCGTGCGGTCGGTGATCGACGGCGTCACGTCGCCGGCGCCCTCCACGATCTGCGTCGTGCCGTCGCCGGCCCAGCGGATCGACTGGTTGGTGCCGAGCGCCGGCGTGCCGAGCGGCTGACCGGTCGCGGACAGCAGGCCGCTGCCGTTCGACCCGTCGGGCATGCCGGCCCAGATCTCCAGCCCCCGCGTCGTCGGGTCGACGTCGCCGATCATCCCGCGGCCGGTGTCGCGCCCCGAGTACGCCCCGGCCAGGGTCGCGCCCGTCGCCGCGTCGCGCAGCGCCCAGCCGAAGGGCGCGTAGGCGCCGCCCTCGTGGACCGTGAAGACCTCCAGGCCCGGCCGGTCGGGGTCGATGTCGGTCACGTGCATGGCGTCGCCGTGCCCGAGCCGCGCCTCCTCGCCCGGCGTCGCCGAGCCCTCGGGCATCGTGTCGGTCGACGAGTACAGCAGGCTGCCGTCGTCGTCGATCGTCGCCGAGCCGTACACGATCTCGTGCCGGCCGTCGCCGTCCACGTCGGCCGCGGACAGCGAGTGGAAGCCCTGCGTGGTGATCGACCCGAACTCCGGGTCGGTCCCGTCGCGCCCGTGCGGCCCGTCGTCGAAGGGGTTCGTCATGGGCGTCCAGCCGGAGTCCACCGTGAACCGCGTGGACAGCGCCTCGCCGTCCCAGTCGTACGCGACCATCGTCGAGCGCGTGTAGTAGCCGCGCGCGAACACGGCCGACGGGTGCTGCCCGTCGAGGTACGCGACGCCCGCGAGGAAGCGGTCCACGCGGTTGCCCGGCTCGATGCGGGCCATGGCGTAGTCGCCCCACAGCAGCCCGTCGTCGGTGCGGCCCGGCTCGTAGCGGACCGTCTGCAGCTCGTCGCCCGTCGCGGCGTCGAGGACGGACAGGTACTCCGGGCCGTCGAGCACGAAGCCCTCGAAGGTCCGCAGGTCGTTCCGGGCGGACCGGGAGGGCGCGTAGACGTCGATGACGTAGTCCGCCAGCGCCTCGGCGTCGGTGCGGGACAGCGGGTAGGCGTACCGCGGCGCAGTGCCCAGGGCCTCCTCGACCGTCGCGGGCCACTGCCCGGAGGTCACCTCCTCGCGCGCCGACCAGCCCTCGAGGACGTCCGCCAGGTGGTCGCGGTAGCCCGCCGCCGACAACCGGTAGTCGTCGTCGCCGGTCACCCCGGCCGCCACGTCCTCGGGCAGGAGCGTGATGTCCCGCGCCTCGCCCGCCCGGCCGTCGGTGTAGCGCGTGGTCGTCGTCCCGGGGGCCGTCTTCAGCATGATCTCGGCCCGGCCGTCGCCGTCGAAGTCCTCGACGAGGAACTGCGTGTAGTGCGCGCCGGCGCGGATGTTCACACCCAGGTCGATGCGGTTCAGCAGCGTGCCGTCGAGCTCGTACGTGTCGACGTAGACGTTGCCGGTGTAGCCCTTCTGCGACACGTCCTTGGCGTTGGACGGGTCCCACTTCACGACGAGCTCGATCTCCCCGTCCCCGTCGACGTCCGCGGGGGCGACGTCGTTCGCGGCGTAGGTGTAGGCCTCGCCCTCGGGGTGGATCGTCCCCGCGGGCGTCCGGCCGTCGGCGGGCTTCTGCAGCGGCACGTCGAGGTAGCCCTGCGACCACGGCTGGACGGTGCCCGTCGGCCCCGTCTCGCGGCCGTCGACGACGGGCACCACGCGGTAGGTGGCCCCGGCCGCGCCGGACGTGTCCCGCCACGTCGTGCTGTCCGTGACCGTGGCGACGAGCGTGCCGTCGCGGTACACGTGGAAGTCGGCGCCGGTCATGCGCTCGGGCGTCGCGCCGGTGACCTCCGTGCCCAGCAGGCGCCAGGACAGGTACGTCCCGTCGTCGGTGGGCACGGCGACGAGGCCGCGGTCGAGCCACTCGACCTGCGTACCGGTGCCGGCGGGGGCGGGCGGGGTCACGGCCGCCGGTGCGACCGGGGCGCCCACGGCGGCGCCGGTCCCGAGGCCGACGAGCAGTGCGGCGCCGGCACCGCCGGCGAGGAGGGCGCGTGGCGGGCACGCGCGGGGGAGCAGACTCATCGTCGAATCCTTCGTCCGCGGGCCCACCTGGTGGGGGCACGCCGTCGCCACGGTGGTGGCAACGTTTCAGGCGCGCGCCGGTGGACCCTGGTGCCCTCGACGCTAGGCGCGGTCGGACCGGATGGCAAGCGCTTCCCGATCGGCCGCACCGGCGTTGCACAGCGACGCCGGCTCACCCCTGAGGGTGAACCGGCGTCGGCAGTGCCGCGGCGAGCGGTGGTCGGCAGCGCGCCGACCGCGTCAGCGGTCCGTGCGCGAACCCCCGGGCAGCGGCGTGGCGGCCTTGCGCCGCGTCAGGAGGTGCAGCACGACGCCGACCGCGAGGAGCCCACCGGCCAGGGCCCAGTGGCTCGCCTCCTGCTGGTTGAGCAGCACCAGGCACGAGACGATGGCGAGCACCGGGACCACGGCCGGGACGCGGAAGTGCTCGTGGTCCACGCGGTCCTTGCGCAGCACCAGCACGGCGACGTTGGTGGACAGGAAGACGAAGAGCAGCAGCAGCACCACGGTCGACGCGAGGTCGATGAGCTCGCCCGTCGCGGCGAGCACCATGGCGACGAGGGTCGTGACGACGATGGCCACCCACGGCGTGCGCCGCTGCGGGAGCACGCGGGACAGCGGCGACGGCAGCAGACCCCGCTCGGCCATCCCGTAGGCGAGCCGGCTGGCCATGATCATCGTCAGGAGCGCGCCGTTCGCCACCGCGATGAGGGCGATGAGGGAGAACAGGGCGTCGGGGACGGACCCGAAGGCCCGCACCACCTCGAGCAGCGGCGCCGAGGAGTCGGCCAGGTCCGCGGGGGCGACGACGGCCGGCGCGACGGCCCCGACCAGGAGGTAGACGAGGCCGGCGACCGCCAGCGACCCGAAGAGGGCCCTCGGGTACACGCGCGAGACGTCCTCGACCTCCTCGGCCATGTTGGCCGAGGTCTCGAAGCCGACGAAGGAGTAGAACGCGACGAGCGCGGTCGCGAGCACCGCGGCGGCGGCACCCGTGCCGGCCGGCGTCTCCACGAGCCGCGACAGGTCGCCGTCCCCGCGCCCGAGCACGAGGAACCCGACCACGACGACCACGAGCAGGCCCGAGACCTCGATCGCCGTCATCACCATGTTCGCCCGCAGCGACTCCTTCACGCCGCGCGCGTTGAGCAGCGCGACGAGCGCGAGGAAGACCAGCGCGGTCGGCACCGCCGGCAGCTCCAGCAGCGCCCCGAGGTAGTCGCCCGCGAACGCCAGCGCGAGGCCCGCGGCGCTGACCACCCCGGCGGCGAGCATGGCGAACCCGACGAGGAACGCGACGAGCGGGCTGCGGTACGCCCGCTCGGCGAACACGGCCGAGCCGCCGGCGTGCGGGTACTTCGTCACGAGCTCGGCGTAGGAGCCCGCGGTGAGCAGCGCCATGAGCAGCGCGACGAGGAACGCGAGCCAGACGAAGCCGCCCGCGGTGCCCGCCATCTCGCCCACGAGGGCGTAGACGCCGGCGCCGAGGACGTCCCCGAGGATGAAGAGGAACAGGAGCCTGCCGGACACCGCGCGGCGCAGGCCGGGTCCCTGCTGGGGGGCGGAGCTCGCGGTCGCTCCGCTGGGCGAGGTCGTGGTCACGGTCCCACTGTCACCCGTGCGTGCGCTGTGCGCGCGCGGAAGGGTGCGCGTCTCCAGCATGCGGGCGGGGGGCAGCGGGCGGCGCGCGTGGCCGGTGATCGGCGGCACGGTCACCGCGCGCCCGGGGCCGGTGCTGGGGCACGCTGGTCCGATGGCGCGCACGGTGAGCGGCGCGGCGGTGGCCTCTGCGGGGACGTGGACGGACCCCGACGGCGTGCGCATGCCGTCGGGCGAGGTCCACGCGTGGGAGCGGGGCACGAACGCCACCGTGTGCGGCCTCCAGCTCAGCCGGCAGGGGCTGCTGCGCTTCCCGCACGTCACCTGGGCCGACGCCCAGCCCGGCACCGGTCGCGACGCCGACGCGGTCACCTCGGTCTGCCGCCGCTGCGCCGCCGGCACCGGCGCCCGCCGCGACGAGAAGCCGTGGCGGCGGGTGGACCCGCGCCCGTGACGCACGCCCACGGCCGGTCCCGGACGCGCAGGAGGGGTCGGTTCACCCGGACCGACCCCTCCCGCACCCGTCAGAAGCCGAACGACCCGAGGTCGCCGTCGACCGGGGCCGGCCCGGGTCCCTCGACCAGCCACGGCACCGTGGCGAACTCGGCGCCGAAGAGCACGAGCCAGCCGCCCGGGTACAGGTTCAGCGCCTCGACCTGCTGGTCCGCCGTCCCGGAGGACCACAGCGCGGACCCGTCCGCGGCGTAGACGACCAGGTTGCCGTCCTCCTGCAGCACGAGCGCGGCGCCCGGGTGGCCGGCCGTCCCGGTGTGCCAGTACGCGCGGCCCTCGGGCGTGTACCCGACGAGGTTGCCGTCCTCCTGCATGACGACGCGGTACTGCCGGTCGTAGGAGACGAGGTCCTCGCCCGGCAGGAGCCCCTCGCCGGGGACCAGCAGGCTGCGCACGAGGTACGTCCCGGACTGCCACGTCGGCGTGGTCCCGGCGTAGACGACGACGTTGCCGTCCCCCTGCACGACGAGGCGCGCGCCGGCCCGGTCGAAGGTGCCGGACTGCCACAGCGCACGCCCGTCGGCGGTGTAGACGACGGCGTTGCCGTCGCCCTGCTGGACGAGCCGCGCGCCCGGGTGGCCCTCGGTCCCCGACGACCAGAGGGCGAGCTCGGCGCCGGCGGCCTTGACGTAGAGCACGAGGTTGCCGTCGGTCTGCATGGCGAGCTCGAAGGTCGCCTCCGGCTCCTCGGCGTACGTGGCGGACAGGCTCTGCCCGGCGGACAGGGTCTCCCCGGCGAGCAGCTCCGGGCCGGGCGGTGCGGCGGTCGCGGCGGGCGCCGCCACGGCGAGCGTGGCGGCCGCCAGGCCCGCGGCGGCGAGGGCGGACAGGGTGCGTCGTGCGGACATGCGGTCGTCTCCCTGCGGTCGGTGCGTCGGACGATGTGTCGGTCGGGGGTCGGTGGTTGGGCGAGGGGACCCGTCACAGGTCGCCGATCTCGGGCAGCGGCTCGAGGCCGGGCACCAGCCAGACGGCGGTGAAGTTCGTGCCTGTGGACGGCTCGCTGCCCAGGACCGTGAGCGTCCCGCCCTCCCAGTACCAGAGGAAGGCCCCCTCGCTGCCCGACGTGCCCGAGGACCACAGGGCGGCCGCCCCGTCGGCGCGGTACACGACGAAGTTGCCGTCCCTCCTGCATGACGGCGTACGCCCCGGCGTGGCCCTGGGTGCCCGACGACCAGTACGCGCGCCCCGTGGGGCCGTACGCGACGAGGTTGCCGTCCCCCTGCATGACGAGGCGGTACCGCTCGTCGGACGAGGGCAGCACCTCCCCGGGCTGCAGGTCCTCGCCGGCGGCCAAACTGTTGACGACGACGTAGGTCCGCGACTGCCAGGCGGCGGCGGTCCCGGCGTACAGCACGACGTTGCCGTCGCCCTGCACCACGAGCCGCGCACCGGACCGGCCGTAGGTGCCGGACTGCCACAGGGCGCGGCCGTCGGCGGCGTAGACCACCGCGTTGCCGTCCGGCTGCTGCACGAGGCGCGCGCCGGGGTTCCCCTCGGTGCCCGACGTCCACAGCGCGTACTCGCCGGAGGGGTCCTTGACGTACAGCACGACGTTGCCGTCGGTCTGCATCGCCAGCTCGAAGGTCGTCCCGTCCAGCGACCCGGTCCCAGGAGCCGTCAGGCTCTGGCCGGCCGTGAGCTGCTCGCCGGTGAGGAGCTCGGGCCCGCCTGCGGCGGCGGTGGCGGCCGGTGCGGTGCCGGCGAGCACGGCCGCCGCGAGGGCCGTGGTCGTGACGGTGGAGAGAGTACGGCGGAGGTGCATCGGTGGATCCCCCTGCGGTGCTGACCGGGGCGGAACACCCGCCCCTGGTGCCGCGATCCTGGCAGGTGTCGACGCTGGTCGGAGGCGGTTCCGCATCACGATCCCGTCTCGGCCCGCCCCTCGTCTCCGGGACGACGACGGCCGGCCCGCGAACGCCAGGAGCGTTCGCAGACCGGCCGCGTGGTGACGCCGCGCAGGCGGCAGGGGATGTCAGGGCTCGATGACCCACAGGTACTCGTCGACCGTCTCGACCGTGACGCCGTCGTCGTACACGACCACAGCGCCGTCGACGCCGGGTGCCGAGGTGCGCGACTGCCAGAGCGCCCGCGTGCCGTCCGCGGTGTAGACGACGAAGTTGTTGTCGCTCTGGAGCACGGCGTAGGCGCCGGGTCGGGTCTTGATGCCGGCCGACCAGAAGGCGCGGCCGTTGGCGTACGCGACGAGGTTCCCGTCGCGCTGCATCGCCAGGGTCACGGTGCCGCTCGGGCTGACGAGCTCCTCACCCGAGGCCAGCACCTCGCCCGTGAAGAGCACGTTCGGCAGGTCGGTGCTGATGTACGTGCCGGACTGCCACTTGGCACCGCCGTTGCCGTAGATGACCGCGTTCGCGTCGCCCTGGAGCACCAGGTAGGCGTTCGGGTTGCCGTACGTGCCGGACTGCCAGAGCGCGGGGCCGTTGTCGCCCGCGTAGACGACGGCGTTGCCGTCGGTCTGCATGACGAGGTAGGCGCCCGGGTGGCCCGCGGTGCCGCTCTGCCACAGCGCGACGTCGCCGCTGCCGTCGTTGACGTAGAGCACGACGTTGCCGTCGGTCTGCATCTCCAGGTGCGAGTCGGCGAGCTCGCCCTCGACGGACAGGTTCTCCCCGACACGCAGGGTCTCGCCCACGTGGAGCTCGCTCGCGATGGCGGGCGCCGCGACGGCGGCGGGGGCCGTGGCGGCCAGGGCCGCGCCGGCGAGCGCGGTGGAGAGGATGAGGGCGGTGGTGCGACGCGACATGGGGGCCTTTCCCGGGGTGAGCAGGGGGAACGGCCTGTCCGCGCCCCCGCGGAATGGTGGCGGCCCGCCACCACGCCACGACAGTCCTCCGCCGGGTGAAAACCCCGGCGGAGGGCTGACGTCACCCCTCCGACGGGGCGGGACGGGACCTCAGACCCCGGAGGGGGCCCGCGCGGGTCGGGGTCCCGTCCCGCCGGTGCCGATCACACGGGGCGCTTCTGCGGGGCCGTCTCGGCGGTCTTGCCCGGGTCGCGCTCGACGACGTCGCCCAGGGCCTCGTCGATGCGGGACAGGAGCTCCGGCGGGATGGTGACGCCGGCGGCCTTGACGTTCTCCTCGACCTGCTCGGGGCGGGACGCGCCGATGAGCGCGGCGGCGACGTTGTCGTTCTGCAGCACCCAGGCCACCGCGAGCTGCGCCATGCTGAGCCCCAGCTCGTCGGCGACGGGCTGCAGGCGCTGGACGCGCTCGAGGACGGTGTCGTTCATGAACCGCTTGATCATGTTCGCGCCGCCCTTCTCGTCGGTGGCGCGCGACCCGGCCGGCGGCTCCTGGCCGGGCTTGTACTTACCGGTGAGCACGCCCTGCGCGACGGGCGACCAGACGATCTGCGACACCCCGAGCTCGCGCGAGGCCGGCACGACCTCGTCCTCGATGACCCGCCAGAGCATGGAGTACTGCGGCTGGCTGGAGATGAGCTGCACGCCGAGCTCCTTCGCCAGCGCGTGCCCAGCCCGCAGCTGCTCCGCGGTCCACTCGCTGACGCCGATGTAGAGGGCCTTGCCCTGCCGGACGACGTCGGCGAACGCCTGCATCGTCTCCTCCAGCGGCGTCTCCGTGTCGTACCGGTGCGCCTGGTAGAGGTCGACGTAGTCCGTCTGCAGCCGCTGCAGGGACCCGTCGATGGACTCGAGGATGTGCTTGCGGGACAGCCCGACGTCGTTGTGACCGCCCGGGCCCGTCGGCCAGTAGACCTTCGTGAAGATCTCCAGCGACTGCCGGCGCTCGCCCTTCAGCGCCTCGCCGAGGACGGTCTCCGCCTTCGTGTTGGCGTAGACGTCCGCGGTGTCGAACGTGGTGATCCCGGCGTCGAGCGCCGCGCGCACGCACCGCGTCGCGGTGTCGTTCTCCACCTGCGAGCCGTGCGTGAGCCAGTTGCCGTAGGTGATCTCGGAGATCTTCATCCCCGAGGCGCCCAGGTAGCGGAACTCCATGGTCATGCCTCCCGTGTCGTCGGTGAGCTGTCGTGGGTCTTGGCGGGGTCGCGCTCGACGACCCCGGCGAGCGCGGCGTCGATCCGCTCCATCGCGTCGGCCGGGATCGTGACGCCGGCCGCCTGCACGTTGTCGTGGACCTGCTCCGGGCGCGAGGCGCCGATGATCGCCGTCGCGACGTTCTCGTTCTGCAGCACCCAGGCGATCGCGAGCTGCGCCATGGACAGGCCCAGGTCGTCGGCGACCGGCGTCAGCTCCTGCACGGCCGCGAGGGTCTCGTCGGACATGAAACGGCTGATCATCTTCGCGCCCCCCTTGTCGTCCCTTCAGCGCCTCGCCGAGCACGGTCTCGGCCACGGTGTTGGCGTAGACGTCGGCGGTGTCGAAGGTCGAGATGCCGGCGTCGAGCGCGGCCCGGACGCACGCCGTCGCCGTGTCGTTCTCCACCTGCGAGCCGTGCGTGAGCCAGTTGCCGTACGTGATCTCCGAGATCTTCAGCCCGGACCTGCCGAGGTAGCGGTGCTCCATGCTCGTCAGTCAACGCGACGAGCGGGACTCCCGCCCGCGCTGGGCCCCGCGGCCGCCGCCCTCGTCGCCCGGCCGCGGCCCCGCCGCGTCCCGGAGCAGTCCCGTCGCGCGGGCACCGACCGTCAGCGCGCCCTGCTCGACGAGGTCCCGGGCGAGGTCCCGCAGCTTGACGTTGCGGTGCTGGCTGAGCGCGGACAGGAAGGCGAAGGCCTCGTACGGCGTCCCGCCGCGGTGCGCGACGACGATGCCCTTGGCCTGGTCGATGACGGCACGGGAGACCAGCGCCTGGCGCAGCTGGTCGGCCAGCGCGTGCCCGTCCGCGAGCGCCTGCGCGTGCGCCACGGCGGAGGCGACCGCCGCGGCCAGGGTGACGACCACGGCCGCGTGCTCGTCCCCGAAGGCGCCGACCGCACCCCCGTACACGTTGACGCCGCCGACGACGACCCCCTCGTCGAGCACGGGAGCCGAGAGGACCGCCGGGGCCGCTGCGCTCCCGGCGCGGCGCGCGAGCCGGGGCCAGCGGGCGTCGTCGCGCAGGTCGGCGGTGAGCACCGTCGTCGCGGTGTCGGAGGCCTGTACGCACGGGCCCTCGCCCGTCTGGATCTGCCAGCCGTCGACCTGGGCGGCCGTGGGCGAGGTGGCGGCGATCTCGGCGGGCTCGGCCGCACGACCGAGCTGCACGCTGACGGCGGCCGCGCCGGGCACGGTCGCCAGTACGACGCGCGCCGCCCCGGCGAGGACCGCGTGCGTGCTGGTCGTGCACCGGGGGAGCGCCACCACCCGGAGACAGGCCTCGGCGAGCGCGGTGGGGGGGAGGAGGATGACCACGGCCGGTCCTTCGCGTGGGGGGGTGACGACCCCCGGCACCGCCGGCACGGCCGGGGTCCACGGAGGTACAGGTCCCCCGCGGAGCGGGTCAGGACCGGTGGCTGTTCCCCAACCGCGACCGAGACTAGGCCCCGCGCGTACCGTGGTGCTCGCCGCGGGCGCCACGCGACGGTCCCCCGTCCGTTCCTGTGCACGAGGAGCAGCCGCGGCCCGAGCCGTCGCGGGGAGGCGGGACACATGACGAGCAGCGCCGGACCGGCGCACGACGAGACGCACGACGAGACGCACGACGAGACGCACGACGAGACGCACGACGAGACGCACGACGGGACGCACGACGGGACGGGGGGAGCGGGTGAGCGCCCGGCGGAGCTGCTCGAGATCCTGCTCGACAGCACCTCCTTGCCCGCGGCCCTCAAGGAGCTCGTCCGGCTGGCCGCGCGGGTCGATCCCGGCATCGCGGCCTGCGGGATCACGGTGCGGCGGCAGGGCCACCCGCTCACCGCGGCGACGAGCGACCCGTTGGCGTCGGCCGTCGACGAGATCCAGTACGGGCTGGGGACGGGCCCGTGTCTCGAGTGCCTGGAGAACGGCGTCGTCCTCGTCGTGGAGGGCATGGCCACCGAGACGCGGTGGGACGGCTACCCGGTGCATGCCGTCGCCCACGGCGTGCGCAGCAGCATCTCCTTCCCCCTGGTCGAGGGGTCGAGCACGGTGGGGGCGCTCAACGCCTACGGCCGGGAGCCCGGGCTGTTCGGGGGAGACCTCGCCGGCCGGCTGAGCGACTTCGCGGGCCGGGCGCAGGCGGTGGTCTCCCTCGCGGTGCGGCAGGCCCGGCAGGGGGACCTCGTCGACCAGCTCCACGACGCCATGCAGTCGCGCAGCCTCATCGACCAGGCGCTCGGCATCGTCATGGCGCGGCGCCGGTGCACCGCGGAGGAGGCGTTCGCGGTGCTGCGGACCGCCAGCCAGTCCCGCAACCGCCGCCTCACGGACGTGGCGGCCGAGCTCATCCGGTCGACGACGGGCCAGGAGCCACGGCCGGGGCGGTTCGGCACCTGAGCCGCGCCCGCCGCCGCACCGTGTGATGCGCCCCACAGCGGCCGCGACCCCGCGTGCCGGGGTGGGACGATCGGCCGGTGACCGGTCGGGGGGCACCACCTGCGCACGTCCTGGCGGCTGTCGGCGCCGCCATGGCGGACCACCCGGAGGACGGCCTCGTCGTGCACGAGGCGGTGCGGGACCCGGCCGGGCGGCCGGTGGACCTGCGCTTCGCGTGGGTCAACCGGGCGCTCGAGCGCATCGCCGGCCGCCCCGTGACGGGGCTCCTCGTGAAGGAGACCTACGGCGACGACGCCGTGCTCCTGCCCGCGATGCTGGAGCTCGTCGGCACCGGCGGGCAGGCGGTGCACGAGGTGGTCTTCGACGGCGACCCCCTCGACCCCGCCCTGCGCGGCCGGACCCTCACCGCGTACCTGACCTCGGTGGGGGAGGACCTCGTCGTCGCGCAGTACCGGGACGTCAGCAGCGAGCGGCGGCTGCTGCAGCGGCTGGAGCACCTCGCCGGGCACGACGACCTCACCGGCCTGCCCAACCGTCGGCTCGCGGTCGAGCACCTCGAGCGGGCCATGCGCCGGCTGCCGCGCTCCGACGCCGGTGTCCTCGTGCTCCTGGGCGACCTCGACGGGTTCAAGGAGGTCAACGACACCCACGGCCACGCGGCCGGCGACGCCGTGCTCCGGGCGGTGTCGGCCGACCTGATCGGCGCCGTCCGGGCCGGGGACGTGGTGGCGCGCTGGGGCGGCGACGAGTTCCTCGTGCTGTGCGAGGACGTCGACGAGCCGACGGCCGCCGCCGTCGCCGACCGGCTCGAGGCCGCCGTCGTCGGGCAGGTCCTCCCCGACGGGACCCGCACGGCGGTGACCCTCAGTCTCGGCGCGGCGTGGACGGGCCTCTCGCTCGAGCCGGACGGCCTGGTCCGGGTGGCCGACCGCCGGCTCTACGAGCGCAAGGCCACCCGGGTCTGAGGCCCGCCCGGCCGGGGCCCGTACCGCCGGCGGCACCCGGCCGTCAGGCCGGCAGCAGCTCCCCCCGCACGATGGAGTCGCCCGAGTGGCCGGGGTCCCCGTCGGTGGGCTCGTCGCTGACGTCGACGAGCGCGTACACGGCCAGGTCGAGGTCGTCGGGCACCGCGAACGTGCCCTCGGCGTCGTCGAGCACCCCGAGGCTGACCAGCCCGCTGCCGTCCGCGGCGAGGAGCCACACCTCGCGGTAGTCGCTCGCGGGCACGTCCACGTCGAGGGTGACGGACAGCACGCGCCGGCCGTCCTCGTCGACGAGGGTCGCGTGGCCCGCAGCCCCCGGCCAGTCCGGGAACGCCGCCAGCTCCGCGCTGGCCAGCGGGGGCGGTGCGTCGGGGGTGAGGGCACGGGTCGCCACCACGCCGCCGAGCGCGACCGCCGCCACCCCGGCCACCGCGGCCAGCCAGGTGCGCCGGCCCCGTCGCGGGCGCGCGCCGCCCGCGGGACGCCGGCCGGGGGGCCGGGTGGACGCGGTCCGGGCCGTGCGGGCGGGGTCGTGGGCGGTGTCGTGAGCGCTGTCATG
This sequence comes from Cellulomonas marina, assembly GCF_900111925.1. Classification (GTDB taxonomy): domain Bacteria; phylum Actinomycetota; class Actinomycetes; order Actinomycetales; family Cellulomonadaceae; genus Cellulomonas; species Cellulomonas marina. The sequence goes on from NZ_FOKA01000006.1 coordinate 175,704, forward strand.
GGCAGGGTTGTGGGCGCTGTCGTGGACCGGGTCGACGACGGGCGCGCGGGTGGCCTCGGCCGGCAGGGGACGCGGAGCCGTGACGACGTCCGTGGGCGCGGCCGGCACGTCCTGCAGGCCGAGCTCGGCGGAGATGCGGTCCCAGACGCGGGCGGGCGGGGCGACGAGCTCCCCCTCGTGCACGGTCGCGCGCCCGACGGACACGGTCGCGCCGAGGTCGGCCACCTCGTCGCGGCAGCCCGGGCACGCGACGAGGTGCGCGGCGGCGTCGTCGTCGGGCGGGGCCTCCCCGAGCGCGAGCAGGGCGAGGGTCTCGGGGTCGAGGTGCCGGTCGGCCGGACGGTCGGCGCCGGTGGGGCGGTCAGCGGAGGGCACCGGTCACCTCCAGTCGCGTGCGCAGCCGGGCGAGGCTCCGGTGGATGAGGGACTTGACCGTACCGAGCGGCAGGCCCGTCCGGTCGGCGATCTGCACGTGCGTGAGGCCGTCGTAGAAGGCGAGGTGGATCACGCGGCGGGCGTCCGGCGCCAGCCGGGCGATCTCGTCGGCGACGACGAGCCGGTCGGTGAGGTCCGTCTCGACGACCTCCGACCCGGCCGGGGTGCCGGCCGCGAGCTGCTCCTCGAGGGCGCGCACGCGGGCCCGGGCGGCGTGGACGTCGGCGATGCGGTGCCGGGCGATCCCGACGAGCCAGCCGGGCAGGGCCCCGGCGCCGGGGTCGAACGAGCCGCGTCCGGTCCACGCCGAGACGAAGGTGCGCTGCGTGACGTCCTCCGCGTCGGTGGCGTCGCCGAGCGAGCGCAGCGCGAGGGTGTGGACGAGGGCGGACCAGCGCCGGTAGGCCTCCGCCAGCGCCGTCTCGTCGCCGGCGGCGAAGGCGCGGCCCAGCGCGTGGTCGTCGGGCCGGTCGTCGGGCCGGTCGTCGGGATCGTCGCCGCCGGCGGGGTCGTCGGGGGCCCGGTGGGTGCTCACGGGGCGGTGGTCCTCTCGGTGCGGCGTCGCGGTCCGGGAGGCCGCGGCCGCGCCGTGCGGGCGGGGTGCCGTCACGACGGCACCGGGCGCTCTCACGGCAGGCGGTCGGCCTCGACGAGGACGTTGTCACGGTACGAGCCCGTCGTCCTGTCGAACGGTCCGCCGCAGGTGATGAGGACGAGGCGCGGGGCCCCGTCGCGGGCGAACAGCGCGTCGGCGGGCAGGGCCGTCTTGGCCACCTGCTCGACCGCGGTCACCGCGTAGCGGTGGGTGGTGCCGGCCTCGTCGGCGAGCTCGACGACGTCGCCGGGCCCGAGGTCGCGCAGCCGCGCGAACGGCCCGATGCCGTCCGCGACCGTGTCGACGTGGGCGGCGACGACCACCGAGCCGGCACCCCCGGCGGGCGCGGGCCCGAACCGGTACCACCCGGCCGTGCCCGCGCTCGCGGGGATCTCCATGGTGCCGTCGGCGTCCACGCCGACGGCCTCCACCGGCATGTCGATGCCGGCGGCCCCGACGAGGAGCCGCACCGGCGGGACGGGTGCCGCCACGACGACGTCCTCGGGACGGGTCGGCAGCATCGGCAGCCCTGCCGCCGCGCCGGTGCCGGTCCCGGTCCCGGATCCGTCGCCGGCACCGGCGGCGTCCGCCGCGGCCCCGTCGGGTGCGGCGGACGGTGACGGGCCGCCCGGGGCACCCGCCGCACCCGCGTCCCCCGCCGCTCCCGTCGTGCCCGGCGTCGCGCCGTCGGCACCCGTCGCCGCCGGACCGCACCCGACCAGGACGGCCAGGGCGGGGGCGACGAGGAGCGCCAGGGCGGCGCGGCGCCGCCGGGAGGGCTGGGAGGGTCGCCGGGCGGTGCGGGGGCGCCCCGGACGGCGCCGGCTCATCGGCCCGCGGTCACGCGCGCGGTGCGGCGACGCAGGCCCAGGGCCGCCACCCCGGCGAGGGCGACGAGCGCGGCGGCACCGGCGGCGACGCCACCCGTCGACGTGGCGTCGTCCGCGACGAGGCCCGCCTGCCCGCTGTCGACGCCGCTCGGAGCGGAGTGCAGGCCGCCGATGTTCTGCACGGCGAGCTGCAGGTTGCCGGCGGACGCGCTGCCCCAGGCGTAGACGACGGTGAGCGTGCCGTCCTGCACGGGGACGTCCGCCGGGCCGATCACGGGCGCGGTGGTGCCCGCGAGCGCCACCGCGGCGCTCACCGTGCCGGCCGGCAGGTCGAGCGAGCCCTCGTTCGGGTTCGTCACGTCCTCGAGCACCGGCGAGCCCCCGGCCAGGATGTCGACGGCCGGGGCGGCCGCCGTGTGCCGGACCGTGAGGCGGCCCTGGCCGGCGTCCGTGCTGGAGATGTCGTTGGTGAACAGGGTGGCCGTCGGCGACCCGTCCTCCTTCAGGTGCGCCACCGCGGTGTAGCTGTTGCCGGCGGTGAGGCTGAGGTCGACCGGACCGATGACGGGGGCCGAGGCGTCGGCGGCGTCAGCCGCGGTGATGGCCACCGTGTACGTGCCCGTCGGCAGGTCGAGCGGCCCGGTGAGCGTGCCCGGCGTGAAGTCGTCGAGCGTGCGCTCACCGTTGACGTAGACGTCCACGGTGGTGTCGGGGACGCCGTGCAGCACGTACAGGTCGGCGCTGTCCGCGTCCGCGGCGAGCGCGGGTGCGGCCAGGGCCACGGGGCCGAGCAGGCCCAGGGCGGCGCCGGTGAGGACGGGGGTGCGCAGCGGGTGTCGCATGGTGTTCCTCCGGGATCGGACGGCGGGTGCCGTCGCGGTGCTGACACCCCCTCTTCCGCGCCGGACCCGTCCCCGGATGCACCGGGTGCCCGCCCGTCGGTGCCCGTCCTCAGGGACGCCTCAGGGGCGCGGGCCGGGCCCGCGCCCCTGGTCGACCGCCGGTGGCCTCGCGTCAGCCGTTGAGGAAGCCGCCGAGCCCGCCGCCGCCGCCCGTGGCCTGGCCCGCGCCGTCGGTGACCGACTCGCTGGGCTGCACGAGGACGTACCCCTGCCCGCCGAACGCCATCTGGAACGTCTCCCCGGTGCCGCCGCGGAGCATGGACTTCAACCCGCCGGTGTCGATGCGCACGTCCATCGTCACGCCCGCGGTCCACAGCACGACGGCCTGGGCGTCGGCGAACGTCGGGGCGCTCGCGACGTCCAGGGCGACCGGCTCGCCCTTCGTCGTGACGGCCACGTACCCCGTGCCGCGCAGCGCGACGTTGTAGAGGTTGCCGGCCGTCGCGGCGCCCCGGGCCGCCACCCGGTGGATGTCCCACTCCACCGACGACGAGAACGCCAGCACGTTCGCGCCGTTGACGGAGATGGCGTCGTTCTCGAGGTAGAGCACCTGCACGTCGGCGGCCTCGTCGGCGACGAACAGCTCCCCGTGCCCCGTGCACTGCATGAGGTCGATGCCCTCACCCGTCATCGCCTGCTTGAACATGCGCCCGAGGCCGCCGGAGCCGCGGTTCTCGAACCGGATGTCGCCCTGGTAGGCGACCATCGACCCCGTGCGCGCCCAGACGGGCCCGTAGCCCATCTGGACCTTGAGCATCTTCTTGCCCTGCAGCGCGAACGGGTCCTGCGACCCCGTCTCCCGGAAGTCGCTGAACAGGCTGCCGTGGATGGCCATCGTCGTCCGTCCCCTCGTGACCGCGTCGTCGCAGCGCGCAGCGGCTGCGGCCGCACTCTACTGAGCGGCCGCAGCCCGACGGGAGGTCCCGCCGGTGCGGGACGGCGTCGTCGGCGGCTGGTCGGCGAGGACGTCAGCGGGGGCCGAAGGCACCCGGGTTCGCCGGCCCCGCGGGCGGCGCCTGGCCGGCGACGGGGACGACGCCGTCCCCGGTGCCGGCCACGGGGGTGTCCTCCTCGTCGTCCGGCCCCAGGACGGAGTCGGCGGTGGCCGCGCCGGCGGTGTCGGAGGCGTCGCCGACGTCGGCGCCGTCGTCGTCGCCGACGAGGGACTCGACGTAGTCGGAGTCGGCGGCGCCGGGGACCGGCCCGTCGGAGGTGGCGTCCGCGGCGGCGTGCTCGGGTGCGTGCTCAGGTGTGGTCGACATGCCTCCTGCCTACCCCCGCTCGCGCGCGGGCGCGAGCGGGACGACGGGCCGGCAGGGGGCCGTTCAGACCCAGGGCGAGACGATGCCGAACTCGTCCGCGACGCGGCCGATCTCCTCGCGCGTCAGGCCCTCGGCGCGGCCGCCGGCGACGAGGTCCATGTACTCGTAGCGCGCCCCGGTCTCGGCGTACTCGATGCGGTCCACCGCGCGCGTCACGGACAGGTCCGACCGTGCCATGACGCCGTGCTTGCTCCACAGGACGACCTCGTGGTCGCGCAGGCCGGCGACGTTGGCCGCCATGAGCTCGGCCGATCCGGGGACCATGAACGGCAGCACGCCCACGCCGTCGGACAGGCTGACGACGGTCTCGGGCTCCCACCGCAGGATCCGCGCGTTCATGGCGGCGGTGTCGCGGTACGCCGGCACGTGGGACAGGTAGGTCAGGTGGACCGGCTGGGCGTGCACGACGGCCTGGTACGTCAGCCGGCGGCGCGCGACCTGGTCCTGGTGCACGCCGAGGTGGGAGTTGAACTCGCTCGTCAGCCGCTCGAACAGCCGCCGCGGCGAGGTGTGCACCGTAGCGGTCAGCCCCCCCTCGTGGATCCGCACCGCCGCGACGTTCGCCTCGGGGTCCTCGTGGATCTGCCGCAGCCGGCGGCCCGAGCCGGTGACCAGGACGGTCCGCCCGGCCAGCGCCGGCGCGGGAAGCGGCAGCTCCATCTCGGCCGCCAACGGGAACCGGCGTCGGACCTCGAGGTCCCAGCCCGCGTAGACGGAGATGTTCCCCGCCCCGGCCTCGGAGGCGTCGATCTCGCAGATGCGCGCGCCGGCCGCGCCCATGCTCGCGAGCAGCTCGTCGAGCGTCGGGAAGGGCGGGTGGTCGGCGGGGCCGGCGGCGTGCGCTGCGGTGCGTGCGGCGGCGGTGGTGGTCATGGTCGTCCTCGTCTCGGTGGGGTCGAGCTCGTCGTGTGAATCGTTCCAAGACCAGTGTCGGCGGCGGTCGGTCGTGGCTCCCGGGGCCAAGGTCCTGGGACGACCTGGCAGGCTGGCGGCGTGCCGTCGTACCGCGTCCGTCTCGTCCCCGGGCTCCTGCGGGCGGGCGTCGACCCGGCCGCGGTCCTGCCCGCGGCGCTCGACGAGGGCCGCCGCCACACCGCCGTCGAGGCGGGGACGGTCGACGTCGTGCGCGGTCGTCCCGTGCTCACGGTCCGGTACGAGGCGCCCGACGACCCGACGGCGGCGTTCGTCGGCCGCGCGGTCGTCGAGCACGTCGGCACCCTCGTCGACGTCGAGACCAGCCGGGTCACCCGCCGCTGGGGGAGCCGCTGGGAGCCGCTGCGCTGACCTGTCACGGATCGCCCCCTGCCGGCGCGGGGGGCGCGCCGCGCGGCCGTCGGTGCCCGGACGTAGTGTCCGCGCGGTGAGCGGTGAACGGGCGACGACGGGGGACGCGGCGGGCACGGGACGTCCGGCGGACGCGGGCCCGGAGACGGGCGCCGGCCCGGAGGGCGGCGCCGACGACGGGCAGGACCCGCGCCGGTGGAAGGCGTTGAGCGTCTGCCTCACCGCCGGCTTCATGACCCTGCTGGACGTCAGCATCGTCAACGTCGCGCTCCCGTCCATCCGCGACGCCCTGGACGCCTCCGACGCCGCGCTGCAGTGGGTCGTGTCGGGCTACGCGCTGACGTTCGGGCTCGTGCTCGTCGCGGCCGGGCGGCTCGGCGACGCGCGCGGCCGCAGGTCGGTGTTCGTCCTCGGCGTGGCGGTGTTCACGGTCGCCAGCCTCGGCGCGGGGCTGGCGCAGAGTGCGGCCTGGCTCGTCGTCGCGCGGCTGGTCCAGGGCGTCGGCGGCGGCATCATCAACCCGCAGGTGTCCGGGCTCATCCAGCAGCTGTTCCGCGGTGCCGAGCGGGGGCGCGCCTTCGGTCGGCTCGGCACGGTCATCGGCATCTCGACCGCCATCGGGCCCGTGCTCGGCGGGGCGCTCATCGCCCTGCTCGGCCCGGAGCAGGGGTGGCGGTGGATCTTCCTGGTGAACCTGCCGGTCGGCGCCCTCGCGATCGCGCTGTCGCTGCGTTACCTGGGCCGGCGGACCGACCCCGGCCCCGTCTCCGACCTGGACCCCGTCGGCGCCCTGCTGCTGGGCGGCGGGGTCGTCGGGCTGCTGTGGCCGCTCGTCTCGGAGGAGTGGGAGGCCGTCGACCTCGCGCTGCTGGCCGGCGGCGTCGTGCTGCTCGTCGCGTTCGTCCTGTGGGAGCGGCGCGTCACCGCCCGCGGCCGGACGCCGATGGTGCGGCTCGACCTGTTCCGCACGCCGGGCTACACGCCGGGTGCGGTCCTGGCGCTGACGTACTTCTCGGGGTTCACCGGCATCTTCTTCGTGCTGACGCTCTACTTCCAGAACGGGCTGGGGTACTCGCCGCTGCAGGCCGGCGTGGCGATCACGCCGTTCGCCGTGGGGTCGGCGGTGATGTCGACGGTCGGCGGGCGGCTCGTCGCACGGCACGGGCGGCGCGTCGTCGTCGCCGGGCTCGTGCTCGTCGTGGCGGGGCTGGCGGTCACCGACGTCGTCGTCGCCGTGGCCGGGACGTCCCGCGCGACGGGGTGGTACCTCGTCGCGCCGCTGCTCGTCGCGGGGCTGGGCTCCGGGCTGGTCATCTCGCCCAACCAGACGATCACGCTCGCGCAGGTGCCGGTGGCGCAGGCCGGGGCCGCGGGCGGGGTGCTGCAGACGGGTCAGCGCCTGGGGACGGCCGCGGGCATCGCGCTGGTCGGCGCGCTGTACTTCTCGGGGTCCGCGGGCGGGGACCAGGCCACCGGCGCCGCGCACGGCTTGCGCGCGACGCTGGCGCTGACGGCCCTGGCCCTCGTCGTGGGGCTCGTGGACCTGCGACGCCGGCGGGAACCGTCGGAGCCGACCGGGGCCCGCGGGACGCCCCGCGCGGCCGGTGGCGCCGGGCGCTGAGCGGCGTCAGGACCGGCCGATGTCCCCCGGCTTCGCCGTGCTGAAGGGACTCTCCAGCTCCTCCATCGCGTTGGCCGGCTCGTCGGAGGGGTCCGGCAGGCGCGGGTCGGCCTCGGGGTCCGTGTGCGTCTCGCGGGGGCTGTCGGGGTGCGGGTTGCCCGTCCCGCCGGCGGTGGCCGAGGGGATGGTGCCGTCCTGGGTGTGCGGGTCCGTGGTCATGCCCCCCTGCCTACCGCAGCGGTGCCGGGCCCGCACCCGGCCGCCCCGCCCGTCGTCGGGCGGCGCCACCCCGTCCGGGTGCCTACGGTGACGCCCATGCCGGAGCAACGCGCGCGGGGCTGGACCGCCGACGACATCCCCTCCCTCGACGGCCAGCGGGCCCTCGTCACGGGGGCCAACAGCGGGCTCGGCCTGCAGACGGCCCTCGCGCTCGCGGCGCACGGCGCGGACGTCACGCTCGCGTGCCGGGACCTGCGGCGCGGCCGGGACGCGCAGGACGCGGTCGCCGCCGCGACGGGCCGGACCCCGCGGCTCGAGCTCCTCGACCTCGCGGACCTGCGGTCCGTGCGGGAGCTCGCGGAGCGCTGGGGGGCGGAGGAGCCCCTGCACCTGCTGGTGGCCAACGCCGGGCTCATGGCGGTGCCGTACGGCACGACGACGGACGGCTTCGAGCGGCAGCTCGGCACGAACCACCTGGGCCACTTCGCGCTCGTCGGGCGGCTGCTGCCCGCGCTGCGCCAGGCGCCGTTCGCGCGCGTGGTCGTCGTGTCCTCCCAGGCGCACCGCTTCGGCCGCGTCGACCTCGACGACCTGCAGTGGCAGCGCCGGCGCTACCGCCCGTGGCCGGCGTACGGGCAGAGCAAGCTGGCGAACCTGCTCTTCGTCCGCGAGCTCGACCGCCGGCTGCGGGCCCACGGCGACCCCGTCCTCGCCGTCGCGGCGCACCCGGGGTTCGCGTCCTCGAACCTGTCGTCGTCGTTCGTCGCCGGGCTGCCTGCTCCGCTCGCGGCGGCGTACCGGTGGGGCCAGTCGCGCCTGGAGCAGTCCGACGCGGACGGCGCGCTGCCCTCGCTCTACGCGGCGACGATGCCCGACGTGCGCGGCGGTGAGTACCTCGGCCCAGACGGGTTCGGCGAGCAGCGCGGCGCGCCCACCCGGGTCGGCCGCTCGGCCCGCGCCCAGGACGACGACACGGCTGCCCGGCTCTGGGCCGCCAGCGAGCGGCTGACGGGCGTGACCTTCCCGGACCTGCCGGCGGCACCGCCCCGCTGACCGGCTACGGAGCCGTCCTGCTCGGGCCTGCTCTCCACGGGCGCGGTTTGCCGCGGCGGGTGCGACGCGGCGAGACTGCGGGGGGCGTCGCGGACGGGCGCGCGACGGGGCGACGAGGGGCCGGGCATGGGACAGGGCGGGGGCACGCCACCGCCCGACGACGTCGAGTCCAGCGCCATCCGCGCGGCGGCCGAGCGCGGGTCCATCCTGCGGTACGACGACGGAGCCGCCCTGGGGGCGCGGCTCGAGCAGGAGGCGGCCGGCGCGCGCCGCATCTGGAGCGCGCTGCCCGGCGGCCACTACGACGTGGGCACGCTGCGCTCCTCGTGGGACGAGGACGTCGCCCTCATCCGTGCAGGCCGCGGGGGGCCCGTCATCTACCAGGCGGACTCGGTGCGGCGGCCCGAGGTGCTGCGCTACCTCACCGAGTTCGCCGCCGCCGGCGCCCAGGTCCGCGTCGCGGTGCGCGTGCCGCACCGCATCATCCTGTTCGACCGGCGCACCGTCGCCGTCGCGGTCGCCCCGGACACCCTCGAGCCGCCCTACCTCGTCTCGACCGAGCCGGCCGTGGTGCACAGCTTCTTCCAGCAGTTCGTCACGATGTGGCGGTCGGCCCAGCGCGTCGGCACCGGGCCCGAGGACCTGCTCGCCGAGTCCACCGTGCGGGAGATCCTCGACATCATGGCGGCGGGCGTCACGGACGAGGTGGCCGCCAAGCAGCTCGGGCTCTCGACGCGGACCATCCGGCGGCGGATGGCGGCCGTCATGACGATGCTCGGCGCCCGGTCCCGGTTCGAGGCGGGGGTCAAGGCCGTGCGCAGCGGCTGGCTCTGACCTCGCCCGTCGCGAACCCCTCGGTGACGCCCGGGTGACCCTCAGTGGCCCTAGCCACCGCCGACGCAGAGGATGCAGCTCGTCGTGGCGCCGGCCGTCGTGGTGCCGGCGTCGGCGCTCGCGGCCGTCGCCCCCGCCCCGAGGGCGGGGACGGCCAGCAGCCCGACGAGCAGCGCGCGCGCAGCGAGCCGGCCACGGTGCCGGGAGGTCGGGGCGGTCGGCACCGCGGCGGTCACGGTGGTGGTGGTGGCGGTCGAGGCGGACGTCGAGGTGCGCATGGTGCCCTCCGGTCGGGTGCGGTGCGTCGCGGGTGCCGGTGCCGACGGGACCGGTCAGGGCGATGGTGCGCACGCTCCCGGCCGCGTGGCACCGCCGGTGTCCGCTACCGGACGCCCGCGTTGTCGGCGGCCCTGTGGCGCGCGAGGGTGCTGCCCATGCCGCATCCCGCCGCACGCCCGGCTCGTGCACGGCGCAGCCCCGCCCGGCCGGCCGCCACCGGCCCGGGCCCTGCCGGGTGCGGGGGCGCCGACGACCCGCAGGACGTCGCCGTCGCGGCGCTGCCCGTGGAGGACACGGACGTCGTCCTCGGCATCCTGCGGCGGATGCAGGAGGCGCAGGACCTGGCCGTCGTGCGGGTGTCCCCGCTCTGACGCGCACCTGACGCGCGAACGGGCCCGTCGTCGCCTGGATCGAGTCCGTCGTGGGCGCCGGCCGCATCTGACGCGCATGGCGGCGGGCCCGCGGCACCGACGCTCGAGCCCCCTGCGACTCGTCGTCGGTGCGCGGTCCGCACCGCGCCGCACTCTGGGTCGTGCGGGGCCGGGGCGCCAGACCCGTGGCCGGAACCGGACACGGCCGTCCGCCCGGCGGATCACCCGTGCGGGTGTGTGATGCGCGACTCCGTCGGGGGCGGGCGGTCGCGTCGCGCCTGCTCCTCGTCGTGCGCCCGCTGTCGGGGGCCGCCGCAGGGCCCCGCGGGCCGTCTCACCTCCGGGCGCTCGCGTTGACGGTCCGACACCGTTCTCCGAGACTGGACGCGCCGACGTCGCCTGCGCGCGACCGCGCGCAGCCACCGACGACGACCCCGCCCCAGCACGGTGCGCGGGTTGCGTGGGGCAGGCCGCGGGTGCGGCGCGAGGGGAGTGGCATGAGCACGGAGGTCCGGACCGTCGAGGCGCGGTCGCGCCAGCTGCGGTACCACCTGGACCGGCAGATCCACCGGATCGCGCGCCCCGGCCCCGTGCCCGCCTCCCGTCACCTCGAGCGCGCGCTGGTCGTGGCCCGGGCGTGCCCGCCGGGACGCGGCACGCACCTCGCGGCGGCCGGGACGGCCACCGCGCTGTTCGCCGCCGCCTTCGTGCCCGGGCTGGCCGTCGGCGGTGCGGCCGTCGTCGTCGCGCTGCTGGGCGCGGTGCTGCTGGCGCTCATGGGTGTCGTCGTCGTCGAGCTGGGCTGGCGCACGACCGTGGGGCTGCGCCTGTCGCGCCGGGCCACGCGCGCCGCGTGGCTCGCCGAGCGCGGGTGGCGTGCCGGGGACCGGATCCTCGAGCACCGGGTGCCGCGCTCCGTCCGGGCGGCCCGCCGGTCGCTGCTCATCGAGATCGAGCGTGCGCGGGTGGCCGTCGACGGCCCCGCGGCCGTGCTGCCGGCGCCCGCCGGGGCGGACCCGGCGCGCTGGGCGTCCGTCAGCGGCGCCGAGCCCGAGGACGTGCTGGAGGGCATCCTCCTCAACGACGTGGCGCTCCTGGCCGAGGTCGCCGACCGGCTCGCGGCCTTCGAGACGTGGCCCCGGGAGCGGGCCCGTGCCGGCCGCACCGTGCAGGGGGCGTGGGAGGTCCTGCGCCGCCCCTGACGGCGCCTGGTCGTGCGTCTGGTCGTGCGCGGCGGGCCCGGCCGGGTGATGCTGACGCCATGGACGGTGCGGTGACGTGGACGACGCGGTGAGCGGTGGTGCCCTGGCACCCGACGGGCGCGACGACGAGGGTCCCGCGGCAGGCAGCGGTCGGCGGGCGCCGCGGTCGCTCAACGACCGGGTCCTGCACTACGGCCTGACGAAGGGCATCGCCCGCGGTCTCGAGATCGGCATCGAGCGGCTGCCCGTCGACGCCACGCAGAAGGCCGCGCTGCGGGCGCGCAGCACCGGGATCGTGTCCACGCTCGCCGACACGGGCGTGGCACTCGCCAACGGCGCGATGGCGGCGCGGGCCGCCGCGACCGCCCGGACGTCCGCCGCGCAGCAGCCGGTCGTCGCCGTGCCCGCACCGACGCCGACGGGCGGCGGCAGCCTCATCGACCAGCTCGAGCGCCTCGCCGCGCTCCGGGCGCAGGGGCACCTCGACGACGAGGAGTTCGCGGCCGCCAAGCGCCGCGTGCTCGGCCACCGGTCCTGACCTGCGCGGCCGGGCGGTGACGCGGGCTGCCACCTCAGGCGCCCCTCCCACCGCCTCCCGGCGCCGCGGCTCCTGACGCCCGGCAGTCCCGTGTCCCCTCAGCGGGTGGGCGTCGGGCCCGTGCCGTCCCACCAGTCCAGCACCCGCGTCCCGACGAGGGTCAGCCACGGCGACCGCTCGCCGGCGGGCACGTCGACCTCGAACCACACCCGTCCGGGCTCGCGCTCACCCTGCCGCCACGTGCCGTCGGCGCCCCGGAGCGCCCGCACGAGCGCGACGGCCTCGGCGGCCCGCGGGTCCGGCGGGGTGCCGTCGAGCAGGGACGCCGCCCGCAGGTGGTCGAGCGCGTTCAGGGCGTTGTACCGCCACCGGAACGGCCAGGCGATCGCGTCCACCCACGGCCCGACGCGCTCCCCGGTCGACAGCCGGTGCAGCAGCCGGCGCTCGAGCAGGTACTCCTCGCCGGCGTGCCGCACGGCGCGCAGCTCGTCGGACCCGCCGGTCAGCCGCTCGTGCTCCAGCAGCGCCCTGACGACGTTGAGCGTCGAGTGGAACGACGAGCGCGTCGACCCCTCGACCCACTGGCAGTTCCACCCGCCGTCGGCCAGCCGGTGCTCGACGAACCAGCGCTCGAGCCCGGACACGTCGACGCCGAGCCAGGCCCCGTTCGCGAGCGTGTACCCGTTGATGCAGCAGTCGACCTCGCCGTCCCAGTACGGCAGGTCGTCGTACTCCCACCGGCTCCCGGCCGCCAGGCGCTCGGCCGTGCCCGCCAGCGCGGCGGCGTCCAGGCCCCAGCCGCGCAGCGCGTTCAGCGACCACGTCGTCGCCGTCCAGGGCTGGCCCTCCTCGCCCTCGCCCGTGAAGCCGGCGGGGAAGAAGGCGCCGCCCGCCCACTGCCCGTCGTCGTCCTGCAGGGCGAGCAGCCGCGCGCCGTAGCCCTCCGCCGCGACGCGGGCGCGCGTCGCCCGCCAGACCTCCTCGGGCACGCCGAGCAGGTCGCGTTCGACCTGCCACCGCAGGGCCGGGTCGGTGTCGAGCAGCCACTCCACGAGCGCGGGCGCCAGAGCCATGCGGCCAGGCTAGGACCGCCCCCCGACACCCGGGGCGCCGTGCAGCGCGGCGCCGAGCCGCTCCACCGCCGCGCCGAGCACGGGCGCCGGGGTCGCCAGCACCAGCCGCACGTGACCGGCCCCCGCGTCACCGCACAGCCGCCCGTCGGTGACGGCGAGCCCGGCGTGCTCGCGGCACCAGGTCGCGGGGTCGTCGGCGGCTCCCGTCCCGCGCAGGTCGAGCCACGCCAGGTACGTGCCCTCGGGGTCGCTCACCGGCACGCCCGGCAGGTGCTCGGCCGCCAGCGCCGCGAACAGCCGCCGGTTCGCGTCGAGCCAGCCGACGACCTCCTCCAGCCACGGCCGCCCGTGCTGGTAGGCCGCGACGTTCGCGACGACGCCGAGGGTCGACGTGCCGCGCCCGACCGCCGGCCCGACCGCGGCCCACCGCGCGGCGGTCGCCTCGTCGGACAGCAGCACCTGCGCGCACTTCAGGCCGGGGACGTTCCACGCCTTGCTCGCCGACGTCGCCGTGACGGCGTGCGCGGCGGCGGCGGGGGAGACCGAGGCGTAGGGGACGTGCACGGCTCCGGCGCGGACGAGCGGTGCGTGCACCTCGTCGGCGAACACCCGCGCGCCGGCGTGGTCCACGACCTCCGCCAGCGCGGCGAGCTCCGCCCGCGTCGCGACCGTCCCGAGCGGGTTGTGCGGGTTGCACAGCACGACGAGCCCGCCCCCCGCGGCGAGCGCCCCCGCGATCCCGTCGAGGTCGACCACCCACCGGTCCCCGTCCCGCACCGACGGCACCTGGACGACCCGTCGCCCCCGCAGCGCCGGGACGGTGAGGAACGGCATGTACGCCGGGGTCGGCAGCACCACCGCAGACCCGGGCGGCGTCAGGTGGTCGATCGTCGCCTCGAGCGCGGCCATCACGTCCGGCACGTGGTGCACCCAGGCGTCGGGCACGGTCCACCCGTAGGCCTGCGCGTACCAGGCGGCGGTCGCCGCGGACAGCTCTTCGGTCAGCCACGGCGGCAGGTACCCCGTCAGCCCGCGGTCGAGGGCGTCGTCGAGCGCGGCGCGGACGGGCGGTGCCGGCAGCACGTCCATCTCCGCGACGAACGCCCCCGTCGTTCCCGGGAACGTCGTCCACTTCATGCTGCCGCGCGCCCGCAGCTCCTCGCCGGTGGGCGCGTCGAAGGCGTCAGGCACCGCTGCGACGCCGCAGCGCCACCACGGGGATCACGCGCGCGGTCTTCTCCTGGTACTCGGCGAAGCCCCGGCTCGCCGAGGTGAAGCGCGCCCAGGCGGCGTCGCGCTCGTCGCCGACGAGGACCTCGGCCCGGACCGGGACCGTGCCGTCGTCGGGGGTCTCCACCACCGTCTCCGGGTGCGCGACGAGGTTGTGGAACCAGGCCGGGTTCTCGGGGGCCCCGGCCTTCGACGCGGCGACGAGCCACGTGTCGTCGTCGACCCGGATGGCCCGGAGCGGCGCGACCCGCTCGGTGCCCGTGCGCGCCCCGACGTGGTGGACGAGGACGAGCGTGCGCCCGAAGCCCATCGTCGTCACCGTGCCGCCCGACGCGCGGAACTCCTCGATGATCTGCTGGTTCCAGTCCGCCACGCCGCCGATGCTGCCCTACGCCAGGGGCCGGTGGTCGACCCCGGAGACGACGAGGTCGGCGCGGTCCCGGGATGCCTCGATGACGAGCGCGTTGGAGCCGTCCACGGTCCGCGCCCAGGCCTCGGCCGCCTCGGGGCTGCGGCCGTGGCGGGTGTGCCGGTCGACGAGCCGTGCCAGGCGCTCGTCGGGCGAGGTGTCGCAGTACCAGCAGGCGGCGAGCACGTCGCGGACGCCGGCCCAGGGCTCCTGGTCGACGAGCAGGTAGTTGCCCTCGGCGACGACCAGGCGGGTGCCGGGCGCGACGACGGTCGCGCCGGTGACGCCCTCGTCGACGCGCCGGTCGAAGCCGGGGACGTACACGGGGTTGCCCGTCTCGGTGGCGGCGCGGCGCAGGAGGGCCAGGAAGCCCCAGCTGTCGAAGGTCTCCAGCGCGCCCTTCCGGTCCCGCAGGCCGAGCCGGTCCAGGGTGGTGTTGGCCAGGTGGAAGCCGTCCATGGGCAGGTAGGCGGCCCACCCGGCGCCGTGCCGCTCGTCGAGCAGCGCGACGAGGGCCGTGGCGAGGGTGGTCTTGCCGGCACCGGGGGTGCCGGTGATGCCGAGCAGGGGCCGGCCGGGCCCCGCCGCGCCGGCGACGAGGGCCTCGGCCCGGTCGGCGAGCGCGGCCAGGCCGGGCGTCACGGTCGTGCTCACGGGTTGCCCCCTCGGCCCGGACCCTCCGGCGTCGCCCACCGCAGCCCGGGGAACCGCGCGAAGGCCCGGTCGAGGCTCACCCACAGCGCGCCGTGCTCGAGGGCGACCGCGGCGTGCTGGACGTGCGGCACGACGTCCCCCCGGGCGTCCACGAGCCGGCACAGGCGGTCGACGATCTCCCAGTGCCTCGGTCCGGCGGTCACGCGCTCGACCCCGTGGGCCGCCCGCAGCGCAGCGACGGCGTCGAGCACGTCCGGCAGGGGTGACGGCGGGTCGAACACCCGCGGGTGGGTCAGCACCCGCACGGTGCCGCCCAGGACCGCGTCGGTCAGGCCGAGCACCTCCGGGTCGGCGACGGCGTCCTCGAGCCACCCGCGCAGGAGGTCGTGCCGGGGCGCGTCCGCGCGCAGCGCACCCACCAGCACGGTCACGTCCGGGAGGATCACGCGCGTCCGTCCATGCGCTCGAGCAGCGCGGCGGAGTCGGCGAGGTCGACGCCCGCGTGCAAGCCCTGACCACCCAGCGGCGTGACGACGTACCGCTCGCGCTCGGAGGACGGCGCGCGGTGGCGAGCCAGGGCGTCGCGGAGCGCCTGCTCGACGAAGGACGTCATCGTCCGGCCGTCCTCCACCGCCACGCGCTTGACGTCGCGGTAGAGGTCGTCGGGGAGGTGGAAGGTCGTCCTCATGGTGGTGACCCTACGCGCGGTATGCGGATATGTCACCGGCGCGGGCCGAGCTCGTCCGGGTGACCGCGTCGCTGCACTGAGTGCAACCCACGTAGCCTGGTGCGCATGGACGACGGGCCTCGCGAGCGGCGCGTGCCCGACCGACGGGTGGCGCACCGGGCGCGGACGCACCAGGCGATCCTCGACGCCGCCGGCGCCCTGATGGTCGAGACGGGCGGCACGCGCTTCTCCGTCGACCGGCTGGCCGCCGAGGCCGGCGTCGCGCGGCGGACGGTGTTCAACCACTTCGACTCGCGCGCCGACGTCGTCACCGCCGTCGGCGCGCAGGCGTTCCGGGAGGTCCTCGACGGCCTGGTCGGGGACGACGCGCCCTCTCCGCCGGCGGGGCACGACGACCCCCGGCGGGCGGTGGCCGCCGACCTCGCGGCCGCGCTGCGACGGGCGGACCTCGTCGGGCCGATGGCCGCCCTCACGCGGGGGCTGGGCATCACGGCTGCGACCGCCGGGTCCGCGGCCGGCGTGCCGCCGCAGCAGGCCGTGCTGCTGCTCCGGGCGCTCGTCGAGGTCGGCGACGGGCTGGCCGCCGCGCTCGTCCGGCGCCACCCCCGGGCCGACCCCCTCGACGTCGAGCTCGCCGTCGGTGCCCTGACCAGCGGGCTCGTCGTGCTGCACCGCCACTGGCTGGCCGGTGCCGCCGCGTCCGACGACGCGGCGGGCCGCGCGGCGTGGGCACGGCTCGTCGAGCACCTGGCGTCGACGCTGCTCGTCACGCCCGCACCGCCCGCCGCGCCCGCTCCGCGCCAGACTCCCTGACACGTCCCCCGACACGCCCCCGGCACCACCACCCCCACCGATCGAAGGACACGATGGCCGAGCTCCTCTTCCGCCTGGGCCGCGCCGCGGCCCGCCACGCCCGCGCGGTCATCGCCGTGTGGGTGGTCGTCGTCGCGCTCGCGGGGGTCGGCTACGGCGTGGGCGCCGGCACGCTGGCCAGCAGCTTCTCCATCCCGGGCACCCCGACGGCGGAGGTGACGGACCGCCTGGCGGCCCAGCTCCCCGAGGCGGCCGGCGCCACGGGCACCGTCGTCGTGCACACGGCCGACGACGCACCCTTCACCACCGAGCAGCAGCAGGGCCTCGCCGCGGTCGTCGCGGACGCCATGGGGGTCGAGGGCGTCCAGACCGTCGTGGACCCGTTCGCCGCCGAGGCGCAGCGCACCGAGGGCGCCGCGCAGCTCGTGGCCGGCGCGACCCAGGTCGAGGAGGGCCGCGCGCAGCTCACCGCCGGCCGCGCGCAGCTCGACGCGGCGCAGGCCGAGCTCGACGCCGCCCAGGACACGCTGGACGCCGCCCGCGCGCAGGCCACCGCCGCCGGCGCGGGGCCCGAGGCGACGGCCGCGCTCGACGCGCAGGAGGCGCAGCTCGCGGCCGGGCGGGCCCAGCTCGACGAGCAGCGGACCCGGCTCGAGGCCGGGTCGGCGGAGCTCGAGGCGCAGGCGGCGCAGCTCGAGCAGGGGCAGGCGCTCGCGGACCTGGCCTCGGGCATCCGCGTGGTGTCGGAGGACGGGACGACCGCCGTCGTCACGGTGGTCTTCGCCGGCGCCCAGCTCGACGTGCCGCAGGAGGCCAAGGAGGCGGTCATCGCGACCTTCACCGACGGCGTCGCCGACGTCGGGGGGCTCGAGGTCGACTTCGGCTCCGACATCGCGCAGGAGACGCCGTCGGTCGTCGGGCCGGGCGAGGTCGTCGGGCTCGTGGTGGCCGGGATCGTGCTCGTCGTCATGCTCGGCACGCTGGTCGGCGCGGGGCTGCCGCTGGTCACCGCGCTCGTCGGCGTGGCCATCGCGGCGCTGGGGTCGCTGGCGTTCTCCGGGGTCGTCGACATGTCGTCGGTGACGCCGGTGCTGGGCCTCATGCTCGGCCTGGCGGTCGGCATCGACTACGCGCTGTTCATCGTCAACCGGCACCGGCGGCAGCTGAAGGCGGGCTACGACGTCGAGGAGTCGATCGGGCTCGCGAACGGGACCTCCGGCAACGCGGTGGTCTTCGCCGGGTCGACCGTCGTCATCGCGCTGCTGGCGCTCAACGTCACCGGCATCCCGTTCCTCGGCCTCATGGGGACGGTCGGGGCCGCGGCGGTGGCCGTGGCGGTGCTCGTCGCCGTCACGCTGACCCCCGCCCTGCTGCACCTCATCGGCCGCCGCATCCTCAACCGGCGGGAACGGGCGGCGGCGGACGCGGCCGTCCTGGCGGCCCAGGAGGCGGACGCGGCGCGCACCTCGCACGGCCGGCACGTGGCCCCGCCGACGGGCGCGATCCCGGTCGTCGGGACGACGGCCTCCCCGGCCGCGACCGCCGTGCGCCCCATGTCCACGGCGGGTGCGGTCGGCCGCGTCGTCGTCGGCGTCGCCGTGCTGGCGGCCGTGGCGGCCCCGGCCCTGAGCCTGCGCACCAACCTGCCCGACGGCTCCTCGGAGCCCGAGAGCTCGACCTCGTACCAGGCCTACACGCGCGTAGCCGAGAGGTTCGGCCCCGGGACGAACGGGCCGCTCGTCGTCGTCGCGGAGCTGCCGGAGGCGCCCGCCGAGGGCGAGGAGGTGGCCGCGCAGCTCGCGGTGGCGCAGACGGTCGCGGCCGTCGACGACGTGTCCGCGGTCGCGCCCGCCGGCACGTCGGCGGACGGCACGACCGTCGTCCTGCAGGTCGTCCCCGCGCAGGGCCCGACGAGCGAGAGCACGGAGCGGCTGGTCACGGACCTGCGCGAGCTGTCACCGCTCGACGACGGCACGACGCTGGGCGTGGCGGGCGCCGCCAGCGGCAACATCGACATCTCCGACAAGCTGGCCGGCGCGCTGCCCGTCTACCTCGGCGTCGTCATCGGGCTGTCGCTGGTCATCCTCGTGGTGGTGTTCCGGTCGCTGCTCGTGCCGCTGCTGGCGACGCTCGGGTTCGTGCTGTCGTACTTCGCCGCGATCGGCGGGGTCGTGGCGATCTACCAGTGGGGCTGGCTGTCGGACGTCTTCGGGGTCGAGCGGCCCGGGCCGATCCTCAACTTCCTGCCGACGATCCTCGTCGGGATCCTCTTCGGCCTGGCGATGGACTACCAGCTCTTCCTCGGCTCCGGCATGCGCGAGGCGTACGCGCACGGGGCGCCGGCGCGGCTGGCGGTGGCGCAGGGGCTGCGCGCCGGACGGGCCGTGGTGATCGCGGCGGCGATCATCATGGTCTCGGTGTTCGGCGGCTTCATGTTCGCCGAGTCCGCGCTCATCCGGCCCATCGGCTTCGCGCTGGCGTTCGGCGTGCTCGTCGACGCGTTCGTCGTGCGGATGCTCGTCGTGCCCGCGCTGCTGCACCTGCTGGGCGACGCCGCGTGGTGGCTGCCGCGCTGGCTGCAGCGGGTGCTGCCCGACGTGGACGTGGAGGGTGCGGCGCTCGAGCGGCGCCACCCGCACGTGCCGGGCGCGCCGGCCGCCTGACCGAGGGCTAGCGTCGACGACCGTGACGACGACGCGCGCCCTCGGCCCCTTCCAGGTCCACCCCGTCGGCCTGGGCTGCATGCCCCTGTCGATGAACAACGACAAGCAGTACCCCGACGAGCGCGAGGCCGTCGCGACGATCCACGCGGCGCTCGACGCCGGCGTGACCCTGCTCGACACCGCCGACTGCTACGCCCCCTCGTGGGACACCTTCGGCCACAACGAGCGCCTCGTCGCCACGGCCCTGCGCGCGTGCGGCAGCCTGCCCGACGGCCTCGTCGTCGCCACGAAGGGCGGTATCACCCGCGGCGAGGGGGAGACGTGGGGCCGCGACGGGTCCCCGGAGTACCTGCGCTCGGCGGTCGAGGCGTCGCTGGGCCGGCTCGGCGTCGACGTCATCGACCTCTACCAGTGGCACCGCCCCGATCGGGAGCGCGACTACGCCGAGGTCGTCGGGACGTTCAAGGCGCTGCGCGACGAGGGCAAGGTCCGCGCGGTCGGCATCTCCAACGCGAACCCCGAGGAGATCCGCATCGCGCAGGACGTCCTGGGCCCCGGCGGGCTGGTGAGCGTGCAGAACGAGTTCTCGCCGTCGCACCGCCAGTCGGAGGACGAGCTGCGGCTCTGCGACGCGGAGGGCATCGCGTTCCTGCCGTGGAGCCCGCTGGGCGGCACCGGCGGCGGCGCGGCCGGGGTCGGGGAGCGCTTCGGCGTCTTCGCCGAGATCGGCGCGGAGCACGGCGTGAGCCCGCAGCGCGTCGTGCTCGCGTGGGAGCTGGCGCTCTCGCCGCACGTCATCCCCATCCCCGGCGCCCGACGAGCGACGTCCATCACGGACTCGGCCGCTGCCGCGGAGCTCGTCCTGTCCGACGACGAGCTCGCCCGCTGCAGCGCGGCCGGCTGATACGAGGACCGTCTGCGGATCCGGTGACCAGGCGCCTGTAATCCTGGGCGCTCCCGGGACACTGCAGGGTGTGAGGTGGCTCAGCACGGACCCGGAGGCGTGGTTCGACGCCCTGTGGCGCGAGCACGCGCCGCGCATCCAGGCGTACGCCGTGCGCCACGTGGGCGTGCACGACGCCGAGGACGTCCTGGCGGAGACCTTCACGGTGGCCTGGCGCCGCCGGGACGAGGTGCCCGCGCTCGTCCTGCCGTGGCTGCTCGTCGTCGCGCGGAACACGGTGGCCAACCGGCGGCGGACGGAGCTGCGGCACGACGAGCGCGTCGCGGCGCTCGCGGCCGTCGCCGGGCCGGCGGGCGGTGCGGACGACGGCGTCGAGCACCACGTCGCCGAGCGCGCGCAGCTGCTCGGCGCGCTCGCGCTGCTGTCGGAGGCCGACCGGCCGGCCCTGCTGCTGACGGCGTGGGACGGGCTGGGGCCGGCGGCCGCGGCCCTCGTCGCCGGGTGCTCGACGACCGCGTTCAAGGTCCGGCTGCACCGTGCCCGGGCCCGGCTGCAGCGGCTGCTCGACGAGGCCGACGGCGACGGCGTCGGCGCGGGCGCCCCGGTGGGCGCCGAGGACGCGGTGCAGCGGACGCCGAGGGGACGGTGAGGGTGGTGGACGTCGACCGGAGGGTGCGCGCGCTCGCCCCGACCGGGGTCGTCGACCCCGACGGGCTCGAGCGCGCCCGAGCGCGGGTGCGCGCGGAGCAGGACACGCACGCCGGGGCGGTGCCGACCCTCGCGGCCGCGCGCGCCCGGCGTGCTGGGCGGCCGGCCCGGCGCTGGGCGCTGGCGGCGGGCGGCGCGGCGGCCGCCGTCGTCGCGGCGGTGCTGCTGACCGCCCCGCCCGACGAGCCGGCCTTCGCGACCTGGACCGCCATCCCGGCCGCCCCGGACCCCGCGACGGCGGCCCGCGCGACGGCGTCGTGCGCCTCCTCGGTCCCGGCCGACGTGCAGCCCGCCCCGGTGCTCGTCGAGCAGCGTGGCGCCGTGGTGCTGAGCGTGCTCGCGGACGGCGCCTGGGCGAGCGCCTGCGTGTGGAGCGACCACGAGACGAGCGAGGGCTCGATCGCGGCGTACACCCGGACGATGCCGGCCGCCCCGACGGCGGACGGCGTGGCCGTCGTGAGCTGGGTGGGCACGTGGTCCCCGGAGGACGGGCCGTGGACCGCCGTGTACGGGCTCGCCGGTAGCGACGTCGCGCAGGTCGTCGTCGACCGGGAGGCCGGCGGCCCGGTCCGGGCCACGGTCCAGGACGGCTGGTTCGCCGCGTGGTGGCCGACGGACTCCCCGGCGGCGACCGTCACGCCGTTCGACGAGAGGGGCGTGCCCGGCGCGCCGGTCGAGGTCGCCCGGTGACCGGGGCGCGGCCCGGCGCGTTCAGCCGGTCGTGGCCGCGGGTGTCACCGGTCCGTACTCGACGGTGACCTCCTGGGGCTCGACGACGACCACCGTGGCCGCCGCCGCGACCACCTCGAACGTCCGCGGCAGGCAGGCGGGCGTCAGCGGGACGGTCTGCACGCGCCACGGGCTGGCGGCGGTCCCGTCACCGGCGCTCACCGCGACCGGCACCACGCCGTCGCGGCCGTCGACCTCGCACGACGCGAGGTCGAGCGCCTGCCACAGCGCGTCCCCGGCCTGCCCCGGCGCTCGCGTCATGGTGGTCGTGACGACGGTGCCGGCCCCCGCGCCGGCCCCCTCGCCGTGGCCCGCGTCGTCGTCGCCCACGGCCAGCACGAGCTGGAAGCCGATGCCGCCGACGGCCGCGACCAGTCCGGCGACGGCCGTCGTCCGCAGGAGGCGGGCCGTCTCCTCGTCGGTGCGCCGCGCCTGCGCGGCGGCGACCAGCACGGATCGCGACCGCTCGAGCGTCTCCAGGGTCCGCCGGCCTGCGGCGAGGGCGTCCTCGGCGTCGACGAGGTCGTCACGGGCGCGTGCCGTCGCTGCGGCGTCATCGCGCGCCTCGGCCCGCTCGAGCAGCCGCCGCGCGCGCAGCACCTGCGCCTCCATCGCCGCGGCGGCGTCCCTCTCCTGTCCCAACCGGGTGCGGAAGGCGCCGACGGAGGTCAGGCCGCCGGGCAGGTAGCGCGCCCTGTCCGCCTCGGACGCCCCGTCGATCTCCGCCTCGAGGGTGCCGAGCTGCCAGAGGTCGACGACCTGCGGCGCGAAGACCCGCGTGGCGGTCACCAGCAGCAACCCCACCGCGAACAGCCCGACCGCCCCGAGCACCCAGGCGAGGACCAGCCGGCCGCGCTCGTCCCCCCAGTCGAGCGCGGGTCGGGCGACCACCGCGGTGCCGAAGACCGTCGCCCCGACCGCGGCCAGCGCCGCCACGAGCCACTTCGCCGCGGTCTGCGCCTCGGTCGGGAACCGGGTCAGCGACGTGAGCTGCTCGTCGGGCGGTGCCGCGGGGGTGGCGGGTCGCGCCGTGAAGCGGTCGGCGAGAGCCGACAGCAGGGCCGCCGCGGGTGCCTCCAGCGAGGCGGGCAGCACGTCCCGGCGGGACCGGAGCACGGCGCGGCCCCGCTCAGCGCAGCGTCGGCGGGTCGGTCAGGACCTGGTCGAGGGCCCAGACGCCGAACACGGGCGGCGTGGCGTTCTGGTCGTGGGGCCGCCACTGGTACATCCGGCCGTCGGGGCCCCGCCGCCGTTCGTACGGGAACGTGCCGGGCTCGGCCGGAGGCGTCGGCGGGACCGCGCGCATCCCGAGCGCAGCGCTCGTCGGTCGAGGACCTGCTGGTGTGCTCATGTCCCCACCTCGCCGTCGCCGTGCGGCCCGGCCGCCGTGCCGAGCGCCGGTGCCGACGGTCCTCGCTGCCGGTGCGGCCGGGAAGGGTCCTAGCACCCGTACGTCTGAGGTCTGCTAGGCCAGGGGTGCCCAGCGCGCCCACTCCTCCGGCGGGGCCAGGTCGAGTACTCCCGCGTGCTTGGCGGCGGGGCGGAACGTACTCGTCCGCCGTGGCACGCCTCGCGTCACGCCCGTGGACCGCCAGCGTGAGGACGGCGCCGAGACCACCCGTTCGGCCCAGGGGCGCCGCCGCTCCTCAGGGCTCAGTCGTCGGTCGCGGAGCCCGTCGCCGCGGTCAGCGCCTGCACCACCGTGTCCGCGCGCTCGCCCTCGTAGACCACCATCGCCTGGAAGGTGCTCTTCGCCTTGTGCCCCAACGCCTCGCTGAGCAGCGCGTACGGCAGCTCGACCGGGCGGTAGTCCTCCACCGCGTACTGGAACTCGTAGAGGCCCTTCTCCTCGTCGGGCGTCCAGAGCGCCGCGGCGAAGCGGTCGTTGCTGAACTGGTAGCCGATGCGCCCCAGCGCCCAGATCCCGCCACCGCCGGTGAACACCACGAGGTCGCCCTCGGTGACCTTCTTGTACTTGGGCAGGTTGGCGCGGTACGTGCCCCAGATGCGCGCCTCGGTCTCGTAACGGCGCTGCAGCGCCATGCGCTGGTCGGCGACGAGGGTCGGGAGGAGGTCGGGGCGATCGGCCCACACGACCGGGTTCTTCAGGGAGACGTCGGCGTTGACGAGGCCGTCGCCCTTGCCCTGCGAAGGATGGATGAGCACGGCGGTCATGGGACCCCTGTCTGACGGTGCGGCACGGCGGGACGCCGGCACCCCAGCCTCCCACGCACCCGCCCGTCGCTGCTCGGGCGACGGGCGCCCCGGGGCGACGACCCCTCGTCGCCCCGGCGGTCCTCACCAGGCCAGGACGCCGTGGCGGTCCTGCAGGGTCCCCGTCGGGCCGTCGGGGCCGACGGTCGCCATGGCGACGATGGCGTCCGTGCCCTCCTCGAGCGTCTGCGGGCCGCTGTTGCCGTTGAGGTCGGTGGCCGTGTAGCCCGGGTCGACGGCGTTGATGCGCAGATCGGGGAGGGCCCGCGCGTACTGCACCGTGAGCATCGTGACGGCCGACTTGGACGCGGTGTAGAACGGCGCGACGACCCTCGACTCGATGCGGCTCTCGTCGTGCACCGTGGCGAAGGAGCCCAGCCCGCTGGTCACGTTGACGACGACCGGGGCCGACGAGCGGCGCAGCAGCGGCAGGAACGCCTGCGTCGTGCGGACGACACCGAGGACGTTGGTGGCGAAGACGGTCTCGGCGTCGGCGGCGGTGAGCTCGGTGACGGGCGCCGCCGAGCCGGCGATCCCCGCGTCGTTGACGAGGACGTCGAGCACGCCCTCGTGGGCCTCGACGTCGGCGACGGCGGCGGCGACGGACGCGTCGTCGGTGACGTCGAGCGGGACGAAGCGGGCGCCGAGGGCGTCCGCGGCCGCCCGTCCGCGCTGGGGGTCGCGCGCGCCGACGAGGACGGTGTGGCCGAGGGCGAGCAGACGGCGGGCGGCCTCGTGGCCGAGACCCTTGTTGGCGCCGGTGATCAGGGTGGTGGTCATGGCGTCCACCCTCCGGGCACGCCGCGGTGGCGGCCAGTGCCCCCGGCGTCGGTAGGACCGGTGATACCACCGTCGGGGCTGCCGCCGTGGTGGTGCCCGGGGCGGGGATGGGCGCGTGACGGACACGGTGACCGAGACGCTCGGCACGGCGCTGCGGCGGTGGCGGGACCGGCTGGACCCGGCGGACGTCGGGCTGCCGGCGGGGCGGCGTCGCGCGCGCGGGCTGCGGCGCGAGGAGCTGGCGCAGCTCGCCGGCCTGTCGGTGGACTACGTCGTGCGGCTGGAGCAGGGGCGCGCGTCGCACCCGTCGGCCCAGGTCATGGGAGCGCTGGCCCGGGCGCTGCAGCTGTCCGACGACGAGCGCGACCACCTGCACGTCCTGGCCGGCCTGCTGCCTCCGCGCCCGACGACGGTCTCCACGCACCTGCCGCCGGGGATCGTGCGGCTCGTCCACCGGCTGACCGAGCTGCCGCTCGCGGTGTTCAGCGCGTCGTGGGACCTCGTCACCTGGACGCCGCTGTGGGCGGCGCTGCTCGGCGACCCGGGCGCCCTGCCCGAGGGCGAGCGCAACCTGGTCCGCACCTGGTTCCTCGGCACCGGCCCGCTGGCCGTCCGGTCGTCCGTCGGCGAGCCCGGCTCCGACCCCGACGTCGAGCACATCGCCGCGTTCGAGGCCGCGCTCGTGGCGGACCTGCGCGTGGCGGCGGGCCGCTACCCCGACGACCGCGCGCTGCGGGCCCTCGTCGCCGAGCTGCACGCCGGCAGCCCGCGGTTCGCGCGCCTCTGGGACAGCGGCGCGACAGGCGAGCACCAGTCCGCGTCCAAGACCGTCCACCACCCGGTGGTCGGTCCCATCGCGCTGGACTGCGACGTCCTCACCGTCCCGGGATCTGACCTCAAGGTCGTCGTCCACTCGGCGCCGGCCAGCAGCTCCGCCGCGCAGGCCCTCGAGCTCCTGCGCGTGACGGGCGGGCTGCCGGTCCGCGCCGCGACGGGCGTGTGACGCCTGGCGACGACGAGGGCCGCGGCACGAGGATGGCCGGCGTGGAGCCCCACCGGCTGACGCAGGAGCAGGCGCGACGGGTCGCCGTGCGGGCGCAGCTGCTCGACGAGCCGCGGCCCGACGACGTGCTCGAGGTCGTCGAGCACCTGACCCTGCTGCAGGACGACCGCACGGCGGCCGTCGCGCCGAGCGCCGACCACGTGCTGTGGAGCCGGCTGGGGTCGGGCTACGCGCCGGAGGAGACGGCGGCGCTCCTGGCGCAGCACGTCCTCGTCGTGCTGGACGGGAGGATCCGGCCCGCCGAGGACGTGGCCCTGTACCGCGCCGAGATGGCTGCGTGGCGCGACGGGCAGGGGCTGCTGCCCTACCAGGAGGCCGCCCGGACGTGGCTCCTCGACAACCACGCGTGCCGGGCGGACATCCTCGCGCGGCTCGCGGCCGACGGGCCGCTGCCCGCCCGCGCCCTGCCGGACACGTGCGTGCGGCCGTGGCGCTCGTCGGGCTGGAACGACGCCCGCAACGTGCGCCGGATGATCGACGCGATGGTCGCCGCGGGCGAGGTCGCCATGGCCGGCCGCCGCGGCCGCGACCCCTTGTGGGACCTCGCCGAGCGCGTCTACCCGGACGCGCTGGTCGTGCCGCTCGACGAGGCGCGCCGCGAGCGGGACCGCCGTCGGCTCCGCGCGCTCGGCCTGGCTCGGCCGAAGGCGCCGCGCACGCCGCAGGAGCCCGACGACGTCGGCGCGGTGGGGGAGCCGGTGGCCGTGAAGGGGGTGCCGGGCGAGTGGCGCGTCGACCCGTTCGTGCTGGGCACCTTCGACGCGGAGCCCTTCGTCGGGCGGACCGTGCTCCTGTCGCCGCTGGACCGGCTCGTGTTCGACCGCGTGCGCATGGCCGCGCTGTTCGCCTTCGACTACGCCCTCGAGATGTACAAGCCGGCGGCGCAGCGGCGGTGGGGCTACTGGGCGCTGCCGGTCCTGCACGGCGACCGCCTCGTCGGGAAGGTGGACGCCACCGCCGACCGCAAGGCCGGTGTCCTGCGCGTCGACGCGGTCCACGAGGACGAGGCATTCGACGCGGACCTCACCGCCGCGGTGCAGGAGCAGGTCGAGGACCTCGCCAGGTGGCTGGACCTGGAACCCCTGCATGCCCGCTGACAGGCTGGGTTTCTGCGGGTCCTCGACAGGCAAGTAGGTGCTTGCCTATGGTGAATACGTGCCCGATCCTCTCCGGGCGTTCGCGGACCCGACGCGGCGCGCGCTCCTCACCGAGCTACGTGCCCGCGACGGTCAGACGCTGTTCGAGCTGTGCACGCGGCTCGCCCAGCACCACGGCCTGACACCGACGCGGCAGGCCGTCTCCCAGCACCTCGACGTGCTGGCGGAGGCGGGCCTCGTCCGCCGGCACAAGGTCGGCCGCACCCTCGTGCACGAGGTCGACCTCACCCCGCTGCGGCAGGCGCTCGCGCCGTGGGCCGACCTCCTGCTGCCCGACCCTCTGCCCGACGACGCCCCCGGAGGCCAGCCGTGAAGATCCACCTGCTCAGCATCCACGTCGACGACCAGGCCAAGGCGCTCGCCTTCTACACCGACTTGCTGGGCTTCCTGCCGAAGAACGACATCCCGATGGGTGAGCACCGCTGGCTCACCGTCGTGTCGCCGGACGCCCCGGACGGCGTCGAGCTGGTCCTCGAGCCCGACGAGCACCCCGCCGCGAAGGCCTACACCGCCGCGCTCGTGGCCGACGGCATCCCCATCACGAGCTTCGCGGTCGACGACGTCGTCGCGGAGCACGCCCGCCTCGAGGCGCTCGGCGTCCGCTTCACGCAGCCGCCGGTCGACCTGGGGCCGGTGATCACCGCCGTGCTCGACGACACCTGCGGCAACCTCGTGCAGATCGCGCAGCTGCGCTGAGCGGGGCCGCCCGACGCGTCACCGGACGGCGCCGGGGACGCGTCAGGCCGGCTCCGGGGCGCCGCGCGGCCGCACCGGCGGGATCGCGGCCAGCAGCGCGCGCGTGTAGGGCTCCCGCGGGTCGGCGAAGAGCTGCCGCGCGGGCCCCTGCTCGACGACGCGCCCCCGCTGCAGGACGAGCACGTCGTGGCTGACCCGTTCGACGACCGCGAGGTCGTGCGCGATGAACAGGTACGTCAGCCCGAGCTCGGCCTGGAGCCGGGCGAGCAGCTCGAGCACGCGCGCCTGGATGGACACGTCGAGGGAGGCCGTCGACTCGTCGAGGACGACGAGCTCCGGCTCCAGCGCGAGCGCCCGGGCGATGGACACCCGCTGGCGCTGCCCGCCCGACAGCTCGTGCGGGTAGCGGTCGGCCCAGCCCGCGGGCAGGTCGACGAGCTCCAGGAGCTCCCCGACGCGCCGCCGCACGCCGTCTCGGCCCCGCGCCAGCCCGTGCACCTGCAGCGGCTCCGCGATGGACGTGCCGACCGTCGAACGCCCGTTGAGCGAC
The DNA here is from genome assembly GCF_900111925.1 of Cellulomonas marina. Lineage (GTDB taxonomy): Bacteria > Actinomycetota > Actinomycetes > Actinomycetales > Cellulomonadaceae > Cellulomonas > Cellulomonas marina. The sequence continues at coordinate 203,520 of NZ_FOKA01000006.1, forward strand.
GAGAACGGGTCCTGGAACACCATCGCGATCCGGCGGCGCAGGGCCTTGAGCGCCGCGCCGCGCTGCCCGAGGACGTCGACGCCGTCGAGGTCCACCCGCCCGGCGCGCGGGGCGACGAGGCCGGTGAGCACATGCGCGATCGTCGACTTGCCCGAGCCGGACTCCCCGACGACGCCGAGCGTGTGCCCGCGCCGCACGGTGAAGGAGACGTCGTCGACGGCGTGCACGTGGGTGCGGCCCGTCGGCGTCACCACCGGGAACCGCACGTCGAGCCCCTCGACGGTCAGCAGCGGGGCGGCGGCCGGGTATGCCGGCGCCGGGTGCGACTGCCCGAGCAGGGGCCGGGCCGCGAGCAGCTCGCGCGTGTAGGCGTGCTGCGGCCGGTCGACGAGGTCGAGGACCGGCCGGCTCTCGACCTGCTCGCCGGCGCGCAGCACGGTGACGTCGTCGGCGACCTGCCCGATGAGCCCGAGGTCGTGGCTGATCCACACCACGGCCGTGCCGCGGTCGTGCTGCAGCGCCTGCACCAGCGCGACGATTTGCGCCTGCGTGGTGACGTCGAGCGCGGTGGTCGGCTCGTCGGCGATGAGGAGGGCCGGGTCGCACGCGAGCGCCACGGCGATCATCACGCGCTGGCGCTGCCCGCCGGAGAGCTGGTGCGGGTAGGCGTCCAGCCGGGCGGCGGGCTCGGGGATGCCGACGGCCTCGAGCAGCTCGAGCGCGCGCGTCCGGGCCTGGCGCGGGGTCATCCCGCGGTGCGCCTCGAGGCTCTCGCCGATCTGGCGGCCGAGCGGGAGGACCGGGTTGAGCGAGGTCGAGGGGTCCTGGAAGACGAACCCGACGCGGTCGCCGTGCACCCGGCGCAGGGTCCGCGCGGACGCGCCGACGAGCTGCGTGCCGGTGGTGCCGGCGCCGGCGCCGGCCACAGCCGGGCTCCCCGCGGCACCGGGCGCCGGCGCCAGCACGCTGGACCCCGTCACCACCGCGCCCGGCGCGTCGAGCAGCCCCGTCGCTGCCAGCACGGTCATGGACTTGCCGGAGCCGGACTCGCCGACGATGCCCAGCGTCTGGCCGGGCTCCACCGCGAAGGACACACCGCGCACGATCTCGGCGGTGCCGATCGAGACCCGCAGGTCCTGCACGGCCAGGACGGGCGCGCTCATCGTCGGGCCTCCCGCAGCAGGCGGCGCGTGCGCAGGAGGCTGCGCTGTCGCGGGTCGAGGACGTCGCGCAGCCCGTCGCCGAGCAGGTTGAACGCCAGGACGCTGACGAAGATGGCCAGCCCGGGGAACAGCGCCATCCACCACGCCTGCGCGAGGAAGCCCTGCGCGTCGAACAGCATGCGCCCCCACGACGGCCGCGGCGGCTGCACCCCGAGGCCCAGGAAGGACAGCGCCGCCTCGGACAGGATGCCGAAGGCGATCGACAGCGACGTCTGCACGATCACCGGCCCCGCGATCCCGGGCAGCACGTGCCGCCGCAGGATGAGCGCGTGCCCGGTGCCCATCGTCCGCGACACCTGGACGTACGGCTCGACGCGCACCGCCAGCGCGGAGGCCCGCGCCACGCGCGCGAAGATCGGCGTGTAGACGATGCCGATCGCGAGCTGCGTCGTCGTCAGCCCCGGGCCGAGCACGGCGACGATCGCCAGCGCCAGCAGCATGACGGGGAACGCGAACATGACGTCGACGACGCGCATGAGCACGGTGTCGAGCCACCCGCCCGCGTACCCGGACACGATGCCGACGCCCACCCCGACGACGAGCGCGAACGCCACGGCGACGAGCGCGACCTGCAGCGACACCCGCGTGGCGACGAGGGTGCGGGACAGGACGTCGCGGCCCAGGTCGTCCGTGCCGAACCAGTGGGCGCCGGACGGCGGCTGCAGCGCGGCCGGCACGTCGACGGCGTTGACCGGGTAGGGCGCGAGCGTCGGGCCGAGCAGGGCGACGACGAGCACGACGAGCAGCACCACCGCGCTGACGACGTTGACCGGGCTGTCGAGGAGCAGGCGCCAGCCGGCGGCGGGACGGCCCGTCGCGGTGGCGGCCCGCTCGTCGGGCACGAGCGCGGTCACGAGAGCCGGATCCGCGGGTCGACGAGCGAGTACAGGACGTCGACGACGAGGTTGACCAGCAGGAACAGCACCGCGACGAGCAGCACCGCACCCTGCACGAGCGCGTAGTCGCGCGAGGCCACCGCGTCGTAGGTCAGCCGCCCGAGCCCTGGCCACGCGAACACCACCTCGACGACGACCACGCCGCCGAGGATCGTCGCGAGCTGGATGCCGGTGATGGTGAGGATCGGGATGAGCGCGTTGCGCACGACGTGCCGCCGCATGACCACGGACGCCGGCAGCCCCTTCGAGCGGGCGGTGCGCACGTGGCCGGCGTGCGCCACGTCGAGCACCGCCGTGCGGATGTACCGCGTCATGATCGCGGCGGCAACGAGCCCGACGGTCAGCCCCGGCAGCGCCACGTGCCGCCCCCACTGGACGGGGTCGTCGGACAGCGCGGCGTAGCCGGACGTGGGCAGCAGCCCGAGGCCGAGCGCGACGCCGACGATGAGCAGCTGCCCGAGCCAGAAGTCCGGCACCGACACCCCCGCCTGGCTGGTGACCCGGACGATCGCGTCGGACACGCGCCCCTCGTGCAGCCCCGACCAGATGCCGGCGGGCAGGGCGACGAGGAGCGCCACGACGAGCCCCACCACCGCCAGCGACACCGTCGCCGGCAGGCGGTCGAGCAGCGTCAGCGTGACCGGCTGCCCGGTCCGGAAGCTCACGCCCAGGTCGCCGGTCAGCGCGTTCCCGACGTAGGAGAGGAACTGCGTCGCGAGCGGCCGGTCGAGCCCGCTCGCCGCGCGCAGCGCCTCGTACGACTCCTGCGTGTACCGCGTGCCCAGCGCGATGCGCACGGGGTCGCCGGGCACGAGGTGCACGAGCGCGAACACCACGACGAGCACGCCGAGCAGCACCACGAGCGAGTGCAGCAGCCGCCGTCCGAGGAACCGGGCGACCCCGCCGAGGGTCACCCCTCCGCCAGGGTCACGTCCCGGAAGCGGATGGCCCGGTCGGAGCGGGCCGTGTAGCCGCCGAGGTCGGTGGACCACGCCTGGATGACGGACGGGTTGTAGAGGTAGATGTAGCTGCCCTCGTCGGCGATCGTCGTCGCGGCCTGGGCGTACAGCTCCTTGCGCGCCTCGGTGTCCGTCTCGGTGCGGGCGGCGTCGAGCCACTCGTCGACCTGCGGGTTGGAGTAGCCCTGGGCGTTGGACCCGCCGTCGGTGTGGTGCTGGGAGTAGTAGAAGTCGTCGGGGTCGATGTTCCCGAGCCAGCCCATCATCAGCAGGTCGAAGTTGCCGCTGTTCTGCTCGTCGAGCCAGGTGGCGAAGTCGACCGTGCGGATGTTCACCGTGATGCCGAGCGGCTCGAGGTCGCTGGCGATGATCTGCGCGGCGGTCACGGTCTCGGGGTAGTCGCTCGTCGCGAGGAAGTCGATGGACACGCCGCCGGTGACGCCGGCCTCGGCGAGCAGCTGCTGCGCGCGGGCCTCGTCGTGGGAGTAGGTGTCGTACTCCGTGTACCAGACCGACTCCTGCGGGATGGCGAGCTGGTTCTCCGCGGCCGTCCCGTAGCTGACGGCCTGGAGGATCGCGTCGCGGTCGATGGCGTAGGCGATGGCCTGACGGGCCGCGACGGTGTTCCACGGGGCCTTCGCCTCGTTGAGCGCGAGGTACCAGTAGTCGTTCGACGGGGTCACGCCGACCTCGACGCCCTCGGCGCCCTGCAGCGTCTCGAGCTGCTGCGCCGGGATGGAGTCCGTCCAGTCGATCTCGCCGTTCTGCAGGGCGGCGATGGCGGTGCTGCCCTCGGAGACGAAGGTGTAGTGCACCCCGCCGATCTCCGGCGCGCCGCCCCAGTAGTCGGGGTTGGCGACGAGGTCGATGGAGTCGCCGGGCGTGTAGTCGGCGAGGCTGAACGGGCCGGTGCCGATGGGCTTCGTCGTGATGTCGCCGGACTCGACGTTCGCCTGGTCGACGATGGCCAGGCCCTTGAAGCCGCCCAGGCTCGACAGGAGGTTCGGCGTCGGGGCGGAGACCGTGATGGTGACCGTGGAGTCGTCGGTGGCGACGACGTCGGTGACCGAGCCGAACTTCCACGCGTTCGACAGCTCGTCGTCGACGATGCGGTCGTAGGAGTAGACGACGTCCTCGGCCGTGAAGTCGCTGCCGTCGTGGAAGGTCACGCCGTCGCGCAGGTGGAAGGTCCAGGTCAGGCCGTCCTCGCTGGTCTCCCAGGACTCGGCGAGCGCCGGCTGCATCTCGAGGTTCTCGTCGGGCTCGACGAGGGTGTCGAAGACGTTCTCCAGCACCTCGAAGGAGAAGTACGACGAGGTCGACTGCGGGTCGAGCTGGTCGGGCTCGCCGGCGATGGCCGCGCGCAGGACGGGCCCGGTGGCCTCGCCGCCGGCGGCGCCCGAGGCACCACCCGCCGTGTCGCCGTCGAGGTCGACCGCCTCGCCGCCTCCGGAGCACGCGGTGAGCAGCAGGAGTCCGGCGGTGATCCCGGCGAGGCCGGCGGTCAGCGCTCGGGGGCGGGAGGTGCGTCGCATGGTGTCTCCGGTGCTCGTGACGGCGGTGGTGTCGGCCGCCGAGCGGGCGCGTCCATCACCAGACTGATCGTTGCATCAGCATGGCCCGCCACCCCAGAATCGGACAAGCGTCGCGGGCAGGTCGAAACAGGACTGCAACATCGGGGGTCCCGCGGCCCCGCCCTCCGCGGCGCGACGAGACCAGGAGCCTGCGCTGACCTTCACGATCCTCGCCCTCGACCGGCAGGCCGGGCTCCTCGGCGGGGCGACGGCCAGCCGGTCGCTCGCGGCCGCCAACGCGGTGCTGGCGGTCGCGCCGCACCTCGGCGCCGCGGCGAGCCAGGCCTGGACCAACCGCCGGCTGCGCGGGCGGCTGCTCGGTGCGCTCGCGGCCGGCGACGAGCCCGCCCGCGCCGTCGAGCGCGTGCCGGAGTGGGACCCGGAGCCCGAGCTGCGCCAGGTCGCTGTGCTGGCCCTCGACGGCCGCGCCGCGCACCGGACCGGCACCGACTGCACGGCGTGGGCGGGCGGCCGGGCACGCACGGACCTCGTCGTCGTGGGGAACCTGCTGGCCGGGCCGCAGGTGCTGGACGCGATGGTGGAGGCGTGGGACGCCTCCGGCGCGGCCTGGCCGGAGGCCGTCGCCCCCGTCGACGTCACCGAGGGCTTCGCGCGGCGGCTCGTCGCGGCGCTCCGGGCGGGGGAGGAGGCCGGCGGGGACCTGCGCGGCCGGCAGAGCGCGGGGGTCGCCGTCGCGCGGACCGGGGACGAGCGTCTGTGGCCGCCGCAGCTCGCCGTCGACCTGCGGTGCGACGACGGGCCGGACCCGATCGAGGAGCTGGACCGGCTCCTGCGCCTGCCGGGCGCGGTGGTGCCGGCGGTCTAGTCCGTTGAAATCTGCAAGCGTCAAGGGGCCCAGATGAGAGGTCCCGGCGGTAGCGTCGGGCGCATCTGGGGTGAAGAGTCGCGCTTCGGACCTCTTCGCCGCGTCAGACTTCTCTGTGCCACGAAGGAGTGTGCTTGTGCGCGCGTGGATGATTCGTGCCGGTCGCAACGGCGAGCGGGAAGAAGCCGCGTTGACTGGCGACAGAGCCATCGCCGGGTGGGACGAAACAGGGGATCTTGCTCCCTTCGACGACCGCACCTCGCTGCGTGATTACCTGAGGACGGTCTACCCGGAAGCGTCTCCCGCTCTGCTGGCTAATTGGACGGGTCAGCTGTGGCGCTTCATCGCCGAGATCGCGATAGGCGATCTTGTGGTCATGCCATGCAGGTCTGGGGAGCAGCCAGAACTGGCCGTCGGAGAGGTGATTAGCGGCTACTTCTTCGACGCTGAGGCGGCGGACGGGTTCCGGCATTGCATCGGAGTGAAGTGGCTGCAGCGTGTCGAGCGGTCCGTCTTCGAGAGGGACCTCCTCGACAGTATGGGTGCTCTGCTCACCATCTTCGAGCTCCGTCGACACGACGCAGCGAAACGGGTCGCCGACGTCGCGGCTGGTGGGGAGGATCCTGGCTGGCGGGCTGGAGAAGACGAGGCCAGCGGGATTGCCACGATCGATGACTTGGTCGCTCGAGTCACGAGCTCCACCGGTCCCATCGAGATGTCGATCCGGCAGATCCTCGGTCTATGGGGCGTGGAGCGAAGGACTGATTCATCAGTAGCACTGGTCGAGCAAGGTCTTGCTGATGAAGGCCTCGTCGTCACTCCAGGTCTTTCCCAGGGCTGGCTAGACAATGCAGTTCGCGTCGCAGAGGTTGACGCGCAAGCCGCCACGCGTGCTGACGCTCAATCTTCGCTGGGAGGGCTCGAGGAGGTGCGACCTGCTCCAGTCTCGGTCACGATCAGCACGCTGCCAAGTGCCCGTTCGGCTGTGACGGCAGTTGGAGTCAATGACACGCTGGAACTGGCTATCACTTTGCTACTTCAGCACGACTACTCACAGCTGCCGGTTCTTAATGAGAACGGGGACATTGTAGGCATCGTCAGTTGGGAGACCATCGGGAAGGCAAGGCTGTCCAAGGATGCACCGGCGCTTGTCGATGCGACTGCCCCAGCCCGGACGGTGACGCTTGATGCGGAGTTGCTTGGCGTCGTCTCAGAGGTGGCGACGCGTGACTTCGTGCTTGTCCGAGCGAGTGACTCGTACAAGGCGATCGGCATCGTGACCGTCGCGGACCTATCGAGGCAATTCCAGATTATGGCTCGTCCCTTCGCGTTGATCGAAGAGATCGAGAGACGACTGCGACGGCGAGTGGACGAGCGCGTACCCCTGGCGGCCATGCAGGCTGCGGTTGGGAACGCAAAGGCGGCAGCAAAGATTGAAGGCGCTGCGAGCCTTACTATGGGAAACTACAAGCATCTTCTCGCTTCTGAGGAAACCTTCCGACTCCTCGGATGGCCGCTGGATCATGATCGATTCTTCCAACTTCTCTGCACCGTTCACAAGATGCGGAACAACCTGATGCACTTCTCAACAGATCCGGTCGAGGAACCGACGATGAAAGAGGCGCAGGCCTTCCTAGAAATCCTGCGAACGGTCGATCCGAGGCAATAGCCACTCCCGCGCCAGCCGGGCTGCTCAATCAAATGGTGCCGCCCGAAAACACTTCCTGCCATAGCGAAGGGCCGTCAGGACTCGAGCGGGGTCACCGAACCGAGGACGACCGTGACGTCCTCGTGGGCGTTGGCCCACCAGTGCGGCGTGGAGCAGCCGTAGGTCATGGCGTCGCCGGGGCCCAGCTCGACCTCGCGCTCGCCGTGCACCACGCGCAGGCGACCCTGCTCGACGAGGACCGACTCCGTGCCGAGGTGCCGGAACGGCCGGCCCTCGTTGGTGAAGCCGACAGGCAGCGTCGAGCGGATGAGCTGGAGGTTCGACTGCATGCGCGGGCTGAGCAGCTCGCGCACGGGCGGGGCCGGCGTGCCGGGGACCTCCGGCAGCGTGTAGCGCTCGTCCGCGCGGACGACGGCCTCGTCGCCCCCGAGGCGCGAGAGGAGCTGCGGGAGCGTGACCTGCAGGGCGCGGGCCAGCCGGTGCAGGGACGTGAAGCTGGGGTTGCCCTTGCCGCGCTCGAGCTCGCTAATGAGGCCGAAGCTGACGCCGGACCTCTCGCTGACCGTCTTGACCGACAGGCCCTGCCGCCGCCGCTCGATCTTCAGCGCGGCGCCGAGCGCGGCGATCTCGAGCTGGGTGTCGTCGGGCTCGGCCACGGCGTCGAGGGTAACCAGCGGCGGCTCGTTGCTCGTCGCCTCAGGCGAAGCCCGGGCCGTGCCCGCCCGTCGGCGGCCGCCCCGCAGGCCCAACTGCCGCCATGTGCTCGGCGTGGAACGCGGTGTCTCGCAGGAATCGCTGCCTGATGAGGTCGAAGGTTCTTGAGAAGTACTCGAGGCCTGCGTCGCCGGGTGCGGCGCGGGCCACGGTCGCTTCGAGCGTGCTGCGACGCATGCTGATCGACGGGTACGCGCCGTCGGTGCCTGCATTCTCCTGCTCGAGGAAGAAGCGTCCGAAGCCGGCCTCGGCGTCCCCGGTCGCGAGGACGTGGACGCTGAGGTCGAAGGCCTCCCACGCGAGGAAGAACTGCCAGGCGCCGAGCATGCTCACGCCCAGCGGGATGCCGCGGCCGGTCCGCAGCGTCCAGGCGGCGATGCTCGCGCCGAGCTCGTCGGCCTGGAGCTCCTGCCACGCCCGCGTCGGCGCCCGGGCGAACCCCAGCCGCTCGACCGCGGGACGCGGCGGGCCGTCGTGCGACATCTCGTAGTGCGCCATCTCGTGCCCGAGGACGAACATCAGCGCGGCGTCGAGCAGCAGCGTGAAGTGCGCGTACCGCTCGGGCGCGACGGGGTAGGAGCCACCGGTGACGTCGGTCCGCATCTCGGCGAGGCTGACGGCCGCCTCGGCGAACGTCCGCACGGTGCGGTCGGGCTCGCTGTGCATGCGGTTCTCGATCACCCAGGTCATCTCGTGCGCCGAGGGACGTTCGACGAACCAGCCGATCGGCACCACCGCCGCGATCGACCGCGCCACGAGGTCCAGGTACAGCGGGAAACGGTGGTGCAGCAGGACGAGGTACGCGTCGTCGACGCCGGTGTCCTCCTGCGTCCGCGCGAAGAAGAACGGCGTCCGCGCGAGCAGCGCGACCACCGGCGCGCCGGCGGGCTGCCCGCCGAGCGCGCGGACGGCTCCTTCCCGCAGCTCGCCCACGAGACCCTCCAGGTAGGGGCTGCGCCCGGGCTGCTCGCCGGCCATGTCGAGCCGGATCCGCTCGAGGAGGACTTCCTCGGTGGGCAGCTGCCCGTCCCAGGCCGGGTCCGCGCGCAGCCGGTGCATGACCTCGGCGACGCGGTCCTCCGCCGTGCCGGGCGTGGTGGCGAGGCGGTCCTCGTCGTACTGCTGCGCCACCCACGCGCGCAGGACCGCGGCCGCGTCGTCGAGGCGCCGGCGGTGCGCCTCGTCGTCGCTCACCGACGGCCCTTGACCAGCTCCGTCAACGCCCCTGCCAGCCCGTCGCCGCGGTCCAGCGTCACGGGTCGGCCCTCACGCCCGACGACGACGACCGACCCCGGCGGCAGCGCGCGGTCTGGACGGATGCTCAGCTCGTCGGCCGAGGCGTCCACGACGACCCCGCGCCGGAAGCGCCCGATCACCGCGAGGATGCCGTTGACGGCGACGGACGCCGCCGCGGCGGTGACGACGAGCTCCTGCACCAGCGGCAGCATCTCGGCGACGCCCCGCGGCGGCGCGGCGTGCACCTCGGTCGTCGCGAGCCCGAGCGTGCCGAGCTGCTCGACGAGGGCGTCCGCGTCCTGCGACGTCAGCTCGTCGTGGGCGTCGAAGTAGAAGCGCATCGCGGTCGACCTCCGGTGGCGGCTCCGAGCCCCGATCGTGGCACGGCCCGCCGGTCGGAGGACAGGGGCCGGCGCACGGATCCGCGCTGCCGCTCGGTGTGGCCGTCGGGTAGACAGGGTCGGTGACGCGCTACGTCGGGATCGACCTGGCCTGGGGACCGCGGGCTCGGACGGGTATGGCGGTGCTCGACGAGGACGGGCGGCTCGTCCACTCGAGCAGCGTGGTCACCGACGCCGAGATCGATGCGGTCCTCGGGGCGCACACGCACGGCGCGGAGGTCGTCGCCGCGATCGACGCGCCGCTCGTCGTGCCCAACCTGACCGGCATGCGCGACGCCGAGCGGCTCGTGACGCAGCACTTCGGCCGGTACTCCGCGGGGGCGTACCCGGCCAACCGGAGCAACAAGAACTTCGACCCGCCGCGCGGCGAGCTGCTCGCGCAGCGGCACGGGTGGGACGTCGACCCGGAGGTGCGGCCCGCCGCCGGGCGGTCGGTGGCCATCGAGGTCTACCCGCACCCCGCGATGGTCGTGCTGTTCGAGCTGGAGCGCGTGCTGCCGTACAAGTCGAAGCCCGGGCGGGACGTCGCGTCGCGGTCCGTCGCCTGGCAGGCGCTGCTCGACGCGCTCGAACGCGTGACCGGGCCGCTCCTCGCGCTCACGGAGAACCGGAGGTGGCAGGAGTTGCGGACGGCGGTCGCAGAGGCACGCCGTCCCTTCGAGCTCGACCGCGTCGAGGACGAGGTCGACGCGATCCTCTGCGCGTACCTCGCGTGGCTGTGGCACCACGACCGCGACCGCATGGTCGTGCTGGGCACGGCGCGCGACGGCTACATCGTCGTCCCCGGCCTCCCCGGAGACATCAGCGCCAGCACGGGAGGTGCGGAGCGAGAGCAGCGAGCCGTCGACGCGCTGCTCGTCGAGATGCCGTTCCTCACCCGCGAGGCGGCCGAGCGGGCGGTGGCGGTCGTCGGGCGCGAGCTCGAGGCGCTGCCCTGAGAGCAGCCGCACGCGTCCGGTCTGGGCGCCACCTGCCGGTCGGGTGACGATGGCGTATGCGTCGCGCACCCGCCCTCGTTGGCTGCCTCGTCGGGAGTGCCCTGATGCTGGCGGGGTACACGGGGACGACGACGGAGGCGGGGCAACCCGTGGCCACCGCGACGCCCGGCGCGACGACGAGCGCCGGGACCGCGCCGGCGCTGCGGGTCGAGACCGTCCTCGACGGGCTGGACCACCCGTGGGACGTGGCGCAGGCGCCGGACGGGACGCTGCTCGTCGACGAGCGCACCGGCGGGTTCACGGCCGTGCGGCCGGACGGGACCGTCGTCGAGGTCGACGCCGACCTCGACGACCTGTGGGCGCGCGGCGAGACGGGTCTCATGGGGCTGGTCCTCGACCCCGCCTTCGACGAGAACCGACGGCTCTACACGTGCCAGGGCTTGAGGGACGGCGGCGCTGACGGCGGGCCGGGCATCGAGGTCGTCGCGTGGACGGTGGCGGCGGACTGGTCGTCGGCGGAGCGCGTCGCCGACCCCCTCGTCGGGGGCATCCCGGTCAACGCGGACAGCGGCCGTCACGGCGGGTGTCGCCTGCGGTTCGACCCGGCGGGGGCGCTGCTGGTCGGCACGGGCGACAACGCGGTGGGCACGAACCCGCAGGACCGCGCGACGACGGCCGGGAAGCTCCTGCGCGTCGACCCCGCGACGGGCGAGGCGTGGCCGACCAACCCGTTCCTCGGCGACCCGGACGCGTCGCCCCTCGTCGTGCAGACCGGGCACCGCAACGTGCAGGGCATCGCGGTGCGGCCGGGAAGCGGGCAGGTGTTCACGGCGGAGCACTCCCGGAGCAGGGGGCGCGGCAGCGCGAACACGAAGCGCGTGTGCCCCGCCCCGACGGCGCCGCACGCCAGCCCGTCGGTCATCGCGACGCCGGCGTGCTCGCGGTACCACTCGCCGAGGTCGCCCGTCAGGGCGGTGGCGCGGAAGTCCATCCAGGCGATGTACGTCCCCTCGGGCACGGTCACGCGCACGCCCGGGAGGTGCTCGGCGACCAGCTCCGCCAGGAGGCGGCGGTTCCCGTCGAGGTAGTCCACGACGCCGTCCAGCCAGCGGCGCCCGGCGGTGTAGGCGGCGGTGTTGCCGATGACGCCGAGGTTGGCGGTCCCGTGGCCGGCCATGAACCCGAACGTCTGCCAGTGCGCCTCGTCGGCCTCGTTGGTGAGGATCACCTGCGCGCACTTCAGCCCCGCGAGGTTCCAGGCCTTGCTGGCGGAGACGGCCGTGACCGTGTGGGCGGCGGCCGCGGGGGACACGGACGCGTAGGGGACGTGGCGGCCCTCGCCGTAGACGATGGGCGCGTGGATCTCGTCGGAGAAGACGCGGCCGCCCGCCCGCCCGACGACCTCCGCCAGCGCCTCCAGCTCCTCGCGGCGGTACACGGTCCCCAGCGGGTTGTGCGGGTTGCACAGCACGAACAGCCCGGCGCCGTCGGCGAAGGCGCGCTCGACGGCGTCGAGGTCGATGTGGAGCCGACCGTCCCGCTCCACCGACGGCACCTGGACCACCTCGCGTCCGTGCAGCTCGGGCACCTCGAGGAACGGCATGCAGGCCGGGGTGGGCACGATCACCGCCGAGCCGGGGGCCGTGAAGTGGTCCATCGTGAGCTCGAAGGCCGCGAGGACGTCGGGCACGTGGTGCACCCACGCGTCGGGCACCCGCAGGCCGAAGGAGTCGGCGTACCAGTCCGCCGTGGCGGTGGCCAGCCCGTCGGCAAGCGCGGGCGGGAGGTAGCCGGTGACGGCCCGGTCGAGGGACGCGTGCAGCGCCTGGCTCACCTCGGGCGCGAGGCCGAAGTCCATCTCGGCGACGAACGCGCCGATCGTGCCGGGGAACGTCGTCCACTTGAGGCTGCCGCGCTCGCGGAGCTCGTCGGCCGTGATGGCGTCGAGGTCAGGTCGGTCCACGGGTCCTCCAGGGCTCCGGCGCGAGCAGCTCCGCCACTCTCTCAACCCGCGTGCCACGCCGCAGCCCCGACGGCATGCTGACCACGGGCCGTCCGTCGGCGGCGGTGGCGCGGTGAGGGGGCGACGAGGTGACGCCGAAGGAGCAGGCCGCCGGGGCGGAGGCGCCGGTGGAGGCGGGCGACGAGAAGCACGTCCCCGTCACCTTCGCGACATGCGAGGACGTCGCGGGGCCGTTCTTCCATGGCACGCGCGCGCTGCTGGCGCCGGGCGACGAGCTCGTCGCCGGGCGGGAGTCCAACTTCCGCGCCGGCCTGCTCATGCGTCACGTCTACTTCACGTCCGTCCTCGAGACGGCGGTGTGGGGCGCGGAGCTGGCGACGGCGCTCGCGGGCGACGAGGGGCCGGCCGGTCGGGGGCACGTCTACGTCGTCGAGCCGCTCGGCCCCTTCGAGGACGACCCGAACGTCACCGACAAGCGGTTCCCGGGCAACCCGACGCGGTCCTACCGCACGCGCGACCCGCTGCGGGTGGTGGCCGAGATGGCGGACTGGCCCGCGCACGAGCCGGAGGTCCTGCAGCGCATGCTCGACGGGCTCGCGGCCCTGCGCGCGTCCGGTCGGGACGTCATCGAGGACTGAGACCGCCGCGTCAGGGCGCCGGCGCGGCTGCGACCTCGACGGGCACGGCGGTGGCGGCCGGGGTCGGTGTCAGGCCCTCGGTGAGCTGCGACGTCATCGCGCCGAGCAGGGTCGGGAGCACGTTGAGCAAGAACATCACCGCCGCAATCGTCAGCCCGAGTTGGAGCAGCCCGGCGACCAGGCGCCTGCGCCGGGACGGCCGAGGACGAGGGCTACGTCGCGGAGCACGCGACGACGGCGCCGTCGTCGGCCGGCGCCTCGACGCACGACCGGCGGGCCGCGGTGCCGGGGACATCCCGGTGTGCGCCGCCCGCACCGGCCGGTCGAGCTGGCCGCCCAGGTGCCGGCCGATGTCGGCGACCTCGTAGGGATCGAGCCGCGGCCCGAGGGTCGCCAGGTGCGCGACGAGGTGCGCCCGGCCCACGACCGTCACCCCGGAGGCGAGCACGACCGGCTCCAGGCCCTGCCCCTGCCCGGCCAGGCAGAGCACGCCGCGCGCGGCCGTCCGGTGCTGCGGCGCGAGCATCGCGGTGACGGCCGCGGTGGCGGCGGCGACGCCCTCCACGGCCTCGTCGCGCCGGTAGCCGTTCTGCCGCAGCTCGCCGTCGCGGACGGTGACCGTCCCGTTCCAGTTCTTCGCGTCGACGACGACGACGCCGCCAGGCCCGAGCGCGACGTGGTCGAGGTTCGCCTGCGGCCGGCCCGGCCAGCGCACGTCGTGCAGCGCGGTCCACCCGCGGTCCGCCAGCCCCAGCAGGGTGTCGGCGACCTGCCGCTCCCCGTCCGCACCCGTGGTCCACGCGTGGACGAGGCCCTCGGCGCTGCGCAATGCACGAGCGGACTCCTCCGTCGCCGCGAGCGCGTGCTCGGCGCGCAGCCGCTCGAGCCGCCGCTGGTGCCGCGCCGCCTGCTCGTCGGCGCCGTCGCCTGCCTGCATGTCCGCCCCCCGGTCGGTGCGTGCGAGCTTCGGCGCGGTCGTCGTCGACCGGTCGCATCGCAGCGTGCGCCGGACGATACGGACGATCCGCCCTTCCGTGGGCCGGTCCGTACACCCGTCGGGGTGACGACGGCGCGCTTTCACCCGGCGGCCGGTCACCGGGCGGCGTGACTCGTCGTCGGAGCCCGGGACGACGGGTCGCGCGGCGTCAGGGACACTGGAGGGTCGTTGACGTCCCCCCGTCCCGAGGAGCTGCAGTGCCGAACGGAACCGTCCGCTGGTTCGACGTCGATCGAGGCTTCGGCTTCCTCGCGCCCGACGACGAGGGCGAGGACCTGTTCGTGCACGTCACGGAGGTCCTCGACCACGACGTCCCCGTGCCGCTGCGCGAGGGCCAGACCGTGGAGTACGAGGTCGGCGAGGGCCCGCGCGGCCCGCAGGCGCGGCAGGTGCGCGTCACCGGCGACTCTGCCGCCGACGCGACCTTCGGCGTGCTCGGCACCGTGTCCTGGTACGAGCCGACGAAGGGCTACGGCTTCGTGGCGCCGGACGGCGGTGGGCCGGAGATCTTCGTGCACAGCTCCGGCATCGTGACCGGCGGCATCATCACCGAGGGCCAGCGGGTGGCGTACCTCGTCGGCGAGGGGGAGAAGGGCCCGCAGGCCGAGCACCTGCTGCCGCTCGGCCCGGACGCCGAGCGCGCGACGCAGGCCGACGGCGCCGACGGGACCGTGGCCTGGTTCGACCCGGACAAGGGCTTCGGGTTCATCGCCGCGGACGCCGGCGGTGACGTCTTCGTGCACGTGCGGGCGCTGACCGGCGGGCTGACGGGGCTCGACGAGGGCGACCGGGTCGCGTTCGACGTCGTCGAGGTCGAACGGGGGCCGCAGGCGCGCGAGGTGCGGCTGATGCGAGGATCGGGTCCGGCGTCCGCGACGCGTGGCGGGTCCGCGCGCCCGGGCGGCGGCGCGCCCGAGCGCCGCGACCGGCCCGGCCGGCCCGCGTCGTCGGGTGTGCCGGTGCGCGGCGGGGAGGGCGTCGTCGCCCGCTTCGACGCCGACCGCGGCTTCGGCTTCATCTCCCCGGACGCCGGCGGGGCGGACCTGTTCGTGCACGTCTCGGTGGTGCGCGGCGGTGAGCCGCTGGAGGAGGGCGACCGCGTCCGCTACCAGGTGCGCCAGAGCGACCGCGGCCCGCAGGCGCACCGGGTCGAGCTCATCTGACGGCGCCGCCGCGCCCGCGCTCCATCGGCGAGGCCTGTCGCATTGCGCAGCGAAGTGCCGGTCATCAGCCACGTCGCACCATGCGCACGGAGGCGGTCGGGCAGTGACCCCCCGCTGCGTCCCGCCGCGACCACAGGGACGCGGCGGCGATGTCACTCGGCGATGCGCCACCGGGGGTTCGAGGCGCGGTCGCTGACGAAGAGCGAGCTATGGCTGTACAGCATGCGGTTGATCTCGCCACGGGCGACCTTGCGGCCCAGGGCACGCTCTGCAGGGGCGATCAGCTCGCGAGCCGTCAGTGGCGCGCCACCTTGGAGCGCGAGCACCAGCGCAGCCGGGAGCTCATCGAGAGCCCCAGTCCGTGCGAGCAAGACACGCGAGGCGGTGGCGGTGCGGGCTGGGCGACGCTGATCGACGCTCGTCGGTGCTGTCGTCTTGGCCGCAGCACGAGAGGTGCTCTCCCGGCCAGGACCCCCCGCGGGCGTCGCCATCGGGGGCCGCGCGGGCCCCGTGACGAAGTCCGCGGCCGAGACGACGCGAGCAGCGCGCTCGATGCGTAGCCGGGTCTGCGTCATCTCCCTCTCGAGCTGTGCTACCGCGGTCCCCTCCTCCCGGTGCCGCGCATCCGCGAGCCGGCGAGCGGCCGCAGAATGCTCAGCGAGCAGGGCGTCGAGGTTCACGCCCGGATCCTTCGATCCCACACTGACGTCATCGATGCCCGACCGGACGCTCACGGCTACGTCGGATCGCGCGACCTTCGACGGCGCAGATCCGTGGGGCCCCTCCGTGAGGCGAGACTTGGAGTTCGTGGCCATAACTTCGGCAGCCCTGGCAGGAGCTGGCTCAGCCGGTGCGGCGGCAGCGACGGAACGCGGTCGTGCCGGCGCGGGCACGCGCCTCGCGGGCTCAGGAGAACTCTTGGGCGAGACGGAGGCTCGGCCGGACGCGGACGAGCCGGCTCTCGGTAGAGCGGATGCGCGAGGTGCCGCGGGGCTGGACGCTGGGGCGGGCCGGTCGGCCGTGGGCACGGGCTGTCGCCCTCGTCGCAGCACGCTGAGCCAGCGCACGTTCGCCCCCTCCAGCTAGTTCAGGACATCTTGGCCGCCGCGCGGCTCCAGCGAAAGCACGACCGCTTCCGCAGACGACAGATCAGCTCAGAGAGCCGCCGACACTTTGGCCGCGACGGCCGCCGCGAGAGGCGGGGGAACGGCGTTGCCGATCTGTCGTGCGATGCTCCCACGGTTGCCGGCCCACAGGTAGTCGTCGGGGAACCCCTGGATGCGCGCAGCCTCGAGGTGCGTGATCGGGCGGTGCTCGACGGGGTGTAGGAAACGGCCCTTCTCCGGCCGGAAGAACTCTGTCCGCAACGTCACCGACGGCTTCTCCCACACGAGCCGTCCCATGACGTCGCCCGCACTCTTCGTGTTGCCCCGCCAGCACCTTGCCTGGAGGTGCAACGGCAGGTCGAAGCGGCTTCCGCCGTAGCCGATCGAGCGGAAACGCTCCATGGACAACGGGGTGATGGGCGGCATGAAGTGCAGATCACGGGACTTGAAGGCACCAGGCACTACCCCGCCGTTGACCTCGACCGACGACGCGGGGAGCTCGTCGCGCTCGGGACGGGGGTCAAGATCCGCCCAGGCGTCCTCGACGGTCAGCTGTGGGCCGGCGACGTCTGGTGGGCCGAGCTCGCGCATCCCAGAGCGACGGCCCACGACCAGGACTCGACGCCGGTTCTGTGCGACGCCGTGGTCGGCGGCGTTGACCGCCCACAGCTCCAGCTCCCAGCCGTGCAGCCTCCCGCCCGGAGCGGTCTGGTCTTCGAAGGCGCGAAAATCGGCCGACTCGACGAATCGCGGGACGTTCTCCAGCACGAAGAACGCCGGACGGACCCGCTCCAAGACCTTCAGGTAGTGCTGCCACATGCGGTTCCTGGGGTCGTCGACGTCCCGCTTGCCCAGCAGCGAGAACCCCTGGCACGGCGGCCCTCCGAGCACGACGTCGGCCCGAGGGAACGAGCCTGCGACGTAGTCGGCGATGTCTCCGACGTGCACGTGCTGGCCGTGGTTGAGCGCGTAGGTCGCCGCCGCGTGCTGGTCGATCTCGACGGCCGACACCGGTCGGAACCGGCCCGTGGACATGAAGCCCTGGGTGAGGCCGCCAGCCCCGGCGAAGAGGTCGACGATCCTGAGGTCCCCCGTCACTCGCGGAACGTAGCAGTCGGACGCAGCCCGGCCGGGTTGCGACACAGGCCGCGTCCGGCTGCCGTCACGCCGGGAAGAGCGCGGCGTCCGGCACGTCGTCGCTCCCCACGACACACACACGGTCCAGGAACGCGTTCCGGTTCTCGCAGCTCGTCTCGGGCAGAAGCAGGCAGGCGTGGCACGCAGCGAGGTTCAGGTTGTCGGTGCCCGAACCGAAGGACTCCGCGCACACCGGGTCGGACGAGCACCACCGCCCGCGCTCGACGGCCGCGGTCCAGATCGGGGCGAAGACGTCCTCCTTCGCCAGTGCGGCGAGGCCGCCGAGGCTGCCCGCCGAGTCAGACGACGCCGTGTACACGAGGATCCCCGCCTGGTCGGGCGCGTCGTAGAGACGCTCGCGGAGTGCCGACGCCGGGTAGCCGGCGTGCAGGCTCAGCTCGTTCAGCAGCAGATGGCTCATGGTGTGAAGGGCTACCGTCCGCGCGAGTACCGGCGCAGATTCCGGGCGCTCGTACTCGCGGTCGCGGCGGTCCTTCGCCTCGTTGAGCGTCCGTACTCGGACACGGACGCTGTTCCTGCCTTCCCACGAGGTCAGCAGCGCCTCGTCCAGCCGGACGAAGATCCCCTCGCCGTGGACCTCGAGGGCCGGCAGCCAGTCGAGCGCGGCCTGGCTCAGCGGCGCCTTCTTCACCTTCCCGTCAGGGACGTGGGGAGTCACTCGCGAGAAGCCCTCGATCGCCCGCACCTCCCGCAGGCGGTGGACGGTCGACACCTGGGCGACGACGGCGGCGATGCCCTCGGCGACGGTTTCGGGCTCACAGATGAAGGTGTCGTGGGCGGACGCGCCCATCGTCCCCAGCCGCAGTGCCGAGAACTCGTCTCGACGTAGCTCGTCCTCCGACGGCTGGTGGCCCGTGGCGAGTCCTCTGCGGTCTGCGATCACCGCCCTGACGGCCTCGACCGAGACGCCCGGCGACGTCGCGACCATCGGCGCGAGCACCGAGGCGAGGATGTCGTCCGGGACGTGTTCGAGCGTGGTCCAGTGGCGCTCGACCCATGCTGCGGCGGCCGTCGACCAGGGCGGGATCGAGATCGTCGACCGCATCGAGGCGAACCACACGTTCGACGAACCGCGCTGGAGCGCTCGCAGGGGGCGGTCGCACGACTCGTCGTCCGTCTCGAGCCACGGACGGCGTCCCTTGCAGCTCCGCACGGTGGCCAGGGCGTTGGGGCCGAACGCCCCGTTGAGCGACTTCGGCGCCGCCCCGCAGCTGCAACCGATGACGATGTCGGACAGCGACGAGGACTCGCCCTTGATCCGCAGGGTCAACTGGTGCTCGCTCTCGGCGACGCTCCGATCCTCGCCCCCGTGGACCCACCCGAAGTAGGGGAAGTCCTCGATGTGCCCCGCGTCGCAGCACGCGACGAAGCGCGAGGGGACGAGGCGCGACCGGTTGCAGCGCGCGCACCAGGACTTGTCGTCCCCGATCGTGTACACGGCACCCAGCACGTGACACCTCGGGCAGTAGTGGGTCAACGGGAATGGCGTCACCGGGACGTCCGCGGAGCCGCCCGCGGCGGGCGACTTGAAGTGCTTCACTCCCAGCGCACGGGCAAGGCGTGGCTCGTCGAGCCGGGGGGCGAACGGAGGCCAGTACTCGGTCCCCATCACCATGTAGCTCTGGTCCTCGGCCGGGTACAGGCTGCCGACGCCGTACGTCGAGACCAGCTGACTCTGTCGGGCGTCGCCGATCTTCTTAGCGGGCACGGTCCCCCAGCTTCCTGTTCCTGATGTAGAGCGAGCTCGTCGCATCGACGTTCCGGAGACTCGTGAGCGTCGGCCAGGCCGGTTCGGCGACCGGGAACGCCTCGAGCTGATTCTGCTGCTCACGCGGCGCGAAGGGTGAGCCGCCCGCCGGGACCACGAGTGCACCCATGGGCCCCTGCCAGGAGGTCAGCTTCGTCAGTCGCGGGGTGTAGGCCCGCCAGTTCTCGATCAGGGCGTCCAGGGCGTCGAGCACCCGCTCCTGCTCGTCCGGCGTCACCGCCGCGACGCGCTCGCGGACGACCCGACGCACCCGCTCGACCGCGTCGGAGTCCTCGACCGAGCGCACCGCCGTATCCACCGCCGCACCCTTCACGAGGAGACGCATGAGCGACACCAGGACCCCGTGGAGCCCGCGGTCGACCGCTCGGGGCGCGAACGGGGTGGCGCCTGTCGCCTCGACCTGGCGGTACAGCGCCCGGTGGTACGGGACGAAGGCCTCGTAGTGGGAGAGGTCCCGCGTGCGAGCCGCGTTGTAGAGCGTGATGACGAGCCCGGGGTGCCGCCGACCGACGCGGCTGGTGGCCTGGATGTACTCGGAGGTCGTCTGGGGCTGTCCCATGACCACCATCAGGCCGAGCCTGTCCACGTCGACACCGACCGAGATCATGTTCGTCGCCAGGACGACGTCCTGGCAGTCCTCGCCGCCGACCGACGTCGTCAGCTCCTTGAGCCGCTGAGGCACCTCTTCCGCCGGGACCCGTGACGTGAGCTCCTTCGGCTCCCTCAGCTCGCGGACCTGCGACCCGAGCCGTCGGGCGACGACGGGCAGTCGCCCGGGCACGTCGTCGATCGACTGGATGTAGGCCGCGCCGAGCACCCGCAGGCTGTTGAAGTAGCCCAGGAGCGTCCAGTACGCGTCGCGGACCTCGGGAGCGGCCTGCAGGTCCTTGCCGGCTTGAAGAAGTGCCGCGTACGTGCGGATGAGCAACGTCGAGTGGCTCGCGCCCGGGGCCAGCACGCCGACGTAGAGCCGCGCGGGGAGCTCGTCCGGAGGCGCCTGCACGGCGAACCAGCTGTCCTCGGGGTCGATCCCGGACGGTGGGAACTGCCGCGAGTCCCGGTCGAAGACTGCCCGTACCTGGTCGCGCGCACGCCGGATCGTGGCCGTGGACGCGACGAGCTTCGGTCGGGCGGAGCCCGTCGCCGCGGCGTCGACCGCCGTCTCGTAGAGACCGACCAGCGTCCCGAGCGGCCCGCTGATGAGGTGCAGCTCGTCCTGGACGATGAGGTCCGGCGTCGCAAACCGCCCGTCCTGCCCGAAGAGCTGCCGGACCTCCTCCCGCCACGCCATCATGGCGAACTTGTCGACGGTCCCGATCAGCAGAGAAGGCCGGGTCGAGTAGACGTCCTCATCGACGACGACGACAGGAAGACCGTCTCGGAAGTCGCAGCCGGTGTTCGGGCATTCCGCTACGAGGCGCTGCAGCGTCCGGCTCTGCACGTAATCGGCGGGTCGGAGCGCGTGGCCGCACCAGGGGCACGCCAGCAACTGGCACGGGTTGCCGTTCTTCCCCGTGGACCGCCCGTCGGCCAGCGCACGGAGGGCTGCGTCGGCCTGCTTCTTGTCGTTGGGCGTCGCCGACAGACCGACCCACAGCCCGACGGTGAAAGGCGTGGACGCCGGGAGCTCCTGGCGCCGCCACACCTCCAGCGCGCACATGAGCCCGGTCGCGCGCTCGAACTGCTGCAACGTGAGCAGGCGGAGCGTGTAGCGCATGATCACCCCGACACCGCCGCCCGCACCTGGCAGCCCGCGGAGCCGGCGCAGGACCAGGGTGAAGGCGATGAGGCCCAGGTAGGCCTCCGTCTTGCCACCGCCCGTGGGGAACCAGAGCAGGTCCGCGACGTCCCGCTCCGGAGAGGCGGGGTCCACGAGTCCCTCGAGGTTGAGCAGGATGAACGCCACCTGGAAGGGGCGCCAATGCTGTTCGTCCTCGGACGGGACATCGGCCCCTGTCCGCACCATCACCTGCCGAGCGCGCTGGGACTGCATGGAGCTGTTCATCACCCGGAAAGCACGGGCGGCATCGGGGTCGGCGTCCAGCGACCTGATGCCGCGCCGCATCCTCTCCACCGCCTCTCGGGCGGCGGCGACATGGTCCTCGCCCGTGACTCGAAGCTGGTCGGGCAGCTCGCCCAGACGGGCTGCTTGTGAGTCCACCCATCCTTCGTACCCGTCGACGAGGTCATGAAGGGCAGATCGGTCGTCCGTCGACCCCAACGTCCGCATGCCGAAGCGGCCGGCGAGCTCTGGCCGCTCGGGCCGCGCCATCTCGAGGTCCTGACGGGGCAAGAACGTCGTGACCAGCCGCTGGACGGGGCCCGTTCCGGACGGCCATGTGACGGCGCAGCCGTGACCGGCGGCCAGGCTCAGAGCTCCGCGGTAGAGGAGGTCGGCGCTCGCCTCGTCGCTGCCACGCGGGGCCGCTGACGAGGCCCGACGGGCCACGAAGGCTCCCCCGACCGTCTCGACGGAGATCTCCGGCCGGAACCAGCAGAACTCGTCGGCGCTGTTCGACCTCGCGCCTGCATGCGTGTTCACCAGCACGACCGTCACGGACGTGATGCCCCGCGCCTCGGGTCGGACGACGACGCGCACCTGGAGGTGGTCCCCCACCTCGACACGCACCGTCCCCGGCACGACGTCGAAAGCCTGCGAGAAGTCCACCTGCGCCCCGAGGTTCCAGAGCTTGGGCTTGGTCGACACGAACCGATCGACGACCCGCGCGTCGTCTTCGACGTCCCCGTCGGTCGGCTGAGGCAGCGTCTCGTCCGCGACGGGGCTGCCGATCTGCGGGACGTAGCGGTCTGCGGTGACGGCGACGACGACCTGCGTCGTCGTGCTCTTGTCGACGCCAAAGGTCAGTCCCATCGACGCCGGGCGTCGCATGCGGGAGAAGCTGACCCCGGGGTCGTAGTCGGCGTCGACCTGCGTGCCGGTCTCGACCTCTCCGACGTCCGCGACGTCCACCTCGGGCTGCTCGCCCGGCGGGTGCAGGACGCCCACGAGGAACCGGTCGAGCGGTGGCTCGTCGAGGTGCACGTCCTCCGACGTGCCCATGAGATCGGCCGACAGGGCCCGCACCATCTCCTCGCGAGCCTCGTACCAGGGGTCCAGCCTGCTCATGCCTCGTCCTCGCCCTTGCTCTCGTCCTTGTAGTCACGCACGACGAAGCCCGTGAGCCGCACCCCGAGCCAGAGCCCGAGGCGGCCCGAGCCGTCATCGTCCGCCGATCCTGCTGCAGGCTCACCCGCCACGGTCTCGACGCACTCGACGTGTGCCCCGCGGAGATCCCGGTCGAGGCCGCCCCACAGCTGACGACGCAGGTCCGCTCCGAACCTCTCGGCCGTGCGGCCGATCTCGACCTCGTCGTGCATGACGCGCCAGTGAGGGACGTCCCCGCTGGTCCAGTCGTGGACGAGCCGAACGGGGTCCCCGGGCCCGACACGGTCCCGCAGGTGCTGCTGGGCGTGAGCGACGTCGGCCCCCGGCGGGATCGTACGGTCGAGGTCATCACCCCGGATCTCGACCGCCTTGACCTGTTTCCGGGAGCGGAAGCTCCGGCGCCAGCGCCCGCTGGCGGCATCTTTGCTGAGGACCTGTGGGTACCGCTTCCGGCGGATCCTGTTGAGCCTGATCCGGGCGCGGGTAAGCGCTACGTACGTCGCGCGGGTCGACTCCGAACGAGATTCGTCCTCCTCGCGGAACCTCTCGTACTCGGTCGTCACGACCGCGTCGAACTCCAGCCCTTTCGCGCGATGGACCGTCGAGACGACGGGCAGGTCCGGCTCGACCGCAAGCAGCTCTGCTGGCACCGGACCGGACCGCAGTCGCCGAGAGATCTCACGGGTCTCCACGGTCCGGCCCCGTGTCCACTCCCGGATACCGCGCCACCGCTCGGCGGCGAGCCTCTCGTCCCCCACCGCCACCTCGAGCGCGTCGAGGTCCCACGTGGTGCGCTGCGTGAGGACCTCGGCGACCCACCGGTCGACCACCTGCGCCGCGGACTGCCTCCTGAGCACGGCGGGCACGCCCGCGTCCCACAGGTCGTGCGCCTCCATCAAGGCCTGACCGTTGGTCGCGGTCAGGATCGCAAAGCGTCCGAGGTACTCGCGCGCGAGGGCCACCACCTCGTGCTGCTCGACCGGGACGAGAGCTTCGGCGAAGTCCCCGACGGCATGCTCGGCGCCTGCGAGCGACTCGTCCTGGCCGGCACCACGGAGCGCAACCGCCGCGGCCGTGTCTCGGGTCGCGGCGCGGTACGTGCCCGTGAGGCTCCTTCGCTCGGGCCCGTGCCGGTCGAACACCTCCTGGAGCAGGTCTGTGCTCGACGTGGGGTGGTCCGCGGTGAGCTGAAAATCGTAGATCGCCTGCGCGGGATCCCCGAGGAGGGAGAACCCCGCGTGCGGCGGCAGCGCGTCGAGCAGCGCGAGGAGGAGCTCCGCACGGACGCCGACGACGTCCTGCACCTCGTCCACGACGACGTGCTCGAGGTCGTCGATCCCCTCCCAGACCTTCTCGCGGAGGGCGTCGATCGCGCGGCTCACCCGACGGTCGAAGAGATCCCGCCCGGTGATCTGCTCGCCGTACGCGTCGAGGACGATCTGCTGTGCGAGCGAGTCGAGGGTGCGCACCGCCGCCGACGAACCGATGCCCGCGGCGCGAAGACGACGATTCACGGCGTGGACCGCCGCGCGCGAGAAGCTCACGACGAGCAAGGAGTGCTGCGGTTCGCCTCCCGCCTGGAGCATCTCGTCGACGAGCCGCGCCACGAGTGCGGAGACCACCTCGGTCTTGCCGGAACCCGGTCCGGCGACGACGACCTGTCGCTCGCCGGCCTCTATCTCGACAGCCGCACGCTGGCTCAGGTCGAGCTCTGGAGCATCCGTGCTCATGACGTCCACAACTTCTCGAACGCCCGGAAGGCCAGCCTCTCGCCGTGCACGTTGAGGTTGTCCTCGACGTCGACGATCAGCACCCTCTCCGACCCCCCGTTGAGCTCACCGCGGAGACCACGGCCGACCATCTGCTGGTAGACGTTCGGGCTGAAGGTGGGCCGGCAGACGTACACGGCCTTGACCGCCGGGGCGTCGAACCCCTGCGTGAGCACGTTGTAGTTGGTGAGCACGCGGATGCGCCCCTGCCGGAACTCGTCGATGTAGTGCCGGCGCGCGGCACCCTCCGTCGCGGCCGAGATCGATTGCGCGGTGACCCCGCGGTGGGAGAGCAGGGCGGCCAGCGAGCGGGCGTTCTCCACCGAGGGCGCGAACAGGAGGACCGGCCAGTCCTCGGGCAGGTCGCAGATCGACCGCACGATTCGCTCGTTGCGCTCGACGTCCTCGCCCAGCTGGGTCTCGCGGCTGCTGGGGAACCTCTGCATCTTGTCGATCTCAGCCAGTTCGGCGTCGGAGAAGTGCACGACGGCGCCGTCGAGGCGCCGCTTCTCGACCTCGGCCAGCACCTTCATCTCACGAAGGGTCCGGTAGGGGTCGTCACCCAGGACGCCTTGGTCGAGGAGGTTCGAGTCGTACCGGCGCACGAGTCGCGACGTCTCCTCGTCGGAGTTGCCGCGAAACGGTGTCGCGGTCAGGCCCAGGAGCGGGCGCGTGGTCCCGGACCTCGCGCCGAGCCCCAACCAGTCGAAGATCGCCGTGTATCGCTGACTCACCGACGTGTGCGCCTCGTCGACGACGACGACGGACGGCTCCCGCAGCCACGCGTACGTTTCGCTGCGCGACCCGATGATCGAGTCGAGCTTCGCGTCGGTCGCGACGACGACCTGCGTACCGACCGGCTCCTCCTCGACCTCGTTCGACCCCCAGAGCCGGCTGAGCACGAGCTCCCCCGGACCGAGAGCCCGCCACACGTAGGTCCAGCTCTCCGCTGCCTGCTCGCACAGCTCTTCGGACTGGGCGATCCAGACGATCGGTCCGGTGAGCCTGCCCGCGGCGACCTCCTCGACGAGCGCCTGGACGGTGACACGGGTCTTCCCCGCGCCCGTCGGGAGGGACACGACGCCTCGCTGTCGCCCGATCCCCGCCAGGAGCGCTCGGATCCGCTCGGTCACGGTCAGCTGGTACGGGTGCAAAGGACTCAGCTCGACGGGGCCGTCGATGAGTTCACGTGCCGGGGAACGCCGAGACGGGAAACCCGCCCACTCTGCCGGGAAACCCATGTCGGCCACCCAGCGCCGCTCGTTCTGGCGGCCGCCGAACTCGCGTGGGGGCTCGAGACCGCGCTCCTCCAGCGAAGCCCTCAAGGTCTTGAGGATCCCGACGCCGTGCACCGACAGCGCCAGTCGGGCGAGCTCGGTGTCGGAGATCGCCCCCCCGCGCTCCAGAAGGTCGAGCGCCTGCTTGGGCACCTGTGACCGGAGCGCCTGGGGTCCGACCGCGGCCACGATCCCCGACAGGGCATCGGCACGAGCAGCCCTGCGGACCTCCTGTCGCAGGTGCGTGGCGCGCATCTGCTCCATCTTCGCCAGCACCGCACGGATGTCGGCAGCGCTCATGCCCAAACTCAGCGCGTCCGAGACCTGAGCCAGCACCTTCTCCGGCGCAGTGCCTGTCACCAGGACACGCCCGGGCTCCCGTCTGTTCTCCAGAGGCCGTTCCACCTGTCCCTGCGGCGTCGCGACCAGCCGGACGATCCGGCTGCACCGCTGCAGCCGGATGCCGAGGTCCTCGGCCTTCAGGGCCGGATTGCTCTTGAGGGGCGGGAACTCGTCGATCAGGTAGACCTCTTCCCCGACCGCCGTCGCGACGACCTCCTCCTTCAGCAGGTCGCGACCGTCAGGCAGGCCGAGCTCCGTCCGGAAGTGCGCGGCATCCTCCGTGCCGAGGATCATCGCCGGCACCGCGGCCTCGACCAACGACTCGTAGACGGCCTCGGTGTCCGTCACCCCGATGTGCTTGGACTGGACCGCCTCCAGCCTACGACCGACGCGGACCACGAGCGTGGTCGTTGGCTCGATTCCCGGGAGGTAGGTGTAGAACTCGTAGCGACGTCGGTCGTCGCCCCAGCTGTCCGCGAGCTGCTTCAGCGCCGCCCACTGCTGAGACGTGAACTGCTCCGTACTCGTCTTGACCCCGAGGCGCTTCCCGAGATCCGTCGAGATGTCGGCCACCGGGAAATATTCGCCGGGGAGCCCGCCGGCTGCGGCGATGCAGTCGCAGGGGCGCATGGGCCCGAGCGACGAGTCCAAGAGGCCGTGCTTTCGGATCAACCACTCCTCGGGCGCCAGGAAGCTGAGGGGCTTGGGTCCTGCGCGCCTGCTCCGGACCCGCCAGGGCTGCATGGCTCCCTTGTCGAGCACGAGGCGGGTGAGCTCCAGCCGGCCCTCGGGAGACAGTTTCTCGAGGAAGCCGAGCGGCCACAGGACGGGTCGCTCCTCGACCTCGACCTGGTCGGACGAGATTGCAACATTGCTGACGTCCAGGAACTTGTCGCGCATCGTGTCTCGGTACGCCGTCAGCCAGTGCGAGTCCGAGGCGGGGCGCCACTGAGGCTCGCTGACGGCGCCGAGTCGCCGGAGCAGGGCCACGTGCCCTTCGTGGAACCTCGGGTCGACCAGGTGCCCGGCGTCCCTGCGGGCGTGGGACGGGATCACCGAGCCACCGAGGAACACGTCCCCGAGCCCGACCCAAGCGCCTGCAGCCGATCGCACCCGGACGAAACGGAGCACACCACCGGGGGCATGCGCCTCGAAAGCCTCGGCGGCCACGTCCTCGGGCACGTGTTGCGCGAGCTGCCAGACCTTCTGCCAGGCGTCCGCGCGGCCGGCACCGGCGGCGGCGATCAGCGCAGCCTCGAGCTCGGCCTTCTTGTCGAGCACCGTGACGCCCAGATCACCAAGAGCCTCGACGACACCCGGTAGATCCACCAGCTTCGGGTCGACGAACGCCCCGCTGGCGTCCTCGGGGCTGGTCCTGATGAAGATCCTCCCCTTCACGGGCCGGACCAGTGAGCCGTCCTCGAGCGGGACAATGCGGGCCTCGAGCACCGACTTCGCAAGTCCTTCGGCTGCCGCGCGGCCCTCAGGGGTCCCCCGGACGATTCCCGCGGCCAGTCGGATCGCCGCTGCTGCTGATGGGACGTCACCCTCCCGGACGACGCACTCGAGCCACTCCTTGCCGCTGAACGCCCGACCGCCGATGGATTCGACGAGACGACGGACCTTATTGCGTCGCTCCGGGCTCGAGAGCGCGGCCGGGTGGACCCACTCGTCGAGCGGCGCCGTGGGGATCCGCGACCACTCCTGCCCCCATGCCAGATCGACGCCCTCCGGGGCGATGGAGAGCGTCTCGGGACGCCGCAGGCGCCCCCGGACATCGGGAACGCACGCGACCTGCCGCAGCGCGGCGAAGATCGGCTCGTTGATGACTCCGTCCGCCCAGCTCCGGTCTTCGCGGCCGCGGGCGGGCAGCAGATCGAGCAGGGCTGCCTCGTCGCCAGGGATCGCCAGGCTTGCGAGGGCTGATGCGACCAGCTGGGGAAGCTCCTCCCGCAGGAGGTGAAGGTTGAACGCTCCGCGAAGCAGATCGGTCCGGTCGTCGCTGAGCTGGAACGGAGCGCTAACGATGCCTGCCAACGTGGTCCCGGCGTGGGTCGGGAAGTAGGCCCAGAAGGACCCGACCGAGGTCCGCGATCGCTCGGGTACCGCCCAGACGATCCGCAGGCTCTCGCGATCGGCCATCCGCCCTGCGGCCGCCAGGACAGCCTTCGGCGGGTGCACCTCGCGGGAGAAGACCTGCCATCGGGACACATCGCCGCTCGCAGACCCGCCCGAACCTCGCACGGTCAGCGCGACAGATCCGTCGTGATGCCGCTCGGCGCTGATGCGGTTGTCCACGTCGCGCTCCTCGACCACGAGGCGGACCTCGGAGATGTGGGGCGAGAAGAGGAGGAACTCCGCCCGGAAACCGGACAGGTCCTTCGTCAGGGCCGCGCGCCTGTCCGCTGTGAGGCCTGGTAGGACGATCACGGTCGAGGCCCACTCCATCAGCTCCGCCAGGCGGGCGTCCTCGCGCGCCGCCAGCCCTGCGTCGACCACCCGCGCCAGACGCATGGTCGGGTATCGCGGCGCGTCGAAGCCGGCTTCTCTGATGGTCCGTTCGGCCCAGCCCTGCTCGAAAGCGAACGACACCGAGCGGCTGTAGACCCGCGGCTCGGTGGTGATCGCGAGGACCGACTTGAAGCCGATCCCGAAGCGGCCGATCCTGTCGTCGTCCTTGGCCGACAGGTCCGAGGCCATGAGCGCCTCGACGCCTTTGCGCGTGAACGGCTCTCCATCGTTGGCGACGTAGAGCGTGTCCGAGGTCAGACGGATCTCGATCCGGGAGCCGCCGACCCGAGCCGCGTCGACCGCGTTCTGGAGGAGCTCGTCGAGCTGGCGGAACCTGTAGCCCCCTTCGGCGATCCGCCGCTCGTTGTTCGCGTCCTCCTCGACGCGCTTGCGATCCTGCGCGTAGACGGCGAGACACGCCTCCGTCTGCTCGCGCACGACCTGTGCGAGCGCACCGTCTCCTGCAGCCAAGCCCATCGATGTCCCCCCTGCCTCGAGCTTTCACCAGCAGATGGCCGGTTTGCGGACGCATCATCGCCGCCACCACCGACACGCAAAACCAGCCACCGGTCTTCAGGACATGCGTTCCGCAGGCTCCGCACGCCGACGCACCGTTCTCAGCCCCGAACGGTTCTGCTTGAAGACCGCGAACTCGGGGGCGTCGCGCAGGAACTGCCCGACGACCTCTGAGGCGGCAGCGCGCACGTGCGCAGGCACGTGTGCGACCGTCGGACCCTGCGGCAGCTCGTCGCCGTCCCACACGTCGCCGGAAGCCTTTCGGACCCACGTCTCGAGGGCGACGACGTCCTCCGACCAGTCGATGAACAGCGCCTCGGGTGCGACTCCTGCGAGCGAGAGGTTGGCAACTCCCGCGAGGTCGTTGATCTGGTCGGCGGACATCGGCGATCCGGGCCGAGCCGCCTCATCGAGGTTCACGGTGGCGCGGGAGAGCTCGAGCGCCAGCGGCCGTACGCGCGCGACGTCGCGCTGCAGGAACGAGTTCACGAAGTCCTGCCGTACGAAGGCGCCGACGACGGGCCTGTAGTCGCCGCCGTCTCGGAAGAGCTCGGCGCCCCACCACAGCCGTGCGAACGCCTGCTTGTTCACGCTCCCGGTCCACCGCGACTCGTTGACGTCGCCCTTCGAGCCCCAACGGATCGCCAGGTAGTCGGAGTACCGGAGCGCCAACCAGAGCCAGATGCCCTTGTCGGCCGCCTCGACGCGCAGCAGCCGGAGCGCCGCGTGGAGACGGGGTGCGAGCCATCGATCGCTCTCCTCGATCGCATCCGCCTCGGCGAATCGCCGGCGCCACTCGGACATCAGAGAGTCGAACGGGCTCATCGGGATGGTCGACCCGTCGGCGCGCCGGACTGGTTCCAGCAGGTCCCCGACGAAGTCCGGTGCCTCCAGGACTCGCTCGCGGTCCTGGATGTCAGGGACGCGCACGAACGAGTGCAGAACCGCGTCAGACAAAGCGCACCTCCCTGGCGGTGTCGGCGATGGCCCCGGTGGTACCGGCGAGACGGGCGACCGCCGAGTCGATCTGCGCCCAGAGCGAGAACCGGCCGGACGCAGGCCCGTGCTCGACATCGACGATCCGCTCGAGCAGCTCGTCGACCCCACCCACCGACGGCATGGCGCCGGCGACCGCCGCGAGCGCCTGCCGAGCGGTCCGGTCGCTCGGGAGCTGTGCCGCCTCGTCGGCGTCCGTGAGGTCGAGCACGTCGGCGACCGCGGCCCGGACGACGGCAGCCAGCGCCGTGCGCGCGACCTCCGCCCCCACGAGGTCGCGCACCTGACGTCTCTGACCCTTCGCATGATCGGCGTGGAGCAGGTCGCGGAGGCCCTCGATCGCAGAGTTGAGGTAGAGGACCAGCCCCTTTGGTCCGGTCGCGAGGACGGTGTAGGCACCCGGGTCCACCCGTGCCTCGGTAGGAGCGTCGCTGTGGGAGAAGTCGACCCAGACGGAGTCGAAGGGAGGGGCGCCCGAAGAGGCAGGGGCCGATGCCCGGTCCGAGACCAGGCGCCACGGCTCGGAACGGGCGACGAGGCGACGCACGCCGCCCACGAGCCCCGTCACCTCGACGGTGAGCTCCGGCGAGCCCGCCAGGACCGAGGACCGCACGGGTACCAGACCCGACCAGGCGCCGTCCCACGACTTCTCGAGCGGGATCGCGGTCCGCCAGAGCGTCTCTGAGCACCGGAGCAGGGCGTGCGCGCGGAGGTCGACCGTGTCCCCGGTGAGGTCGCGCCGGAACGCCCCGCCGACGTCTGACGTGACCCTCAGCGAGGCCTCGCGCCACAGGCTCTCGTGCAGCAGCACGCTCCGGTGCTCGGGGTCGAGGAGGTCGTCGTGCGGCTCGTCGTCGACGACGAGGTCCGACACCTTCAGGGTCCATGGCTCGGACCAGGACGTCCAAGGAAGCAGGAGGCTCACGAGGGCTGCCCCTCGTCGAGGACCCTCAGCCGCACGTCGACGCGGGAAATCTCCGCAGGGATCGGGGCCACCGCAGGCGACCGTCCGCGAAGCGCCGCCTTGACGATCCGAGCGCGGTCCTTCTCCGGGAGGACGACCGAGCGACCGTCGCAGGTGCCGTCGACGGGCCCCACGACGTCGAGCGGGCCGCCCCAGGGCACGACGACGGCGGATGTGTCCATGCCGATGAGCACGAGCTCAGGCTGGATCGCCCAACCCTGCGCGCGGTTCTGCGCACGCACGGTGAACCGGATGTCCCACACGCCCTCGACCACCTCGGCGGACACGTCGACCACCTCGGGCTTACGCCCGACCGTCGCACCCCGGCCGCCGGACCCGGGAGCGCCCGTGAGGAACCGCAGGTGCTTGAGCACCGCTTGCGGGGGACTGTCGGGCGGGGGAGGCGGGGTACCGAACACCTGGGTCAGCTGCTCGAGCACACCCCTCTCGATCGCCTTGAGGTTCGGCAGCCACGGGGCCACGTAGCGCGCCGTCAGGTTTGCCTGGCTGGCCTGCTTGCGCCCAGTCCCGGGGATCCAGCGGTCGTGGGCCGGAGGCTCCGAGAACCGGAGGAAGTCGTCTGCCCGGACCATCTCTTCGGTCGGCGCGTCGGGCGCGACCGCAGACCCCGCGAGCAGGAACGCGTGATACGTCCGACCCTCGAACGTCTTGTCGATCGTCTCCACGATCATCTCCGGCCGGCGGAACAGGCACACGCGGTTCTCGAGGGTGTCGGGCTGCTCGTCGGACATCGTCACCACGAGCTTGGCCGTGTGGATGAACCGGGGGTGATCGTCGGGGGCCCGACGCGCGGACACCTCGACCTGGACGTCTCGGACGATCACCGCCTCTGGGTCGTCGAGGGTCTCGGCGACCTCACCCGCGTCGTAGCGACGAAGCGCCCGTGTGAGCTCGGTGAAGGTGTCGGACGGGTCGACCACGGTCGACTCGGTGCGAATCCCGTTCTCCTCGACATCAATTCGCACGGTCATCCGTCGCCGGGCGAGGAGCGGCCAGAAGCTCTCTTCGATCCCCTGTCGGAGCTCCTTGGCGAGGCCGCTCAGCGCGTTCCTGCCGTAGACGGTCCGAGGGTTGTCGGGGTCGTAGAAGCCCACGGCGAGCGCCGTCGTCCCCGGGCGGTCGTCGGGTCTCGAGACGTGGAGCCGCCGCGCGAGGTCGTGGTCTCCCCAGACGGACCGGACATTCTCGTCGCCCTCCGCCACGCCGAAGTACCCGCGCCCTTGGTACGACGTGCCGTCGAGATGATGTACGACTCCCTGCTGAACGCCGAAGAGCCGGCTGCGGAACTGCCCGTCCGACGCGTCCTCTGGGCGCACGGTGGAGTTGAAGAGCACCGTCTGCACCCGCGAGAAGCGCCAGTACACGGCTTTGCCCAGCCCGAAAGATCCGCCGGCGGCCTTGTCCTTGCCGCTGAACAGGTCGAGCCGGCAGAGCTTCACGAAGTTGCCGAACAGGTCTTCGTCCCCCACGGCGAACTCCGGCCCGTGCAGCCCTCGGGCTCCGTGGTCGCTGACGCGCAGAAGGACGAGCGCGTCTGCGAGCCTGAGGTCCTCCACACCGGCGGCGAGCTGACCCGCCGTCACCGCGCCCCCTGACGACGACCCCATGGCCTGCAGGTGCGGCAGCATCTCGTCGCGCCACCCGAGAGCCTGCTCGAAGGTCTCGCGGTGCGCCCCCGTGAGACGGATGAACGTGTAGACGAGCTCGGCGTCCTCGCCAGGGAGGCGTGCGTCGTTGGCGTTCTGCGCGCTCTCACGCGCCAGCGACGCCAGCCCCGCGTTGACCGTCCACTGGTTCGCGTTCCCATAGTTTCCGTATGCGGGGTCCTGAGGCCGCCATTGCCACCGGACCGCTGATCCATCGCTCATATGGACGTCATCATGACCTAGGCGACCCCCGACATGTCAGTGGCTCGCGGGTGAATCACGCGGTCGGTCGTATGCCTGGCTCAGAAGAGTGGGGCTGACCCTGGGGTGACGCCGGCGGGCGACCCACTGAGGAACTCGTCGACGGCACGCGCGATCGCCATGCCCAACGGGACAGGGACGGCGTTTCCGATCTGCCGCGCCACGTCCGACCGCGAGCCGCACCACCGGAAGTCCTCCGGGAAGCCCTGCAGCAGTGCCGCCTCGTAGTGCGTGATCGGACGGTCCTCCAGCGGGTGCAGGTAGCGTCCCTTCTCCGGCTTGAAGAACTCGGTCCGGATCGTCACCGACGGCTGGCCGATGCGGAGCCGGCCCATCACGTCCCCGGTGCCCGAGTCGTGCACGTCCCACGAGTAGGTCGACAGGTAGTGCATGCGGGCCGCGACGGGGCTGAGCGAGCCCTCCTCCTGGACCTTGACGGCGAACGCGACCGGACGTCTCGTCCTCGGTTCCACCTCGAGCACACCATCGACGGCGATGACGTATCTCGTGGCATCGCCGGCTCCGACGGCGACGTAGGTGCCGTCGACCTCGAGGTCCCCATCCGCGCCTCGGACTGGCTCTTGGTCCGCCCGCTCCACCACGACCTCAGACGGCGTCTCGAAGAAGAGGGCGTAGCGGCCGCGCAAGCTCTTGCGGTTGCCGCCCGGACCGATGGTGCGGAAGCGTGCGCGGGAGAGCGCCCCCGGGCGGCGGGCGAGGTGCAGCTGGGAGGTCGGGACCGTCCGACGGTAGAAGTCGGACGCCGATGATGACCTCCGCGGGAGGGGGTCTTCCGTCGTCGGGACGAGCCGCTGCATTGCGGACTTCTCGAACACCTCGTCGGCGGTCCTCCACGGTGCGAGGCCCGTGGGGTTGTCCGACCTCACGGCTTGCGACGGCGACACGTGGCTCGCCCCGGGGTACGCGAGCGATCGACCGAGCCGAGCGACCATGTCCTTCCGCACGCCGAACACGATTGCGCGGCGCCTGGTTTGCGGCGCCCCGTAGTCGGCCGCGTTGAGCACGAACGGACCTCGTGCGGTCGCAGGCGGAGGCACGAGTTCGTAGTCGCTCAGACCGGCGTGCTCCACGCGCGCACGGAGGTCGGCGAACTCCGGCGAGCGGGCAAACCTGTCGACATTCTCGATCACGAAGACCTTGGGCCGGACCGCCTCCACGACCCGGACGTACTCCTCCCAGAGGCGGTTGCGCTCGGGTCGCACACCGTCGCGGTTGAGGGCCGAGAACCCCTGGCAGGGCGGACCCCCCACGACGACGTCCACCTCCCCGAGATCGTCCCCCGGGATCCACTCCGTGATGTCGACGTTCGCCACGTGCTCGTGGCCGAAGTTCGCCCCGTAGGACGCCGCGGCGGCGCGGTCCCACTCGACGGCGGCGACGGTGCGGAACCGCGAGCCCTCGACACCCTTGCGGCGGTAAGCGTGAAACCCCTGGGTCAGGCCCCCGCACCCTGCGAACAGATCGACGACCCGGATCGTGTCCTCGCCGGACGCCCCCTGGTCTGCCACCGACCGATCGTAGGTCCTCACCGCCGTCGGGCATCGGAGACATGCGGGCTGTGGACGACGACGGATAGAACCACGGCGACGGAAGGCGGGCACACTCCCGAACTGGCCGCGGCCAGTCCTGGGATTCGCGCGCGGCTGAACAGTGGCGTCCCGCAGAGTGGTGTGCGAGCCCGGCCCTGGTGAGGGCGTCGTCGTAGACGTGTAGGCGGTCACCGCGTGATTCTTCGAGAGACCTACCAAGTCGACTCGAGAGAAGGACCCGCGATGACCGCTGGACCCACACGAGCACCTGGCCACAGTGGCGTCCCGCAGAGTGGTGTGCGAGCCCGGCCCTGGTGAGGGCGTCGTCGTAGACGTGTAGGCGGTCACCGCGTGATTCTTCGAGAGACCTACCAAGTCGACTCGAGAGAAGGACCCGCGATGACCGCTGGACCCAGTCTGGACCCTGCCCGCTTCTTGCACGAGCACCTGGCCACCGCCAGCCCCGATCTGCTGCGTGAGCTGCTCGGCGTCTTCATCGACACTCTGATGGGTGCTGAGGCGGACGCGATCTGCGGCGCCGAGTACGGTGCCCGCAGCACCGAGCGGGTCAACACCCGCAACGGCTACCGGCATCGGGACTTCGACACCCGGGTCGGCACGATCGACGTGGC
>NZ_FOKA01000012.1 GCF_900111925.1 Cellulomonas marina
GCTTGGGCACCGCCACCTCGATCGTCCCGACCCGGGTGTCCAGGTCCCGGTGCCGGTACCCGTTGCGGCGGTTGACCCGGTCCTGGCTGCGCTGGCCCCACTCGGCGCCGCACACCGCGTCGGCATCCGCCGAGAGCAGCACGTCGATGAACGTGCTCAGCAGGTGACGCATCAGATCTGGGGAAGCCTGCTCCAGGTGCTCGTGCAAGAACCGGGCAGGGTCGATACTCGTCGGTGCGGTCATCGTGTTGCTCCACTTCGAGAGTGCTGTGAGAGGTTCACTCGAAGGGTCACGCGGTGACCGCGTCCTCGTCTACGACGACGCGCCCACCGGGCTACCGGTACACCACTCTGCTGGACTCAACTCAGGGACGTTGCTCGGTGCGGTGAGCAACGACGGTGAGGTGGATGCTGAGGTCGTCGTTTCGATCATGGACCGCGACCCGGCAGCGACCATCGAGGTGACTGCTGGGCAGACGGTGCTGTTGGGGCCGCGGGACACGCGCGTGCGTCTGGCCGACATGCCGCAGCCTCCGGGCGCGACCGTGGAGATGACATTCGCATCGCCTGAGCACGGCACGGCGACCCTGGAGCTTCCGGTCCTGGACGACACGTTCGAGCGGTACGAGGAGTTGGTGCCCACTTCGAGTGGTCGTTGAGCGACCGGGCCGCCCTACGATCCGCACCGTGCTCACCTCCTCGCGCGGCGCCGCCCGTCCGCCCCGGCGCGCCCGCGCCGCACTGCTCGTCGCCGTCGCCCTGGCCCTCGTCGTCCCCCTCGGCGCCGCCCGGCCCGCCGCGGCGGCCGATCGCGGGAGCTCCCTGCTCGTCGGGCAGGAGCTGCTCGTCGGTGACCGCCTCCTCGGACACGGCACCGAGCTGGTCCTGCAGGGCGACGGCAACCTGGTGCTCTACGTGTCCGGCACCGCGGCGTGGCACGCGGGGACGGCCGGGACCGATGCGGACCGCTTCGCCGTGCAGACCGACGGCAACGCCGTCCTCTACGACCGGGCGGGGCGCCCGCTGTGGCAGTCCGGGACGCGCGGCGAGGGCGTGCGCCTCGAGGTGGGCACGGGCCCGGGCCTCGATCTGTACGCGGGGGACGGGCGGCTCCTCTGGACCGTCCGGCGGCCGACGGTCCCGGCGGAGATCGGCCTCGACACACGGGTGACCCAGATGCTCTCGCCGAACGGCGCCGTCCGGCTCTCGGTCGACACCGGCGACTGGTCCGTGCGCGCTCTCGGGGCGACGGTCTGGCACACCCAGACGCGCGGGGGCGACGTCACCCTCGTGCTGCAGGGCGACGGCAACCTCGTGGCCTACCACCCGAGCGGTCGGCCGCTGTGGCAGTCCGGCACCGCGGGACGCGGGGTCGTGCGGCTCGTCCTCCAGGACGACACGAACCTCGTCCTGTACACGGCCGAGGGCCGGGCCGCCTGGTCCTCGTCATGGTCGCCTCGCATGCCCGGCGACTGCCTGTCCTTCGGCAACGCGCTCTGCACCGGTCAGGTGCTCCTGCCCGGGGACGAGCTGCGGACCGGACTGCCCGACGACCCCGCGCCCCACCGGCTCGTGCTGCAGCGCGACGGTAACCTCGTGCGGTACGCGCCCGACGGTCGCGCGACGTGGTCCTCCGGCACCGTCGGCTCCGTCGCCGTCGAGCTCGGCCTGCGTCGTGACGGCGAGGCGGAGCTGCGCCGGGCGGACGGTTCCGTCGTGTGGACGAGCAGGACCGCGGCGGACATGAGCAGGGCCCCGTGGTCCTGGCTGGTCACGCCCTACGTGGGCATCGCCGCCGACGGGTCCCTGTGGGTGGACCGGTTCAGCGGCAGGGCGACCTTCGCCTGACGTCGGCGGGCGTCCGTGCTCGGGCCGGGCGCACCGGAGGAGCGCCGGCGGCGGCCATCGACGCACCCGTCAGGGCCCCTCGTCAACGAGCACGCCCGCGGGGCTCGCGGCCGCGGCGCGCCGGGCCGCCGCCGCCCGGATGCGGGCGCGTCGCAGCACGGCCCATCGTCGGCGCAGCACCACCAGCACCCACCCGACCAGGACGGGCAGCCCTGCGGTGAGCAGGGCCCCCGCCACCACCCACGCCACCAGGCCCGACAGCACGCTCACCCCGTGACTGTCGGTCCCGGTCGCGACCGTGTCCCGGTGGGTGGCCGGTTGTCACCCGGTACATCACCCGTCCGGATGACCCGCGGTCGAGCGAGGGGGTTCGACGGCGCTGCCGCCGCGGGACGGTCAGCGGGCGCCGACCGCCGCTCGCTCCCCCTCGGCGGGCACGGCGTCGTCCATCTCGACGTCGCGGGTCTCCCGCGAGAGCGTCAGGGCGACGAGCGTCACGACGGCCGCGGCGCTGAGGTAGACGCCCACCAGCCACGGGCTGCCGCCGGCCCGCGCCCAGAGCGCGACCGCGACGATCGGCGCGAGCGCCGCGCCGAGGATGGAGCTGACGTTGTAGGCGATGGCCGAACCCGTGTACCGCACGTGGGTCGGGAACAGCTCGGGCAGCAGCGCGCCCATGGGGCCGAAGGTCGCGCCCATGAGCGTGAAGCCCAGGACGAGGAACGCCTGCACGAGCGCGCCCGTGAACGCCCGGTCGGGCCGGTCGGCGAGGAGCAGCGCGAAGGTCAGCCCGAAGACGGCGATGAGCGCCGTGACGACGAGCAGCAGCCGCCGGCGCCCGACGGTGTCCGCCACGGGCCCGGACAGCAGCGTGAACAGGCCGAAGAACACCACGCCGACGATCTGCATAAGCACGACGTGCGTGTAGGGGATGCCGAGACCCGGCGTCGCGGCGTCCTGCCCGGCGGTGGCGTAGCTCAGCGTGAAGCTCGTCATCAGGTAGAACAGCACGTAGGTCGCCAGCATGATGAACGTCCCGAGGACGAGCGCGCGGCCGTGGTTGCGGACCGCGTCACCGAGCGGCAGGCGACGGATGGCGCCCGCCTCCTCGACCTTCGTGAACGCGGTGGACTCGACCAGCCGCAGCCGCACCCACAGGCCGACGACCACCATCACCGCGGAGAACAGGAACGGGATCCGCCAGCCCCAGGACAGGAACGCCTCGGAGGGCAGGAGCGGGTCCTGCGCGTGCGGCAGCGCCGCGTTGATGCTGAGGAACAACCCGTTGGCGATGATGAAGCCCAGCGGTGCACCGAGTTGCGGGAACGTGCCGTACCAGGCGCGCTTGCCGCGCGGCGCGTTCTCCGTGGCGACGAGCGCGGCGCCCGACCACTCCCCGCCGAGCGCGAAGCCCTGCGCGAGGCGCAGGACGAGCAGGAGCGCGGGGGCGAGCAGCCCGACCTGGTCGTACGTCGGCAGCACGCCGATGAGGAACGTCGCCACGCCCATCACCAGCAGCGACCCGACGAGCGTCGCCTTGCGGCCGCGTCGGTCCCCCAGGTGCCCGAACACCACGGCTCCGACCGGCCGCGCGACCATCGCGGCGCCGAACACCGCGAAGGAGGCGAGCAGTGCGGTCGTCTCGTTGCCGGTCGGGAAGAACAGCCGCGGGAAGACCAGGACGGCGGCCGTGGCGTAGACGTAGAAGTCGTAGAACTCGATCGTCGTGCCGACGAGGCTGGCGGTGACGACGCGGGACCGGCTGTTCGCCGGGGCGGGGGCTGGTGCGACGGACATGGCCGGCGACGCTACGTCCGTTCCAGCACTCGGACCGAGTGGGACCAGCAGATGGGACGAACCGTCAGAAGTCTCCGCCGTCGAAGCCGCCCGCATCGAAGCCACCCGCATCGAAGCCGCCCGCATCGAAGCCGCCATCGAAGCCGCCGCCGTCGAACCCCGGGTCCTCGTAGCCGCCGCCGTCCGCCTGCACGTCGCCACCTGTGTCGGCGGCGTCGCCGTCGCCGTACCCGTCGCCGTAGCCGTCCGCGTAGGCGTCCTGCATGTCCCCGGCGCCGAACCCGTCACCCATGTCGAACATCGCGTCGGCGATCGCGGTGCCGACGAAGGCGCCGGCCACGCTCGCGAGCAGCGAACCGGCGAGCATGCCGCCCATCGACATGCCACCGCCCCCGAACCCGCCCCCGAACCCGCCGCCGTAGCCGCCGCCGTACCCGCCACCGCCGAAGGACCGCTCGAGCGTGCCCGGCCGGCGCAGCTCGGCGCGCGTGGCCATGCGCGCCAGGGACCGCGGGTCGTCGGCGGTCGACCGCTCCCCCGGCGGCACCTGGTCGGAGAGCTGCTCCAGCACCTGACGCCGCTGCTGCGGCGTGAGGGCCGCGAAGGCCTCCGCGTGCGCCTCCTCGATGCGCTCCGGCGGTGCGGTGCGCAGCAGGTAGCGGTAGCGCTCGACCGCCTGCTCGTCGGACAGGGCGGCACCGCGGCCGCCGGCCGGGCTCCCGGCGCCGCCGGGCGCGGGCGCGCCGGCCCCGCCGGGCGCCTGCCACGGGTCACCGGTGCCGTTCCACCCCGGGGCCGGCGCCGCGGTGGTGGCCCGGCTGCCGCTGTCGCGCCCGTCGCCCTGCCCGTGGCCGCGCCCGTCGCCGCGCACGCGTCCCAGGAGCCGGTCGAGCAGTCCCATCGTGGCCTCCGTCGTCGTCGTGCGGCCCGGCGGCCGCGCCCGTCCCCCGGCGCCCACTCTTCCCGGCGGAGGCCGCTCAGGCCACCGCGCGCTCGTGCGCGAGGTGCACGACGGCGGCCGCGAGCGCCGCGATGCCGCGCTCGACGTCGGCGGCGGCGACCCCCTCGTCGGGGTGGTGGCTGATGCCGTCCGGGTTCCGCAGGAAGAGCATGCCCACGTCGGTGAGGCGCGCGACGGCCATGCCGTCGTGGCCGGCGCGGGAGAACAGGGACGCCGCCTCGCGCTGGCCGGTCGCGCCGATGCCGGCGTGCAGGACGTCCTGGAACAGCCCGCCGCACCGCACCGCCGGCGCGTCGTGCACCGTGCGGGCCGACCACGTCAGCCCCCGGCGCCCGGTGATCGCGTCGAGCTCGGCGGCGATGCGGGACCAGGTGGCGTCCCGCGTCTCGTCGAGCTCGCCGCGCAGGTCCAGCGACAGCCGCACCTCCCCCGGGACGACGTTCGCCGCTCCCGGGAACGCCTCGAGCTGCCCGACCGTGCCGACGACGTGGTGCTCGCCGCGGCAGATGCGCTCGACGGCGAGCACCGCCTCGCTGGCGCCGACGAGCGCGTCCCGGCGCGCGTCGTAGGGCGTGCCGCCGGCGTGCCGCGCCTCCCCGACGACGGACAGCGCGTACCGCCGCGCGGAGGCGATGGACGTGACGACGCCCAGGGCCTCGCCCTGCCGGTCCAGCTCCGGACCCTGCTCGATGTGCGCCTCGAGGTACCCCACGAGGTCGGCGGGCGCCCGCGCGGCCTCGGCCACGCGGGCGGGGTCGAGCCCGAAGGCGGTGAGGGCCTCGCGCAGGGTCACGCCGTCGCCGTCGCGCAGGTCCCACCACGCGGGGTCCCACGCACCGGCCAGTGCGGCGCTGCCGAGCAGCGCCCGGCCGAACCGCGCACCCTCCTCGTCCCAGAAGGCGACGACCTCGAGCCCGAACGGCCAGGACGGCACGTGCGCGGCCAGCAGCCGCACGACCTCGACGGCCATGAGGACGCCGACGATGCCGTCGTAGCGGCCCGCGTCGCGCACGGTGTCCAGGTGCGAGCCGAGCAGCAGGACGGGCCCGTCGGGGTCGCGGCCGGGCAGGCGGCCGACGAGGTTGCCGACGGCGTCCTGCCGGGTCGTCAACCCGGCCTCCGTCATCCAGCGGGCCGCGACGCGGTTGGTCCGGGCGTGCTCGGGTGACAGGTAGACGCGCTCGATGCCGCCGGTCATCGACGTGATGGCGGCGAGCTCGTCGCACCGTGCCATCACACGGCGGGCCGCGGCGTGCACGAGGTCCGGCGGCAGCGGCGGCAGGGCGCCGGTGCCGGTGCCGGTGCCGGTGCCGGTGCCGGTGCCGATGGCCGGGCTCACGGGGCGCGCACCTCGTCGTACACCGCGTACGCGGCGTCGACCCCGCCGCCGGGCGGCACCCGCACCCCGCCGCGGCGCAGCACCTGCTCGAGCGCGGCGAGCGTGAGCAGCACGGTGTCCTGGCGGGCGTTGTAGCCCATGGTGCCGATCCGCCACACGCGGCCGTGCAGCGGCCCGAAGGAGGTGCCGATCTCGATGCCGAAGTCGGCGAGCATCGCGGCGCGGCCGGCGTCGCCGTCCAGGCCGGCGGGGATCTCCACCGCGACGACGTTGTGCATCTTGTGCGCCACGTCGCCGAAGACCTGCAGGCCCAGGCCGCGCACGCCGGCCAGCATGGCCCGGCCGTGCAGTGCGTGCCGGTCGATGACGGCCTGCCGGCCCTCCTCGAGCAGGATCCGGGCGCACTCGCGGGCGGCGTAGAGCATGCTCGTCGCCTCCGTGTGGTGGTTCAGGCGCCGCGGCCCCCAGTAGTCAAGGATCATGCCGAGGTCGAAGTAGTTCGAGCGGATGGGGTCGTCGGCGTCCGCGTCGCCCTCCTCGCGGATGCCCGCCTCGACGCGGGAGCGCGCCCGGACGACCTCCACCGCCCGGGGGGACAGGGTGATCGGCGCGCTCCCCGACGGCCCGGCCAGGCACTTCTGCAGGCCGGCGGTCGCCGCGTCCAGGCCCCACGCGTCCGCCTCGAAGGGGTTGCCGCCCAGCGACGCGGTGGCGTCGGTGTAGAACAGCACGCCGTGCCGGGCGCAGATCTCGCCGAGGTCCTCCAACGGCTGGCACATCGTCGTCGACGTGTCCCCCTGCACGACGGCCAGGAGGTGCGGGCGCACGCGCACGACCGCCTCCTCGACCGCCGCCGGCGTGACGACCTGCCCCCACGGCGCCTCGACCGTGTGCACCTCGGCCTGCGCGCGGTGGGCGATCTCCGTCAGCAGGTGCCCGAACCGCCCGAACACGGGGACGAGGACGCGCTGACCCGGCCGCACGAGCGACACGAGCGCCGCCTCGATGCCCGCCCGGGACGTGCCGTCGACGAGGAACGTCGCCTCGTTCGTCGTCGCCCAGACCTGCCGGTACAGCGCCATGGTGTCGTTCATGTAGCCGGTCATCACGGGGTCGTACTGCCCGATCAGCGGCGTCGACAGCGCGCGCAGGACGCGGGGGTCCGCGTCGATGGGACCGGGGCCCATGAGCAGGCGCGCGGGCGGGTTGACCGGGCCGGGCAGGTACGCGGCCGGCAGGGATGTGGCGGGTGCGGGTGTGGCGGGCAGGGCGGTCACGCGGGGCCTCTCGGGTGGTGACGGGGCGGGGCGGTGGGACAGGGGGCGTGGACGAGGGCGAGGCGGTCAGGGCACGCCGGCGAGCGCGCGCCCGTGCCCGACGAGCGCGAGGTCGGACCCGGGCGGGCCGACGAGGCTCACGCCGACCGGCGCGGGCCCGAGCGGCGACGGCACGACGAGCGCCGGCACCGACAGGGCCGGCAGGCCGCCGAGGCCCGCGAGCGCCGTCGTGCGCAGGGTCGCCCCGCGGACGGCCTCGAGGGTCTCGGCGTCCGCCGTCCGGGACGGGGCCGGCCCGGGGGCCGTCGGCAGCACGAGCAGGGCGTCGTCGGCGACGAGGGCCCGCACGCGGTCGCGCAGGACCTCCGCGGCGGCGCGCGCGGCGGCCTCGTCGGCGGACGTGATCGTCGCGGCGACGGCGAACCGCTCGCGCACGCCCGGACCCAGCGCATGCGGCTGCGCGGTCACCCAGGCGCCGTGGGCGCGCCAGGCCTCGGCGCCCTGCACCGTGCGGAAGGCGTCGAGCCAGTGGTCGAGCGGGCCGACCTCGACGGTCTCGACCACGACGCCGTGCCCGTCGCGCACCCCGTCGAGCCAGGCGGTGAAGGCCGCCCGGGTGCCGGGCTCCGCGACGGCGAGGGCTTCGGCCGGCACCCGAAGGCGCAGGGGTCCGCCCGTGCCGTCCGTCGCCCCCGGCAGGCACCAGCGGACCACGGCCTCCAGCGTCGCC
The DNA here is from genome assembly GCF_900111925.1 of Cellulomonas marina. Lineage (GTDB taxonomy): Bacteria > Actinomycetota > Actinomycetes > Actinomycetales > Cellulomonadaceae > Cellulomonas > Cellulomonas marina. The sequence goes on from NZ_FOKA01000012.1 coordinate 7,953, forward strand.
CCGTCACGGGTCAGCCACCCCACCGTGTCGAACGACGGCGCCAGGGGCAGCACCCCCTCCCGCGGCACGAGCCCGTGGGTGGTGCGCAGGCCCCACAGGCCCTGGTAGCTCGCGGGCACCCGCACCGAGCCGGCGGTGTCGGTGGCCAGGCCCACGTCGGCCTGGCCGGTGGCGACCGCGCTCGCGGGCCCGCTCGACGAGCCCCCCGGCAGGGCGCCCGGCACCGCGCCGTTGACGGGCGTGCCGTGGTGCGCGTTGACGCCGGCGATGCTGTACGCGAGCTCGTCGGTGCGGGCGATGCCGCGCACCGACGCGCCGCCGTCCAGCAGGTCCGCGACCGCGGGGGCGTGCGCGCGCTCCGGCGACGCCCCGCGCAGCCACGCGGGGTTGCCGGCACCGACCGGGTGCCCGGCCACGGCGACCACGTCCTTCACCGCGACGTGCAGCCCGGCGAGCGGCCCGGTCGCCGCGCCCGCGTGCAGGGGGTCGCCGACCACCCGCCAGACGGCGCGGTCGAGGGCGGCCGGCCGGCCGGTGACGTGGGCGGCGAGGACCCGCCACGTGCCGTCGTCGTCCGTCCACACCTGCGTCTGCAGGCCCGACCCGCCGCCGGCGTAGGCGGACACCCCGACGAGGAGCCACGTCCCGGGCGCGAGCCGCCGCGCCTCGAGCCGGGCCGTCCGGCGGGGCGCCACGCCACCGCGCGCGCTGCGGAAGGCGCGGATGGCGTCGTGCCCGACGAGCAGCCCCGCGGCGTCGCCGCGCAGCGTCCCGGGCCCGGCGACGAACGCGTCGTCGAGCGCGACGAGGTCGTCCGCCGCGAGCGCGGCCTCGTAGGCGTCGAGAGCCACCAGCAGCGCCGCGGGCACGGTCTCCCCCGTCCGCGGGTCGACGACGGGATCGGCGGGGGTATCGACGGGGGTATCGACGGGGGTATCGACGGGGTCGACCACCGGGCCGGCGGACGGCGCGGTCACCGGTCCCGTCACGGCTGCACGCCCGGCGCCGGCGCCGCGGGCGACGCCGCCACCCCGGGGTCCCCCAGCACGGGCACGGGGGCGGCGGCCGGCGGCACGTCGGCGAAGTCGGCGAGCCGGATGCGCGCGTGCGCCCCGCACACGCGGTCGACGACCTGCGAGATGTCGACGTCGGTGGCCGCGGACAGGTAGGCGAAGGCGAGGTGCTCGGCCATGCCGTACCGGGCGACGAGCACGGCCAGCGCCGCCCGCACGCAGCGGCGCACCGCCTCGTCGAGGTCCGGGTCGAGGCCGGTCGGCACGAGGTGCTCGGGCGTGCGCAGCAGCGGCCCGTCGAGCTCGCCCAGGGCCGCCAGGGCCTGTGCGCGCGGCACCACGTCCACGCGCAGCCGCACCCGCAGGGACGCCTCGAGCGCCGTGAGCGCCACCTCGCCGTCGCCCTGCGCGAAGTGCGGGTCCCCGACGTACAGGCCCCCACCGGGCACCTGCACCGGCAGGTAGAGCGTCGTGCCGACCTGCAGGAGGTTGATGTCGATGTTGCCGCCGTGCGCGCCGGGCGGCACGGAGTGGGCGCGCTCGTCGCCCGCCGTGGCGACGCCGACGATCCCGAGGAACGGCGCGAGCGGCAGCGCCACCACCCGCGCCCCGCCGTCCTGCAGCGGCAGCAGCCCGACGAGGCCGTCGCCGCGACGCCCGACCGGCGTGAACACCGACACCGCGCGCTCGCCGCGCGGCAGCTCCCCCGGCAGCGCGCCGCGGCCGTGACGGTTGGAGATGACGCCGTAGGGCACGCGGGGGTCGGCGGCGAGGACCGTCACCGCCAGCAGGTCACCCGGCTGCGCCCCCTCCACGTGCACGGGCCCCGTGACGACGTGCGGGCCGTCGGAGGCGGGGTCGCGGTGACAGGCCGCCGCGACCTCCACGGCGTCGCGCAGCACGTGCGGCGCGCTCACGCCGTGCCCCGTGAAGTAGGCGAGCGGGTCCGAGCCCTGGTCCTCGAGCAGGCCCTCGTGGCTGACGGTGTCGACGACGAGCTCGTCGCCCGCGGCCAGGCGCAGCACGGGCGCGTCGGCCGCGCACGGCAGGCGGCCCCACAGCACGGTCCCCGGCGTGGACGGCAGGTAGGCGACGCCCTCCGGCAGGCCCTCGCCGGGCTGCAGCACCGGCACGGCGGGACGCGCGAGGACCGCGACGACCGGTGTGGCGGCCGGTGCGGCGGCCGGTGCGCTCGGCGGGGTGGTCACGGGCGGGTACCTCCGGGGGACGGGACGGGCAGGACCGGAACCGGTAGGACCGGGGCGCGGCGGGCGGCGGCGGGACGGGCGAGGGCGGGACGGGCGGCGGTCGCCGGGTCGGCGGCTGCCAGGATGTGCGCCGTGACCTCCCCGCGCGCCCCCCGTGACCCCGCCCGCCTGCACCTGGTGCTCATGCTGGCGCTGACCTTCACGACCGGGATCGTCGACGCCGTCGGGTACCTCGGCCTGGACCGGGTCTTCACCGCGAACATGACGGGCAACGTCGTCATCCTCGGCATGGCGCTCGCGGGCTCGGACGACCTGCCGGTGCTCGGCCCGGCGCTCGCCCTGGTCGGCTTCATGCTGGGGGCCGCCGTCGGCGGACGCGTCACGGCTCGGGCCCCGCAGGGCTGGAGCGGCCGGTCGACCGGCACCTTCGCGGCGACGGGGGTCCTCGCGCTCGGGCTGGGCGTCGCGGCGCTGCTCGAGCCGCCCGCCGAGCGCACGGTCTGGGCCTTCGCGGTGACGACGGTGCTGGCCGTGGCGATGGGGCTGCAGGCGGCCACCGCCCGCCGGCTCGCGGTCAAGGACGTCACCACCGTCGTCGTCACCTCCACGCTCACGGGGCTGGCGGCCGACTCCCGCCTGGCGGGCGGCACCGGTGCGGGCTGGGCGCGGCGGCTGCTCGCGGTGGTGCTCATCCTGGCCGGTGCGGGGGTCGGCGCGCTGCTGCTGCACGTGGGCGGGCAGTCGGGCGTGGGGACGGGCATGGTCATCGCGGGCGTGGCGACGCTCGTCGCGGCCACCGTCGGCCACCGCTGGGCGCACCACCGCCGCACCCCGGCACCCGCCGCACCGGACGCCGCCCGCGCCTGACGGCCCCGCCTAGGCACCGGTGGGCACCGGGAGCAGGGTCCGGCCGAGCCCGGGCTGCACGACCGCACCGCCCGTGACGACGGGCACGCCGTGCAGCCAGACGTCCCGGACGCGGCCGACGAGGCGCCGGCCGTCGTAGGGCGTCACCTTGTTGCGGTGCTCGAGCCGCTCGACGTCGACGACGTGCTCCTCGTCGGGCGCCCAGGTGACGAGGTGGGCGGGCGCCCCGACGACGAGCTCGCCGAGGCCGGGCAGGCCCGCCACGCGCGCCGGCCCGGTCGTGAACGCCGGCAGCAGGGCCGCGAGCGGCACCCCGCGGCGGCGGGCCTCGTCGGCCACGACGGTGAAGCCGAGCTGCAGTCCGGCGATGCCGCCCCACGACAGCCCGAAGTCCCCGCCCGCGACGTGCTTGAGGTCCGCCGTCGCGGGCGAGTGGTCGGACACGACCGCGTCGATCGTCCCGTCGACGACGGCGTCCCACAGCGCGTCCGCGTTCGAGGCCGAGCGGATCGGCGGGCAGCACTTGTACTGCGTGCCGGCGTCCGGGACGTCCTCCGCGTGCAGGACGAGGTAGTGCGGGCAGGTCTCGACGGTGACCGGCAGCCCCTCGGCCCTCGCCGCGCGGAGCAGCGGCAGCGCGCCGGCGTCGGACAGGTGCAGCACGTGGGCCCGCGCACCCGTGCGACGCACGCCCTCGACCACGCGCGCGATCGCCGCCCGCTCGCTCGCCGGCGGCCGGGAGGCGAGGAAGTCGGCGTAGACCGGGCCGAGGCGCCCGTCGGGCGCGGCGGGCAGCAGCGCCTCCGGGTCCTCCGCGTGCACGACGAGGACCGTGCCCAGCGCGGCCACCTCCGCCAGCGCGGCCGCCAGCCCCGCCGGGTCCAGGTGGCCGAACTCGTCCACCCCGGACGGCGTCAGGAACGCCTTGAACCCGCGCACGCCGCGGGCGTGCAGCGGGGCGAGCGACCCCAGGGTCTCCGGCACGGCCCCGCCCCAGAACGCGACGTCGACGCTCAGCTTCCCTGCCGCCGCCGCGAGCTTGGCGTCGAGCGCGGCCGGGGTCGTCGTGGGCGGCACCGAGTTCAGCGGCATGTCGACGATGGTCGTCACGCCGCCGGCGGCCGCGGCCCGCGTCGCCGACGTGAAGCCCTCCCACCGCGTGCGGCCCGGCTCGTTGACGTGCACGTGGCTGTCGACGAGACCTGGCAGCAGGACCTCGTCGGCGCCGAGCACGACGTCCGCGTCCGCAGGGCCCGGCGGCGCCGCGAGGGTCTCCACCGCGGCGACCACGCCGTCCTCGGCGCGAACCCGGGCCGGGAGGAACGCCCCGCCGACCCAGGCCCGGGCCGCGGCCACGGTGAGCGTCGCCCCGGTCGGCCCCTGGACGGAGGGGAGCGCCGCGGCGTGGTCGCTCACCGCGACACCGCCGGCACCCGCGGCGCGACGGTGAAGCCGGCGAGCAGGCCGGCCACGGGCTTGGGCGGCGGCGGGGCGTACTCCCCGCCGGCCCCCGGCCGCAGCCCGATCCCGACGAGGGCCGCCACCAGGGCGGTCGCCGCCGCGACCCCGTCCACGACCGGCACGCCGACCTCCGCCGAGACGTGGGCGCACAGCTCCGCCATGCCGGCGCAGCCGAGGACGACGACGTCGGCGCCGTCCTCGACCACCGCGCGCCGGCACCGCTCGGTGACGGCCTCGCGGGCGCCCGAGCGCGGGTCCTCGAGCGCCAGGACGGGGATCTCGACCGCGTGCACCCCGGCGCACGCGCCGGCGAACCCGTACCGGTCGACGAGCTCGCGGGCCCGCCCGACGGTGCGGCCGAGCGTCGTCACGACCGAGAACCGCCGGCCCACCATCGTGGCCGCGTGCATGGCGGCCTCCGCGATGCCGAGGACCGGGCCGCGGGCCAGCTCGCGCGCGGCGTCGAGGCCCGGGTCGCCGAAGCAGGCCAGGACGTAGCCGTCCACGCCCTCGCGCTCGCCGATCGCGACCTGCTCGAGGACGCCCGGGACCGCCAGGGCCTCCTCGTAGTGGCTCTCGATGGACGCCGGTCCCATGGTGGGATGCACCGCGTCCACCACCGCGCCGGGCGGGGCCGCTGCGGCCGCCGCCCGGCCGGCGAGCAGCGTCATGCTCGCCGTGGTGTTGGGGTTGATGACCCGGAGGTGCATCAGGCGGTCGCCCGCGTGCTCGTCGCCGGGGCGCCGTCCGCCTGGCCGACCGAGACCTGCGGGTCCGTCGGGTCCAGGAGCGGGATCTGCGGGTTCCGGCGCTCGAGGAGCACCATGACGGCGTACCCCAGCGCGCAGCCGATGAACCAGGAGTACGAGGCGATCCAGCGGACGTCCACCGCGCCCGCGCCGCCGCCGCTGAGGTCGAAGACCGTCTTGGGCAGGACCGCCGAGGCGATGGAGACCACGCCGGCGATGGCCGTGGCGGCCAGGGCGTTGCGGTTGTACCCGCCGGAGAACCAGTACCGGCCCGTGGTCGCCATCGTGAACATGTCGTCCACGTGCACCCGCTGGCGGCCGATGACGTAGTAGCCGGCGATGAGGATGCCGAGCAGCGGGCCGATGAGGGCGCCGAGCACGCCGAGCGTGTAGTGGATGGCGTCGGCGTTGCCGTACCAGTTCCACGGCGTCAGCAGCACGGAGCCGACCGCGGCGATCATGCCGCCGGCGCGCCAGGAGATCTTCTGCGGCGAGACGTTCGAGAAGTCGAACGCCGGGGAGATGAAGTTGGCGACGATGTTGATGCCGACGGTGGCGGTGACGAACGTGAGGCCGCCGAGCAGGATCGCGAAGGGCGTGTCGATGGCCTCGACCGTGCGGATGGGGTCGGTGAGGAGCTCCCCGAACACCGGGACCGTCGCCGAGGCGCAGATGACGGTGAGCACGGAGAAGAAGAGGAAGTTCACCGGCAGGCCGAGCAGGTTGCCGCGCTTGACCGCCGCGAAGGAGCGGCCGTACCGCGCGAAGTCGCCGAAGTTCAGCATGGGCCCCGAGAAGTACGACACCACGAGCGCGATCGCCGACAGCATGACCGGGATCGAGGCGGCGAACGACAGCTGCGGCCCGCTCGAGAGGTTGAGCGAGATGTTCTCCCAGCCCGCCTGCGAGACGAGGTAGACGGCCAGGACGATCATGACGACGTAGACGGCGGGGCCGGCCCAGTCGATGAAGCGCCGGATCGTCTCCATGCCGCGCCAGAACAGGGCGGCCTGCGCGACCCAGAGGATCGCGTAGGACACGTAGCCGAGCGCCGACATGCCGAGGAACGTCGGCGCGAGCAGCGCCGCGGAGGACGGGACGAACTTGAGGAAGACGATGTTCAGCGACTCGGCCGCCAGGAACGTCTGCACCCCGTACCAGGCCACCGCGATGAGCCCGCGGATGATGGCCGGGATGTTGGCGCCGAGCACGCCGAACACCGCGCGGTTGATGACGGGGTAGGGGACGCCCGTGCGCTGGCTCGGCTTCGCGACGAGGTTGCAGAAGACCTGGACGATGCAGATGCCGACGACGAGCGAGACGAGCACCTGCCAGGACGCGAGACCGAGCGCGAACAGCGACCCGGCGGTGACGTACCCGCCGACGCTGTGCACGTCGGACATCCAGAAGGCGAAGATGTTGTACGACGACCAGCGCTGGTCGCGCAGCGGCGCGAGGTCCTCGTTGGTCAGGCGGGGGTCGTAGACGGCGTGGCCGTCGGTCGCCGGGGTCGCGGCGACCGCGGTGCGGTCGCCGGCGCTGTCGGTGGGAGCACTCATGGGACACCTCGGGGCAGGAGGGGTGGCGTGGGGGCGGTGCTGATGATGGGCGTCGCGCTCGGGGGCGGGCACGGGCCTGGTGCGGCCCCGCGGCGTCCCGTACGGTGAAGCGCCTCCTGCAGCTGGTGGCTGCTGGGGCGATGCGGTGAACCTATGGCTTCACAACCCCTGGTCGGTTTCGTCCGTGTGAACGTTGCGGGTCGTTCGTGTGCGACACGGTTTCGGGGGGCACGGGGCGGCACGGCTGCGAGGGGAGGCGGGACGGTGCTCGACGAGGTCGCGGCGCTCGAGGGCTTCGACGCGGAGGTGCTCGGCAGCCGGCTGCGGGCGCTGCGGGAGTCCGCCGGCCTGACCCTGCGGGACGTCGCCGGGCGCACCGGCATCTCGACGAGCGCCGTGTCGCAGATCGAGCGCGGCGTGCTCCGCCCGTCGGTGCACCGCCTCTTCTCGCTCGTCACCGCGCTGGACGCCTCGCTCGTCGACGTCTTCGCCAGCGCCGGGGGGCCGCCGACGCTGCCGCGGGACGTACCGGCGGGCGGGGCCTCGGCCACGGCGGACGACCACGGCCTGCACGGCGCCGGGCAGGCCGTCGTCCGCCGGGCCGTCGAGCAGCCCGCCGTCACGCTGGCCGGCGGCGTGACCTTCCGCCGCCTGTCCCCCGGGCCCGTCCACGACGTCGACTTCTTCGAGTCGACCTACCCGCCCGGTGCGACGGCCGGGGACGCCGACGAGCTGCTCGCCCACCGCGGCTACGAGATCGGCACGGTGACCGCCGGCGAGCTCACGCTCGACCTGCCCGACGAGCGCGTCGTCCTGCGCCCCGGCGACTCCGTGTCCTACAGCTGCCGCACCCCGCACCGGCTGAGCAACCGCGGCACGGAGACGGCTGTGGCGACGTGGCTCATCGTGCACCCGGGTCTCGAGGAGCACCCCGCCCTGCGCGCACCGGCCACCGCGCCGCCGGCCTGAGGTCCGGGGACCGCGTCCCGGACACGTGCCGGTCACACCGCCGTCACGGCCCGGTGCCGTCCGGCCGCTACCGTCGCCGCCGTGGACCTCAGCGAGTTCGACACCGCTCCCCCGGACGAGGCGCGCGCGGCGGCCGGCGTGTGGGCGGCCGTGCCGTCCTGGGTCGACGCCCTCGTCGCCGGCCGCCCCTGGGGCGACCTGGAAGCACTCGCCGCCCGCGCCGATGCGCTCGCCCGCACCTGGACCCGCGCGGAGGTGGAGGCCGCGCTCGCCCACCACCCGCGCATCGGCGAGCGGCCCGTCGGGGACGACGCCGGGGCGGCGGCGTCGCGCCGGGAGCAGGCCGCGGTGGCCGGTGCCGGCACGTCCGTGACCGAGGCCCTCGCCGCGGGGAACGCCGCCTACGAGCGCCGCTTCGACCGCGTCTTCCTCATCCGGGCCGCGGGGCGCTCCCCCGAGGAGATCCTCGCCCACCTGCGGCGGCGCCTCGACGCCGACCCCGACGAGGAGAGCGCCGAGGTCGCGGACCAGCTCCGGCAGATCGCCCTCCTCCGGCTGCGGACCTCCCTCACGGCCGCTCCGGCCGCCGCACCGGCCGCCCCGCCCGCACCGGCGGTGGCCCCGTGACGGGCACGGTGCGCAGCCACGTGACGACCCACGTGCTCGACGGCTCCCGCGGCCGGCCCGCCGTCGGCGTCACGGTCCGCCTCACAGCCCCGGACGGCACGGTCGTGGCGACCGCCGTCACCGACGCCGACGGGCGCGTCGGCGAGCTCGGCCCCCCGGCCCTCGCACCCGGCACCTGGTCGCTCACGTTCGAGACGGGCGCCTACTACGCGGCGCTCGCCGTGGACACCTTCTACCCGGCCGTGACGGTGGCCTTCACGGTCCCGGCCACCGAGGAGGTGCCGGCCCTCGACGCGCCCGGTCCGGCGCGGACGGCCCACCTGCACGTGCCGCTGCTGCTGAGCCCGTACGCCTACTCGACGTACCGCGGCAGCTGAGGGGACCACTGGCAGGACGGCCGGCAGGGCGGGAGGACAGGCACGGGACGGCGGACGACCGGTCCCGCGCCCCCGTCGGCGTGCGGCACGCCCGTGCCGGTGCCACGCTCGGACCATGAGCGAGGACACCACCGGCACCGCCGGCGACCAGGACCAGGACCTGCCCACCTCCGACGAGGTCGGCACCGCGGACGACCCGGACGCGGACCCCGGCATGCTGAACCCCCGCACGGGGGGCGAGGCGTCGGGCGGCGACAGCTCGGGCGACCCGGACGCCGACCCGGACATGCTCAACCCGCGCACGACCTGAGCAGCGCACGGCCGCCGCACGACGGCCGCACGACGGCCGCACGACGGCCGCACGACGGCCGCACGACGACGCCGCCCCCGGGAGTCCTCCTCCCGGGGGCGGCGTCGTCGTCCTGCCCGACCGCGCGGGGCAGCCGCGTCAGGCGATGCGGCCGGCCGAGTTCTCGTCGCCGATCTTGTGCACGAGGATCGTGTTCGTCGACCCCACGACGCCCACCGGCGTCCCCGCGACGACGACGACGTAGTCGCCGACCTCCGCCAGGCCCTCGCGCTGCAGCGTCTCGTCCACGTGGTTGACCATCGCGTCCGTGTTCTCCACGTGCGGGACCTGGTAGGTCTTCACGCCCCACGACAGGGACAGCACGTTGCGCACGGCCTCGATGGGCGTGAAGGCCAGCAGCGGGATGGCCGAGCGCAGCCGGGACATGCGGCGGGCGGAGTCGCCGGACTGCGTGAACGTGACGAGGTACTTCACGTCGAGCACCCCGCCGATCTCGGCGGCCGCCCGCGTGATCGCGCCACCGCGGGTGTGCGGCGTGGAGCCCAGGGGCGCGATGCGCTCCCGACCCAGCTCCTCGGTGCTCTCGATGATCCGCGCCATCGTGCGGACGGCCTCGATCGGGTAGTCGCCGACCGACGTCTCCCCCGACAGCATGACCGCGTCGGCGCCGTCGAGCACCGCGTTGGCGCAGTCCGAGGCCTCGGCGCGGGTGGGCCGCGGGTTCGTGATCATCGACTCGAGCACCTGCGTGGCGACGATGACGGGCTTCGCGTTGCGGCGGGCCAGCTCGACGGCGCGCTTCTGCACGAGCGGCACCTGCTCGAGCGGCAGCTCCACGCCCAGGTCGCCGCGGGCGACCATGATGCCGTCGAAGGCGGCGACGATCTCGGAGAGGTTCTCCACCGCCTGCGGCTTCTCGACCTTGGCGACGACGGGGACGACGCGCCCCTCCTCGTCCATGATCCGGCGCACGTCGTCGTAGTCGGCCGCGGTGCGGACGAAGGACAGCGCGATGATGTCCGCGCCGATGCGCAGCGCCCAGCGCAGGTCCTCCTCGTCCTTGTCGCTCATCGCGGGGACGGACACCGCGACGCCGGGCAGGTTGAGGCCCTTGTTGTTCGAGACGGGACCGGCCACCTCGACGCGGGTGACGACGCGCGGGCCCTCGACCGCCGTGACGCGCACGAGCACCTTGCCGTCGTCGATGAGGATCGGGTCGCCCACGCGGGCGTCCCCCGGCAGGCCCTTGTGGGTCGTCGAGACGAGCTCCTTCGTGCCCTCGACGTCCTCGGTCGTGATGGTGAAGACGTCCCCCACCGCGAGGTCGTGCTTGCCCTCGACGAACCGCCCGAGTCGGATCTTCGGGCCCTGCAGGTCGACGAGGACCGCCACCGAGCGGCCGGACGCCTGGGCCGCGGCCCGGACGTTCTCGTAGACGCGCGTGTGGGCCTCGGTGTCGCCGTGGCTGCGGTTGATGCGGGCCACGTCCATGCCCGCGTCGACCAGCGCCTGGATCTGCTCGGGGGACTCGGTCGCCGGACCGATGGTGCAGACGATCTTCGCTCTACGCATGTTCAGAGCGTATGCCACCGCGTCCCCCGGACCGGGACGGACGTCCCACGGTGGGACGCCCGTCGCCGTGCCTCAGGGACGCAGCGCGACGGTGCTGGCGCGCACCGGCGCGGGCAGCTCCGTGCAGCCGGACAGGTGCTCGTCGACGGCCGCCGCCGCGGCCCGGCCCTCCGCGATCGCCCACACGATGAGCGACTGCCCGCGACCGGCGTCCCCTGCGACGAAGACGCCGGGCAGCGCGGTGGCGAAGTCGTCGCGCCGCGCGAACGCGCCGCGCGAGGTGACCTCGAGCCCGAGCTGGGCGACCGCGGCCTCCGTCTCGGGCCCCGTGAACCCCATGGCGACGAGCACGAGGTCCGCCGGCAGGTCCTGCTCCGTGCCGGGGGTCGGCACGCGCGAGCCGTCCGGGCGGTACTCCGTGCGGGCCATGCGCAGGGTGCGCACGTGCCCGGCGTCGTCGCCCTCCCCGCCGAGGAACGCCACGGTCGAGGCGAGGAACTCGCGCTCGCCGCCCTCCTCGTAGGAGCTGGAGATCTCGTAGACGACGGGGTCCATGGGCCACGGCTGGCCCTCCGGGCGCTCCTCCGGCGGCCGCTTGCCGATGGCGAGCGTCCGCACGGACGCGGCCCCCTGGCGCAGAGCGGTGCCGACGCAGTCCGACCCGGTGTCGCCGCCGCCGATGACGACGACGTGCAGGCCCTCGGCGGAGATCGGCGTCCGGTCGAGGCGCCCCGCGACGACCTTGTTGGCCGGCGTGAGGAAGTCCATCGCCATGTGCACGCCCGCGAGATCGTTGCCCGGCACGCGCAGCGCGCGCGGCACCGTGGCGCCCGTCGCGATGACGACGGCGTCGTACCGCGCCCGCAGCTGCTCCCAGCTCACGTCGACACCCACGTGGACACCCGGGCGGAACCGGGTGCCCTCGGCCTCCATCTGCGCCAGCCGGCGGTCGATGTGGTGCTTCTCCAGCTTGAAGTCCGGCACGCCGTAGCGCAGCAGGCCGCCGATGGCGTCGTCCCGCTCGTAGACCGCCACCGTGTGCCCCGCGCGCGTGAGCTGCTGCGCGGCGGCCAGCCCGGCGGGGCCGGACCCGACGACCGCCACCGTGTGACCGGTGAGCCGCTGCGGCACCTGCGGCGCGACGAGCCCCGCGGCGAACGCCTCGTCGATGATCGAGACCTCGACCTGCTTGATCGTCACCGAGGGCTGGTTGATCCCGAGCACGCACGCCGACTCGCACGGGGCGGGGCAGATGCGGCCGGTGAACTCCGGGAAGTTGTTCGTGGCGTGGAGCCGCTCGATCGCCTCGTCCCACTGCCCGCGCCAGACGAGGTCGTTCCACTCGGGGATGAGGTTCCCCAGCGGGCAGCCGTTGTGGCAGAACGGGATGCCGCAGTCCATGCAGCGCCCCGCCTGGCGGTTGAGCACGGGGTCCTGCGACGGGCGGACCGCGAGGTGCTCGTGCACCTCCCGCCAGTCCATGAGTCGCACGGGGACCGGCCGGCTCGGCGGGAGCTCGCGCTCCCGCGTCCGGAGGAACCCCCTCGGGTCAGCCATGCGCCAGCTCCAGGATCTCGTTCCAGGCACCCGGCGCCATCGGGTCGAGGCCGCGCTGCGCCGCCTCGTCCAGGGCGCGGCGGATGCGCGCGTACTCCAGCGGCAGCAGCCGGGTGAAGCGGTGCCGCCAGCCGGCGGCGTCGTCGAGCAGCGCGGTCGCGACCTGCGAGCCGGTCTCCTCGGCGTGCAGGCGCAGCAGGCGCTCGACCGTCGCGGCGTCCTCGTCGTCCAGCGGGTCCAGCGCGAGCTCGCCTCCCGCGGACTGGAGGTTCAGCTGCCCGTGCACGAGGTCGAGCACGTAGGCCGTCCCGCCGGACATGCCGGCGCCGAGGTTGCGGCCCGTCGGGCCCAGGACCAGCACGGTGCCGCCGGTCATGTACTCCAGCCCGTGGTCGCCCACGCCCTCCACGACGAGCGTGGCGCCCGAGTTGCGGACGGCGAAGCGCTCGCCGGCCAGGCCCGAGAGCAGGACCTCGCCGCTCGTCGCGCCGTAGCCGATGACGTTCCCGGCCACGACGTTGCGGTGCGGGGCCAGCTGCGCGCTGCGGTCGGGCCGCACGACGATCCGGCCGCCGGACAAGCCCTTGCCGACGTAGTCGTTCGCGTCGCCCTGCAGCCGCAGCGTGATGCCGCGCGGCAGGAACGCGCCGAACGACTGCCCGGCCGAGCCGGTCAGCGTGATGTCGATGGTGCCCGGGGGCAGCCCGTCGCCGCCGTGCCGGCGCGTGACCTCGTGACCGAGCATCGTCCCGACGGTGCGGTTGACGTTGCGCACGGGCAGGTCGATGCGGACGGGCTCCCCGCGCTCGAGGGCGTCGGCCGACAGCCGGATGAGCTGCTGGTCGAGCGCCCGCTCCAGGCCGTGGTCCTGCGAGCGGGACCGGTGCAGCGTGGAGCCCTCGGCGGGCTCCGGCGCGGCGAGCACCGGCGACAGGTCGAGCCCGGCAGCCTTCCAGTGGTCCACCGCCTGGCGCGCGTCGAGCAGGTCCACCCGCCCGACGGCCTCCTGCACCGAGCGCAGGCCGAGGGCCGCCAGGTACTCGCGCACCTGCTGGGCCAGGAACTCGAAGAACGTCACGACGAACTCCGGCTTGCCCGTGAACCGCGCGCGCAGCTCGGGGTTCTGCGTGGCCACGCCCACCGGGCAGGTGTCGAGGTGGCAGACGCGCATCATGACGCAGCCCGACACGACGAGCGGCGCGGTCGCGAACCCGAACTCCTCGGCGCCCAGCAGCGCGCCGATGACGACGTCGCGGCCGGTCTTGAGCTGGCCGTCGACCTGGACGCTCACGCGGTCGCGCAGGTCGTTGAGGACGAGGGTCTGCTGCGTCTCGGCCAGGCCGATCTCCCACGGCGTCCCCGCGTGCTTGAGCGACGTCAGCGGGCTCGCGCCCGTGCCGCCGTCGTGGCCCGCGATGAGGACGACGTCCGCGTGCGCCTTGGCCACGCCCGCCGCGACCGTGCCCACGCCGAACTCGCTGACGAGCTTGACGTGCACCCGGGCGGACGGGTTGGCGTTCTTGACGTCGTGGATGAGCTGCTTGAGGTCCTCGATGGAGTAGATGTCGTGGTGCGGGGGCGGCGAGATGAGGCCGACGCCCGGCGTGGAGTGCCGGGTCCGCGCGATCCACGGGTACACCTTGTGGCCGGGCAGCTGGCCGCCCTCGCCGGGCTTGGCGCCCTGGGCGAGCTTGATCTGGATGTCGTCGGCGAAGGTGAGGTACTCGCTGGTGACGCCGAAGCGGCCCGAGGCGACCTGCTTGATCGCCGACCGGCGCTCCGGGTCGTGCAGGCGCTCGCTCTCCTCGCCGCCCTCGCCCGTGTTCGAGCGGCCGCCGAGCCGGTTCATGGCGATCGCGAGCGTCTCGTGCGCCTCGGCGGAGATGGAGCCGTAGGACATGGCGCCGGTCTGGAAGCGCTTGACGATCTCGCTGACCGGCTCGACCTCCTCGACCGGCACGGGCGGCAGGACGCCCTCGCGCAGCTGCAGGAGCCCGCGCAGGGTCATGAGCCGCTCGGACTGCCCGTCGACGCGGTCGGTGTACTCGCGGAACACGTCGTACTGGCGCGAGCGCGTGGCGTGCTGCAGGCGGAACACCGTCTCGGGGTCGAAGAGGTGGTCCTCTCCGTCCCGCCGCCACTGGTACTCGCCGCCGGAGGCGAGGCGCTGGTGCGCCTGGCGGTTGCCCGACGCGGGGTAGGCGTCGGCGTGACGCGCCGCGACCTCGGCCGCGACGACGTCGAGCCCGATGCCGCCGAGCCGGCTCGTCGTGCCGGTGAAGTACTTGTCGACGAAGGGCTGGGACAGGCCGATGGCCTCGAAGACCTGCGCCCCGCGGTAGGAGGCGATCGTCGAGATGCCCATCTTCGACATGACCTTGAGGACGCCCTTGCCGAGGCCCTTGATGAGGTTGGCGACCGCCTTCTCCGGCTCCACCTGCAGGTAGCCGGAGCGCGCCATGTCCTCGACCGTCTCCATGGCGAGGTACGGGTTGACCGCGGCCGCCCCGTAGCCGACCAGGAGCGCGACGTGGTGGACCTCGCGCACGTCCCCCGCCTCCACGACGAGCGACACCTGGGTGCGGGTGTGCCGGCGCAGGGTGTGGTGGTGCACGGCCGACAGCAGGAGCAGCGACGGGATCGGCGCGAGCTCGGCGTCGGAGTTGCGGTCGGACAGCACGAGGAAGCTGACGCCGTCGGCGATCGCCGCGTCGACCTCCGCGAAGATCTCCTCCAGGCGTGCCTCGAGGGCCTCGCCGCCGCCCGAGGCCTTGTACAGGCCGCGCACGATCGTCGAGCGGAAGTCGTACCGGGGCTCGCGCTGGACGTGCACGATCTTGGCGAGCTGGTCGTTGTCGAGGACCGGGAACGGCAGCACGAGCTTGCGCGCGTGCTCGGGGCCGTCCGCCAGCAGGTTCGGCTCGGGCCCGATGGCGCCGCCGATCGAGGTGACCAGCTCCTCGCGGATGGCGTCCAGGGGCGGGTTCGTCACCTGCGCGAACATCTGCGTGAAGTAGTCGAACAGCAGCCGCGGGCGCGAGGACAGCACGGCGACGGGTGTGTCGGACCCCATGGCGCCCAGGGGCTCGGCACCCGTGGCGCCCATGGGGCCGAGGATGACCTTGAGCTCCTCCTCCGTGTAGCCGAACGCGCGCTGGCGGCGCCGGACGGAGGCGGCCGAGTGCGCGACGTGCTCGCGCTCGGGCAGCTGCTCGAGGAAGACGGAGTTCTCCTGCACCCACTGCGCGTAGGGCTTCTGCGCGGCGAGCTGCCCCTTGACCTCGTCGTCGGCGACGATCCGGCCCGTGCCGGTGTCGACGAGGAACATGCGGCCTGGCTCGAGCCGGCCCTTGTGCACGATGGTCGCCGGGTCGAGGTCGAGGACGCCCGCCTCCGACGCGCACACGACGAGCCCGTCCTCCGTGACCCAGAACCGTCCGGGGCGCAGGCCGTTGCGGTCCTGCAGCGAGCCGATGAGCGTGCCGTCGGTGAAGGTCAGCGCGGCCGGGCCGTCCCACGGCTCCATGAGCGTCGAGTGGTACTCGTAGAAGGCACGCCGCGCCGGGTCCATCGTCGCGTGGTTCTCCCACGCCTCCGGGACCATCATGAGGATGGCGTGCGGCAGGGACCGCCCCGCCAGGTGGAGGAGCTCGAGCACCTCGTCGAAGGAGCCGGAGTCCGAGCCCCCGGGCGTGCAGACGGGCAGCAGCGGCGCCAGGTCGCCCAGCGCCTCGGAGGCCAGCCGGCCCTCGCGCGCGGCGACCCAGTTGCGGTTGCCGCGCACGGTGTTGATCTCGCCGTTGTGCGCGATGAGCCGCATGGGCTGCGCGAGCGGCCAGGAGGGGAACGTGTTCGTCGAGAAGCGCGAGTGCACCAGCGCGAGCTCGGAGGCGTAGCGCGGGTCCGAGAGGTCGGCGAAGAACGGCTCGAGCTGCGCGGTGGTGAGCATGCCCTTGTAGGTGAGCGTCCGGGAGGACAGGGACGCGAAGTAGACGCCCGCCTCGCGCTCGGCACGGCGCCGCAGGCGGAAGGCGCGCCGGTCGAGGTCCAGACCCGCCAGGGCGCGGGACGGGTCGGCGACGACGAGCTGGCGGAACGCGGGCATGGACGCGCGAGCCGTGGGCCCGACGAGGTCGGCGGTCACCTGCACGTCGCGCCACGCCAGGACGTCGAGCTTCTCCTCCGCCGCGATCGCGTCGATGCGGCGGCAGGCCTCCGCGCGGGCGGCCTCGTCGGCGGGCAGGAACGCCATGCCGATCGCGTACTGGCCGACCGGCGGCAGCTCCGCGTCGACGACGTCCCGCAGGAAGGCGTCGGGGATCTGCGTGAGGATGCCCGCACCGTCGCCGGAGTCGATCTCGGCGCCGACGGCGCCGCGGTGGTCGAGGTTGAGCAGCGCGGTCAGCCCGGCGTCGACGATGTCGCGCCCCGGCGTGCCGCGCAGCGTCGCGACGAACGCGAAGCCGCACGCGTCGTGCTCGGCCGCGGGGTCGTAGAGACCCTGGGCTCCCGGGACGAGCCCCGGGGGGCTCGCGGGCGTCGTCGACATGGCACCGTCCTCACGGACCCCACGAGGTCCAGCTGTGCAAGGGGATCGCGGGGACGTCGTCGGCCCACCTGTGTGCAGGCGACTATACGGCCACGCACAGGGGCTCGACCGGGTCGTCCCGGCGGGGGCTCTCAGCGCGACCCGAGGGGTCCGTCCGCGGAGCCGGCGGCCTGTCCGGCCTGCGTCCCCGTGGCCGGCACGGCGGCCCCGGGGTCCTGCTCGACGTGCTGCTCGACGTCCTGCTGGACGTCCTGCTCGGGATCGTGCTCGCGGTCCTGCGGCTGCCCGGGTGCGGGGCGCAGGACCTCGGTGTCGCGGTCGGGGTGCCGACGGCCGACGAGCGCGAAGGCTACCAGCGCCCCCAGGCACACCAGGGCGGCGACCCAGACGTTGAGCCGTTGCCCCAGGACCGTCTCCGCGGCGTCGATGCGCAGCAGCTCGATCCAGAAACGCCCGGCCGTGTACAGCGCCACGTACAGCCAGAACACGCGCCCGTGGCCGAGCCGGCGACGACGGTCGACCACGACGAGCACCACGGCGGCCGCCAGGTTCCACAGCAGCTCGTAGAGGAAGGTCGGGTGGAACAGCGTCCCGCTGTCGTACCCGGCCGGCAGGTGCGCGTCGTCGATGCGCAGCCCCCAGGGCAGCGTCGTCGGGCCGCCGAAGAGCTCCTGGTTGAACCAGTTGCCGAGCCGTCCGACCGCCTGGGCGACGAGCAGCCCCGGCGCGAGCGCGTCCGCGAACGGCGGCAGCCGTACGCCCGCACGTCGGCACCCGATCCAGGCACCGACCGCGCCGAGGGCGATGGCTCCCCAGATGCCGAGGCCGCCCTCCCAGATCGCGAACGCCCGCCAGGGGTCACCGCCGGGCCCGAAGTAGGCGTCCGGCGAGGACACGACGTGGTAGAGCCGCCCGCCGACGATGCCGAACGGCACAGCCCAGAACGCGATGTCGAGCACCTGCTCGGGCTTGCCGCCGCGGGCGGCCCAGCGCCGCTGCGTGAGCAGCGTCGCGGCGACGATGCCCGCGAGGATGCACAGCGCGTACGCCCGCAGGGGCAGCGGCCCGAGGTGCCACACCCCCTGGGACGGGCTCGGGATGGCGGCCGGCAGCGCGCCGGCCCACGCCGCGAGGGGCATCACCGGTCGCCGCGGGCGGTGGCCGCCGCGCGCACGCCCTCGGCGAGGCCCGCCGTCACCGCCTCCAGCGCGGCGAGGCCGCCGGTGGTGGTCTCCGCGTCGGCCAGCGCGCGCACCAGCGCGGAGCCGACGATGACGCCGTCGGCGTAGGTGGCGACCTCGGCCGCCTGCGCCGGCGTCGAGACGCCCAGCCCGACGCACACGCGTGCAGCCCCGGCTGCCCGGGTGTCCTCGACCAGCCGCTCGGCCTGGGACCCGACCTCGGCGCGCACGCCGGTCACGCCCATGGTGGAGGCGGCGTACACGAAGCCGCGCGAGGCGGCGACGGTGGACGCCAGGCGCTCCGGCGTCGAGCTCGGCGCGACGAGGAACACGCGGTCGAGGCCGTGCTCGTCGGCGGCGGCCAACCAGTCGGCACCCTCGTCGGGCACGAGGTCCGGCGTGATGAGGCCCGCGCCGCCGGCGGCCGCGAGGTCGCGTGCCCACGCCTCGACGCCGTAGCGCAGGACGAGGTTCCAGTACGTCATGACGAGCACGGGGGCCCCGGCGTCCGCGACCTGCTCGACCGCGCGCAGCGTGTCGCGCACGCGGGTGCCGCCGGCCAGCGCCCGCTCCACCGCGTGCTGGATGACCGGTCCGTCCATGAGCGGGTCGGAGTACGGCATCCCGAGCTCGACCACGTCGACGCCCGCGGCGACCATCGTCCGGACCGCCTCGACGGACCCGGGCACGTCGGGGAACCCGACCGGCAGGTAGCCGACGAGCGCGGCCCGGCCGGGGGTGCCGTCCGTGCCGGCGGCCAGCGCGTCGAGGCGGGCGCCCGTCGGCGAGGGGCGCGTGCCGGTCGTCGTGCCCGACGGCGTGCCCGTCGTCGTGCCGGTCGTCGTGCCGGTCGTCGTGCTCACAGCTGCTCCCCCTCGCCCGCGTGCAGCGGCTCCTCGTCGTCGATGAGGTCGAACCAGGCGGCCGCCGTCGCGACGTCCTTGTCCCCGCGGCCGGAGAGGTTCACCAGCAGGACCGTCTCGTCCGTGGCCCCGTCGGCGGCGCGGGCGGCCGCCACCTCGCGCCCCACCTGCACGGCCCCGGCCAGGGCGTGCGCCGACTCGATGGCCGGGATGATGCCCTCGGTGCGGCACAGGAGCCGGAACGCCTCCATCGCCTCGGCGTCGGTGACGGGCCGGTAGTCGACGCGGCCGATGCTGTGCAGCCAGGCGTGCTCGGGGCCGACGCTCGGGTAGTCGAGGCCGGCGGAGACGGAGTGGCTCGCGCGCGTCTGGCCGTCCTCGTCCTGCAGGACGAACGAGCGGGTGCCCTGCAGCACGCCGGGGCTGCCGCCGGAGAACCGCGCCGCGTGCAGGCCGGAGGTGACGCCCTCGCCGCCCGCCTCGAACCCGAACAGCCGCACCTCGGGGTCGTCGAGGAACGCGTTGAAGATGCCCATGGCGTTGGAGCCGCCGCCCACGCACGCCAGCACGGCGTCGGGCAGCCGCCCGACGGCGTCGAGCACCTGGGCGCGCGCCTCCTCGCCGATGACGGAGTGGAAGTCGCGGACCATCTCGGGGAACGGGTGCGGGCCCGTGACGGTGCCCAGCAGGTAGTGGGTCGTGTCGACGGAGGCCACCCAGTCCCGCAGCGCCTCGTTGATGGCGTCCTTGAGGGTGCGCGAGCCGTTCTGCACGGCGACGACCTCGGCGCCGAGCAGCCGCATGCGCGCGACGTTGAGCGCCTGCCGACGCGTGTCCTCCTCGCCCATGTAGACGACGCACTCGAGGTCCAGGAGCGCGGCCGCCGTCGCCGTGGCGACGCCGTGCTGACCGGCCCCGGTCTCGGCGATGACACGCGTCTTGCCCATGCGCTTGACCAGCAGCGCCTGCCCGAGCACGTTGTTGATCTTGTGCGAGCCCGTGTGGTTGAGGTCCTCGCGCTTGAGCAGGACCCGCACCCCCTCCCCGACGTGGGCCGCGAACCGCGGGACCTCCGTGACCGGGTTGGGGCGGCCGGTGTAGGTGCGGTGCAGCCGCGACAGCTCCGCGTGGAACGTCGGGTCGGCGAGGGCGGCGTGGTACTGCTCGTCGAGCTCGTCGAGCGCGGCGACGAGCGCCTCCGGCACGAACCGGCCGCCGAACTCCCCGAAGTAGGGGCCCTGCTGGGTGGCGAGCGGGCCGGTCGCGCGCACGGGCACCCGAGGGGCGGCCTGCCCGTCCGTCACCGCCCGCGAGGCGCCGGTGGACGCGCCGCCGTGCGGTGCGGTCGGCGGTGCCGTCGGCACGGCCTGCGTCGCCGGGGGCGCGTCGGGCGTCGTCGTGCCGCCGTCCGTCGTCCCGACGGCCTCGGCGCCCGCTCGCTGGACGGCGGCCTGCTGGGTCTGGCTCATGCTCTCCTGCTCCGTGGTGCTGCGGGTGGCGCCGACGACCGGCGGACGGCTACTGGCGCACGGCGCGCAGGGACGGGTGCGACCCCGCGGCGACGAGGTCGGCGACGGACTGGCGCGGCGCGTCGTCGGTCACGAGCGCCTCGCCCACCAGGACGGCGTCCGCTCCTGCGCGGGCGTACTCCATGACGTCGCGCGGCCCCCGCACACCAGACTCGGCGATCTTCACCACGTCCGACGGGATGGACGGCGCGAGGCGCATGAACGTCGTGCGGTCTACGTCGAGGGTGCGCAGGTCGCGGGCGTTGACGCCGATGACCGACGCGCCGGCGTCGACCGCGCGGGCGACCTCCTCCTCGTCGTGGACCTCCACGAGGGCGGTCATGCCGAGGGAGTGCACCCGGTCCACCAGGGACTCCAGCACCGTCTGCTCCAGCGCCGCGACGATGAGCAGGACGAGGTCGGCGCCGTGGGCGCGGGCCTCCCACACCTGGTAGGGCGTGACGACGAAGTCCTTGCGCAGGACGAGGCAGTCCACGGCCGCACGCACCGCGTCGAGGTCGGCCAGCGACCCGCCGAACCGCCGCTGCTCGGTGAGCACCGAGATCGCCGTGGCGCCACCGCGCTCGTACTCCACGGCGAGGGCGGCCGGGTCCCCGATGGTCGCCAGGGGGCCCTTGCTGGGGCTCGACCGCTTCACCTCGGCGATGACGGTGACGGCGTCCTCCTGCTTGAGGCGGTCACGGCAGCCCGTGGCCGACTGCCGGCGGGCGGCGAGCTCCTTGAGCCGGTCCAGCGGGGTGGCCGCCTCGCGCACCGCGAGGTCCTCCCGCACACCGGCGACGATGTCGTCCAGAACGGTCATCGGACCCCTTCCCGCGAGCGGCGCTGGCACCGTCCGTCCGTCTGCCGCGACCCGCCCTCCGGCTCGCGACCGTCCGCGACCGGCCCGACGACGGTGCCGCACTCGCGCTCATCGTACGGGCGTCGTCCGACACGTCCGGACGACGCCCACCGCTGCATCCCTCAGCCGGAGCCGGTGCCGCAGGTCAGGGCCCCAGCGCACCCGCCAGCGCCGGGACGTTGCGGAGCACCCCGAAGACGAGGAGGACCACCAGCAGCACGGGCCCGAGGGCCCGCCGGGCGGTCGCCCCGAGGGTCCCGTGACCCGGCGTGACGTCCGGGCCTCGGCCGCCGGGGGGCACCCGCGTCGGCCGCCCGTCGCGGGGCGCTCGCCCCTGGCGCACCGTCCAGGCCAGCCATGCGAGGACGACGGGCACGACGAGCGCGACGAGCAGCGGGTTGCTCCCCCACGCCCCGGCGACGTCGCCGTGCGCGAGGTCGTGGACCGCCCGCAGGCCGCCGCACAGCGGGCAGGCCAGGCCCGTCAGGGACAGCAGCGGGCACGCGGGCCAGACGCCGGAGGACCGCGGGTCGAGGAGCGCGACGGCCAGCGTGCCCGCCACCGCCAGCCCGCCGAGGACCAGCGGGTCGCGCACCCGTGCCCCGCGGCCGCGTGGGGCCGTGGGCTCCGTCCGGCCGTCCCCTCGGCGGATCACCAGCGCGTCCCGCGACCGGCCCGAGGCGTCCACGACGGTCGCCGCCGGCGTCGCGCGGACGTCCCGTCGCGGGTCCGACGTCAGTGGCCGCGGCCCTCGCGGCGTGCCGCCTCCGCCTTGGCCTTCGTCTTCTCCCCGCCCTGCCCGAACCCCGCACGGCGCAGGGCGAAGCCGACGAGGAGGGCGACGACGACGACGCCCATGCCCACCCAGAACAGCCAGACGAGCGCGAACATGACGCCGAGCGAGGCCAGGACCGCGCCCGCGAGGATCCCGTACACCGTCGTCCAGGCCGCGACCGTGCTGCCGTGGTTGGTCGCCGGGGCGACGGGCGGCAGGTGGACGGCCTCCGTGCGGGTGGCGTTCTGCGCGCGGTGCGCCAGCGAGTTGTCGGCCATGGTGGCGTCCTCCGTGCAGACGTGGGTGCCCACGGGCTGCGGGCAGGTGCTGCCCGCCAGCGTAGCCGAGCCGTGCGTCGGCCGAGGTCCGGGGACCGGGGCGTCCCGGGTGGGGCCGGCGTCAGCTGGGGTCCTCGCCCCGGCTGAGCGCGTCCCAATCGACGGGCCGTGACGCATCGCCCCCGGCTCCCGGGCCCGCGCTCCCCGGCGTCGGGGGATCGCCGGCCTGCGTCCCCGCCGGGGTGCCGCGGACCGCGCGGTGCGACGTCGTGCCGGCCGCCCTGTCCCGCGCCGGGCCGGACGCCCCCCCGAGGGTCAGCCCGTCCGCGACCGCGCCGGGCTGCCCCTGCGTCCGCTCGTGGCGGCGCGAGGGCGCCGACCAGCTGCGGCCGGAGCGCACCACGGCGAGCCCGGACAGGGCCGCCAGCACCCCGACGACCACCGCCACCTCGACCATCGGCGACACGGTCACGGGGCCGGCCAGCACGTCCACCCCGGTCCGCGCGCGGGCGGCGTCCTCCGCGACCGCCTGCGCCCCGCGCCGGACGCCGTCGGACACCACGGCCAGCACGCCCCCGGCCAGCACGAGCACCACGGCGACGAGCCAGCGGCCGACGCGCCCGACGAGCAGCAGGGCCAGCGCGCAGGCCGCCAGCACCAGCGCGACGGCGGGCACCGCCGGCGCGGCGACCGCCCCCGTGACGGACAGCGTCACCGTGCCGTCCACCGGTGTGGTCACCGTGGACCGCACCCAGCCGGCGAGGCTCACGAGGCCGGCGGCTGCGGCCAGCGCCAGCACGCCGACGCTCGTGCGCCCCCGGGACGTCACGGCCGCGCCGCCCCCCGCAGGCGCGCCGCGATCTGGACGGCCCGCACGGCGGCGGCCGCCTTGTTCCGCGACTCCTCGTACTCGGTCACCGGGACGGAGTCGGCGACGATCCCGGCGCCGGCCTGCACGCTGGCGCGCCCGTCCCGCACGAGGGCCGTGCGGATGGCGATGGCCATGTCCATGTCCCCCGCGAAGTCGAAGTAGCCGACGGTCCCGCCGTAGGTGCCGCGACGCGTCGGCTCGATCTCGTCGATGAGCGCGATCGCCCGCGGTTTCGGCGCCCCCGACAGCGTGCCGGCCGGGAAGGTGGCCGTGAACGCGTCGAGCGCCGTGGCGCGCTCGTGCATCCGCCCCACCACGGTCGAGCAGATGTGCTGGATGTGGGAGTACCGGCGGACCGTCATGAACTCGACGACCTCCACCGAGCGGGGGTCGCACACCTTGGCCAGGTCGTTGCGCGACAGGTCGACGAGCATGACGTGCTCCGCGCGCTCCTTGGGGTCGGCCAGCACCTCGTCGCCGAGCCGCCGGTCCTCCTCCGGGGTGGCGCCGCGCGGGCGCGAACCGGCGATGGGGAAGGTGGTGACGTGCCCCGCCTCCACCTTGACGAGCGTCTCCGGGCTGGACCCCACCACCGCGAAGTCGCGCCCGTCCGCGTCCTGGAGGTGGACGCAGTACATGTACGGGCTCGGGTTGAGCGTGCGCAGCACCCGGTACACGTCCAACGGCTCCGCCGGGCAGTCCAGGTCCAGCCGCTGCGAGAGCACCACCTGGAAGACGTCCCCGTCCCGGATCGCGCGCTGCCCGGCGCGCACCGCGTCCTCGTACTCCGCCTGGGTGGTGCGGAACTCGAGCGCGGGCTCCTCCACGTCCGCGAGGGCCGCCAGTGCGGGCGGCGCGGGGTGCCCGAGCGCGGTGTGCATCGCCTCGACGCGGGCGAGCGCGTCCGCGTAGGCCTCGTCCACCCGCTCGTCCGTGCCGTCGGTGTTGACCGCGTCCGCGACGAGCCACACCGACCCGTCGTGGTGGTCCACGACGGCCAGGTCCGTGGCCAGCACGAGCGCGACCTCGGGGACGCCGAGGTCGTCGACCGCGGCCGCGGGCAGCGTCGGCTCCCAGTGCCGCACGACGTCCCAGCCGAGCGAGCCGACGAGGCCGCCCGTGAGGGTGGGCAGGCCGGGGATCCGCGGCGTGCGCAGGACCTCGAGCGTCGTGCGCAGGACGTCGAGCACGTCCCCCTCGGTAGGGATGCCGGCCGGGACCTCGCCCGTCCAGCGGGCGCGGCCCTCGTGGACCGTCAGCGAGGCCATCGACCGCACGCCGACGAAGGAGAACCGGCCCCACGTCCCGTCCGACTCGGCCGACTCGAGGACGAAGGTGCCGGGCCGCCCGGCCGCGAGCGTGCGGAAGAGCCCCACCGGCGTCACGTCGTCGGCGAGCAGGCGCCGCACGACGGGCACGACGCGCCGGTCGCGGGCGAGCCGCCGGAAGGTCGGCAGGTCCGGCCACGTCGCGCCCCAGGGCACGTGGACCGGCGCCTCGTCGGGCAGCCCGTCCGGCGTGCCCGCCTGCGCCCCGGCGCGCACCCCGCCCGGAGCCGTGCCGGCCGTCACCGGACGCCCCCCGTCGCACCGGCCCCGGCGGCGACGACGTCCGCCGTCCCGACAGCCGCGCCGACCTCCGCACCGACCGCCGTCCCGACCACCGCACCGAGGTCGCCCCCGGCCTCGAAGCACGTCCGCGTCCCCGTGTGGCAGGCGGCTCCCACCTGGTCGACCTCGACGAGCAGGGCGTCGCCGTCGCAATCGAGGCTGACCCGGTGCACGAGCTGGACGTGCCCGGATGTGTCGCCCTTGCGCCAGTACTCCTGGCGCGACCGGCTCCAGAACGTCACGCGCCCGGTCGTCAGCGTGCGGTGCAGCGCCTCGTCGTCCATCCAGCCCAGCATGAGCACCTCGCGGGTGTCGTGCTGCTGCACGACGGCGGCGACGAGCCCCGACGGGTCGCGGCGCAGCCGGTCGGCGACGGCCGGGTCCAGCGCGCCGGCGGACCGGCCGGTCGGGTGGCCGGTCGGGCTGCCGGTCGGACGGTCGGTGCGCGGGTCGCCGGGACGGTCGGGGGCGTCGGTCGAGGTGGGGTCCACGGTCACCGCGGCATCCTCCCACGCACCTCCGGAACCCCCCGCGCCCACCTCACCGCGTCTGCGCGACCCACGCCGCGTGCAACGCCGCGTACCGGCCGCCGGCCGCGACGAGCCGCGCGTGCGGCCCGTGCTCGACGACCCGGCCGGCGTCGACGACGACCACCTGGTCGGCGCCCTCGGCGGTCGAGAGGCGGTGCGCGATCGTCACCGTCGTGCGGCCGGCCGTGAGCCGGGCCAGCGCGCGGGCGATGGCCACCTCCGTCGCCGGGTCGACCGCGGAGGTGGCCTCGTCGAGCACGAGGACGTCCGCGTCCGCCGCGTGCGCCCGGGCGAGCGCGACGAGCTGCCGCTCCCCCGCCGACATCGCCTCCCCGCGCTGCCCCACCGGCGTGTGCACCCCGGCGGGCAGCCCGGCCACCCAGGGTCCGAGCCCCAGCTCCTCGAGGACCTGCACGACCCGCGGGTCGTCGGGCCCCGGCGCCGTCCCGTCGGGGGCGTCGGCCGCCAGGCGCAGGCCGTCGGCCACGTTCTGGGCGAGGGTGCCGTCGAACAGGTAGCCCTCCTGCGGGACCAGCACGACCCGGCGGCGCAGGTCCGCGTCGCGCAGCCGGCGCACGTCGACCCCGTCGAGCAGGACCTGCCCCTCCCGCGGGTCGACGAACCGGGCCACGAGCCGCGCGATGGTCGTCTTGCCGGACCCGGTGGTCCCCACGACGGCGACCGAGGAGCCGGGCGCCACGTCGAGGTCGACCCCGTGCAGCACGGTCGGCCCGCCGGGGTAGCCGTAGGAGACGCCCCGCAGCTCGACGCGCCCCGGACCGGTGGACGTCGGCAGGACCTCGTCGTCCGTCGGCTCCGGCACGTCGACCTCGGTCTCGAGGACGCCGAGCACGCGCCGCCAGCCGGCCACCGCGTTCTGCAGCTCCGAGAGGATCTCGGTCGCCATCTGCACGGGCTGCGTGAAGAGCTGCACGAGGAAGAGGAACGCGAGCAGCGCCCCGACGGTGAGGTCGCCGCGGGCGGCGAGCACCGTGCCGACCACGACGACCACCGCGAGCACGCCCGTCGCCACGAGCGTCCCCGAGGAGAAGACGGTCGCGACGAGGTTCTGCGCGCGCACCTGCGCCGCGCGCGTGTCCTCGATGCGGGCGTCCAGCGTGCGCTCCGTGCGGTCGGCGACCCCGTAGGCACGGATGGTCTCCGCCCCGACCACGGCCTCCGACACCGCGGCGAGCATGGCGCCGTAGCGCTCGCGCACGCGCGTGTAGCGGCGGTTCACCCGCGGCTGGACGCGGTGCAGCACGACCGCCAGCGGCACGAAGGTGCACCAGACGACGAGCGTGAGCTGCCAGGAGTAGACGGCCATGAGGACGGTCGCCACCGTCACCTGCAGCACGGAGACGAGCAGCATGAGCCCGCCCCACTGCACGAACAGCGAGATCGTGTCGACGTCCGACGTCACGCGGGACACGAGGGCGCCGCGGCGCTCGGTGCCCTGCGTGAGCACCGACAGCCGGTGGACGTGGTCGAACGCGGCGACCCGCAGCGTGCGCAGCCCGGCCTCGGCACGCCGGATGAGGCGCCCGTTGACGGCGGTGGTGCAGGCGCCGGCGACGAGGAGCCCCACCGCCGCGGCCGCCAGGAGCCGCCACACCCGCGGCAGGTCGGGCCCGCCGTCGGCCAGCAGCGCGCCGTCCACGACCTGCTGCACCGCGACGGGCACGAGCACGCGCCCGCCGGCCGCCAGCACGGCGAGGAGCAGGGTCAGCCAGATCCCCTGCACGAGCTCCGGCGAGACCTGGGCGGCCCGGCGCAGGGTCGCACCGACGCCGAGCTCGCTCGCGGAGGTGAACCGGCCCTCGCGCGGGAGCGCCCGCCCCGCGGCGGGCGGGGCGTCGGCGGTCCCGGACGGGGTCCCCGTCGTCGTGCTGGTCACGCCCGTCCCCCTGCCGTCGCGCGAGGGCGGCCCGCGTCGTCGTCCTGCTCGCGCGTGCGGCGGGCGGACTCCGCCTCGTACGCCGTGGCCAGCTCCCGGTACCCCGGGTCGCGCGCCAGCAGCTCGGCGTGGGTGCCGCGCCCGACCACCCGACCGTCGCGCACGTGCACGACCTCGTCCGCGAGCAGCACGGAGCTCATCCGGTAGGCGACCAGCAGCACGGTCGGCCCGGCGCCGCCGCGTTCGCGCAGCCCGGTGAGCACGTCGCGCTCCACCTGCGGGTCGACGGCCGAGGTCGCGTCGTCGAGGACGAGCACCGAGGGTCGGCGCACGAGGGCGCGCGCCAGGGCGAGGCGCTGCCGCTGGCCGCCCGAGAGGTTGGCCCCGCGCTCGCCGAGCGGCGTGTCGAGGCCCGCGGGCAGGCCGCGGACGACGTCGTCGACGCGCGCGAGGCGCAGCGCGTCCCAGACGGCCGCGTCGTCGGGCGCGCCCGGGTCCCCCGGGTCGGCGAGCGTCACGTTGCCGCGCACGGTGTCCTCGAAGACGAAGGTCTGCTGCGACACGTACGCCACGTGCCGCGACACGTCCGCCGGCGCGATCTCGCGCAGGTCCGTGCCGTCGAGCAGGACGGCCCCGGTGGTCGGGTGCGAGAGCCCTGCGACGAGCGAGACGGCGGTCGTCTTGCCGGCGCCCGTGGGCCCGACCACGGCGACGACGCGACCGGCAGGCACGTCCAGGTCGAGCCCGTGCAGGATCTCGACCGGGCCGTCCGGCGTCTCGACCCCGGCGCGCACGTCGCGCATCCGGACGGCCGCGGCGCCGCGCTCGGGCGTCCAGCGCCGCCGTCCGGGGGCCGCCGGGGGCGTCGCGTCGAGGACGTCCGCGATCCGGCCGTAGCCGACGAGCGCGCGCGGCAGGTCCCCGAGCACCCAGCCGAAGCTGCGCACCCCCGTGCCCAGGAGGGTCAGCAGGTACGCCGCACCGACGACGTCGCCCGTGCCGATGGCGCCCGCCGCGACGCGGGTGGCCCCCACGCCCAGGACGAGCAGCGTCCCGACGCTCGGCAGCAGCTCGATGACCGGGTCGAACCAGGCCCGGACGAGGCCGGCCCGGACGTTCGCCCCGGCGAGGGCGTCCGCGCGTCCGGAGAAGCGGCGGACCTCCCGCTCGCGCAGGCCCAGCGCCTTGACGAGCGCGGCGCCGTCGATGCTCTCGTGCGCGACGTCCGCGACCTGCGCCCGCAGGCGCTGCGCGTCCTGCACGTGCGGGGACATGCGGCGCTGGAAGACGACGTTCGCCCCGGTCGCCAGGGGCAGGACGACGAGCGCGGCCAGCGCGAGCCACGGGTCGGTGAGCACGAGCCCCACGGCGGCCACGACGATCATGACGACGACGCCGAGCGCGAACGGCAGCGGGTTGAACACGGCCGTCGCCGCCTCGACGTCCGCGCTCGTGTGCGACAGCAGCTGCCCGGCGGGCCGGCCGCGGTGCCAGGCCATGGGCAGCCGGACGAGCTGGCGCGTCACGCCGGTGCGGTGGTCGGCCTGGATCGCCGCGAACCCCTGCCCGGCGTAGATGCGCCGTCCGGCGACCGTCAGCGCGAGCAGCAGCGCCACGCCGAGCAGCGCGACCCCCGCCCAGGGCAGCTGGGCCCGCGCCGCCGCGTCACCCTGCGCGGCGGGCACGACGACCCGGTCCGTCACGACCCCGAGCACCCGCCCGACGAGGACGGTCGCGACGCCGAAGACCGCGGAGATGCCGACGGCCACGACGTACAGCCACGGGTGCGCCCGCATCCCGCGCCACACGACCGCGGCGGCCCGCCGCGTGGTCGTCCCCGTCAGGCCGTGGCTGCGCCGCGCGGCGGACGTCGGCGCCGGGTCCGCCGGTGCGCCGGCGGTGGTCAGGGGCGGGTGGGGGGCGGGCGAACGCCGGTCGGGCGTCGGTGGCACGTGCGGCTCCAGGTGGTACCGGGGGGTTGCGTCGATCCTCGCACGCGCGTCCGACACGGTCCTGCCGACGGATCCTCGACGGGGGCCTCCGACGGGGGCCTCGGACGAGGCCTCGGTGCGGTCCTCGGCGCGGTCCTCAGCGGGGCCTTCGGCGGCGTCCTCGCCGGGTCCTCCGCGCCGGTCCTCAGGGCACCGGCCGAGCCGCCCTGGCAGAGTGCCCGCGTGACCGCCCTGCACCTGCGCACGCGCGCCCGCCTCGCCGCCCTGCTCGCCGCCGCCGCGCCCACCGACCCGACGGTGTGCACCGGGTGGCAGGCGCGGCACCTGGCCGCCCACCTGCACCTGCGCGAGCACGCGCCCCTCGTGGCCGCCGGCGTCGTCGTGCCGGCGCTCGCCGGGCGCACCGCCGCCGCCGTCGACGCCCTCGCCGACCGGTCCGCGGACCCCGTGGCCTACGCGGCCCTCGTGGCGCAGGTCGCCGCGCCCCCGGCCCGGCTCTCGCCGTTCTCCTGGGCCGGCCGCGTCGTCGACGTCGTGGAGCACGTCGTCCACGCCGAGGACGTGCGCCGCGGAGCCGGCGCCGACGACCCGACCGCCTCCGACGGCGGCCCCGTCAGGGACGACGCCGACCGCGACGCCCGCCTCGCCGCCTGGGCCGCCGAGGCCTCCCCCGACGGCGGTCCCGACGGCGGTCCCGGCACCCTGGCCGACGCCGGGCTCGGCGACGCGCTCTGGCGCGGCGTGCGCACCACCGGCCGCCTCGCCTTCCGCCGGCCCGGTCCGGGCGTCGTCGTGGTCCTGCCCGACGGCCGTCGCGCAGCCCTGCGCCGACCTGCCCCCGGCCGCGGCACGGTCGTGGTCCGGGGCGGCGTCGTCGAGCTGCAGCTCTGGCTCTCCGGCCGCGGCCGCGTGGCCGACGTGACGGTCACCGGCGACCCCGCCGACGCCCGCGACGTCGCCACGTCCCTCGGCGCACCCTGATCGACGCCCGCGACCACCCGGCACTCCTCCGCGCATCCGGCCGTCACGGCCGACGCGATACCACCTGCATGCCGGGGGACGACGAGCCCGGCCGCCGTCAGCGGACGACGACCCCCGCCGCGGCCAGCGCCGCCTTCACGTCCCCGACGGTCATGGTGCCGAAGTGGAACACGCTCGCGGCGAGCACGGCGTCGGCCCCGGCCCGCGCCGCCTCGACGAAGTGCTCCGGCGTCCCGGCCCCTCCGCTCGCGATGAGCGGGACCCCGACGCGCGCGCGCACGGCGCGCAGCATCTCGAGGTCGAACCCGGCGGTCGTGCCGTCCGCGTCCATGGAGTTGAGCAGGATCTCCCCGGCACCCAGACCGGCGGCGCGCTCGGCCCACTCGACGGCATCGATGCCAGTGCCCCGCCGACCGCCGTGCGTCGTGACCTCGAACCCGGACGGCGTGGGCGGGCCGTCGACGACGCGCCGGGCGTCGACGGACAGCACGAGCACCTGCGACCCGAACCGCTCGGCGATCTCGGCGACGAGCTCGGGCCGGGCGATCGCCGCGGTGTTCACCCCGACCTTGTCGGCCCCGGCCCGGAGCAGGCGGTCCACGTCCGCCGTGGACCGCACGCCGCCGCCCACGGTCAGCGGGACGAAGACCTCCTCCGCCGTGCGCCGCACGACGTCGTAGGTCGTCTCGCGGTCCGACGACGAGGCCGACACGTCGAGGAAGGTCACCTCGTCGGCGCCCTCGAGGTCGTACCGCCGGGCCAGCTCGACCGGGTCGCCGGCGTCGCGCAGCTGCGTGAAGTTGACCCCTTTGACGACCCGCCCGGCGTCGACGTCCAGGCACGGGATGACCCGCAGCGCCAGCGTCACGACGTCGCCCCCGCCGTCGCCCCCGCCGTCGGCGCCGCCTGCGCGGCCGGCAGCCCGCCGACCGGCCGTGCGGCCAGGACGTCCACCACGAACACCACCGTCTGACCCGCCAGGCGGGCCCCCTCCGTCGTCACCCCGAGAGGATACGAGGGCGGCACGACCAGGAGGACCTGACTCCCGACGGTCTGCTCGGTGAGGCCCGCCTGCCAGGACGGCACGTCGGCCAGCGCGAACGACACCGGCTCGCGCGTCTCCCACGTCGTGTCGAACCCCTCGCCGTTCCAGGCGAAGCCCGCGTACTGCACGGTCACGACGTCGTCGGCGGCCACCTGGGGTCCCGTGCCCCGCAGCAGCGGCTGGGCGACGAGGTCCGCCGGCGGCGGGTCGGCCACGGGGACGAGCGTCGGGCGGCCCGCCTCGTCGAGCGTCACGGTCGGCAGGCCGGCCCTGGCCTCCACCGCGGTCCCCTGTGCCCGCAGCGGCAGCACGTCGATGACCGTCACCGTCGGCCCCGACGGTCCCGCGGCCCCCGTCGCCGCGGAGGTCGCCCCGGGCGTCGCCGCCGGGTCACCACCCCCCGCGGCCGCCGTCGCGCCGACGGTCCCCGCCCCGACCTGCAGCAGCCGCGCTCCTGGCGCGGCACCGGTCAGCGTCCGCGCGAGGTCGGCGCCGAGCTCCTCCGGCGAGACCGTGCGCACCTCGGGGGTGCCCGACCACGTGTCCGCCAGCACCGCGCCGGTGCGCGCGTCCTGCAGGAGGTAGTCGAGCAGCACGGTGTCACCGGTCGCCACCGGGTCCCCGGACCCCGGCCACACCGTCTCCCGCAGCGTCCGCGGCACGACGAGGGGCGTGTCGTACACGAGCGTCGGCCGCTCCCCGGGCAGCCCCTGGACCGTCACCTCGGGGTCCGGCACGGGCTCCTCGTCGGCCGTGCACGCCGCCAGCGACCCGACGGCGAGCAGCGCGGCCGCGAGCCCCGCGACCGCCCGCACCCGCCGGCTCACATCGACTCGATCAGCCGGTCCACGCGGTCGTCGACGCTGCGGAAGGGGTCCTTGCACAGCACCGTCCGCTGGGCCTGGTCGTTGAGCTTGAGGTGCACCCAGTCCACCGTGTAGTCGCGGCGCGCCTCCTGCGCCGCGCGCACGAACTCCCCGCGCAGCCGCGCCCGCGTGGTCTGCGGCGGCACGCTCGTCGCCTCGAACACCTCGAGGTCGCTCGTCACCCGGTCGACGAGCCCCTTGGCCGCCATGAGGTTGTACAGCCCCTCGGTGCGCGAGATGTCGTGGTAGGCCAGGTCCAGCCGCTGCACGCGCACGTCGCCGAGGTCCAGCCCGTGCTTGGCGCGGTACCGCTCGACGAGGTTGTACTTGATGACCCAGTCCAGCTCGCGGTCGACGAGCGACAGGTCGTCCTCGCGCAGCGCCCGCAGCCCCCGCTCCCACAGGTCGAGCACCGCCTTGACCGTGGGGGTGACGTCCATCTCCGTGGCCGCGAAGTCGGTGGCCCGCTGCAGGTACTCCGCCTGCACGTCCACCGCCGTCACCGTGTGCCCGTTGGCCAGCGTCACCGGCGCACGGCCCGTCACGTCGTGGCTGATCTCGCGGATGGCGCGGATCGGGTTCTCGAGCGACAGGTCCCGGAGCTGCAGGCCCGCCTCGACCATGCGCAGCACGAGGTCGGTCGCGCCGACCTTGAGCATCGTCGTCGGCTCCGCCATCGACGAGTCGCCGACGATGACGTGCAGCCGGCGGTACTGCTCCGCGTCGGCGTGCGGCTCGTCGCGCGTGTTGATGATGGGGCGCGACCGGGTGGTGGCCGAGGACACCGCCTCCCAGATGTGGTCGGCGCGCTGCGACAGGCAGAAGGTGGCGCCGCGCGGAGTCACGACGACCTTGCCGGCGCCCGTGAGCACCTGCCGCGTGATGAGGAACGGCACGAGCACGTCCGACAGGCGCGAGAAGTCCCCCTGGCGGCGCACGAGGTAGTTCTCGTGGCAGCCGTAGGAGTTGCCCGCCGAGTCCGTGTTGTTCTTGAACAGGTGGATGCGGCCGGGCAGCCCCTCGTGCTCCAGCCGCTGCTGGGCGTCCGCGACGAGGCCCTCGAGGATCCGCTCGCCCGCGCGGTCGTGCGTGACGAGCTGGCGCACGTCGTCGCACTCGGCCGTCGCGTACTCGGGGTGCGAGCCGACGTCGAGGTAGAGCCGCGAGCCGTTGCGCAGGAACACGTTCGACGAGCGGCCCCACGCGACGACCTTGCGGAACAGGTAGCGCGCCACCTCGTCCGCGGACAGGCCGCGTCCGTCCTGGGCCGCGCACGTGACCCCGTACTCCGTCTCGAGCCCGAAGATGCGTCGGTCCACGCTGCTCCTCCCGCTGCCTCGTCGTGCCGGTCCAGGTCCCGGTCCTGCCGCTGCCGGACCATGCACGGCACCGTGCACGCACCGTGCCGTGCGCATCGTCGCACCCCGTCGGGGGCACGGCGACGCCGGCGGACCTACGCCGGTCCACCCACGGGCGCCGCCAGCAGCTCCTCCAGCAGCCCGCCGGCCAGCCGCCGGAAGGTGCGCCGCGGCCGCGTCCGGTCGAGCACCGCGACCTCGAGCTGCGCCGCCGCCAGGGTCCGCGGCTCACCGCCCTCCTCCGCCGGCGCACCCAGCGCCCGCAGCGCGAGCGCGAGCACCTCCGCCAGCGTCAGCCCCGGCCGCCACCCCGCCTGGAGGATCCCGTTCAGGCGCTCGGCCTGGCCGCCCATGACGACGTACCCGTGCTCGTCGGCCACGGAGCCGTCGTAGGAGAGCCGGTACACCTGGTCGTCGGCCGCGGTGGCGCCGACCTCGGCGACGACGATCTCCACCTCCAGCGGCTTGGACTCCGTCGTGAACACGGTGCCGAGCGTCTGCGCGTACGCGTTGGCCAGGCCGCGCGCCGTGACGTCCTGCCGGGCGTAGGAGTAGCCGCGCAGGTCGGCGTAGCGCACGCCGGCCACCCGCAGGTTCTCGAACTCGTTGTACTTGCCGACCGCCGCGAAGGCGATGCGGTCGTAGATCTCCGAGACCTTGTGCAGCGCCCGCGACGGGTTCTCCGTCGCGAAGGCGATCCCCTCGTCGTACTGCAGCACCACCACCGAGCGACCGCGCGCGATGCCCTTGCGCGCGTAGTCCGCCCGGTCCTTCATGAGCTGCTCGGGCGAGACGTAGAACGGCATGCTCATCGGGCGGCCTCCGGGTCCGTGCTGGGGGCGGGGTGCGCCTGCCGGTGCAGCGCACGGCGCTCGTCGAGCAGCGCGGCCACGTGCCCGGCCAGCTCCGCGTCCGGCACGCGCAGGTACCCGGCCTGCGTCACGGTCGCGACGACCGGGTAGACGTCGCGCAGCGTGTCCGGCCCGCCCGTCGCCGAGTCGTCGTCGGACGCGTCGAGCAGCGCCTCCACCGCGACGCGCACCGCACCGGCGGCGTCGAGCCCCGGGCGCCACCGCTTCTTCAGGGAGCCGCGCGCGAACAGCGAGCCGGACCCGACGCTGTGGTGGTCGTGCTCCTCGTACCGCCCACCGGTGACGTCGAAGGAGAAGATGCGCCCGTGCCGCCGGTCGAGGTCGTACCCGGCGAACAGCGGCACGACGGCCAGCCCCTGCATGGCCAGCCCGAGGTTGCCGCGGATCATCGTCGACAGCCGGTTCGCCTTGCCGTCGAGCGAGAGCAGGCTGCCCTCGATCTTCTCGTAGTGCTCCAGCTCGAGCTGGAAGAGCCGCACGAGCTCGACCGCCAGGCCCGCCGTGCCGGCGATGCCCACCGCCGAGTACTCGTCGGCCGGGAAGACCTTCTCGATCTCCCGGCTGGCGATGACGTTGCCCATGGTCGCCCGCCGGTCGCCGGCGAGGACAGCGCCGCCCTCGAAGGTCAGCGCCACGATCGTCGTGCCGTGCGGCGCCAGCGGCGTGCCCGCCGCGCCCGCCGCCGCGCTCAGGCGGCCCGGGACCAGGTCCGGCGCGTGCCCCTGCAGGAACTCCAGGAACGACGCCGACCCGGCGGTGGTGTACGCCTGGGGCAGGCGACCGTCGACCATGCTGACCTCCCTGTCGTGCTCAGCGACGGCGGGCGGCCGTCACTGGCCGCCCTTCTGGACGAACCCGCGGACGAACTGCTCCGCGTTGGTCTCCAGGACGTCGTCGATCTCCTCCAGCAGCGCGTCGACCTCGGCGTCGCGGTCCTGCGCGGACGGGGCCGCCGGCACGGGGACGTCGGCGCCGTCGTCCGGCTCCTCGTCGTCCCGGCGGGACTGGGCGTACTCCTGGCCTGCCATGGTGACCTCCCGGGTGGGTCGTTGACCTGCTCCACCCTATGCCCGCGAGGGACGCGCGCCCGGCCGCGGCCCACGGGTGTGACGCGGGTCGCCAGGCCGCCCACAGGTGACCTCCGCGCGGGTCGGCGCGCCCGGCCCGCGGCGGCCGTCACCGGCCGAGGGCCTCCAGCAGCGTGCGGGCGTCGGGGCTGGCGTCGAGCAGGTCCCCCACGTGCGCCCGCGTGCCGCGCAGCGGGTCCCGCATGGGCACGCGCTGCAGCGTCGCGGCCCCGGGCACGTCGAAGACGATCGAGTCCCAGCTCGCCGCGCTGATGTGCCCGCCGTAGCGGGCGACGGCCTCGCCCCGGAAGTAGGCCCGCGTCGCCTCGGGCGGCCGCCGGACCGCAGCCGACACGTCGTCCGGCGCCAGGAGCAGCTCCACCGCGCCCGCCCCGACGAGGCGGTGGTACAGCCCGCGCTCCGGCCGCAGGTCCGACCACTGCAGGTCGACGGCCGCGAGCCGGGGGTGGTCCCACCCGAGGTGGTCCCGCCGGCGCATGCCCTCCAGCAGCCGCAGCTTGGCCAGCCACTCGACCTCCCGCGCGCACGACGCGGGGTCGGTGCCCAGCCGGTCGAGGAGCGAGGCCCACCGTCGCAGGACGTCGGCCGTCTCGTCGTCGGCGCCGTCCGGGCTGCCGGTGACGGCCGCCAGGCCCGCGCGCACCGCGTCGAGGTAGGCGCGCTGCACCTCCAGCGCGGTGAGCGACCGGCCGTCCACCAGCGGCAGCCGGGCCGTCAGCGTGAGGTCGTGCGACACGGTGTGCACCGCCGTCACCGGGTCGCGCAGCGCGAGCGCGTCGAGCGCCTCGGCCAGCGGGCCGTGCTCCCCGGCGGTGTCCTGCTCGAGCAGCCACAGCACGAGCGAGGTCGTGCCGAGCCGGACGTACGTGGCGGCCTCCAGCATCGTCGCGTCCCCGACGATGACGTGCAGCCGGCGCCACCGGTCCGGGTCGGCGTGCGGCTCGTCGCGGGTGTTGACGATGGGCCGACGCAGGGTCGTCTCGAGCCCGATCTCGGCCTCGACGTAGTCCGCGCGCTGGGAGAGCTGGTACCCCGCGCGCTCCCCGTGCTGGCCCAGGCCCACGCGCCCGGCGCCCGTGTAGACCTGCCGCGTGGCCAGGAACGGGATGAGGCGTGCGGCCAGCGACGCGAAGGGCACCGCACGCTCCACGAGGTAGTTCTCGTGCATGCCGTACGTGGCGCCCTTGCCGTCGACGTTGTTCTTGTACAGCGTCACGTCCGGCAGCGCCGGGTTGGCCGCGAGCGCCCGCACCGACGCGAGCATGACCTGCTCGCCCGCCCGGTCGTACCGGACGGCCTCGCGCGGGCTGAGCACCTCGGGCGAGGAGTACTCGGGGTGCGCGTGGTCGACGTACAGCCGCGCCCCGTTGGTGAGGATGACGTTGGCGGCGCCGGGGTCGTCGTACTCCTCCACCACCGAGCGCGGCAGGTCCTGCAGCCCGTCGCCGGACGGGCCCGCCGGCGCCGCGCGCGACGGGTCGTCCGTGAGCAGGGACGGGTGCGCGGAGGCCCGCTCCAGGCGGAAGCCGCGCGCGTCGTGCAGCGGGTCCTCGTCGTCGTAGTCCCACCGCGCCCGGGTCCGCGCGCCCTCCCGCGCCGAGGCGTGCACCGCCACCACGTGGCTCGACATCAGCATCGGGTTCGCCATCGGGTTGCCCGGCTGCAGCACCCCGTACTCGGTCTCGATCCCCATCACCCGCTGCACCGTCACGGCGTCAGCCTAGGCGCGGCACGGGGGCGGGCCGTCGCGCCGACGGCCCGCCCCCCGGGGCGTCCCTACAGGTACTGCCCCGTGCTCGTCACCGTCTCGATGGTGCGCGCGCCCTCCTGGCCCTTCTTGCCCTGGACGATCGTGCGGATGAACACGATCCGCTCGCCCTTCTTGCCGGAGATGCGCGCCCAGTCGTCGGGGTTCGTCGTGTTGGGCAGGTCCTCGTTCTCCTTGAACTCGTCGACGACGGCCGCGAGCAGGTGGTCCACCCGGATGCCGCGCTGACCCGTGGCCAGGAGGTCCTTGATGGCCGTCTTCTTCGCGCGGTCGACGATGTTCTGGATCATCGCGCCGGAGTTGAAGTCCTTGAAGTACAGGACCTCCTTGTCGCCGCTGGCGTACGTGACCTCGAGGAACCGGTTCTCGTCGCTCTCGGAGTACATGCGCTCCACGACGCGGCCGATCATCCCCTCGACCGTGGCGCGCGCGTCGCCCCCGTGCTCGGCCAGGTCGTCGGCGTGGACGGGCAGGTCCGGCGTGAGGTACTTCGCGAACACCTCGCGGGCGCCCTCGGCGTCGGGCCGCTCGATCTTGATCTTCACGTCGAGGCGGCCGGGACGCAGGATCGCGGGGTCGATCATGTCCTCGCGGTTGGAGGCGCCGATCACGATGACGTTCTCGAGCCGCTCGACGCCGTCGATCTCCGCCAGGAGCTGCGGCACGATCGTCGTCTCGACGTCCGAGGAGACGCCCGTCCCGCGGGTGCGGAAGAGGGACTCCATCTCGTCGAAGAAGACGACGACGGGGTTGCCCTGCGACGCCTTCTCCCGGGCGCGGGCGAAGATGAGCCGGATGTGCCGCTCGGTCTCCCCCACGTACTTGTTGAGCAGCTCGGGGCCCTTGACGTTGAGGAAGTAGCTGCGGGTGTCGGTGACGCCCTCCTCGCCGCGCAGCCGGGCCGCCGTCTGCGCCAGCGAGTGCGCCACGGCCTTCGCGATGAGCGTCTTGCCGCAGCCGGGCGGGCCGTAGAGCAGCACGCCCTTCGGCGGCTTGAGGCCGTGCTCGCGGAACAGCTCGGGGTGCAGGAAGGGCAGCTCCACCGCGTCGCGGATGGCCTCGATCTGCGGGCCGAGGCCGCCGATGTCCTCGTACTCGATGTCCGGGACCTCCTCGAGGACGAGCTCCTCGACCTCGGCCTTGGGGATCACCTCGAACACGAACCCGGAGCGCGAGTCGACCGTCAGCGCGTCGCCGACGCGCACGCGGGCGTCGGCCACCTGGCCGGCGAACCGCACGACCCGCTCCTCGTCGCCCCGCCCGACGACGAGCGCCCGCCCGTCTCCCAGCAGCTCCTTGACGGTGACGAGCTCGCCGACCTTCTCGTACCCGCCCGCCTCGACGACGGTGAGCGCCTCGTTGAGCATGACCTCCTGGCCGGGCCGCAGGGCGCCGACCTCGAGCGTCGGGCTGGCGCCCACGTGCATCTTGCGGCCCGCCGAGACGATGTCCACGCTGCCGTCGGCGCGTGCCCCGAGGAACGTGGCGTACGTCCCCGGGGGCTTGGCCAGGTCGTCCACCTGCCGCTTGAGCTCGACGATCTGCTCGCGCGCCGCCAGGAGCGCCTCCGTCAGGCGCTCGTTCTTCGCGGCGAGCACCGCCAGCTGGCGGGCCGTCTCGGCACCGCCCCGGTCGTCCATGCCCGTCATCGCGTCCGTCATCGCGTCGGCCTCCGTCCGTCGTGGCGCGCCGGCCCCCGCGGACTGGTCCGAGGACCCGGCCCCGCCGACCCTAGTGCGGCCCGCGGTCCGACGACGAGCCGTGCGGCCGCGTCGTCACCGGACCGACACACAGGTATCCGGCCCGTCACACCGCCGCAACGCGGCGCGTGACCGCCACCACGCCCCGACGGCCAGGACGGGCGCAGGCGGTGCGGCTGCTCGCGACGAGGACCGGGGGGCGGACCGTCAGGCGTCGGCCGGCGGCTGCCCGACGGCGCGTCGCGCGCGCCGCACGTGCTTGTCGGACGGCAACCGCTCGCCGAGGCCCTCGGCGGTCCACAGCTCGTCCTCCCCGCCGTCGTCGCCCGGGCGGCCGTCGGGCGTCACCGGGTAGGAGCCCTTCGCCGGGCGCCGCTTGCGCAGCGGCGCCTCGACCCCGTCGGCCAGGCGGCGGGTGGTCAGCAGGAAGCCCGTGTGCCCGACCATCCGGTGCTGCGGCCGCACGGCGAGCCCCTCGAGGTGCCAGCCCCGCACCATCGACTCCCAGGCCTCCGGCTCGGTGAACCGGCCGTCGCTGCGCAGGTCCTCGGCGGTGCGGGACAGCTGCGTGGTCGTCGCGACGTAGGCGATGAGCACGCCGCCCGGCGCGAGCACACCGGCCACCGCGTCGATGTTCTCCCACGGCGCGAGCATGTCGAGCACGACGCGGTCGACCTCCCCGCGGCCGTGCGCCGCCGGGGCCACGTCCGCGAGGTCCCCGACCGACAGCGTCCACGCCGGGTGCGGACCGCCGAAGAAGCCCTCGACGTTCCCGCGCGCGATGGCCGCGAAGTCCTCGCGGCGCTCGACGCTGTGCACGGCACCCTCGTCGCCCACGGCCCGGAGCAGGGACATGGTCAGCGCGCCGGAACCGACGCCTGCCTCCAGCACGCGCGCCCCGGGGTAGATGTCCGCCATGGCCACGACCTGCCCGGCGTCCTTGGGGTAGACCACCGCGGCCCCGCGCGGCATGGACAGCACGTGGTCGGCCAGCAGCGGCCGCAGCGCGAGGTACTCCACGCCGGAGGTGTTCTGCACGACCGTGCCCTCGGGCGCGCCGACGAGCAGGTC
Organism: Cellulomonas marina; assembly: GCF_900111925.1. Lineage (GTDB taxonomy): Bacteria > Actinomycetota > Actinomycetes > Actinomycetales > Cellulomonadaceae > Cellulomonas > Cellulomonas marina. The sequence goes on from NZ_FOKA01000012.1 coordinate 47,847, forward strand.
GTGGCGCAGGTAGCCGCGGTGGGTGTGGAAGGCGCCGTCCTCGGTGAGGGTGATGGTGCTCAGCCGCCCCCGGGCGTCCGTGAGCTGGACCCGCTCCCCGAGGCGGAAGACCCCGCGGCGCAGGTGGGCGCCCGTCGGGCCGGAGGGGGCGGGGGGTGTGGTCACGACGGGCCAGTCTAGGTGCGCGCCCTCAGGTGGGCGACGACGTCGACGGCGCTGACGAGCCCGACGACGCGGCCGTCCACCACGGCCACGGCCACGTCGGAGTGCTCGCAGGCCGCCACGAGCGCCCGCATGAGAGCGGGTCCCGCGAGCCGCCCGTCGACCGCGGCTCCGGCCGGCAGCGCGGCGGTCACCGCCGACACCGGGGTGGTCGCCGCGGCGGCCGGGGGCACGGCGAGGGCGTCGGGCCGGCGGACCCGCCCGACGGGACGCCCCGCCTCGTCGAGCACGACGATCTCCCCCGCGCCCGCGGCGGCGGCCGTGCCCACGGCGTGCGCCACGCTGGCGCCGGCGGGCACCGTGACCGCCGGCCGCACGACCGCCTCGAGCCGCAGGGCGTCGCGGCGGCGCTCCCACCGGTCGGCCGCGAGCGCGTCGCGGGCGCCCTGGAACAGGTGGGCGCCGAGCAGGCAGGACCACACGGCACCGAGCAGGCTCGGCCGCTCCCCGCGCAGCAGCGGCCCGCCGAGCACCCACACGGGCACGCCGACGGCGAGCACGACGCCCGCCCACGCCGCCACGCGCGTACCCGTCGACCGGTCGTGGACCGCGCCCCACACCGCCGCCTCGACCACCCGTCCCCCGTCGAGCGGGAGCCCGGGCAGCAGGTTGAACAGGGCGACGAAGGCGTTGGCGACGCCGAGCCCCCACAGGAGCAGGTCCGCCACGCCGCCCGGTGCCACGAGCGAGGCGCCCGCGAACCCGACCCCCGCGAGCACGAGGTTCGCGGCCGGCCCGGCGACGGCCACGAGCGCGCTGGTCAGCGGCGTCGGCGACGCCCCCCCGAAGGACGTGTGCCCGCCCCACAGCGTCAGCACGAACTCGTGCGGCTGCTGCCCGCGCGACCGCGCGACGAAGCCGTGCGCCAGCTCGTGCACGAGCACGGAGGCGAACAGCAGCACCGTGAACACCAGCGCGATGCCGTAGGCACCCACCCCGAGCCCCGGGAACTGGCTCCCGACGACCGGCAGGAACACCACCGCGAGCACGAGCGCGGCCACGACCGAGCTCGGCGCGAGGACGACGGGCGCACCGGCGACGCGCCCCAGGACCCAGCCCGGGCTGCGCGTGCCCGTCCGCCCCGGGGCCGCCACGGGCCGGGCGGCGGAGGGGGGCGGGGGCGCGCTGACCGGGTCGCTCACCGGGTCAGGGTAGGTGGCGCGGGGTCCGGGCGCGGCGCGGTGCGGGGACGTTCCCAGCCGGGTGCCAGCCGGATGCCAGCCGGGTGCCAGGCGTGGCACGGGGTGTGCTGTCGGGTGTGCTGCGCGGTGTGCTGCGCGGTGTCCTGCGCGGGTGTCCTGCCGGGGCGTGTCGGTGGGGCCACCTACCCTCGACGCGTGACCATCGACGCACCCGTCCGCCCCGACCTCGACGCGGGACCCGCGCGGCGGCCGGGGCTCTCCCCCTCCCGGGCCGGTGACTTCCAGCGGTGCCCGCTGCTGTTCCGCTACCGCTCGGTGGACCGGCTGCCGGAGCCGGCCAGCCCGGCCGCGGCCCGCGGCACCCTCGTGCACGCCGTGCTCGAGGACCTGTTCGACCTGCCGGCGGCGGAGCGCACGCCGGCCGCCGCGCGGGCGATGGTGGCGGGCCGCTGGGAGCAGCTCCTGCTCGAGGACCCGCGCTGCACCGCCCTGTTCGACGACCCCGCGGCGCTGTCCGCGTGGCTGCGCTCCGCCGAGGCGCTGCTCGACACCTACTTCCGCCTCGAGGACCCGACGCGGCTGGAGCCCTCGGAGCGGGAGCTCGCCGTGCTGCACGACCTCGAGGACGGGCCCCAGCTGCGCGGCATCGTCGACCGCGTCGACGTGGCGCCGAACGGCTGGGTGCGGGTCGTGGACTACAAGACCGGCCGCTCGCCCTCGCCCGGGTTCGAGGCGTCCGCCCTGTTCCAGATGCGCTTCTACGCGCTGGTGCTGTGGCGGACCCGGGGCGTCGTGCCCAAGCTCCTGCAGCTCGAGTACCTCGGCGACGGCACGGTCGTGCGGCACGAGCCCACGGAGGCCGAGCTGCTCGTCCTCGAGCAGCGCGTGCGCGCGGTGTGGGCCGCGGTGCAGGAGGCCGCCCGCACGGGCCGGTGGGAGGCGCGGCCCTCGCGCCTGTGCGACTGGTGCTCCTTCCGGGACCGGTGCCCGTCCTTCGGCGGGACCGTCGTGCCGCCGGACCCCGACGCGGTCGAGCACGCCACGGGGGTCCGGCCGCTCGACGCGGCCCCCGCAGCCTGACGGCGGGGGGGGCAGCGCCCGTCAGGCCGCGTCGGCCCGGCGCAGCACCTCGCCCGCCGCGACGCGCGCGAGGACGGCGAGGTCGACGTCCACGAGCGAGCGCACCACGCTGAGCCCGGGCTGCTCCTGCACGGGGACGACCGCCTCCACCGCCAGGGTGCGGGCCCCGGAGGCGAGCGCGGACGCGATGCCCGACGGCGAGTCCTCGAGCGCGACGCACGCGGTGACGTCCACGCCCAGCAGGTCGGCGCCGCGCAGGTAGGGCTCGGGGTCCGGCTTGGGGTGCTCGACGTCGTCCCCGGCGACGACCACGTCGAACAGGCCGGTGGCCGCGGCGAACGGATCGGCGAGCGTGCGGAAGGACGACGTCACGAGCGCCGTGGGCACGCCCGCGGCGCGGACCGCGCGGACCAGCTCCAGCGCGCCGGGCTGCCACGGCGTGCGCGCCGCGACGGCGGCGGCCATGCGCGCGTTGAGCTCGGCGACGATCTCCTCGACCCCGAGGTCGACCCCGCGGGCCTGCAGGACGCCGGCGGAGTACCGCATCGGCCGGCCGACCAGCGCCATGCCGTCGGCGTGCGACCACGTGCCGCCGTGCGCGGTGACGAGGTCGGTCTCCGCCGCGATCCAGAACGGCTCGCTGTCGATGAGCGTCCCGTCCATGTCGAACAGGACGGCGGCGGGCAGGACGGCGGGCAGCTCGGCAGGCGTGACGGGCGTGGGGTGCACGGGGCTCCTCGGGACGGTGGGGGCGACGCGCGGAGCGGGAGGCCCGCGCGGGGCGGCCACGCCGTCGGGGCACCGTCAGCCTACCGGGGCACCCGCCGCCTAGGCTGGGCGGGTGACCGAGCACGTGCCCGCCGAGGGCGGGACCCTGTCGTCCGACGACACCGTGATGCTGGCGGCCTTCGAGGGCTGGAACGACGCGGGCAGCGCCGCGTCGCTCGCGCTGGAGCACCTCGCGGACGTGTGGGGCGCGGAGCAGGTCGACGAGCTCGACCCGGAGGAGTACCACGACTTCCAGGTGAACCGCCCCACCGTCGGCCCGGGTCCGGACGGCGAGCGCCGGCTGACGTGGCCCACGACGAAGGTGTCCGTCGCGACGCTGCCCGGCGGGCGCCAGGTCGTCCTCGTGCACGGGATCGAGCCGTCGATGCGGTGGCGCCGCTACTGCGCCGAGCTGCTCGACATCGCGACGAACCTGCACGTGGGCTCCGTGGTGACGGTCGGGGCCCTGCTGGCGGACGTGCCGCACACCCGCCCCATCCCGGTGTCGGCGACGACGGACGACCCGGACCTGCGCGACGCGCTCGGCCTCGAGGCCAACACCTACGAGGGCCCGACCGGGATCGTCGGCGTGCTGCAGCACGAGGCGCGGGCGCAGGGCCGGCGCGCGCTGTCGCTGTGGGCCGCGGTGCCGCACTACGTCGCGCACCCGCCGTCGCCGAAGGCGACGCTGGCGATCCTGCACAAGATCGAGCAGGTCATCGGGGCGACGGTGCCCCTGGGCGAGCTGGTCGAGGACGCAATCGCGTGGCAGCACGGGGTCGACGAGCTCGCGGGCGAGGACAGCGAGATCGGCGACTACGTGCGCCAGCTCGAGGAGGCCAAGGACACCGCGGAGCTGCCCGAGGCGTCCGGCGAGGCGATCGCGCAGGAGTTCGAGCGCTACCTGCGCCGGCGGGACCGCGGCACCAACGGCTGACGCGGGGCGGCGACGGCTCCCGCTACGCGCCCGAGCCGGGGGCCGTCAGAGGCGGACGCCGAGCAGGGCGTCGATCGTGCGCGCCACGAGCCCGGGCGCGCCCTCGTCCCAGCCGGTGCCGCCGGTGCCGCCGGTCCCGTCGGTCGCGCTACCGGCCGACGTGCGCTCCGCCCACGCGTCGACGGCCGCGAGCGCCGTCGGGGTGTCGAGGTCGTCGGCGACCGCCGCCCGCACCGCGGCGAGCGTGCCCGACGCCTCCGCGCCGCCGTTCCCGCCGAGCGCGTCGCGCCAGCGCGCGAGCCGCTCCTGCGCCGTCGCGAGCACCTCGTCGGTCCACTCCCAGTCGTCCCGGTACCGGTGGGCGAGGATCGCCAGCCGGACGGCCATGGGGTCGACGCCCCGCGCGCGCAGGACGGAGACGAGGACGAGGTTGCCCTTGGACTTGCTCATCTTCTCGCCGTGCAGCCCCACCATGCCCGTGTGCAGGTGCGTGCGCGCCGAGGCGCCGTCGTCGAGCACCCGGGCGTGGGACGAGCTCATCTCGTGGTGCGGGAAGACGAGGTCGCTGCCGCCGCCCTGCACGTCGAACGGCAGGCCCAGCCCGTCCCGGGCGATGACGGCGCACTCGATGTGCCACCCGGGCCGGCCGCGACCCAGCACCCCGCCGTCCCACGCGGGCTCCCCGGCGCGCTCCCGCCGCCACAGCAGCGGGTCCAGCGGGGACCGCTTGCCCGGCCGGTCCGGGTCGCCCCCGCGCTCGGCGAACACCGCGCGCATGCCCGCCGCGTCCAGCCCGGCGGGGGTGCCGGGCCCGGCCAGCGCGCCGAACGCGGGGTCGACGGCGAGGTCGGCGTACACGTCGCCGCGCGCCGGGTCGTCGTCGAGGGCGTCCGGCGACGGCACGCGGTACGCGGCCCCGGCGGCGAGCAGCGCCTCCACGGCGGCGACGACCGCGGGCACGGACTCCACCGCGCCGGTCCACACGTCCGGCGGCACGACGCCGAGCGCGGCCATGTCCTCCCCGTACAGCGCCACCTGCTCGGCGGCCAGCTCGCGCCAGTCGCGCCCGGTGGCGGCGGCGCGCTCCAGCAGCGGGTCGTCCACGTCGGTCACGTTGGAGGCGTACCGCACGGCCAGGCCGGCGTCCCGCCAGGCGCGGACGAGCACGTCGAAGGCGACGTAGGTGGCCGCGTGGCCGAGGTGCGTCGCGTCGTAGGGCGTGATCCCGCAGACGTAGAGGGACGCCGTCGGGCCGTCGGCCGGCACCACGAGCGTCCCCGTCGCGGAGTCGCGCAGCCGCACGGGGTCCCCCCGGCCCGGGAGCGCAGGGATCTGCGGGGCCGGCCAGGTGAGCACCGGTCGAGCCTACCGGCGTCCCACGAGCACCTCGTCGCCCTCCACCCGGACCGGGTACGTCCCGAGCCGCACGCCGGGGTCGTCGAGGCACTCCCCCGTGCGCAGGTCGAAGACCTGCTTGTACAGCGGCCCCGCCACGGTCGCCCGGCCGCCCCGCGTCCCGACCAGCCCGCGCGCCACCACGTTGGCGCCCGAGACGGGGTCCCGGTGGTCGACGGCCAGCACCTCGTCGTCGACGAGGCGGAACAGGGCCACCTGGTGCCCGTCGACGAGCGCCGCCGCGCCGCGCTCGGGCACGAGGTCCGCCAGCCGGCACACCCGGACCCAGATGACGTCGGCGGTGGAGGCCGCCGCGTCCTCGGGTGCGGACGACCCGGCGGGAGGCGCGGGGGCGGGCAGGGTCGTCGTCATCGCGTCATCACCTCGAGGGTCGGGCCGGCGACGAGCACCGCGCCGCCGGCGGCGCGCTCGGCCGGGGTCGCGGGGCGGCGCTGGCCCCGCTCCGGGACGTAGGTCAGGTCGGGGTCGGCGGCGTCCGGGGCGTTGACGAACGACGCGAACCGCCGCAGCCGCTCGGGGTCGGCGAGCGTGGCCGCCCACTCGTCCGTGTAGCCCTCGACGTGCCGCGCCATCTGCGCGTCGAGCTCGGCCGCGATGCCCAGGGAGTCCTCGAGGACGACCGCGCGGACGTGCTCGAGCCCGCCCTCGACCTCCTCGAGCCACGGGGCCGTGCGCTGCAGCCGGTCGGCCGTGCGGACGTAGTACAGGAGGAACCGGTCGATGGTGCGCACGAGCGCCTCGTCGTCCAGGTCCTCCGCGAGGAGCTGCGCGTGGCGCGGGGTGAAGCCGCCGTTGCCGCCGACGTAGACGTTCCACCCCTTGTCGGTGGCGATGACGCCGACGTCCTTGCCGCGGGCCTCGGCGCACTCGCGGGCGCAGCCCGACACCCCGAGCTTCAGCTTGTGCGGGCTGCGCAGGCCCCGGTACCGCAGCTCGAGCAGCACCGCCATGGCCACGGAGTCCTGGACGCCGAACCGGCACCACGTCGAACCGACGCACGACTTCACGGTCCGCAGGGACTTGCCGTAGGCGTGGCCGGACTCGAACCCCGCGGCGACGAGCCGCTCCCAGATCGCCGGCAGCTGCTCGATCCGCGCGCCGAACAGGTCGATGCGCTGGCCGCCGGTGATCTTCGTGTAGAGCCCGAAGTCCTCCGCCACCCGCCCGATCGCGACGAGCCCGGCGGGCGTCACCTCCCCGCCGGGGATGCGCGGCACGACGGAGTACGTGCCGTCCTTCTGCATGTTGGCCATGACGTGGTCGTTCGTGTCCTGCAGCGCGGCGGCCTCGCCGTCGAGCACGTGCCCGCCGACGAGGGACGCGAGGACCGAGGCCACCACGGGCCGGCAGATGTCGCAGCCGCGCCCGGACCCGTACCGCTCGACGAGCTCGGTGAACGTCGTGATGCCCGTGACGCGCACGATGTCGAACAGCTGCGCCCGGCTCTGCGCGAAGTGCTCGCACAGCCCGCGCGACACGGCCACGCCGGCGGCCTCGAGCTCGGTGGTCACGAGCCGCTTGACCAGCGGCAGGCAGGACCCGCAGCTCGTGCCGGCGCGCGTGCACGCCTTCACGGCGCCCACGTCGGTGCACCCGTCGCAGCGGACGGCGTCGCGGACGCGGCCGGCGGTGACGTTGTTGCAGGAGCAGACCGTCGCCTCGTCGGGCAGGGCGGTCCGCGCCGCGGCGCCGCCCTCCGCGCCCTCGGGCAGCAGCCAGGCCGCCGGGTCCCCGCCCAGCTCGGTCCCGAGCAGCGGCCGCAGCCCGGCGTAGGCGGACGCGTCGCCGACGAGGACGCCGCCGAGCAGGGTGCGCGCGTCGTCGGACAGGACGAGCTTCTTGTAGACGCCGGCCACCGGGTCGGCGTAGACGACCGCCAGGGCACCGGGGGCGGCGCCCATCGCGTCGCCGAAGCTCGCGACGTCGACCCCGAGCAGCTTGAGCTTCGTCGACAGGTCGGCTCCCGGGAACGAGGCCCCGCCGCCGAGCAGCCGGTCGACGACCACCTCGGCCATCGAGTACCCGGGGGCGACGAGCCCCAGGCACCGGCCCTCCAGGCACGCCACCTCCCCGACGGCCCACACGGCAGGGTCGTCGGTCCGGCACGCGTCGTCCACCACGACCCCGCCGCGCGGCCCGACGGGCAGGCCCGCCGCCCGCGCCAGCTCGTCGCGCGGGCGCACACCGGCGGCCACCACGACGACGTCGACGTCGAGGACCTCGCCCCGGTCCTCGCCCGGCCGGGGCGCGAACTCCATCGCCCCGACGTGCCCGGCGCGGGTCGCGGCGTCGGGGGCGTCCGCGGGGACCGGGTGCAGCCGCGCGGTGGCCGTGCCGGTGTGCACGCTGACGCCCAGGCCCTCGACGAGGCGGCGCAACGCCTCGCCGCCGCCCTCGTCGACCTGCAGGGGCATGAGCCGGGGGGCGAACTCGACGACGTGGCTCGTCGCGCCGAGGGCCGCGAGCGCCCCGGCGGCCTCGAGCCCGAGGAGCCCGCCGCCGACGACCGCGCCGACGACCGGCCGGCCCTCCGCCGCGCGCCGCGCGGCCAGGTCCGTCACGTAGGCCTGCAGCGCCTCGACGTCGTCGAGCGTGCGGTAGACGAACACGCCGGGCAGGTCCGTGCCGGGCACTGGCGGCACGAACGCCGACGAGCCCGTCGCCAGGACGAGGGCGTCGTAGGCGAACGCCGCCCCCGTGGAGGTGACGACCGTCCGCGCCGCCCGGTCGATCCCCGTCGCCGCCTCGCCGAGCCGCAGGTCGACACGGCGGTCGGCCCACAGCGCACGGTCCCCGAGCACGAGCTCGTCGGGGGTCCGGCCCGCGAAGAAGGACGTGAGCGCAACGCGGTCGTACGGGACCCGGGTCTCCTCGGCCAGGACGGTCACGCGCCAGCCGGGTCCGGCGGCGCCGGGCGTGCCGGTCCCGGCCGACCCCTCGTCGAGCCGGGACAGCAGGGCCTCGACGAGCCGCTGGGCGACCATGCCGCCCCCGACCACGACGAGGTGCCGGGCGGCTGTGCTGTCGGCGCCCATCAGGCGCCGATCGCACGGGCGGCGGCGCCCCTGCGCAGGTAGAAGGCCCACGTGACGACGAGCATGACGACGAAGACGCCGACGTAGAGCTGCAGCGCCGGCATGATCGAGCCGGTGCTCGCCTTCGCCCAGGCGTAGCAGATGGGGACGAGGAACCCGCCGAACGCGCCGACCGAGGAGATGATGCCCAGCGCGCCGGCGGCCTCCCGCTTCGTGGCGACGAGCTCGTCGGGACCCGCGCCGCGGGCCAGGGCCTGGGAGCGGAAGATCGCCGGGATCATGCGGTACGTCGAGCCGTTGCCGATGCCGGTGGCGACGAACAGCAGCATGAACGCCGCGAAGAAGACGGGCAGCCGCGCGGTCTGGACGCCCACGATGGCCAGCACGCCGCCCACCGTCATGAGGCCGAAGCTCAGCGCCGTGATGAGCGCGCCGCCGTACCGGTCCGACAGCTTGCCGCCGATCGGCCGTGCGACGGAGCCGATGCCCGCCCCGAGGAAGCCCCAGGCCAGCGCGATGTCGGCGCGGTCGAAGGCGCTCTTCAGCAGCGACGGGAACGCGGAGGAGTAGCCGATGAAGGAGCCGAAGGTGCCGATGTAGAGGAAGGACAGCACCCAGGTGTGCAGGCGGCGCGTGGAGTCCACGACGGGGCGCCAGTCGGCCTTGGCCTCGGTGAGGTTGTCCATGAAGAGGAACGCGAGCACCGCGGCCGCCACGGCCAGCGGCACGTACATGAGCCCGGCCCGCGCCAGCACCAGCCCGCCGCCGGCGACCACCACCAGGGGCACGACCTTCTGCACGACGGCGACGCCGATGTTGCCGCCCGCGGCGTTGAGCCCGAGCGCGAAGCCCTTCTCCCGCTCGGGGTAGAAGAACGAGATGTTCGCCATGGACGAGGCGAAGTTGCCCCCGCCGAGGCCCGCGGTCGCCGCGACGGCCAGCAGCAGCCCGAAGGGGATGCCGGGGTTCGACACCGCCCAGGCCAGGCCCAGGCACGGGATGACGAGCAGCAGCGCGGACACGACGGTCCAGTTGCGCCCGCCGAAGACCGGCACCGCGAAGGTGTACGGGATGCGCAGCAGCGCGCCCACGCCGGACGGCACGGCCACGAGCCACAGCGCCTGGCTCGTGGTCAGGTTCCAGCCGGGCGCCGCGGACAGCCCTGTCGTCGCGTCGGCGGTCATCTGGACGACGACGATGCTCCACAGCAGCCAGACGGAGAAGCCGATGTGCTCGGCCAGGACGGACCAGACGAGGTTGCGGCGGGCGACGGAGCGACCGGTCCGCTCCCAGAACCCCTGGTCCTCGGGGTCCCAGTGGTCGATCCAGCGGCCGCGCCGGCGGCCGGACGGGGAGGGCGGTGCGGGTGTCGCCTCGAGCGTGGGGACGGCCATGTCGGCTCCTCGGGAGCGTGCGGGGGGCAGCGGGGCGTGCGTGGCCGGCGGTGCCGGCGGTGCCTCCGCACCGTCAGGCGGTGCGGGCGGTGGTGCCCTGTGACGTCCCCGACGCTACGAGCGCGGTGTTACACCGCGAGGTGCGCGTCGTTTCCTCGTCGGAACGGTTGTCTCTCACCCGGCCCGGGGCCGGTGTGAGCGCGGCCGGTTCAGGCGGCCGAGGCGCCCGACAGCGGCTCCAGCACGCCGACCAGCAGCAGGACGACGACGAGCGCCGCCAGGCCCAGCCGGTACCAGACGAACGGCCAGTAGCTGCGGGTGGAGACGAGCTTGAGGAAGCCGATGATGACCACGTAGCCGACGACGAACGAGATGACCGTGGCGACGAGGGTCGGCAGCGCGCCGGGCGTCCCCGCCGTCCCCAGGTCGCCCGCGCTCTTGACGAGCTGGAACAGCCCCGAGCCGAACACGGCCGGCAGCGCGAGCAGGAAGGAGTACCGGGCCGCGGCCTCGCGGGTGTAGCCCATGAGCAGCCCGAAGGTGATGGTGCCGCCCGAGCGGGAGACGCCGGGCACGAGCGCCAGCGCCTGCGCCAGGCCGAAGTACAGCGCGTGCTTCGGCGTCAGCTCCTCGAGCATGCGCCGCTTGGCGCCGACGCGGTCGGCCCAGCCGAGCACGAGCGCGAAGACCGCCAGCGTCCCCGCGATGAGCCAGAGGTTGCGGAACGGCTCCTCGATCTGCTCCTGGAAGGCGAGCCCGAGCACGACGATGGGCACCGAGCCGAGGATGACGAACCAGCCCATGAGCGCGTCGTGGTCCTGCGCCCGTCCCCGGGGAGCCCCGAGCCGGGACCGCAGGTCCGTGCCCAGCCGACCGGTCAGCGCCCGCCACCACGCCGCGACGATGCGGGCGATGTCCTTGCGGAAGTAGAGGAGCACGGCGAGCTCGGTGCCGAGCTGGATGATCGCCGTGAAGGCGGCCCCCGGGTCGGAGCCCATGAGCTCCCCGACGATCCGCAGGTGCGCGCTGGAGGAGATGGGCAGAAACTCGGTCAGCCCCTGGACCAGACCCAGGACCGCCGCCTCGATGACTCCCATGCCGTTCTCCACGAGCGCCGACCCTAACCGCCCCCGCCGCGGCGCCCCCGGTCCCCGTGACGAGGGCTGCCTCACACCACCTGGCCCCACGGGCGGTTGCGTAGGGTGACCGGCCATGGAGCAGCGCCACCTCGGTCGGACCGGGCTGCAGGTGTCCCGGCTCGGCCTCGGGACGATGACCTGGAGCCGCGACACCGACCCGCACGACGCCGGGGAGCAGCTGCGCACCTTCCTCGACGCGGGCGGGACCCTCGTCGACACCGCGGCCTCCTACGCGGACGGCGGTGCCGAGGAGCTGCTGGGCGAGCTGCTGCGCGGCGACGTGGCGCGCGAGGACGTCGTGCTGTGCACGAAGGCGGGCGTCCGGTCGACCGCGGGCGGCGGGGTGGTCGACGCCTCGCGCGGGGCCATGCTCGCGTCGCTGGACGCGTCGCTGCGCCGGCTGGGCACCGACCACGTCGACCTCTGGCTGGTGCAGGGGCCGGACGCGCGCACGCCGCTGGAGGAGACGGTGGCGACCCTGCGGCTGGCCGTGAGCACCGGCCGGGCCCGGTACGTCGGCCTCGCCAACCACCCCGGGTGGCAGGTCGCGCGGGCCGCGGGCCTGCTCGACGACGGCACGGGCCTGGCCGCGGTGCAGGCGGAGTACAACCTCCTGCAGCGCGGCGTCGAGCGGGAGGTGCTGCCCGCGGCGCAGGCGCTGGGCGCGGGGCTGCTGGCCTGGTCGGCGCTCGGCCGCGGGGTGCTGACCGGCAAGTACCGCCGCACCGTGCCGCCGGACTCCCGCGCCGCCTCCACCCACCTGGCGGGGTTCGTCGAGCCCTACCTCACGCGTGCCGCCGCGACCGTCGTCGAGGCGTGCGCGACCGCGGCGGCCGGGCTCGAGGTGTCCCCGCTGGACGTCGCGCTGGCGTGGGTGCGGGACCGGCCGGGCGTCGCCGCGGCGCTCGTCGGGCCGCGCACCACCGGGCAGCTCCGCGCGTGCCTGGCGGCCGACGACGTCGTGCTCCCGCCGCAGATCCGCGCCGCCCTCGACGAGGTGACGGCACCGGTCGTCGGCTACCCGGAGCGGTTCGGCCCGGCCGCCCGGCCGTGAGCCCGACCCTGAGCCCGGCCGTGAGCCTGGCCGTGAGCCCGGCCGTGAGCCCGGTCCCGCGCGCGGGCGGCGCCCGGGGTCAGCGCGCCGGCGCGGGGGCGTCCTCGTCGAGGTCGTCGTCCTCGAGGTCGTCCTCGTCGTCGAGGTCGTCGCCCTCCTCGTCGTCCTCGGCCAGGTAGAACGGCGTCGCCTCCCCGTGGACGGTGCCGAGCGCGTCGTCGTAGACCTCGAACGCGTCCGCCAGCACGTCGTACGCGTCGTCGACGGCCGGGTCGTCCTCCCCCTGGCGCTGGGCGACGGCCGCGTAGTGCGCCTCGAGGGCGGCGATGAGGCGGTCCAGGGCGGCGCGCGGGTCGACGGTCATGCCCTGACCGTAGCGCCGGGGGCACGTGGTCGGCACCTGCGGGAACGGTCCTCGGGACCGACGTCGGCACGGGGTCCGCGGGACGCCGGCGGGAACAGCCCGGCCAGCGGTGGCGTTCGGTCACCGGACGACGGCAGGATCTGCCGGGACGCGGAGGGACGGAGGGCGCGCATGCGCGGACGGCACGACGACGGCACGGACGGGGTCGTCCCCGGGCGCCCGTTCCTGGGCACCGGGTCGAGCACCGGATCAGGCACCGGGTCGGGGACGGGCGCCGGGACGGCGGGGGGCGCGCGGGTGCGCAGCACGTGGGCGGACCAGGGCGCGGCCTACGAGTACCGCGTGCTGACCCTGCCTGGCAGCACGAGCCGCTCCGACGCCACGCGGCTGCTGTCCGAGCAGGCCGAGTACGGCCGCTGGGAGCTGGCACGCACCCGCCTCTTCGCGGGCGGGCTGCGCAAGGTGTGGTTGCGCCGCCGCATCATCCGCGTGCGCAGCACGCTCGGGGAGCACTAGGGGGACGCCGCCGCCTGCGGCGGGTCAGCAGGTCCGCAGCAGCCGGTCCAGCACGCGCGTGCCGAAGACGAGCGAGTCGACGGGGACGCGCTCGTCGACCCCGTGGAACATCCCGGGGAAGTCCAGCTCGGGCGGCAGCAGCAGCGGCACGAACCCGTAGCCGGCGATGCCGAGGCGGGACAGGGCCTTGTTGTCGGTGCCGGCCGACAGCGTGTACGGCAGCACGGCGGCGTCCGGGTCCTCGGCCAGCAGCGCGTCGACCATGGCGTCCATGAGGTCGCCCGTCACCGGCGCCTCGAGGGCGACGTCGCGGTTGATCTCCTCGACCTGCACGTGGTCGCCGGCGAGGTCCTTCATCGTCCGGTCGAAGTCGTCCTCGAGCCCGGGCAGGAACCGGGCGTCGACGGTGGCCTCCGCGGTGCGCGGGATGACGTTCGCCTTGTACCCGGCACCGAGCTGCGTGGGGTTGGTCGTGTGCCGCAGCGTGGCGCCGACGAAGCGCGCGGCCGGCCCGAGCGCCGCGACGAGCGCGTCGATCGTCGTCGGGTCCTCGGGGTCGAACGGCAGGCCGGTGAGGTCGGCCACCCCCTCGAGCAGGGTGCGGACCGTGGGCGTGAGGTGCAGCGGCCACGCGTACCGGCCGATGCGGGCCACCGCCTCGGCCAGGTGCGTCACGGCGTTGTCCGGCGCGACCTGGCTGCCGTGCCCCGCGCGCCCCTCGGCGAGCAGCCGCAGCCACGCGATGCCCTTCTCGGCGGTCTGCACGAGGTACAGGCGCCGCCCCTGCACGTCGACGGAGTAGCCGCCGACCTCGCTGACCGCCTCGGTCGCCCCCTCGAACAGCTCCGGCCGGTGCTCGACCGTCCAGCGCGAGCCCCAGACGCCGCCGGCCTCCTCGTCGGCGAACATGGCGACGACGACGTCGCGCGCGGGCCGGCGGCCCTCGCGGGCCATCTGCCGCACGACGGACAGGATCATCGCGTCCATGTCCTTCATGTCGACGGCGCCGCGGCCCCAGACCATGCCGTCGGCGACCTCCGCCGCGAAGGGGTCGACGGTCCACTCCTCGGCGCGCGCCGGCACGACGTCGGTGTGCCCGTGCAGGACGAGGGCGGGCCGCGACGGGTCCTCCCCCGCGATGCGGGCGACGACGCTCGTGCGGCCGGGCGCGGACTCGAAGACCTCCGGCGTGATGCCGACCTCGTCGAGCAGGCCGGCGACGTGCTCGGCCGCCGCCCGCTCACCGGGCCCGGACCCGTCGCCGTAGTTCGACGTGTCGAACCGGATGAGGTCCCGGCAGATGCCGAGGACCTCGTCGGCGGCGGTGGGGTGCGGTGCGGCCATGGCGCCCACCCTAGGCGGACACCCGGGCGGACGCCGTCCCGCGGCCGCGCGTCAGGCCGCCGCCCCGGTGAGCCCGCGCCGGACGAGCAGGGGCTCGATGCTGGCGTCCCGCCCGCGCAGGTCGCGGAACGAGGCGAGCGGGTCCTGGGCGTGCCCGCGCGAGAGCAGCCGGGCGCGGAAGGTGTCCCCGTTCTCCCGCCGCAGGCCGCCGTTCTCCCGGAACCACTCCACGGTGTCGGCGTCGAGCACCTCCGACCAGATGTAGGAGTAGTAGCCGGCCGCGTAGCCCCCGGCGAAGACGTGCGCGAAGTACGTGGACCGGTACCGCGTCGGGATGGCGTGCACGGTCAGGCCCGCACGCTCGAGCGCCGCCGCCTCGAACGCCTCGACCTCGGCGACGTCGGCCGGCACCTCCTCGGGCGCCAGCCGGTGCCACGCCTGGTCGAGCAGCGCGGCCGACAGGTAGGTCGTCGTCGCGTAGCCCTCCCCGTCCTGCCGGGCCGCGAGCAGCGTGTCGACCCACTCCGCCGGCATGGGCTCGCCCGTCGCGTGGTGCACCGCGAAGGACCGCAGCACCTCGGGCTCCCACGCCCACATCTCGTTGACCTGCGAGGGGTACTCGACGAAGTCGCGCGGCACGTTCGTGCCCGACTGGGACGGCCAGCGGACGGACGAGAACAGCCCGTGCAGCGCGTGCCCGAACTCGTGGAACATCGTGATGACCTCGTCCCAGGTGAGCAGCACGGGCTCGCCCGGCGGCGGCTTGGGCACGTTGAGGTTGTTGATCACGACGGGCCGCTCGTCGAGCAGCGTGGACTGGTGGACGAGGTGGTTCATCCAGGCCCCGCCCTTCTTCGTGTCCCGGGTGAACCAGTCGCCGAGGAACAGGCCGACGCCGGTGCCGTCGGCGTCGCGCACCTCGAAGACCCGCACGTCCGGGTGGTAGCCGACGAGGTCGTCGCGCTCGGCGACGGTGAGGCCGTAGAGCCGGTGGGCGGCCGCGAACACACCGTCGCGCAGGACGCGGTCGAGCTCGAGGTAGGGCCGCGTCTGGGCGTCGGTGACCGACCCGCGGTCGGCGCCGACCCGCTCGGCGTAGAACGCCCAGTCCCACGGCTCGAGGGTCGCACCCGGCACGTCCCGCTCGAGCGCGGCCTGCAGCTCGGCCGCCTCGCGGTGCCCGTTGGCGACCGCCGGCGGCGTCACGCGCGCGAGCATCTCGGCCACCGCCTCCGCCGACCCCGCCGTCGCGTCCTGCGCCACGTACGCCGCGTGGTGCTCGGCGCCGAGCAGCCGGGCGCGCTCGGCGCGCAGCCGGGCCAGGGCGAGCAGGTGCGGACGGGTGTCGTGCTCGCCGCCCAGGCCCCGCTCGACCGTCGCGCGGTACAGGCGCTCGCGCACGGACCGGTCCTCGAGCCAGGCCAGCGCCGGCTGCTGCGAGGGGAGGACGAGCTCGACGAGCCAGCCCTCCTGCCCGCGCCCGGCCGCCGCCTGCCGGGCCGCCGCGAGCGCACCGGCCGGCATGCCGGCGGTCTCCGCCTCGTCGGTGAGCAGGAGCGCGCCGGCGTTCGTCGCCGCCTGGAGCGTGCGCTCGAAGTCCGTGGAGTGCCGGCTGATCTCCGTGTTGAGCTCCGTCAGGTGCGCGCGCTGCGCGTCGTCGAGCTGCGCCCCGGCGCGCACGAGCCGGCGGTGGGTGCGCGTCAGCAACCAGGCGGTGTCGGGCTCGAGCACCAGGTCGCCCGCCGCGGCCTGCGCGCGCAGCGCGTCCACGCGCGCGAAGAGGCGCGGGTCCAGCTCGATGGCGTCGTGGTGCGCGGCGAGCAGCGGCGCCAGCTCGACCTGCAGCGCCTCGACGTCGGGCGTGCCGTGGGAGCTGACGAGCGTGAAGAACACGGACAGCACCCGGTCCAGCAGCCGGCCGGAGCGCTCGAGCGCCTCGAGGGTGTTCTCCACCGTCGGTGCCGCGGGGTCGGTGACGAGCGCCTCCACCTCGGCCCGCTGCTGCGCCATGCCCGCGAGCGCGGCGGGACGCACGTGCTCCACGCGGATCGCGCGGAAGTCCGGCAGCCCGTAGGGCAGCACGGACGGCGCCGCGAAGGGGTTGGACGGGTCGAGCGCCCGGTCGGTCAGCGAGTGGTCGGCGGGCTCGGGGGCGGTGGTGCCGTCGGTCATGCCCCCATCATCACCCGCCCGTCGCCGTGCTCCCCTCCTGCCCGTGCGCCAGGCTGGGGCGGTGACCTCGCACGACCGCCGGCCCGGGACCCCCGAGTTCCGCAAGGCACGGACGGGAGCGCCCCCCGGGTTCTTCCGCCGGGAAGCCGCCGGCCTGCGCTGGCTGGCCGCCGCGGGCGGGGCGGCCGTGGTCGCGGTGCGGGACGTCGACGAGGGGTCGCTCACCCTCGACCGCCTCGAGCCGGCGGCCCCCACCGCCGCCGCGGCCGCCGCCTTCGGCACGGCCCTCGCACGGACGCACGACGCGGGTGCGCCGGCGTTCGGGGCGGCGCCGCCGGACGCACCCGGCCCCTTCTTCTTCGGCCCCCTCGACGACCCGCTCACGCTGCCGGGCGACACGGCGTCGTCCTGGGGGGAGCTGCTGGCGGACGCGCGCCTCCTGCCGACCGTGCGCGAGGGCGTGACGCGCGGGGTGCTCGGCGCCGACGACCTCGCCGCGGCCGGGCGCGTCGCCGACCGGCTGCGCGCCGGCCTCGGCGGCGACGACGAGCCGCCGGCGCGGCTGCACGGCGACCTGTGGTCCGGCAACGTCGTGTGGACCGCCGACGGCGCGGTGCTCGTCGACCCCGCGGCGCACGGCGGCCACCGCGAGGACGACCTCGCGATGCTCGCGCTGTTCGGCCTGCCGCACCTGGACGCCGTGCTCGCGGCCTACGACGCCGCCCACCCGCTGCGGCCGGGCTGGCAGGGGCGCACGTCGCTGCACCAGCTCTTCCCGCTCGCGGTGCACGCCGTGCTGTTCGGCGGCGGGTACGTGGGCCGGCTGCGCTCGCTGCTGGGACGGTGGTCGGGCCGGTGACCCCCGAGGAGGTGCTGGGCCGGCCGGTGGTCCTCGTGCACGGGACGCGCACCTCGTCGGCCATCTGGTCCGGGCAGGCGGCGGCGCTGGCCGCGCACGGGCACCCCGTCCACGCCATCGACCTGCCCGGCCACGGCACGCGCAGCGGGGAGCGGCTGACCCGGCGGGGCGCCCTGGAGGCCATCGACGCCGCCGTCCGCGGGTGCGAGGTGCCGCCGCTGCTCGTCGGGCTCTCGCTCGGGGGGTACCTGTGCCTGGCGTACGCGGCCGCGGGCGGCGACCACCTCGCGGGCGTCGTGCTGGCCGGGTGCTCGACGCAGCTGCGCGGCAAGCCGCTGCGCGCCTACCGCGAGCTGTCGCGGTACGTCACGCGGACGTTCGGCCTCGGCGGCGGGACGTGGCACGTGGTGACGGACATGCTCACGACGCTGGCGGGCTACTCGCCGCTGGACGACCTGCGCCGGCTCACCGTGCCCGTGTGGGTGGTCAACGGCCGCCGCGACCCCCTCCGGTTCGACGAGTGGCGCTACCGCCGCGCTGTGCCCGGGCTGCGGGTGCACGTCGTGCCCGGCGCCGGCCACGACGTCAACAGCGAGCACCCGGTCGCGTTCAACCGGCTCCTGCTCGACGTGGTGCACGGCCTGCGCCCCGTCGCGGTCCCGCCGCCCGACGTGCCTGGTGGCACGCGACCCGACGACGGCGCCCGCCCCTAGACGCGGGCGGGTGCGGCGCCCTCCTCGTCGGGCACGCCGTCCCCCCGCTCGCCGACGTGCTCGACGAGGGGGTCCTCGTCCTCGTCGGGCAGCGGGGGGTCGACGGTCCGCAGCCGGGAGAAGATCGCCCAGGCCACGGACACGAGCGGGACGGCCACGACCGCCCCGAGGATTCCCGCGGTCAGCGTGCCCGCCGTCACCGCCACCGCCACCATGACCGGGTGCAGGGACACCTGCTTGCCCATGATGAGCGGCTGCAGGACGTGCCCCTCGATCTGCCCGATGCCCGCGATCCCCAGGCCGACGACCACGGCCGCCCAGAACCCGTTCGCCGCGAGCGCGACGATCATGGCCACGACCATGGCCAGGGGGGCGCCGATGAGCGGGATGAACGCGCCGACGAACACGAGGACGGCCAGGGGCGCGGCGAGCGGCACCTGCAGGGCCGAGAGGAACACGAGCGCCAGCAGCCCGTCGGACAGGGCGACGAAGACGATGCCGCGCGTGTAGCCCGAGAAGGTGCTCCACCCCGCGTCCGCCGCCTCCTGCCAGGTGCCGCGCACGCGGGCGGGGAGCTGGTTGAGGAACCACGTCCACATCGACGTGCCGCGGGCCAGGAAGAACACGGCGCAGAAGATCGCCAGCGCCAGCCCGGTGAAGATCTCGACGACCGACCCCGCCCGCTCGGCCGCCTGGGACGCCAGCTCCCCGGAGTGCTCCTGGACCCACACCTGGGCGTTGGCGACCCACTCGGCGATCTGGTCACGGTCGATGACGAAGGGCAGCGAGCCGCCCTCGAGGTAGTCCGTGATCTGCTCGATGCCCTGCCCGAACTGCCGCTGCAGCGCGCTCCACTGGTCGGCGACGGAGTAGGCCACGTACGCGACGAGACCGGCGAAGAACGCGAAGCCGGCCAGCAGGCCGATCGCCGTGGCGATCCCCCGCGGCATCACCCGGTCCAGCAGGTCGACCAGGGGCCGCAGCACGGCGGTGAAGACGAGCGCGAGGAACAGCGCGACGAACAGCAGCTGCACCTGCGCGGTGGCGTAGAAGACGAGGGACACCGCGGCGACGACGACGAGCAGCCGCCACGAGACGGCCGCGAGCACCTGCAGCCACTGCGGGGCCGGTGCACCGGGGGCCGGCACGGGCCGGGGCCGGTGCCCGGCGACGCGGCGGACCACCGGGCGTCCCGCCACGGTCGTGCGCGGGCCGGCGCCCGTCCCGGTGCTGTCGGACATGGCTGGCCGCTCCTCGTCGCCCGTGGGGCCGGTCGGCACCCATCGGTCAGTCTGCCCTCTGCGCGGGCCGGGCGCGCCCGTGGTGCAGCCGGGCCCCAGGACGTGCCGAACAGGCGGACGGCCCCGGGCCCCGCGACGTCGTCGCAGGGACCGGGGCCGTGGCGGACCGCGAGGGGTGGGCTACTCCTCGCCCGCCGCCGCGAGGACGTCGGTGATCTCGTCGGCGCTGCGGGCGGCGAGGACCTTGTCCACCTCGGCCGGCTCGCAGAACACCTGCGCGATCGAGGACAGGATCTCCAGGTGCTCGTCCTCGGCCCCCGCGATGCCGACGACCACCCGGACGGGTCCGCCGCCCCAGTCGATGGGCTCGTCGTACCGCACGAGGCAGACCGCCGAGCGGCGGATCTCCTTCTTGGCGTCGTTCGTGCCGTGCGGGATGGCCAGCAGGCTGCCCATGTACGTCGAGATGGTGCGCTCCCGCTCCGCCATGGCGTCCACGTACGCCGGGCCGACGGCGCCCGCCTCGACCAGGAGCTCCCCGGCCTCGCGGATCGCCTCGTCCTTCGTGCGGGCCCGTCCCCCGAGCCGGACGAGCTCACGCGTCAGCACGGCGGTCACAGGCCCGCACCCTCCCGGTCGGAGGACGACCGCACGAGCTGCACGACCTCGTCGTAGACGGGGCTGTTCATGAAGTTGTCCACGGACAGGTGCACCGCGTGCGGCGCCTGGTGCCGCGCTCGGTCCGTCAGCTCGCGCTGGCTGATGACGAGCTCGGCCTCGCCGTCCGTGAGGTTCGCGACGGCCCGGTTGACGACCGTGACGCCCTCCACCCCGGCGGTCTTCAGCTTCTTGCGCAGGACGCTGGCGCCCATCGCGCTGGAGCCCATGCCGGCGTCGCAGGCGAAGACGATCTGACGCACCGGCCGGTCGAGCGTGGCGGCCGTGGTCCCGTTCGCGGTCCCGTCAGCGGTCCCGTTCGTCGTGCCGTTCGTGGCGGATGCGGCCGTGCCGTTCGTCGACCGGGCGCTCATCGCGCCGAGCGCCGCGCTGCTGCGGCCCTTGTTCGCCTCGGTCTGCGCGATGGCGGCCGCGAGGTCGCCGCTCTCACCCGCCGCGAGATCGCGGCGGCGGGAGGCCCGCAGGATGACCGCGGAGATGAGGAACGACACGGCCGCGGACAGGACGACGGCCAGGGTCACGCCGACGAAGCTGTCGCGGGAGGTCTGCGCGAAGGTGGCGAAGATGCTGCCGGGAGCAGCGGGGCCCACGAGGCCGCTGCCGAACACGGCGTTCGTCGCGATGCCCGTGGCGCCGCCGGCGATCGCGGCGACGATGAGCACCGGCTTCATGAGGACGAACGGGAAGTACACCTCGTGGATGCCGCCGAAGAAGTGGATGACGAGCGCGCCGGGGGCCGACGCCTTCGCCGCGCCGAGGCCGAACAGCGTGTAGGCCAGCAGGATGCCGAGGCCCGGCCCGGGGTTGGACTCGACCATGAACAGCAGGGACTTGCCGTTCTCGACGACCTGCTGCGCACCCAGCGGGACCAGGACGCCGTTGCCGATGGCGTTGTTGAGGAAGAGCACCTTGGCGGGCTCGACGATGATGCCCATGAGCGGCAGGAGGCTGTTGTCGGCGAGCCACTCCACGACGTCGCCCAGGGCCGTGCTCAGCGCCGTGACGACCGGCGCGATGCCGAAGAACGCCGCGATCGCCAGGAGCATGCCGACGATGCCGGCGGAGTACATGTTGACGAGCATCTCGGAGCCCGGCCGGATCTTGCCGTCCCACAGGGCGTCGACCTTCTTCATCACCCAGCCCGCGAGCGGGCCGACGATCATCAGTTGGCGATGAGGATGGGCAGGAGGTACGTGATCATCGGGCCGACGAGGCCCAGGTACTGGCGGAACGTCGTGCCGTCGTCGGCCTGCACGAGCTGCGTGGCCGCGCCGCTCCACGAGGAGTTGTCGGCGTTGGCGAAACCGCCGAGGATCCCGTTCGGCGCCCAGCCGACCGAGATGAACAGGGACGTGATCAGGCCCCAGGCCACGAAGGCCGGCAGGTTGGGCATGATCATGCCGGTCAGGAACGCCCCGAACCGCTGCACGCGCACCTGCGCGCTCTTTCCCGCCCGCGCCCGTGGGGCGGCTGTTGCTGTGGTCATCCTCGACACTCTCCGCTCGACCGTCCTCGAGCTGGTGGGGTGGTGCTCCCGCGGCCCGGGGGCCGCGGGGTGGTGCGCCTGCCGGGGCTACGGCTCGACGGTGACCTTGATGCCGGTCCCCGCGGACACGACGGCGATGCCGTCGAGCACCTGCTCGAGGGGGATCCGGTGGGTGATGAGGTCGGCGACCGGCACGCGGCCGTCGGCGATCATCGCCAGCGCCTCCTTGTTGTGCGCCGAGCTCGAGCCGTTGGCGCCCTTGATCGTCAGCTCCTTGTAGTGCACGACGTTGGAGTCGAGCGTGATCGTCGGGCGGTCCTTGGGCAGCCCGCCGAAGAAGCTGATGCGCCCGCGGGGCGCGACCATGCGCAGCGCCTGCTCCTGCGCCGCCCCCGACGCCGCCGCCGTGATGACGACGTCCGCACCCCGGCCGCCCGTGACCTCGAGAACGGCCTCGACCGGGTCGACCTCCGAGGCGCAGATGGCCGCGTCGGGCTCGACGACCTTGGCCGCGAGGTCCAGCCGCTCGCGGCTCAGCTCGACGAGGAACACGCGGGCCGCGCCGCGCGCCCGGGCCAGGCGGACGTGGATGCACCCGATGGGGCCCGACCCGACGACGACCACGTCGTCGCCGGCGTGCACGTCGACGAAGTCCTGGGCGTTGATGGCGCAGGCGAACGGCTCGGCGACGGACGCCTCCGCGAAGGAGACGCCGTCCGGGATGCGGTTGAGGCCGTCCACCGCGAGCACCTGCGGCGGGACGATGACGTACTCGGCGAACCCGCCGTCGAAGTCGTAGCCCATGGAGAGCTGGTTGGGGCAGATCGTCATGAGGTCGGCGCGGCAGAACTCGCAGGTGCCGCACGGGATGGCCGCGATGACCTGGACCCGGTCGCCCGGCGCCCAGCCCTCGACGCCCTCGCCGACCTCCACGACCTCGCCCGCGATCTCGTGGCCCATCACCCGCGGCGGGACGATGCGCTGGTGCCCGGCCTTCGTGATCTTCACGTCGGTGCCGCACGTGGAGCAGGCCCGCACGCGCAGCTTCACCTCGCCCGCGCCCACCACGGGCTCCGGAGCGTCCTCCACGCGCACGTCGCCGGGGGCGTAGAACCGTAGGACCTTCATGACTCTCCTCGTGTCGGCGGCTGTCGCCGCGGGGTCGGGGTCGGGGGCCGGGACGGCGGGCGCCGACCGGTGTGCGGGTGCCGGCCGATCCGCCGGTGCGCCCGGGTGGCCGGTCGCTGCAGGTCCGGCGCTCATGCGCGCACGACCGTCGGGCCGGCGGCCTCGACCTCGGTGGCGAGCGCGTCGGACAGGCCGGTGTCGGTGATGACGGCGTCGACCGACGCCAGCGGGCACACGTGCGCGAAGTCGCGACGGCCGATCTTCATGTGGTCGGCCAGCACGACCGTGCGGCGCGACCGCTCGACGAGGGCCCGCTTGACGGTCGCCTCCGCCAGGTCCGGCGTCGTCAGACCGTGATCCGCGCTCAGCCCGTTCGTGCCGAGGAACGCGACGTCGACGAAGAGGGAGCCCAGCGACTCGCGCGCCCAGTCCCCCACCGCCGCCAGCGTCCGGGTGCGCACCACGCCGCCCAGCAGGTGGACGGTGACGTTCGGCCGCGGCGCCAGCAACGAGGCCACCGGCAGCGCGTGCGTGACCACCGTCAGCTCGCGGTCGGTGGGCAGCAGCTGGGCGAGCCGGACGGTGGTGGTGCCCGCGTCGAGGACGACGGACCCGCCGTCCGGCAGCTCGTCGAGCGCGGCCGTGGCGATGCGCTCCTTCTCGGCCATCATCCGCCCCTCGCGCTCGGCCACCGGCGGCTCGAGGTCGAGGCGCTCGGCCGGGATCGCGCCGCCGTGGACGCGGCGCAGCAGGCCGGCCTGCTCGAGGGTCGTCAGGTCCCGCCTCACCGTCTCCTGCGTCACCTCGAGGCACTGCGCCAGGCCGCGGACGTCCACCCGTCCGACGGCGCGCGCGAGCGAGACGATCTCGCGCTGGCGCTCCGGTGCGTACACGGCCCTGTCCTCCTCGCCTCGTCGTCGTGGCAAGGCTGTGTCGACGCCCGTTCTGCTGTGCTATCAATCACTTCCTCGTGTCATCCGGAACGAACCGGGTCCGGTCCGCGTGTCCGTCCGGGCATCCGCCGTGCCCGATGTCCATTCCCGCCCGGACGCCGCCCAGACCGCGGCGCCGGCGCCGAACCGTGCCGTCGAGGCGCGTCGCCGACCGGGGGCGGACGCGACGGGACCCCGGCGCGGCGGTGGCCGGCCGGGGTCGGTGGGCGACGGTGCCGGGGTGCGAGGCCCGGCGCGAGGGCTCAGGCCCGCGAGGACCGCCAGGTCGTCGAGGGCACGAGGGGCAGGGGTGCCGGGCGGTCCGGCGCCGTGGTGAGGGTGATCCGCCGCCCCTCGTCGGCCGACCGCAGCAGCCCCGTCATGAGCTCGGTGACGTGCAGGGCGACCGCACCGCCGGCACGCGGCTCCTCCGGGGCCGCGCCCAGCCCGGCCGCGCCGACCATCTCCAGGAGCCCGACGCCACGCCCCGCGTCGACGAACCCCGCGCTCGGCGGCAGCACCTCCCACTCCCCCGACGACCGCGCGAACAGCTCGACGTCCCCGGCGAAGGTGTTGGGGTCGGGCACCGCCAGCGAGCCCTCCTCGCCGTGCACCTCGATCGGGCGGGCCCGCGTCCGGGCACCGTCGAAGCTCATCGTCACCGTCGACACGACGCCGTCGGCATGCTCGAGGGTGCCCGCCACGTGCGTGGCCACCTCGACCGGGATGACCTCGCCCGCCCGCGGGCCGCTGGCGATCGTGCGGGTGGTGCGGAGCATCGCGGCCGTCCCCGTCACCGCGACGACCGGGCCCAGCAGGTGCACGAGGCTCGTCAGGTAGTAGGGACCCATGTCGAGCAGGGGCCCGCCTCCGGCCCGGTAGTAGAAGTCCGGCTGCGGGTGCCAGGCCTCGTGCCCGGGCGAGATCCACGTGGCGACGGCCGCCGTCGGCCGGCCGATCCGCCCGGCGTCGACAGCCGCGCGGGCCGTCTGGACGCCCGTCCCCAGCACCGTGTCGGGCGCGCACCCCACCCGCGTGCCGGCGGCCGCCGCGGCCGCCACGACGCGCTGCGCGTCCTCCCACGTGGCTGCCAGCGGCTTCTCCCCGTAGTGGTCCTTGCCCGCCGCGGAGCACGCGAGCGCGACGTCGGCGTGGGCGCTGGGGGTCGTCAGGTCCAGGACGGTCGCGACCTCGTCGTCGGTCATGAGCTCGGCCACCGTGCAGGGCCGCGCCCCCGGGACGCGCGCGGCGACCGCCCGCGCCCGCTCGGGGTCGAGGTCGGCCACGGCGGCCAGACGCACGCCCGGGTGGTCGGCCAGGGTCACGAGGTACTGCTCGAGGATGACCCCGAGCCCGACGACGCCTACCGCGTGCGGCTCGCCCACAGCAGCCCCCTCTCGACGACGGTCCGGATCACGGGCTGGTCGAGCACGTCGGGCGAGTGCCCGGGCGTGGCGACGAAGACGCGCCCGGGCACCCCACGACCGCGTCCACACCGCCGGCGAGACGATCGGCCGGTGCCAGGGGTGCCACGGCTGCACCGGGTGGGTGGTCGTGGCGAGGACGTCGATGAGGTCGTCGTGCAGCACCCAGTACTGCTCGGTCTCGAGCTCGACGTCGGGCAGCCCGGCGGTGACGGGGTGCTCCTTGCCCAGCGCCGTGAACTCGACCGTGTGCCGCAAGAAGTTGTCGGACGCGTCGCCGTGCCGCTGCCCGGGCTCGCGGCCCGGGTGCGTCGCGAACTGTCCGCCCACGAGCTGCAGGTAGTCCGAGCTCGCGCGGTAGGAGTCGGCGATGCCTCCGTGCCAGCCGGCCAAGCCCGTGCCCGCCTCGACGGCGGCGCGCAGGCCCGCGAGCGCCGGGCCGCTGATCTCCGACATCGTCACGCACTGCAGGACGAGGTCCGTCGCCGCCATGCGGTCCGCGTCGGCGTACACCTCGTTGTCGGTCTCCACGTCGACCGTGAAGCCCTCCTCGCGCAGGAAGGGGATGAACAGGTCGGTCGCCGCCTCCGGCTGGTGCCCGTCCCACCCGCCACGCACGACGAGCGCCCGCCGCGTCGTGCCGTCCGTCGTGCCGTCAGCGCCGTCCGTGCCGTCCGTCGTGCCGTGGTCCGAGCCCGCGACCATGCGGTGCCCCTCTCCGTCGTGGTGCGCCCCCTGCGAGGGTGTGGCCGCGCACGAGCTGCCCGTTGGCCTGGGCGGCGGCGACGAGCGCGTCGCCGTCGGCCCAGTCGTACTGCCCGCGCACGGGCTCGACGGACTCCCACTTCATGGCGTTCTCGGCCGTGACCGACGAGAACTGCCCGTCGACGAGCTTCGTGTACTTGCGGTCGGTGCCGTACTGGTCGGCGGCGACCGCCACGCCGATCTCCAGGCCGGAGGCCTCGGCGAGGCTCGCCAGCGTCGATCGCTGGAGGGCCGGCGACCGGTCGATCGCGCGGGGGTCGGCGGGGGCTGCGGCGGCGGTCGACGCGCCGGCGGTGAGGACCGCCAGCGTGAGGGTGCCGACGAGCAGGGGGTGACAGAGGGACACGTCATGCTCCTTCGCATGCGACGCCGAAGAGGCGCCTTCCGGACTTGGATGCCAGCTCTGGTGCCCGGCCGGGACTTGGCGACCGTACGTTTCGCCGGAAAGTTTCGCAACCGTTGTCGATACCGTTTTCGGCAGGCTGTCGTTCCTCGAGGTGCGTACGCGGTGGACGCGCCGGCCGTTCCATGCTCCGACGACGGGCGGGTGGGGCGCGTGGCCGCAGCGGCGGCACGACGGGCGCCGCACGACGACGAGAGCCCCTGCTCCGGTCCATGACCGGAGCAGGGGCTCTCGTCGTGATGCTCCCGGGACGCGCCCGCGGCGGTGTCCGGAGGGGGACTTGAACCCCCACGCCCTTTCGGGCACTAGCACCTCAAGCTAGCGCGTCTGCCATTCCGCCACCCGGACAGGTGGTTACGCTCCGGCCCCTCCCACCAGCACGGACAGGCCGTACCGATCACGTCCTGGCCGGGCGTGCGGTCGGAAACGATAGCAGACCTCCTGGGTGCTCCCGGCACCGGCGTCCGATGCCGTGCGGCGGGTGCCGCCGGGTGGCGCGGGGCGTCGATCAGGCCTCGACCACCGACAGCACGTTGCGCGCGGGGTCGGTGAACCAGGCGATGAGCGGACCCCGCCGCGGAACACGCCCTCGTCGTCGGTCGCGACGGGCGTGCCCTCGTAGCGCTCGATGCGGACGCCGCGGGCGGTCAGCTCGCGGACGGTGCCGGGGACGTCGTCGACCGGGAAGTTGAGCACGGTGAACGACGCCGGGGCGTGCGCGGGGCCCTTGGGGTAGACGAGGACGGTGCGGGGGCCCAGCTCCAGGCTCAGCATCCCGTCGCGCACGTCGACGGGCACGCCGAGCACGTCCCGGTAGAACGGCACGACGCGCTCGACGTCGTCGACGGAGAAGCCGCTGAAGGCGGTCGTCGGGTCCAGCACGGCGGACTCCCTCCGCGGGCCCCCGGCGGACCCGGCTCGACGTCAGTGTGGCGCGGGCGACGAGCGGGGGGAAGGGCGTTCGACCCGCTCGGCAGGCGCCGTCAGGCGTGCGCGGCGGGTGCGCGCTCCCCGACGGGCACCGGCGCGGCCAGGGTGTTGCCCTCACCCGGCAGCGGGCACGCCCACGCCGGGTCGTACGCGCACGAGGGGTTGTAGGCGAAGTTGAGGTCCACGACGAGGGCGTCGGGCGCACCGCCCAGGTCTGCGCCCTTGATCGTGTCCAGCACGTAGCGCCCGCCGCCGTAGGCCGCGGTCCCCGGCGCGTCCGCCGGGTCGGGGAGGCCGCAGGTCGCGTCCAGCAGCGGCAGGAAGACCCCGCCGCCGTAGGTGCGCAGCGCCCAGACGTCCAGCGTGCCGAGGTCGCCGAGCCGCACCGTGCCGATCCTCTCGAACGGCACGACGCCGTCCGTGCCGGTCGCGACGTCCCGGTGCTGCGGCGCGCCGGGCTCGAGGGCGACGACGAACCGGAAGGCCGGGTCGTAGGGCGCGACCGGCACCCCGGTGAAGCCCGCGCGGTCGTCGGGCAGGACCGGCGACGCCGGGTGCGAGGCCAGCAGGGCGTCGCGGCCGGCGACCCAGCGGGCGTGGGCGGCGGCGGGGTCCTGCGCGGCCTGCTCGCGGACGGCGGCGTACAGGGCGGCGGTCCGTCGTCGCCAGTCGACGACGTCGAGGACCGTGGCGGCGGCCGGCACGGCGGCGGGGGCGAGGGCGGCGGTCGCGTCGACGAGCTTCACGCGACGACCGTGCCACACGGGGCTGCCCGAGACAGGTCGAGCGGCCGTCGCCGCCGGTCGTCACGATCGGGTGAACTCACGACCCGAACGGCTCAAGCCGTCGGCGGCGGCCGCCGATGGACGGGGTGTACCACCCGGACGGCGACCGGCACCAGCACCTGGTCCCGCCCGGCCCGGTCGCGGAGCACGCACCTCTACGAGAGGGGTGGACGGACGCGGACCGGGGAGCGGTCACCGACGGTCCCCGGGCCCGGGACGGTCAGACGGCGCCGACGAGGACAAGCGGGCGCCGCGGGCGGTGGCACGTGCTGGTCCCGGCGGGCGGGAATGGATCGGACGTCCCGCCGGTTAGGAAGGACAACTGAAGACTCCCGAGCGGACCGGCGGTGCAGCATCCCGTCGTCGCCGGCTCGGACCGGGCACGGAGCACGCACCCCTGCGAGAGGGGTGGACGGACGTGGCCCGCGTGGCAGCCACCGACGGTCCCCAAGAGCCGGGGACGGGTCAGCACGCACCGACGAGGACAAGCGGGTGCGGCGGGCGGTGGCGGATGCTGATGACGACGACGGCCCCGGCCCGCGGTGACGCGGACCGGGGCCGTCGGAGCACCCGGGGCTCAGCACCCGGGGCGGCCGACCACCGCGTCGGGTGTCCCGGGACACCGCGTCGTCCGGCGTCCTGGTCACTGGAAGTCGCGCGACCGGGAGCGGACCCGCAGCGACAGCGGCGCCACGTGCTCGGCGACGAGGTTCGTCGCGCCGTCCACCCGCTCGACCTTCCCGCGCACGACGAGGGCCCGCGAGGTCCGCGCCACCGTGCGGAACCGCTGCCACAGCCCGGCGGAGCACACGACGTTGAGCAGGCCGGTCTCGTCCTCGAGGGACAGGAACGTCACGCCGTGCGCGGTCCCCGGCCGCTGGCGGTGCGTCACCACGCCCGCCACGGCCACGCGCCCGCCGGTCTCGCTGCGGAACAGCTCCGCCACCCGCACGACGCCGGCCTCGTCGAGCCCCTCGCGCACGAACTGCGTGGGGTAGGAGTCGACGGAGATCCCCGTCGCCCACACGTCGGCCGTCGCCGTCTCGACGAGGTCCAGGCCCGGCAGCGTCGGTGCCTCCACGCCCACGGACACGCCGGGCAGGGTGTCGGGGCCCTCCTGGCTCAGCGCGCCGGCGGCCCACAGCGCTTCGCGCCGGTCCACGCCGAGGCCGTCGAGGGCTCCCGCGGTGGCCAGGGCCTCGAGCTGCGGCGTCGTGAGCCGGACGCGCCGGACCAGGTCGCGCAGGTCGACGAACGGCCCGTGCGCGTCGCGCTCGGCGACGAGGGTCTCCGCCAGCTCCTCGCCGATGCCCCGGACCGACGACAGCCCGAGCCGGACCGCCAGCGTGCGGCCGTCGGGCACGGCGGGCGCCTCCCCCGCGACGGCTCCCTCGTCGGGCCTCACGCCACCGGACCCGCCGGCACCGTCGCGGCCGCCGCGCCGCCCGCCCAGCGGGAGGACGGGTGCCGTGCCGCCGGGGACGGGCACGAGCACGGGCTCGCCGTCGGGCGGTGCCGGCGCGACCCGCTCGACGCAAGCCAGCGCGCGCGACGCCTGCACGTCGGCGCGCAGCACCTCCACCCCGTGCCGGCGGGCGTCCGCGACGAGCGTCTGCGGGGAGTAGAAGCCCATGGGCTGGGCCGCCAGCAGCCCGGCGTAGAAGGCCGCGGCGTGGTGCACCTTGAGCCACGCGCTGGCGTACACGAGGAAGGCGAAGGAGAAGGCGTGCGACTCGGGGAAGCCGAAGTCGGCGAACGCCTTGAGCTTGTCGTAGATCTCCTGCTGGGCGTCGGCGGGGATGCCGTTGGCGGTCATGCCGGCCACGAGCCGCTCGCGCAGCGCCTCCATGCGGTCCAGCGAGCGCTTGGACCCCATGGCCCGCCGGAGCTGGTCGGCCTCGGCGCCGGTGAAGTCCGCGACGTCGATGGCCATCTGCATGAGCTGCTCCTGGAACAGCGGCACGCCGAGGGTGCGCTCCAACGAGGGGACGAGCAGCGGGTGCAGGTACGTCACCGGCTGCCGCTCGTGGTACCGCTCGATGTACGGGTGCACCGACCCGCCCTGGATGGGGCCGGGGCGGATGAGCGCGACCTCGATGACGATGTCGTAGAACCGGCGCGGCTGCAGGCGCGGCAGCGTGCCCATCTGCGCGCGGGACTCGACCTGGAACACCCCGACGGTGTCGGCCGCGCACAGGAGGTCGTACACCAGCGGGTCCTCGTGCGGCAGCGCGTGCAGGTCCAGCTCGACGCCCTCGAGGTCCCGGACGAACCCGAAGCCGAGCCGCAGCGCCGTGAGCATGCCCAGACCCAGGAGGTCGAACTTCACCAGGCCCGCGTCGGCGCAGTCCTCCTTGTCCCACTGCAGCACCGTGCGCCCCGGCATCCGCGCCCACTCCACGGGGCACACCTCGACGACCGGCCGGTCGCACAAGACCATGCCGCCGGAGTGGATGCCCAGGTGCCGCGGCAGGCGCAGGAAGCGCTCGGCGAGGTCGAGCACGGGGTCGGGGATCTCCGCCAGCTCGGCCGGCGGCGTCGGCGGCAGAGCCACGTCGTGACGGTCGACGGTCGGCTGACGGCCGAGCGTCGGTGACCACGCGCCGTCGGCGGCGCGGTCCGGCCACGGCGACGGCCCGGACGCCGCGCTGCTCGCCCCGACGGTGCCCGAGCGGTACATCGTCCACCAGGGGCTGGGTTTCTCCGTGCCCCGCAGGGTCCCCCACCGCTCGATGCTCCCGCTCCACGCGTCCTGCTGACCCGTGTCGTACCCGAGCGCGCGCGCCGCGTCGCGAACCGCGGAGCGCGGCCGGTAGGAGATGACGTTGGCCACCTGCGCCGCGTGCGAGCGGCCGTGGCGCTCGTAGACGTGCTGGATGACCTCCTCCCGGCGGGCGGACTCGATGTCGACGTCGATGTCCGGCGGCCCGTCGCGCTCGGGCGCCAGGAAGCGTTCGAAGAGCAGGCCGTGGCGCACGGGGTCGACGGCGGTGATCCGCAGGACGTAGCAGACGGCCGAGTTGGCCGCCGATCCCCGGCCCTGCGCGAGGATCCCGTTGCGGCGGCAGAAGTCGACGAGCTCGTGCACGACGAGGAAGTACCCCGGGAAGCCGAGCTGCTCGATGACGTCCAGCTCGTGCTCGACCTGGGCGTGGGCGCCCGCGACCGTCTCGTCGTCCGGGGGGCCGTACAGCTCGTCGGCGCCCCGCCGCACCAGCTCGCGCAGCCAGGTCGCCTCCGTGTGCCCGGGCGGCACGGGATGCGGGGGTAGCGACGGGGCGACGAGCGAGAGGTCGAACGCCAGCTCGGCCCCGAGCGCGGCCGCCGCCGCCACGGCCTGCGGGTACCGCCGGTGCCGCGCGAGCATCTCGGCGGCCGAGCGCAGGTGCGCGCCCGGCGCCGCCGGCAGCCAGCCGTCCATGTCGTCGAGGGAGGACCGGGCGCGCACGGCGGCCAGCGCGGCGGCCAGGTCCGCGTCGCGCGGCGTCGCGTAGTGGACGTTGCCCGTGGCGACGAGGGGCAGCCGCGCCCGGGCGGCGAGCTCGGCGAGGGCGTCGGCGCGCTCGGCGTCGTGGGCGTCGCCGACGGCGGTCGTCTCCACCGCGACGTTGTCCCGGCCGAACAGGGCGACGAGCCGGTCCAGCTCACGGCCCGCCGCCTCGAGGCCGGCCGTCGTCACCGGGGTGGTGCCCGACGGGTCGCCCCCGGCCAGCGCCCGGCGGACGGCCCCCTTGCGACAGCCGGTGAGCACGAGCCAGCGTCCTGCGGCGGCCGCCGCGAGCTCCTCCAGGTGGTACTCGGCGGCGCCCTTGCGGCCCGTGCGCAGGTGACCCTCGGCGATGGCGGCGGACAGCGAGCGGTACCCGTCCGGCCCCCGCGCCAGCAGGAGCAGGTGCTCCGCCCGCGGGTCGGGCACCGCGGTCGGCGGGTCGAGGACGGGCAGGCCGGGGACCGTGCGGGCGCGGTCCCGCGCGCTCTCCCGGCCGTGCCGCCGGCCGTCGGGCGCGGGAAGGTGCAGCTCGGCGCCGAACACGGTCGGCAGGCCGACGGCCCGCGCCGCCTGGGCGAACCGGACCACGCCGTACAGCCCGTCGTGGTCGGTGAGGGCGAGGGCGCGCAGGCCGAGCCGGGCCGCCTCCGCGACCAGCTCCTCAGGCTGGCTGGCGCCGTCGAGGAAGCTGAAGGCCGAGTGGGCGTGCAGCTCGGCGTACGCCGGGGCCGGGCCGGTCACCAGGTGGGTCGTCGACGCGTCAGTCATACGTCGCCTCGCAGGTCCAGCCCTCGGCGGTGCCCGTCAGCAGCAGCGCCCGGCGGTCGTCGAGCGCGACCTGCAGGTGCGCGCGGACCTGCCCGGCGGCGCCGAGGACCCACCACCGCTCGAGGACCAGCCACGGCCCGGCCCAGCCGACGACGCGTCGGCTGCCACCACCCCCGTCGCTGCCCCTGTCGTCGCCCCGGGCACCACCCCTGTCGTCACCCCGGGCGCCACCCCTGTCGTCACCCCGGGCGCCGTCGCCGGTCCAGCGCAGGACGGCTGGGTCCCCGCTGAGCGACTGCCGGGGGTCGACGCGGACGGGCCGCCCGTGCGCGTCGAGCACCTCCACGGGCACGGGCTCGGCGAGCACGCACGCCGGTGCCGGGTCGGGCAGGCGCCCTGGCCACGGCCGGTCCACCGGGCGCGGGGCTGCCTCCTGCTCCCCCCAGGCACGCAGGTGCACCTGGTCGCGCACGTCGCGGCCGCCCTGCAGGCTCGCCAGCAGCACACCGTCGACCCCGACGATGCCCTGGACGCGGTCCAGCGCCCGGTGCGCGCGCAGGTCCCCGCCCGACGGGCCGCCCCACAGCCGGCCCTGCTCCGCCCCGACGGGGGCGACGTCGAGCGCCGTCACGGCGAGGTGCACGAGCGTGACGCCCGGGGTGTCCACGTCGAGCGCGGGAGGTGCGTCCGGCCCGTCGGCGTCGACCCCGTCGGCGCCGGGCGTCCGCAGGCCCGACGACCGGCCCGATGTCCGGCCCGTCGTCCGGCCCGCCTCGCGGTCGGCCCGCGCCCGGGCCGCGCGAGCAGCACGTCCCGCCTCGGCCGCGGCGGAGGCCAGCCACCCCTCGAGCTGCCAGCGGATGCGGTCGGTGATCCGGGCGGGGGTCAGCCCGCCCCAGCCACCCATGTCCGTCCGCCACGTCCGGCTGAGCTCCTCCCCGGCCTCCGTGCGGGCGTCGATCCGCAGCCGCCCGCACGTGAGCGCCCGTGCGACGAGCGCGGCGTGCAGCTCCTCGGCGAGCCGGCGCCCGGCGAAGGTCGCCTGGTCGACGCGGTCGAGCGGCGGGTCGAGCGCCGTGGCGGCCTCCACGTCCGCCTCGGGGCGGCGCCGGACCGGCGGACGCTCGTCCTCGCCACGGGCCAGCGTCTGCGCCCACGTGCCCCGGCGGCCGAACCGGGCGTGCACGGCGGCGGGCGGCAGCGCGGCCAGACGGCCCAGGTGGCGCAGACCCAGCCGGTGCAGGAGGTCGACGAGCTCGAGGACCTCGGCCGCGTCCTCGTCCGTCACGGCCGCGTGCACGAGGTCCGCCATCGGCCGGCCCGCGAGGAAGGCCGGGGACGTCCCGGGCGGCACCACCTCCCCCGTCCGCGCCGCCAGCACCGCCGCCAGCAGCCCGTCGGCCGTCCCGACCGCGCACTCGTGGCCCGTGCGTTCGGCGACGGCGCTGACCAGCAGCTCCGCGAGCCGGTCCTCCGAGCCGTGGTACCGGCTGGCCCCGCCCGCGGGCAGCAGCAGCAGGCCGGCGCGGACCACCTCGACCCCGCTGACGACCGTCTCGGCCGCCGCGGCGACGGGCTCGAACATCCGCACGTCCCGCGGCTCGTCGGCGTCGAGCAGCACGAGCGCCGGGCACAGCCCCTGGGCCTGGCGCCGCTGCATGCCCCGGCGCACGCCCTCCGCACGGGCGCCCGCGGACACCGTGACGAGGCGGCGGCCGTCGTGGACCGCGGTGGGCACGTCGGCCGGGACGCCCTCCAGGGTCGCGGCCGCCACGACGGGCCAGTCGGGCACCCACAGCACCGTCGTGCGGGTGGCGGCCGGGCGGGGGGCGCGGGTGCCGGACGGACGGGCGCCTGTCGTGGAGGGGCCGGACCTGCGTGCGTCCGGCGTGCGTGCCTCCGGCGTGCGGGTGGCGGCGGGGGGCGGGGCCGGGGTCGTCGGGCGCCCCGTAGTGGGTGCGCTCATCCGACGAGCCTCAGCCGGCCCTGCACGAACCCGTCGGCGTCCTCGTGGCCCTCGTCGGGAGCCTGCGGCACGGCCTGGGACGCGACCTGGGGCACGACCTGGGGCACGGACGGTGCCGCGGGTGCGACGCGCAGCGCGCCCGGCACGGGCAGCGGGAGCTCCAGCTCCAGCCCGACGTCCCCCGGTGCCGCGCCCCGCCCGGTGCGGCGCACCTGCAGGCGGTGGGAGCGCAGGTGCCCCTCGCCGTCGGCCAACCCGGTCCAGCCCAGCGGCCGCGCGTCGAGCACCGCCGTCGCCCCCGGCCAGGCGGTGCTCGTCAGCAGGACCGCCCCCCGCTCGCGCACCCGCGCGGTCAGCCGGCGCCGGTCGGCGTCGGTGAGCACCGCCCCCGCACCCACGACGACGACGTCCAGCCCGTCGACGAGCGCGGCCACGACGGCCGGGCTGTCGGCACCGGGACGCGGCACGAGCGCCAGCCGGTCGAGCTCGACCCCGGCCTGCGCGGCCGCGAGCAGGCCGATCGACGGCTGCCCGACGACCGCGGCCCACGCCCCGCCGGCCGAGGCCTGCGCCAGCAGGGCCAGGAGCAGCGACGTCGACCCCGTCACCACCGTGGCCCCGCCGCGGCGCAGCCCCTCGGGCAGGAGCGGCACCAGCGCGGGCGGCACCGCGAGCGGCGGGCGCTCGGTGGTGAGCAGTGCCGTCGGCAGCGCGGTCGAGGACGGCCCGGACGGCGCGGATGGCGCGGGCGGCACGGACGGCGCCGGTGCCGGAACCGCCGTCACGGCCGCCGGCGTTCCGGGACGGGTGCCGAGCGCCAGGCTGCGGGCGCCCGTCCGCAGCTCGGCACGAGCCAGCACCTCGCGGGCGCGGGCGGCCCGGGAGCGGTGGTCCTCCGCAGCGGCGGCCGTCGGAACCACGACCACCTCCCGTACCCTCGTGCTACATCCTGACGACCCGCCAAGACCCTCCGGCCGCCGGCTCGGAGCGGTCGCGGAGGCGACCGAGCACCGACCACATCGGCCGTGTTCGAACGCGTGTTCGATAACTAGTACACGCGCCCGGCGACCCGGT
Organism: Cellulomonas marina; assembly: GCF_900111925.1. Lineage (GTDB taxonomy): Bacteria > Actinomycetota > Actinomycetes > Actinomycetales > Cellulomonadaceae > Cellulomonas > Cellulomonas marina. Next base: position 83,072 of record NZ_FOKA01000012.1, read on the forward strand.
GTCAATCCGTCGAGCGCCCCCGTGGACACCCTCCCGCCGACCACCGACACGACCTCGCGAACGACCCTCGACGCCGTCGCGCGACGGCGGACCGCTGCGGAGCACGGCCGTCCGTGGCCCTCGCTCCAGCGTGTCGTCGGCGCGTCGGCCCGGGACCGAGCGCGCTCCGCACCGACCCGCCACCGGCCCTCGGACGGTGCCCGTAGGAAGGGCCGCCCGGGACGGACGGCCCGGTCCGGGCCCCGCTGTCGTCGCTACCCTGCCCCCGTGCCCTCCCCCACGTCCCCCGCCCCCGGGTCGCTGCCCTGGGGCCCGGCGCTCGCCCGCCCCGACCTGCTCGCCCCCGCCACGCGCGCAGCCCTCGAGCGGTGGGCGGCCGTGGAGCCCCTCGTCGCCACCGCCGTCCTCGTCGCGGAGATCGATCCCGACCTGGCGGACACCGCGGCGCTGACCGAGGCGTTCGCGCTGCCGCCGTCGGCGTCGGCCAACTGCGTGCTCGTCGCCGGCCGCCGCGCGGGCGAGGAGCGGATCGCCGCCGCCGTGGTCCGCGCCACCACCCGCGCGGACGTCAACACCGCCGTCAAGCGCCTGCTGGACGTGCGCAAGGCGTCGTTCCTGCCCACGGACCGCGCGACCACCGAGTCCGGGATGGAGTACGGCGGCATCACCCCGCTCGGCCTGCCGGGCGGCTGGCGCGTCCTCGTCGACGAGGCCGTCACCGTGCCCGACGAGGCCGGGGACCACGTCGTCGTCGGCAGCGGGGTCCGCCGCTCGAAGATCGCCCTGCCCGGTGCGCTCCTGGGGTCCGCCCCGGGGGTCGAGGTCGTGGCCGGGCTGGCCCTACCATCGGCTGCGACAGAGGAGGCGCCATGAGCGCGGTCGAGCGCGGGCTCCGGGACGACGACGTCCGCACCCCCGAGGACGACGTCGACGCCCTCATCGAGCAGCTCCTGCACCATGCCGACACGCACCGGGCCGACATGCACCATGCCGACGCGCACCGTGGCCGGCACCTCGTCCCCTGGCACGTGCTGCCGGAGCACCGGCTGTCCACCGACCTGGCGCTCCTGCACCTCGAGGCGGCGCGGCGCGACGGCGCGACGCTGCCCCCCGAGGACGTCCGCCGCCTGGCGACGTGGCGCCACCGGCTCGAGGTGGCCGACCTCGTCCTCGACTACGACCCGTCCACCGAGGACGGCTTCCGGTACGTCCCGCGCCGGCACGGGGTCGACGTCGACCTCGTCCGCGCCCCGGGCCACCGGCGCCACGACGCCGACCCGGCCCTCGACCGCGTCGTGGAGGACCTCGTCGACGAGACGATCGCGCGCGTCCTGGCCCCGTCGGCACCGGCCGACCCGCTGGGCGTCTAGCCCGCCGGCACCCGCACCGCCCAGAACGCCACCGCGGCCGCCGCGGCCACGTTGAGGCTGTCCACTCCCCCCGCCATGGGGATCCGCACGACGAGGTCCGACCCCGCGACCGTGGCCGCCCCCAGGCCGTCGCCCTCCGCGCCGAGGACCAGCGCGAGCCGGTCGGGCGGCGCGGCCACGAGCTCGTCGAGCGTCGTGGCGTGCTCGGCCAGCGCGAGCGAGGCCGTGACGAACCCCAGCGCGCGCAGCACGTCCAGGCCCTCGGGCCAGGGGTCGATGCGCGTCCAGGGCACCTGGAAGACCGTGCCCATCGACACCCGCACCGACCGGCGGTAGAGCGGGTCCGCGCACCGCGGCGTCACGAGCACGGCGTCGACGCCCAGCGCGGCCGCCGACCGGAAGGCTGCCCCGACGTTCGTGTGGTCGACGAGGTCCTCGAGCACGGCCACCCGACGCGCGCCCGCACCGCCCCGCGCGCCGGCCAGCACGTCCGCCACCGGTGCCAGCGCGGGCCGGTGCATGGCGGCCAGCGCGCCGCGGTGCACGTGGAAGCCCGTGATGGCCTCGAGCAGCGCCTCGTCGGCGACGTACACCGGCACGGGGGCGCCGTCACGGCCGGCGGGCTCGTCGGGCAGCTCCGCCAGCAGCGCCTGCAGGTCCGGCACCCAGCGCGGGGCCAGGAGGACCGACCGCGGCCGGTGCCCGGCGCGCAGCGCCCGGCCCAGGACCGTCGAGCTCTCGGCGATGTAGAGGCCGCGCTCGGGCTCGAACCGCCGCCGCAGCGCCACGTCGGTCAGCGCGACGTAGTCCGCGAGCCGCGCGTCGTCGGGATCGGTCAGCGGGAGGAGCTCGTGACGCACCGCGTCATCCTGCCAGCCCCGCCCGGGGCGCCCGGCCCGTCGGACGCCGCCGTCAGACGCCGTCCGCCGCCGTCGCCGCCGCGAACTGCGAGCGGTAGAGCCGGGCGTACGCGCCGTCGGCGGCCAGCAGCGCCGCGTGCGACCCCTGCTCGACGATCGCGCCGTGCTCCATGACGAGGATGACGTCCGCGTCGCGGATGGTGGACAGCCGGTGCGCGATGACGAATGACGTCCGACCCTGCCGCAGGGCGTTCATCGCGCCCTGCACCAGCACCTCGGTGCGGGTGTCCACCGAGGACGTGGCCTCGTCGAGGACGAGCAGCGCCGGGTCGGCCAGGAACGCGCGCGCGATGGTGATGAGCTGCTTCTCCCCCGCGCTGACGTTGCCGCCCTCCTCGTCGATGACGGTCTCGTACCCGTCGGGCAACGCGTGCACGAACCGGTCGACGTAGGTGGCGCGGGCCGCCGCCAGCATCCGCTCGCGGTCGCGCCCGCCGGGGCCGGCGTCGGCGCCCGTGCCGTAGGCGATGTTCTCCGCGATCGTCCCGCCGAACAGCCAGGTGTCCTGCAGGACCATGCCCACCTGCGAGCGCAGGTCGGCCCGGCGCATCGCGGCGGTGTCGACGCCGTCGAGCGTGATGCGCCCGCCGTCGACCTCGTAGAACCGCATGAGGAGGTTGACGAGGGTGGTCTTGCCGGCGCCCGTCGGCCCGACGATCGCAACCGTCTGGCCCGGCTCGGCGACGAGGTCGAGGTGCTCGATGAGCGGGGTGTCGGCGACGTACCGGAACGAGACGTCCTCGAACGCGACGCGGCCCCGCACGGGCTGCGCCACCGCCGCCGGCGGCACCGGGTCCGGGCGCTGCTCGGGCTCGTCGAGCAGCTCGAACACCCGCTCGGCGGACGCGACGCCCGACTGCAGGATGTTGGCCATCGACGCGACCTGGGTGACCGGCTGCGTGAACTGCCGGGAGTACTGGATGAAGGCCTGCACCGAGCCCAGCGTCATCGCGCCGCCCGCCACCTGCAGGGCCCCGACGACGGCGATGACGACGTAGCCGATGTTCGAGATGAACATCATCGCCGGCTGGATGGCCCCGGAGATGAACTGCGCCCGGAACGACGCCTCGTACAGGCGCTCGTTCTCCGCGCGGAAGGTCGCCGCGACCGCCTCCTGCCGGCCGAAGACCTTCACGAGCGTGTGACCGGTGAACATCTCCTCGACGTGGGCGTTGACCTTGCCGGTCGAGGCCCACTGGGCGACGAACTGCGGCTGCGAGCGCTTCGCGATGAGCACCGTGACCCAGGCCGACAGCGGCACCGTCACGAGCGCCACGACGGCGAGCAGCGGGGAGATCCAGACCATCATCGCCAGGACGCCGACGATGGTCAGCAGCGAGGTGATGAGCTGGCTCAGCGTCTGCTGCATGGTCTGCGCGACGTTGTCGATGTCGTTGGTGACGCGCGAGAGGATCTCGCCGCGCTGGTGCCGGTCGACGTAGGACAGCGGCAGCCGGCCGAGCTTGGCCTGCACGTCGCGGCGCATGCGGAAGACGGTCCGCTGGACGAGCTGCGTGGTGAGCACGCCCTGGAGGTAGCCGAGCAGCGACGCCGCGAGGTACAGCCCGAGGACCACGAGGAGCACCTGGCCGAGGCGGTCGAAGTCGATCCCCTGCCCGGGGACGACGTCCATGGGGCGCAGCAGGTCCGCCTGCGCGGTGTCGCCGCGGGCCTCGAGCGCGGCGAGGGCCTGCGCCTTCGTCGTCCCGGCCGGGAACACCTCCCCGAGCCGGCGCCCCACGACGCCCTCGAAGACGACGTCGGTCGCGTGCCCGAGGATCCGCGGGCCCAGCACGCTGAGCGTCACGCTGACCGCCGTCAGCGCGAGCACGACGAGCAGCACCGCGCGCTCGGGCCGCAGCATCCCGACGAGCCGCCTCAGCGACCCCCGGAAGTCCATCGCCTTGGCGACGGGCACGCCCATCATCCCGCCGGGCCGCCCGCCCATGGGGCCGCCCATCGGTCCCCGCGCCGGTCCGCCCGGGGGCGGGCCGCCGGCCGCGGGGCCGCCGGGCGCCGGGGAGCCGGGCCTGGTCCGCGTCGGCGCGGTCACGCCGCCTCCTCCACGCTCACCTGGGACAGGACGATCTCGCGGTACGTCTCGTCCGACGCCATGAGCTCGGTGTGGGTGCCGGTCCCGACGACGCGCCCGTCGTCGAGCACGACGATGCGGTCCGCTCCTCGGACCGTGCTGACCCGCTGGGCGACGACGAGCACCGTCGCGTCCCGGGTCTCCGGGACGAGGGCGGCCCGCAGCGCGGCGTCGGTGGCGACGTCGAGCGCGGAGAAGCAGTCGTCGAACAGGTAGATCGCCGGGCGGCGGACGAGGGCCCGGGCGATCGCCAGGCGCTGGCGCTGGCCGCCGGACACGTTCGTGCCGCCCTGCGTCACCGGCGCCTCGAGCCCGCCGAGCTCGCGGACGAAGTCCGCCGCCTGGGCGACCTCGAGCGCGTGCCAGAGCTCGTCCTCCGTCGCGTCACCCTTGCCCATGCGCAGGTTCGAGGCGACCGTGCCGGAGAAGAGGAAGGGCTTCTGCGGCACGAGGCCGATGGCGGACCACAGCACCTGCGGGTCGAGCTCGCGCACGTCCACCCCGCCGACGAGCACCGCGCCGCCGGTCACGTCGACGAGCCGCGGCACGAGCTCGACGAGCGTCGTCTTGCCCGCGCCGGTGGCGCCGATGATCGCCGTGGTCTGCCCGACGGGGGCCAGGAGGTCGACGTCGTGCAGGACCGGCGCCTCGGCGCCCGGGTAGCCGAAGGTGACCCCGCGCAGCTCCACCCCGCCGCGCTGCGCGAAGGGACGGCCGCCGCCGGCGGGCGGGCGGATGGAGGGCTCGGTCTGGAGGACCTCGGTGATGCGGCCAGCGCTGACCTCGGCCCGCGGCACGATCATCAGCATCATCGTCGAGAAGAGCACCGCCATGAGGATCTGCATGAGGTAGGAGATGAAGGCGGTCAGCGATCCCACCTGCATCCGCCCCGCGTCGATCTGCTGCCCGCCGAACCAGATGACGGCGACGCTCGACAGGTTCAGCACGAGCATCACCACGGGGAACATGAGCGCCATGAGCCGCCCGACGGCGACGGCGACCTCCCGCAGCTCGTCGTTCGCGGCGCCGAAGCGGGCCGCCTCCGCGTCCTCGCGCACGAAGGCCCGCACGACGCGGATGCCCGTGATCTGCTCGCGCAGCACCCGGTTGATGGCGTCGAGGCGGGTCTGCATGGAGGCGAACAGCGGCCGCATCCGCCGGATGGTCAGCCCCAGCACGACGAGCAGGACCGGCACGATGACGAGCAGGACCATCGACAGCCGCGCGTCCTCACGCACCGCCATGATGACGCCGCCGACGAGGGTGATGGGCGCGGCGACGAGGAACGCCAGCCCCATCATGACGAGCATCTGCACCTGCTGGACGTCGTTGCTCTCGCGGGTGATGAGCGACGGCGCCCCGAACCGGCCGACCTCCTGCGCCGAGAACTCCTGCACGCGGGCGAACACCGCGCCGCGCAGGTCACGGCCCACCGACATCGCCACGCGGGCCGCGAAGAAGACGGCGACCACGGCGCAGAGCACCTGCAGGACGGTCACGGCGAGCATCACCCCGCCGGTCCGCAGGACGTAGCCCGTGTCCCCCGTGACGACGCCCTGGTCGATGATCCGGGCGTTGAGGGTCGGCAGCCAGAGGTTGCTCAGCGCCTGCGCCGCCTGCAGCACGACGACGACGAGCAGGGCGGTCCGGTAGGGCCGCAGGTGGGTCCGCAGCAGTCGGGTCAGCATGGTCGCCTCGCGAGGTCGGTGCCGTCGGGGGTGGTGGTGCGCAGGGGTCCGGCCAGGACCTCGTCGAGCGGGCGGTCGTCGGGGTGGAGCTCGGGCGCCGGGCCGTGCGCCAGGCCGCGGACCACGACCGCGGCCACGAGCTCCGGCGGCAGCAGCCCGACGCCGGCCATCCCCGGCGGCCCCAGCCCCACCGCCAGGTTGAGCAGGACGCGCGCCGCTGTCCAGGAGTTCCCGCCGAGCCGGTCCGCGTGCGGCTCCAGCCGGTCCGCGGTGCAGCGCAGGAGGGCCAGCACGTGCTCGACGTGCGGGCCGTGTCGCGGCCCGGCGGCGCCGGCCGTCCCGGGTGCGGCGCCCTCGCCGCGCAGCACCTGCGCGAAGATGCTGCGCACCGCGTGCATGACGCGCGTGCGCTCGATCATCCCCTCCTGGAGGACGCGCGCCACGGACGCGACGAGCTCCTCCAGCGGGGCGTCGGGCAGCGCGGCGACGGCGGCGCACGTGGGCGCGGCGTCCATCGCGGCCAGCGCGGCCGCGTGCAAGAGCTCCGTCTTGTCGTCGAACGCCTTGAACAGCGTGCCCTCCGCGACGCCGGCGGCCTCGGCGATCTGCCGGGTCGTCACGTCCGCCCCCAGCTCGGCGAGCAGGGGCACGGTGGCCACGACGATGGCCGAGCGCCGCTCGTCGCGGGACATGCGGGGTGCTCGGGTCGGCACAGGCAGCAACCTATGGTGAGTGAGCACTCACTCGCAAGGTCCGCCACGTCGCACAGCGGTCGTACAGCGGGGACCGGCCGGGCACCGGGGCGCCCTGCCTAGACATGCCGCATGCCCCGACACCGACCTCGCACCGCCCCGGAACCAACCCCGACGAGCCCGCGCCGCCGCGCCCTGCGCCGGACCGCGGTCGCCGTCACCGCCGGCCTCGTGCTCGCCGCCGGCGGCACGGCCTCGTGGGCGCTCGACCGCTTCGTCGTCGACCACGTCCAGATCGCCGACGTCGACGCCTACGAGGCCGCGCAGTCCGCCGCCGCCGGGACCACGACGACGACGGACGGCACGACGACGGGGACCACCACGGACGCCAGCAGGGACACGAGCACGGGCGCCGGCACCCTCACGTCGACGTCCTACACCGCCGCCGACGGCACGAGCGTCACGATCTCCACCGTCGTCACCGGCTCGGGCGACGACCAGGTGAGCTCCTACGTGGCCGACGTCGTCCTGGCCGACGCCACCGACCTGCGCTCCGCCTTCGCGCAGAACGCGTTCGGCACCAATATCACCGAGACCACCAGCGACATCGCCGCCGACAACGACGCGGTGTTCGCGGTGAACGGGGACTACTACGGGTTCCGCGACACGGGCATCGTCATCCGCAACGGCGTCGTCTACCGCGACGAGGGTGCCCGCGAGGGGCTGGCGTTCTACACCGACGGCCACGTGGAGGTGTACGACGAGACGGAGACCTCCGCCGACGAGCTGGTCGCCGCCGGGGTGTGGAACACGCTGTCGTTCGGCCCGGCCATCGTCGAGGACGGGGCCGTCGTCGACGGCATCGAGGACGTCGAGGTCGACACGAACGTCGGCAACCACTCCATCCAGGGCGACCAGCCGCGCACGCTCGTCGGGGTCGTCGACGACAACCACCTGCTCTTCGTCGTCGTCGACGGCCGCAGCCCCGGGTACAGCGCGGGCGTGACCATGACCGAGGCGGCGCAGATGATGCTCGACCTCGGCGCCACCACCGCCTACAACCTCGACGGCGGCGGGTCCTCGACCATGGTGTTCGACGGCGCGCTCGTCAACGACCCGCTCGGCAAGGGCACCGAGCGCGGCACCTCCGACATCCTCTACCTGGGCTACTGAGGCCGGCCGTGATCGTCCTCGTCCCCGCGCTCGACCCCGACGAGCGCCTCGTCGCCCTCGCCGACGCGCTGCACGCCGCCGCCGCGTCCGGCCCCCCGCTCGAGGTCGTCGTCGTCGACGACGGCTCCGGGCCCGCCGGCGCCGCGGCGCTGGCCGCCGTCCGCGCGCGGGGCGTCGTCGTCCTCACCCACCCGGTCAACCGCGGGAAGGGCGCCGCGCTGCGCACCGGCGTCGCGTGGGTCCTGGCGCACCGACCCGGACGGGACGTCGTCTGCGCCGACAGCGACGGCCAGCACGCGCCGGCCGACGTGCTGGCCGTCGCCCGCCGCGTGGCCACCGGCGACGGGGCGGTGGTGCTCGGCGTGCGCGCGTTCACCGGCCCGGTGCCGATGCGCAGCCGCGTCGGCAACGAGGCCTCCCGCCTGCTGTTCCGGCTCAGCACGGGCCAGGACGTCGTCGACACGCAGACGGGCCTGCGCGGCTACCCGGCCGCGCTGCTGCCGGACCTGCTGACGGTGACCGGCGACCGCTTCGAGTACGAGCTGCGCCTCCTGCTGCACCTGGCCCGCAGCGGGGTCGTCGTCGAGCAGCACCCCATCGCCACGATCTACCTCGAGAGCAACGCGTCCTCGCACTTCCGGCCCGTCGCCGACTCCCTGCGCGTCATGGCGCCGCTCGTCGCCTTCGCGCTGTCCTCGCTGCTCGGGGCGGCGGTCGACGTCGCGGCCTTCGCCGCGCTGCTGCCCCTGACGGGCTCGCTCGCGCTCGCGGTGGGCGGGGCGCGCGCGGTGTCGGCGGCCGTGAACTTCCTCGTCAACCGCCACGCCGTCTTCGCGTCGCCCGGCGGCGCGGGGGCGCCGCTCCGCCGGGCGGCGGGGCGTTACGTCGCCCTCGCGCTGCTGCTGCTCGCGGGCTCCCTCGGCGTCGTGACGGCGCTGACGGACCTCGGCGTGCCGGCCGTGATCGCCAAGGTGCTCGCGGACCTCTCGCTCTTCGTGCTGGCCTACGGCCTGCAGAGCCAGGTGGTCTTCGCGGGCCCGGCCGACGTCAGGCGGGACCGCCCGGCCCTGCCGCCGACGACCCCGACGGCCCCGGTCCCTCCGGTGGAGGACCGCCCGCCGACGGCGTCCCGCCGTTGACGCCGCCCGGCCCGGCCAGGCCGCCGGCTCCCGTGGCCGCCTGCCCCCGCTCGGCCTCGGCGCTGAACGGCCGGCCGCTGCGGGTACCGGAGCTCGTGGCCTCCTCCGCCGCGCGCTCGGACTCCCGGCGGGCGCGCTCCAGCGCCTCGCGCGGGTCCTCCAGCGCGCTCGGCGGCAGGTCCTCGGGCCGCACCGGCGAGGCCTTGCGGGCCCGCCGACCCGACCCGTCGCCGCCGCCCGTCCCGGCGAAGCCGTCCGCGAGCTGCCCCAGCACGCCGCTCAGCTCCGACGGCAGGAACCACAGCTTGTTCGCCGGCGTCGCCGCGATCTTCGGCAGCGTCTGCAGGTACTGGTAGGCGAGCAGCTGCGGGTCGGCGTCGCCGCGGTGCACGGCGTCGAAGACCTGGAGGATCGCGCGCGACTCCCCCTCGGCGGTGAGGATCGCCGACTGGGCCGCGCCCTCCGCCCGCAGGATCGCGGCCTGCTTCTCGCCCTCGGCGGTGAGGATCTGCGACTGCTTGACACCCTCGGCGGTGAGGATCGTCGCGCGGCGGTCCCGCTCGGCGCGCATCTGCGCCTCCATGGCGCCCTGCACGGACTGGGGCGGGTCGATGCTCTTGAGCTCCACGCGGTTGACGCGGATGCCCCACCGGCCCGTCGCCTCGTCGAGCACGCCGCGGAGCTGGCCGTTGATCTGGTCGCGGCTCGTCAGCGTCTGCTCGAGGTCCAGCGACCCGACGACGTTGCGCAGCGTCGTGACGGTGAGCTGCTCGACGCCCTGGATGTAGTTGGCGATCTCGTAGACCGCCGACTTGGGGTCCGTGACCTGGAAGTAGATGACCGTGTCGATGTTGACGACGAGGTTGTCCGAGGTGATGACCGGCTGCGGCGGGAACGAGACCACCTGCTCGCGCAGGTCCACGCCGGCACGGACCCGGTCGACGAACGGGATGAGCAGGTGCAGGCCCGCGTCCATGGTCCGGGAGTACCGGCCGAGGCGCTCGACGATCATCGCCACCGCCTGGGGCACGATCCGCACGGACCGCACGAGGGCGACGACGACGAACAGGACGAGCAGCGCCAGCACCACGACGGTCGCGATGCCGACGGCGCCGCCGCCGTCCCCGTCGGCGGCCGCGGCCAGCACGGGTGCGTGGGCCGCCGCGGCGGTCAGGTCGGTCATGAGGTCCCCCTCCTCGGGTCGGGCGCGACGACGGCCGTCGCCCCCTCGATGCGCAGGACGACCGCGGGCGCGTCGGCCGGCAGCTCCCCCGGTCCGTCGAGACGCGCGCTCCAGACCTCGCCGTGGATCTTCACGCGCCCGCCGTCGGCGTCGACGGCGCTCAGTGCCAGCGCCGGTCGCCCGACGAGGGCCGCCACGTTCGTCTCCTGCAGCGGCACGCGGTCGCGCAGGTGGCGCAGGAGCAGCGGTCGCAACGTGGTCAGCAGCACCACCGAGGACACGGCGGCGACGAGCACCTGGACCGACAGCGGGGCGCCGAACGCGGCGGCGATCCCGCCCGCCACGGCGCCGCCCGCGAACATGATGAGCACGAGGTCGAGCGAGAGGACCTCGACGACGGCCAGCAGCGCCGCCCCGCCCATCCACCAGAGCCAGGCCATGGCCTCCCCCTCCCGCTCGTCGGCGGCCACCCCGGGGCGACGACGCCGCGGCGCCTCCCTGGGCGTCGCGGTCCCACCGTACCCAGCGGACCTGAGGAGCACCATGCCCGGCGTACACGAGCGCATGACCGTGTGCAGGGCGAGTGCTGGTGGTCGCGCCTCGTGGCGCGGACGGCCCCGGCGGAGGGACGGCCGCGGCACCGAGGTCAGCGGGCGGCGGCGCGCGCCCCCGTCAGCGCGGCCGGCAGGGCCCGCGCGGCCCAGCGGCCGCCGCCTCGCTGCACGGCCAGCGGGACGCCGAAGGTGGCCGACAGCTCGTCGGCGGTGAGGACCTCCGCGACGGGGCCCGCCGCCTGCGCGCGGCCGTCGCGCAGCAGCAGCGCGTGCGTGAAGCCGGGCGGGACCTCCTCGACGTGGTGCGTGACCAGCACGATCACCGGCGAGCGGGGGTCGGCGGCCAGCTCGGCGAGCGCCGCGACCAGCTCCTCGCGCCCGCCGAGGTCCAGGCCGGCCGCGGGCTCGTCGAGCAGCAGGAGCTCGGGGTCGGACATGAGGGCCCGGGCGATCTGGACGCGCTTGCGCTCGCCCTCGCTCAGCGTGCCGAAGTACCGGGCGGCGAGGTGCTCGACGCCGAACGCGCGCAGCAGCTCGTGGGCGCGCGCCTCGTCCTGCTCCTCGTAGCTCTCCCGCCAGCGACCGGTGTAGCCGTAGGAGGCGGTCAGCACCACGTCGAGGACCGTCTCCCCCGACGGGATGCGGTCCGCGAGCGCGGCGGAGGACAGCCCGATGCGCGGCCGCAGCTCGAAGACGTCGACCCCGCCCAGGCGCTCGCCCAGCAGGTGCGCCGTGCCGGACGTGGGGTGCATGCGGCCGGAGCACACCTGCAGCAGGGAGGTCTTGCCGGCGCCGTTGCGTCCCAGCACCACCCAGCGCTCGCCGTCGCGGATCTGCCAGGAGAGCCCGTCGAGGATGGTGGTGGCACCGCGTCGCACGGTGACGTCCTGCAGGTCGAGCACGTCGGTCATGGCCCCGACCCTAGTGCGCGCCCGGGGCACGACCGCTCGCTAGCGTGGGCGCGTGCCCGTCCTGGACGTCCCCCGCTCGGTGCTGCTCGCCGCCTGGCTGACCGGTCCCTTCGACCGCGCCCGCCTGGTCGCGGCCGTGCAGCGCGACGACGAGCCGCACCGCGTCGTCGGCCTCGCCGACGACGACCGGCCCCTGTCGCGGCTGGTCGACGCGTGCGCCGACGAGCCGCGCGAGGTCGCCTGCCTGCTGCCCGGCCCCGGCGACCCGCCGCCCGGGCTCCCGCCGGCCCTGACCGCGGCCGCGGTCGCGGCGGGCGAGTGCCTCCTCGTGCGGACCCCGACCGTCTGCCTGGCCGCCGTGCCGGAGGTGCAGCGGTTCGGCAGCGCGCTCGAGCCCGGCCACCTCGTGACGTGGCAGGTCGCGCCGGTCCCCGACTGGCGGCGTCCCGTGCTGGGGGCCGTCCCGCTGCTCGACGAGGCCGACCGCGCCCTGCGCACGGGCCTCGCGGAGGCCACGGACGCCCTCGTGCGGCTGGACGTCGCCCGGTGGCGCCCCGAGCTCGGCGAGCGCCTGGCCGAGCTGCGCGCGGACTCCTCGGTGACGTCCCTGCTGCCGCCGGGGTTGGCGGGGGCGCGGGTCCGCCTGCTGCTCAGCGCCGTGCGGCTGCGCGCGGTCGTCGCGCTGGCCACCGTCGACGACGGCGCCGCCGTCACCGTCGGCCAGGCCGACCGCCGCCTCGGCGCGCTGCGCGACGTGGACCGCTCGGCACGCCGGGCGCTCGGCGCCGCCGTGACGAGCGAGCTGCGCACCCCCTGACGCGCCGGGCCCGGCCCGTCACCCGAGCACCGAGCGGTACACCTCCACCGTCCGGGCGGCGACGGCCTCCCACGTGAAGTGCTCCTCGACCCGCCGGCGGGACGCGGCGCCGAAGGCCGCCGCCCGCTCGCGGTCCGCGCAGGCCGTGGTCAGCGCGGCGGCCACGTCGGCGACGAACCGGTCGGGGTCCGTCGGCGTGCCCGTGCCGTCCTGCACCTGGTCGATCGGCACGAGCCAGCCCGTCTCGCCGTCGACCACGACCTCGGGGATGCCGCCCGTCGCGGTCCCGACGACGGGCACGCCCACGGCCATCGCCTCGAGGTTGACGATGCCCAGGGGCTCGTACACCGACGGGCACGCGAAGACGGTGGCGGCGGACAGCACGGCCACGACCTGCTCCCGCGGCAGCATCTCCCGGATCCACACGACGCCCGAGCGCCGCTCGCGCAGGCCCGCGACGAGCCCCTCCACCTCGGCGAGGATCTCCGGGGTGTCCGGGGCGCCGGCGCACAGCACCACCTGCACCTCCGGCGGGAGCTGCTCGCACGCGCGCAGCAGGTACGGCAGGCCCTTCTGCCGCGTGATCCGCCCCACGAAGACGACGGTCGGCCGGTCGGGGTCGATGCCGAGCCGGGCCTGCGTCGCGGCGTCCCGTTCGAGGTCCTCGGGCGACGTCGGGCGGCGCCAGAGGTCGAGGTCGATGCCGTTGTGCACGACGTGCACCTTCGCCGGGTCCACCTCCGGGTAGGCCCGCAGGATGTCCTCGCGCATGCCGGCCGACACCGCGATGACCGAGGCGGCACCGACGTAGGCGGTGCGCTCCGCCCACGACGAGAGCGCGTAGCCGCCGCCGAGCTGCTCGGCCTTCCACGGCCGCAGCGGCTCGAGGGAGTGCGCCGTCAGGACGTGCGGCACGCCCTGGAGCAGACCCGCGAGGTGCCCGGCCAGGTTGGCGTACCAGGTGTGGGAGTGGACGAGGTCGGTGGCGACGCCGTCGGCGCCGACGGCGGCCACCCCCGCGACCATCTCGAGGTCGACCCCGAAGGTTCCCAGCGCCGCGTTCGCCCCCGCGAGGCCGGGTGGCACGTCGTAGCCGACCACGCCCTCGTCGGCGCCCTCGTCGGCGCCCTCGTCGGCGCCGGTGCGCGGGCCGTCGAAGCAGTGCACCCGCACGTCCAGCGTCCGGCGCAGCACCTCCGTCAGCCCGACCACGTGCACGCCGGCACCGCCGTACACGTGCGGCGGGTACTCCCGGGTCAGCAGATCGACTCGCACCTTCGTGACTCCCCTCGTCGCGGGCGCACCGCCGACGGGCGCCGGTGACCTCGGCCGACACGCTAGCGCCGACCGGGCGAGGTGGCGCGCATCACGTCGCTACCCCCTATCGTGAGCGGCATGGCAGCGCCGCGCGTCCTCGCGATCGTCCTCGCAGGTGGGGAGGGCAAGCGCCTCATGCCCCTCACCGCCGCCCGTGCCAAGCCGGCGGTGCCCTTCGGCGGCATCTACCGGCTCGTCGACTTCGCCCTGTCGAACGTCATCAGCTCCGGCTACCTACACGTCATCGTGCTCACGCAGTACAAGTCCCACAGCCTCGACCGGCACGTGGCCCAGACGTGGCGGATGTCCCCGCTGCTCGGCAACTACGTGGCCGCGGTGCCGGCGCAGCAGCGCGTCGGCAAGCACTGGTACCTCGGCTCCGCGGACGCCATCTACCAGTGCCTGAACATCATCGACGACGAGCGGCCCGACATCGTCGTGGTGGTCGGCGCGGACCACGTGTACCGCATGGACTTCTCCCAGATGGTCGACGCCCACATCGCCTCGGGTGCCGAGCTCACGGTCGCCGGCATCCGCCAGCCGATCGGCCTGGCGGACCAGTTCGGCGTCATCGAGACCGACCCGCAGGACCCGACCCGCATCGCCGCGTTCCGGGAGAAGCCGTCGGACCCCGTCCCGGTGCCGGACTCCCCGCAGGAGATCCTCGCCTCGATGGGCAACTACGTCTTCGACGCGGCCGCCCTGGTGCGGGCGGTGACGGCGGACGCGGACGACCCCGCCTCCAAGCACGACATGGGCGGGGACATCGTGCCCGCGTTCGTCGCGAAGGGGACCGCGGGCGTCTACGACTTCATCCGCAACGACGTGCCGGGCTCCGCGCCGCGCGACAAGGACTACTGGCGGGACGTCGGGACCCTCGACGCGTACTTCGAGGCGAACATGGACCTCATCGCGATCGAGCCCGTGTTCAACCTCTACAACGACGAGTGGCCGCTCTACACGGGCTACACGGGCCTGCCGCCGGCGAAGTTCGTGCACGCGGGCGAGGGGCGTCTGGGCCACGCGGCCGACTCCATCGTCTCCCCGGGCGTCGTCGTCTCGGGGGCCCAGGTGAGCCGCTCCATCGTGTCCCCGGGCGTGCGGATGCGCTCGTACTCGCACGTGACGGACTCCGTCCTTATGAACGACGTCCACGTGGAGCGCGGCGCCGAGGTGCACCGCGCGATCCTCGACAAGAACGTCGTGGTGCCGGCGGGCGTCAAGGTCGGCGTCGACCGGGAGCACGACCTCGCCCGCGGCTTCACCGTCACGGACTCGGGCATCACCGTGGTCCCCAAGGGCACGGTCATCCACGACTGACGGCGTCGCCCGCCTGCACCACCCGCCCGGCCCCGGCCCGGTGCCGCCCCCCCGGCGGCGCCGGGCCGGCTCCGCGAGATGCGCGACGTCCTCGACGTCGCCGACCGCATCGCGGCCACGAGCAGCGCGCAGGACGGGGCCGACGACCGCACGGCGGCGGACGGGACGGACCTCCGCGAGCGCCTGGCGGCGCACGTCGAGGCCGCCCGCACGCGGCGGGCCGACCTCGCCCGCAAGCTGGCCATGGCCGACGAGTTCATCGGGCTGCTCACCGCGCTCTGAACGCCCGGGCCGCGCGGGGTGCGCCGGCGGCTAGCCTGCCGCCCGTGCCCCCCCCGCCCGCACGCCGCCTCGTCGTCATGGACGTCGACTCCACCCTCATCACGGGTGAGGTGATCGAGATGCTCGCCGAGCGGGCCGGGACGCGGGCGCTGGTCGCGGCCGTCACCGAGCGGGCGATGCGCGGCGAGATCGACTTCGCCCGGTCGCTGCACGAGCGGGTGGCGACGCTGGCCGGCGTCCCCGTCACCGTGCTCGCCGACGTGCTCGACGAGGTCGAGCTGAGCCCCGGGGCGAAGGAGCTCGTCGCGGGGCTGGCGGCCCGTGGCTGGCCGCTGGCCCTCGTGTCGGGCGGGTTCACGGAGGTCGTGGGCCCCCTCGCGGCGCGGCTGGGCATCACCCGCTACCGCGCGAACCGGCTCGAGGTGGCCGACGGCGTGCTGACGGGCCGCGTGGCCGGCGAGGTCGTCGACCGGGCGGCCAAGGCCGTGGCGCTGCGCGCGTGGGCCGACGAGCTCAGGGTGCCGCTCGAGCGCACGGTCGCCATCGGCGACGGTGCGAACGACCTCGACATGCTGGCGGCGGCCGGGACGGGCATCGCCTACCGCGCGAAGCCGCTCGTCGCCGCGGCCGCCGACCACGCGCTCGAGGGCCGGCTCGACGAGGTCCTCACGCTGCCCGCGCTGGCGTCCTGAGGTCGCCGCGGACCGACCCGGGCGGCCGGGTCAGTCCGGGCTGCCCGCGCGCACCAGCGCCGCCGCCCGCGGGGCCAGCGTCGGCCACCCGCCCCCGAGCGTGAGGAGGGTCCAGCCGGCCGTCGGCAGCCCGGTGCGCACCCGGGCGACCACCGCCTCGTCCGACCCGGGCCCGGCCAGCGCGGCCGACGCCATCGAGATCGTCGGCTCGTGCCCGACGACGAGGACCGTGCGCGCGTCCGCCGGCGCGCCGCCGACGAGCGCCACGAGCTCGGCCAGCCCCGACTCGTAGAGCGCGTCGCGGACCTCGACCGGTGGGGACCCGGCAGGCGTGCCGAGCCCCTGCCGGACGAGCTCCCAGGTCTGCCGCGTGCGCAGGGCCGAGGAGCAGAGGACGAGGTCCGGCACGAGCCCGAGGCCGGCCAGCGTCGCACCGACGGCCTGGGCCTGGCGCCGCCCCTCGACCGCCAGCGGCCGCACGTGGTCCGCACCGGTGGTGTGCTCGGCGCGGGCGTGGCGCAGCAGGACGAGGCGTCGCGGGTCGTCGGCGGTCACGGCGTCATGGTCGCACGGCCCGTCACTGCCCCATCGCGTGGACGCCGCCGTCCACGTGGACGACCTCGCCCGTCGTCGCCGGGAACCAGTCGGACAGCAGCGCCGCGACCGCGCGGGCCGCCGGCTCGGGGTCGGACACGTCCCAGCCCAGGGGGGCGCGGTCGGGCCAGCCACCCTCCATCTGCGCGAACCCGGGGATCGACTTCGCCGCGGTGGTGCGGATCGGTCCGGCCGACACGAGGTTCACGCGGATGCCCTCGGGACCGAGGTCGCGCGCCAGGTAGCGGGCCGTCGACTCGAACGCCGCCTTCGCGACGCCCATCCAGTCGTACACGGGCCAGGCGTACCGGGCGTCGAAGGTGAGCCCGACGAGGGCCGACCCCCGCGTGAGCAGCGGCTGCGTGGCCACCGCGAGGGACTTCAGGGAGAACGCGCTGATCTCCAGCGCCGTGGCGACGTCCGCCCACTCGCCGGCCAGGAAGTTGCCGCCCATGACCGACTGGGGCGCGAAGCCGATGGAGTGCACCGCGCCGTCGAGGTGGTCGGCGTGCTCGCGCACCCGCTCGGGCAGCGCCGCCAGGTCCTCGGCCGACGTCACGTCGAGCTGGAGCACCGGCACGGGCTGCGGCAGCCGGCGGGCCATGACCTCCGTGAGCCGGTGCTGCCGGCCGAAGGAGGTCAGCAGGACCGTGGCCCCCTGCTCCTGCGCCAGCCGCGCGACGTGGAAGGCGATGGAGCCGTCCGTGAGGACGCCGGTCACGAGGAGGGTCTTGCCGTCGAGCAGCCCCATGGGGGTGGTCTCCGTCCGTCGGGGGTGGGTGGTGCGGGCTGCGCCGGGAGGCGCGGGTCGTGCGGGCGCTCAGTGCCCCATGCCGAGGCCGCCGTCGACCGGGACGACGGCGCCGGAGATGTAGCCGGCGGCGGGCGAGGCGAGGAACTCCACGACGCCGGCCACCTCGTCGGCCTCGGCGAAGCGTCCGGCGGGGATGGCCGCCCGGTACACCTCCTGCTGGGCCTCGGGCAGCGCGCGGGTCATGTCGGTGTCGATGAAGCCGGGCGCGACGACGTTGGCGGTGATGCCGCGCCCGCCCAGCTCGCGCGTGACCGACCGCGCCATGCCGACGAGGCCGGCCTTCGAGGCGGCGTAGTTGACCTGGCCGCTCCCGCCGTAGAGCCCCACGACGGAGGAGATGAGCACGATGCGGCCGCGGCGCAGCCGGATCATGCCCTTGCTGGCCCGGCGCACGCAGCGGAAGGTGCCGGTGAGGTTGACGTCGAGCACGTCGCCGAAGTCCTCGTCGGACATCCGCATGAGCAGGCCGTCGCGGGTCACGCCGGCGTTGGCGACGAGCACCTCGACGGGGCCGTGCTCGGACTCGGCCTCGGCGAAGGCGGCGTCGACCGAGGCGGTGTCGCGCACGTCGCCGATGAGCCCGAGCACGCCCTCGGGAAGGTCGCCGCCGCGGTAGATCGTGGCCACCCGGTCCCCGGCGGCGACGAACCGCTCCGCGATCGCCCGGCCGATGCCGCGGGCGGCCCCGGTGACGAGGACGCTGCGGGGGGCGTGCGGGGGGTGCGGGGCGGAGGTCGTCTCGGGCACGCGTCGACGCTAGTCGACGCCCGGGTCGCCCGGCGTACCGGCCCGGACCGTGTCGTCACCGCCGGTTTGTCGCAACGCGACAACTCCTCCCCCGCCTGTTCCCGCTCCGCACCTGCTGAGGGGCCGTCCGGCACAGCGGTACCTCAGCGCGACCGACCTACGATCACCGGGTGACCAAGCGCGAGCGGCCGGACGAGGCCGTCCAGTCCATCACCTCCGCTCCCGAGCCCCTGTGGGAGGACGTCGCCCGGCGGCAGCGGCGCTACCTGTGGCAGATGTCCCTCCGGGCGGTCTGCTTCGTCGTCGCCGCGGTCACCTGGAACGTCGTCCCCGTCTGGGCGTCGCTCCTCATGATCGTCGCCGCGACGGTCCTGCCCTACTTCGCCGTCCTGCTCGCCAACGCCGGCCGGGAGAACCCGGGCCAGGGCCCGACGGCCGTGGACCGGCCCGCGATCGCCGCGGCCCCCGCCCCGACCCGCGTCCTCGAGGGCGGGTGGTGAGCGGGGACGGCACCCCGCTCGCCTGCTCGGCCCGCGGGTGCCGGGCACCCGCGTCCTGGGGCGTCCGCTGGAACAACCCCCGGCTGCACACGCCCGAGCGCCGCAAGGTGTGGCTGGCGTGCGACGACCACCGCGGCTCGCTCGAGGAGTTCCTCCGCGCGCGGGCCTTCCACCGCGACACGCTCCCCGTGGCGGACCTGCCCGAGGACCCCGGCCCTGCGGGGCCGACGCCCGGCGACCGCCCCGAGGGGGCATCCTGAGGGCATGGTGACCGGTCGGGTGGTGCGGGCGATCACGCGGTCGCGCGGGGCGGTGCGGGCATGAGCCCCGCGCGCCGCCGAGCCGCCGGCCTGGTCGCGGTCGCCGTCGCGCTCGCCGTGGCCTGCACGTTCCTCGGCCGCTGGCAGTGGCACCGGCACGTCGACCGCGCCGCCGCGGTGGACCTCGTCGAGACGAACTGGCGTGCCCCCGCCGTGCCGCTGGAGCAGCTCGTCGACCCGGGCGGTGCCATCGACCCGGACCTGCAGTGGCGCACCGTCACGGTCGTCGGCAGGTACGTCGGCGAGGGCGTGCTGCTGCGGAACCGGCCCGTCGAGGCACGCCCCGCGTACCACGTGCTCGGGCTCGTGGAGGTCGCGTCGACGGGGGCCCTGCTCGTCGTCGACCGCGGGTGGGTGCCGGCCTCGACCGGTGCCGCCCGGGCGCCGGCCGCGCCGACCGGCGAGGTGACGCTCACGGTCCGGCTGCGTCCCCTGGAGGACGCGGGCACCCGGTCCGCCCCGGCCGGGCAGGTGCAGACCATCGCCGTCGCGCCGGTCGCCGCCGCCGCGGGGGTGCCCGCGCCCGCCGCCGGGGACGCCTACGGCGCGTTCGGGACCCAGGCCGGTCCCGACCCCGTGACGGCGTCGACCCCCGACGCGGACGCCCTCGGCCAGCTCCCGCCACCCGACGTCGACCTCGGCTCCCACCTGTCCTACGCGTTCCAGTGGTGGGTCTTCGCCCTCGGCGCTCTCGTGTCGTTCTCCCTGCTCGCCCGGCGCGAGCTCGTGGACGAGCGCGCGGAGGCGGAGGAGGGTGCCCTGCCGGGCCCGGCCGGCGACGAGCCCGTGCCGGCGCCCGAGCCGCGTCCCGTCGGCGCCCGCCGCGCCCCCCGGCGCGAGGGCCGCGCCGAGGAGGAGGAGGACCGGCTCGTGGACGCCTGGCTGCAGGGCGGCGACCGCCGCTGACGTGCCGGCGGTCCCGGACGGGCCGCCCTCAGGCGAGGGTGATGAGGTCCAGGTAGTCCGGGCCGAACAGGTCCTCGTCGCCGTCGGGCAGCAGCAGGACGCGCTCGGGGTCCAGCGCCGCCACCGCGCCCTCGTCGTGGCTGACCAGCACGACGGCGCCCTTGTACCCGCGCAGGGCCGCCAGGATCTCCTCGCGGGAGGCCGGGTCGAGGTTGTTCGTCGGCTCGTCGAGGAGCAGGACGTTCGCCGCCGAGACGACGAGCGCGGCCAGCGCGAGCCGGGTCTTCTCCCCGCCCGACAGCACCCGCGCCGGCTTGTCGGCGTCGTCGCCCGAGAACAGGAACGACCCCAGGACGGACCGCACCTGCGTGTCGGTGAGGTCGGGCGCCGACGAGCGCAGGTTCTCCACCACCGTGCGGTCCAGGTCGAGCGTCTCGTGCTCCTGGGCGTAGTAGCCGAGCTTGAGCCCGTGCCCGGGGCGCACCTCCCCCGTGTCCGGCTGCTCGACGCCGCCGAGGATCCGCAGCAGCGTCGTCTTGCCGGCGCCGTTGAGGCCGAGCACGACGACGCGCGAGCCCCGGTCGATCGCCAGGTCGACGCCCGTGAACACCTCCTGCGACCCGTAGGACTTCGACAGGTCGGCGGCGGTGATCGGTGTGCGGCCGCACGGCGCCGGGTCGGGGAAGCGCAGGCGGGCCACCTTGTCCGAGACGCGCACCTCGTCGAGCCCCGAGAGCAGGCGCTCAGCACGGCGGGCCATGTTCTGGGCGGCCGTCGCCTTCGTGGCCTTGGCACCCATCTTCGCGGCCTGCGCGAGCAGGACGCCGGCCTTCTTCTCGGCGTTGGCGCGCTCGCGGCGGCGGCGCTTCTCGTCCGTCTCGCGCTGCTGCAGGTACGCGTCCCAGCCCAGGGCGTACTGGTCCAGCGCGCTGCGGTTGGCGTCCAGGTGGAACACCTTGTTCACCGTGGCGCGCAGCAGCTCGACGTCGTGGCTGATGACCACGAACCCGCCGGAGTAGCCCTTGAGGTAGTCGCGCAGCCAGGCGATGGAGTCGGCGTCGAGGTGGTTCGTCGGCTCGTCGAGCAGGAGGGTCTCGGCACCCGAGAACAGGATCCGCGCGAGCTCCACGCGGCGGCGCTGCCCGCCGGACAGGGTGCCGAGCGTCTGGGACAGCACGCGGTCGTCGAGCGCGAGGTTCGCGGTGATGCGGTGCGCCTCGCTCTCGGCGGCGTAGCCCCCGCCGGCGACGAAGCGCGCCTCGAGCTTCGGGTACCGCTCCAGGGCGCGCTCCTGCACGACGGGGTCGGTGCTCGCCATCGCCGCCTCGGTCTCGCGCATCGCGCGCAGGATCGCGTCGAGCCCCCGGGCCGAGAGGACGCGGTCGAGCGCGAGCTGGTCGAGGTCGCCGCTGCTGGGGTCCTGCGGCAGGTAGCCGATCTCCCCCGACGCCGTGATGGTCCCGCCTGTCGGCTGCGTCTCCCCCGCGAGCGTCTTCGTCAGCGTCGTCTTGCCCGCGCCGTTGCGCCCGACGAGGCCGACGCGGTCCCCGGCGGCGACGCGGAAGCTCGTCGGCTCGAGCAGGACGCGGGCGCCGATGCGCATCTCGACGGACGTGGCGACGATCACGGGGCTCCTCGGGTGCCGCGGGCGCGGCGGGTCGACCTCCTCGCCGGAGGTCAGGACGACGATCAGGACGGCTGTCGGGACGACGTGCGGCTGCCGCCGGGGCGGGCTGGCGTCTCCGCACCACGGGCGGGCCCGGATCCTGTCCGTGGGCACCACCGGTGAGGAGTCTACGACCGGCTACCTTGACGCCCATGTCGACCCCTCCCCCGCGGGCCAGCAGGACCGCCCTCCCGGCCGAGGCGGCCCTGCCCGCGCCGGCCGCGCGTCGCCGCACGCTCGCGCAGGACCTCGCGCTCGTGGCGGTCCTCGCCGCCTTCGTCGTGGTCTGCACGGTCGTCCCGGCGATCCCGACGCCGTTCGACGTGCCGGTGACGCTGCAGACCTTCGCCGTGGTGCTCGCCGGCTTCGTGCTCGGGTCGCGGCGCGGCGCGCTCGCCGTCCTGCTGTACCTCGCGCTGGGCCTGGCGGGGCTGCCGGTCTTCGCGCAGGGCGCGTCGGGGCTCGGGGCCCTGGCGGGGCCGAGCGTCGGCTACCTCGTGACGTTCCCGCTGCTGGCGGCCGTCGCCGGGCTCGGCCGCCGAGCGGCCCTGCGGCGGCTGGGCGCCGTCCCCGGGCTCGTCCTCGCCGGCCTGGCCGGCACGCTCCTCGTCAACCACCCCGCGGGGATCGCCGGCCTGCACGCCCGTCTCGGGCTGGGGTGGCGGGAGGCCGCCGCGCTCGACCTCACCTTCCTGCCGGGCGACGTGGCCAAGGTCGTCCTCGCGGCGGTCGTGGCCGCCGCCGTCCTGCGCGCCTTCCCCGACCTGCTGCCCGCGCGCCGTGCCGCCGGTGCGCCGGGAGTCGAGGGGGCGGCGCGGCCCTGACCGAGGGCGTCGTCGAGCTGGACGACGTCCTCGTCACCGCCTACGCCTCGGCCGCCGCGGACGCGCCCGTCGTGCGGCTGCTCGGGCCGGTGACGCTGCGGCTGACCGAGCGGCGGGTCGCGGTCGTGGGGGCCAACGGGTCGGGCAAGTCGACCCTGGCCCGGCTGCTCAACGGCCTCGTGCTGCCCAGCCGGGGACGTGTCCTCGTGGACGGCCTCGACACCGACACCGACGGGCCCGCCGTGCGCCGCCGCGTCGGCTTCCTCCTGACCGACCCCGCCGCGCAGGTGGTGCTGCCCACGCCGCTGGAGGACGTGGCCCTCTCCCTGCGGCGCCGGCTGCCGGACGCCCGCGCGCGGGAGGCGGAGGCCCGGGCCGTGCTCGCCCGCTTCGGGCTGGCCCACCGCGCCGACACGCCCGTGCAGGCGCTGTCCGGCGGGCAGCGCCAGCTCCTGGCCCTGGCGGGCGTGCTGGCCGTGGAGCCCGCGCTGCTCGTCGCCGACGAGCCGACGACCCTCCTCGACCTGCGCTGGCGCCGGCACGTCGACGCGCTGCTCGAGGGGCTGCCGCAGCGGGTGGTGCAGGTCACGCACGACCTCGCGGCGGCGGCGCGCGCCGACCGGGTCCTCGTCGTCGACGACGGCCGCATCGTCTTCGACGGCGACGCCGCGGAGGGCGTCGCGCACTACCGGGACGTGGTGTGCGGCGTCGACGGGTAGGCCGCGGAGGAGGACGTGCGCGCCGGCGTGCTGCCGGAGGAGGCGCCGGGAGGGGTCCCCTGCGCCCCGCATGGGCCGGTCCGCTGTCGGTGCACCAGCCGGGGGGCTCGCCCCTGCACCGGGCGCCGGCGGGCCCGAAGCTCCTCGCGCTGGTCGCGCTCGGCGTGCTCACGGTCGTGCCGCGCGGGCCCCTGACCGCGGTCGCCCTGCTCGCGGCGGCGGTGGGGGCGCACGGGCTGGCCCGGCTGCGGGTGCGGCCGACGCTGCGGGCGCTGGTGCCCCTCCTGGTCGTCGCCGCGCTCGCCGGGGGGTGGGCGTGGTGGTCGCGCGGGGCGGGCGCCGCGGTGGAGGTCGCGGCGGACCTGCTGGCGGTGGTCGTGGGGGCCCTCGTCGTGCAGGCCACCACCCCGACCGACCGCCTGGTCGACGCGCTCGTGCGCGCCGCGACGCCGCTGCGGCACGTCGGCCTGGCGCCGCAGACGGTGGCGCTGGCGGTGGCCCTCACCCTGCGCACGGTGCCGCTGCTCGTCGCCACGACGCTGGAGACGCGCGACGCCGCCCGGGCCCGCGGCCTCGAGCGCGACCCGCGGGCCCTGCTCGTGCCGGCGGCGGTGCGCGTCGTCGCCCACGCGCGCGCGACGGGCGAGGCCCTCGCGGCCCGCGGCCTCGGCGAGGACTGAGGGCGTCCCCTGCCCGGGCGGGGCCCCCGGGTCCGGCCTACGCTCCCGGCATGACGTTCCAGGAGGGCGGCCAGTTCGAGGGCGGTCGCGTGCAGTCGCGGCGCGGGGGCGGCGGCGGCGGGCGCGGCATCGCGGTCGGCGGCGGCGTGGGCGGCCTCGTCGTCGTCGCGCTCGTCGTGCTGCTCAACGGCGGCGGCGTCGGGGACGTGCTCAACGCCGTCGGCGGGGCCGCCGGGGGCGGCGGCGGGGTCGAGCAGAGCACGGAGCTCGGCGCCTGCACGGCGGAGCAGGCGAACACGCAGCGGGACTGCCGGCTGTCGGCGACCCTGCAGGCCCTCGACGCGTACTGGCCCACGGCGCTCGCCGGCACCGCTGCGGCCGACCTGCCGGTGCCGGAGGCGGTGGAGTTCCAGGAGGGCACGCAGAGCGCGTGCGGCCCCGCCTCGGCCTCGACCGGGCCCTTCTACTGCCCGCCGGACCAGACGATCTACCTCGACCTGGGCTTCTACGACCTGCTGGCCTCCCGGTTCGGCGCGCAGGACGGCCCCCTGGCCGAGATCTACGTGACGGCGCACGAGTACGGCCACCACGTGCAGAACGTGCTCGGCACCTTCGACGCCGCCGACCGCAGCGGGACCGGGGCCTCGTCGGACTCCGTGCGGCTCGAGCTGCAGGCCGACTGCTACGCGGGCATGTTCGTCGGCGACGCCGCCACCACCGTCGACCCCGACACCGGCGTGACGTTCCTCGAGCCGGTCACCACCCAGCAGCTCCAGGACGCCCTGGGCGCGGCCGCCGCGGTCGGCGACGACCACATCCAGGCGCAGTCGGGCGGCGTGGACCCGCACACCTGGACGCACGGCTCGAGCGAGCAGCGGCAGCGGTGGTTCACCGTCGGGTACGAGCAGGGCTCGCTGCAGGCCTGCGACACCTTCGCGGTGCAGACGCCCTGACGGCGCCGCCCTCCGCGGCGTGCGCTGTGACGTGCGCCGTGACGTGCGCTGTGACGTGACCGAACATGGTTGAGGTAAGGCTTACCTTCCGCGTACGGTGAGGCCATGACCGTCACCACGGCCACCCCCTCGACGCACCTGCCGTTCCGGCTGTTCGACGTCGAGGTGGCGCGGGTCACCCAGCTCTGCCCGAGCTTCCGGCGCCTCACCTTCACCGGCCCGGACCTGCACGAGTTCGCGGACAACGGGTTCGACCAGCGGATCAAGTTCTTCCTCCCGCTGGCGGACCGCGGCTACGAGCGGCTGCCGCGCGGCGGGGACTGGTACGCCCAGTGGCGCGACCTGCCCGACGACGACCGCCACCCGATCCGCACGTACACCGTGCGGGCCGTGCGCCAGGCGAGCCGCGAGGTCGACGTGGACGTCGTCCTGCACGGGGACCTCGGGCCGGCGTCGCGCTGGGCCGGTGCCGCCCGTCCCGGCGACCCGCTGGTGATCCTCGGCCCCGACGCGCTGCACGGCGGCCCCTACGGCGGCGTCGACTTCGTCCCGCCGCCCCGTGCCGACCGCCTCCTCCTCGCCGGCGACGAGACCGCGGTGCCCGCCATCTGCTCCGTCCTGGAGCGGCTGCCGCGCGACGCCCGCGGAGAGGCGCTGCTCGAGGTCCCCTGCGCCGGTGACGTCCTGCCCCACGACGCCCCCGACGGCGTGACCGTGCGGTGGCTGCCGCGCGACGGCGCCGCGCACGGCGCACGCCTCGTCCCGGCGGTGCAGGCCGCGTGCGCCCGGCTCATGCCTGGGCAGGCGCCCGTGCCCGCCGGGCTCGAGCTGGAGGACGTGGACGTCGACCACGGCATCCTGTGGGAGGTGCCGGTCGACGACCAGGGCGCTCCCCTGCAGCACTCGGCCGCGCTGTACGCGTGGCTGGCCGGCGAGGCGTGCGCGATCAAGACGCTGCGCCGGCACCTCGTCGCCACCTGCGGGGTCGACCGCCGGTCGGTGGCGTTCATGGGCTACTGGCGCGAGGGGCGCAGCGAGGGCGCCTGACCCGCCCGCCCGTCGCCGACTCCCAGCACGACGACGCGCCCCGGCCGGAGGGACGGGGCGCGTCGTCGTCGTGGAGAGAGGCCCTCAGATGTTGAAGCCGAGCGCGCGCATCTGCTCGCGGCCGTCGGGCGTGATCTTCTCCGGGCCCCACGGCGGCATCCACACCCAGTTGATCCGGAAGCTGTCGACGAGGCCGTCGAGCGCCTGGGCCGACTGGTCCTCGATGACGTCCGTGAGCGGGCAGGCCGCCGACGTCAGGGTCATGTCGATGACCGCGGCGCCCTGGTCGACGGCCACGCCGTAGACGAGCCCGAGGTCGACCACGTTGATGCCGAGCTCCGGGTCGATGACGTCGTGCAGCGCCTCCTCGACGTCGGCAGCCGTGGCGGCACCAGCTGGGGCGGGCGCGGATGGGACCGACGGCGCCGCGGTCGCCGTGGCGACCTCGTCCGCTCCGAGGGCAGCGGTGGGGTCGGTGGTCGTCATGCGGGCTCCTTCGTCGGGACGGTGGCGCCGGTGCGGATGAGGGCGTCGTTGAGGGCTGCCCAGCCGAGCAGGGCGCACTTGATGCGGGCGGGGTAGCGGGACACGCCGGTGAAGGCCGCGGCGTCGCCGAGCTCCTCCTCCGTGGCCTCGTCCACGCCCTGCCCGCGGGACTGCATGAGGAGGCGGAAGTGCCCGGCGAGCTCGTCGACCCGGCCCAGGTCGGCGCCGACGACGAGGTCGTGCAGCACCGAGACGGACGCCTGGCTGATCGAGCAGCCCTGCCCCTCCCAGGCCACGCCGGACACCACCGGCCGGGTGCCGCTGGTGTCGAGGTCGACGCGCAGCGTCACCTCGTCGCCGCAGGTCGGGTTGACCTGGTGCGACTGGGCGGCGCACGTGCCGTGGTCGAGCACCGCGGTCGCGGACGCGCCGACGGGGCCGAGGCCGTCGGCCGGGAGCCCCCGCCCGCGCGGGAACTTCGCGTGGTCGAGGATGACCTGCTGGTACAGCTGCTCCATCGAGCTGCTCATCGTGCTCCTACCACCGTCCTGCCGTCTGTGCCTGCCGTGCCGCCGGACGCGTCGTCGGGCGCGTCCTCCAGACCGAAGAACGCCCGGACCCCCGCCAGTGCTTCCCGGAACGCGGTGACGTCCGCCTCGCTGGTGTAGACGCCCGCCGTGGCGCGGGCCGTGGCGGCGACGCCGAACCTCCGGTGCAGGGGCTGGGCGCAGTGGTGGCCGACGCGGACGGCCACGCCGGCGTCGTCGAGCACCTGCCCCACGTCGTGCGCGTGCACGCCGTCGACCACGAACGCGACCGTCGCCAGGCGCTCGCGCGCGTCCGCCGGGCCGATGAGCCGCACGCCCGGGACGGAGGCCACCGCGTCGAGCAGGAGCTGCGTGAGGTGCTGCTCGTGCGCCTCGACGGCGTCCATGCCGAGCTCGGCCAGGTAGGTCGCCGCGGCACCCATGCCGATGGCCTGGGAGACCATCTGCGTGCCCGCCTCGAACCGCCCGGGGGGCGGCGCGTAGGTGGTGGCCTCCATCGTCACGACCTCGACCATGGAGCCGCCGGTGGTGACGGGCGGCATGGCCTCCAGCAGCTCGCGGCGGCCGTAGAGCGCGCCCACCCCCGTCGGGCCGAGCATCTTGTGCCCGGAGAAGGCGGCGAAGTCGACGCCGAGGGCGTGCAGGTCCACCGGCATGTGCGGCACGGACTGGCAGGCGTCGAGCACCGTGAGCGCCCCGACCTCGCGGGCCCGCGCGACGAAGGGCGCCACGCGGGTGACCGCGCCGGTGACGTTCGAGGCGTGCGAGAAGGCCACGACCTTCGTGCGGGGCCTCACCACCTCGTCGAGCTGGTCGACCCGCAGCCGGCCCTCGTCGTCCACGCCGATCCAGCGCAGCACGGCGCCCGTGCGGGCCGCGAGCTCCTGCCACGGCACGAGGTTCGCGTGGTGCTCGGCCTCCGTCACGACGATCTCGTCGCCGGGGGCCAGCGCGAACCGGCGCGCGGCGTCACCGCCGCGGCCGAGCGAGGCGTTGCCCATGGCGTACGCGACGAGGTTGATCGCGGCCGTCGCGTTCGACGTCCAGACGATCTCGCCCGGGTCGGCCCCGACGAACCGCGCGACCTGCTCGCGCGCGGCCTCGAAGGCCTCCGTCGCCTCCTCGGCGAGCTGGTGGGCACCGCGGTGCACGGCGGCGTTGCGCTGGGTGTAGAAGTCCTGCTCGGCGTCGAGGACGACGTCGGGCTTCTGGGAGGTGGCCCCCGAGTCGAGGTACACCAGCGGCCTGCCGTCGCGCAGCGTGCGCTGCAGGAGGGGGAAGTCCGCCCGGACCGCCGCGAGCTCGGCCGCGCTCAGCCGCCGACGGGGCGGCGCGGCCGCGTCGGTGCCGTCGGGGTGCGTCGCGTCGCCCACGGACGGCGTCGCGGCATCGATCGTGCTGGTCACGTCGGGCCCCCTCCTGGGGATCGAGCAGGTGCTGCGGGGTCGCACGGGTCCCGGGGGGACCGGCGAGGTGCGGGCGGGCGCGGCCGACGGGTGCCGTCGGCCGCGCCCCGCGCGTCAGACCGCTGCCGTGAGGAAGCGGTCGTAGCCCTCGTTCTCGAGGCGCTCGGCGAGCTCGGGCCCGCCCTCCTCGGCGACGCGACCGTCGACGAAGACGTGCACGAAGTCGGGCTGGATGTACTTGAGGATGCGTGTGTAGTGCGTGATGAGCAGGACGCCGACCTCGGTCGTCGCCTTGGCGCGGTTCACGCCCTCGGACACGATGCGCAGCGCGTCGACGTCGAGGCCCGAGTCGGTCTCGTCGAGGATCGCGAAGCGCGGCTTGAGGAGCTCCATCTGGAGGATCTCGTGGCGCTTCTTCTCGCCGCCGGAGAAGCCCTCGTTGACCGAGCGCTCGGCGAAGGCGGCGTCCATGCGCAGGTTGTCCATCGCGCCGCGCACGTCCTTGACCCACGAGCGGAGCGCGGGCGCCTCACCGTCGATCGCCGTCTTCGCGGTGCGCAGGAAGTTCGACACGGACACGCCCGGCACCTCGACGGGGTACTGCATCGCGAGGAACAGGCCCGCGCGGGCGCGCTCGTCGACGGACATGGCGAGCAGGTCCTCGCCGTCGAGCGTCACCGTGCCGCCGGTGATCGTGTACTTCGGGTGGCCGGCGATGGAGTAGGCCAGCGTGGACTTGCCGGACCCGTTGGGGCCCATGATCGCGTGCGTCTCGCCGCTGCCGATCGTGAGGTCGACGCCGCGCAGGATGGGCTTGGCGCCCTCCTTCGTCTCGACGCTGACGTGCAGGTCGCGGATCTCCAGGGTGGACATCTCGGGGTTCCTCCGGGGGGTCAGAGCGGGGCGTCGACGTCGACGAGCACGCGCTCGCCGTCGACGGTCACGGGGTAGACGGGGACGGGGCGGATCGCGGGCGGGCCCAGCGGCTTGCCGGTGCGCAGGTCGAAGCTCGACCCGTGCAGCCAGCACTCCACGGCGCAGCCCTCGACCTCGCCCTCGGCCAGGGAGACCTGGCCGTGGGAGCAGACGTCGCTGATCGCGTGCCAGTCGCCGTCCTCGTCGCGGACGACGGCGACCTCGACGGACGTGCCGTCGGCCGCGTCGAGCTCGACGCGCAGCGTCTCGGCGGGAGCCAGGTCGGCGGTGTCGCAGACGTGCTGAGCGGTCACGCGCGGGTCTCCGCGTCGCCGGCCGCCGCCTCCGCCGTGCCGGGCGCCGCGGTGGCGGCGACGGGCTCGTTCTCGACGAGGAGGCCGACGCCGGGCAGGGCGTCGCCGGCGTCCGTCGCGACCGTCGTCGAGCCGACGAGCTCGCTCATGGAGCGCTCGAGCTGGGACTCGATGGAGGCGAGCAGGCGCTCCTCGACCTCGGGCACGCCGATCTCGTGCAGGAGCTCCGCGAAGAACCCGCGCACGACGAGGCGCCGGGCGTCGGACTCGGGGATGCCGCGCGAGCGCAGGTAGAACAGCTGCTCGTCGTCGAACCGACCCGTGGCGCTGGCGTGGCCCGCGCCCTCGATGAGGCCGGTCTCGATCTCGAGGTTGGGCACGGAGTCCGCGCGGGCGCCGTCGGTGAGCACGAGGTTGCGGTTCAGCTCGTACGTGTCGGTGCCCTCGGCGGCCGCCCGGATGAGCACGTCGCCGACCCAGACGGTGTGCGCGCCCTCACCCTGCAGCGCGCCCTTGTAGGTGACGCGGGAGGTGCAGCTCGGGACGGCGTGGTCGACGAAGAGCCGGTGCTCCTGGTGCTGGCCGGCGTCGGCGAAGTACAGGCCGAGCTTGGTCACCGACGCACCCTCGGCCGTGAACTCCGTGTCCGGCGTGACGCGCACGACGTCGCCGCCGAGCGTCACGACGATGTGCTTGACCGTCGCGTCACGACCCAGCCGCAGCCGGTGCGAGGCCGCGTGCACCGAGCCCTCCGCCCAGTCCTGCACGGACACGACCGTCAGGTGCGCGCCGTCCTCGGCGACGATCTCGACCGTCTCCGTGAGCGCGGCGTGCCCGACGTGGTCGAGCAGCACGGTGGCCTGCGACAGCGGCTGCGCGTGCACGAGCAGGTGCGCCGCGGTCGGCTCGAGTGACGGGGCCCGGGTGCCGGCGCCCTCGACGCCCTCGACGCGGACCGAGGTCACCTGCGAGGCGACCGCACCCTGCGGGACGGTCACCACCGTGGCGCGGTCGAAGGACGCCCACGCGACGGCGGCGGCCCGGTCCCCCGGGACGCCGGCCGTGCCGAGCCGTGCGTCGTCGCGCTCCACGACCTCGACGCGCACCTCCGGCGCCTCGACGACGGTCGTCAGCACGCCGTGGCCGTCGAGCACGCCGTCGGACGACGCGGCGAACAGCGGGGCGAGCCGGTCGACGGGCGTGAATCGCCACTCCTCCTCGCGCCCGGTCGGCACGGCGAAGTCGGTGACGTCGAAGGACGTGCGGCGCTCCGCGCGCGACGCCTCCGGCACGGCGCCCGGCCCGTGGGAGTGCGCGGTGTCCGAGATGGCGGCGCCGTGCTCGAGCGGCAGCGCGACCTCGTCGGACAGGGCCGCCGGCGTCCGGGGGGCGCGGGTCGTGGCGGGGGTGTTCGTGGTGGTCGTCATCAGCCGACGGCCCCTTCCATCTGCAGCTCGATGAGGCGGTTCAGCTCGAGGGCGTACTCCATGGGCAGCTCGCGCGCGATGGGCTCGACGAACCCGCGCACGATCATCGCCATGGCCTCGGTCTCGGCCATGCCGCGGGACATGAGGTAGAAGAGCTGGTCCTCGCTCACGCGCGACACCGTCGCCTCGTGGCCCATGGACACGTCGTCCTCGCGGACGTCGACGTAGGGGTACGTGTCCGACCGGGAGATCTGGTCGACCAGCAGCGCGTCGCACAGGACGTTGGACGCGCTGTGGTGCGCGCCCTCGAGGATCTGCACGAGCCCGCGGTAGGACGTGCGCCCACCGCCGCGCGCCACGGACTTCGAGACGATCGACGAGGACGTGTGCGGGGCGGCGTGCACCATCTTCGAGCCGGCGTCCTGGTGCTGGCCCTCGCCGGCGAAGGCGATGGACAGCGTCTCGCCGCGCGCGTGCTCACCCATGAGGTAGATGGCCGGGTACTTCATGGTCACCTTGGACCCGATGTTGCCGTCGACCCACTCCATGGTGGCGCCCTCGGCCGCCGTGGCCCGCTTCGTCACGAGGTTGTAGACGTTGTTCGACCAGTTCTGGATGGTCGTGTAGCGGACGCGGGCGTTCTTCTTGACGATGATCTCGACGACCGCGGAGTGCAGCGAGTCGCTCTGGTAGATCGGCGCCGTGCAGCCCTCGACGTAGTGCACGTACGAGCCCTCGTCGGCGATGATGAGCGTCCGCTCGAACTGGCCCATGTTCTCCGTGTTGATGCGGAAGTAGGCCTGCAGCGGGATCTCGACGTGGACGCCCGGCGGCACGTAGACGAACGAGCCGCCCGACCACACCGCGGTGTTCAGCGAGGCGAACTTGTTGTCCCCGGGCGGGATGACCGAGCCGAAGTACTGCTCGAACAGCTCCGGGTACTCCCGCAGACCGGTGTCGGTGTCGACGAAGATGACGCCCTGCGCCTCCAGCGACTCCTGGATCTGGTGGTAGACGACCTCGGACTCGTACTGCGCGGCGACGCCGGCGACGAGGCGCTGCTTCTCGGCCTCCGGGATGCCCAGGCGGTCGTACGTGCTGCGGATGTCCTCGGGCAGGTCCTCCCAGCTCGTGGCCTGCTTCTCCGTGGACCGCACGAAGTACTTGATGTTGTCGAAGTCGATGCCCGACAGGTCCGCGCCCCACGAGGGCATGGGCTTCTTGTCGAACAGGCGCAGGCCCTTGAGGCGGGTCTTCAGCATCCACTCGGGCTCGTTCTTCAGCGCCGAGATGTTGCGGACGACCTCCTCCGACAGCCCGCGCCGGGCGGTGCTGCCGGCCAGGTCCTCGTCGTGCCAGCCGTAGCCGTACGTGCCCAGGGACGCGATGGTCTCGTCCTGGGTCATCGCCTGGGGTGCGGCGTCCTGGGTGGGTGCGCTCATGCGAGGGGTCCTTCCGTGCGTCGCGCGGGGATCGGGATGCGGGTCGGGATGCTCGTCGTGCAGACGTGGCCCCCGCCCGCCAGGGTCGAGAGGCGTTGGACGTGGACGCCGAGGAGGCGGGAGAACCCGCGCGCCTCGGCCTCGCACAGCTGGGGGAACTCGCGGGCCACGTCCTGCACGGGGCAGTGGCCCTGGCAGAGCTGGACGGCGGCGCCGCCGGGGACGGGCCGGGCGCTGGCGGCGTAGCCGTGGCCCGTCAGCTCGTCGGCCAGTGCCGCCACCCGGTCGCCGACCGGCAGCGAGACGTCCGCGACCGCCGGGGCGAGCCGGGCCTCGAGCTGGCGCGCGCGGTGCTCGGCGAACGCCTCGACCGCGTCGGGCCCGCCGGTCTCGACGAGGAACCGCAGGGCCGACGAGGCGAGCTCGGCGTACCGCTGCGACAGGACGGTCTGCCCGTCCTCGGTCACGATCCAGCGCCGGGCGGGCCGGCCGCGGCGTCCGGCCGGGCCGGCGGCGGGCGTGCGGTGCACCTCGATCTGACCGCCCTGCTCGAGCGTGCCGAGGTGCCGGCGGACCGCCACCGCGCTGAGGGACAGGGCCGCGGCGAGCTCGGGCGCGGAGACCGGGCCCTCGGACGCGACGAGCTGCAGGACACGGCGACGCGTGCCCGCGTCGGCGTCGTGGGGCGTGGTGGGGGCCGCGGTCGTGGCCGTGGCGGCCACCGTGGCGGCCGTCGGGATCGCCGTCGCCGTGCTCGTCATGCCACCTCCGTCGCCGTCCTCGTGCCGCCCGTCCTGACCGGGGGCGTCCGCGCGGGCGCACCAGCGCCCTCGATTTCGCAACATCCTTGTTGCCGAAATCCATCCCCGCAAGGAAGGTCGCCCTCACCGCCGGGGGACGCCCTCAGCACGGCCCCGGCGGACGGGGCCTCTGCCGGGGCCGCGCCTGAGCGCGGCGCGCGCCCGTGCCCGCGCCGTCACCGAGGACAGGGGCGCCCCGCCTAGACTGCCCGCTCGTGCACGACTCCCCCGCCGTGGAGGTCCGCGGCCTGGTCAAGCGCTACGGCGCCCGGCCCGTCGTCGACGGGCTCGACCTCGTCGCCCGGCGCGGTGCGGTCACGGCCGTCCTCGGCCCCAACGGCGCCGGCAAGACCACGACCGTCGAGTGCTGCGAGGGCCTGCGCCGTCCCGACAGCGGGACGGTCCGCGTGCTCGGCCTCGACCCGGTCACCGACGGTGCAGCGCTGCGGCCCCGGGTCGGCGTCATGCTGCAGGACGGGGGCCTGCCCACCGGTGCCCGCGCCCAGGACGTCCTGGCCCACGTGAGCCGCATGTACGCGGCGCCGCGCAGCACCGCCGAGCTCGCGGAGCGCCTCGGCCTGCACGCCTTCGCCCGCACGACGGTGCGCCGGCTGTCCGGCGGGCAGCGCCAGCGCCTCGCGCTCGCCGCCGCGCTCGTCGGCCGCCCCGAGCTCGTGTTCCTCGACGAGCCCAGCGCCGGCATGGACCCGCAGTCGCGCCGGGCCGTGTGGGACCTCGTGCGGGAGCTGCGCGACGAGGGCGTGGCGGTCGTGCTGACCACGCACCTCATGGACGAGGCCGAGGACCTGGCCGACCACGTCGTCGTCGTCGACGGCGGCCGCGTCGTGGCGCAGGGGTCGGTCGCCGAGCTCACCACCGGCGCGGGCCTGGCCCCGGGCGGCTCCGCCGGGCGCGCCGACGAGCGGACCCTCGTCCTGCGCATCGCGGGCCCCGTGCAGCCGGCGGACCTGGCCGGTGTCGTCGGGGGCGCGTTCGCCGTGGCCTCGCCCGCCGCGGGCACGCTCACGGTGACCGGCCCCGTCGACCCGGTCGCGGTGGCCGCGGTGACGGCCGAGCTCGCCCGCCGCGACGTCCTCGTCGGGAGCCTCGTCGTGGGGCGTCGCACGCTCGAGGACGTCTTCCTCGACCTCACCGGCCGGAGCCTGCGATGACGACGACCGCCCCGTCCACGCCCGCGGCGCCCCGGGCCGCCGGCGCCGCCCCCGCCGCGCGGCGGGTGCTGGCGCAGACGGCCTTCGAGGCGCGGGCCGTGCTGCGCAACGGCGAGCAGCTGCTCGTCACGCTCGTCGTCCCGGTGCTGCTCCTCGTCGGGCTCACCCGCAGCTCCTTCGTCGAGATCGGCACGGGCGGGGCGGCGCGCGTCGACGTGCTGGCGCCGAGCGTGCTGGCCCTGGCCGTCATGACCACCTCCTTCACCTCGCAGGCCATCGCCACCGCCTTCGACCGGCGCAACGGGGTGCTGCGGCTCCTGGCCACGACGCCGCTGGGCCGGCCCGGCCTGCTGCTCGGCAAGGCCGGCGGGGTCCTCGTCGTCGAGGCCGTGCAACTCCTGGTGATCGGGGCGACGGCGCTCGCGCTCGGGTGGCGCCCGGCGGCGGCCGGCATCCTGCCCGCGCTGCTGGCGGCCGTCCTGGGGACGGTCGCGTTCGTGGCGCTCGCGCTCCTGGTGGCCGGCACCCTGCGCGCGGAGGCCGTGCTGGCCGTCGCGAACCTCCTGCTCCTGCTGCTCGCGCTCGCCGGTGGCGTGGTCGTGCCGCTGGCGGACCTGCCGCCGGGGCTCGCGGCCATCGCCGCGTGGCTGCCGTCCGGGGCGCTGGGCGAGGCGATGCGCGTCGCGCTCGTCGAGGGCCGGGTCGCGGTGGCGCCGCTGGCCGTGCTGGCGGGCTGGGCGGCCCTGCTCGTGGCCGCCGCGGCGCGGCTGTTCCGCTGGTCCTGAGACGGCGTCGACCGGGCACGGGCCGGCCACCTGAGCGGTGCCTGCCGGTCCCGCCGGGCACCGCGGGGCCGCGCCTATCCTTGACGCCGTGAGCACGCCCGCCCCTGCCCGCGACCGGCTCGTCCCCCGGGTCCTCGACCGGGTGAGCACCCGTGTCGGCGCCCGCGTCGACCGCTTCCGCCCCTGGACGCGCCGCGTGCTCCTCGTCAACCTCGTCGCCCAGATCGGCATCGTCGCCACGGGCGGGCTCGTCCGGCTGACGAGCTCCGGCCTGGGTTGCGTCACCTGGCCCCAGTGCCAGCCGGGCAGCTTCGTCCCCGTCGCGCACGGACCCGCGCCCTTCCACCAGGGCGTCGAGTTCGGCAACCGGCTGCTGACCTTCGTCGTCGGCGCCGCGGCCCTCGCCGTGCTGCTGCTCGTCGGCACCGACCGCACGCGGACGCGTCCCTACCGCCGCCTCGGCGCCGCCCCGCTGCTCGGCGTGGTCGTGCAGGCCGTGGTCGGCGGCGTGTCCGTCCTCCTGCACCTCGCGCCCTGGGTGGTGGGGCTGCACTTCCTCATCTCGATGGTCCTCGTCGTCGCCTCGGCCTGGCTGCTCGTCCGGCACGACGAGGGCGACGCGCCACCCGTCCCCCTCGTCGACAGCACCACGCGCCGCCTGCTCGCGGCCCTCGGCGTCGTCACCGCGGTCGTGCTCGCCCTGGGTGTCGTCGTGACGGGAGCCGGGCCGCACTCCGGCGACGACGAGCTCGGCTACCGGTTCGCCGTCGACCCGTACCTGACCGCGCGTGTGCACGCCGCGAGCGTGTGGGTGTTCGTCGCCCTGCTCGTCGCGGTGCTGCTGCGGCTGCGGCGGGACGGCGCCGCACGGCCCCTGCGCACGGGGCTCGTGCTGATGGCGGTCACCCTCGCGCAGGCGCTCGTCGGCTACGTGCAGCTCTTCACCGGGCTGCCCATCGCGCTGGTGAACCTGCACATGATCGGCGCGGCGCTGCTGACCGCGGGGGTCACCCGTCTCGTGGGTGCGTGCCGCTCCCGGGGGTCGCTCGGGGCCGGTGCCGGGTCGCCCGTCGTGGACGACCCGGCGCTGCTCACGCGCTGAGCCGGACGGGACGCAGGTCCGTCCAACCGCCGGCCCTGGCCGCCGCGGCCGCCAGGACGCCGACGACCGTCGTCGGGCAGCGCAGGCGTCCCGCGAGGACGCCGGCCACCGCCTCGTCCAGCGGCACCCAGACGGGCCGCATCGTGGCCTCCTCGTCGACGCGGGCGTAGCGCTCGGCCTCGGGCACCGGCGACAGGTCGCGCGCGAGGAACAGCTGGATCCGCTCGCTCGAGGACCCCGGCGTGGAGAAGATCTCCGTCAGCCGCCACCAGGAGGCGGCGCGCAGGTCGGCCTCCTCCGCGAGCTCCCGGGCAGCCGCGGCCACCGGGTCCTCCCCCGCGACGTCGAGCAGCCCGGCCGGCGGCTCCCAGAGCTCCTGCCGGACGGCGTGGCGGTACTGGTCGAGCAGGAGGACGCGGTCGTCGTCGTCGAGCACGACGACCGCCACGGCGCCGGGGTGCGCCAGATACTCCCGCGTGACCTGCGTGTCGCCGAGGTCGACGACGTCGGCGACGAGGTCGAAGATCCGCCCGGCGTGCACCGTGCGGTGCTCGACGACCGGGCGCTCGGACGGGCGGTCCGCCGTCCCGGCGTCGGCGGGGACGGCGGTGTCCGCCGCGCTCACGCCTGCACGCTCGCGGCCGCGGGCTCCAGGCCCTCGGCCGGGCTGCCGGCCGCGGGTGCCGCGTCGGGCGCGGATGCCGCGTCGGGCGCGGATGCCGCGTCGTCCGCGGCCCGCCGCCCCGAGGGCGTGCTCGACCGGGTGATCGCCGCGGCGACGAGGCCCGCGAAGAGCGGGTGCGCCCGCGTCGGACGGGACTTGAACTCCGGGTGCGCCTGCGTCGCGACGTAGTACGGGTGCACGTCCCGCGGCAGCTCGACGAACTCCACGAGCGACCGGTCCGGGAGCGTGCCGGAGATGACGAGGCCCGCCTCCTCCAGCCGCCCGCGGTAGGCGTTGTTGACCTCGTACCGGTGGCGGTGGCGCTCGGAGACGTGCGTGCTGCCGTACGCGGCGGCCGCGACGGAGCCGGGCTCCAGCACGGCGTCGTACGCGCCGAGGCGCATCGTCCCGCCCAGGTCGCCGGCGCCCCCGACGAAGGCCAGCTGCTCCTCCATCGTGGCGACGACCGGGTCCGGGGTGCCCTCGTCGAACTCCGTCGACGAGGCCTGCGGCAGGTTGAGGACGTTCCGGGCGTACTCGATGACCATGCACTGCAGGCCGAGGCAGATGCCCAGGGTCGGCACGCGGTTCTCGCGCGCCCACCGCAGGGCGCCCAGCTTGCCCTCGATGCCCCGCACCCCGAAGCCGCCGGGGACGAGCACGGCGTCGACGCCGCCCAGCGCGAGCTCGGCGCCCTCGGGCGTGTCGCAGTCGTCCGACCGCACCCAGCGCAGGACGACCTTCGCGTCGTGGTGGAAGCCGCCCGCGCGCAGCGCCTCCGTCACGGACAGGTAGGCGTCGGGCAGGTCGATGTACTTGCCGACGAGCGCGATCTCCACCTGCCGCGCGGGCTCGTGGACCCGCTGGAGGAGGCCGTCCCAGAGCCGCCAGTCGACGTCGCGGAAGGGCAGCGCGAGGCGCTGGACGACGTACGCGTCCAGGCCCTCGGCGTGCAGCACGCGGGGGATGTCGTAGATGCTCGGCGCGTCCTTGGCGGTGACGACGCCCTCGACGTCGACGTCGCACATGAGGGCGATCTTCCGCTTCGTGGACTCCGGCACCTCGCGGTCCGCCCGCAGGACGATCGCGTCGGGCTGGATGCCGATGCTGCGCAGCGCGGCGACGGAGTGCTGGGTGGGCTTCGTCTTCAGCTCGCCCGACGGGCCGATGTACGGCACGAGCGAGACGTGCAGGAAGAAGACGTTCGCCCGGCCGAGGTCGTGGCGCACCTGCCGCGCCGCCTCGAGGAACGGCTGCGACTCGATGTCGCCGACCGTGCCGCCGATCTCGGTGATGATGACGTCGACGTCGTCCCCCGCCTGCTCGCGCATGCGGGTCTTGATCTCGTCCGTGATGTGCGGGATGACCTGCACCGTGTCGCCGAGGAACTCCCCGCGCCGCTCCTTGGCGATCACGTGCGAGTAGATCTGGCCGGTCGTGACATTGGCGGAGCCGATGAGATCCACGTCCAGGAAGCGCTCGTAGTGCCCGACGTCGAGGTCGGTCTCCGCGCCGTCCTCGGTGACGAACACCTCACCGTGCTGGAACGGGTTCATCGTGCCCGGGTCCACGTTGAGGTACGGGTCGAGCTTCTGCATCGTGACCCGCAGCCCGCGCGAGCGCAGGAGCCGCCCGAGGCTGCTGGCCGTCAGGCCCTTGCCGAGCGAGGAGGCGACGCCCCCCGTGACGAAGATGTGCCGGGTCAGGGAGTCCGACCGCCCGGAGAGTCGGTGCGCGCGCTCTGTCACGGGCCTCCAGCCTACCCGACGGGCGCGTCGGCACCACGGCCGAGGCGCGCGAGCCGTCGCAACGCCGCGCGGTCGAGGAGGGCGAGGACCGCGACGAGCACGACGAGCGCGACGAGCGCGCCGCCGACCGCGCCGGCTACCACCGTCGGGAGGCCGTCCCCGGCCACGGCGGGCACGGCGTCGGTGACCCACCGGCCGGCCACGGCACCGCCCGCGCCCCCGACGACGAGGGCCGCCGTCGTCCGTGCCAGGCCCGCCACGGCGGCGGGCCCCGCCACCCGGCGCACCGCGGCGAGCACCACCACGCCCCCGACGAGCATCCCCGTCGTGTGCGCTGCGCCGAGCGCGACCAGCACGCGCAGCGCGTCGGGCCCGTCGGCGGTGAGCATGAGCCCGAGCGCCACGGTGGCGAGCGCGACCGCGCCCCAGCCCGCCGCGGTCGTCGCGACCGCCGCCCGCCCGTGCTCGGCGGCGTACAGGGTGCGCGAGCCGTGGAACACGGCCGCGAACCCCACGAGCCCGGGCACCATCACGGTCAGCGTGCTCGCCATGCCCTGCCCGACGACCTGCCCGACGAGACGTCCGTCGCCCTGTTCGACGGCGACGAACACGGCCGCCACACCGGGGGCAGCCGCGGCGACGGCGGCCGCCCCGGCCGCCGCGGCTGTGAGGACGGCGGCGGTCGTGCGCGCGGTCAGCGCCGCGAAGCCGGCGCGGTCCTCGTCGGCCCAGCGCTCGGCCAGCCGCGGGAAGCTCGAGGTGGCCAGCGGCACCACCAGGACGGCGTACGGCAGCAGGTAGAGCTGCTGCGTCCACGTCCAGACGGTGAAGGCGCCGTCGCCGCCCCGCGCGGTCGCGACGCCCATGGCGACGAGGACGGCGACCTGCTGGGCGACGAGCGCCCCCACCCCGGCGAGCGCAAGGGACCGGAAGCGCCGGCCCGCGCCCGCCGGGAACCGCCACGAGGGCGCCACGCGGACACCGAGCCGGTGCACGGGCACGAGCATCGGCAGGCACATCGCCGCGACGCCGGCCGTCGTGCCCCAGGCGAGGACCTCGACCGAGCCGCCCGGCAGCGCGCCGGGGTCGTCGCGCACACCGCCGGAGAGCGCGCCGTAGACGAGGTAGGTCGTGATGACGACGAGCGAGGACATCACGGGCGCGAAGGCCGGCCAGAAGAACCGTCGGTGCGCCTGGAGCACGCCGTAGAGGAGCACCGCGAGCCCGTACATCGGCACCTGCGGGGCGAAGACCAGGAGGAACGTCCGCACGAGTGCGGTCAGCCCGGGGTCGCCGGACGGGGTGAGCAGGGTCGCGAGCGGCCCGCTGAGGGCGGCGAGCAGCAGCCCGAGCGGGACCAGGACGGTGAGGGTCCAGCCGACCGCCGCCCGCACCACCGCGTCGACCTCCACGCGGTCGCGGCGCCGCAGGGGGCCTGCCAGCAGCGGCACCACGGCCCCCGCGAGCGCGCCGCCGGCGGCGACCTCGAAGAGCACGTTCGGCAGCAGGTTGGCGCGGTTGTACGCGTCCGCGATGGCACCCGCGCCGACCCCGTCCGCCATGGCGAGGGACCGGACGAAGCCGAGGACCCGGCTGACCACCGTCACGGCGGCGATGAGCGCGGCGGCGCCCGCCAGACCGGGGGCGGCGCGCCGCAGGAGCCGGTTCACCGTCCGGAGGGCGCGGGCGGGCGGCGCCCCCAGGCGTCCAGCTCGCGCAGGACCGGCGTCGCCTCGATGACGCGGGTGAAGCTGACCCGCTCGCTGGCGAGCGTCAGGGCGACGAGCGCGCCCAGGACGGCCACCCGCGTGCGCGGGCCGGTGCCGGCGACGACGAGGGTGCCGAGCGCGGCGCCGAGGGCGTTCGCGCCGCCGTCACCGAGCATGTCGCGCTCGTCGAGGTCGGCCGGCAGCGCGGCCACGACGACGCCGAGCAGCCCGACGGCGGCCGGGCGCACCGCCCCCGCTCCCGATCCCGACCCCAGCAGGGACGTGGCCGCCACCGCCGACGCCTTCAGGGCGCGACCGGGCCGCAGGTCGAGGAGGTTCACGAGGTTGGCGGCCGCCGCGACGAGCGCACCCGAGACGAGGACGTCGGCGAGCGTCCCGGGCCGCCCGCGGCGGTACGCCGGGACGGACGGCAGCACGACGAGGGCCGCCGCGGCCAGGCCGCCCGCCCCGATGCCGAGCACCTTGGCGCCGCCGGTGGTCAGCCGCCCCCGCGCGAGCGCCCCCAGGTGGCCCCGCAGGCCCTTCGTGCGCGTCGCGGGGTCCTCCGACAGGTCGTCGACGACCCCGAGCGCGCCGGCCGTCACCGTCGCCGTGGTGAGGGCCAGGGCGAGCGGACCGGGTGCACCCCGCCCCGTCCCGCTCCGCCCGCCGAGCAGTGCGCCCGCGGCACCGCCCACCGCGGTGGCGGCGGCGACGGCCGGCCCGGCGAGGAGGCTGACGGGCTCGCCCCGGTGGTTCGTCCGCGTCCACCGTCCGGCCCCGCCCGGCGTCCGGGAGCGCAGGGCCGCGCGCGCCGCCCGGCACGTCAGCGCACCGGCCACGGCAGCGGCGGCCCCGGCGGCGGCTGCGCTCACCCCTCGCCCGTCCCGGCGTCGGCGCCGTCGGTGGGCTGCTCGGGCACGGATGTCGGGGTGCGGTCCGGTGCCGGCAGGGTCACGGAGGGCGGCAGCACCGTCTCACCGTCGCCGGTGCCGTAGTGCCCCACGGTCCCCGCGATGTCGGCCGCGAGGGCGAGCGGCAGGACGGTCTGCCCCACGACGCCCTGCGTCCCGGTCACCGTCGTGAGCTCGGCCGCCAGGTCGGCGTCGGCGAGAACGGCCGTGGTGAGCGTGTCACCCGTCTCGGGGCCGTCCGCCAGGACCGCACCCTCGGCGTACGTCCCGCCGGCCCGCAGCAGCGCGACGGCCGCCTCGGTCGAGTCCGTCGTCGGGGTCGCGACGGGGTCTGTCACGTTGCCCGCGTCGTCCGTCTGCAGGGGCTGCAGGACGACGACCGCGTCGGCGGGCGCGGTGACCGGGTCCTGCAGGGTCACCAGCGCGTTGTCCCCCGTGCTGAGCAGCTCGAGCAGGAGCGAGGCGTCCTGCCCCAGGGCGTCGGGGTTGGCCGCGTCGCCCCGGACGAGCCCCTGCACGAGGGCCGCGGCGAGCTCGGCGGCCGTGCCCGCGTCCTCGGCGGGCGCCGGGTCGAGGTACTCCACGAGGTTGCCGACGAGCGCGGTGCGGTAGGGCCGCTGCTCCGGGTCGGTCCAGGCGTCCGTGAGCGTCACGCGCGCGGAGGTGGTGGCGCCGGCGGCCGCGAGCGCGGCGTCCACGGCCGCCACGCGCTCCGGCGACGACTCCCCGAGCTGCACGAGGGCGACGCGCCGGCCGGCGAGGGCGCCCTCGAGCAGCTGCGGACCGGTCGCGGCGGCGAACGCCTCGAGGTCCTGCTGCTCCGCCTCCGACTGCTGGAGCTGCGTGCGCAGCTCCTCGCGCTCGACCCGGAGCTGGTCCACCTGACCCGTGAGGGTGTCGCCGATGGTCTCCTCCAGCGGCCCGGCGCCGAGGGCGATGCCGACCGCCAGGGCGAGGAACACCGAGATGAGGGAGACGAGGTGGTAGCGGAAGTCGATCACGGTCGGTGCTCTCGGTCGAGGGGGCGGGCGGGCGCGGGAGGTGCCAGGTGCGGCATCACGCGCCCCCGAACAGCCCGGTGAACCAGGACGCGACGTCGTCCAGGCGTGCGGCGGTCAGGCCCAGCAGCGTCTGACCCGCCTCGGTGGAGGCGAGCGCGACGCCGAGCGCGAGCAGGCCGGCCAGGACCAGGAGCACCACCTGGAGGTTCGAGATGCGG
Source organism: Cellulomonas marina (assembly GCF_900111925.1). Classification (GTDB taxonomy): domain Bacteria; phylum Actinomycetota; class Actinomycetes; order Actinomycetales; family Cellulomonadaceae; genus Cellulomonas; species Cellulomonas marina. The sequence goes on from NZ_FOKA01000012.1 coordinate 125,643, forward strand.
TGGTGGTAGAGCCGGGACACGCCCTTGGCGTCGATGAGCTTGCTGCCCACGCGCAGGCGCGTGAGGAACGTGCTGGCCATGCCCGAACGGCCCTTGTCGAGGAACTCCACGAGCGTGGCGTGGGTGCCGACCGCGACGATGAGCTCGGCGCCCTTGTCGTCGGCGAGCAGCATCGCCACGTCCTCGCTCGTGCCGGTCGCGGGGAAGACGAGGTGCGGCACGCCGAGCTGCTCCACGCGCGCCAGGCCGGGCGCGCGGCCGTCGCGGTAGGCGTGCACGACGACCTCCGCGCCGCACGACAGCGCCCGGTCGGAGACGGAGTCCATGTCGCCGACGATCATGTCGGGCCGCAGCCCCGCCTCGAGGATCGCGTCGGCGCCCCCGTCCACCCCGATGAGCACCGGCCGGTACTCGCGGATGTACGAGCGCAGGACGACGAGGTCCTCCTTGTAGTGGTAGCCGCGCACGACGATGAGCGCGTGCCGCCCCTCGAGGTCCGTGCGCACGTCCGGCACGCCGACCCCGTCGAGCAGGAGCTCCCGCTCCCGGCGCAGGTAGTCCATGGTGTTCGCGGCGAACGACTCGAGCTGCACCGACAGGCCCTCGCGCGCGTCGGCCATCGCCGCGGCCACGGTCGTGTCCGTCTGCAGCACGCCCTCGGCGACGAGGGTCTCGCCGTCGTACACCGCGCCCTCGACCAGCCGCAGCTCGTGCCCCTCGGGCACGGTCATGACGTCGGGCCCGAGGTCGTCGACGAGGGGCACGCCCGCCGCCAGGAGGATCTCCGGCCCCAGGTTGGGGTACCGCCCGGAGGTGGAGCGTGCGGCGTTGAGCACGGCGGCCGGCTGGCAGGCCGCGAGCGCCTCGGCGGAGACGCGGTCGAGGTCGAGGTGGTCGATCACCGCGACGTCGCCGGGTCGCAGCCGCTTCGTCAGGTTCTTGGTGCGGTGGTCCACGCGCGCCGGCCCGACCACGTCGGCGCCGTCGACGACGGGGGCAGCCTTGCGCAGGGAGAATCTCATCGTCGGTCATCGTCCCACGGACGACGCCTCCAGGAGCTCAGCCGCGTGGGCGCGCGCCACGTCGGAGTCCTCCTGGCCGGACAGCATCCGCGCCAGCTCGCGCACCCGCTCGTCGTCGGCCACGACCCGCACGTCGGACGCGGTCACGACGTCCACGCCGCCGGCGCTCGACTTGCTGACGACGAGGTGGTGGTCGGCGAAGGCGGCGACCTGCGCGAGGTGGGTGACCACGAGGACCTGGGCCGTGCGCGCCAGGGACGCGAGACGTCGGCCGATCTCGACGGCCGCGCGGCCGCCGACGCCGGCGTCGACCTCGTCGAACACGAACGTGCCCGGCCCGGCCCCGCGCTCCCCCTGCTCGCCGGCGAGCGCCACCTCGATGGCCAGCATCACCCGGGACAGCTCCCCGCCCGAGGCGCCCTTGCCGAGCGGGCGCGCGGGGGCGCCGGCGTGCGGCACGAGGAGCATCTCGACACGGTCGGCCCCGTGCGGCCCCGGCTCGTCGGCCGGCTCCACCCGCACCTCGAGGCGGGCGCCGGCCATGGCCAGGCCGGCCAGCTCCGCGCCCACGGCGGACGCCAGGCGGCCGGCGGCCTCCCGACGGCGCTCGCCGAGGAGGGCCGCCCGCTCGGCCAGCTCCTGCGTCAGGGTGTCGAGCTCCGCGCGCAGCCCGGCGACGCGGCTGTCGCCGCCCTCGAGGTCGGTGAGGCGGCGCACCGCCTCGCCCGACCAGGCCAGCACGGCGTCGACGTCGCCGCCGTGCCGGCGGGCGAGCGCGGCCAGCTCGGCGCGGCGGGCCTGCGCGGCGTCCAGGCGCAACGGATCGGCGGCCAGGTCCGACACGTAGACGGACAGCTCCGTCGCCACGTCGGCGAGGAGGTAGCCGGCCTCCGCGACCCGCGTGGCGAGCTCGGCCAGCCGGGCGTCGTGGTGGCCCTGCGCCTCCAGGACCCGGCGTGCGTGCTCGACGACGGCGACCGCGCTCGTCGCCTCGCCGGCCGGGTCGTCCCCGCCGGTGAGCGCGGCACGGGCCCCCGTCGCGGCGGACCGCAGGTCCTCGGCGTGCGCGAGCCGGCCGATCTCGGCGTCGAGGTCCACGTCCTCGTGCGGCTGGGGGTCGACGCGCTCGACCTCCTCCAGGCCGAGGCGGAGGAGCTCGGCCTCCCGCGCGCGGTCCTCGGCCCGGTCCACGAGCTCGGCGAGCTCGGTCGCGAGGCGCGCGCGCCGCGCCCACCGCTCCCGGTACGCCGCCAGCTCCGCCCCGTGCTCCGGCCCCGCGAACGCGTCCAGGGCCTCGCGCTGGTGCGACGGCGAGCGCAGCCGGGCCTGGTCGGCCTGGCCGTGCACCGTGACGAGCGCGTCGGCGAGCTCACCCAGCACGGCCTGGGGCACCGACCGCCCGCCGAGGAACGCGCGCGAGCGGCCCGTGCCGCCGTCGCCCGTCGCCCCGACGGTCCGGACGACGACGAGCGAGCCGTCCTCGTCGAGCTCCGCGCCGGCCTCGACGGCGCGCTCCCCGACGGCGGTGCCCGCGGCCGCCGCCACCCGGCCCTCCACGGACGCGGCCCGCGCCCCGGTGCGCACCACCGCGGGGTCGGCCTTCGCGCCGAGCAGCAGGCCCAGCGCCGTCAGCACCATCGTCTTGCCCGCGCCGGTCTCCCCCGTCAGCACGGTCAGCCCCGGCCCCAGCCGGACCTCGGCGGCACCGATGACGCCCAGGTCGGCGATGCGGATCTCCTCGATCACCCGGCCTCCTCCGGACGCGGCGCCGACCGCAGGGTGACAGGACGTCCCCGCCAGCCCTCGACCGGCAGCCCGAACTTGTGCACGAGCCGGGTCGTGAAGGGCGCCGGGCTCAGCCGGGCCATGCGCACGGGGACGGGGCTGCGGCGCACCTCGACCCGGGAGCCGCGGGGTACCTCGATGCGACGCCGCCCGTCGCACGTGAGCGCGCCGCCGGCCGCCGACTCCTCGAGCAGCTCGACCGCGAGCACCGACCGCGGCCCGAGCACGAGGGGCCGCGCGAACAGGGCGTGCGCGGAGACCGGCACGACGATCATGCCGTCGACGTCCGGCCACACGACGGGTCCGCCCGCGGAGAACGCGTGCGCCGTGGACCCGGTCGAGGTCGCGACGATGATGCCGTCGCAGCCGAACGACGACAGGGGCCGCTCGTCCACCGCGACGACCACCTCGATCATGCGCGCGCGCTCGACCTTCTCCAGCGCCACCTCGTTGAGGGCCCAACCCGTCGAGACGGAGCCGTCCGGGGCGTGCACCCGCACGTCGACGGTCGTGCGCGCCTCGATGGTGAAGGCGCCGGAGGTCAGGCGACGGACCGAGGAGACGACGTCGTCGCGCTCCGCCTCGGCCAGGAAGCCCACGTGCCCCAGGTTGATGCCGAGCAGGGGCGCACCCGTGCCCCGCGTCAGCTCGGCCGCGCGCAGGATCGTCCCGTCGCCGCCCAGGACGATGACGAGGTCGACCGCGGGCACCGGGTCGGGCGCCGGCTCGTCGTCGCCGGCGACGAGCGCGTCGACGTCGGCCCGCGCGAGCTCCGCGAGGACCTCGTCCATGGCCTGCCGTGCCTCCGCGCGACCCAGGTGGACGACGACCAGGGCCGTGCGCCTCATGCCGGCACCGCCCCGGTCCGCCGCGCCACCCATGCCAGGTCCGGGGGGACCGCAGCGGGGAGCGGCCGCAGGTGCGCGACGTGCTCCCGGTTGCCGTGCGTCCCGACCACGGGACTGGGGACGAGGCCCGCGGTCGCCAGGCCGTGCCCGGCGGCGGCGACGAGGACGCGGTGGACGGCTGCGGCGGCGGCCCCCGCGTCCCGGACGACCCCGCCGCTGCCCAGCCGCTCGCGGCCCACCTCGAACTGCGGCTTGACCAGCAGCAGGACGTCCGAGGACGGGTGCAGCAGGGCGGCGACGGGCCCGAGGACGAGCGTCAGCGAGATGAAGGACAGGTCGCCGACGACGAGGTCGGGCGTCGGCACGTCGCCGGGTCGCAGGTGGCGCACGTTGACCCCCTCGCGGGCGTCGACGCGCGGGTCCTCGCGCAGGCGCGGCAGCAGCTGGCCGTGCCCGACGTCGACCGCCGTCACGTGAGCCGCCCCGCGCCGCAGGAGCACGTCGGTGAACCCGCCGGTGCTCGCGCCCAGGTCCAGGCAGGTCCGCCCCGCGACCGCCGGCGCCGCGGCCCCCAGGGCCTCGAGGGCGCCCACGAGCTTCAACGCGGCCCTGCTGGCCCAGTCGGCGTCGTCCGGGTCGGCCAGCACGTCGAGGTGCGCCTCCGGCGCCACCGCCCGCGCGGCCTTGCCCACCGCCCGCCCGTCCACCTGCACGCGCCCGGCGTCCAGCAGCTCCCCGGCGTGCCGGCGCGACCGCGCCAGCCCGCGGCGGACCAGCTCGGCGTCCAGCCGCGCCGTCACCCGTGCGTCCTCCACCGCGACGCTCACCGGCCGGGGTCCGCGAGCCGGTCCTGCAGCGCTGCGTGGACCGCCTCGTACGCCCCGGGGTGCTCGGCCAGCGGCCGGTCGACGAGGCCGTCCAGGGTCCGCAAGGCCTCCTCGACGGCGACGTCGTACTCGTCGGCGATCGCGGCGTCCTCGGTAGCAACGGCTCGGTCGGGCGTGCCGGCGTCGGCGGACGGACGTGCGAGAGCCGCCCGCGGCACGGGCGGACGCGGGACCGGTCGCGCCAGGGGGCGCGGGTCCGTGGTCGGCTGGCTCATCGAGGCCGTCCACCCTCTCCTGTCGGTGCTCGGTGCGCCTCGCGGTCGTCGCACGCGCCGGGCCGGACGAGGGCGACGACGTGCACGGGAGGACCCGGGCGCGCGTTCACGGTACCTGCTGGCACCCGCGCGCCCCGTCCCGGCACGCCCCGCCGGTGGCCACCCGGCAGGATCCGGGCTGGGGACGGCTCGGCGTGCTCGGCGTACGGTCAGGACGTGACGACGAGGTCCGGCACCGAGACGGGGTCCACCGCCCGGCCCTCGTCGACCGCCGCCCACACCGCGGCGCAGGCCGCCCGCGCCACGTCCACCGCGGGCTCGAGGTCGTCGTCCGCGGAGACGCGGGTCGGGCCGCGCAGCTCGAGCCGCCCGTCCACCACCCGCGCGGCCGCCGCGCGGCACGTCCACCACCCCTCCGCGCCCGGCACGGGCACCGGATGCCGCACGAGCAGGGCGCGCAGGTCGGCCCCCAGCAGGTGCGGACGCAGGTGCGGCGGGGCCAGGACGGCGTCCCGCGCGCTGCTGACGCCCGTGAGCACGTGCAGCCCGTCGTACCCCCCGCCCCGCGCGCCCGCGAGGTCGGTGTCCAACCGGTCCCCCACGACGAGGACGCGCCGTGCCCCCGCCCGCTGGACCGCGAGGTGGTACATGGTCGGCTCCGGCTTGCCGGCGCTCGCCGGCTCGACGCCGGTCGCCGCCACGACCGCCGCCACCAACGAGCCGTTGCCCGGCGCCGTGCCGCGCGCCGTGGGGATCGACAGGTCACGGTTGGAGGCCACGTGCCACGCCCCGCGCTGCACCGCGTACGCGGCCTCGGCCAGCTGCGTCCACCCGACCTCCAGGGCGAACCCCTGGGCGACGGCGACGGGATCGTCGTCGGCCGACGACACCACCGTGAACCCCGCCTCGCGGACCGCGGTGAGCAGCCCCGCACCGCCGACGACCAGCACCCGCGAGCCCGGCGCGAGCCGGGTGAGCAGCAGCTGGGCGCACGCCTGCGCGGCCGTCATGACCTCCTCGGGGGTGGTCGGGATGTCGAGGCCCGACAGGTGCTCCGCCACCGTCCCCGGCTCGCGCGACGCGTTGTTCGTGACGAACACCAGCCGCATCCCGCGGGCGCGCGCCGTCGTCAGGCTGGCGGCGGCGTGCTCGATCGGCTCCGGGCCCCGGTAGGCCACCCCGTCGAGGTCGACGAGCGCGAGGTCGTACCCCTCCGCCGGGGGCTGCGGGCTGGCGACGAGCCCGCCGCTCACGCCTCGTCCCCTCGCACGTCCGCGTCCTGCTGCCCGCGCTGCTCGCCGTCCCGCACCTCGTCGCGCTGCCCGTCCCGCACCTCGTCGGGCTGCTCGTCGGCGGGCTGGCCGTCCTGCTCGTCGTCCTGCTCGTCATCCGGCTCGCCGGCGGGCTGGCCGTCCTGCTCGTCGTCCGGCTCGCCGGCGGGCCGGCCGTCCTGCTCGTCGTCCTCGTCGGCGAGGTCCCAGACGACGAGGTCGTCGTCGTCGTCGACCCGGCCGCCGGCCGCCGCGAGCTGGGCCGCGTCGAAGCCGGCGAGCTCCGCCGCGGCCTCCTCGGCACGGCCGGCCGCCTCGAGCGCCGTCGCGCGCGCCTGTGCCACCCGGACCCCGAGCACCCCGCCCGCCGCGCGCACCTCCGGCGTCCCCAGCGCGGCGAGGGCGGCGTCGGGCTCCCCGAGGTCGAGCCGTGCACCGCTGACGACCATGGCGAGCTCCACCCGGCCCGCGGGGTCGAGCCCGGCGGCACCCTCGTCGTGCGCCAGGGCGAGAGCGCGCTCGGGGCGCCCGAGACCCCGCTCGCAGTCCGCCATGACCGGCAGGTGCTCGGACGACCCGTTCAGGCGGCGCACCGTCCGCAGCTCGCGGAGCGCCTCCGCCCACCGGCCGGTGCGGTACGCCGCGAGCCCGGCCGCCTCGCGCACCACGTCGACGCGGCCGCCACGGACGACCGCCGCCGTGGCGTGCGCGTACGCCGCCTCTGGGTCGTCGTCCAGGAGCCGCGCGACCATCACGAGGTGACGTCCCACGACGTCGGCGTTCTCCTTCGTCAGGGTGCGCAGACGCCCCCGCACGTCCCGGTCGAGCATGCCGAAGACCACGTCCTCGGGGATCGCCGGCCCGGCGGCCGGCCGCGCCGACCGCAGCGCGCCCCGCTGCTCGGGGGCGCCCCCGGCCCTGTCTGTCTGACGGTCGTCACCGCCGCGAGCACCCACGGCTCGGCCCGACCACGGCCGACCGCTGTCGCGGTCGTCCCGCCGCGGCCCTGCTGCACCCTCGCGCCGCTCCCAGGAGCGGCCCGCACCGCCCCCGGGCCCACCGCGATCCGGCCGGCCGGGCCGCCCACGACCGGCGTCCGCGCCGCCCCGTCCTCCGCGGTCCGTCGCGCGGTCGTCCGCGTCGCGACGGCCCCAGGGTCGGTCCTCACCCGACTGCCAGGGTCGGTCCGAGGACCGACCACCGCTCCGCAAACCCGCTGCTGCACCGCCGGCGCGGTCGTCACGGCCCCGGTACCCGCCCGTCGCCCCGGCGTCGCGCCGCGGGGACCCGCCGCCGGCACGGCCGTCCCGGCCCTGAGAACGACCCGGCCGGTCCTCACGGCCGGGGTACCCACCCGCACGGTCGTCCCGGCGCTGGTAGCCGCCCGGTCGGTCGTCCCGGCGCTCGTACCCACCCGCACGCTCAGACGAGCGCGGGTCCCCACCGCCCCCGTCGCGACGCTGGAAACCGCCACCCCCCGCACGCTGATCACGACGCGGGTCACCGCCGGCGCCGCGACGGTCGTCGCGACGCTGGTACCCCGAACCCGCACCGCCCTCAGGGCGGCCGAAGCCAGCCCCTCCCCGCCCGCCTCGCGGAGCGGCGCCCCCGCCCGAGCCGGCGCCCGGTTGGCCGCCCCTGCCGGAGACCGCCCGCGACCGGGAGGAGCCGCCGTCCTCGCGCGGACCCCCGCGTCGCTCCGACGTGCCGGCCGCTCCGGACCAGCGGTCCCCCGCAAAGCCCCGCCCGTCCCGTCCCGACAACCGGGGTGCACCGCCGGCGTCGCCGCCCGGACGGCCCCTCGAGGGACGCCCTGACGCGTACCCGTCACCCGTCGCCCGCGGACCTCCGGCTGCGGCGCGTCGCCCGCCCGGTGCCTCGCCCGCGATCCGACGACGAGGGCCGTCCAGCCCCTGCTGGTCGCGGCTCCGGCCCGCTCCCCCGGGAGCGCCCTGGCCCGCGCGGCCGCCGGCCGTCGGGCGTCGCCCCTCGTCGTCCCCGCGCCTCGTGGCCCGGTCGTCGTCGCTGTTCATCTGGAGACCTCTCGTCGTACGTCGGCACCCATGGTCCCACGGACGGCGGGCAGCCCTCCCAGGCAACACCTGTGTGCGACCGACGCGCTGCGCGCCGACGTCGTCCCGTATCGCAAGAGACACGCTCGGTCCGGGAACGACGAAAGGCCACCCCGTGTCGGGGTGGCCTTTCGTGGTAATGGTTGTCCGGCGGCGTCCTACTCTCCCACACCCTGGCGGGTGCAGTACCATCGGCGCTGGTGGGCTTAGCTTCCGGGTTCGGAATGGGACCGGGCGTTTCCCCACCGCTATGACCGCCGTAACGGGGTCGAACCTGGCACCCCGCGCACCCGGCCACCTGGTGGTGGCGGGTGGGGGTGGGTCGTGGTTCGGGAACCGCACAGTGGACGCGTAGCAGTGAATGGTGTGAGCAAGCTGTCGGCTGATTAGTACCGGTCAGCTGCGGCAGTCGTTGGTCCTGCCTTCCACATCCG
>NZ_FOKA01000004.1 GCF_900111925.1 Cellulomonas marina
GTCGAGGCCGCCGGGTTGCGCTGCCCGGTCCCGCCCGCACCCTCGTCGAACAAGGTCGACCCCGACCCCGCCGCACCCGCCCTCGTCCGCATGCGAGAAGTCCACCACCGGCCACTGACACGACGACCGGGAGCGCCCTGACGAGCCCTGACGTCCGAGCACGACCGGTCGGCGTCGCGCCGCGTGCTACTGGAGGCACGGTCACGCCGATCGAGCCGACCGTCGGACCCGTCGGACCCGTCGGACCCGTCGGACCCGGTCAGCCCGCGCCGAACCCCGTCGTCCGCGCCCCGCCCGCCCGCGCGCGCAGCCGCTCGCCCTTCTGCTCGGCCTGCTCGCGCAGCCCGTCCTGGAAGGTGGCCATGGCCGCGGACAGACGACGCGCGTCCTCGTCCACACCCGATGCCAGGATCCGGACCGCCAGCAGCCCGGCGTTCCGCGCCCCGCCGACCGAGACCGTCGCCACGGGCACGCCCGCCGGCATCTGCACGATCGACAGCAGCGAGTCGAGGCCGTCCAGGTGCGTCAGCGGCACCGGCACCCCGACGACGGGCAGCGTCGTCACCGCGGCCAGCATCCCGGGCAGGTGCGCCGCACCCCCCGCACCGGCGACGACCACGCGCAACCCCCGGCCGCCGGCCTCACGCCCGTACGCGACCATCTTGTCGGGCTGCCGGTGCGCCGACACGACGTCGACCTCCACCGGCACGTCGAACTCCGCGAGGACGTCGGCGGCGGCCTGCATCACCGGCCAGTCCGAGTCCGACCCCATGACGATCCCGACGAGGGGCTGTGCTGCCATCGCTCTCTCTCCTCCGCATGGCTGTGGACCTCCGACGGCCCCCGTCGGCGGCGCTCGACGACGACCGACGACGAACCGACGACTACCCGTCCGCCACGACCTCGCCGCGCAGCAGGGCGGCCGCCGCACGGCCCCGCCGCAGCAGGTCCGGCAGGTCGTCGCCGACCACGTTCACGTGGCCGAGCTTGCGCCCCGGCCGCACGTCCTTGCCGTACAGGTGCACCTTGACCCCGGGGTCGGCCAGCACGTCCGGCAGGGCCGCCGCGAGGTCCGGCAGCGTGCTGCCCAGCACGTTCACCATGACGGTCCACGGTGCGCGCACATCCGTGGCGCCGAGCGGCAGGTCCAGCACGGCCCGCAGGTGCTGCTCGAACTGGCTCGTCACGGAGCCGTCGAGCGTCCAGTGCCCGGAGTTGTGCGGCCGCATCGCCAGCTCGTTGACGAGCACGCGCGGGGCGCCGCCGTCCGGATCGGCGACCTCGAACAGCTCCACCGCCAGCACGCCCGTGACGCCGAGCCCCTCGGCCACCTGCACCGCGAGCGCCTCCGCCGCGGCCCCGGTCTCGGGGTGCAGGTCCGGGGCCGGCGCCACGACCTCGGCGCACACGCCATCCACCTGCGTGGACGCGACGACCGGCCACACCCGCACCTCCCCGGAGGGCCGCCGTGCGACGAGCACCGCCAGCTCCCGGGTGAACGGCACCTTCTCCTCGACGAGGAGCGCGGCGCCGCTGCCGTCGGCCGCCGCGGCGAGCCAGTCCGCGACGTCCGACGAGCGGCCGACGACCCGCACGCCCTTGCCGTCGTAGCCGCCGCGCGCGGTCTTGACGACGGCCGTGCCACCGTGCGCCGCCAGGAACGCGTCCAGCGCGGCGGCGTCCGGCACCGGCGCCCAGTCCGGGCACGGGACCCCGAGGGCACCCAGCCGGCGCCGCATGACGACCTTGTCCTGCGCGTGCGCCAGCGCCGCCCGGCCCGGGTGCACCGGGAGGCCCTCGTCGGCCAGGGCGTCCAGCAGCGCCCCCGGCACGTGCTCGTGCTCCACGGTGAGCACGTCGGCCCCGGCGACGAGGGACCGCACCGCCGCCTCGTCCGCGGCGGCACCCACCGGGGCGTCGGCGACGGCCTGCGCCGCGCTCGAGCCGGGTGCCTCGACGAGCACCCGCAGGTGCACCCCCAGGCCCACCGCGGCCGGCGCCATCATCCGGGCCAGCTGTCCTCCGCCGACCACCGCCACCACGGGCTGGGCGCTCCTCGTCACGGCGCAGGAGCCTAACCCGGTCGCCTACGATCCTCGGGTGCCGTCCGACCCCACGACGCGGGCCACGTCCGGACCCGACAGGGCCGGCGCCGCCCCCACCGCCACGCAGCCCCCCGCGCACGCCCACGCCCCGCACGACCACCCCGAGCACCTGCGCACGGCGCCGGTGCCGTGGCGGGTCCGGCTCGCGGAGCTCGCGCGCTTCGGGGCTGTCGGGGCGCTCGCGTTCGTGGTCGACCTCGGCCTGTTCAACCTGCTCCGCTTCGGCCCGGGCGAGCTGCTGATCCACAAGCCCCTGAGCGCGAAGATCATCTCCGTGCTCGCGGCGACCGCGGTCTCCTGGGTGGGCAACCGCTGGTGGACCTTCGCCGAGCACAAGACGGAGCGGCACGGGCGGGAGCTGCTCGCGTTCGTCGCGATCAACGTCGTCGGCATGCTCGTGCCGGTGCTGACGCTCGCGTTCTCGCACTACGTGCTGCACCGCACGTCGCCGCTGGCCGACAACGTCGCCACGGTCGTCGGCATCGGCCTCGCGACGATCGTGCGCTACCTCGGCTACAAGCGCTTCGTCTTCACCGGCAGCCGCTGACGCCGCACGAGGCGCGCCGCCACCGCGCGGCGTCGGCCCACGCCCTGCCCGTCCGGGCCGGGCGCCGGCAGACCAGGCGCGACGAGGTCGGACGCGACCAGGCCGGGTCCGACCAGGCCGGGTCCGACCAGGCCGGGTCCGACCAGGCCGGGTCCGACCGGGCCGAGGTCGGCGAGACCCGGCCGGTCGGGCCCCCGGCGGACGTCAGGGCACGTCCGCCTGGACGAGCACCCCGGCGCCCTGCGCGCACAGCATCCCGGCCGACGCCGGCACGAACGCCGACTGCCCGCGCACGAGCTCGAGCACGTGCCCGTCCCCCGTGGACACGACGACGTCGCCCTCGAGGCACAGCAGCACGCGCGGCCCGCGGCCCGGCACGCGGACCTGGCCCTCGTCGGTCAGCCGCGTCACCGACAGCTCGAAGTCGTCGACGGGCGCGTAGAAGATCTCCGTCGAGGTGAACACGCGCTCCGGGGCGATCCGGATGGGCGGCGCGGCGACGCAGTCGACGTTGTGCAGCAGCTCCACCGTGTCGACGTGCTTGGCGGTGAGCCCCGCGCGCAGCACGTTGTCCGAGTTGGCCATGAGCTCGACGCCGAGGCCCGACAGGTAGGCGTGCACCGCGCCCGCCGGCACGAACAGCGCCTCGCCCGGCTCGAGCGTCACGGGGTTGAGCAGCACCGACGTCACGGCACCGGGGTCCCCGGGGTACGCCTGCGCCAGGCGGAGCACGGTGCGGTCCGTGCGCGGCGACGGCGACCCATCGGCCAGGCGGCGGCCGCACGCCTCGACGAACGCGCTCACGTCGTCGGCACCCGGGCGCGTCGTCGGGGACAGCAGCCACTCGAAGGCCGCGCGCACGCCCGTGGGGTTCGGGTCGGCGACGAGGATCCGGTGCAGGTCGCGGGCGAGGTCGCAGTCGAGGTCGGCGAGCAGCTCGGCGACGCGGCGCGGCGCGCGGAACCCGACCATCGCCTCGAACCGCGTGAGGGCGTACACGAGCTCGGGCTTGTGGTTCTCGTCCCGGTAGCTGCGGTCGGGGGCGTCGCGCGCGACGCCGCGCGCGTCCTCCTCCGCGAAGCCCTCGCGCGCCCGCTCGATGGAGGGGTGCACCTGCAGCGACAGCGGCGCGTCGGCGGCGATGAGCTTGAGCAGGTAGGGCAGGCGCGCGCCGAAGCGCTGCACGACGTCCTGCCCGAGGTGGCCCGTCGGGTCCTGCTCCAGCAGCGCGTCCAGTGCCACGCCGCCGGCGCCGTCCTCGACGACCGCCGGGGCCGACGGGTGCGCACCCAGCCACAGCTCGGCGACCGGGCGCCCGTCCGGGACCGTGCCCAGGACGCTCGGGATCGCCGTCGTCGAGCCCCAGGCGTAGTGCTGCACGGCCGGGGTCAGACGGAACATGGGGGCGCCTCCGGTGTCGGTCCTGCCCGCATCGGCGGGGGCCGCACCCGGACGGGCGGCCGCGCGCGGGGTCGTGGTCGTCATCGTGGTCGTCCTCCTGCCGGTCGTCGAGCACCCGACGGGCGGACACGCCGGGGTGGGCCGGTCGTGGCACCGTGCCCGTCCCGGGACCCTGCCGGGCGCCGCGACGGACAGGTCCTACCGTAGAGGTCATTCGTCCGGTTCCTCCGGTGAGTCCCCTCACGTTCCCCCGGACGGCCGTCCCCCGACGACGAACGAGCCGCGACTCCCGGCCGGCTCAGCCCCGCCGCTTCCAGGGCGCGACCGCCGCACCGCGCGGCAGCACCACGTCCGGCCGCAGCGACGCCGGCACCCCCGCGAGGAACACCGCGAACACCGCCGGCCGTCGCTGCGCCAGCTCCAGCCGGCCCCCGTCGGCCGCCGCGAGGTCCCGCGCGAGCGCCAGCCCCAGGCCCGTCCCGCGCCCCGAGGTCACCTCCCGCTCGAAGATCCTCCCGGCGAGCTCGTCGGGCACGCCGGCACCCTCGTCGCCCACCTCCAGCACGACGGTCCTGCCCTGCCCCGCCCGCGAGCGCACGGTCGTCGTCCCCGCGCCGTGCCGCAGGGAGTTCTCGATGAGCGTGGCCAGCACCTGCGCGAGCGCTCCCGGCGTCGCCAGCACCTGCCGGGTGGGCTCCACCTCGACGACGAGGCGCCGGCCCGCCGCGGCGAACGTCGGCCCCCACTCCTCCTCCTGCTGGTGCACGACGTCGACGAGCCGGATCGCCTCCGTCGTCCCGCCCTGCGCCCGGCGGGAGCGCGACAGCAGGTCGTCCACGACGCCCACCAGCCGCTCCACCTGCTCGAGGCTGATCCGCGCCTCCTCGCGCACCGTCTCCTCGCCGGAGGTGAGCATGATCTCCTCCAGCCGCATCGACAGCGCCGTCAGCGGCGTGCGGAGCTGGTGGGAGGCGTCGGACGCGAACTGCCGCTCCGCCGCCAGCCGCCCTGCCATGCGGTCCGCGCTGCGCGCCAGCTCGGAGGTGACGAGGTCGATCTCCTCCACGCCCGACGGCTCCAGGCTCGGCCGCACCTGGCCCGAGCCGAGCTGCTCGGCCGACGCCGCGAGGTAGACGAGCGGGGCCGCGAGCCGGTTCGCCTGCCAGATGGCCATCGCGATGCCCGCGGCGAAGGCCACGACCGCCGCCCCGACGACCAGCAGGATCAGCCGCGCCCCCGCGAAGAACACGTCCCACCACGAGACCTGCAGGACGACGCCCGCCCCGTTGTCGGACACCGTCCGGACGGACTCCACGCGCCCGCCCGGCAGCTCCCCCGCCGTGTGCACGGTGCCGTCGACGTCGACCACCTGCACGTACGCGTCGAGCCCGCCCCCGCGCGTGTAGAACTCGAGCATCTCGTCGGTGATGGGCACGCCCTGGTCGATGCGGAAGTCGACGGCCCGGGCCAGGGACTCGGCCCGCGTCGAGAGCCCCTGCAGCGCGCCCTCGCGCACGAGCTGCGCGCCGAGGAACGCCAGGGGGAAGCCCAGGAGCACCACCGCCACCGTGACGGCGGCGACGGTGGCCTGCAGGACGCGGCGCCGCACGGGGTGGGCCGGTGGTGCACCGGGACGCGGGTCAGACCCGCGCCGGCCCCGTCTCGAAGCGGAAGCCCATGCCGCGCACGGTGGAGATGTAGCGCGGGGCGTTGGCGTCGTCGCCGAGCTTGCGGCGCAGCCACGACACGTGCATGTCGAGCGTCTTCGTCGAGCTCACGGGCTCGGAGCCCCACACCTCGCGCATGAGCACCTCGCGCCCGACGACGGTGCCGGCCGCGCCGACCAGCGTCCGCAGCAGGTCGAACTCCTTGGCGGTCAGGTGCAGCTCGCGCTCGCCCTGGAAGGCCCGGTGGGCCGCCACGTCGACGCGCACGTTCTGGGCGGCCAGCTCGTCCTCGTCGCCCGCCTCCCCGACGGACCGCCGCAGCAGGGCCCGCACGCGCGCCAGCAGCTCGGCCAGGCGGAAGGGCTTGGTCACGTAGTCGTCCGCCCCCGCGTCGAGCCCGACGACGAGGTCCACCTCGTCCGCGCGCGCGGTCAGCACGAGCACCGGCGTGGTCAGCCCCTGCGCGCGGATGGCGCGCGCCACGTCGAGGCCGTCCATGTCCGGCAGCCCGAGGTCGAGGACGACGAGGTCGGCGGCACCCGCGGCGGCGATGGCGCCCGCCCCGGTGCCTTGCACCTGCACCTCGTACCCCTCGCGGCCGAACGCCCGGGCCAGCGGTTCGGCGATGGCCGGGTCGTCCTCGGCGAGCAGCACCTGCGTCATGGCGGTCATGGTAGGGGATCCGCGCCACCATGGGAGACCCTCCCGTCACCCTCAGCGGACCAACAGCGGGTAAAGGTCCGCCCGGCCAGCGGGGGCGTGCGGACCTCGCGATGCACCACCACCGGCGAACCGGCGTGCCGCCGTCCTCCCCCGGTCGGGCACGCCGGCCGCCGACGTCGTCCCCCGGGCGGACGCCCCCGGGCGGTGCGGCGACCTAGCCTCGCGGCGTGAGGACCTCCGACGACCGCG
This sequence comes from Cellulomonas marina, assembly GCF_900111925.1. GTDB lineage: Bacteria > Actinomycetota > Actinomycetes > Actinomycetales > Cellulomonadaceae > Cellulomonas > Cellulomonas marina. The sequence goes on from NZ_FOKA01000004.1 coordinate 6,633, forward strand.
GCACGACGACCCGGTGGCGTCGCTCCGCCGTGGACGCCGCCGTCGCGGCGGTCCTCCTGCTCGTGAGCCTGGCCACCGCCGCCCTGCCCTACGGCGGCTCCACCTGGCCCGTCCCCGTGGCGACCGTCGGGCTCGTGGCGCCGCTGGCCTGGCGCCGGACCCGCCCGGTGGCCTCCGCGGTCACCGTCTACGCGGTGGCGCTGCTGCACGTGCTGGTCGGGGTGCCCGTCCTCGTCCCGGCGGACTTCGCGGTGCTCGTGGCCCTGTACTCGGTGACGGCGCACGGCCCCGTGTGGGCGCACCGGACGGCGGCCGGCGGCGCGCTCGTCGGCGCCGTGGTGCTCGGCGGCGGGACCTACGGCTCGACCGACCCGTTCGGGGCGCTCATCGCGATGACGTTCACGGCGACGGTCGTGCTCGGGACCTGGGCGTTCGGCCTCGTGCGGCGCTCGCGCCGCGAGACCCTCGCCGCGCTCGTCGACCGCGCGGAGCGGCTGGAGGTGGAACGCGACCAGCAGGGCCGCATCGCCGCCGCCGCCGAGCGCGCCCGCATCGCCCGGGAGATGCACGACATCGTCGCCCACTCCCTCACCGTCATCATCGCCCAGGCCGACGGCGGCCGGTACGCCGCGGCCGCCGACCCGCCGGCCGCCACCCGCGCGCTCGAGACCGTCGCGGAGACCGGTCGCGCGGCCCTCGCGGACATGCGGCGCCTGCTCGGCGTGCTGCGGACCGACGACGAGGAGCCCGCGCCCGGGCCGGCCGTCCCGGGGACGGGCGCCGGCGCGACGAGCGCCGGCGCGACGGGCCCCGGCTCGACGGGGGCGCGTCCCGGCACCGCGCAGCCCGCCTCCGGCGACCCGGTCGGCCCCGGCCGGCGCAGCACGGGCGCACCCGGGGCCGCCGCGTTCTCCCCCGTCGCCCCCGTCGCGCCGCTGCCCGGCACGGAGGACCTCGAGGCGCTCGTCGGCCGCGTCCGCGCCGGCGGCCTGCGCGTGTCGCTCGCGCGCGTCGGGACGCCGCGCGCCCTGCCGCCGGGCGCCGGACTCACCGTCCACCGGATCGTGCAGGAGGCGCTGACCAACGTCCTCAAGCACGCCGGCCCCGACCCCCGCGTCACCGTGCAGCTGGCCTGGCGGCCCGCCGAGGTCCTCGTCGAGGTCAGCGATGACGGCCGGGGCGCGGCGGCCGACCTCGCCGACGCGGTCGTCGGCGACCCGACGACGAGCACCGCGTCCGGCGGCCCCGCCACCCCCGACGCCCCCGCCGAGCTCCCCGTCGCCGCCGACGGGCGCGGCCTGGGGCTGCGGGGCATGCAGGAACGCGCCGCCATGTTCGGCGGCACGGTCACCGCCGGCCCCCGCCCGGGCGGCGGCTTCCGCGTCGTCGCCGTCCTGCCCGCCCCGCCGATCGGGGGCGGCGCGGCCTGAGCGGGGGCTCGCGCCGGGCAGCGCGAGGACCCGACCTGCGCGGACGGTGCCGCTCGCGGTGGCACCCTGGTGCCCGTGAGCCAGCCCCCCGCCGACGGCCTCCCCCCGGTCCGCGTCGCCCTCGTCGACGACCAGGCGCTCGTGCGCGCCGGGTTCCGCATGGTCATCGACTCCCAGCCGGACCTGACGGTGGTGCTCGAGGCCGGCGACGGCGCACAGGCGGTGCGCGCGCTCGCGCCCGGGACCGGCCCGGCCGTCGACGTCGTCCTCATGGACGTGCGCATGCCCGTCCTCGACGGCATCGCCGCCACCGCGCAGGTCGTCGCCGCCGGCACGGAGGCCCACCCCGCCCCGCGCGTGGTCGTCCTGACGACCTTCGACCTCGACGAGTACGTCGTCGCCGCCATCCGCGCCGGCGCGAGCGGCTTCCTCCTGAAGGACGCACCGCCGGAGGTCATGCTCGACGCCATCCGCACCGTCCACCACGGCGACGCCGTCATCGCGCCGTCCAGCACGCGCCGGCTGCTGGAGCACCTCGTCCACGCCCTGCCGGAGGACGCCCCCGAGGCCGGTCCGGCCCACGCCGCGGTCGGCACCCTCACCGACCGCGAGCGCGAGGTGCTCGTCCTCATGGCCCGGGGCCGGTCCAACACGGAGATCGGCCAGGACCTCTTCGTCGCCGAGGCGACGGTGAAGACGCACGTCGGCCGCGTGCTGGCCAAGCTCGGCGCCCGCGACCGGGTGCAGGCCGTCGTGACGGCCTACGAGACGGGCCTCGTCCGGCCCGGCTCCTGAGCCCGGCCGGGCCTCACGAGCCCTGCCTCGTCCCGCGGCCGCACGACCTCGGGCCGCGGGTCCTCCCGGGGGATGACACAGCCGACGCACGGTCGGCACCGGGGACCGACGCGGCCCGGCACGGTGCCTCCGTAGCGTCGTCGACGTCCCGCCGACCTCGAGGAGAGCCACCGTGCACCCCACCGCCGCCGTCACCGACGGCCCCGCCCCGCAGCCGCCCGCCCCCGGCACGACCGCCGGCCCCGCCGCCTCCGCCCGGGCCCTGACGAAGGTCTACGGCCAGGGCGCGGGTGAGGTCCGCGCGCTCGACGGCGTCGACGTCGACTTCGCCGCCGGCCGCTTCACCGCGATCATGGGCCCCTCGGGCTCCGGCAAGTCCACGCTCCTGCACCTGCTGGCCGGCCTGGACCAGGCCACCTCGGGCTCGGTGCGCCTGGGCGGCACGGAGCTGACCGGCCTCGACGACGACGCCCTCACGCTCCTGCGCCGCGAGCGCCTCGGCTTCGTCTTCCAGTCCTTCAATCTGCTGCCCATGTTCACGGCGGAGCAGAACATCGTCCTGCCGCTGGGCCTCGCCGGCGCCCGACCGGACCCGGCGTGGCTCGACACCCTCGTGCGCACCCTGGGCATCGCCGAGCGCCTCGGGCACCGGCCGAGCGAGATGTCCGGCGGCCAGCAGCAGCGCGTGGCGATCGCCCGCGCCCTCGTCGCGCGGCCCGAGATCGTGTTCGCCGACGAGCCCACCGGCAACCTCGACTCGCGCTCGGGGGCGCAGGTGCTCAGCTTCCTGCGCCGCTCCGTGCGCGAGCTGGGCGGCACGGTCGTGATGGTGACGCACGACCCCGCGGCCGCCGCCTACGCCGACCGCGTCGTGCTGCTCGCCGACGGCAGGGTCGCCGGCGAGATCGCGGACCCGACGCCGGACTCCGTGCTGTCGGCGCTCGACGCCCTGCGCCAGCTCGACGGGTCGCCCGCGCTGCCGACGGGCGGTGCCCGCTGATGCTGCGCCTCACCTTCGCGCAGATGCGCCGCAGCCTGCCGCGGCTCGTGGCCGCGGGCCTGGCGGTCGCGCTCGGCACGGCCTTCGTCGCCGCGACGCTGCTCGCGGGCGACGTCCTCACCCGCACCACCTACGACTCCGTCACCGCCTCCTTCGGGCGGGCGGACCTCGTCGTCACGCGGGCGGAGCTGGAGCCGGCCGCCGTCGACGCCGCCGGCGACGTCCCGGGCGTGGACGCCGTCGCACCCCTGGACCAGGCGGTGCTCTCGGTCGCGGCGGGCGGCCGGACCGCCTACCCGCTCGTCCTGCCCGCCCCCGGCGACGAGCGCCTCGCCTCCGTCCGGGCCACCGCGGGCGTCCTGCCGCAGGCGCCCGGGCAGATCGCCCTGCCGGCGACCACGGCGACGCAGCTCGACGTCGGCGTCGGCGACCGCGTGCAGGTCGCCTTCTCCACGCCCGGCCCGGACGACACCTGGGTGGAGAGCACCGCCGACGTGGCCGTCACCGGCATCACCGCCGACGTGGCAGGCGCCTGGCAGCGCTACGGCGGCGCCGGTCTCGCGGACCCCGCCGACCTCGCGACGTGGGTCGGTGTCGGCACGGTGCCGACCCTGCTCGTCGCGGTCGACCCCGGCGCCGACGTCACCGCCGTCCAGGCCGCACTCCGGTCCGAGGTCGCCCCGGCCACGGGGGCCACGCCCCAGGTGCTCACCCGCGACGAGGCCGCCCGCGCCGCGGTGGCCGAGCTGTCCGGCGACGCCGACGTGCTCGTCGCCGTCGCGCTGGCCTTCGCCGCCGTGGCCCTCGTGGTCGCCGCGCTCGTCATCGCCAACACGTTCGCCGTGCTCGTCGCGCAGCGGACCCGGACCCTGGCGCTGCTGCGCTGCGTCGGCGCACGCCGCTCGCAGCTGGCCGCGTCGGTCGTCACCGAGGCGGCCGTCCTCGGCCTGGCCGCGTCCGTCGCCGGGCTGCTGGGCGGCACGGCGCTCGTGCAGGTCGTGCTGCTCGTGCTGGCCCGCACCTCCCCCGACGTGCCGCTGCCGACCACCGTCGCGCCGGGCCTCGCGGCGGTCGTCGCGCCGCTCGTCGTCGGGACGGTCGTCACGGTGCTCGCCGCGCTCGTCCCGGCGCGCGAGGCGACCCGCGTCAGCCCCGTCGCCGCGCTGCGCCCGCTCGACGCGCCCGTGCTCGGCGCGGCGGCCGGCCGCGTGCGCGCCGCCGTGTCGCTCGTCTCCGTCGTGCTGGGCGGACTGACCCTGGCCGCCGCCGTCGCCACGGGCCTCGTGCTCGGCGGCGGGGCGCTGCCGGCCCTCGCCCTGGGGATCCTGGGCGGCACGGTGTCGTTCGTCGGCGTGCTCGTCGGCGCCGTGCTGTGGGTGCCGCGCCTCGTCGCCGGGGTCGGTGCGCTCCTGGCGCGGACAGGCCCGTCGGCCCGGCTCGCCGCCGCCAACACGCTGCGCAACCCGCGACGCACCACGGCCACCTCGGCCGCGCTGCTCATCGGCGTCACCCTCGTGGCGATGATGAGCACGGGCGCCGCCACGGCCCGCACGACGCTGGCCGCGGAGCTCGACGAGCAGTACGCCGTCGACCTCGCGGTCACCTCCCTCGCCGGTCCCGGCGAGGCGGCGCTGCCGGCGTCCGCCGCCGACGACGTCGACCGCGTCGACGGCGTGGCCCGGGTCGCCGCCCTGGCCGGTGCGCCCGTGCTCGAGCTCGGCGGGCAGGAGCTCGGCGGCGGCACGACGGTCCTCGGCCTCGACCCGGCCGACGCCGGGGTCCTGCGGGCGCCGGACCTCGTCGCCCCGCTCGAGGACGGCACCGTGCTCGTGCCGGAGCGGCTCACGGAGAGCTACCTCGTCGTGCGTGACGGCGACACGGTCACCCTCACCGCCGGCAGCACGGCGGCCGGCAGCACCGCGGAGGACGGATCGGTCGTCGACCCCGCCGTGGGCGGCCAGACGCTCACGCTGCGCGCGGTGGTCGGCGACGTGCCGTCCGACGGCCTCCTCGTCACGGCGGCGACGCTCGCGCGCCTCGCCCCGGAGGCGGGCACGACGTCGGTCTGGGCGGCCCTGTCGGACGACGCGACGCCCTCCGCCGTCCTCGCGGCGGTCCAGGAGGCCCTGCCGACCGACGTCCCGCTGCAGGCCGTGTCCGGCGCGGCCGAGCGGGAGTCCTACGACCAGGTCATCGACACGATGCTGCTCGTCGTCGTCGGGCTGCTGGCCGTCGCGGTGGTCATCGCCCTCGTCGGCGTGGCCAACACGCTCAGCCTCTCGGTCATCGAGCGGCGACGGGAGTCGGCGACCCTGCGGGCCATCGGCCTCACCCGGGGCCAGCTCCGCCGGACGCTCGCGGTGGAGGGGGTGCTCGTCGCCGGGGTCGGCACGCTGGCCGGGACCGTGCTGGGCCTGCTCTACGGCTGGGCCGGGGCGGCGGCCGTGCTCGGCCCGGCCGGGCAGGTGCGGCTCGGGTGGCCCCTGCGGGACCTGGCGATCGTGCTGGTCGTGGCCCTCGTCGCCGGGCTGGCCGCCTCGGTGCTGCCGGCGCGCTCCGCGACGCGCACGCCCCCCGTCGCGGCGCTCGCCGTCGACTGACGGCGGTCCGCGGACCCTGTCACGGGCGCGGCCGGGCGACGAGGGGTCGGTGCCCCTCAGCGCCCGCCGCGCCCGTCGTCGTCGGTGGTCGCCGCGACCACCGACGGCGTGAGCAGGCCGGCGCCGACCACGAGGGCGAGCGCCGTCAGCAGCAGGACGGCCGGCGGGGCGCCGCTCGTCGCCCAGCCGGTGCTGACGATCACGAGCAGCACCTGGATCATCAGGACGGGACCGCGCGGCCACCGCTGCCCGTCCGCGAGGGCGAGCGAGCCCCGCCACAGCAGCGCCGCCACCCCCAGCGCCAGCACGACGAGGAACACCACAGCACCGATCGACCCCTGCCCCTGCCCCGCCGCCAGGCCGCGCCCGAGGTCGACGACGAGCAGCACCGCCAGCCCGGCGAGCAGCACGGCCTCGAGCAGCACCCCCGTGGCCACGACGGCCAGCGCTCGCGGGCGCACCTGGCGGAGGTCGACGAGGAGCCGGCGCCCCGGCGCGCGGTCTGCACCACCCGGACCGCTCGGACCGCCCGGCGCGGCGGGCGGCGGGGGCGGCGGCGCGGCGCGAGGAGGCACGCGGGCAGCCTACGGCGGGACACGACGAGCGGATCGTCGCATCGACCCGGCCCGGCCCGGCTCCGCCCGGTGACTTGTGCTCCTCCTGGACGGATCCCGAGAGGGACCGGTGGTGTACCACGCCGGGCTGCGTGCTCGTGACAGCCGTGCGACGATGGACGGGCCGTCCCCGACCGGGACGGCGTGCAGCACCCCCGTCGCCGGGGCCGCGCCACCGGGCCGGCCCCGCCCCGGGCAGCCCCTGACCACCCAGCTGACCAGCAGCTCCACCGGACGTCCCCGACAGACGGGACGTGCGGAACGGTCCGGCGCGGCGACAGCGACCGGTGTGACGCAGTCCTCACTCGTCATCGGCTCGAAACCTCCGCGTAACCCTTGTGCCGCGGCCCCGCGGGTGTGAACCTAGTACCAGCAAGTCATCCCACCCCTCGGCCCTCGGGCCGCCGCACGCCCTGGACCGGGCGTTGCCCCAGCATGCTGTGAGGAGATGTCCCATGGATTGGCGCCACCGCGCAGCCTGTCTCGACGAGGACCCGGAGCTCTTCTTCCCGATCGGGAACACGGGCCCCGCGCTGTCCCAGATCGAGGAGGCGAAGGCCGTCTGCCGTCGGTGCGACGTCGCCGACACGTGCCTGAAGTGGGCGCTCGAGACCGGGCAGGACGCCGGCGTCTGGGGCGGCCTCTCCGAGGACGAGCGCCGCGCGCTCAAGCGCCGCACGGCGCGCCAGCGCCGCGCGAGCTGACCTCGCCGCCAGGACCGCCGGCACGCACGACCAGCAGGACCTCACGGGAGGGCCGGTGCCCAGGGCACCGGCCCTCCTGTCGTCCCCGCCGACGAGGGCCCGGGGACGAGCGGCTCAGCAGACGGACCGCTGGGGGCGCGCGCCGCTCAGGAGACGAGCGACCCCGTCTCACGCCCCTGCCGCAGCACGGCGTCCATGGCGACGAGCGTGCCGCCGTCGGGCCGCGGCGACCACGCGATGGCCCCGCGCAGCTCGTTGACGACGAGCGTCGAGACGATCTGCGTCCCGAGCCCGGTGCCGGCGCCCTTGCCCTCCGGCAGGCCGGCGCCGTCGTCGGCCACCTCCACGTGCAGGGCGTCGCCGGACCGCTCGGCCGTGACCGTGACGCTCCCCGTCTCCCGCCCCTCGAACCCGTGCTCGACGGCGTTCGTCACGAGCTCGGTGAGCACGAGCGCGAGGGCCGTCGCGTCGGCCGCCGGCACGGACCCGAAGGTCCCCTGCACGACCGTGCGCACGTGCGCGCCACGGCTGGCCACGTCCGCCGCCAGGCGCAGGCTCCGCCCGACGAGGTCGTCGAACGGGACCGCCTCGTCGATCGTCTGCGACAGCGTCTCGTGCACGAGCGCGATCGTCGCCACCCGGCGCGTGGCCTCCCCCAGCGCCTCGCGCGCCTCGGGGCTGCCCACCCGCCGCGCCTGCAGCCGCAGCAGCGCGGCCACGGTCTGCAGGTTGTTCTTCACGCGGTGGTGGATCTCGCGGATCGTCGCGTCCTTCGTGATGAGCTCGCGCTCCCGGCGCCGCAGCTCGGTCACGTCGCGGCACAGCAGCACCGCGCCGAGCCGCTCCCCCGCCTCGAGCAGCGGCACCGACCGCACCGACAGCGCGACGCCGTGCGCCTCGATGTCCGTGCGCCAGGGCGCGCGCCCCATGAGGACGAGCGGCATGGCCTCGTCGAGCGCCTCGGCCTGCGCGAGCAGCTCCGTGACCGTCTCGACGAGGGACCGCCCGACGAGGTCGCCCAGCGCGCCGAGCCGGTGGAAGCACGACAGCGCGTTGGGGCTGGCGTAGAGGACGTCGCCCTCGCCGTTGAGCCGCAGCAGGCCGTCGCCGACGCGCGGGGCGCCCCGGCGCGGGCCGCTCGTGCCGTCCGGCGCGGGGAACTCGCCCCGGCTGATCATCCCGACGAGGTCGTCGGCCGCCTCGACGTAGTTCAGCTCGAGCCGGCTGGGGGTGCGCGCGCCGCCGAGGTTCGTCTGCCGCGCCAGCACGGCCAACGGCCGGCCGTTGCGCACCACCGGCACCGCCTCCTCGCGCACCGCGTAGGGCCCGTACCAGCGCGGCTCGCGCGAGCGCAGCGGGCGCAGCTCGGCGAGGCTGCGCTGGAGCTGGGCGCGCTGCCCCTCGGCCGGGTGCGTGCCGACGACGTCGTCGTAGTGCACCGTGGCGCCCGTCGAGGGGCGGCAGTGCGCCAGCGCGACGAAGTCCCCGTCCCGCGTCGGCAGCCACAGCACGAGGTCGGCGAACGCGAGGTCGGACACGAGCTGCCAGTCCCCGACCAGCAGGTGCAGCCACTCGAGGTCCGAGGGGTCCACCTCGGCGTGCCGGGCGGCCAGGGCGCTCATCGTGGACACGGGCCCAGCGTAGGGCTCGGGGCCGTGCGTCCCGGGCGGCGGCGGTCGCGGTGGCGGTGGCGGTACGGTCGGCTGCGACGGCGACCGGTCGGGACCACGACGGGCCCGTCGAGGCGAGAGGGAGTCCGATGCACCTGACCGTGGCGCTCGACGTGCCGGCCGACGCGCACCGCGCGGGCCGCATGCTCGCCGACCCCTCCTACGTCGCCGCCAAGGTCGCCGCGACGGGTGCGACGGAGCAGCACGTCGACGTGACCGGCTCGGCCGCGGGCTCCTTCACGGTCACCACCCGCCGCTCCCTGCCCACCGACCAGATCCCCGCGCAGATGCGGTCGCTCGTCGGGAACGCCCTCGACGTGCGCCAGGCCGAGGCGTGGGAGGCGGCGGCCGACGACGGCACCCGCACCGGCACCGTCGCGCTCGAGATCCACGGCGCACCGCTGCGCCTGACGGGCACCGTCCGGCTGGAGCCGACCGGCCCGGCGGCGAGCCGGCTCGTCTACGACGGGGAGCTCAAGGCCTCGGTGCCGCTCTTCGCCGCGGCCGTGGAGCAGGCGGCGTCCGGTGCGGTGCGCCAGGCGCTGTCCGTCGAGCGCGGCGTGGCCGCCCGCTGGCTCGCGGAGAACCCCGAGCCCTGAGGACGGATCGCCCATCCGAACACCGATCGGACGGTCGGTTTCACCCTGCGGCGCGCTGACCTGCGACGACGTGCGGCAGGCCGCGCCGCCCCGCATAACGATGACGTCACGGTCCGCGGGAGGCTTGACAGTCCCGACGGGCGGAGGGAACAGTTCCACCCAGCGCGTGGGAGCGCTCCCGCAGAACCGCGGGAGCGCTCCCAGGACCGGTACCCGGTCCCCGTCGCCCGGCCGGTGGAGTGCCCGGACGGCGGTGCCGACCACGGGTGGGGGCGAGGACGCCCCCACGAGACGAAGGAGTCAACAGTGCGCACCAGGACACGGACCAGTGCTCGGACCGCGTGGCAGGTCACGGCCGGCGCGGCCGGCCTCAGCCTCCTCGTGGCGGCGTGCTCCAGCGGCGGCTCCGGCAGCTCGGACGACGCGACGAGCGAGGGCACGGACGGCGAGCAGATCACGCTGACCGTCGCCACGTTCAACGACTTCGGCTACACCGACGAGCTGCTGGCGGAGTACACGGCGGAGAACCCGAACATCACGGTCGAGCACGTGAAGGCCGCCCGCTCGGAGGACGCCCGCGCCAACCTCACGACGAAGCTCGCCGCGGGCGGCGCCGGCCTCGCCGACATCGAGGGCGTCGAGGTCGACTGGCTGCCCGAGCTCATGCAGAGCTCCAACCTGTTCCTCGACATGTCCGACCCGGCGGTCGAGGGCCGCTGGTCCGACTGGAAGGTCAAGCAGGCCACGACGCCCGAGGGCACGCTCTTCGGCTACGCGACCGACACCGGCCCCGAGGCCATCTGCTACCGCTCGGACCTGTTCGAGGCCGCCGGCCTGCCGACGGACCGCGAGGAGGTCGCCGAGCTCCTCGGTGGCGACGACGCGACGTGGGAGGACTACTTCGAGGTCGGCCGCACGTTCACCGCGGCGTCCGACTCGGCGTGGTTCGACTCGGCCAACGCCATCTACCAGGGCCTCGTCAACCAGATGGAGGCGGCGTACGAGGACACGGACGGCACGCCGAAGGACCTCGCCGAGAACGAGGAGGTCAAGGCGATCTACGAGCAGACGCTCGCCGCCGCCGTCGACGACGACCTCTCGGCGCACGTCAACCAGTGGACCCCCGACTGGGAGGCCGCGTTCCAGGCCGACGGCTTCGCCACGATGCTGTGCCCGGCGTGGATGACCGGCCCCATCGAGGAGCGCGCCGGCGGCGTCACCGGCTGGGACGTCGCGGACGTCTTCCCCGGCGGCGGCGGCAACTGGGGCGGGTCGTTCCTGTCGGTGCCCGCCTCCGGTGAGCACACGGAGGAGGCCAAGAAGCTGGCCGAGTGGCTGAGCCGCCCGGAGACGCAGATCAAGGCCTTCACCAACGCGGGCACCTTCCCGAGCCAGGTCGAGGCGTACGAGGACGAGACCCTCCTGTCGTCGACCAACGAGTTCTTCAACGACGCGCCCGTGGGTCAGATCTTCTCGGAGCGCGCGCTGAACATCGACGTCGCGCCGTACAAGGGCCCGAACTACTTCGCCATCCACACGACGGTGAACGACGCCATCACCAAGGTGGACGTCGAGCAGTCGGCCGACGCGGACTCCGCGTGGGACGGCGCCGTCCAGGCCGCCAAGGACCTCGGCATCTACTGACCGGACCGGCCGGGCGGCGGGGCTCCTCCCCCGCCGCCCGGCACCCCGGGGCGCGACCGCCGCGCACCCGCACCCCGCCCGGCTCCTGCCACGCCCGCCCCGGCCCCGACGACGCGAGGACCCCATGGCCGTCCAGACCCCCGCCCGCCCCGCCCGCCCGCAGGACGACGGGGCCCCGGCGCCCCGGCCCGCGCGCCGCGTCGGGTTCTCCCAGACCCTGTCCCGCTGGGACGTGAAGGTCTCGCCCTACCTCTACATCTCCCCGTTCTTCATCCTGTTCGCCATCACCGGGCTGTTCCCGCTGCTCTACACGGCCTACGTGTCGGTGCACCGGTGGAACCTGCTCGGCGGCCAGGGTGAGTACGTCGGCTTCCAGAACTACCTCGACGTCTTCGCGCAGCCCAACTTCTGGCTCTCGCTGCGCAACACGTTCTCGATCTTCGTCCTGTCGTCCGTGCCGCAGGTGCTCATGGCGATCGTCATCGCCGCCCTGCTGGACCAGAACCTGCGCGCGAAGACGTTCTGGCGCATGGGCGTGCTGCTGCCCTACGTCGTGGCCCCCGTCGCCGTGGGTCTCATCTTCGGCCGGCTCTTCGCCGACAAGTCCGGCCTCATCAACGCGATGCTCGGCGTCGTGGGGATGGACCCCGTGCGGTGGCACGTCGACGCGCTGGCCAGCCACATCGCCATCGCGTCGATGGTGAACTTCCGCTGGACCGGCTACAACGCGCTCATCTTCCTCGCGGCCATGCAGGCCGTCCCGCGCGAGCTCTACGAGGCCGCGATCATGGACGGCGCCTCGCGCGTGCGGCAGTTCTTCTCCATCACCGTCCCGCAGATCCGCGCGACGATCATCTTCGTCGTCATCACCGCCACCATCGGCGGCCTGCAGATCTTCGACGAGGCGCGGGTGTTCGACGAGCAGGGCCTCGGTGGCGCGTCGCGCCAGTGGATGACCACGACGCTGTACCTGTACGACGTCGGCTGGGGCAACCAGAAGAACTTCGGCCGTGCGGCCGCGGTCGCCTGGCTGCTGTTCATCCTCGTCCTGGTGATCGGGATGGTGAACTTCCTCATCACGCAGCGGATCGCCTCCGACGGCTCCGGCGGGCCCACCCGCCGCGAGCGCCGCGCGGCCCACCGTCGGGCTCGTGCCGCCCTCGCGACGTCCACGGGGGCCCCGACGATCGCCGCCGGCCCCTCCACCCCCGCGCCGACCACGGCCGGCGTGTCCGGGCCGGTCGCCCTGCCCCACGCCGGCGTGAGCACCCTGCTCGCGGACCCCGCGGACCCGACGGCGGCGCCGCACCCCGCCGGCACCGACGCCACCGGCACCACCGGCATCCACGACCCCGGCACCGACTCCCCCGACACCACCGACAGGAGGCCGTGATGAGCTCCGTGCCCGTCGTCGCCCAGACCGCCGGCCCCGGTGCCGCGAAGGCCGCCCAGCGCCGTGGCGGCGCGTCCCGCCCCGGCAGCAGCAGCCGACGCCGCGGCGGGGGCGACGGCAGCGCCGCCCTGCGTCCCGGCCCGATCACGTACGCGCTGCTCGGGCTGGCGGTGCTGGTCGGGCTCGCGCCGCTGTACTACACGCTCGTCATCGGGTCCTCCGACCCGACCTCGATCGCGCAGAGCCCGCTGCCGCAGCTGATCCCGGACGGGTCCCTGCTCGACCAGATCAACGCCGTCATCACGTCCACGGCGTTCTCGTTCTGGAAGGCCTTCGCCAACTCGGTCATCATCTCGACCGTCTGCGCCATCGCGACCGTGCTGTTCTCGACGATGGCCGGCTTCTCCTTCGCCAAGCTGCGGTTCCGCGGCCGCCGCGGGCTGCTGCTGTTCGTCGTCGCGACGATGGCCGTGCCCACCCAGCTCGGCGTCGTGCCGCTCTACATCGTCATGACGGACCTGGGCTGGATCGGCAGCCTCAAGGCCGTCATCGTGCCGGCGCTCGTGACCGCCTTCGGCGTGTTCTGGATGACCCAGTACCTGTCCGAGGCCCTGCCCTACGAGCTCATCGAGGCCGCCCGCGTCGACGGCGCCTCCATGCTGCGCACGTTCTGGTCCATCGCGATGCCGGCCGCCCGGCCCGCGGCGGCGATGCTCGCGCTGTTCACGTTCGTCTCCCAGTGGACCAACTTCTTCTGGCCCTCGATCGTGCTCAACCAGAACAACCCGACGCTGCCGCTGGCGGTGCGGCTGCTGCAGGCGAACTACTTCGTGGACTACTCGCTCGTGATGGCCGGCGTGTTCCTCGTGACCCTGCCGCTGCTGATCCTGTTCTTCCTCGCCGGCCGGCACCTCGTCGCCGGGATCATGGCGGGCGCGGTCAAGGGCTGACAGCCCCCGCGGTGCAGAACGCGGCACAGGACGCGGTGCAGACCGCGGTGCAGACCGCGGCGGGACGGCCGGGCCCAGGGGGCGGCCGTCCCGTCGCGCTCCCCGCGCGCCGCAGCAGGACCCCGAGGGACCCCGTGCGGGCCACCGTGCGCCCGCCCCGACCGGCGGAACCCGGTCCCCGCCCGTGCGTGTAGCGTCCGGCGCCAGGCCGGCAGGAGGAGGTGGACCGTGACGAGCGAGCTGAGCGCACCACGGACGGTGCCGACGCTGGAGTCCGTGGCGGAGCGTGCCGGGGTGTCCCGGTCCACCGCCTCCCGGGCGATCAACGGGGACGCGCGCGTGTCGCCCCAGGCGCGCAGCGCGGTCGAGGAGGCGGTGGCCGCCCTCGGCTACTCCCCCAACCGCGCGGCCCGCTCGCTCGTGCTGCGGCGGACGGACTCCGTGGCGCTCGTCATCCCGGAGCCCGACGAGCGCGTCCTCAACGACCCGTTCTTCGCGGGGACCCTGCGCGGCCTGACGGCGGCCCTCGAGGACGACGACATCCAGCTCGTCCTCATGATCACCCGCCCCGGGCAGGCCGACCGCAGCATGCGGTACCTGCGCAACGGCCACGTGGACGGCGCGGTCGTCGTGTCCCACCACCTCGAGGACGCGCTCGACCGCGCCCTCGTGGACTCCCACGTGCCGAACGTCTTCGTCGGGCGTCCGCTGTCCGCGGTCGCCACCGGGCTGCAGTACGTCGACATCGACAACGTCGCCGGCGGGCGCCTGGCGACGGAGCACCTCGTCGCCCGCGGGTGCCGGCGGATCGGGACCATCGCCGGCCCCGCGGACATGTCGGCGGGCATCGACCGCCTCGCCGGCTTCCGCCGCGCGCTGGCGGCCGCCGGGCTGCCGGTCGACGCGGTGGAGCACGGCGACTTCACGCTGGACTCCGGCGCCGCCGCCGCGCGCCGGCTGCTGGCGGCGCACCCCGACCTCGACGGCATCTTCGTCGCCTCGGACCTCATGGCCGCCGGTGCCCTGCCCGTCCTGGCCGCGGCGGGCCGGCGCGTGCCGGACGACGTCGCGGTCGTCGGGTACGACAACCTCGGCGTCTCCGCGTCCACGCAGCCGCCGCTGACCACCGTCGTGCAGCCCGTGCCCGCCATGGCGCAGGCCGCGGGGCGCCGCCTGCTCGACCTGCTGCGCGGCGGCCCGGCGCAGGAGCCGCTCATCTTCTCCCCCGAGCTCGTCGTCCGCGCCTCCGCCTGACCCCGGGTGCTCGTCGGGCTCTCGTCGCGTGCCCGACGAGCGCCGGCTCCCGTCGAGCACCCGCCCACCGCGACCCGTCCGGGGGACACGCCGCCGGCACGGATGCCCGTCGTCGCGGGCGGTGGCACAGTGGGCGCGGCCGCCCACCGGCGGCACCTGACCCCCTCGCGGAAGGGCACCCCCGGCATGGTCGACGACGTCGTCACCGGCCCGGGTGCGGCGGGCGACCCCCGCCGTCCCGGCACCGGCAGCGCACCGGCACCCACCCAACCCCTCACGCCGCCGACCCCGCTGACGGCACCGCCGCCGCACGCCGGGCCGCTGGAGACGGCCCGCGCACAGCTCGCGTCGGCCGTGCAGATCCTCGGGCTGTCGGACGGGGTGGCCGAGATGCTGGCCTCCCCCCGTCGGGAGATCAACGTGTCGGTGCCCCTGCGCCGGGACGACGGCACGGTCCAGCTCTTCCGCGGCTACCGCGTCCAGCACAACATCTCCCGCGGCCCGGGCAAGGGCGGCCTGCGGTACGCGCCGTCCGTCGACCTCGACGAGGTGCGTGCACTCGCCATGTGGATGACGTGGAAGTGCGCCGTCGTCGAGCTGCCCTACGGCGGTGCCAAGGGCGGCGTCACCATCGACCCGCGGCACTACTCGTCGGCCGAGCTCGAGCGCGTCACGCGCCGCTACACCAGCGAGATCATGCCGGTCATCGGGCCGGAGCGGGACATCATGGCGCCCGACGTCGGCACGGACGCGCAGACCATGGCGTGGATCATGGACACGTACTCCGTCAACCAGGGGTACACGATCCCGGCGGTCGTCACGGGCAAGCCCATCGACATCGGCGGCTCCCTCGGCCGCCCGACGGCCACGTCCCGCGGCGTCGTGCACGCCGCGCGCGCGGCGCTGGCCGACGCCGGCACGGACCTGCGGGAGGTGAGCGCGGTCGTGCAGGGCTTCGGCAAGGTCGGCTCGCACGCGGCCCGGTTCCTCGCGGAGGCCGGCACTCGCGTCGTCGCCGTCTCCGACCAGTACGGCGGCGTGCGCTCCGACGACGGCCTCGACGTGCCGGCGCTCCTGCGGCACGCGCAGGCCACGGGCTCGGTCGTCGGCTTCGAGGGTGGCGAGCCCCTCGGGGACACGGACATCCTCACCCTCGACGCGGACCTGCTGGTCCCCGCCGCCGTGGAGGGCGTGCTCGACGAGGCCACGGCCCGCCAGGTCAAGGCCCGCTGGGTGGTCGAGGGCGCCAACGGCCCGACGACGGCCGGCGGCGACCGCGTCCTCGCGGAGCGGGGCATCACCGTCGTGCCGGACATCCTCGCCAACGCCGGCGGGGTCGTCGTCTCCTACTTCGAGTGGGTGCAGGCGAACCAGGCGTACTGGTGGACGGAGAACGAGATCGAGGAGCGCCTCGAGCGCCGGATGCTGGAGGCCTACGCCGCCGTCGCGCGCACGGCCCGTGCCGAGGGCATCACGCTGCGCGACGCGGCGCTGACCATCGGGGTCCGGCGCGTGGCGGAGGCGCACCAGATCCGCGGGCTGTACCCCTGACGGTCGGGCGGCTCGGGCCGCTCAGGTCCGGGCCGGCCCCAGGTCCGGCCCGGGCAGGCCGCTACGCCCCGACCTCGCGCACCAGCTCCGCCTCGGTCCCGTCGACGCCGTGCAGCACCGCGTGGTCGGGGCCGCCCTGCAGGGTGAGCCGCGCCGGCCGCGCGAGCAGGGCCAGGAGGGCGGTCTCCGTCGCGGTCACGTCGTCCGGACCGGCCATCCGCGTGGCCACGACCGGGCCGAACGCCAGCCGGTCGACGTCCAGGGTCCACGTGCCCCGCAGCCGGTTGACGCCGCCGTAGCCGAACACCTGGCCGTCGCCCTCGAACGTCAGGGACGGCCGGCCCTGCGCACCCTCCGCGGTGGCGGCCGTGCCGATCCGCACGACGGTCCAGGTCCCCGCGAGGCCGCTCATGCGACCGATCGTGGCAGCCCTGCCCGCGGGACGTCCATCCCGCGGGCAGGGGCGCCGGGCAGGGGCGGGACAGGAGGCCGGGCCCACCCGCCGCCGCTTCCGCGCGTCACGCGCGCGGACGGGCCTCCAGCCAGTCGGCCAGCTCCACGCGCGGGCCGGTGTAGAACGGCACCTCCTCGCGGACGTGCCGGCGCGCCTGCGTCGCCCGCAGCTCGCGCATGAGGTCGACGATGCGGTACAGCTCCCCGGCCTCGAACGCGAGGATGAACTCGTAGTCCGACAGCGCGAACGAGGCGACCGTGTTGGCGCGCACGTCCTTGTAGTCGCGGGCGGCGGCGCCGTGCTCGCGCAGCATCTCCCGCCGCTCGTCCTCGGGGAGGATGTACCACTCGTAGGAGCGGACGAACGGGTAGACGCAGACGTACGCGCCGGGGTCCTCCCCCGCCAGGAACGCCGGGACGTGGCTGCGGTTGAACTCCGCGGGCCGGTGCAGGCCCACCACGGACCAGACGGGCTCGAGCTGGGCGCCGAGCTCCGTGGACCGCAGCCGGGCGTAGGCGCCCTGCACCTCCTCGACCGTCTCCGCGTGCCACCAGACCATGAGGTCGGCGTCGGCGCGCAGGCCGGACACGTCGTACCAGCCGCGGACCGTCAGCCCGGGGTCGGCGACCGCCGCGAGCGCGTCCGCCGCCTCCGCCCGCCGGGCCAACGCGTCCTCGGGCGCGGCGCCGGTGAAGGAGAAGACGGACCACATCGTGTAGGCGATGCGGGCGTTGATGGCCTCGTGGTCGGGCGCGTGCTCGGCGGTGTGCTCGGTGGCGTGCTCGGCGGGGGTGGCGGTGGTCACGGGTGCTCCCTGGGGTCGTGCGGCTGGGTGCTCACTGCAGCGGGTCCACAGAGCAGGCGGCGGGCCGGCCCGACGGCTCCCCGTCGCGCATGAGGCAGCAGCCCGGCGCGCAGATCTCGCGGAACGGCGGCAGCCCGCCCACGGTGACGCCCGGCCCGGGCTCGCCGCCGGCGTCGCGCACGCGCGCGTGCTCCGCCCGCTCGAGGATGAGGTCCACCAGGCCCTCGACGAAGGGCGCCCGCGTCCCGACCGTCCCCGCGCGGACCGCGGTCATGCCGAGCTCGGCCGCCGTCTCCAGCGCCTCGGTGTCGAGGTCGTAGACGACCTCCATGTGGTCCGAGACGAACCCGATCGGCGCGATGACGACGTTCGTCGTGCCCGCGGCCTTGAGCGCCTCGAGGTGGTCGTTGACGTCGGGCTCCAGCCACGGCTGGCTGGGCGGGCCCGAGCGCGAGCAGTACGCGAGGTCCCACTCCGGCGCGGTGCCGGTCCGCTCCCCCACGGCCTGCGCGACGAGGCGCGCGACCTCGAGGTGCTGCTCGGAGTAGCGCGCCTGCGACACGACGGAGGCGGCCTCCATCGTCGTCGGGATGGAGTGCGTGACAAAGACGATGCGGTAGGGCGCGCCGCCGGTGCGCGCGGTGAGCTCGGCCACCGCGTCGGTCACCGCGTCGACATTGCCCTGGACGAAGCCGGGGGTGTTGAAGTACGAGCGGATCTTGTCCACGGCGAGCGGGTGCTCGGCCGTGCCCACGGACGCCGCGACCTGCTCCAGCGAGGCCCACAGGTCCTCGCGGTACTGGCGGCAGCCCGAGTAGGAGGAGTAGGCGCTGGTGACGAGGGCGACCACCCGGCGCGCGCCCCGCTCGTACGCCTCTGTCAGCGCGTCACGCGTGTAGGGCGTCCAGTTGCGGTTGCCCCACAGCACGGGGACCTCGACCCCGCGGCGGCGCAGCTCGTCGGACAGCGCGGCCTGCAGGGCGAGGTTCTGCCCGTTGATGGGGCTGGCGCCGCCGAAGTGCATGTAGTGCTCGCCGACCTGCGCGAGCCGCTCGTCCGGGATGTTCTTGCCCGCGGTGACGTTGCGCAGGAACGGCAGCACGTCGTCGGGGCCGTCGGGGCCGCCGAAGGAGTAGAGCATGACGGCGTCGTAGGGCCGCACGTCGGGGGGCGTCGTGGGCGCCTCGGCGCCCGTCGGGAGCACGTCGGTGGACATGGCCACCATGGTCCCATCCCCGCCGACGCGGCCCCCGCCCGGGAGCGGGCGTCCTCTCAGTGACGTCGATCCGGACCGGGCGTCAGGTCCCGTGGCCTCGGCGCGGGCAGGCGCCGACGCCCGTGACCGGGCCCGTGAGACGGCCGGTCAGAGCGCCGCGTGCGAACGCGCGCCCACGCCAGCGGCGTGCCGCCGGCGCTCCAGGTCCGACAGCTCGTCGGCGATCCCGGCCGCCCACGCCTCCACCGCCGCGAAGTCGCGGTGGTCGCCCTCCCGGGCCCGGCCGCCGGCGATGACGGCGCGCTCGGCGAAGCTCAGCAGCGAGCGGTCCAGCCGCCCCCGGAAGGACCGGTGCCCGCGGGCGCCGATGCGCTCCCGCAGCTCGGCCAGCTCGTGCGGGGAGTTGGCGGACGCCGCCGGCTGCGTGGCCAGCCCGGACGAGAACAGCCACACGGGCCGCTCCCGCAGCTCGTCGGCCAGCCGTGCCGCGAGCTCGCGCGCCACCGGCACCCAGTGCGCCAGGTACACAGCCGACCCGAGCACGACGGCGTCGTACCCCTCGAGCGTGCCGACGGCTCCCGGCTCGACGACCTCGGCCTCGTGCCCCGCACGTCCCAGGACGCGCGCGACGGCCTCCCCGATCTCCCACGTCGCCCCGTGCCTCGACGCGACCGCAACCAGCACCCTCATGACGCCCTCCTCGCGCGGCCCGGTGCCGCACCCCCTCAGTCGACCAGCGACCCGGGGTGCGCTCATGGGCCCGAGGTCCCGACAGGTTGTCAGCAACCTCCCGACGAGCGTGGCGACGGCCACATCGAGCCGGCCCGGGCGCCCGCGGCCACGCTCAGGCGTCCGGCAGGTCCGCCTGCGCCGCCCGCAGCCGCTGG
This sequence comes from Cellulomonas marina, assembly GCF_900111925.1. Classification (GTDB taxonomy): domain Bacteria; phylum Actinomycetota; class Actinomycetes; order Actinomycetales; family Cellulomonadaceae; genus Cellulomonas; species Cellulomonas marina. The sequence continues at coordinate 26,199 of NZ_FOKA01000004.1, forward strand.
GTGAGGTCCTGGAGCTGCAGGAGCTCGTCGCGGTCCAGCGCGCCGCCGACGAGCCGCTGGATCGAGCGCACGTGCCGCCGGCCGACCTCCCGCTGCAGCTCGAGCCCGGCGTCCGTGAGCGTCACCGCCACGCCGCGCGCATCGCCGGCGACGGGGCCCCGCGTCACCCACCCGCGCCGCTCCAGCCGGTCGACGAGCCGCGACACCGACGGCTGCGTCAGCAGGCCGTGCTCGTGGATGTCGCGCAGCCGCAGCGTCCGGCCCTCCGCCCGGGACAGCGCGAAGAGCACGTCGTACTCCTGCACGGACAGCGGCCCCCACACGTCCTCGCGGGTGAACCGCCGCATGAGCGCCACCTGCGCGCGGAACAGCGACTCCCACGCGGCGGCCGCGACCGCGGCGGACGGCGCCGCCGGCGAGCCACCCTCCGACCCCGGCGTCGTCGCCGCGCTCTGCTCGCTCACGGCGACACCTTCTCACCCCCGCCCCTGATCTCCGCCACGCATCACCGCTTTCCTCCCGTGCAGGTCCGCCCGCTGCCCGGTGTCACTAGGCTCGCGGCATGAGCACCGGGGCCGTGGACACGCGCCAGACCTACGTCCTCGTCGACGGGGAGAACATCGACGCCACGCTGGGCAGCTCGATCCTCAACGCCCGGCCGACGCCGGACCAGCGCCCGCGCTGGGAGCGCGTCCTGGGCTTCGCCGAGCAGCGCTGGGGCCAGCCCGCGCGCGGCCTGTTCTTCCTCAACGCCTCGAGCGGGTCGCTGCCCATGCCGTTCGTGCAGGCGCTCATGGCCATCGGCTTCCGGCCCATCCCGCTCGCCGGCTCCTCGACGGAGAAGGTCGTCGACATCGGCATCAAGCGCACCCTGGCCGCGCTGGCCGAGCGCGACGGCGACGTGCTGCTGGCCAGCCACGACGGCGACTTCTTCCCGGAGATGGAGCGGCTCGTCGACGAGGGCGGGCGCCGGGTCGGGCTGCTGGCCTTCCGCGAGTTCACGAATCACTCGCTGTCCGGCCTGGTGACGCGCGGGCTGCAGACGTTCGACCTCGAGCACGACGTGGCGGCGTTCAACGTCGTCCTGCCGCGCATCCGGATCATCCCGGTCGACGAGTTCGACCCGGCCGCCTACCTCTGACCGGCGTCGCGGGCGTGGTCGCGCAGGAGCGGGCGGCGCGCGTCGTCGGGCTGCTGCGGGCGGTCAACGTCGGGGGTCGGACCGTGCGCTCCGCCGACCTGCGGCGGATCACCGAGGCAGCGGGCCACACCGACGTGCGCACGTACGCGGCCAGCGGGAACGTCGTGCTGACGACGGCCGACCCCGAGGCGGCGCCGGCTGACGTGGCGGCGGGCCTGTCCGCCGCGCTGGCCGCGGACCTCGGCCTCGACGTCCCCGTCGTCGTCCGGACCGCGACGGAGCTCGACGCCCTCGTCCAGGGCTGCCCCTTCCCGGACGTGGCGAGGCAGGAACCCACGCACCTCGCGGTCGCGTTCTGGGACGGCGACGTCGTCCCCGGCGCGGCGGGGACCGACCTGTCCCGCTACGGCGGCGAGGCCGTGGTGTGGACCGCGCGCGAGGCCTACCTGCACTACCCGGACGGCCAGGGCCGATCGCGGCTCACGCTCGACGTGCTGTCGCGGGTCGCGGGGCGGATCGGGACGGCGCGGAACTGGCGGACCGTGCTGGCGCTGCAGGAGCTCGCGCGCACCTGAGGGCGTCGCGGGCACCGGGCGACGGTCGTAGGTTGGCGGCCATGGCCACCCTGTTCACGCGCATCATCGACGGCGAGATCCCGGGCCGGTTCGTCTGGTCCGACGACCGCTGCGTCGCCTTCCTCACCATCGCGCCGATCACGGACGGGCACGTGCTCGTCGTGCCGCACGAGGAGGTGGAGCAGCTCACGGACGCCGACGACGACCTGCTCGCGCACCTCGTCGTCGTCGCCAAGCGCATCGGCGCCGCCCAGCAGCGGGCGTTCGGGGCACCGCGGGCGGCGCTGCTCGTCGCGGGCTTCGAGGTCCCGCACCTCCACCTGCACGTGCTGCCCGCCTGGGACGAGAGCAGCCTGACGTTCGCGAACGCCCGCACCGACGAGCCCGCGGAGCGCCTCGACGCGGCGGCCGAGCGACTCCGCGCGCACCTGCCCCAGGTTCAGCCCCCGCTCCCGGGCTGACCTGCGGACGCACGAGGACCCGGCCAGGTCCGCCCGGCCGGGTCCTCGTCGTGCGTGCGGCCCGAGGGCCGGGTGGGGTCAGCGGGCGCCGTCCCCCGTCACCATGACCTTGGCGGTCCGGGCGAGGATCGCCAGGTCGCCGAACATGGTCCAGTTCTCCGCGTAGGTCACGTCGAGGCGGATGGCCTCGTCGGCCTCGAGCGCGGAGCGCCCGGACACCTGCCACAGACCGGTCAGGCCGGGCTTGACCAGGAGGCGGCGGGCAGCCTGCTCGTCGTACAGCGCGACCTCGGCGTGGATCTGCGGGCGCGGGCCCACGAGGCTCATCTCGCCGCGCAGCACGTTGAACAGCTGCGGCAGCTCGTCGAGCGAGTACTTGCGGATGACCTTGCCCACCGGCGTGATGCGGGGGTCGTTCTTGGGCTTGTAGAACATGCCCGTCTCGGTGATGCCCTCGGCGGCCAGCACCTCGGCGAGGCGCTCGTGCGCGTTGGGGTACATCGAGCGGAACTTGATCATCCCGAACGGCATGCCGTGCCGGCCGATGCGCTCCTGCCGGTAGAAGACCGGGCCGGGGCTGGTGAACTTCACCAGCAGGCCGACGACGAGCATCACCGGGGACAGCGCGATCGTGATGAGCAGCGCCGCGACCCAGTCGAAGACCGACTTCACGACGTAGCGGGCCCCGCGGAACGTGGGCTCGTCGACGTAGAGCAACGGCAGGCCGTTGACCGGCTTGAGCATCATGCGCGGGCCGGCCACGTCGAGCAGGCCGGGCGAGAGCGCCAGGTCGATGCCCGTGCCCTCGAGCTCCCAGCCCAGGCGCCGGACCGTCGACATGGTGATCGCGTCCGCGCCGGTCACGGCGACGGCATCGACGGCGAGCATCTGCGCGACCTCGGCCGCGTCCGCCATCGAGCCCAGGACGGGCACGCCGCGGACCGACTCGTCCTCGCGCACCTCGCCCGAGGGGATGCACACCCCGACGACGGCGTAGCCGGCGCGCGGGTTGTGGTGCAGGACGTCGATGAGCTCCGCGGCCCGCTCCCGGTGGCCGACGACCACGACGGAGGACACGGCGGTCCCGGCGGCGCGCTGGCGGTGCAGCGCCTGGCGCCGGGCGAACCGGCCGACGAGCAGGAGCAGCACGCCGAGCGGGAACGTGATGGCGAGGTACCCGCGCGCCATGTCGATGCCGCCCATGAAGGCGACGACGGCCATCGCGGCGAAGAGCCGCCACGACACGGCGAAGACCCGCGTGTACTCCGCGGGGCCGGTGCCGATGAGGCGGCGGTCGCGGGTGCGACCGGCGGCCAGGGCGGTGAGCCAGGCGACGAGCAGGACCGCGGAGAACGCGGCCTGCGGGGCCGCGAAGCCACCCGAGAGCACCGGCGTGGCGCCTTCGAGGTGGAAGAAGTAGCCCGCGGCTGCGGCGGCCGCGACGGCCACCGTGTCGCTGATCCAGAGGAGCACCCGGTAGTCGGTGCTCCACTGCTCGGGGGAGCGGGTGCTGCCCCACTCCCGTCGCCGTTGTCCCTGAGCCTGCTGCAGGCCCTTCACGTCATGCTCGATCGTCAAGCGTCACCTCCGTGCGTCGTGCCCCCGCCGGACTGGCGCCTCGTTGCGTCGGCGCTGTGTGCGCCTCACCGACGGTAACGAGGTACCCCGGAGGAACGCACCCTTTCGACGGATCGTCCGATTCGACCAGATGTGTCCCCCGTCGCTCTGACGGAGCGTTGGCGCAGGTGGCGGCGTCGCGCAGCCGCACAGAGGCCGAACGTGGCGAGCATCACGTTGACGTAGGGAGAGGGGGTCAGTCGCCGCAGGTGCGACGCGCGTCACCCCTCCGGGGTCGCGACGGGCAGGTCGCTCGCAGGCGGCTCGTGCACCATGGACGGCGATGTCGACGACCCTTCCGCCCGCCCCGGCCCCTGCTGAGCACCGGCCGACCCGCACCCGGTGGGGACGCATGGTCGGTCTGGTGCTGGCGGCGCTCGCCGTCGTCGCCCTGCTGACGACCCTGGTGCCGCGCACTCCCGCTCCGGCCCCCGAGGACCTGGCCGCGGCCGCGACGCCCTCGCCCCCGGGTGACGAGGCAGGCGGGGCCGGCGAGGCGGAGCCCGAGGTCCTCTCGGGCGTGTACGGGCGGGGCGGGCGGACGGACACGGTTGAGTCCTTCGCCGCCTGGCGCGGACGGGACGTGCCGGTCGTGGCCGACTTCCTCGCCGACGCGACCTGGGAGGACATCACCGACTCCTGGGTGGTCGAGCAGTGGGCGGGCACGGGCTACCGGATGGCGTGGTCCGTCCCCCTGCTGCCCCGGTCGGGCGGCACGCTCGCGGACGGCGCCACCGGCGCGTACGACGAGCACTTCGTCGCGCTCGGGGAGCACCTCGTCGAGAACGACCAGGCCGACGCGGTGCTGCGCCTGGGCTGGGAGATGAACGGGCCCTGGTTCCGCTGGTCGGCGGTGGAGGACCCGGAGGCGTACGTGTCGTTCTGGCGCCACGCCGTCGACGCCCTGCGCTCGGTGCCCGGCGCCGACTTCCTCGTCGAGTGGGCGCCGCAGCCCGGCCGCGGCGCCGCCGGCTTCGACCCGCTGTCCGCCTACCCGGGCGACGCCTGGGTCGACGTCGTCGGCATGTCGCTGCACGACCAGAGCTGGCAGCACGACGAGGACGAGGCCGTCTCGCGGTGGGAGGACGTCGTCGGGCGGGACTACGGCCTGGCGTGGAACGTCGCCTTCGCGGCCGAGCGCGGGAAGCGCAGCAGCCTGCCGGAGTGGAGCCTGGCGTACCGCTGCGACGGCAACGGCGGCGGCGACAACGCGTTCTTCATCGACGCGGTCGCCGACTGGGTCGACGCGCACGACTACCTCTACGAGGCCTACTTCGACTACACGGGCGAGGACTCCTGCGACCAGGTCCACCGGGTGTCCGGGGACGTCGGGGAGAGGCAGTTCCCGGAGGCGGCGGAGGCGTACCGCGACCGGTTCGGCGGCGACGGGGGGACCGACGCCGCCGCCGGCGCGGACGACGCCTCCGGCGACGACTCCGGTGACGCCTCCGACGAGGGCACGCCCCTGCGCGTGAGCTGGTCGCCGTCACGGGCCGGGGCGCGCGAGCTCGCGTGGGCGGGCCTCGAGGGGGACGTGTACGTCTTCGCCCGGGTGGGCGCCGACGCAGTCCGGGTGCGCTGGTACCTCGACGACCCCGACGCGTCCTCCCCGCCGCTCGCCGTGCGCGACGAGGCGCCCTTCGACCTCGGCGGCCGGGACGGGCAGAGGCCGCTGCCGTGGACCGTCCCCGACCTCGAGCCGGGCGAGCACACCCTCACCGTGGTCGTCGAGACCGCGAGCGGCGAGGAGCGCACCGAGACGGTCCCGTTCCTGTTCTGACCAGGCGCGACGCCCCCGACGGACGCCCTGGCCGGGCCACCGCCGACCCGTCCCCCATCGCCGTCGGCGCTTGTACCACAGAGTGCTGAATGTTGCGCGCGTCACGTCCCAGGACCCTGGGTGAATCGAAATTTCACCCGTACTGTCGTCGCCGGGCACCGCCGTCGCAGGTGGTGCACCGGGCGCATTGGGGGCAGTGCAGCCCCTGTCCTGATGCCGGCGCGGCCCTCCTGCCGTGGGTCGTGCCGGTGCGCCCTGCCCCGGGTCCGCCCGGCATGGCACCCGAAGAACAACCAAGGAGAGCCGATGCGACGCACCTCCATGCCCGCAGCAGCCCGACGGTGGAGGCCCCGCGCCCTCGCCGCCACCCTGACGACAGTCGCCCTGCTGGCGGTCGGCCTGGCGGTGCCCGCCGCCGCCTCGGCCGCGGACGACGGACCCCTGTCCGGCGTCTACGGTCGCGGCGGACGCGTCGCCAGCGTCACCGAGTTCGGCGACTGGCGCGGCCGCGACGTCGACGTGGTCCAGGACTTCGTCGACGGCACGTCGTGGCGGACGCTCAGCGACCCGTGGATCGTCGAGCAGTGGGCCGGCCGCGGCTACGAGATGTCGTACTCCGTGCCGATGCTGCCCGCCAGCGGCGGTTCCATGAGCCGCGGCGCGGCCGGCGAGTACAACACCTACTTCCGCCAGCTCGCCCAGCACCTCGTGGACAACGGCCAGCGCGACGCGATCCTGCGCCTGGGCTGGGAGATGAACGGCGACTGGTTCCGCTGGTCGGCCGTGCCGGACGCCGACACCTACGTCGCCTACTGGCGCCAGATCGTGCGCGCCATGCGGTCCGTCGACGGCGAGGCCTTCCGCTTCGAGTGGGCGCCGAACCCCGGCGCCGGTACCTCGGGCTTCGACAAGGTGAGCGCCTACCCCGGCGACTCGTACGTCGACCTCATCGGCACCTCCCTGTACAACCAGAGCTGGTCGTACAGCCCCGACCAGCGCGAGGAGCGCTGGAACCGCTTCGTCACCATGCCCTACGGCCTGCAGTGGAGCGTCGACTTCGCCAAGGCGCACGGCAAGCGCAACTCCATGCCGGAGTGGGGCCTGACCTACCGGTGCGACGGCAACGGCGGCAACGACGACCCGTACTTCATCGAGCAGCTCTCGAAGTGGTTCACGACGCACGACTACTACTACGAGACCTACTTCAACTACACCGGTGGCACGCTCTGCGAGCAGACGCACTCCCTCTACAGCTCGCGGTTCCCGAAGGCGGCGGCGGCGTACAAGACAATCTTCGGCACAGGCGCGACGAACACCCCCGACGAGTCCGACCCCGTTACGGATCCGGACCCGGCGCCGTCGGCCGGCGGCACGGTCGACGGCCGCGTGCTGAAGGTCTCCTGGCTCTCGACCCGCCTCGGCGCCCTGCCGCTGTCCTGGATGGGCGTGTCCTCCTCGCGGGTGTACATCCACGCCAAGCCGACCTTCGACGTCGAGCGCGTCCGCTTCTACCTCGACGACACCGACGCCAGCGGCACCCCGATCGGCACGGACTCCACCGCGCCGTACGACATGCGCGGCGGGACGTCCACGAACGCCGTCCCGTGGGACGCCCGGCCCCTGTCCCCCGGCAAGCACACGATGACCGCGGTCTTCGACCTGCCCGGCGGCGGGACGCGCACCGCCACGGTGACGTTCCTCAGCAGCTGATCCGCTGACTCCAGCGCGGCCCCCGACCACCAGCGGTCGGGGGCCGCGCTGCGTGAGTCCCGCCACCATCGACCCCGCGGGGGTGACGCGCGGGCCCCCGGCACGCCACGCTGGTGCCGCACCTCCCCCCGCCGGACCACCGCCCGCCGGCGGTCCCCCAGCCCGAGAGGTCCCATGGCCCAGCAGACCGGCCGACCCGCGCCCGATGTCGCGGGCCCCTCCGCCCCCGCCTCGAGCGGCTCGTCGGGCGCGGCGCGTCCGAAGCCGCGGCTGCTGTGGGTCGACGCCGCCCGCGGCTACGCCGTGCTGGCCGTGGTCCTCTTCCACTTCGTCCAGTGGTCCTTCCAGCACTGGAGCATCGACGGCCCGCTGGGCCAGGGGTGGGAGCTCGTCGGCTTCGTGCTGTCCGCGGTGCGGATGCCGCTGCTCCTGGGCGTGTCCGGCCTCCTGCTCGCACGGCAGGTGCGCGAGGGGCTGCACCGCTCGACGACGGTCTACCGCTCGGTGACCACGTACTGGCTCTTCGCGGTCTGGACGGGGGTCTACCTCCTCGTCGCCGTGCTGACCCCCGCGAGCACGTGGCGTCCGCGCTGGGCGCTCGAGGCGTCGCCGGAGCAGCTCGTCGTGCCGGACAGCCCGCTGTGGTACCTGCTCGCGCTCGCGCTGTACGTGCTGGTGCTGGCGGCGCTGCGCCGCGTCCCGCCGGCGGTGGTGCTCGGCGTGCTGGCGGTGGTCTCCGTGGTGTGCGCCGCCGTGCAGGTCGACACGTTCCGCACGTGGGTGAGCATCCCGCAGTACGCGCTCTTCTTCGCGCTGGGCGTGTACGGCCGGGACACCATCATGCGCTGGACGTCGACGGCCCGGTGGCTGCCCGTGCTCGGTCTCGGCGCCGGCGCGATGGTCCTGCTGGCCGCCTCGCGCATCCCGACCGTGCACCCCGTGCGCGGCCTGCTGCTCACCCTCAGCAGTGCGGTGGCCCTCGCCTTCGCGGCGGGCTTCGTCGCCAGGGCGGTCGCGTGGCGGCCGTTCGCGGCGGTGGGGCGGTACGTGGGCCAGCGCACCCTGGCCGTGTACGTCACGCACCCCATCGTCTTCCAGCTCGTGCTGTGGGGCGGCGACGAGGCGCCGGCCCTGCGGCACGCGGCCGTGGCGGCGGTGGTGGTCCTGCCGCTGCTGGCCGTGGCGCTCGCGGTGGGGGTCGGCCTCGTCGTCGACGCCGTCGCCCGGCGTGTCGGGCTGTCGTTCCTGCTCGAGCTGCCGCGCCCCCTGCGCACGCGCTTCGGGCGCTGACGCCGCGGCACCCACGACCGAGGGCACGGCGTGCGCCGCAGGCGTGGCACGAACCGCGTCAGCGGCCGTGGACCTCGCGGTAGTCGTCGTAGGTGACACCGACGAGCCCCAGCACCAGCCCGACGCCCGAGGCGACGACCCGCGCGGCGGCGACGCGCCGGACGGGGTCGGCGACCCCGACGACGAGGCGTGCGAGGCCCCAGGCCGCCGTCCCGGCCCCGGCGAGGGCGCGGCGCACGTGCCGCGCGCGCGAGGGCACCGTCGCGCGCAGCACCGCGCTGCGCACGAGGCCGTAGCGGTACTGGCGCAGCACCAGCCACCGCGCGGACACCCGCTCCGCCGGCACCTCCTCGTACGCGACGGCCTCGTCGCACCAGACGATCCGCCGGCCGCGCAGCCGCGCCCGCTCGAAGAAGAAGGTGTCCGACCCGCCAGGCATGCCGACGGAGGCGAAGCGCAGGCCGTCGGCGGTGAAGACGCGCCCGTCGACGAGCACGTTGCTCGTGCGGGCGTAGTCCAGCGACGTGCCCGTCGGGTAGCGGTCGCGCTCGTAGAACCTGCCCGCGACGGCCCAGGCGGGCGGCGTCCCGACGAACACGGGCTCCACCGTCGCCGTCACCACGTCGGCCCCGGTCGCGGCGCGGGTGCCCAGGAGCTCCCGCAGCCACCCGGGCACGACCCACTCGTCGTCGTCGACGACGCACACCGCGTCGAGGGGGTGCTCGGGGTCGGCGCCCGGCTGGGCACGCGCCCAGGACAGCGACGCCCGCAGCGCCGCGTTGCGGGCCGCGGGGATGCCGGGCCGCGGGGCGTGCGTGTAGACGAGGGCGTGCGGGAACCCGTCCGCCCGCGCCTCGACCATCGCGCGTGCGGACGCCTCGGGGTCGTTGTCCGCGACCACGACGACGACGCGGACGTCCGCGCCCGGGCTCTCGAGCGCCGCGAGGCTGTCGAGGAGACGGGCCAGACCGACCGGCCGGCGCTTGGTGCAGACGTCGACGGCGACGAGGCGCGCGGGTGCGGCAGCTGCGTTCAGCCCGTCACCTCGTCGCTCCGCCGCCCGGTCAGCACCGCGAGGACCTTGGCCTCGAACCGCTCGGCCGTGGGCAGCACGGGTCGCGGCGCCGGCAGCGGCTCGGTGAGGGCGCGCGTGATCGCGTCCGCGAGGGCGGCGGCGTCGCCGGGAGGTGCGGTCAGCACCCAGCCAGGGTAGAGGTCGGCGAAGCCCGCCATGGCCCGGGTGGCGGTCATGACCACCCGGCTGCCGCTGGCCAGCGCCTCCACCAGCGCGGTGGAGCCGTTGAGGCTCGGGTCCTCGACGAGCGGCAGCACGAGCACGCGGGCGTCGCGGTACAGCGCGAGCACCTCGTCGAGCGGCAGGGCCTCCCCCGTGCCCGGGGACGGCTGGTGCACCGCGACGCGCGGCGACGGCTCGACCTCGCACCGCGGACCGGCGACGACGACGAGCGGGAAACCGGCCAGCCGCTGGGCGGCGGCGAGGGTGGCCCAGTCCCGCTTGCTCTTGCCGATGGCGAAGACGAAGGGCTCGTCGGGCGCGCCGGACGGGCGCAGGTGGGCCGAGGAGACGTCCGCGTCCACGTGCCCCCACTCCTCGCTCGGCCCCCAGGGGGCGAGGAACGCATCCTGGCCGGGACGCAGGCCGGGCCGCACCGCGGCGAGGTCGGTGGGGCTGAGGAACACGAGCGCGTCGTGCGCACCGAACACCTGGCCGAACAGGCCCGGCCGCGACCGCACGGACCCGGGCAGCCCGTGGACGATGGTGACGAGCCGGCGCGGCCGGCCGGTGAGGCGCTTGACCAGCCCCGGCAGCACGGCGGTCCAGGTGTGGGTCGCATAGACGACGTCCGCCCGGCCCGGCCCCGGCAGGCACGCCGCGAGCGCGCGGAGGTTCGTCGCGAGCGCGCGCAGGCGGCGGTCCGCGCCGAGCCGTCCCGGCAGGCGCTCGCCGACGAACCGCACGGCGAACTCCGGCCCGACGAGGCGCTGGACGCCGAACAGCAGGTGGCGCGCGTACCGCCCCTCGTGGAAGCGCGGCACGTTGTCGCGCAGGTTGTACTCGTTGGCGACGGCGACCTTGATCACGCGACCCCCTCCGCCCGCCCGGCGACGATCGCGTCGCGCATCGGCCGCAGCGTCGCCTCCCAGGACCACGACTCCTGCACGGCCGCACGGCCCTCACGGCCCAGGCGGGCCAGCTCGGCCGGGTCGGCCAGCAGGTCCGCGACGGCCCGGGCGAAGGCGGCGGGCTCGTCGGCGATGACGACCCCGCGGCCCCACAGGTCCTCCATGCCCTCGGCCCCGAGGGACGTGCTGACCACGGGCCGGCCGTGCGCGAGCGCCTCGACGATCTTCAGGCGCGAGCCGCCGCCGGTGAGCAGCGGGCAGATCGCCAGCGCAGCCTCGGAGTAGACGGGCGCGACGGCGGGCACGTCCCCGGCCACGCGCACGCCCGTCACGTCCAGCGACGTCAGCTCCGGGCCGGGCGACCGGCCCGCGACCGTCACCGTGACCGCCGGGTCCGCCGCGCGCAGCGCCGGCCACACCTGCCGGGTGAACCACAGCACGCCCTCGACGTTGGGCTCCCAGTCCAGGGAGCCGACGAAGGCCAGGCCGTGCCCGGTCGGCGGCGTCACGTCGGCCGGCAGGGTCGTGCCGTTGGGGGCGACGACGGCCGGCACCCCGAGGGTCGCCAGGCGCTGCCGGTCGTTCTCGGAGACGCAGGTGATGACGGGGACGCCGGCCAGCGACCGCTCCCAGGCGCGCATGCGCACGACCTCGGCGGCCAGGAGGCGGCGCTGGACGGCCCCGCGGCGCGCCGCCCGCTGGGCCAGCAGGTCGCTCTCGACGTTGTGCAGGTCGAGGGAGTCGATCCGGGCGGGCGAGGGCGCGGCCACCGCCATGTGCGGGAAGCCGACGTGCAGGTGCGCGCCCGGCAGCAGCAGCGACGTGATGCGCTTGGCCATGGCGGCCGAGTACCAGCGGCCGATCACCAGGGAGCGCGCCGCGAGCACGCCGCGGGCGTCGTCGGAGCCCTCGAAGGCGTGCACGGTGACGCCGTCAGGGACGAGCGCCGGGTCCGGCTCGGGGCCGAAGCCGACCACGTGCACGTCGTCGAAGACGGTGCGCAGCATCGCCGCGACGCCGGCCTCGCGCAGCGCGCCGCCGCTCGTCGACGGGTAGGGCACGTGCTTGCTCACCAGGACCGCGCGGTTCATCCCGCCACCTCCGCCCACCACTGGCGCGTGACCGTCGCGGGGTCGCAGAGCGCCCCGAGCTCGGCCCGCGCGGCCGCTCCCATGCTCGTCAGCGCCGCCCGGTCGGCCGCCGCGCGGGCCAGGCCCGCGGCGACCTCGTCCGGGCCGGTGCCGGTGGCCAGCAGGCCGGTCCGGCCGTCGCGCACGTTCTCCGCCGGTCCTCCGCCGACGACGAGGGACGGCACGCCCAGCAGCGCCGCCTCGACGACGGTCCGGCCGAAGGCCTCCCCGGTGGCGGTACTGACCAGCAGGTCCGCGCCGGTGAGCTCCGTCAGCACGGCATCGTGCGGGAGGCGCCCGGTGAAGCGCGCGTCGGGCCAGCGCGCGCGCAGGTGGTCCAGGCCCGGCTCGCCGTTGTGCGGCGCCCCGACGACGGTCAGCTCGACCGGCACGCCGGCCGCCCGCGCCCGGCGCTGCGCCTCGAGGGCCACGTCCACGCGCTTCTCGGGGTCGAGCCGCCCGACGATGACGGCCCGCAGCGGCGTCGTGCCGTCCGCGACGGTCTCGTCGCCCGTGGTCTCCCCGGCAGCCCCGAGCCCCGCCGGCAGCTCCACGGGCCGCGGGACGACCGCGGCCCTCCGATGAGGCCAGCGCCCCACGTGGTCCAGCGCCGTCCGGCTGGTGGCGACCACGCGCGTCGCCGCGAACGCCGCCGCCGACTGCACCGCCGCGCCCGCGGCGGTGAACGGCCCGTCGTGCAGGTCCAGGACGACGCGCGCCCCGCGCGCCCGCCCGGCGAGCGCGAGCGGCAGGTGCAGCCACATGGAGAAGCTCACGACCGGGCCCTTCCCCCACAGCGGCTGCCCCGCGAGCGCCGCAGCCGCCCCGAGCAGCGCGGGCCCCGTCCCGGCGGCCCCGATGCCCTTGCCGATGTCCCCGAGCCGCCGGACGGCGGGGTCCGTGAGCGTGAGCGTCGCGTGCCCGGCGGCGCGGGCCGCGTCGACGAGCTCCCCCGCCGGGGCGGCCACCCGCGCGGGGACGTCGAGGTGGCCGAGCAGCGTGAGCATGCTCTCCTCCGCCCCCCAGCAGGACGTGCTCAACGAGACGACGGTCAGCGGGGTGGGCACCCGGTTCCTTCCGGTGGGGGGCGGGGGGACGGCTCGCGTCACCCTAGCGAGGGCATCCGCGGCCGCGGGCGGGCGCCGGGTGTGACGTCCCGTACGCGCTCAGCGCGCGATCTTCTCCCACCCGGTGGTGGCCGGGGCGGGGCGTGGGCGCAGCCGGCGGACGAGCGTGGTCCACAGGGCCGCCGGCGGGACGGCCTGCATGCCCAGCGCCGCGACGGGCGCCGGGAGCGTGGCGTCGGGCGCGAGCCGGCCGGCGTACGCCGCGCCCGCTGCGACGGCGGCCGGCAGCGCGACGAGCGTCACGGGCGGAGCCACGACCGAGGCCGCGGCGGCGCCGACCCAGAAGCCGGCGGCACCGACCGTCGCCCGGTAGAGCTTGTGCGCGACGAACATCCGGCCGGCGGGCCGGGTCACGAGCTCGGGAACGCGGGGCACCATCTCCTCGAGCAGGCCGCGCATGATGCGCAGGCGCCGACCCCACTGCTCCCGGTTGCCCGCGCTGTCCTCGAGCGTGTGGAGCTCCGGATCGACGAGGACGACGCGGTCGCGCAGCAGGTACTCGACCGCGAGCCAGAGGTCGTCGAGGATCGCGCCGGCGGGGGCGGGCAGGAAGTCGGTGCGGCGGGTGGCGATGAACTCGCCCACGACGCTGATGCTGCCGCCGCCGGCGACGAGCTGCTCCTTCGCGCGCTGCTCGTAGCGCCAGAAGGCGCCCTCCCCGCGACCCCGCTCCTGCTTGTTGGCGGACACCAGGTGCGCGCGGCGCAGGTCGTCGACGACCCGCTGCGGCCAGTCGGCGGGGCCGACGACGCAGTTCGCGTCGGTGAAGACGAGGACGTCGGCGGTCGAGCGCGCGGCCCCGAGGTTGGCGGCGGCCGGCTTGCCGGTGCGCCCGGTCTCGACGACCTCGTCCGCCCCCGCCTCGCGCGCCGCGGCGGCGGTGCCCGGGTCGCTCGCGACGACGGTCACCGACGACGGCCCCTCGTAGCCCTTGAGCGCCTCGTGGAGCGTGCGCACGCACTCCCCCACCGTCGACGCCTCCAGGTAGGCAGGCACGACGACCTCGATCGACGGACGCGCGCCGAGGTCCGTCAGCGGGGCGGCCGGGGCCGGGGCCGCCAGGCGCCGCTCGAGCGCGGCCGCGAGGGTCGGCATGACCAGACCGGCCAGGAAGGTGGCTCCTCCGGCGGCCGCGACGACCAGGGCGGGCTTGTGCATCGGGACCTCGCACGGCTCGGGGGACGGGGTGGGGGACGCCCGAACCTACCCGGACCTCGCATCGGGCCGTGCCCACGATGCGGTCACCTCGCGGGCGCCGCCGGCCGGCCGGGAGCGCCCGGCGCCGGGGACCGCGTCGCGTGCCACGGCTCCGACCAGGGGTGGGACGCCTCGCGCGCGTGGTCGTCATCGTCCCGGACCTCATGAGCTGTGCGCCTCATGGCCTTCCTCACACCCGGCCGGGCTCAGGACGACCGCGAATTCACCCGTACCCAGGTTGACAGGCTCGACATCGGAGGTCGGGCCCGACGCCCGCCGGCCCGCAGGGATACCGGCAGGCACGAGGAGAACCCGCCATGCAGACCCTCCCGAGCACGAGGCTCCGGGCGGCCCTGACCAGGCTCGCGCCCCCCGTCGCCCTCACCATCGCCCTCGCGGCCGGCCTCACCGGGGTCGTCACCGGCCCCGCCGCCGTCACCGCCGAGGCGGCCTCCACCCCCGTGCTGTCGGGTGCGTACCGCGGCTCCGGCGTCCCGGACCTCGTCCAGCAGTTCGGCACCTGGCGCGGGCGCCCAGCCGGCGTCGTCACCGACTTCGTCGACGGCTCGAGCTGGGAGGCGATGGAGAACGCGAGCTGGGTGGCCGGCAAGTACAAGGGCCTGAACCTGCCCGTGGCGCTCGGCGTCCCGATGCTGCCCGCCACCGGCGGCACCCTGCAGCAGGGCGCGACCGGCGCCTTCGACGGCCACTTCGCCGCGCTGGGCCGCTCGCTCGTCGCCAACGGCGCCGAGGACGCGATCCTGCGCGTGGGCTGGGAGATGAACGGCACGTGGTTCCGCTGGTCCGCCGTGCCGGACCCGGCCGCGTACCGCAACTACTGGATCAAGATCGTCAAGGCCATGCGCGCCGTGCCCGGCCAGGCGTTCCGGTTCGAGTGGGCGCCGCAGCCCGGCGCCGGCACGAAGGGCTTCGACAAGACGCTGGCCTACCCCGGTGACGCGTACGTCGACGTCATCGGCATGAGCCTCTACGACCAGAGCTGGGGCGTGACCTCCGCCCAGCACGTCGAGCGCTGGAACGGCATGGTCACCATGGCCGGCGGCCTGCAGTGGAGCGTCGACTTCGCCGCCGCGCACGGCAAGCGCAACAGCCTGCCCGAGTGGGGCCTGAGCAAGCGCTGCGACGGCCGCGGCGGCAACGACAACCCCTACTTCGTCGCCAAGGTCTCGGAGTGGGTCAACACCCACGACTACCTGTACGAGAGCTACTTCGACAAGGACATGGGCTCCTGCGAGGTGCACAAGCTCGTGACGGGTCCGTTCACGGCGGCCAAGGCCGAGTACATCAAGCACTTCGGCCCGACCCACCCGGTCTACCCCAGCCCCGACGCGTCGGTGGTCAAGGTCTCGACGAAGGCCGACCGCTCCGGTGCCGTCGCCCTGTCGGGCCGCACGGTCACGGGCAAGGTCTACGTCTTCGCCCAGCCGACGTTCGCCACGACGAAGGTCCGCTTCTACCTCGACGACCTCATGGGCGTCCGCACCCCGCTCCAGGTCGAGGGCCAGGCGCCGTACGACCTGCGGGGCGGCACGGCGACGGCCGCGACGGCCTGGGACGTGACGGCGCTGCCGGCCGGCCCGCACACGATGACCGTCGTCTTCGAGACGAGCACGGGCACGCGCAGCGTGGCGGTCGCCTTCAGGCGCTGACCGAGGGCCGGGCCCGCCCGGCACGGAGCGCCCGCCCGACGACGACGGCGCCGGTCCCCCGCAGCGGGGGCCGGCGCCGTCGTCGTGCGCGTCAGACGTCGGTCTGCTTGCGGACCATCTGGGTGCCGATGCTCGTCACCGCGCGGAAGGTGCGCGGGAAGAGGAACCGCACGAGGGCGGCGTAGAACGCGAGGGCGGCGAGCGTCACGCCGAGGACCGGCAGGAGGCCGTGCGCCTCGTCGCCGGAGGGGCGGAAGGGCAGGTACGCCAGCCACCACAGCCCCACGGCCAGCAGCGTGCACACCACGGGCGGCACGAGCTTGGTCACGTACGGCCCGAGCCCCAGGCCCGTCGACCGCCGCAGCACCTGCGCCACGTTGGGCAGCCAGGTGAGGTAGGTGACGATCGCGACCGAGGCGGCGACGCCGACGATCCCGGCGACCTGCAGGCCGACGACCATCCCGGCGATGCCGAGCGTCACGTTGATGAGCGTCCAGCGCAGCACCAGGCCGGCGTGCCCGCGGGCGGTGGCCAGCGCGGGCAGCAGCATCCGGACGATCATGGGCGCGCCGGCCAGCGCCAGGAGCTGCAGCGGCACCACGGCCCCGTCCCACTCCGTCCCGAAGCCCACCTCGACGCCCGCCTCGGCGGCGATCACCATGAGGCCGAACAGCGGGAACGCGACGACGGCGACGGCCTGCGTGGCGACGAGGAGCCAGGAGGCGGTGCGCTCGTCGTCGTCCTGCAGCCGGGAGAAGATCGGCAGGGCCACGCCGTTGACCACGGAGCCGATCATCTGCAGCGGCATGCGCAGCAGCCGGTAGGACAGCGCGTAGAACGCGAGCTGCGTGGGGTTGAGGAACCGGCCGATGAGGATGTTGTCCGCGTTGCCGCCCACGTAGAGCAGCAGGTTCGACGCCAGCATCTTGCTGGAGAAGCCGGCCATGGAGCGCAACGAGGCCCAGGAGGCGGCCCAGCTCACGGAGCGGAACATCACCAGCAGCGAGACGAGGATGACGAGGTCGTTGACCAGCGTCTGCACCACCAGCGCCCAGTACTCCGCGCCGAGCAGCGCGGCGACGATGCCCGCCACCCCGCCGCCGATCACGGCGCCGGTCTGGATGAGCGCGAACTGCCGGAAGCGCAGGTAGCGGCGGACCAGGTTCTCGCGGACCAGCGTCAGGCCGCGGATCAGCAGCGTGATCGACAGCACCTGCAGCACGCCCTCGAGCTCCGGGGTGCTGAAGAAGTCGGCCATCGCCGGGGCCAGGAGGATCGTCGCCACGCACAGCAGCGCGCCCATCGCCAGGTTGAGCCAGGCCACCGAGCCGATGTCCTTGGGGCCCAGCTCCTTGCGCTGCACGAGCGCGAGCCCGAACCCCTGGTCGAGCACGACGACGGCGAAGGTCGTGTAGAGCGTCGCCAGCGACACGATGCCGAAGTTCTCCGGCCCGATGAGGCGGGCCAGCGCGAAGGTGAAGACGAGACGGCCGACGAGCGAGGCCAGCGTCGACAGGAAGTTCCACTTCACGCCGCTGATGGCGGAGGTCTTGAGCCGGGCGGCGTTGGCGGCGCCGTCGGCCGCGGCCGTTGCCGGCCCGGCCGCCCCGGGGTCGGCACCCGGGCTCGCGTCGGTGGTCACGTCCGCGGCGGGATCACTCTGCCCGGGTCGGGCCGCGGCCGCGTCGGATGCGCCGGGAGGGGGGGTGGGCATGCAGGCAGGGTACGTGCGCGGTGTCGGCGGGCCGAGGGGCGGCTGCGCAGGTCACGCTGTGACGCTCGCCTCCCGGGCCGCTGACCTGCGCCTCCGCCGACGACGACGGCGCCCGCCCCGGTGCGGGGACGGGCGCCGTCGTCATCGGGCGGTCGCGGGGGTCAGCGCGTGAACGTGACCTGCGTGAGCTGCGACGGGGCGTTCGCGTAGTCCAGGCGGACGGTCAGCGTGTGGGTCCCGGCGGTCAGGGTGCTGGTGTCGAAGGGGTTGGCGGCCCAGGACGCCCCGCCCATGAGGTCCCACGGCGCGCCCTTCTCGACGATCTTCGGCGCGCCGGCCATCGTCGGGTCGTCGAGCCAGAAGGTCACGACGGTGGGCGTGGTGGGCGGCGCGACGAAGATGTAGGCCTTGCCGGTCCTGACGGTCTGGCCCTGGAGCTGCACCGCGTTCGAGCGGTTGGACGAGTAGCTGAGCTTGACGATCGGGCAGAGCGTGGAGTCGACGGTCAGGACGGGCTCGGGGGCCGGGGGCGTCCAGACGACGACGGGACGCGGCTGGTACATGCCCTGGTAGGCGGTGCGCGCGGCCTCGAACGGGCCGTTCGTGATCTGGTGCACCTCGCACTCGCTCATGTTCCGGTTGAAGTACGACTCGTAGTAGTAGTCGTTGGCGTCGGCGAACTTGAGGATCTGCTCGACGAAGTACGGGTCGTCGCCGCCGCCGTTGCCGTCGCACCGCTGAGACAGGCCCCACTCGGACAGGGACGCGCGCTTGCCGTGGGCGCGGGCGAAGTCGGCCTGCCACTGCATGCCGCCGCTCATCGTCACCATGGACGTCCAGCGCTTGACCTCGTCGCCGGGCTTGTTGAGCGACCAGCTCTGGTCGTAGACGCTGGCGCCGACGAGGTCGACGTAGGCGTCGCCCGGGTAGGCCGACTCCTTGTTGAAGCCGGCGGCGCCCTGGCCGAGGTTCGGCGCCCACTCGAAGACGAAGTCCTGGCCAGGCACCGAGCGCATCGTGTCGACGATCTGGCGCCAGTAGGCGACGTAGGCGGCCGGGTCGTCGACGGCGGACCAGCGCATCCACGTGCCGTTCATCTCCCAGCCGATGCGGACGATGGCGTCCTGCTCGGAGTAGGCGACGAGGTTGGTGGCCAGCGTCTTCCACGAGGCGTTGTAGGCGCCGGTCGCGCCCTCCTGGATGGAGCCGCCGGTGGCCGGCAGCATCGGGACGGCGTAGGCCACGTGGTAGCCCGTGTTGCGCCAACCGCTCATGAGCCACGTCGGGTTGGCGATGGTGCTCCACGTGGAGCCGTCTACGAAGTCCGTCGCGATGGAGGCGGTGGCCCCGCGGAAGGTCTCGAAGTTCTTCAGACCGGTGAGGTTGCGGGCGCCGACGTAGGCACCGGACAGGGTCCGCGTGGCGATGGGCTCGGCGTCGTTCGCGGACGCCGCCGGGCTGGTGGCGACGGCCAGGCCGCCGAAGGCGACGGTGGCGGCCAGCCACGCGCCGATGCCGCGGCGGAGGGTGGACGGCAGTGCACGGAGGGTACGCACGGCGGGCTCCCGGGGGTGGGTGGGGTGGGCGACGACCCCGCGTCCTCCCTGGTCAGAGCCCCTCGTCGGGGTCCTGCGCACCGGGTGGGCCGCGTGGCCTGATGCCCGGTACGTCGTCGCACCCCGCCCCCGCCTTGACCGCGGGCGCGGCCCATCGGGTGACCGGAGGTACCGCTTTCCCGCGTTCGGGGGCCCGCGTCCACCCGCCGGTAACCCGATAGGACCGCCGCTCTCACCCGCTCTTCACCCGGTCCTCACCCGGTTCTCACCCGCCCTGCTCGCTCACGTCCGACGACCTCCGGACGCACGGACGCCGCCGCCCCCGGGTGGGGACGACGGCGTCGGGACCGGCGGTCGGCGTTCTACAGGACCGTCTGGTCCGTCAGGCCCGCCCGGCGCGCCCGGCCGGCCGCGGCCACGTTCGGCGCCAGGAACAGCACGAGCGCCAGCACGGGCGCGCCCAGGAGCGCCTCGGACGGGATGAGCCACACGCCGAGCGCGGCCAGGGTGAGGCCGAGGCAGCGCGGCCCGCCGACGAACGCCCGCAGCAGGGCCACGCCCAGCAGCGCGACGACGAACGGCCAGCCGTACTCGAGCGCCGCCTTGACGATCGTCGTCGTCTGCAGGCCCGAGAGCCCGAACTGCCCCGCGAGCCGGTCGGCCGTGCCCGGCCCGTGCCCCCACAGCGGCGAGTCCGCCGTGAGCGGGGCCAGGAGCTGGTACGGCGCGACGAGCCGCAGGTTCGTCGAGGTGTCCCCCGACGTGCCCTCGAGCAGCTTCGCGGTGATCGGCCCGAGGAACCCGGACGCGAACGCCCCGGCGATGACGACCGCGGCGCCGAGGATGACCAGGGGCCGGTCGCGGTAGCGCCACAGCAGCGGCAGGGCCGCCACGCCGAGGACGACGAAGCCGCTGGCGCTGATGGAGACGGCGACGGCCGCGGCGAGCACGAGGACCCACACCAGCCGGCCGAGCCCGGCGCCGCCGGTGCTGCGCCGCTCGTGCCACCGGTACGCCTCGAGCACGAGCCCGAAGCAGCACCACAGGGACACGAACGAGGGCTCGAGGAAGATCACGCCGTTCGGCTTCGTCTCGAAGCCGAAGTTCGACGCCACGTACGTGGTGTCGTACGCCGAGTTGAAGTTCGAGGCGACGATCGCGTCCGGGAGCGAGGCGAACGGGTCCCAGAACCCGAGGCCGGACCACATGAGCACGGCCTGGACGAGCGCGAGCGCCGCGCCGATCCGCACGGCCCACAGCAGCCCGCGGGCGTACACCCGCCCGGCCCCCTCGACCCCCGACGGCCGCACCACCAGCAGCAGCGGCAGGTACGCCGTGACGATGAGCAGCAGGCTCGGCACCGAGATCGGCAGCGACGGGTCGGAGCCCGCGTTGAGCACGGCGGTCGTCGCCGCGATGGCCAGGATGAGGAAGTACCCGACGAGCCCGCCGGCGGAGACCGGCCAGCGGAAGACCGCCAGCAGCACCACCCAGGTCAGCAGCAGCACGAGGCTGGCGGCCGAGATCTGGCCGCCGCCGATCGTGAAGGAGATGCGCTGGAGCGCGATGCTGGCGAAGCCGGCGACGGCCAGCCAGACCAGCGCGCCCGGGGCGACCCGGGGCAGGGCCGGCGCGCTGGGCGCCGGCGCCTGCGTCCCCAGGACGGTGGCCATCAGGCCTGCTCCGCCACCCGGCGGCCTGCCACGCGGCCCACGGCCGAGACGGCGACGAGCAGCAGGCCGACGACGAGGCCGGCCAGCGCGCCGAGCGCGAGGTTGAGCTCCCAGTTGGGCGTCACGGGCGAGCCCGAGGACTGGCCCGGCTGGATCACCGTGAACTGCAGCGCGGCGGCGCTGGTGGGCGCGGTGCCCGCGAGCTCCTGCGCGGTGGCGATGAGGTTCTCGGTCGTGAGGTCCACGACCTGCACCGCCTCGTCGGCGGAGGGCGCCAGGGCCGAGACGACGATGATGGGGCTGCCGTCGGAGGCGGAGCCGGCGACGGTGCCGCGCAGCTCGTCCGCCGTGCGCGACCCGCCGAGCCCGGCCGAGACGCCCTCGAGCACCGCGGTGCTGCCGACGAGCGACGCGAACGCCGGCGCCTGCTGGCGGGCGTACGTGCTCGCGGTGGCCAGCTCCGACGCGGTGGTCGCGCCGCTGACCGACACGTACAGCTGCGAGGACGCGCGGTAGCGCTGCGGCGTCGTGGCGGCCAGGATGCTGGCGACGACGAGGCCTACCACCAGGCAGGCCGCCACGACCCACCAGCGTCGCCTCACGGCCTGGAAGAAGTCCTGCAGGGTCACTCGGAGTCCTCGATTCGCTGTCGGTCGCGGGCGCCCGCGGTCGTCGCAGGCCCTCCCCCGGCAGCGCCGGGAGCACGGACCCGGCGACGGACATACCGGGGCAACCCGGCGGCGGGTGCGAGGTCAGCGTAGCGGCGGCCGTTCTAGGACTTGTCGGCTGGCTACGTGACCTTGCTCGCTGAACTCGTGCGAAGCCACGCCGTTGCGGTTGTCAGGACCAGCACCGCACTCCCGGAGGTCTCAAGCGCCTCCTCCACGAGCATCATGGCCGCGTAGTGCGGCATCTGGACCGCACCGCGCCACTCGAAGGCCTCCAGAACCTGCGAGAACAGCCAACAACTCCCGACCGCCAGGAGACCTGGCAGCGTCCGCCGGTCGCGTCGCCACAGGGTCGTAACGAGTCGAAGCGCGAGAACGAGCGCGCCAAGGGCGAGTGGCGCGTACAGGACTTGCCAATCGACGCCCAGCGCCCGCTCGATCCCCTCGTGCACCGCCAGCGTCTCGTCGATCGCCATGACCAGAAGCCCAACCGCAAGCCAGACGTACAGACGCGTCACTCGCCGGCTCAGCAGCGCTGAGAACCCTGCCGCGACGATCAACAGGAGTGCGTTCCAGGCCGCGGGCACAGCGAACTCGGCGTCCGGGTTTAGCAAGCGTGAATAATGGCCCCAACGGCCGTCAGCTGCCACGTACATCGCCGAGGATGCACCCACGACGATCGCTGTGCCGACGAGAACGCCCGGTCTCAGCCACCTGGTGACCGGGCCTCGACGGCCCTGCGACCTCGTTGTGGACAGCTCCGGCACCGAAATCATGGCGGATGATAGCGCGGCGCACTCAGCCAGCAACGCTCTCAACCCAAATTCACCCGATAGGGTGGCCCTGACGTCGACCTGTGCCGATACGCCGTGGCGTCGAGCACACCACCGCCTGCAATCCTCCCCCACATCTTCACGTATCATACCGCTACACGGTCTTAAGGGGGCGGGAGTATGGTGCGGGTTGCGCTGGCGCACGACTATTTGACCCAACGGGGAGGCGCTGAGCGAGTCGCGCTAGCCCTCACTTCCGCGTTTCCGGGGTCTCCCCTATATACCAGCGTCTACGCCCCCGAGCAGACTTTTGACGGATTCCAAGATGTCCAGGTCCGCACTTCATTCCTGCAGCATTTTGGCCACTTCCGACGCGATCCTCGCCTGGCCTTGCCGCTTTTGCCGCTCGCGTGGAGCCAGACAAAAATTCGCGGCGCCGACGTAGTCATCGCTAGCAGCACAGGATGGGCACACGCCGTTGATGCCGGTGGCGCGAAAACAATCGTGTACTGCCACAACCCCGCTAGGTGGCTTTACCAGCCCGCGGATTACCACGCTTCGAAACTCCAGCGGGCCGCACTATCCCCGTTTATGCACGGCCTACGACGGTGGGATGCGAGAGCCGCGAAAAATGCTACATGCTATGTAGCAAATTCCACCGTCGTAGCTGCGAGGATCAAGCGAACATACGGCATTCATGCAGAGGTCGTGCACCCTCCCGTCGCCGTTGATACCGCGGCGAGAGCGGAAGCCATTGAAGGGCTCGAGCCAGGCTTTTGGTTGACCATCGCCAGGGGGCGCGGTTACAAGAACACGCAATCCATCATTGACGCAGTGGAACGTCTTCCCGGACACGAACTCGTCGTTGTCGGGGCGACTTCGGATACACCGCGCCGCTCGGGGAGCGTTCGCGCTCTGGGAGTAGTCTCCGATGCGCAGCTCCGCTGGTTGTACAAGAACGCACGCGCCCTCGTCTCGGTCTCCTACGAGGACTTCGGGTTGACGCCGATCGAGGCAAACGCCTTCGGTACACCAGTGGCGGTGCTTCGCGCTGGAGGCTTCCTCGACTCGACGGCGGAAGGCTCCTCAGGCGTCTTCATTGAAGACGAGTCGCCCATCGCTATCGTACAGGCACTCACGCGCTTCCCGGAGTTCGATCGGGAGCAAGTCGCACAGAACGCGCAGCGATTCTCAGTCTCAAAATACAACGCCACTATGAGAGACTTCGCGCAAGCTGTGGCATCTTCCAAGAGCCTCGATTGCGCATCAAAACATCGACGCTTGGTGCGGTGAACGCCACGACCGAACCGACAGGCGGCGGAAGAAACCCTCAAGACATTCAACGCCTAAGTGGGCGGAAAGAGGCTATAAGCGTTCGACTTAGGCGTCGAAGGACCCGAAGACTGCCTCGGGTGCCTTGCACCAACCGGTAGCAGTCGAGCAGCGTCGGCACTACCGCCTCAGGTTGGAACCGAGCTGCTTGTAGAGGACCCGCCGCCCCGATTCTCGTACGAAGGTCATCTGCGCTTGCCACAAGTTCGAGACATCGCCGCAATTCTTCGACATTCCCTGTCGCATAAAGCAGGCCATTCACGCCGTGCTCGATGTTTTCCGCGGGCCCTCCGCTGTCCGCAGCGACGACAGCAAGACCCGCCGACATTCCCTCAATGACCACTTGCCCGAAGGGCTCGGGCAGGATCGACGAATGAACCAGGACGTCGAGGGAGCCGAGAACAGACCCCACATCCTGGACGAAACCCAGAAATTGCACCTGGTCGGCGACACCGAGCTCGACGGCTAGTAGCTTGATACTCTCGAAGTACGCGTCTTCCCCAAACAAGGGCGCTCCGCAGATCACGAGCCGCTCCCCGCCTCCTCGGAACGCTCCTGCGAACGCCTCAATGAGCTCAGCCTGCCCCTTCCAAGGCGCTATCCGACCGATGCAGCCGAAATGTAGATCGTGATCGATACCATCAACACGTTGACCGACGCCGACCGCCGGCACAGCCGGTGGCACCACCCTGACGCGGGTCGAGGGCAAGAGCGTCGAGGCTGAAGACTGCGAGTTTGCCACGACCAAGTCCGGGACGACAGCACACCAAAAGCGCATCGTGCGAGCAAACACGCGTGCGAAATACCGCTCATCGACGCGATCGTGGAGTCTCAAGATCAGCGGACGGCCAACGAGAATGGCGGCGATTCCGCCATACACGTGCGACTTCATGGAACCCGTCTCTACGACGTCCACCCGCAACCGCCGAAACAAGACCGCATGTCGCCAGACCATGCGAACGATCCCACTCGAAGATTGAAGCACCGAGACGAAGCCGCCCTCCCGGCGCAATTGCGAGAGTGCTCGAAGTGAATCGACGATTATGACGTCGACGCCCCGCACCCTCAATGCGTCGGCTAATGGCCCGTCTTCGCCCAGCATGACCACGACGTCGACATCGTTCGTCAACCACGGCACGATGTTGGCGAGCGCGATCTCCGCGCCGCTGAGTTTTGCTGAGTGCGTAAGGAACGCAATCTTCCCCTTGCTGCCCCGACGACGGACCGCCGTGGGACTGTGCGGGCGAACAGGCATGCTACCGACCATCTGAATCCAACCCCCGCACCGAAGTCGGGACGGAAATTCCCCACACTTGCTCGGCCAGGATGCGCGCCTCCGTGGCAACATTGAAGCGTTCCTGCACCATCGCTCTGCCTCGACGAGCCGCCTCTGCGCGCAGCGCTGCCTCTTGAGTTAGAGCAGCTCTGATTGCGCGAGAGAGCTCCTGCTTGTCGAACGGAGGCACCAGATACCCCACGTCGGGTGTCACCAACTCGGGGATACCCGCGAACGCGGTAGAGACAACGGCAGTCTCCAACGCCAGGGCCTCCATCAGCACCACTGGGAGGCCATCGCCGTGGTGATCATCGGACGGTAGCGCAGGCAGTACAAAACAGGAGGATCTAGCAATCGCCGACAGCACGGCTTCGTTAGTCACCGACCCATGAAGGATCACGCGATCCCTGAAGGCGGTCGACGAAAAGAAGTTTTGGACCTGGGTGTAGAGGGGGCCGTCACCATAGATGTGCCACTCGAGCGTTGGGTGCTCATCCATCACGGCTGGAAGTACGTCCAACAACTCAAGGTAGCCCTTGGTGGGAACCATCCGTCCTACCGTGATGAGCCCTCGCCTCTCCTTCTGCGGCACGACCGACGGGAGCTCCCTGAAATCTATGCCACAGTGCACTACCGCAACCCTCTTGTCCGCGTGCCTGGCGAGAAGCGTAGCGGCAACATGCCCGCTGGCGGCGACTATCGCGGATGCCGACGCGATTCGTTCGCTATAGAGAAGCGGTTCCCAGGGCATGTACGCGTCGCCGGCATGGGCGGTTACGCTGAAGTTGGCGCCGGTAGCACGCGCGATGATGCGCCCGACATCTGCTGGTCTAGCCAGAAAATGCGCGTGCACATGCGTAGGCGGGTGTTTCGCCAGCGCCGCCATCGCTCCACCGGCCCGAAGAACAGCATAAGCCAGCCGGGACAACTCCCTCCATGACCTATTCCTGAGGAGTTCTGTCGTAAGGCGTATCTCGCCGGCACCAAGGCGCAGAGCCCACGCAAGACCCTTCACTGCGGCCTTCTTGGGTATGACAGCTGCAATCGCAGGCCGATCGCGCGCTGGCTCACCAAGGGGAAATACGCGCACATTGACACCCATAGCTATCATGGCCGCAATTTCTCGGGTTACGAAGGTCTCCGACACGCTCGGATAGTTGCTGACTACATACAGCACCCGCGAGCCCGCTCGTTTAGTGCGATCCGTTAGGTTTTTGTTCTCGCTACGCAATGACTGTCCCCTCCGGTCGCTCCTGTCGCAGCGCTGCACCGCGACGGACCACAAGATCACTGAACAGGTATCCTACCGAGGGCCAAAAGAAGTAGCCTATGCTACCGCTGACTGCCGCTCCACTGAGCTCGAACACCGCGCCGAGTACGACGACAGAAAGAGCCAAACCGGCCGCTGCGTCGGTGGGAGCGGCACGCAAACCCTCCCTAACAGCGAGTAGTACAATCGCCAGGAAGATCACGAGCCCGAACATGCCGAGCTCAAGGCCTCTTGCAAGGTATCCGTTATCGAGCGGCGTCACGGTCCCCGGACCAGAACCAAAGGGCGAGCGCAACACGCTGGCGAATTGCGCGAGCAACTCAGTACGTTCCTGGAAACTTCCGTCCTCACCGAGGGCGGACAACGAGTAGCGAGCTGCGGAGACGGACGACTCGCTCCCGCCGCGGTCCAACCACACCGGTAAGGTCGACACGATTGCGACGCTCGCGCCTGCCAGGACGACGGCCCCCGGAGCGCCCAATCTGCGCGAAGCGACCAGCGCTACGATCAATGCGATCGGAACGGCAAATATTGCGGCGCGGACAGATGACAGACACATCGCCACGAACAAGATGAGTGCGACTGCGACGAATATGGCGCGTCGACCGTCGCTGTACGCCGCCCTGACGGCGCAGAGGGTCACTGCGATCGCCAGGAAGAGCGCGTATGGCCCAGGACTCTCCATGGTACTGAAGACACGGAATTGACCCTGTATCGGTGGTCCGATGCTCACAAGGACTTCCTGGCGATCGCGAAGCCACGCCAAGTCCCACGACGGTGCATAAAATCGTTGCATGATGCCATACACGGCGACCACGACGCCTGTCGCGACCGCAACCCGTAGTACCTTCAGGTGCAGGCCGACGAACAGGCCGCATGCAATCCCGACACCGGCGACCAAGGGCACCAACTGAAGGATTGCACCGTAGAGCACTGCCGATTGCCCTTGGACTAGCCCGACAGCTGCACTGACGAGGATCGAACCACAACAAGCGAGCAGCAGTAGTGCTCCCCCGCGCCGAACCGCGACGCGGGACCTGAGGATCGAGATCAGGACCGGGGCCGCCACCATCACCGGCAGCAGCACGAGTGGGTCATTCTCGACGTACCCGCGTTCGCCAGCGGATATCCGACGAATGCCTGCTATAAAAGGCACAAGCGCGATCGCGGCAAGGTATACGCGTTCCTCGTCAGCGATGTAGACGATTGACGAAATACATGCGAAGACCACCACCGCTGCCCACCGCCCACCAACACTCACGGCAACAAGTGACGCGGGCAGTGCAGCGAACAGCGGCAGAAAGTAAGCCGCCTTGAGACGGCGCACGGACCGGTGACGTCTCATGCCTGCTGGGATCGACGCCACAAGAGGTAGCAGATCGCCGCCGCGATCGAGC
Organism: Cellulomonas marina; assembly: GCF_900111925.1. Taxonomy (GTDB): domain Bacteria; phylum Actinomycetota; class Actinomycetes; order Actinomycetales; family Cellulomonadaceae; genus Cellulomonas; species Cellulomonas marina. The sequence continues at coordinate 53,701 of NZ_FOKA01000004.1, forward strand.
CCGCTGCGACTCCGCCATAGAGCACCGTGATCGCGGCGGATCGGGTAGTTCGGGGCTCGCCAGCGGGCTCCGCTACCGTCAGCACGTATGGCAGCGGAGACGCAGGAGCACCGCCGAGCGATGTTTGAAGCTGCCCGTTCACTGCGTCTTCCAATGCCGCAATAACTTCCGCGGCCGAGTCGATCGTCCGCGCCTCGACCTCTACATCGATCAATGTCGTGTCGGGGACCCACTGCGCTGATATCTCGGCCGCGGAACCCTCCCCGACGTCGCTCTCGAGTGCCGACCGCATGGCTCGCCCAGAAATGATCTGCGCGTAGGTCTGGCCCCAGACCTCGAGCGAGTCGCGTGACAGCGTGGTAGCGGTCGTAGGCTCCGAAGGGACGGCCACAAGATTGAACGTCGTGCTCGCACTCACCGCACTAGGCACGACAGCTGCAAAGCCCGCTCCAGTTAGGGCCCCCAGGGCTGCCGCCGCAGCTACCAGCAAACACGCGATGCGAAGCCTCATGCTCGTACTTTATCCGACTGCGGACCAGCGGTGTGTAGGGGGGACGAGACGTCGACCACTCAGTACGGCAACGAGGGCGGCCACAGATGTCAGCTCTTGGGCGCCACGGATCTCTCCGTCCTTGAGAAGTAACCGCCCTCGGTCGAGCCTTTGAGGCGCGCCGGCACGCCAGCGTAAAGCCCTGCGGGCACAACCGCTCGGTCCGACACGCGGACCAGGACGGCCCCTGCGGCCAGAACACTGCGTGCGGGGAGCGCTGCGCCCGCGAGTATCGTGCAGTTGCTGCCGACCAGGCAGTAGTCACCGATCGTCACGGGGAGCGCGCGCTGCTCGTTCTCTGTGACGTCGATTCCGTGGCTCAGAATGGTGGAGCGCAGCCCCGCAATTGTGCTGAAGGCACCGATCGAGACGCCACCTGAGCAGTCGAAATAGTGACGCCCAGTGATGGACGCCGATGCGCGGACCGTCAACTTGGCGGGCCCGCACGTCGAGGCAAACTCGGCACCCGCTGTGAAGAAGTTCCAACTGCCGATATACGCGTGCTCGCCGATCGACAACTGGTCGACGCCTTTGAAGACATTACCCGAGCGAATCACAGATCCGCGCGCCACCGTCATCTGCGAGCACCGAAGGACTAGATTGGGCCCAAAGACGGCGTCCTTCGCAACGGCTGCGCCGGCTGCCCGGAGCAACCGATTCTTCGTCGTACTGGCCGGGAGAAGGCAAAGGACAGCCCAGACCATTTGGCGTGCCGTCACGCCGCTTTCTCCTCAACTGTCAATGAGCTCGATACGCGTAGCTCGTTCTCTAGCAGTTTGGCGTACCGGATGAAGTCGCTCAGTGCTTTAATTCCCGCATGAGCCGCTCCGCGGCGCCCCAACCGCCACTCACCCTTGATCAAGAAGTGCCAGACGAAGCGAGCAATGGGTCGAGCGGTCAGGTCTAATACCGTCGCCCGGCGGCCAGCGGCCACTAGTGCTGCGGCCTCGGCTGTCGCATACCGGTTGAATAGCGCCACCAATCCGTCAACAGATAAGTCATTGATGTGCAAGAGTTGCCCACGGATCGGTTGCGGCTTCTCCGGTGTTTTGACGAGTTCGTGCACCTCAACCGACTCATCCCAAGACGCCGTAGTCCGGTTGTATACCCGGACGTAATTCAATCGATTTGCGCTTCTCGCACTATTTGGAAGCATCTTGCCCAGGAAGTCGTTGCGTCGATCAACCGAGAAGGACTGAGTGCTTCGAGGAACTCCGTCGATGACCTCCCGAATAGCTCCCGCCAACTGAGGAGTGACAACTTCGTCGGCGTCGATGCTGAGGATCCAGTCGTTGCGAGCCAAAGAGGCTGCGAAATTCTTCTGTGCGGAGAACCCTAGCCACTCGTGCTCAAAGACGCGTGCGCCCGCGCCGCGCGCAATCTCCACAGTCCCGTCCGTGCTGCCAGAATCTACGACCACTACCTCAGCCGTCCAGGCGAGTGAACGTAGAGCCCGACCAATTTTCTCGGCTTCATTCAACGTGCAGATCACCGCAGAGATTGGGACCAATTCGTCCGTCATTTCGATTCACCGCCTCCTCTTCTCTTGCATGGCAAACGCACGTGTCAACTCCTGCGCAGACGACCTGCCGACGGCGTCAGGTGCATATGTCGACGACCACGCCCTTAGGCATTGCTCGTGAAGACCCTGACCGTATCCCTGCGCATGAAGACCCTCGACCGGCAGCAGGTAGTCGATGATCCGTGGGAGTTCCGCCCAGTTCTTCAGGCGAACATGAGGCCCAGAACTATAGTATCTGTGGCGCGGGAGCGGCTCAACAATCGGTACTGCTCCTGCCCCGATCGCCTCGAAGAAGCGAAATGTCTCAAGATGAGTACCCCTGGGGACCAGCGCCACTCGCGCGTTTCCCATCGCGCGGCTATAGGCGTTTTGATCGCTCGCGATCGACTCGACGAAACCTCCCGTCTCCCCGAGACGGAATTTCAGGTCAGGTCTCCGTAGTTTCACATCATTGACAGCTGCGAGCATGTCCCGGCGGGCGTACTCCTTCGGTCCGGCGACACGACGCGAGCCTTCTTGCCCGTGAGCGATGCTGCCTAAGAAGATTACATCGACGGTCCGCTCTTCCCAAGGCACCGCCTGCGTTGGAGGCGGACTCAAGGCGCCAAGGGGAATCACGATCACCGGTGTCCGCGCGCACATCCGTGTGAGCCGCCAGCGAAGGTGGCGGGGACGTCCCGGCAAGGTTTTGAGTGTCACGCGAATCCACTGCAGGACGCTCATGGCCTGTAGACCGACCGATGCACGGACACCGGGCCAGCCAAGCGCAGGGAACGTCCCGTTGGTCTTGAGCACGGCAGCTACATCGTCGACGTACCTCGGCCACCGACACCATTCGTCGGCTACCTGCAGGACGATCACATCCTTGCCGGAGAACGGCAACGTGTCTGTCGACCAAGTAAGGACGAACCGAAACCTTGGTTCGCATAGTTCCGCGTCCAAGGCCGAGAGGAGAGCTCCGTAATACGCGCAGTCCTTCGGCAAGCCGGCGGTGTCGTCGAGATCCGTCCATGGCATGATGCGGCCATCCGGCAGGACCACCGTGAACCTGCTCGCCATCACTCACCCCTGGGTCTCGCCTGTGGTCGCGGTACTTACCGCGGGGAGGATCTCACGCGAGCAAGGCGGACGACGGGGCACACGAGCTGTCCAGGCACAACTCCGTTGTGTCGTCGCCCACACTGCGGAGGGTTGAGCACCATGGTCAAGCGCGAGATGAGCGCGGGACGCGCGATGCTTGCCACAGGCGCGTCTTCGCTCGTGTTGCCCATGGCAGCTCTCATCACATCCCCACTTCTCGCTAGGGCTCTCAACCCCGAAGGCCGGGGGTCGATGTCCGCCGTGCTGAGTCCTGCCATGTTAGTCGCCGGCTTAGCTGGCCTAGGGCTGCCCGCGGCCACACTGTTTCACACGGCACGTGGCGGCATGTCGCACAGGGCGTTCTTGCGAGTTTGCGCAGCGGCGGTAGCTGCAGGTGTCGTGGCAGCGCTTCTGCTGACGCTCTTTCGGCCGCCCGCTATAGACGCCCAAGGAGGGATCCGCTCAGTCTACGAATGTGTCGCATGGACGCTGCCGGCAGTACTTCTTGTCGACGTCCTTCGAGCGCGAGCACTCGGCTATGGCAAGTATGGCGTCGCCGTGGCCGAGCGATGGACGGCCGGTATAGTGAGATTCATAGCGGTGGTCGTGTGCTTTCTCGCAGGTTGGCTCGAGAGCGTAGTAGTGGCCGTTCTCGCATCGTGGCTTCCGGGACTCGTCGTGGGGCTTGTTCTACATCTCGCATCTGGGCGGCGCTCAACGGACGGCGCCGCACTCGCCGAGGCTGACGCTGGCAAAATTGCTTCGTACGCAGCACGGTCCTGGGCGAGCAGCGTCGTCGGCCTGGCCCTCATTCGCGCGACCGAGGTATACATGGCCGCGAACTCGACCGCGACGCAACTCGGACTGTTTGTCATTGCAGCCGCAGTCGCGGACGTTCCGATACTCGCACTGAGTGCCGTAAGAGACATCGTCGTCCGGACACTTTCGCGACCCGAGGTCGACTTCGCCGCTCGCCTTGGTTTGATGCTTCGCGTCGTTGGCGGCCTTAGCGTCGGATCTTCCATCGCCATCGTCCTGGCGGCACCCGTACTGGTTCCGCTTGTCTTCGGTCGCGATTACGGCCCTGCCGTTGCGGTAGTTCAGGTCCTGGTGGTCGCGACCATCGGGAACTCGTTGTCATCGGTCCTCTTTGCAGGACTCGCCGCACGGGACCGCCCACAAGCGCAGGTCGTCGCGCAACTTTTCGGTCTCGCCGCCATGATTCCCGGCCTCGTGCTATCCGTCCCAACATTCGGTGCGCTGGGGGCTGCGGCTACCGTAGCCGTGGCCCAGTTGGTGACAGCGTTTGCAGCGTTCGTCATCACCGCGAGGTCGATGGCGTTCCCTATGATGGCGCTGCTGGTCCCCAATCGAGGAGACGTACGAGCTGTCATCTACGTGCTGAAACCGGGCAAAACAACCTAAAGCCGTGAAGCTCCATACCAGTGGCGGCGCCCGAGCCCTCAAGGGCGTCCGTTCCCATGCCGACATAGCGGAGCATGGGCATCCCTCATCGGAGCTTCCGCGGACTCGTCGCTCTCGCACTCACGGCTGCAACCGCTGCCGCTGGTGTCGTATGCGTCGCTACCAGCTCGGCGGCCAATGCGGCTGACACGGTCTGGGCGGCACCAACGGGCGACCAGCTCGTGGATTCGATTGGCGTCGGAACCCACTGGGACTACCTGGATACGCCCTACGGGGCGGCATATCCCTCGATAAGGAGACTCCTGGTAGCGAGCGGAGTTCGCCACGTCCGTGGGGACGCTTCGAGGGCCCCCGATCTGTTCTCGTCCGGGATCAAGACGACCGTGGGTGTCGATTCGGCGATGGACGGGTCCGGCGATCCTGCACTTCAGATCGCCCAACTCGCACCTCTGGCCGCCTCTGGCGCTATCGCGGGCTTTGAGGGCCCTAACGAGCCTGATCTGTACTGGACTCAAGGTCACCGCGTGTACAAGGGACGCACCTTTCCTGATGCCGCGATGGAGTGGCAGAAGGACCTGTACCGCGCCGCAAAGGCCGACAGTCGTACGGCCGGCATTCCAGTCATCGGCCCCAGCCTGGGAGGCACGTACTGGGGCGGTGGAAATCCCTTCCCAGCGAATAGCCTCGCGCCATACGTCGATTGGGGGAATTTTCATCCATACCCTGGGGGCAACTCGTTTTCCTACCCGTCCGACTATGCGGGGATCTCGCGGTACTACTGGAATGCAGATTTCCCAAGTGTCGCTCTTGATCGCTACCCAACGAATTTCGACACGTACCGCCCGCCATTTGGCTTGCGGCCCATGGCGGCGACGGAGACGGGATATTCGACGTTTCGATTCGGGCAGTCTGAGAAGATGCAGGGGCGGTACGTGCCGCGCATCTTCCTAGAAAACTTCCGCCTCGGCATTCGCCGGACTTTCCTGTACGAGTTGGTAGACTCCTTCGACGACCCGACAGGCTATAACCGCGAAGCGCATTTTGGTCTCCTACGGCACGATCTCACGCCGAAGCCAGCGTTCTACGCGCTCCAGTCTCTAATCTCGGCGGTAAGCGCTCCGAAGCCGTCCGCATTGACTAAGCCAAACCCACCCTCGCCACAGCTGACGCTACAGGTGAATGCACCTGCTGGATACGATGCCTCAGGGCTGCATCACCTCCAATTCGCGAGAGCGGACGGCTCGACTGTGTTAGCGCTGTGGCATGAAATTAGCGGAGACGACCTCTCGCCATTGCAGTCGACACCGCAGCAGCCGATCCGGGAGGTCTACCACCCCTGTCTCGCGGTTACGGTCTCGGGAGTGGACCTGTCTGCTGCCAGGACGACAGCGATCGGGGACGATGGCCGATTGGTTCCCATACCCAGCCGAGCCGCCACCACTGGCCTTAAAGTCCAAGTGGGAGAGCAAGTCACGTTCGTCACCGTGCCGTGACAACCGTCTTCGTTCATCTCCCACCTCGACCGCAAGCGAGCGATAGCTCGATCGTTCGCCTACCCCTGTGCCCAGCGCATCCCAAGTTTCAGTACCGAGGCACAGAGAGAACCCCTTGCAACGTGGCGAGGACGGCGGGGTTGCTGGTCGCGCGCCAGTCGACGACGCCGTAGCCCTCCTGCTCCGACTTCAGGTGCTCGAACCAGTTGACCATCTTCAGGCGGGGGAACTCGTCGCCCAGGCCGAGGACCTGGTCCATCCATGCGCTCTTGATGCTCAGCTCGTCGGCGCCGCCCGTGGCGTCGGTGTTGTAGAGCGCGCCGGTCTCGGACAGGGCCATCGGCTTGCGGGTGGCGTAGGTGGCGTAGAAGTCGGGGACGGCGGTCTCGTCGGGCGCGAAGCCCATGGTCGGGTCCGTGCCGCCGGCGTAGGTGCCGGTGAGCTGGGCGGCGAAGCGGCCGGCGTCGGGGACCTCGTTCTCGCCCCACGGCCAGGTGTAGCCGAACCAGTAGAGGGTCAGGCCCACCCAGTCCACGGCGTCGTCGCCCGGGTAGAACGGGGCGTACATGTCGTCGGCCATCGTCAGCGCGCCGTCGCCGTCGGTGTCCATCGCGGACCAGTCGGCCGTGCCCGGCTTCGCGGTCCAGCCGCCGCCGTCGAAGGGGAAGCCGCCGCCGTAGTTCGGCGACCACACCATGGCGTTGCCGGGGGCGTCGGTGTGCACGGCCTGCGCGACGACGCGGAACGCCGCGACGTAGGCCGCCGGCTGCTGGCCCCACGGGTACCAGCCGCCGTTCATCTCGTGCGCGAACCGCACGTAGACCTGCGGGCCGATCGCGTTGACCTGCCGCAGGACGCCGGCCAGCGCCTCGGCCGCCGCGGTGTCGCTGGTCAGGCCGTCCATGGGCTCGAGCGTGAGGAAGACGTCGCCGTCCTGCGCCTGCGCGCCGCGCGCGGCGGACAGGAGCTGATCCGTGCGCTCCGCGGTGAGCGGGTAGTCGAGGAAGATGCCGTACTGCGCGGGCTGCAGGCCCAGCCGCCCGACGAGCGAGGTCGGGTCGTCCTCGGTCCACGCGAGCTGCACGCCGAAGCGGGTGGTGCCGTCGGCGGGCTCGAGGTCCGCCAGGTCGGGGGCGTCGGCCGCGGCCGGGACGGGCGGGGCGTCGGCGGCGGACGTGCCGGCCGACGCCGGGCCGGCGCCCGGCCCCACCGCGCCGACGTACACGGCGACGACGGCGACCAGTGCGAGGACGGCGGCCAGCGCGGCGACGAGGGTGACGCCCGCGCGCCGGGCGGTGGTGGACCGGGTCATCGGTGCCTCAGCGCCCCTCGGGGCCGACGGCGTCGAGGCGGACCGCGCGGTCGGCCTCCGCCGCGAGGGTCCGGGTGGCCGCTCCCCCGCCGGTGCCCGCGGTGCGGCGGGCGCCACGGCGGCGGCCGCTCGTCGGGAGGGCGGGGTGGTGGGTGCCGTGCAGGATCCGCACGACGAGCGCGGCGAACGCCACGGCGACGACCAGCGCGAGCGCCGCGGCGGCGGCCAGGCCGCCGGTGAGGAACCGCGCGGCGTGGACCAGGGGGATGCCGATGTAGACGGCCAGGACCGTGAGGGCGGCCAGGCCCAGCCCGAAGGCGACCACGGGCGAGCCGCGGCGGGCGGACGTCGCGGCGAGCGTCGGCATGAGGGCCGGCTGCGGGGCGTCCGGCGCGGGACGCAGGGCGGTCGGGGCGACGGTCGTGCTGACGGCCGGGGTGGTGCCGGCGGCGGTGGTGCTGGTGGTCGTGCTCTCGGACAGGGGCATGGCGGTGTCACCTCGGGGCGTGGGGCCGGCGTCGGCCGGCGGGAGGAGCGGGAGGGGTGCGGCGCGGGCGGGCCGCGCTGCCGGGGGCTCAGTCCGCGAGCGCGGCGAGCTCCTCCTCGGCGGACCAGACGGCGGTCGCGTCGGCGGACTTCGTCTTGGGGGTGGGCTGCCAGAACACCTCGCGGCGGCCCATGCCCCACTCGGTGACGGCCCACAGGCCGGCGGCGCTCTCGATGAGGCCTGCCACCGGGGCGATGGCCACGGCGCGGGCGATCTCCGTCAGGCGGTGCCCGCGGCTCATGCCGGCCTCGGCCACGTTGTACCAGGCGCCGATGCCGACGGACCCGAGCCACAGGGCGCCGAGCACGGCCAGCCACGTCATGGCGGGCCACGGCAGCGGCGACGTCTCGTCGTGCAGCAGGGCGGCCACGGACCGGGTGAGCAGGACGGGCAGGAGCAGCAGCGACAGGGAGCCGACGACCGCGCCGAGCGCGAACGTGCCGATGCGGAAGCGGGTGCCCCACACGATGCCGGCGCGGGTGCGGGCGGGCAGCGCGCGGAACTCCGGCAGGCGGCGGTTGAGCGCCATGCCCTGCAGGACGCCGAAGATCCAGCGGTGGCGCTGCTTGAAGGCGCTGCGCACGGAGAACGGCGGCTGCTCGAGCATCGCGCAGCCGTGCCAGCCGAAGACCTCGCTGCCGGCGGCGGTGAACGCCTTCATGCCGAAGACGTAGTCCTCCGCGATGAGCGGCTGGCCGTCCAGCGCCCCGATGTCCCAGCCGATCTCGTTCTCGAAGGCCTCGTCGACCACGAGGTTGGAGCCGTGCAGGTGCAGCGGGACGCCGTCCTCCATGACCTGACGGCACTCGAAGCAGCCGACGGGGCGGTTGGCCTCCATCGCACGGCACAGGGCGCTCGCGTCCAGGTACTCCAGCGGGTAGTAGATGGGCCCCTCGAGGACCTTCTTGTCCGTCGTCGCCAGGTGCGCCAGCAGCTTGCGGAACTCCGAGGGCGTCAGGACGCTCTCCTCGTCGTAGTGCACGACGAAGGTGCGGCCCGGCTTGGCGTTCCAGCCGGCCCGGCGGCGCTCCACGGCGTAGTGCAGGCCGCGCGCCTTGAGCTGGGTGCCGCCCGGCGTCTGGTAGTCGGCGGGCAGGAGCAGCACGGACACGTCGACCGGGGCCGGCGCGTAGCGGTCGTGCAGCAGCGTGGCCTGGTCGAGGGACTCCGTGACCACCTCGACGGACAGGATCTCGCCGTAGAACTCGGGGTCCTCCGCCGCGAGCGCCATGACGTTGTCGATGCCGCGCTGGATGACCTCGCTGCTGCCGGCCGAGCCGCGCGTGGTGATCTGCACCTTCACGAACGGCACCGGTGTCAGGCGCAGCTGGGCGGTCGAGACGACGTCGCGGTGGCGGTAGCGCCGCCAGGAGAACAGGAAGCTGCGCCAGTAGGACAGCATGCGGACGCCGATGACGGAGATGCCGACGAACAGCACCCAGCCGAGGGCGGTGGTGGCGTGCGCGAGCACGGCGGACATGGGGACTCCTGACGGTCGAGGGAGGGGTCTCACGCCGTCGTGAGGCAGCACGGTGGTTCGTCCGGAACCGTAGGGATGTCCGTTTCGCCCGGGCAGGGCCGGGCGGGTGAGGTCGGTGTGCAGGTCAGGAGCAGGTCACACCGTCGGCTGACGTCGCCACCCGATCGCGCGAGGCCGCCGCCCGGTGGTCGATGGGGCGGGCGTGGTGGAATCGGGTCGCCGGCGGTGGACGGCGCTCGTCGTCGGGGTGCTGGTGACGGGGCTCGTCGGACCTGTCGGGGTGGCGCAGGCGGGGGTGGACGTGACGGCGGCGGGGACGACGAGCGGTGCGGCCGGCGCCATCGTCGCGGAGGGGTCGCTGTGCCCGCCCGGGACCGTGGCCGTGCGCACGGCGGCGCGGCCGGCGTTTGGCACGACCGTGCCGTGGGGGCCGCTCGACGCGCGGGCGCTAGGAGCGACGGAGACCCTCGTCGGGCGGCACGTGCAGTACGTGCACTGGTACACCGGCCTCGGTGAGCTGCCGGACCCCGCGAAGCTGCAGGCGGTCGTCGACCACGGCTCGGTGCCCGTCATCACCTGGGAGCCGTGGGTGTGGACGGGCGGCGTCGACCAGCCGGCGTACCGGCTGACGGAGATCGCCGGCGGGCGCTGGGACGCGCAGCTCGCCGCGTTCGCGGACGTGCTGGCGCGGTGGGGCGGACCGGTGCAGGTGCGCTGGGGGCACGAGATGAACGGCGACTGGTACCCGTGGGGCACGGGCGTCAACGCCAACGCGGCCGGGGACTACGTGCGCGCCTACCGGCACGTGCACGACGTCCTGACCGCCCGGGGCGCGCGGCAGGTGACGTGGGTGTGGTCGCCGAACGTCGTCTACCCCGGCTCGACACCGCTGGCCGGCCTGTACCCCGGGGACGCGTACGTCGACGTCGTGGCCGTGGACGGCTACAACTGGGGCACGAGCGCGCCCGGCAAGCGCTGGCAGACGCCGGCGGAGGTCTTCGACGAGACGCTCGCGCAGGTCCGGGCCGTGGCGCCGACGAAGCCGCTCATGATCGCCGAGACCGCCTCGACCGAGCTCGGCGGGGACAAGGCCGCCTGGGTGCGGGCGCTGTTCGCCTGGGCGGACGCGCAGCCCGGCCTGCTCGCCGTCGCGTGGTTCGACGAGGACAAGGAGACGGACTGGCGGATCGCCAGCTCACGGGCGTCCGTGGCCGCCTTCCGGGAGGCGCTCGCGCCGCGGTGACGCCCACGGCTGCAGCAGGCCCAGCGGTCGGACCTGGCGCGGTTCCGGCATTGGGTCTTTCGTCCGGATATGACCAGTGCCACAGTGGACCGGGCCCGCCGGCCCCGCCACTTCGGCAGCATGGGAGGCGGGCGGCCGCGCGGCAACCCGGGGGGAGAGCAGCGATGCCGACCGACGGGAGCACGCTCCTCGAGCGACCCGTGCTGGACAAGGCGCTCGGCGCGCTGTCCGACGCACGTCGTCGCGGGCTCGTCGTCGTCGGGGCGCCCGGGGTGGGCACCTCGACGCTCGCGCACCAGGTGCTCGAGCGAGCGGCAGGGGTCGCGCTCACGCTGCGCGCGTCCGCCGCCTCGCGCGACGTCCCCTACGCGGCCCTGCTGCCGTTGCTGCACGAGGAGCCCGAGGCGTTGCAGGGACCGGCGCACGCCCTGGGTGCGGTCGCGCGCCGGCTCCACGCGCTCGGCGCGGGGCAGGCCGTCGTGCTCGCCGTGCACGCCGCCCAGCACCTGGACTCTGCCAGCAGCCTGCTCCTGCTCGCCCTGACGGCCGAGGACGCGTGCCGGCTGGTGCTGCTCACCGACGAGGTGGAGCACCTGCCCCCCGACCTGCGCGCAGCCGCTCTCGACGGGGTGCTCGGCGTCGTGCGGGTCCGGCCGCTCGGACGTGCGGCCCTGGGGCGGCTGGTCGAGGCCCGGTGGGGCCAGGTGCTGCCCGCACGGTCCCTGCAGACGTTGCACCGGGTGACCCGGGGGCACCTGCGCTCGGTGGCCGCCGTCCTCGACATGGCCGACGACGCCGCCCCGGGCGCCGACCCGGCGGTCCGCCTCGAGACCGCACTGGACTCGCTGGTGTGGGGCGCCCGTCCGCTGCCGGCGCTGCTCTCGGCCGTTCCCACGGCGGTGGCCTCCCTGTCCTTGACCGAGCGGTCGCTGCTGGACGCGCTCGCCCTGTCCGGTGGGCTCGCCGTGGGCACGCTGCGGCGAGCCGTCGACCAGGACGCCCTGGACGTCCTGCTGCGGAGCGGCCTCGTGCGCCTCGTCGAGCAGGACGACACCGTGGTCGCACCGATGGACGAGGTCGTCGCCGCCGCGGTACGCGCGCAGGCGGGGCCCACCCGGCGCTCCCGACTGCTGGAGGCGTGCTACCCCGACGGCCCGCCGGCACCGGGGACCGCGTGCGGTGCGGGCTGGACCCGCTGGGCTGCGGCGTGCCGCGTCCCCGTCCCCGTGCGCCTGGCGGCGTCCGCCGTCGTCGCCGCCGTCGAGGCGGGCAACCTCGTGGCGGCACGGGCGACGCTGGCAGCCGCTGCACCCCACGAGAGCCCGGAGGTGCTCTCCCTGCTGCGTGCCGTGGTGCTGGCGCGCGAAGAGGGGTGGACCGCGGCCGCGCTGGAGGCGCTGGTGCAGCTCCCCGCGCTCGACCTCGCGGACGCGGACCTGTGCCACCTGGTCGCCTGGTCGTTGCAGCAGACGCTCGACGTCGTGCCCGAGGGCGGCGGGCAGTCCTGGGCGGAGCACCTCTTCGAGTCGCTGACCACCGGGGACCGCCTCCGCACGGGTGCCACTCCCCACGGGCTCCGGGCCTGCCGCGAGCTGCACCAGGGCCGAGCCCTCGGAGCGGTCGCGCTGCTGCGCGAGGAGCTCGTCCGACCGGCCGACGGGACGGCGGACCCTGCGCTGGTCGCCCGGTGGCGGCGGCTGCTCGCCGCCCGCCTCGACGTCGCCGCGGCGCTGAGCGGCGGGGCCACGGGCATGACGGAGCCCGACCCGCACCACGACGCGGGCGACCAGTACCTGGTCCCGCTCCTGCTGCGCTTCCTCACCGGCGAGGCGGTCGCGGCGGCCACCGTGGAGGACGGGGTGCCGCAGCCCGCGCCCGCGCCGTGGCCGCTGCTCGGCGACCTGCGGCCTGCCACGGCGACGTACCACCACGACCTCGTCGTAGGGCTCGGCCTGCTGGTGCGCGGTGACGTCGAGGCGGCCCGGCGATGGCTCCGACCGGTCGCCGCGGCCCAGCGACCGTCCGAGCTGCTCGCGTCCCGCCTGGCGTCCGTCGCCCTGGTCGCCGCGGACGCGCTCGAGGGGACTCGCCCTCCGGTGGCGGAGGCCGAGCCCGTGATGGCACGCGCGCCGTGGGTGGTACGCCGGTGCTGGACCCTGCTGCACCTGTGGGCGCGTGGCGCCGCGGGCGACACGGGGGCGACGGAGCTCCTGCTCGACGAGGGGACGGCGGACCTCGCCGCGGGACGGCACCTGACAGCCCTGCGGTTCCTGCTCGCCGCGCTCGTCCTCGGCCGGGAGGGTGCAGCGGCTCCCCTGCTCGGCGCGGCCCGGCAGGTGCGGGGGCCCGTGGCCGCTGGCGCCCTGCCCCTCGCGACGGCCGTCCGGGACGGGGACGGGGACGCCCTCGCGCGGATCGCGCTCATGGCGGAGGACGAGGGCCATCGGATCCTCGCCCTCGGGGTCGCCCGCCTGGCGCACGTCCACCACGCCGTCCCAGCCGACGTCGAGCACGCTCGACGCATGCGCTCCATCCGCGCCCGCAGCGTCCGCGTCCCGGGCGTCGGCGAGCCGGCACGGGTCCGCGGTCTCACGCCACGGGAGGGCGAGATCGCGGCCCTCGTCGCGCGCGGGCTGCCCAACGCGGAGGTGGCGCGGCTGCTCCAGCTCTCCGTGCGGACCGTCGAGGGTCACGTCTCCAACGTCTTCGCGAAGCTCGCCGTCTCCACGCGCGGTGAGCTGGCGGACGTGCTACGCACCATGGGGACGGTCGCCGAAGGCGGTACGCAGGTGGCACTTCGCTCCATCGGGTGACACCTGGTGCAGCTGTACGCGGGTGAAAACGGACGAAACGGGTAGTCCTCGCTCTGCCGTCACCGGCCTCCCCCCTCCTAGCGTCCAGGCATCCGGACGGCGACCGCCCCGCGGCCGCCCCCCTCCCACCAGCCGAGGACTGCTGATGCCGTTCACCGCGCAGCTCCTGCCCGACCAGTGGTTCGTGGTCGGCGAGATCACCCCTCAGGACCTGTGGAAGGCGTTCCCCCTCGCCTTCGCCGGCCTGGTCGTCTGGGGCCTGTGGCTCTACCGGGTCGTCTTGTCGCGTCGCGCTCGGCCCGTCGTCAACGACTTCCGCACGAGCACATCAGTCGTCGTGCCTTCGTTCCACGAGGACCCCGACATCCTCATGGAGTGCCTGGCGACGTGGCTCGAGCAGAACCCCACCGAGATCATCATCGTGCTCGACGTCGCGGACACCGAGGCGGAGCAGCGCATCCTCGCCCTCGGCGACCCCCGGGTCGTGCCGGTCATGTTCAAGCACGCCGGCAAGCGGTCCGCACTCGGTGTCGGGATGAGGCTGGCCACGAGCGAGCTGCTCGTGCTGGTCGACTCCGACACCCAGTGGCGGCCGGGGCTCCTGGACGCGGTGCAGATGCCATTCGTCGATTCTGCCGTTGGAGGCGTCGGCACGCAGCAAAACGTCTTCGCGCGCGAGACGAGCGTCTGGCGGCGTATCGCGGACTGGCTCGTCAACCTCCGCTACTACGACTACGTCCCGGCGATGGGAGCCGCAGGCGCGGTCGCGTGCCTCTCGGGACGGACCGCTGCCTACCGCAGGGCCGCGGTCGTCCCCGTGCTCGACAACCTAGAGAACGAGTTCTTCATGGGTCGCCGCTGCATCGCGGGGGACGACGGCCGGCTGACGTGGCTCGTGCTGGCCTCCGGCTACCGCACGGTCCACCAGTCGAGCGCCCTGGCTCTGTCAATGTTCCCGTCGTCATTCCGGGCGTTCGTCAAGCAGCGCATCCGGTGGAGCCGCAACTCCTACCGCTGCTACCTGACCGCCGCAGGGAAGGGATGGTTGTGGAGGACGCCGTTCGTGACGAAGGTGACCGTCCTGCAGATCCTGCTGACACCAGTGACCATGGGCATCACGCTCGGCTACCTCTTCTTCGCCCGCATCGAGGGAACCGTCGTGAGCGTGCTGCTCGCGATCGCATGGGTGCTGCTGGGCCGCGGCATCCGGGGGTTCTCCCACCTGCGCAGGCACCCCCGCGACCTCGTCCTGCTGCCGCTGCTCACCCTGGTCGTCATCCTCGTCGCCCTGCCCATCAAGCTGTACGCCTTCGTGACCATGAACAAGCAGGGATGGCTGACGCGTCACGCGGACCAGACGGGTGGCGACGGGCAGACATCGGCGTCCCTGCAGGGTCGCGAAGCACCGGCGCCACGCCCCGCCGACGTGCTCGTCGAGGCCGGCGCCGCTCTGGCCCCGGCACCGACCCGCCGCAGCGGGCGCACCGGAACGGACGTGCTCGCGTGAGCCGGCAGACGACGCGTGCGGTGGTCGCGACGGCGGCCCTTGTGGTGGGTGCCCTCCTCAGCCCAGCAGGTCCGGCGCACGCGCACGCCGGCGAGGCACCCGACGAGGTGACGAGCGAGGTCGCCTACCCCGGCAACACGATCACCGAACCGGCACTCGTCGCGGACGAGGAAGCCCGGCTGTCCGAGGTGCGCACGGTCGGCAGCATGATCCGGTGGCGAGATCTGGACGTCCCTGGGCCGTACCGCCTGAGCACCGGTTCGACGTACACGTTGGTGCTCGCCAAGCGCGAAGAGCCGTACACACTCGCCGACCTCCTCACGCTCGCGCCGCAGACGTTCGTCCGCGAGCCCGACGGCGCGTACCTGCTCAGCGAGAACATCGTCATCCAGACGGGCGCCACGCTCGACCTGAGCGCCGCCGGTCCCTTGGAGGTGAGGCTGGCGAGCGATGCGGACCGGTTCGTCTCGATCGTCAACCTTGGCGGCAACCTCTTGACGCGTGGCACGGAGGCAGCGCCGGTGAGCATCACGAGCTGGGACCGCGATGCCGGTGCCCCCGACGTGGAGACGGCCGACGGCCGCGCATACATCCGCTCGATCGGTGGCCAGGTCGAGCTGACGGGGACCGAGTTCCGGTACCTCGGCTTCTGGAGCGGCAGGACCGGTGGCGTCGCCCTGACCGGCACCGACCTGCCGGTGAACGGCACCCTGGACGCGTACGGCAGGTTGCTGCGCGACGCCGTCAAGGCGCAGCAGGAGGCGACCGAGCCGGGGGAGACCGACGCAGCGGGCGCGGGTGCCGCAGGCGAGGAGGTCGCTGATCCCGTCGACCCGGTCGACGGCCTGCTACCCGCCGGCGAGCTCCCCGTGCCGGAGCAGGACGACGAGGACCTCGGCTACAGCTACGTCTCCGCGAAGATCGACGACTGCACCTTCGAGGGCAACGCGTTCGGCCTGTTCGTCTCGAGCGCCAACGGCGTCGACATCGACCGTTCCGTCATCAGCGGCAGCCTCGTCGACGGTCTCGTCATGCACCGCTTCGTCGTGAACGCAGCTGTAAGCCGCACGCGCGCAGTCGACAACGCGGGCGACGGCATCGTCCTCGCACGCGCCACGACGGGCATCGTTCTGACCGAGGACCACAGCAGCGGGAACGGCGGCAGCGGCATCGTCGTCCGGGGCACACCACTGGCGGACGGTCCGAACGCGAGTGGCATGCCTGTCGGGGATTACGGCAACAACTCCGTGTCGAACAGCGTGTCGTCGGACAACGGTCGCTACGGGATCGAGATCGTCGGCGGGAGGAACGTCGACGTCAACGCGAACGATGTCATCGGCAACGACATGGGCATCGTGGTGCGAGAGGCGGCGCACAAGGTCACGCTCGTCGGGAACCGCCTGGAGCAGAACGAGCGGCACGCGATCGCCGTCCGAGACGGGGTCACGGGCACGGTGCTAACCGGCAACATCATCGCCGGCGGTCCCGACGGCATCTACGTGCGCGACTCGGCTGCCACCATCCAGCGCAACACCTTCAGCGAGCACTCCCTGCACGCGGTGACGCTGGTGGGGACGGTGGCCGGGACGGTCGTCTCGGAGAACACGATGGGCGGCCGGGGGCCGAGCGCGATCGACCGCAAGCGCAGCGAGGGTGCGGAGATCGGGGAGAACGACACGTCCGGATGGGCGAGCACCAAGCCGTTCTGGACGGTCGTGCGCAACGCGATGCAGCCTCTTACTGTCATGTGGACCCTGCTGGCGTTGCTGCTGGTCGGCACCGCGGTCGCCGGCAGCCGCAAGCGACGGCAGCGCGGTTTCCGCCACCCCTACGAGTCGCAGCGGCGCCTGGCCGAGCTGGTCGAGCCGCCGGTGCGGGTGGGCGTCGTCCCGTCCCGCGACCTCGTCGGCGCAGGGCGGCACGCCGGTGACGAGGGCCAGGGGTGAGCCGTGCACCCGCGCGGCGCGCGCTCGCGCTCCTCGCCCTCGTGGTCGTCCTGACGGCCTGCTCCGAGGGGGGGCCGGACGCCGCACCGGCCGTGACGACCGCGGCCGGCGAGGTGCCCGGCGAGGTGGTGGCGACGACGACCGGGGCACCGAGCGGCGCACCGCTGGTGTCCGGCTCGGGAGCCGCAGACGACCAGCCGTCCGGTGACGACGACGAACAAGCCGAGGACGACGACGAGAAGGAGGAGGACGAGGACGGCATGTCGCTCAGCTCCCCGTCGCCGCTCCCGGGCTGGATGGTCGCCCCGAAGCCGGACACCGGTCTCTGCAGGGCCGCGACGACCGAGGTGGCGGACGGCGACGAGCTGCGCGCCGCGCTGTCCGCCGCCGGACCGGGCAGCACGATCCGGCTGCGCCCGGGCCTGTACGAGGGGCGCTTCGTCATCACCGCATCGGGCACGTCGGAGGCGCCCGCGACCCTGTGCGGCCCTGCGGACGCCGTCCTGGACGGCGGCGGGGTAGAGGGCGGCTACGTCCTGCACCTGGACGGCGCGCAGCACTGGCTGCTGCACGGCTTCACCGTCCGCAACGGGCAGAAGGGCGTCATGGCCGACGGCACGGTCGGCACGACGATCAGCGGCCTGACCGTCTACGGGATCGGCGACGAGGCGGTCCACCTGCGCCGGCACAGCACGGACAACCGCGTCGTGGACAACGTCATCAGCGACACGGGCCACCGCCGGGGCAAGTTCGGCGAGGGGGTCTACATCGGCACCGCCACCAGCAACTGGGAGAGCATCACCGACGGCGAGCCGGACCGCAGCGACCGCAACGAGGTCGCCCGCAACGCGATCTACGCCACCACCAGCGAGGCGGTCGACATCAAGGAGGGCACCTCCGAGGGGGTGCTGCACGACAACCAGTTCGACGGCTCCGGCATCACCGACGCCGACTCCTGGGTCGACGTCAAGGGCAACGACTGGGAGATCCGGGACAACGTCGGCCGGTTCAGCCCGCTGGACGGGTTCCAGACGCACGACGTCGCCGACGGCTGGGGCACGCGCAACGTCTTCACCGGCAACAGCGGCGCCATCGACGCGGACGAGGGGCACCTCGTCGCCCTGCGGCCGGTGAACGAGAACGTCGTGCGCTGCGACAACCGCCTCGAGGGCGACGGCCGCTCCGCCGGTCTCAGCAACGTCGACTGCCGTTGACCGTCGCCCCGCCTCGCACGCCCGCACCGGCGCCACGGCACCACCGCACCTGCACCACCGCACCTGCACGGCAGCACCGCACCGTCCCCTATCCGCTCGGGCCCGAGGAGCACCGATGAACAACCAGACCCACAGCACCGTCCGGCTCGTGGAGCCCGTGGTGGACCGACCTCGCATGACCGTCATCGGCACCGGCTACCTCGGCGCGACGCACGCCGTGTGCATGGCGGCGCTGGGCTTCGAGGTGCTCGGCGTGGACGTGGACGCCCGCAAGATCGAGGCGCTCGCGGCCGGCCGCGTGCCCTTCTTCGAGCCCGGGCTGGAGGACCTGCTGCGCGAGACGCTCGCGACCGGGCGTCTGCGGTTCACGCAGGACTTCGCGCAGGCGGCGGCGTTCGGCGACGTCCACTTCGTCTGCGTCGGGACGCCCCAGACGAAGGGCTCGCAGGCCGCCGACCTCACGTACGTGCACGCGGCGGTCGACGCCCTCGCGCGGCACCTCACGCGCAAGTCCCTCGTCGTCGGGAAGTCGACCGTGCCGATCGGGACGGCGGCCGCCCTCACCCAGCGCCTGCAGGCCGCGGCGCCGGCGGGCGCGGCGGTAGAGCTCGCCTGGAACCCCGAGTTCCTGCGCGAGGGCTACGCGGTGGCCGACACGCTGACGCCGGACCGCCTCGTGTTCGGCGTGACATCGGCGTGGGCGTCCGCCCAGCTCCGGGCGGCGTTCGCGCCCGTGCTCGACAAGGGCACGCCGCTCGTGGAGTGCGACCTGCCCACGGCAGAGCTGGTCAAGGTCGCCGCCAACTCGTTCCTCGCCACGAAGATCTCGTACATCAACGCCATGGCGGAGGTGTGCGAGGCGACCGGCGCCGACGTCAACCTGTTGGCCAGGGCGCTGTCCTACGACGCACGCATCGGCGGGCGCTTCCTCAAGCCGGGCCTCGGCTTCGGCGGCGGCTGCCTGCCCAAGGACATCCGCGCCTTCGCCGCGC
Source organism: Cellulomonas marina (assembly GCF_900111925.1). Taxonomy (GTDB): domain Bacteria; phylum Actinomycetota; class Actinomycetes; order Actinomycetales; family Cellulomonadaceae; genus Cellulomonas; species Cellulomonas marina. The sequence goes on from NZ_FOKA01000004.1 coordinate 72,825, forward strand.
GGGCCGACGAGCTCGGTGTGGGTCAGGCCGTGGCGTTCCTGCACGAGGTCGACGCGATCAACAACCGGCGGCGGCGGCGCACGGTCGACCTGGTGCGCGAGCTGGCGGGCGGCGCCCTGCAGGGGGTCCGCGTCGCGGCTCTCGGCGCCGCGTTCAAGCCGAACTCCGACGACGTGCGCGACGCGCCGGCGCTCGACGTCGCACGCATGCTGCACGAGGAGGGCGCGGTCGTGCGGGTGTACGACCCGCAGGCCATGGGCAACGCACGGCGTGCCTACCCCGAGCTGGCCTACGTCGACTCCCTGCCGGCGGCGGTGCACTTGGCGGACGTGGTCGTGCTGCTCACCGAGTGGGACCAGTTCCGGCACGCCGACCCGGAGATGATGGGCTGGCTCGTCGCCCAGCGGAAGGTGGTCGACGGGCGCCACGCGCTGGACGCGGACGCCTACCGCGCGGCCGGCTGGGACTACCGGGCGCTCGGCCGCCCGCTCATGTCGAGCACCGTCGACCTCGGCACCGCTGACGCGGACTCGCTCGAATTCGCCCTCCGTCAGGTGGGGGCCGCCCCCGCTCCCGCCTGACGCGCACGCGGCGCCGGCCCGGACCTGCGATCCGTGCCGGCGCCGCCTGCTGCCGGTCCGTCAGCTCGTGGGGCTGATGGCCCGGCCGTTGGAGCCGACGAGGCCCATCACCGCGCCGGCGGCGCTGTTCGTGGCGTCGGCGACGTTGCCTGAGACCGGGTAGAGGCCGATGCCGAAGCCCTTCACGGTGCCCTCGACGACGTTGCCGCGGAACACGTTGCCCGTCCCGTAGCCGCTGTAGACGGTGTGGGTCTGGAAGCCGTCGAGGAACGCGCCCGAGGCGCCGCGCACCACGTTGCCCTCGATGAGCCAGCCGTTGCCCTTGGCGTCGACCGCGGAATCCGCGGAGTTCTCGCCCGAGAAGCCCACGTTGACGAACACGTTGCCGCGCAGCGTGCCGGACTCCGTGCCCTCCTTGAGGTCAGCCCCCTCGGCCGGGACGTCCGTGAAGACGTTGTTCTCGACGAGGACGCGCTCGGAGTTGTCGCGACCGTCCGTGCAGCTGTACTTCGACCAGTTCGAGTTGGCCGAGCCGACGTACACGCCCTCGCCGTAGCGCGGCGCGCGCAGGCCGGTGTCGTGCACCGACGAGTTCCGCAGCACGCCGTCGGAGGAGCAGGCGCGGAAGTGCACGCCCTCGTCGCCGATGGTGCCGACGTCGACGCCGTCGAGCACCGTGCCCACGCTGCCGTCCAGCACGATGCCCTTCGTCGCGTCCCGGACCGAGAGGCCGAGCACCCGCCAGTGGTCACCCGTGATGTGCAGGCCGTAGTCGCCGGTCACACCGCTGGAGGTCAGCACGGCGGTGCGGGGACCGCGCAGCGTGATCGGCTGCGCCGACGTGCCGTTCGCCGCCGCCACCCACCGGGAACCGCCGGCGCGCACGTACCGGCCCGGCGCGAGGTCGATGACGCTGCCGGGCCCGGCGGTGGCGAGCGCGCGCTCGAGCTGGGCGACGGTGCTCACCGTGACGGCGGCGCCGGGGGTCGGGGCCGGTGTCGTCGGCTGCGGGGTGGGGGTCGGGGTCGGCGCGGGGGTCGTGGGGGTGGGCGTCGGGGTGGGCGTGGGCGTGGGGATCGGGGTGGGGGTCGCCGTCGGCGGGGTGGTCGGGGCCGCCGCGGTCGCGCTGACCGTGAAGGACACCTCCACGCGGCCGAGCGAGGCCTTCTGGCCGTCGTAGAGCCGCACCTCGAGCTCGTGCGCGCCAGGCGCCAGCGAGAGGGGCCAGGTGAAGGGCGCCGTGGAGTCCGCACCGAGGTAGGTGCCGTCGACGACGAACTTCGCCTTGGCCGTCCCGGCGACGGGCGGCGCGCTGACCGTGGTCTGCGGCGCGACGACCGCACCCGCGAGCGGGAGCCCGTCGACGGTCGGCCCGAGGGGGGCGGCACCGGCGCTCGGTGCCAGGAGCAGGGCGAGGGGCAGCACGGCCGCCGCCGTGACGCACCGTCGGAGCGTGGTCGTGGTCATGCCCTTTCGTCGGCTGGTGCCGTCCCTCACTTGACACGTGCGGCACCGGGAGCACACGCGTGGCCCGTCCCCGCAGGTGGCGCGGGTAACGTCCGTCGGGTGAGCGAGCACCCGACCGCCGCACCGGTCCGCTGGGGGATCCTCGGTGCCGGCGCCGTGACGGAGCGCAAGAGCGGTCCCGCGTTCCAGCAGGCGCGTGGCTCCCAGCTCGTCGCCGTCATGCGACGCGACGGCGCGAAGGCAGCAGACTACGCGAGGCGCCACGGCGTCCCGTCCTGGTACGACGACGCCGACGCGCTCCTCGCCGACCCCGCGGTCGACGCCGTGTACGTGGCGACCCCGCCCGACACGCACGCCGAGCTCACCCTGCGCGCCGCCGCCGCGGGCAAGCCGGTGTACGTCGAGAAGCCCATGGCGCGGACGGCCCAGGAGTGCGAGGGCATGCTCGCGGCGTGCGCGGCCGCGGGTGTCCCGCTGTTCGTCGCCTACTACCGCCGCGCCCTCCCCCGCTTCCTGGCCGTGCGCGACCTGCTCGCGGACGGGACCATCGGCGAGGCGCGGACGGTGGTCGTCCGGACCCAGAAGCCGACGGGGCACTGGCCGACCGACCCGCCGCCGTGGCGGGTGCGTCCCGAGGTGGCCGGTGGCGGGCTGTTCGTCGACCTGGGGTCGCACACGCTGGACGTGCTGGACATGCTGCTCGGCCCTGTCACGGGCGTCGCCTCCCACGTCGCCAACCTCGGGGGCAGGTTCGCCGCCGAGGACACCGTGGCGGCGTCCTTCACCTTCGCCTCCGGCGTGCACGGCGTCGGCCTGTGGTCCTACGACGTGCAGGAGTCCCTCGACGTGGTGGAGATCGCCGGGACGGCCGGCACCCTCCGGTTCCCCTGCTTCGAGGACGGCTCGGTCACCGTGGTGACGGCCCATGGCACGCGCGAGGTCCTGGCGCCGGACCCCGAGGCCGTGCAGCTCCCGCTCGTGCAGGCCGTCGTCGACGCACTCCGCGGCACGGGGACGTGCCCGAGCACGGGCGAGAGCGCACTCCGGACGGCGCGGGTCGTGGACGCCGTGCTCGAGGGGTACCGGGCGCGTCGGTAGCGGTGCGTACCCCTGCGGGTCCGACTGGTGACGGGAACGGCCCGGACCGAGGCTCTCACTCAGCTCCGCGGCGGCCGCGTCGGATGCGCTCGCGCCGCGGTGACGCCCACGGCTGCAGCAGGCCCGCCGGCCGCAGCAGCGCGATGGCCAGGACGAGGCTGCCCGTCGTCTCGAGCGCCTCCTCCACCAGCATCTTGCCGACGTAGCCGGCACGCTGGACGTCGCCGTCCCACTCGAAGGCCTCGAGCACCTGGGACGTACCCCACAGCGCGGCGACGACGACGAGCAGCGCGAGCGTGCGCCGGTCCGTGCGCCACAGCCGCCGCAGCAGCAGCACGGCGAGCACCACGGCGACCACCCCGAGCGGCGCGTAGAGCACCTGCCAGTCGACGCCGAGGTCCCGCTCGAGGGTCTCGTGCAGCGCGGCCCACTCGTCGGCGGCCATGAGCAGCGCCCCCGCCGCGACCCACGCGTACAGCCGGCTGGACCGGACCGCGGCCGGCACGGCCACCGCCGCGGCGGCCAGCAGCATCATCGCGCTCCACGCCGCCGGGATGGTCCGCTCGTCGTCGGGCGACAGGCGGTACGGGACCGTCCACGGGCCCGAGGCGGTCAGGTACGCGACGGTCGAGGCGGCGATGACGGCCATCGTGCCCGCCACGGCCGCGAGGACGAGCAGCCCGACGAGCGCCTGCCGGCGCGAGGACGCGGCGGCCAGGCCACGGGCGCCGTCCGGGTCACGGGCGTCGGTGCGGGCGGGGGCGTGCGCGTGCGCGTGAGCATGGGCGTCGGCGGCCATGCCCGACCGTAGCGGGCGCGGGCGCCCCTACGGCAGGCTCGCGCGCAGGGCCCACCCGTCCGGGGTGTTCTTCAGCGGGTGCACGGCGAACGGGCGGCGCACCGCGACCTCGTCGGGCGTCAGCGGGACGGGCGGCTTGTACTGCACCCACCAGGAGTCCAGGACGTCCCACAGCTCGTGCAGCTCGTGCCCGACGGACTTCGTCCCCAGCGCCAGCAGGTAGTCCTCCTCGTAGGTGAGGAACGGGTAGGGCGCGTCCATCCCGGCCAGGAAGCCGGAGTCGCGCAGCGCGCGGACGGTGTCGAGGGACATGGCGAAGACGCCGGCCTGCACGCCGGTGCCGGGGCGGTAGCCGTTCGCGACGGCCGCGCGGTACGCGCCGCGCCACCAGGGGTAGCCGACGCGCAGGCCCTTCTCCGTCTTCTTCGGGCCGATCGGCCAGCGGACGTCCTGGAGCATGCGCTCGCGGGACCACCGGTGGTCGCGCGGCTGGCCGCTGGGCGCCACGTCGACCGCGCCGACGATGCCCGGGCGCGCTGCAAGGTGCGCCGCGAGGCGGTGGGCGTCGGCGGTGGCGACGACCCCGTCCGGGTCGCACTTGACGACGATGCCGGGGCCCGTGGTGGCGTCCGCGACCTCGCGCAGGACGGAGAACAGCGTGCGGCTGATGCCGTGGTAGCCGTTCTTGGTCGGGTTGCTGCTGAGGTCGAGGCCCAGCTCGTCGCGCACCGCCTCCAGCTCCTCGCGCGTGCCGTCGGTGGTCGCGTCCTCGCGCAGGAAGATCCGGCTGTCGGGGTACAGCCGGCGGATGCGCCGGAGGCTGTCGATCGCCATGGCCGCCTCCCCCGGGCCGGCCACCATCGCGAAGTGCACCTGCTGCTCGCTCACGCTGCTCCTGCCGGTCGTCGGGATCTACGCCCATCGTCCCGGCTGGGCCCGGCCCGTGGTGCCCGACGAGGTGTGCCGTCGACCACGGCCGGCGACGGCCGCCGGGACGCTCGTGCGGCGGCCGGTCGGCGGAAGCGCGTGGATCGGGCGGCGTTACGGCAGGCGGAGGGTCCGCAGGTCCTGGGCGACGATCTCGTCGACCTGCGCGAGCAGCGTGTCGGGGGTGTCCGCGCCGGCGCGGACGAAGCGGCCGGACAGCGCGTCGAGCTGCCCGTCCGCGAACGCGACGACGAGCGCCGACACCTCGTCGAGCGAGGTCCACTCCGTGCGGTCGTCGTGCACGGGCATGCCCGCCGTCATGTCCGTGCGGACGACGCCGGGGGCCAGGTCCAGGGCGCGGATGCCGCGGTCGCGGAGCTGGTGGTCGAGCATCGTCGTGAGGCGGGCGAGCGCGCCCTTGCTGATGCCGTAGCCCGTGTACGCGCTCATGGGGCGGTGGCCCGAGCCGGAGTTGATGTTGAGCACCCGGCCGGCGCCGCGGGCGAGCATGGCCGGCAGCACCGCGTGGGTGACGAGGACGGGGCCGCGGACGTTCGTCTCGACGACGCGCCAGACGTCCTCGACGTCGTCCTGGTCGAAGGGCAGCTCCGCCGCCTCGATGACGCCCGCGTTGTTGACGAGCAGGCCGATGCCGCCCTGCTCGGCCAGGCCGACCTCGGCGCGGGCCACCGCGTCCGCGACGGCCGTGCCGTCGACGAGGTCCGCCGCCGCGACGACCGCTCGTCGCCCGGCCGCCCGGACCTCCTCCGCCACCGCCTCGAGGTGCGCGCGCGTGCGCCCGACGAGCGCCAGGTCGTAGCCGGCGGCCGCCAGCCCGAGCGCGATGCCGCGGCCGATGCCCCGGCCGGCGCCGGTGACGAGGGCTGTGCGGGGGGTCGTGCGGGGGGTGGTGACGTCGCTCATGCGCCGCAGGCTGTCACAGCTCGGCGCTCAGAGCTTGCGCGGGCGCAGCGGCGGGGAGGCGTGGCCGGCGCCGTCGGCCATGCCCTGCAGCGCCTCAGTCACCGCCTCGAGGCCGGTGTGCGCCGGGCGGAAGTCGAGCTCGCGGACGGCGCGGGTCGTGTCCATGAGCGGCACCCCGAGCGCCATGTCGAGCCAGCCGGGGCCGGCGGGGACGACGCGCGCGTGCCAGCCCAGCGACATGGCCGTGCGGGCGACGTGCGGCTCGACGTCCCTGAGCTCGCCCTTCGACACGACCGCGGCGACGTCCTTGCCGTGCACGATGCCCGAGCCGGCGATGTTGAACGCCCCGCGCGCCTGCCGGACGACCGCCTCGCGCAGCGCGTCGGCGAGGTCGTCGGCGTGCACGGCCTGCAGGCGCAGCCCCGTCGGCCACGGCAGCACCGGCGCCTTGCCGGCCAGCCAGCGCTTCGGCACGAACGGGCCCAGGAAGTAGCGCACCTGCTCGTGCGCGGCCGCCCGCTGGAACACCAGCGCCGGCCGCACCCGCGCCACGCGCAGCCAGGGGTGGGCGGCCTCCGCCTCGTCGAGCAGCCGCTCCACGGCCGCCTTGTCCACGCTGTACGACGACGAGCGGATGCCGTCGGTGGGCCACTGCTCGTCGCGCAGCACGTCCCCGGGACCAGGGCTGTACGCGCCGACGGACGAGGCCACCACGAGGTGCGGGACGCGTGCGGCCGCGACCGCGGCGATGACCCGGCGCGTGCCGACGACGTTGACGCGGCGCAGGTAGCCGCGGTCGTGGCTCGGCTGGATGGCCCAGGCGAGGTGCACGACGGCGTCGGCCCCGCGGATGACGCGGGCGAGGTCCTCGACGACGGGCGCGTCGGCACCGTCGGCGGCGAGGTCGAGCGCCGTCCAGCGGACCGTGTCGTAGGGGCGCGGGACCCGGCCGCGCGGGACGCGTCGGACGACGCCGTCCACCACGGGGACCGAGGCGTCGTCGCGCAGGCGCCGCAGGAGCGCCGTGCCGACGTTGCCGCTTGCTCCGACCACGACGACTCTCATGGCGCACACGCTGGCATCCCGCGGGCGTCGGCGCATCCGTTCGGGGGCGGAAGGCCTGGTAGTCCCGTCACAGGCGGCGCGGCGGTGCCGATGGTGGCCGTGTGCCTGCTCTCACCGTCCCTCGCCGCCGGACCGGGCCCGTGGCGGCGCCGGCACCTGGGATGATTCCGGCCGTGACTGCCGGAGGTGGCGCGCGCGTCGGATGGGTCGACGTGGCGAAGGGTGCGTCGGTGGTGCTCGTCGTGCTGCACCACGTGCTGGCGCAGCTCGTCGCGCTCGGGCTGGCGCCGGCGGTGCTCGTCGAGACGAGCCGGCTGCTCGGCACCGTGCGGATGCCGTTGTTCTTCCTGGCGTCGGGGCTGTTCGTCGGGCGGGCGCTGGCGGGGCCCTGGGGCCGGCTGCTGCGGCGGCGGGTGGCGCCGCTGCTGTGGATCTACGTCGTGTGGGTGCTCGTGCGGTACGTGGTGTTCTCGCTGCTGGCGCACGGGGTCGGCGTGGCGGCGTGGCCGCCGGTGGGCGTGGTGGCGGCGCAGCTGGTGCAGCCGGCGTCGGCGCTGTGGTTCGTGTACGCGCTGGCGCTGTTCACGGTGGTGGCGCGGGCGCTGCGGCGGGTGCCGGCGGGGGTGCGGCTGGCGCTGGCGGCGGGGCTGTCCGCGGTGGTGGGTAGCGGCGTGGTGGAGGTGGAGTCGTACGCGTGGCGGTCGATGGCGACCTACGCGGTGTTCTTCCTGGTGGGGGCGGACCTGTCCGAGGGCGTGCGGCGGGCCGCCGCCGCACTCGACGCCCGCGGCACGGTGGTGGCGGCCGCGGTGGGGGCGGTCCTCGGCGGGGGTGCGCTGGTGCTGGCGGACCTCGTGCGGGACTCCGACCTCGCGCTCGACGAGGTGCCGGGCGTGCGGCTGGGCGTCTCCGTGCTGGCGGTCGCCGGCGGCGTGGCGCTCGCGGTGGCGGCGGCGCGGACGCGCGCGGGCGGGCGGCTGCAGGCCTTCGGGACGCGGACCCTCGACGTGTACCTCGTGCACGGGCTGGTCGTCGGGGTCGTGCTGCACGCGGCGGGTCCGTGGCTGGGTCAGGTGGTGTCCGGAGGATCGGTGGCTGCCGGGCTGGCGCTCGCGGTGCTGGTGACGGCGGGGGCGGTGCTGGCGTCGCTGTCCGCCGGGCGCGGCCTGCGGCGATGCGGTGCGGGGTGGCTGTTCCGGCTGCCGGAGCACGTGGCGGTGCCCGCGGTGCTGCGGGTGCGGCGCGGTGCCGGGCGCGTGGCGGCGGCCGGTAGCGCGGAGGTGTCGCTCGCGACGATCCGGTGATCGCGCGGCCCGTCCGTCGCTCCTGGTGACTCGTCGGCCTTCGTGTTGGGCGTGTCCACAACGAGAGCCGGCCAGCGGTGGCTGCTGGAGAAGCGGGCGTGTCGGTGGGCTGCGGCACGCTGTCCCGGAGCAGGCGTGCGCACTGTCGGCACTTCTCTTTCTGTCGGGTGACCTGCGAGAACACCCGATCGTGGCATCGCGGTCGGAGCACGCATCCCTCTAGGCTCTAGTACAAGAGTTCTACCGCCGCCGCTGAGGGAGGTGCCCGCTCGTGTATCAAGACCTGCTGTCGTCCTTCGAGGCGGTGCGTGCCGCCCTGGGTGCGGTGAGTGCGCAAGCCGGTCAGGCGGGGGCGTTGAGCGGCCCGCAGCGGGCGCACGTGCTCTCGCTGTTCCAGGCGGTGTCCGGTGCGGTGGCGGGGGCGCGGTCGGCGTGGATCGCCGCGGACTCCAGGCTGCGCGTGCCGCGCGACGGGGACAAGGGCCCGGCGGAGGGCATCGCCGGGCGTGACGGGGTCGGGCTGCCCGAGGCGCGCCGACAGGTGCGGCAGGCCGAGGCCGTGGAGGTGGTGTCCTCCTTCGCGGAGGCGGTGGCGGCGGGGTCGCGGTCCGAGGCGCACCTGGACGCGCTGGCCGGGGTGCTGGCCGAATCCTCGGCCAAGGTGCGGAACGAGTTCGGGTCGCCTCTGGTCCAGGCCGAGCTGACCGATCTGGCCGGGCGGGTCGACCCTGGCACGTTCCGCACCAAGGTGCGGCAGAAGGCCGCCGAGATCGACCCGCCCGCGGTGGAGTCCCGGTTCGAGGCCCAGCGGCGGGGCCGGCACCTGCACCTGAGCGACACCGAGATGGGCACGCGGATCCAGGGATGCCTGGACCCCTCGGCGGGGGTGGCGCTGCGGCGGGCGTTGGAGCTGACCCGGCAGATCCCGGGCGAGGACCGCACCCCCGGGCAGGCGCAGGCCGACGCCCTCGAAGCCCTCGCGCGGGGCGCGCTGGCGGAGAAGAAGGGCGGGGTGACCGGTGCGTCGGTACGCCCGCACCTGACCCTGGTGACGGACCTGGACACGTACACGTCGATCGTCGACGCCCTGTGCGAGCACGAGACCGCGCGCCTCGACGTCGACTGCGTCCCGAAGGGCGACGAGCACGCCTCGGCCGGCGCCAGCACCGACACCCACGCCGCCTCTGTTGGTGGTGGGTCGGCTTCCGCGGTCGCCTGCACCGAGGACCTGCCCGACGTGGACGTCCTCGGCGCGGCGCTGACCGGGCGCACGCCCGTGGTCGACGAGGACGGCCACGTGCTCGCCGCCACCGCGGTCGCACGGACGCTGTGCGACGTGGGCACCGCCGCCCTGGTGATCGGGCCGGACGGGCAGCCCACCGACCTGGGGCGCGAGGAGCGGCTGTTCACCGGGCACCAGCGCCGCGCGGTCATCCTGCGCGACCAGGGGTGCGCGTTCCCCGGGTGCGAGACACCGGCCCGCTGGTCCGAGGTCCACCACATCCGCTGGTGGGCTCGCGACGACGGGGAGACCAGCGTCGACAACGGCGTCGTCCTCTGCGGACGGCACCACCACGAGGTGCACCGCGCCGACCTGACCATCCGACGACTCGTCAACCCCCACAGGCGACCACGGTCAGGACGCGTGAGGGCGACCGAGCTGCAACCGGCCCGGTACGAGTTCCGCGCACCCGACGGACGGATCGTCGGCCACCAGCGGAGCCATGTCAGGCCGACGCTCGTCGCGCCGCCGCCTGTCGCGGGCGTGCTCCACGTCGCCGCGTCAGGGGACGAGGAGGCGGACCTCGACGGCTCGTGGGCACCCGCACGAGCGCACGCCGTCGGTTAGCGGCCGGACCGCCACCTCGAGGCCGCTACGTGTGTCCCGGCTCCGGCGTCACCAGATGAGGAGCGCGCCGGCGAGGGCCATGCACAGGCCGAGGACGCCGACGCCGGCCGTGACCCAGAGCGGTGGGCGGAGGGCGACGTCCTCGTCGTGCACCAGCTCGGGACGGGCGAGCCGGAACAGCAGCGTCAGCGCCGTCACGAACGCCACGGCGCCGCTGCCGAGCAGGAGCCATCCCAGGACCGTCACGCACCCCAGCCTGCCGGATCGACCGACCTGCCCGGAACACCCGTGGCCGGGACCGGACGGGGGCCGTGCCGGTCGGTCGACGCGCTCGTCAGGCAGGGGGGCAGGCGACGACCAGGGGGAAGGGGGCCGGGTCGCGGCCGGCGGCGGTGGCGACGAGGTCGCGGGCCTGGTCCGGCCACCAGGTGCCGGCCGGGGGGCCGCCGTTGCAGGTGCCGTCGGAGTGGCCCGGGTGCTTGATCCAGAGGAGGGCGTCGAGGGCGACGTCGGGGACCCGCTGCGTGGGGGCGCCGATCGCGCGGCCCGGCGGGTTGCACCACTGGCCGTTGTGGCCGGCGCCGTTGCGGGAGGTGTCGACGACGAAGTGCCCGCCGCCGAGCAGCTCGACGACGCGACGGCCGTAGGTGACGTTGTCGGCCGTCGGGTAGAAGTTCGAGGTGTTGAGGGCGAATCCGGCCAGGTTCTCGACGCCGACCGCGCGCAGGCGGGCGGCGGCCGTGGCCGCCGGCATCCAGCGCGCGTGGCCGGCGTCGACGTAGACGCGGGCGCCGGCGGCGGTGAGGTCGGCGGCGGCCTGGCGGAGCAGGCGGAGGCGGGTCTCGCCGTCGCCGCAGCGGTCGACCATGGCCAGGGCGTCCGGCTCGAGGACCACCCACACGTCGCCGACGAGGCCGGTCGCGACGGTGCGCACCCACGCGCCGTAGGCCTCCGCGCTCGTGCCGCCGGCGGAGTAGGACCCGCAGTCGCGGTCGGGGATGGCGTAGAGGACGACGAGGGCGGTGCGACCCGCGTCGCGGGCGGCGGTGGTGTAGCGGAGGGCGTCGGCGCGGGCGACGGCGGGGTCCTTCTGCGTGAGCCAGCGCGCGGTCGGGGTGAGCGCGAGGGGCGCGAGCTGCTCCTTGGCGGCCCCCGTCGCGGCGCGCCAGGCGGCGTAGGCGCTCGTGGCGGTGTCGACGGCGAAGGTGCCGTCGTCCTGCGCGCGGGGGCGGACCTCCACGGTGACCTGCCGGGCGGCCACGGACCCGTCCGTCACGGAAGTGCCGGTCGACGTGCGGGCTGACGCGCCGGTCGCGGCGGCGGCGGGGGCGACGAGCGTCGTCGAGGCCGCCACGAGCGCGGCGGCGAGGGCCACTCCCCCGCGTCCGGGCCGGGACCGGCCGGCCAGGGGTCGGGTGCGTCGCACCGGGCGACCGGGTCGGGCGAGGCGCACGGGGGACCACCGTCGTCGAGGGCTGCGGGCGGCGTCGTCGGGACGCCGGGGACGCCCCTCCCGATCGTCCGGCGCCCGGTCGGGGTGAGGTGCGGAGGTCGCCGGACCGCTGACGGCAGGACGGGGGGCGACGAGCGGCGGACGTCCGGCACGCCGTGACCCCGTCAGGGGGCCGTGGCGGCGGTGACGGCCTCGTCGGACGGCGGGACGAGCGGCGTGAGCAGCGGCGCGAGCCACCGGCTCCACGCCGCCGTGATGTGCGAGGCGTCGCGGTAGACCAGGAGGTTGCCGACCACCGCGGGGCAGGTGCGGTCGGTGCAGAGCCACTCGAGGGGGTCGACCGTGGGCACCCCGAGGCCCGCCGCGGCCGCGGCGACGGCCTCGCGGCGCTGCTCGTAGGGCACGACGTCCTCGCGCGGGACCGCGCACGCGCCGACGTCCGCCAGGTGCCCCGCCAGGCACTCGGGGACGTCGATGCCCGGGTACGGGGTGTCGAGGAGGAGGACGACGGGCAGGCCGGCGTCGGTGAGCCGCGCGAGGGTGCGACCGGTCGCCTCGCCCCACTGGCCGGAGCCGACCTGGTCGCCGGGGACGGTGTCGGACTGGGAGACGACGACGAGGTCGGGCGCCAGGGCCACCACCCGGTCGACGGTGGCCTGCCGCCACGCGTCGCACTCGGTGTAGTCGCGGCGCAGGTCGGTGTTGAACAGGGGCACGTCGGCGACCGGGCACGCGGCCTTCGTCCACGCGCGGACCTGCCAGCCCGAGCCGGCGGCGGCGGTGTCGAGGGCGGGCAGCCACTGCTGGGCGTGGGAGTCGCCGAGCAGCACGACCGTGCGGTCGCCCACGACGGCGCCGTACACGCAGGCGGGCTGGTCGACCTGGTCGTAGGCGGCGTGGCAGCCGTCGGACGACGAGACCGGCTGGTCACCGCGCGCGACCGCGAGCGCCGGCGTGAGGTTGGAGGGCAGGTCGGTGACGCCGGTCGCGGTGGCGATCGTCGCGCGGACGGCCCGGACGTCGGCCGCCGCGACGGGTGCGGCCTGCGCGGCGGCTCCGCGACCGACGACGGTGGGCAGGGTGAGGTGCACGGCCAGCCCGGCGACGAGGGTCGTCGCCAGCAGCGCGGCCCCCGCGGCCAGCCAGCGGCGCGGGCTCACGTGCAGGGTGCGCAGCGGACGCTCGACGAGCCAGTACGACAGCACCGCGAGCCAGAGCGTGAGGACCGCGAGCTGCAGGTTCGTCGTCCAGCCGAGGGTGCGGCTGAAGAGCTGCGGCACGAGGACGAGGGCCGGCCAGTGCCACAGGTACCAGCCGTAGGACACGGCCCCGATCCCCTGCAGCGGCCGCAGCGCGAGCAGACGCTCGACGGCGAGCCGGGGACCGGTCCCCCGCACGCCGACCGTGCCGGCGGCGATGACCGCCGCGGTGGCGAGGACCGGCAGGAGGGCGGCGGTGCCCGGGAAGGGCGTGCGGTCGGTGTAGGTGACGCCCGCGGCGACCACGCCGACGAGGCCCGCCCAGCCGAGGACGGTCGACGCGAGCGCGGTCGCCGCCGCGACGCGGCCGTCGGACGTCCCGGCGCGGGTGCCGGCGCGGGCCAGGGCCCCGGCGCCCAGCGCGAGGAGGCCGCCGACGCCGAGCTCCCACGCGCGAGTGTGGAGGGAGAAGTAGGCCAACGGGCTGCCCGACCCGACCGCGCGGACGGACGCCAGGAACGAGGCGACGACCACCGCGGCGAGGACGACCCCGAGCGCCAGGGGGAAGACCGTGCGGCGTGCCGACGTCGCGCGGGCGGACCTCGTCGCGAGGAGGGCGCAGGCCGCGACGAGCAGCGGCCACAGGACGTAGAACTGCTCCTCCACGCCGAGGGACCAGTAGTGCTGCAGCGGCGACTCGGGGCTGCCCACCTGGCCGTAGTCGACGCCGTCGGCGGCGAGCGCGTAGTTGAGCACGTGCACGCCCGCGAGCGCCGCGTACCGGGCGAGCTCCGGCAGGCCGAACACCGGCCCCCACAGGCGCGCGACGACGAGCGTGACCAGCACGACGAGGGTCGCCATCGGCGCCAGCCGTCGCACCCGCCCTGTCCAGAAGCGCGCGAACCGCACGCGGCCGTGCGTCCGCACGTCGCGCAGGAGGTGACCGGTGATGAGGAAGCCCGAGACGACGAAGAAGACGTCGACGCCGACGTAGCCGCCCGCGAAGCCCGGCACGCCCGCGTGATAGAGCACGACGAGCAGCACCGCGACGGCGCGCAGCCCCTGCACGTCCCGGCGCCACGTGCCCGCGGGGGTGGGGGCGGTGCGACCGGCGGTGGCGGGGGTGGGAGCGGTCGTCGGCGCCGGGCCGGTCCTGCTGGTGGCCGCGCGGGCGAGCGGCGGGGTGAGCGTCTCGGCGGGGGCGGTCACGCGGTCTCCTCCAGGCGGGTGTCGACGACCTCGCCGAGGACGGGGGCGAGCAGCGCGCTGTAGGTGGCGGTGACGTGCGAGGAGTCGCGGTAGGTCATGACGTCGCCGACGACGGGCGGGCAGGCGACGTCGGTGCAGAGCCAGGGCGTCGGGTCGACGGTGGCGACGCCGCCCGTCGCCAGGGCCTGCGCGAGGGCGCCGTGGCGGTCGCCGAACGGCGTGGAGCCCTTGACCGTCTGGATGCAGGCGCGGGCGTCGTCGAGGTGGCGGCCGAGGCAGTCCGGCACGGACTGGGCGCGGTAGGGGGTGTCGAGCACGTAGAGGACGCGCTCACGCTCGACGCCGATCGCGGCGAGCCCGGCCAGGGTCCGCTCGGACCACGTGTCGTTGTCGACGTCGTCGCCGACGACCGCGTCGCTCTGGGAGACGACGACGAGGTCGGGGTCGAGCGCCGCGACGCGGGCGCGGGTCTCGTCGCGCCAGGTCGTGCACTCGGTGTAGGCGCGGCCGAGCGGTCCGGCCCACGCGTCGAGCTCGGCCACGGGGCACGCGGACTTCGTCCAGGCGACGAGGCGCCAGCCGCGCTCCTGCGCGCTGCGGTCCAGCGCCGGCAGCCACTGCTGGGCGTGCGAGTCGCCGATGAGCACGACCGTCCGGTAGCCCGCCGGGTCGCCGTACCGGCAGTCGGGCTGGTCGACGACGAGCCAGTCCGCGTGGCACCCGTCGGTGGTCGACGCCGGCTGGTCGGTGACGGCCTCCGCGAGCGTGGGCGTGAGGTTGGCGGGCACGGCCCGGGTGTCCAGGGCCTGCTCCAACGTGGCGGCCAGGCCGCCGGCAGCGGCCTCGTCGAGCCGCAGGGGCGCCACGGGAATCCCGGGCCCGACGAGGGACGGCAGCGTCACGAGCGCGACGCCGGCGGCTGCCACGGAGGACGCGACGAGCGCGCCGCCCGTGGCGAGCCACCGGCGCACGGGCCAGCGGGTGCGCTGCAGCGGGCGCTCGACCAGCCAGTACGTCATCGTCGCGAGCCAGAGCGTCACGGCCGCGAGCTCGAGCAGCACCCACCACGGCAGGTCCCGGCCGTAGACGGTGGGGACGAGGACCATCGCCGGCCAGTGCCACAGGTACCAGCCGTAGGAGGCGGCGCCCAGGCCCTGCAGGGGGCGCAGGCCGAGGAGGCGGCCGGCGCCGTGCCCGCCGGCGGCGATGACCGCGGCCGCACCGAGCACGGGGACGAGCGCGGCCGAGCCCGGGAAGGGGGTCGTCGCGTCGAAGAGCAGCGCGCCGGCGAGCACCGCCGCGAGCCCCGCCCACGCCAGCACGCGCGCCGCCGCCACCGGCAGGCGCGCGACCCGCCCGGCGCCGACCGCCAGCAGCGCGCCGACGCCCAGCTCCCACGCCCGGGTCTGCAGGGAGAAGTAGGCCAGCGGCGCGTTCGTCGCCGTCGTGCGGACGGAGACCAGCAGGGACACCGCGACCACGAGGACGAGCCCCACGGCGGCCGCGCGCCGGCGGTGGCGGCGCGGCACGAGCGCGAGCAGCCCCAGCAGCAGCGGCCACACGAGGTAGAACTGCTCCTCCACCGCCAGCGACCAGAAGTGCTGCAGCGGCGACTCCGGGCCGTCGACGTGCTGGTAGTCCACGCCCTGCGCGGCCAGCCGGTAGTTGAGCCCGTTGACCCCGGCCAGCAGCGCGTCCCACGCGATGGACGCGATGCGGAACGGCGAGCCCCACAGCCGGGCGACGACGAGCGTCGTCACCACGACGAGCGTCGCCAGCGGCAGCAGGCGGCGGGCGCGGGCCGCCCAGAACCGCGCGAACCGGATGCGGCCGTGCTCGTCGAGGTCGCGCAGCAGGTGGCCGGTGATGAGGAAGCCGGAGATGACGAAGAAGACGTCGACGCCGACGTAGCCGCCCTCCAGCCCCGGCACGCCCGCGTGGTAGAGCACGACGACGAGCACCGCCAGCGCGCGCAGGCCCTGGACGTCCGTGCGCCAGCCGGGGCGGGTGCGGCGGTGCGGGGTCGGGTCCGCCGGTCCTGCGGGGTCGGCGTCCGCGCCGGGGGGCGCGGGGGCGCCGGCCGGGCGCTCGCCGGCGGGGGCGCGGGTGTCGAGCGCGAGCGTCACGCCGGGCTCACGGGGTCACCGCGACGGGTGCGGCCGCCGGGACCGCCGGGGTGACCGGCTCGGCGAGCGTGACCGGCGCGGCGAGCGTGACCGGCTCGGCGCCGGCGGCCGTCAGGGCCGTGACGGGTGCGGGCGCGAGCGCTGGGGCTGCTCGTCGGGCGGCGCCGTCGCGGAGGCCCGCAGCGACGAGCGGCCACTGGACGTACGCGCTCAGCGCGGCGAGCAGCAGCATCGCCCACAGCGGGCCGAGGCCGTAGGTGAGCACGCCGTGCACGAGGCCCGTCCAGAGCAGCGCCTGCGTGACGGCGACGGTGAGGGTGGCGGTGCGCACGATCGTCGTCGCCAGGGGCGTGCGCCGGCCGACGCCGCCCGCGGTGCCGGTCGCCACCCACTCCTTCGTGCGGCCGCTGAGCACGTGCGCGATCGCGACGGCGTGCGCGAAGGAGTACAGGATCTGCACGCGCAGCACGTCGATGCGCCAGCGCCCGCGCATGACCAGCGGGTTCACGACGAGCCAGAGCGCGACCGCGCCCAGGAGCCAGACGGAGTTCATCGGCTCGATCCAGGCGGGGAACGCCCAGAGCATGACGAGCGCCGGCAGCGGCGCGACGAACGCGTTCACCCCGGTGGAGATGTAGTAGAGGAAGCCGGCCCAGAAGCACAGGCGCTGGCGCAGGGACAGCGGCGTGCGGTCGTGGAAGGCCGGGTCGGCGAGCAGGGACATCGAGCCGGTGCACCAGCGGTACTGCTGGGTGACGAAGCTGCGCACGTCCTCCGGGCACAGGCCCTTGGACACGACGACCGGCACGTACCGCACGACGTAGCCGGCGCGCAGGAGGCCGATGCCGGTGTGCACGTCCTCCGAGTGGCCGATCTGGGCGAACCCGCCGGCGTCGCGCAGGGCCGAGCGGCGGTACAGCGCGCAGGTGCCGACGCAGATGGCGGCGTCGGAGGCGTCGCGGGCGGGCTGGATCCAGCGGTAGAACATCTCCTGCGTGGCGCCGGCGCAGCGCTGCAGCCAGCCCATGCCGCGGACGGCGTCGAAGAACTGCGGCGACTGGACGATGCCGACGCGGGCGTCGTCGAGGTAGGGCACGAGGTCGTGGAGGTAGTCCGGCCGCGGCACGAAGTCGGCGTCGAGGACGGCGATGACGTCGCCGTCGCTGTGCTCGTACCCGTAGCGCAGGTTGCCGGCCTTCTTCAGCCGGCCGCGGTCGGGTCGCACGTGGTACTCGAAGCCGTGGGCCTCGGCGAGCGTGCGGACCTCCGGCCGTGCGGCGTCGTCGAGCACGAGGACCCGCAGCGGGCCGTCCCAGACCAGCGCCGCGACGTGGCGGTAGGTGTTGGCGAGGACGTCGAGCGGCTCCCCCGCCGTCGGGAGGAACACGTCCACCGACGGCACCACCGCCGGCGACCAGGACCGCACGAGCGCCTCGTGCGAGGCCAGCGACACGCGGCGGCGCCGGCTGCCGGAGACGAAGGAGACCGCCATCGTCACGCCGAACAGCGACAGGGGGACGAGGAAGAGCAGCAGCCGCTGGTCCGCGACGGAGAACTGCGTCGCCGACACGGCGATGAGCAGGAACGACACGCTCTGCAGCACGAGGAGCCAGCGGTGCTGCCGGCCCAGGTACCAGGTGCGCTCGGCGTCGGTCGGCGGGCTCGGCAGCCGCCACGCCGCCTCGGTCGCGTCGATCGCGTCGATGGCGTCGGGCACCGAGCCCGTCGCGGTCGCGACGGGCGTCGCGCCCGTCGTGGTGCCCTCGAGCGTCGCGGTCATGCGGTCGGCCTCCCTGGCGTGCAGATGCCGGCCCGTCATCCGGACGGAGGCACGACGTCACCTGTCGGCGCCGCGCCTACACCCGTTCGGATGCCGCCGCGACCCGTGAGCACGCTAGGGGGACCCCCTCTCCCGGGGGAAGAGCGGTCGGCGTGACGTTCCCGACGACCTGCGTGAACGCCCGGTGACCGCCGTCCGACGACCAGCTCCCCGGACGCGCCGCACCCCCGCTCCGGCAGGCCGGGCGGGGGTGCGGTCGGGCGTGCGGTCGGGCGTGCGGTCGGGCCTGCAGCCGGTGCTGCTGCTGCAGACCGGGCTCAGCGGGAGGTGCCGACGATGTCGACGACGAAGACGAGCGTGTCGCCGCCCTTGATGCCGGCCTGCGGCACGCCGCGGTCCCCGTAGCCGAGGTGCGACGGGATGGACAGCAGCACCCGGCTGCCGACCTGCTGGCCGACGAGCCCCTCGTCCCAGCCGCCGATGACGGCGCCGACGCCGATCGGGAAGCTGATGGAGGAGCCGCGGTCGTAGGAGTTGTCGAACACGGACCCGTTCCAGGACTGGCCCAGGTAGTGCACCTCGAGGTCGTCACCGGCCTCGACGAGCTCGCCGTCGCCGCGGCTGAGCACCACGACCTCGAGCTCGCTCGGCGCGTCGGCGGCCGGGAACGTCAGCGTCGGCTTCTCGCCGAACTGGCCGGTGGCCTCGGGCAGGCTGGCTGCGGACATGGGGGCTCCTCGCTGCGAACTGGATTAGGTACGGCCATCCCGGCCGCTCAAGAAAGTTACCCTCTTTTGAGCAGCCCTGCTACACCACCCGCGACTATAGCCGCCAGACCAAGTACCACCGCCCGCGCAACCCCGAAGATCAGCTGCAAGCGTTGCCCCGTAGTGGTGTCGTCGATGCGCCAATATTCGGCCTGGCGGCCTCCGATGGCCGGGACAGTTGCGTCCACAGCGTAAAAGAACGCGTTGAAGCATGGGTAAGAATCCGAGCATCGCTCGGAACTGACTATCGGAGTTTGCCCGGCGACTAAAACAGGGTCTGCTGCACCCGCGTCCACCGCCGAAGTGATGACATTTGTTGGGACGAAGTGGCTGCGACCCACGAACGCGACGCCCGACATCAATGCGAGGAGCAGAACAGTAAGCAGTGCCGCCCGAAACGGGTAATGACCAAAACCAGTCGTCACGCGAAGAACGACCGCCCACAAACTTCTGCCCCGACGCCTGGCCTCCGAGACTTCTAGGAGGCGGCGAGCTTGTTCAGGCCGACCGCCGGATGTGAATAGACGCGCGAAGGTCTCGGACACCTCAAGCGCGCCGTTCGGTTGCTGGGTCGACCGGATAAAATTTATCGCACTGTTCCAGTCGCGCATCAGGAAGCCGAACACGTCCTGCGTCGAGACACCGGTAAGGTCGATAGCGTATGGCGCTCCACCTGGCGCAGCCAACTCCGAGTCGAAGATGAGCGTCTTGGCGGAGCCATGACGAAAGTCAACCATGCCCAATGCGATGCCATCGCCCGTGCCGAAGTTCCTCCACGCAGGGTCGAGCGACTCCTTTGCAGGACTCCGCCATACGGTCGTCACGGAAACGAAAGCTACACTCCCAACCACGACCGACTCCCGAAGGCTTACACGCTCGCCCGCCGTGCGAAGACCAGACAAGTCGAGGTCCCCCTGCACATGGCAGCGATCCGCGCTTACAGCGTCGTCATTCTCGTTACGGGACCAGATCTTGGCATCCCGCAGAACTATAGATCCTTCGACCCGCATTGCACGTAGCGACAGACCTTCTAGACAGCGCACCTCGTTGAGAAGCACGTCCCCCCCAGCCACGCAACCGTCGAGAAGGAGACGACCGTAGTGGCCCCCCTCTAGGTGCATCGGACCCATGACCTCGGCGTGACCGAGGTCAGACGTCCCCCCTTCGGCTCTCAAGCCCGAGAAGAAGATGCCACCGCCGACGACGCACCTATTCAATAGGATCGACAAGTCGCTATTGTCTGCCGCCTTGATTATGGTTTCTGAGTCGCCGCTGATCTGGCCACCGACACGGGTGGCGGTCAGCCTCAGTGCACCCCAAATGACACGACAAGCCGCGAGGAGAATGCTCCCCTCGATGGCCGCGCCTTCGATCCTGATGCCCTGCCTCGACTCTGATCCAACGAGCCCAATGGTCGCGCCTTGCAGATCAAAATCTCCGTCCAACCGTGCGCCGTCTGCGACCAGACCACCTTCGCAAACTATATGCCGAGCCGCAAAATCGCCCTGCAGCCGAAGGCCTGAGCACTCAATCGCCACGCCATTCGGACCCGCCCCGAACCGCGTCCACGGGCTGAATTGCATCAGCGCGCCAATACTTGCGTTTCGCGCCCGAAGAGGGCCAGTTAGATTGCAACTGGCGCCAAAATATGCTCCGCCCACGATGGATGCTTGTTCCATATCCATGCTCGGCCCGCCCGCCCCGCCTTTGCCGAGATGCAGGTCCTCCGCCTGAAGCAGCGCGCCGATTTTTGCTCGGCCGAACTGCACGGCGCCAGAGGATTTCAGCGAGGACAGTACGACGCGTCCGATGACGTCGATGTGACGGGCATCTACGCTGTCGCCTGCAAGATTCTGGTGCAAGTCTCCACCGATGGCGAGAGTCGGACCGACGTGCGCATAGGATGCGTCGAGGTGGCCCTTAGGCAGGCTAACTTTCTGTGCCTCAAGTGTCCCGGCGAAACGCCCTCCCGACACACTGATCGACCCGTGAGCAAGCGCTATAGAGTTGAATAGAGCCTTGCCCTCTACGCGGCAGCTCTCGGCGGTGACGGAGCCCATGCCACGGATGCCGGTCAGATCGAGATCGCCTCCCACCCTTGCCCGATCTAGGGCGACCGAGAAGGCTTGGTCCTCAGGGCCGTTAACAATCATCCTGTCTAGGCGAACTTGCCTAGAACATTCCACCCCGGTTAGGTCGACCGGGCCGTGCTCCGAGCGAAGATCGGACGCCACTAAGTGCCCGTCTACTTTCAGCCCATCGCCAATAATTGCCGCGGTTGCATCTCCCCGCGAATTTATCCAACTGCCACTGAAATCGGCGGCCCTAGAAAAATGGGCTTCCTGAATTCTTAGCGCGCCTCCGACCAAAGTGGTTTTGCGCATGAAGAACCCGTCCTGTACGCGCGACCCCTGCAAGTCGACGGCGACGCCTTCATCACTACTTCCCCAGATTGCGGCGTCATTGAGTGCAAGCTGACCCGATATCTCACTATACCCTAAAAGAAGCGCTCCACGGTGGACAAAAATGTTGTCGAGCCGAAGCGAACCAGCGACCTCAACCGCCTCTGCTAACAGAGCGAATGGATGCCCGTTTTGAGCTAATAGACGGGACTGACGAAGGTGCAGGTCTCCGTCGAAGCGCGCGCCTTCGATTGTGATCGAGTCGCTAAATATACAGCCGTGCAATCGGACGGGATGTGCCACGCGGCGATTCGCCAAATTGAAGCTGCCCTGAATGACTGCTCCAACCAGCGTGAGCCCGAACGGCGACGGCTGTGTCCCCGGTTCGGTCAGCACGCGCTGCAGGAGATCGGCGCTGAGTATCCGGCTTCCCTCAGAGAGACCTCGGACATCGACGGCTTCGCCGCTTCGCAGAGCATGCTCCAAGACGTGACTTGTCAGTCCTGCACGAATTGTCATTCTGCGTCGCTCCCAACCGGCGGCAGCGCGGGTCGCTCGCCGAGCGCGGCGTTCCGCGATCCGGTCAGCAGCCTATCGGGCCGCGATCGGGGGAGCCTGATCGGCGGAACACGGCGCATGCAACACGCGCGCTCGCCCTGATATTGGCAGGGCGAGCGCGCGTCGCTGATCAGATTGTCAGTCGTCGCCGCGGAGGATGGCGATGAGGCGCAGCAGCTCCAGGTAGAGCCAGATCAGCGTGACGAGCAGGCCGAACGCCGCGGACCACGAGTACTTGGCCGGGACGCCCTTGCGCACGCCGCGCTGGATGGAGTCGAAGTCGACGATGAGGCTCATGGCGCCCAGCACGACGGCGATGAGGCCGACCACGAGACCGAGAGCGCCGGTGCGCAGGTTGCCCACGCCCGTGAGCGAGAGCACCACGTTCACGACGGCGAACAGCAGGTAGCCGACGAGGCCGACGAGCAGGACCTTCTGGAACTTCGGCGTCACGCGCACGCGGCCCGAGGAGAACAGGAACAGCGAGGCCGCGAAGACGCAGAACGTCGCGAGGACGGCCTGCACCACGATGCCCTGCCACTGCGCGTTGAACAGCGAGCTGATCCCACCGAGGAACAGGCCCTGCGCGACCGCGTAGATGCTGATGAGCGCCGGGCTCGGCTCGCGCTTGAACGCGTTGACGAGGCCGAGCACCAGCCCGACGACGGCACCGCCGAGCCACAGCAGCACGCTGCCGGACAGCCACGAGACGGCGGCCGCGGCGACGAGGACGGCCAGGAGGCCGCCCGTCTTCACCAGCACGTCGTCGTAGGTCATGCGGCCCGTGTCACGGGTCGTGGCGGTGGGCGCCTCGTACATCGCGTCGAGCGTGCGCGCGTCCGCGGCCTGGGCGCCCTGCGCGCCCAGCGTCGCGGTGCCGCCCCCGCCGAAGGGGTTGGCGCCGCCGAACGGGCCGGCGCCGCGGACGGAGGAGTCGCGACCGGGCCGCTGCTGGGCCGGGTCGCGGAAGATCGGCGAGTTGCTGAAGACGGGGTTGCTCATCGGTGCTCCTGGTCATGCGGCCGGGAAGGGGTCGTGCTCCGGTGTCAACGTACGGGACCCCGCGCGCGTTCCCCATCGGGGACGCCCCTGAGAGCGACCCTCAGCACCCGTCCGGGTGCGCTCGGACGCCCGCCGACCCCGGTCGGGGTCCGTCTCGGGGATGAGCCCTGGTCTTACCCTGACCTGCGCGGATCCGTCCTCGGACGGGTCCACCGGCACCCCGCCAGGCCCTAGGTTCGCAGACGACCACGCACCGACGCCCCCAGGAGAGCGACATGATCGAAGCCCAGGGCCTCACGAAGGTCTACGGCAGCAAGAAGGCCGTCGACGGCATCTCCTTCTCCGTCCAGCCGGGACGCGTGACCGGCTTCCTCGGTCCGAACGGCGCCGGCAAGTCGACGACGATGCGCATGATCGTCGGGCTCGACCGGCCGACCGCCGGGACCGTGACGGTCGACGGCCGTCCCTACGCGTCGCTGCGGTCCCCGCTGGCCGAGGTCGGCGCGCTGCTCGACGCGAAGGCCGTGCACACCGGGCGCAGCGCCCGTCAGCACCTGCGCGCCATGGCCGCCACGCACGGGATCGCGACCACCCGCGTCGACGAGGTCATCGAGATGACGGGCCTGCAGACCGTGGCGGGCAAGCGGGTCGGCGGGTTCTCGCTCGGCATGGGCCAGCGGCTCGGCATCGCCGCGGCCCTGCTCGGCGACCCGCGCACCCTCATCCTCGACGAGCCCGTCAACGGCCTGGACCCCGAGGGCGTGCTGTGGGTCCGCAACCTCGTCCGGTACCTGGCCGCCGAGGGACGCACGGTGTTCCTGTCCTCGCACCTCATGAGCGAGATGGCGCAGACCGCCGACCACCTGCTCGTCATCGGGCGCGGGCGGATCCTCGCCGACGCGCCCATCGCCGACGTCGTCGCCGCCGCCACCCGGCAGACCGTGCGCGTGCGGTCCCCGCAGGCGACCGCGCTCGCCGAGGGGCTGGCCGCCGCCGATGTGCAGGTCCGAGCCGTATCGCCGGGCCTGCTCGAGGTCGAGGGCCGCACCGCCGAGCAGGTGGGCGAGCTCGCGGCCGCCCGCGGCCTCGTCCTGCACGAGCTGACGCCCGTCACCGGGTCGCTCGAGGACGCCTACATGAACCTCACGGCCGACGCCGTCGAGTACGCCACCCACGGCACGCCCGACGGCGGCACCGGTGCGGATCGCGCCCCCGAGCTGGTGGACGTCCTGTCCGCCACCGCCGGCAGCACCACCACGAGCAGCACCACCACGAGCAGCACCACCAGCACGGACGGAGAGGCCCGATGAGCACCGCCACCGCCACCGCGACGACCGGGGCGCTGCCGCCGCGCACGGTCACCGCACGTCCCGTCACCTTCGGCCGCGTCCTGCGGTCGGAGTGGATCAAGCTCTGGTCCCTGCGCTCGACGTGGTGGACGGTCGTGCTGACCGTCGTCGCGTTCGTCGGGCTCGTCGCCGCGATGAGCGGGATCGTGCGCCAGATCGGCGGCGACGGACCCGCCGACCCGGCCACGGGCGCGGAGCTCAGCGCCTCCTTCGTCTACTCCATCGCCGTGCAGCCGGCCTCGCTGGCCGCCGTGACGCTGGGCGTGCTGGCGATCACCGGCGAGTACACGACGGGGATGATCCGCTCGACGTTCGCCGCCGTGCCGCGCCGTCTGCCGGCGCTGTGGGCCAAGGCCGTCGTCGTCTTCCTCGTCATGGCGGTGACGGCCCTCGTCGCCGTGGCGCTCGGGTACGCCGTGTCGACGCTCATCCTGTCCGGGCCGGGCCTGGCGCTGGACCTGGACCTCGCGGAGTCGTGGCGGGTGCTGCTGGGGTCCGTGCTCTACCTGGCGACCGTCGCCCTGTTCGCCTTCGCCATCGGCGCGATCATCCGGCACTCCGCGGGGGCGCTGGCGACGATCTTCGGCCTGCTGCTCGTCGTCGAGAACGTCGTGGCCGCCATCCCGTGGGAGCCGCTGCGCTACGTGCGGCCGTTCCTGCCGGCGAGCTCCGGGGCGCGGATCACGCTGCCCGACGCGGCGCAGGGCATCTACGCCAACCCCGACGCGTACTGGCTGGACCTCAGCATCGCCGAGTCGTTCGGGATCCTCGTCGCCTGGACCGTCGTCCTCCTGGCGATCGCCGCCGTCCTCATGCGCCGCCGCGACGCCTGACCGGCCGCTCCTCCCCGACGCCCTCCCCTCGTCCTCCTGCGCCACCGCCCGTCACCGCCCGTCACCGCCCGTCACCGCCCGGTGAGATGCCACTCCCGGACGCGGTGGCGGGCGGTGCCGCGTCCGGAAGCGGCATCTCGGTGAGGGGTGGGCCGGACGCCGGGGCTCATGGGCGGGCGGGTTAGGGTCGGGCGCCGTGACCTCCTCGACGACCGGCTCCGCCACGCCCGGTTCGACCTCGCGCAGCTCGGCCTCGTCCGGTCCCGCCTCGTCGGGTCCTGCCTCGTCCGGTCCTGCCTCAGCCGGTCCCGCCTCGCCCGGTACGCCGCCCGGTGGCGGTGCGGCACCCGGCGCAGGAGGGGTGCGACGGCGGCAGGCGGCGCTGCCCGGGACCGTGCTGCAGGCGCACCGGGTCACCGAGCACCTCGTGCGGGTCGTGCTGGGCGGGCCCGGGCTCGCGGCGTTCGAGCCGTCGGTGCACGCCGACTCCTACGTCAAGCTCGCCTTCTGCGCGCCGGGGCCGCGGCCGCTCGACGAGGACGGGCGCGTCGACCTGACCGCCGTGCGCGACGCGCTCGGGCCGGACGCGGTGCGGCTGCGCGCGTACACCGTGCGGGACGCCCGCGACGGCGAGGTCACCCTCGACGTCGTCGTGCACGGCGACGAGGGCCTGGCCGGGCCCTGGGCGGCGCGACTCGCGGACGGGCGCCCGCGCGAGGAGGACCTCGAGGCGCTGGTGCTCGGGCCCGGCGGCGCCTGGTCGCCGGTCGGCACGGGTCCGCGCGCCGGCGCCGGCACGAGTGCTGACACCGCCGCCGCCGAGGACGCGCCCGTCGCGACGGTGCTGGTCGGCGACGCCTCGGCACTGCCCGCGGTGGCCGTGTGCCTCGAGCGGATGCCGGCGGACGCCACCGGTGTGGCCCTCGTCGAGGTCGCGGGGCCGGCCGACAGGCTGCCGCTGACCGCGCCCGCCGGAGTCGAGGTGCGCTGGGTCGAGGCGGCAGGGGCACCCGGTGACGCCCTCGTCGCCGCCGTGCGGGAGCTGGCCTGGCCCGCCGGGCGCGTCGAGGCGTTCGTGCACGGCGAGGCGCAGGCCGTCCGCGCGCTGCGCCGGCACGTGCGGGCCGAGCGCGGCGTGCGCCGGGAGGACCTGTCGGCGTCGGGGTACTGGCGCCAGGGCGTCGACGACGAGGGCTGGCGCGCGCAGAAGCGCGACTGGGTCGCCGCGGTCGAGGCCGACGACGCGGGCTGAGGAACCGGAGGACCCGGACCACCCCCAGCCGGACCGCCCACCGGAGCCCGCACCTGCGCTCCACCCGCGCGCCCACCTGCAGCGCTCGCCGCGGCAGCCCGCCCGACGTACCGTCGAGGCCTCCGTCCGAAAGAGGTCCGTCCGTGCCCGAGCAGCAGGAGCGCGCAGCCGACACGCGCTCGGAGGCCGACCAGGGATTGCGCGCCAGCACGCCGCCGGACTCGTTCTCCCTCGTGCACGAGTGGGTCATCGACTCCCTCACGGAGCTCGCCGGGCTGCGGCGCTCGCTGCAGCAGGCGCTCGTGACCTCTCGACGCGCTGCGGTCGACGGCCTGTCCCGGACCCCCGACCTCATGGTGCTGGTGGCCTCGGAGCTGGCGACGAACGCCCTGCGGCACGGCCGGCCGCCGACGATCGTCCGGCTGCTCGCCGACGGCGACGGCTGGCTGCTCGACGTCGCCGACCACGGCGTCGACACCGCTCCCGTCCTCGCCGGGGTGCGCGAGCCGGGCGAGGGCGGCTTCGGGCTGGCGATCGCCCGGAAGCTCGCCCTCGACGTCGGGTGGTACGCCACCGGGACGACGAAGCACGTGTGGGCGGTCTTCGCCGACACCTCCCCCGCCGACGGCGACGCCGAGCCGGCGGACCCCGCGCCGACCGCGTAGTCGCGCGCGAGCTCGCGGTCCGAAGCGGTCCGACGGCCGGGACACGGGTGCCCCCGCCGGGGCTCGAACCCGGACTGGGCCGGGTTTAAGCCGGCTGCCTCTGCCGATTGGGCTACGGGGGCGGTGCGGGCGCTCGCGCCGGTGGCCACGGGGGCATGCCCGCACACGCGGGCGCGAGCAGCCGGGCGCCGCGGGGCTCGCACCCACGACACCCGGCTGGACCGAGGGGCGGCCGCGGCACGCGCCGCCCGGGATGACGGACGGCCCGGCGCGTCGGGGACGCGCCGGGCCGTCGGCGTCAGCTCTTGCTGGCGTTCTGCTTCTCGGACTCGGCCGGCGAGCCGGACTCCTCCTTGATCGCGGGGATGGACGGCGCCGGCTTGGCCGAGGCGAGCTCGGGTTCCCGCGGCGGCGCCTCCTGCGTCTTCGGCTTGGCCGGCTGCGACGCGGCGCGGAACTCGGCGCGCGGGTCGTGGATCGCGCCGAGGGCGACGACCTCGCGGCGGAGCAGGAGCGAGCCGGTCCAGCCGGCCATGATCCGGACCTTGCGGTTGAAGGTCGGCATGGCGCCCACGTGGTAAGTGCGGTGCAGGACCCAGGCGAGGAACCCGCGGACCTTGAGCCTGCCGAACATCTGCGCGACGCCCTTGTAGACGCCGAGCGACGCGACGGCGCCGACGTTCTTGTGGCTGTACTCCGTCGGCTCCGCGGAGCGGAGGACGCGCGCCAGGTTGTCGCCGAGGTGGTTGCCCTCGCGGACGGCGTGCTGGGCGTTCGGCGGGCAGGTCTTGCCGGGCTGCGTCAGGTCCGGCACGGCGGCGCAGTCACCCGCGGCGTAGGCGTCGGGCACGACGGTGCCGTCCTCCTGCGTGACCTGCAGCTTCGCGTTGCAGATGACGCGCCCGAGCTTGTCCAGCGGCAGGTCGGAGTCCTGCAGCACCGGGTTGGCCTTCACCCCGGCGGTCCAGATGATCGTCTCGGCGTCGAACTCCGTCTTGTTCGACAGCACGACGTGGCCGTCGACGCAGGAGGACAGGAAGGTGGAGAGGTAGATCTCGATGTTGCGCTTGCGCAGCTGCTCGAGCGTGTAGCCGCCGAGCTCCTCGCTCACCTCGGGGAGGATGCGCGGCGATCCCTCGACGAGGACGAACCGCAGCTCCTCCTCCTCGATCGCCTTGTAGTACTTCACCGCGGCGCGGGCCATGTCCTCGACCTCTGCCAGCGCCTCGATGCCGGCGAACCCGCCGCCGACGAAGACGAACGTGAGCATCTTGCGGCGCAGCCCGGGGTCCCACGTGCTCGACGCGACGTCGATGCGGTTGAGGACCTGGTTGCGCAGGGCGATGGCCTCCTCGACCTGCTTGAAGCCGATGGCCTGCTCCGCGAGGCCCGGGATGGGCAGCGTGCGGGCGACCGAGCCGAGGCCGACCACGAGGTGGTCGTAGGTGACCCAGTAGGGCTCACCCTCCTCCGGCGTGATCTGCACGGTGCGATCCGCGTGCTTGATCTGGCTGACCTTGCCCTGCAGCACGTCGACGCCCTTGAGCGCGCGGCGGTGCGGGGCGACGGCCCAGCGGGGGTCGATGGACCCGGCCGCCACCTCGGGCAGGAAGGGGTAGTACGTCATGTACGGGCGCGGGTCGACGACGACGATCGCCGCCTCGCGGTTGCCGAGCCGCTTGCGCAGCCGCTTGGCGGTGTACAGGCCCACCGTGCCGCCCCCGAGGACGAGGACGCGGGGGACCTTGCGGGACTTCGTGGAGGCGACCGGCTCGGACATGCGGTCAACGCTACCCGCCCCCACGCGGGCCCGCCGTCCCGGCCGCCGGGTGCAGGGCTCCGGCCAGCGCTGATACCGCTTCCCGGGCCCCGGCTGTGAGGACCCTCACCCCCTGTCGGCCCACGCGCCCGTGCCCCACGAGGCCGTCGGCGCGCCCCGGCTGCCGCGCGCGTCAGGCCCGGGCGGCGCGATCGACGACGCTGAGGGCGATGCCGTCGAGGATGTCGTGCTCCGAGGTGACGACCGCGCTCAGCGCGCCGCCAGCCGCACGCACGTCCGCGTCCACCCGTGCGACGACGTCGTGCCAGACGAGCGCCCCCGCCCCGATGACGTCCACCCGGCCCGGGTGCATGAAGGGCAGCGCGGCCCGCGACGCGCGGTCCCGGCGCAGCAGGTCGTCGCAGGCGGCGAGCACCGCGTCCACCGCGAGGGCGGACCCGTCGATCCGCTCGGGCTGGTAGGCCGGCAGGCCGAGCGCGTGGGCGGTTACGGTCGTGACGGTCCCCGCCAGCCCGACGAGGGTGCGCGCCCGCGACCAGTCGACGTGCCCGGCCGCCTCGTCGAGCGCCGCGGCCACGTCGGCACGGGCGGCGGCGACCTCGTCGGCCGCCGGGGGGTCCGAGCGCAGGTGCCGCTCGGTCAGCCGCACGCAGCCGACGTCCATGGACCACGCGGCGTCGGGGGTGCCCGTGCCGACGACGAGCTCCGTCGACCCGCCCCCGAGGTCGACGACGACGTACGGGCCCGGGTGCGCCGCGAGCCCGCCGACGGCCCCCCGGAAGGACAGGGCGGCCTCCTCGTGCCCGGCCACGACCTCGGGCTCCACGCCGATGGCGTCCCGCACCCCGGCGACGAACTCGTCGCGGTTCTCCGCGTCCCGCGTGGCGGAGGTCGCGACGAACCGCACGGCCGCCGCGCCCGGCTCGACCCCGAGCTCGACGCACCGGTCGGCGTAGCGCCGCGTCGCATCCAGCGTCCGCGCGAGCGCCTCCGGCGCGAGGCGACCCGTGCGGTCCACGCCCTGCCCCAGGCGGACGACCTCCATGCGTCGGTCGACGTCGGTGAGGGTCCCGCCCTCGACGTCGGCGACGAGCAGCCGGATGGAGTTGGTCCCGCAGTCGATGGCAGCCACACGCGTCACGGGCGTCATCGTGCCACCCGCACGCGGGTCGGCACGCGGGTCAGCAGGTGCAGCGATCGGGCCGCCACTGGTCGGCGACGAGCGCGAGGGCCTCGTCGCCCAGGGGGTTGACCCCGGGGCCGGCTGCGAGCGCGTGCCCGACGAGCACGTGCAGGCACTTGACGCGCGTGGGCATGCCGCCGGCCGACACCCCCGCGATCTCGGGCACGTGCCCGAGCGCCTCGCGGTCGGCGAGGTAGGCCGCGTGCGCGCGGGCGTGGCCCTCGGCGAGCACGGGGTCCTCCGCCAGGCGCTGCGTCCAGGTCCGCATGATCCCCGAGGCCTCGAGCGTGCTGACCGCCGACACCGCCGGCGGGCAGGTGAGGTAGTACGTCGTCGGGAAGGGGGTGCCGTCGTCGAGCCTCGGCGCGGTGCGGACCACGGTCGGCCGCCCGCAGACGCACCGGGCCGCGATCCCGACGAGCCCGCGCGGCGGCCGGCCGAGCTGCTCGGCGAGCACGGCCCGGTCGGCGTCGGTGACGACCGCGGGGTCGACGGCCTCGTCGGGCACGAGGGCGTCCGGCACGGCGGCGGGCACAGTGGTGGAGGCCGACGCGTCGGGGGCGGCGAGGGGGAGGTCGTGCTGCGTCACGCGGGGTCCTGGGGGTCGTGGACGGGGACGTCCCATCATCCCCGACCGCGAGCGCGCTCCCGGGCCGTCGCGAGCGAGCCCGTCGCTCGCGTGACCTCAGGAAGTCGCGGGCGGCGCCTCGGGCGTCGGCGCGGGCGGGGTCACGGGGGCCGCGCCCGCCTCCTCGACGGAGGTCCACACCGACTGGTACCAGGGCCGCGTCGTGCCGTCCGCGAGGGTCGAGGAGTCGGTGCTCGGACCGGCCGGCACGGCGGCCTCGGGGACCGTGCCGGGGTCGACGACGCGGTAGGCCCGCTCCCCCGGCAGGACGAAGGCGAGGCGGTCGCGCGCCTGGGCGCGGACGTAGGCCGGGTCGTCCCAGCGGTCGAGGTCGGCCTGGAGCTCGGAGTTCGTCGCCTGCGCCTGCTCCACCTGCTGCTCCAGCGCCCGCAGCTCGGCCTGCTGCTGCAGGTAGGAGCCCAGTGTCGGGTAGACGAGCACGAACGCGACGACGACGACGAGCGCCAGCACGAGCACCCGCGCGGAGAACAGCCGTGGCACGGTGGCCTGCACGACGGGCACGGGACCGCGGGGACGGCGGCCGGCACCCCCGGGACGCGCGCCGGGGCGCGGTGCGGGCCGCTCGCCGAGCCGCTGACCGGACCGCTCGCCGTGCTTGTCGCCCGGCGCGGCCGCGCCGCGCGGGGCGCGCGGGTGGCCGGGACGGCGGGACGAGGGCATGGCCTCGATTGTGCCCCGCACCTGCGGCCCCGGCGGCACCGACCCGCCGCAGCACGAGGTCGGCACGGGATCAGCACGGGCCAGCACGTGGTCACCACGGGACGGGACGCCGCAGGGCCGGCGACCCGGAGGTCGTCGGCCCTGCGTCGTGCTGCTGGGTGCTGCTGGGTGTGCTGCGGGTGCTCAGCCCTGCGAGAACCGCGGGAAGGCGGAGCGACCGGCGTAGACACCGGCGTCGTCCAGCTCCTCCTCGATGCGCAGGAGCTGGTTGTACTTGTTGATGCGCTCGCCACGGGCGGGGGCACCGGTCTTGATCTGGCCGGCGTTCGTCGCCACCGACAGGTCGGCGATGGTGGTGTCCTCGGTCTCGCCGGAGCGGTGCGAGGTCATCGTCGTGAAGCCGCTGCGCTGCGCGAGCGTGACGGCGTCGAGCGTCTCGGACAGCGTGCCGATCTGGTTGAGCTTGACCAGCAGGGAGTTCGCCGACTTGAGCGAGATGCCCTTGGCCAGGCGCTCGGGGTTGGTGACGAACAGGTCGTCGCCGACGATCTGCACCTTGTCGCCCACGCGGCGCACGAGCTCGGACCAGGAGTCCCACTCGTCCTCGGACAGCGGGTCCTCGATGGAGACCAGCGGGTAGTCCGCGACGAGCTGCTCGTAGAACGCGAGCATCTCCTCGGGGCTCTTGGCGGAGCCCTCGAACTGGTAGGCGCCGTCCTTGAAGAACTCGGTCGCGGCGACGTCGAGGGCCAGGGCCACGTCGACGCCCGGCGTGAAGCCGGCCTTCTCCACGGCGGAGAGGATGAGGTCCAGCGCGGCGCGGTTGCTCGAGAGGTTCGGCGCGAAGCCGCCCTCGTCGCCCAGGCCGGTGCTCAGGCCCTGGGCCTTGAGCACGGACTTGAGGGAGTGGTAGACCTCCGCGCCGGTGCGCAGCGCCTCGCGGAAGCTCGCGGCGCCGATGGGGGCGACCATGAACTCCTGGATGTCGACGTTGGAGTCCGCGTGCGACCCGCCGTTGAGGATGTTCATCATCGGGACCGGCAGGACGTGCGCGTTCGGGCCGCCGACGTAGCGGAACAGCGGCAGGTCGACCGAGTCGGCCGCCGCCTTGGCCACGGCGAGCGAGACGCCGAGGATCGCGTTGGCGCCGAGCTTGCCCTTGTTGGGGGTGCCGTCCAGGTCGATGAGGGCCTGGTCGACGAGGCGCTGCTCCGTGGCCTCGTAGCCGATGAGCTCGGGGGCGATGTCGTCGATGACCGCGTTGACGGCCTGCTCGACGCCCTTGCCCAGGTAGCGGCCCTTGTCGCCGTCACGGCGCTCGACGGCCTCGAAGGCGCCGGTCGAGGCGCCCGACGGGACACCGGCCCGGGCGATGGTGCCGTCGTCGAGCGCGACCTCGACCTCGACGGTGGGGTTGCCGCGCGAGTCCAGGATCTCGCGTGCGCCGACGGCCTCGATGCTGGCCATGGGTCTCCTTCAGGCGGGGGGTCCTCGGTGCGAGGCGTGCAGTGGTCAGCGTAGACCGCGGGGGACGCCCACCCGCGGGACCTCCGTCGGGCGCGGGGGACGCGGGCGCGCGGTACCGTCCCGCCCATGCGCGTCGAGGCACCCGTCCCGCTGACCGTCGCCGGGGCGCCGGCGCAGGGCCCCGAGCCCATCGAGGCGCCCCTCTCGTGGGACGGGCCCGGCGCCCCGCGCCACGTGCGCAACGTCAGCGTGCCGACGCTCACCGCCTACCTCCCCGACGCCGACGTGGCCACGGGTGCCGGGGTCGTCGTGTGCCCGGGCGGCGCCATGCACTTCCTGTCGGTGGAGAACGAGGGCGAGTGGGTGGCGCGGCTCCTCGTCCAGCGCGGGGTCGCGGCCTTCGTCCTGCACTACCGGACGGTCCCCACCCCGCCCGACGAGGTCGAGTGGGCGGCGCTCGCCGAGCGGTCGATGTCGGACCGCGCGTACATGCTCGACGTCGGCGAGCGTTACCGGCCCGTCGCGGCCGCGGACGGCGGGGCGGCGGTCGGCCACGTGCGCGCGCACGCCGAGCGGTACGGCGTGCGGCCGGACCGCGTGGGCATGCTCGGGTTCTCCGCGGGCGGGTTCGTCGTCGCGGCGACCACCCTGGACGCGCCCGACGAGCACCGGCCCGACTTCGTCGCGCCGGTCTACCCGGCGCTGTGGGGGCCGGCCGTCGTGCCGCAGCCCGCGCCGCCGATGTTCCTGGCCTGGGCGTCCGACGACGACCTCGGCGACGCCATCGTGGACTCGTCCCTCACCCTCTACCGGGCGTGGTGGGCGGCCGGCGGCAGCGTCGAGGCGCACGCGTACGCGACCGGCGGCCACGGGTTCGGCGCGACGCCGCGCGGCACGCGCTCGGACCGGTGGTTCGCGGACTTCTCCGCGTGGCTCGACGCGGTCGTGCTCGCGACGGCGGACGTCCGGCGCGCCTGACGGTCGGCCCTGCGGGTCAGCCCGCCGCCGGGGCCGCCGCCTCGGGCGCCACGAGCCACGGCAGGGCCGTGGGCGCGGTGACGGTGCCGCGCTCGTCGACGGCGCCGAAGCGCGGGTTGACCTCGAGGTCCTGCTCGGCGACGCGGGCGAGGAGCTCCTCCTGCGCCTCGGCACCGCCGTCCGGCAGGCCCTGCAGCGCGGTCGCGGCGGCCAGGTAGCGCCCCACGGACAGCGACGCGGGGCTCAGCTCGTCGACCGTCACGCCGGCGGAGGCGAGCGCCGCCTCCAGCGCGCTGCGCGCCTGGTCGTCCGACACCCCGACGCCGTTCTCCGCGGCGAGCTGCGTGACCACCGGCTCCTGCACGAGCACCGCGAGGACCTGGGCGGTCGTCGCGCTGCCGAGCAGCGGCCCGATCTCCGTGATGACGTCCTGCAGGTCGGAGGTGGGGATCTCCCGTCCGTCGACGACCGCCGCCGCCCCCGGCGCCCCGGCGCACGCGGTCAGACCCGCCGCGAGGACCAGCCCCGCCAGCGCCGTCGCCGCCGTCCTGCCCGTCCGCGTCCTCACAGGTCCCTCCCCGTCATCGGGTCGTCCCGGCCGTCCCGTCGTGCGTCGTCGCACCCCCGGCCGCCGCTCATCCTAGGGTCCGGCGGGCGCCGCCTCGCGCCTCCGCAGGCCGTCCTCCCACGTCCGGGCGGCGGCCCGCAGCGCGGCCTCGGCGTCGACGCCCGTCGCCTCCGCCTCGAGGACCAGTGCCAGCAGCCGCTCCCCCACGTCGATGCCCACGCCCGCGCCGACGGGCGTCCGGTCCGGCCCCTCGTCGAGCAGGCCGGCACGGCGGGCCCGGGAGGCGACCTTCTGCGTCCGGGCCAGCGCGCCCAGGGACCCGGGCACCCCGTCGAGCGCGGAGGCGCGCGCGGGCTTCTCGGCGCGCTTGAGGTCGTCCCACCGCGCGAGCACGCCGTCGGCTCCGAGGCCCGGCTCGGCCGGGGAGCCGTCGGCGCCGCCGAACACGTGCGGGTGCCGCCGGACGAGCTTGTCGGCCAGGCCCTCGGCGACGTCGCCGACGTCGAAGGGGTCGTCGGGGTCCTCGGCCGCGATCCGCGCGTGGAAGAGCACCTGCAGCAGCACGTCGCCGAGCTCCTCGCGCAGCCCGGCGCGGTCGACGCCGCCCGGCCGCTCGACGGCCTCGACCACCTCGTGCGCCTCCTCGACGAGGTAGGTCAGCAGCGACGCGTGCGTCTGCTGCGCGTCCCAGGGGCAGCCGCCCGGCGAGCGCAGGCGGTCCATGACGGCCACCGCCCGGGCCAGCGCCCGCACGACGCGCGCCTCGTCGGGCAGGTCGTCCCCGGGCGCACCGCCGACCCCCACCGTCACCGGCGCGCCCCGGCCCCGACGCCCACCCCGGCCGCCGCGGAGACGTCCCCGCGGACCACCGCGTCGACGAAGGCGCGCGCCCACTCCAGCAGCGCCCCGCCGGACAGCGCCTTGCCGCCGATGCGGGCCGTCATCGGGAACGGCACGAGCACGGTCCGCGTGGCGGGCTTGAGCACCGCGCCGGGGAAGAGCCGCTTGAGCCGCAGCTGCGCCGACTCCGCCAGCTCCACCGGCGCGAACCGGATCATCCGGCCCTGCGCGGTGACGTCCGTCAGCCCCGCGCCGCGCACGTGGTTGCGGAACGCGGCGACGGCGAAGAGGTTCTCCACCGCCGTCGGGACCGCGCCGTACCGGTCGACGAGCTCGGCCCGCACCTCCGCGAGCGCCGCGTCGTCGGCGGCCACCGCGATCTTGCGGTAGGCCTCCAGGCGCAGCCGCTCGTGGGCGACGTAGTCGTGCGGGATGTGCGCGTCGACGGGCAGCTCGAGCGTGACGTCCGGCAGCTCCTCGGGCTGGTCGCCGCGGAAGGACGCGACGGCCTCCCCCACCATGCGGATGTAGAGGTCGAAGCCGACGCCCTCGATGTGGCCGGACTGCTCCCCGCCGAGCAGGTTGCCCGCGCCGCGGATCTCGAGGTCCTTCATGGCGATCGCGATGCCCGCGCCGAGGTCGGTGTGGGCGGCCATCGTCTGGAGCCGGTCGTGCGCGGTCTCCGTGAGCGGGACCTCCGGCGGGTAGAGGAAGTAGGCGTAGGCCCGCTCGCGCCCGCGGCCGACGCGCCCGCGCAGCTGGTGGAGCTGGGACAGGCCCAGCCGGTCGGCACGCTCGAGGATGAGCGTGTTGGCGTTGGAGATGTCCAGACCGGTCTCGACGATCGTCGTGCAGACGAGGACGTCGAACTTCTTCTCCCAGAAATCGGCGATGACCTGCTCGAGCCGGTGCTCGCCCATCTTGCCGTGGGCGACGGCGATGCGGGCCTCGGGGACGAGCTCCTGCAGGCGCCCGGCGGTCCGCTCGATCGACTCCACGCGGTTGTGCACGTAGAAGACCTGGCCCTCGCGCAGGAGCTCGCGCCGGATGGCCGCGCCGATCTGCTTCTCCTCGTACGGCCCGACGAAGGTGAGCACGGGGTGACGCTCCTCCGGCGGCGTGGCCAGCGTCGACATCTCGCGGATGCCCGTGACGGCCATCTCCAGGGTGCGCGGGATGGGGGTGGCGGACATCGACAGCACGTCGACGTTGGTCCGCAGCGCCTTGAGCGTCTCCTTGTGCTCGACGCCGAAGCGCTGCTCCTCGTCGATGATCACCAGGCCCAGGTCCTTGAACCGCACCCCGCCCGTGATGAGCCGGTGGGTGCCGATGACGACGTCCACCGAGCCGTCCCGCAGCCCCTCGACGACGGCCTCGGACTCGGCGGGCGTCGAGAACCGCGACAGCGCCTTGACGGTCACCGGGAACGGCGCGTACCGCTCGGTGAACGTGTCGAGGTGCTGCTGGACGAGCAGGGTCGTCGGCACGAGGACCGCCACCTGCTTGCCGTCCTGCACGGCCTTGAACGCCGCGCGGATGGCGATCTCCGTCTTGCCGTAGCCGACGTCGCCGCAGACGAGCCGGTCCATGGGGACCGGCTTCTCCATGTCGGCCTTGACCTCGTCGATCGTCGCGAGCTGGTCCGGCGTCTCGACGTAGGCGAACGCGTCCTCGAGCTCGCGCTGCCACGGGGTGTCGGGGCCGAAGGCGTGCCCCTCCGTCGCCATCCGCGCCGAGTACAGCCGGATGAGCTCGGCCGCGATCTCCTTGACGGCCTTGCGCGCGCGGCCCTTCGTCTTGGCCCAGTCGGCGCCGCCCATCTTGTTGAGCGTCGGCGACTCCCCGCCCACGTACTTCGTCACCTGGTCGAGCGCGTCCGACGGCACGAAGAGCCGGTCCCCGGGCTGCCCGCGCTTGCTGGAGGCGTACTCGATGACGAGGTACTCGCGCGTCGTGGCGGTGGCGCCCGCGCCGATGGTCCGCTGCACGAGCTCGACGAACCGGCCCACGCCGTGCTGCTCGTGCACGACGAGGTCGCCGGGACGCAGCTGCAGCGGGTCGACGACGTTGCGCCGGCGGCTCGGCATGCGGCGCATGTCCTTCGTCGTCGACCCGCCGCGACCCGTGAGGTCGGACTCGGAGAACACGGCCAGGCGCAGGCCCTCCGCGACGAACCCCGGCCCGACGAGGCCCGGCGTCACCAGGACGATGCCGCCCTCGGGCTCCGCGTCGACGGTCGGGACCAGCCGCGCCGGCACCTCCGAGGCGTTGAGCTGCTCGACCATGCGCTGGGCGGACCCGTGGCCCTCCGTCGCGAGGACGAGCCGCCAGCCGTCGCGCTGCAGGCGGCGCACGTCGTCGACGGCCCGCTCGACCTCGCCGCGGTACCGCTCGACGTCCCGCGCGGCGACGACGTACGTGTCCACGCCGCCCACCGGCCCCGCGCCGCCGAGCGTCGTGCCGTCCTCGTCGTCGGTCTCCTCGAGCGTGAACGGGCTGAGCGTCCACCAGCCCAGGCCGCGGGCGGCGGCGCGCTCGCGCACGTCGGCGAAGGTGAGGAACGACGCCGCGGACAGGTCCAGCGGGGTGCGGGCGCCCGCCGCGGCCGAGGTCCAGGCGGCGGCGAGGAACTCCTCCGTGGTGGCGACGAGGTCGTGGGCGCGGCGGCGCACCCGCTCGGGGTCGACGAGGACGAGCAGGGACTCGGGGTCCACGAGCTCGGTCACCGGGACCATGCCCTCGACGAGCACCGGCGCGAGGGACTCCATGCCCTCCACGGCGATGCCCTCCGCGAGGCGGTCGAGCATGTCCGTGGCGCCAGGGAGCTGCTCGACGAGCGCGCGGGCCCGGGCGCGGACGGCGTCGGTGAGGAGGATCTCCCGGCACGGGGGCGCCCACACGTGGTCGGCGACCTCGAGGCTGCGCTGGTCGGCGACGGAGAACCAGCGGATCTCCGACACCTCGTCGCCCCACAGCTCCACGCGCAGCGGGTGGTCCTCGGTCGGGGGGAACACGTCGAGGATGCCGCCGCGCACGGCGAACTCCCCGCGTCGCTCGACCATGTCGACGCGGCTGTAGGCGGCGTCGACGAGGCGACCCGCGAGCGCGTCGAGGTCCACCGTGTCGCCCTGCCGCACCTCCACGGGCTCGAGCTCCCCCAGCCCCGTCACGACGGGCTGCAGCAGCGCGCGCACCGGCATGACGAGCACGCGGACCGGGCCGGTGTGCGTGCCCGCGGGTCCCGGGTGCGCGAGGCGGCGGAAGACGCCCAGGCGACGGGCGACGGTGTCGCTGCGCGGGCTGAGCCGCTCGTGCGGCAGGGTCTCCCACGCGGGCAGCACCGCGACGTCGTGGTCCGGCAGGTAGCAGCGCAGGGCGGCCGCGAGCTCGTCGGCGTCGCGGCCCGTCGCGGTCACGACCGTGAGCGGCCGCCCGCCGGCCGCCCGGTCCGCCGGGGCGGCGCCGGCGCGCGCGCCCGCCATCGCGGCGAGCAGCGGCGCGCGGACGCCCGCCGGGCCGACGACGTCCGCCTGGCCGCGGGCGCGCACGTGCTCGAGCGCGGCCGTCGCGGCGCCGTCCTCCAGCAGGGCGGCGAGCAGACCGGTGAGGTTCATGAAGGGGGCTCCTGCGGGGCACGGCGGACGTCGCGCACCGCCGCCCGGGCAGCACGCGCACCCCGCCTCGGGAGGAGGACGGGGTGGGTCCCCAGTCTACGGAGCGGTGTCCAGCCGGGCGCGCGCGGGGGCGGGCACGGAGGCGGGCGCGGAAGTGGGCGCGGGGTCGGGCGTGGCGTGCGGCGCGCTCCCGGGTGGCGTCACGGCCCCGGACGCCGCCAGCACCCGCCCCGCCGGCCCCGGGCCGCGCGCCGGGCGCCGCAGCGACCGCGCGACGAGCACCAGGCCCGCCAGCGTCCCGCGCACGACCGCCGAGACCGGCCGCCAGGGGCGCAGGAGCTGGCGACGTCCGCCGCGCAGCAGCACCTCGACGGCATAGGACCCCGTCGTCAGCGCCCACCGCAGACGGGTGCGCCGGGACAGGTGCTGCGTCGCGAACAGCAGACGGTTGCGGCAGTTCCAGTAGTAGTAGGTCGGGGACTTCGCGGGCGACGACGACGCGCCGCCCCGCTGCGTGCCCCCGACGGCGTGCCCGGCGCGGGCCTCGTCGAGCACGGCGACCGTGCCGCCCGCGCGGCGCACGCGCCAGCACAGGTCGACGTCCTCCCAGTAGAGGAAGTAGTCGTCGTCGTACCCGCCGACGGCCTCCCACAGGCGCCGGTGCACGACGAGGGCCGTGCCGACGAGCCAGGGCTCGGCCGGGGTGCGACCGTCGCGGACGATCGTCGCGTGGCCCGTGCGCAGGTCCAGGTCGGCGCCGGCGAACCACAGGTCCCCGTCCGCCTTGTCGATGCGCGGGCTGAGCAGCGCCATCGGGTCGGCCCGGACCCGCCGCTCGAGGGCGTGGAGGTCCGCGGCGCCCATCCAGGCGTCGGGGTTGAGCAGCAGGAAGACGTCGTGGCCGTCCGCGGTCGCCCGGCGGACGCCCGCGTTCATGCCCGCGCCGAACCCGGGGTTGCCGTCCATCTCGAGGACCTGCCAGCCCTCGCGCGCGGCCAGGCCCCGCAGCCCGGCGCGCTCGGCGGACGTCGTCCGGTTGTCGACGACGTACACGGCGCCCGCCACCGCGGCCAGCTCGGAGCCGGCCAGGTGCTGCTCGAGCAGGCGCGAGGACGCGTAGTTGACGACGACGACGGCGACGCCGCGGTCGCGTCCCCCGTGCGGGCGGTCCTCGTCCTCCCGGTCCCCCGGGGGGTGCACCTCGGTGCGCACGCTCATGGGCCGTCCCCTCTGCACGACGTCACTGCTTGGCGCCGGCGTCGGGAACATACCCGGCACAGGGGAGGGACCGGCCGCCACGTGACGGAGCCGACGCGTCACCCGCCCGGCGTCACCCGTCCGTGGTGCCTCACCGGCCCGGGGGACG
This sequence comes from Cellulomonas marina, assembly GCF_900111925.1. Taxonomy (GTDB): domain Bacteria; phylum Actinomycetota; class Actinomycetes; order Actinomycetales; family Cellulomonadaceae; genus Cellulomonas; species Cellulomonas marina. Next base: position 112,539 of record NZ_FOKA01000004.1, read on the forward strand.
CCCCTAGAGTCGGCGCCGTCCCCGGGTGCGCCGCCTCTCCGCGCGCCCGTCCCCGAGCAGACGGGAACCCTGGCATGCGCGTCCTCACCCTCTGGGCCGACGACCGGTCGACGAACCTGGGCGTGCGCGCGCTGGCCCACGGCACGGCGGCCCTCGTCGAGCGGGCCCTGCCCGGGGCGGAGGTCGTGCACCTCGCGTGGGGCGACGGCCCGGCGCCCGTGCCGGTCGACGACTGGCGCGCCGTGCTCAAGGGCCAGGCGAAGCCCGGCTCGGAGCTGCGGCGGTGGCTGGCGGGGTTCGACCTGGCGGTGGACACGCGCGCCGGCGACAGCTTCGCCGACATCTACGGCAGGCACCGCCTGCACACCATGAGCACGCTGGCCGAGCTCGTCACGGAGTCGGGCGTGCCGCTGGTGCTGGGGCCGCAGACCATCGGCCCGTTCCGCAGCCGTTGGTCCCGGGCGGTCGGGGCGTGGTCGCTGCGCCGGGCCGCCGTCGTCATGGCGCGCGACTCCATCAGCGCCGCGTACGCCGACGGCCTGGGCCACCCGGTCGACGTGCTCACCACCGACGTGGTGTTCGCGCTGCCGCGCCCGGTCGTCGAGCGCACGCGCGACGTGCTGCTCAACGTGTCGGGCCTGCTGTGGGCGCCGAACCCGCACGTGGACCACGAGGCCTACCGGCGCACGGTCCTGGCGGTGGCCCGCGGCCTGCGGGCGGAGGGCCGGACGGTCGGCCTGCTGGCGCACGTCCTCGACAGCCCGCTGTCCGACAACGACGTCCCCGCCGTGCAGGCGGTGGCGGCCGAGCTGGGCGACGCCGAGGTGGTCGTGCCCACGTCGCTGGAGGACGTGCGGGAGGCCACGGCGTCGGCACGCCTCGTCGTCGGGTCCCGGATGCACGCGTGCCTCAACGCGCTGTCCACCGGCACGCCGGCCCTGCCGCTCGCGTACTCCCGCAAGTTCGACCCGCTGCTGCGCGACCTCGGGTGGCGGCACTCCGTCGACCTGCGCCAGGTGGCCGACCCTGCGCCGCTCGTCGTGCGGCTGGCGGGGACGGACCTGGGCGCGGAGGTGGAGGAGGCGCGCGAGCGCGCCGACGCCCTGCTCGAGCCGGCCGTCGCGGCGCTGGCCGGGGCGGTGCGCACCCGGGGCTGAGGCGGTCCGGTCGGCTCAGGCGGCGGGGACGACCGCCGGCTGCGGCGGCGTGCCGGCCACGCGGGCCCGCAGGCCGGCCGGCACGGCGAACAGGACGCGCGCCGGCGTCCGCTCGGCGAGGTGCTGCAGCCCGATCGCGGTGGCGACGAGCACGGCCGTCACCGCGAGCGGGTAGAGCGCGCCGCCCAGCGGCGTGCGGACGACCGCCGCGAACGCGCCGGACAGCGGGCCGAGCTGCAGCACGAGCAGCAGCGCGATGAGCAGCGGGTGCAGCACGTAGACGCCCAGCGTCCGCCGCCCCAGCCACTGCCCGAGGTCCCGCACGGGGGCCCAGCGGCACGCCCACGCGACGGCGGTCAGGGAGAACACGAGGAACACCACGCCGCGCAGGTCGTACAGCGCGGCGCCCCACGCGGCCGGCACGAAGCGCCCCACCTCCATGAGACCGAGCGAGAGCACGCCGCCGATCACGACGACGGGCAGCGTCGAGCGCTCCGCCAGCCGGCGCAGGTGCGGCGCGGCGTGCACGCCGAGGGCGAAGAAGAGGAACAGGCTCGGGACCTTGAGGCCCAGGGGCTCCCCCAGCCGGCCGTCGAGCCGGTCGAGGACCTGGGACCCGGTGGAGAGCACGACGAGCGCGGTGAGCACGACCGGGGCCGGCACGCGCTGGAGGGCCGGGAGCACGAGGACGTAGACCGCGAGCGCCAGGACGTACCAGAGGGGCGTCGTCGGCACGACGAGCTCGGCCGGCAGGTCGGCCAGGTCGAGGCGGTGCGGCAGCGTCGGCTCGCGGACGAGCAGGTAGAACAGCACGTAGACGGCCACCCACACCAGGTAGAGGTAGTACGAGCCCGCCGCGCGCGTCACCGTGCCGGCCCGGGAGGCGCCCGCCCGCACCGCGCGCGACAGGACGAGACCGGACACGGCCAGCAGGACCGGCATGCGCAGGTTGCCCAGGACCATGTTGACGTCGTCCCACACGCCGGCCGGCAGGCCCGCGACGGGCAGCCGACGGGCGCTCCAGGCGATCACGTGGAAGAGCACCACGGCCACCACGCACCAGCCGCGGGCGGCGTCGACCCAGGCGAGCCGCGGACGCGGTGCCGTCGGGCCGGCGGCGGGGTCCGCGGGTGCGGTGACGGGAGCTGTCGGGTCGGCCTGCATGGACGCCTCCGGGGCGGGCGCGCGTCGACCCCGGTGGGCTGCGGTGGTCGGACGGGCGCCGCACGGCGGTCACCCGCCGCCAGTCTGTCCTGGGAGCGCGCTGGACGGGACCTGGGGGCGACGTGTCGCTGCTCACCCGCGGGCTCGTCGCCGCGACGGGCGGGGCGGCGCGGGGTCAGACCGGCGGGCGCCCCGCGACGGCGCGGCGGAGCGCGGGCGGCATCGCGAAGAGCACCCGCGGCGACGCGCCCGGGCAACCGTCCCGACACGACGTGCGCGGCGAGGCGGCCAGCACCGTGACAGCGACGGCGGGCCATGTGACGCGGCCGGCCGCGCGCCGCAGCAGTGGTGCGCCGTACACGCCCCCGGGGTGCCGACCACCAGGTGGTAGGGGTGCGCGGGAACGCTGCCGCTGCGGGACGAGGTCGCGGGCCCGAGGTGACAGGTGTTCACCTCCGCGCCCGCACGCGTCGGGCGGCGGTCAGGAGGTCAGGCCCGGCAGCGTCGCGACGCGACGGGTGCCACCGCCCGAGACCGTGGTCGGCGTGTTGTTCGTGACGACCCGCACCTGCTTGATGATCTTCTTGAAGTCGTTGTGGATGTTCGACGCCTGCGTCGGGTCGCACGCCGCCTCGCAGTAGAGCGCGACCGTGCTCGACCGGATGAGCACGTGCGCGCCGTAGTTCTGCAGCGCCTTGGCCAGCGCCAGCCCGTCCGCGGTCAGGCCGAGCTTGGTGACGTCGACCGACGGCGGGATCGCGACCATCGTCCCCATGGGGACGCTGCCGGAGTAGGTCGTCGCCGCGCTGGAGTCCTGGGTCCGCGCCGGCCACACCTGCCCGTACTTGAGCATGCTGTCGGGGATCCCGAGCGCGAGCGTGTGCCGGATCGACCGGGCACGCAGCTCGTCGGCGCGGATGAGCCCGGCGAAGATGGACACGCCCGAGGCGCGCGCGCCGTCCGCCATGCCGTTGACGCGCAGGTCGGTCTTGACGACCCGCGTGGTGGTCCACGTGTTCGTGGCCACCTTCGTCATCTTGTAGAACTCCCAGCCGGTGTAGCCGTTCACGTCCACGACCGCCACGTGCTTGTCGGTGCCGTAGGTCGGGGCCGTGCCGCTGGGCATCTTGAGCCAGTACACGGCACCGGTCTTGGTGTTGGTGACCTTCTGCGTCGGGTCGGTGCTCTTGGCCCGGAAGACGGCGATGGACCAGCGGGAGGAGTTGACGACGGGCACGCCGGACAGGATCTGCGCGGTGCGCGTCGAGGTGGAGGACTCGAACTTCGCCCCCGACCCCATCGAGGTGTTCCACACGGCGCTGGACGCGAACGGGTGCATCCCGGGGTTGCGCAGCGCGGTCGTCGAGGCCGGCAGGGCGGCCGTGGTCGCGGCGGCCGGGGCGGCGGCCTGCACGGCGGCCGCTCCGCCGGTCCCGACGAGCGTGACGACGAGGGCGGCGACGGCGACGCCGCGGGCGACGAGGGGACGACGGGGCACGGTGACCTCCTTGGCCCTCCCGCCGGAGAGGACAGGACGGGGGGCACGACGACGGACGGACCCGGCCGGCGCACCGGACGGGGGCCCAGGGGGGCGGGCGCGAGAGACCCTAGGGCGCTCCTGGTAGGGGCTGGGGTGACCGTCGTCACAGGAGCGGCGCGTCCAGCAGATGGACGGACCGGGTGAAGTTCTCCGCCAGCAGTGGTGCCCCTCTCGTTCCCCTGCTAGGGCCCGCAGCGGCAGAAGGCGTATCAGCGCAGGTGGCGGGCCCTGCCACAGCACGACGGACGGTCCGTGCGACCGCGCCGCGACGTCGCGGTGACGCCGGTCGTCACCTCGCCGTCGCCTCGTCGTGACCACCTCGTGATGTGGTCCACATCACGGACCGAGCGTTCGGCGGTTCCCACATCGTGGATGGCGCTCTGCCCGGGGAGGGCGCACGACCGCCGCGCGACCGGTCGCGCCGGCTCCCCTAGCGCGTGCCGTCGTCCTCCGCGCGGCGACGCTCCGCTCGTCGGGAGCGCACCTCGGCCTCGACGAGAGCCGTCCCGCGCAGGGCGGCGAGCCGGGCCGTCTCGAGCAGGCGGACCGACCGGGTCGGCGCGCTCACCCGACGGATCGAGGCGATCTGAGCCGCGAGGTGGCGACGGTCGGCGCCGGACAGGAGGGCCCGGTGCTTGTCGCGGTAGCGCCGGACCGCGGCGGCACGGCGCTCGGTCTTGTCCGTGAGCTGCCCGTCGCCGTGCACCCGGTTCGTGACCAGCACCTCGGGGACGACCGCGTACGTCAACCCGCCCAGCAGGGCGCGGACCAGCAGGTCCTTGTCGTTCGAGACCGGCAGGGCCGGGTCGAACCCGCCGATGCCGTCGAAGGCGGCGCGACGGATGACGAAGTTGGACCCGACAAAACCGGGGTTGCGGGCGACGACGTCGGCGGCCCGCAGCCCGGGCACCATCCGAGCCATCTCGAAACCGGGGCGGTCGGCCGCCGTCCAGGCGACGACCACGTCCGTGCCCTCCTGCTCGAGCAGGCCGACCACCCGCTCGAGGTACTCGGGCGACCAGACGTCGTCGTCGTCGAGGAACGCCAGGACCTGGTCGGGACCGGCCGGCACGGCAGCAGCCCCGGCGTTGCGCGACGCGCCGGCCGTGCCGGCGCCCGCGCCGGAGGCGTCGACCCAGACCACCGGCACCGACCAGCGCCCCTCCCAGGAGGCCACCAGGGCGCGGCACCGGTCCGCACCGGTGTCGTCACTGACCACGATCCGGTCCGGCGGCCGCGTCTGGGTCGCGGCGCTGGTCACCGCGTCGACGAGCATCTCGTCGCGGTCGTGCGTCGGGATGACGCACGCGACCTCAGGCACGGCGCGCCTCGACCCACTCCCACTGTCGACGCAGGCCCTCCTCGATCCCGACCTGCGGGACCCAGCCGAGCAGCTCCCTCGCGCGCGTCGCGTCGCCGCCCGTCCGGAAGACGTCCCCGTCGGACTTCGGGAACCGGTCGATGGCGAGCGGCCGGCCCGAGACCTCGCGGATGATGTCGAAGACGGCGAGGACCGACACGTTCGTCCCGCCCGCGATGTTGAGGACCGTGCCGGCCGGCACGTCCTGCGTCGCGGCGAGCACGTTCGCGCTGACGACGTCCTCGACGAACGTGAAGTCCCGGATCTGCTCGCCGGTGCCGTACAGGCGCAGGGAGCCCCCGGTGCGCGCCGCCGTCAGGAAGCGCGTGAACGCCATGTCGGGCCGCTGCCGGGGTCCGTAGACCGTGAAGTAGCGCAGCGAGACCGTCGGGACACCGAAGTTCACCGCGTAGAGCGAGCACAGGTGCTCTCCGGCCAGCTTCGTCACGCCGTACGGGCTGACCGGTGCGGGCCGGTCCGTCTCGACGGTCGGGTACCGCTGCGCGTCCCCGTACACCGAGGACGACGAGGCGTACACGAGCCGTCGCAGCCGCGGAGCCGATCGCGCCGCCTCGAGGAGCTGCTGCGTCGCCTCGATGTTGTGCTCCGTGTACACGGAGAACTCCTGCCCCCAGGACGCGCGCACGCCCGGCTGGCCGGCCTGGTGGAACACGACGTCGACGTCCGCGAGCAGCTCCTCGAGGTCGAGGTCCTGCAACCGGGCCTTGTGCAGCGTGAAGTCGCCCGTGAGCCCGTCGAGGTTCTCGAGCTTGAGCGCGGGGTCGTAGTACGGCGTCAGGGCGTCCACGCCCACGACCGACCAGCCGTCGGCGAGCAGCCTGCCGGACAGCGTGCTGCCGACGAACCCGGCCGCACCGGTGACGAGCGCCTTCATGACGACCTCCTGCTCGTGGGCACGACCGCCCGGGGTGTCGCGGGGGCTTCGGGGGGCGTCGCCGTCGGCGCGCCGTCGCGGGTCGCCGGGCTCACGCGGCACCGCCGAGGACGGCGGAGACGACGGCGGGTGCGCCGTAGTGGTCGACGGAGGCACGGACGTCCGCGCGCTCGAGCCCCCGGGACTTGGCGAGGGCGACGGCGAGCCCGCTCGCCGAGCGGTCGGTGATCGTGAACCCGTTGCGCCCGTCGACGACGAGCTGCCCCGTGTCGGCGCCGAGCGTCACGACGGCGGGCAGCCCGGAGGCCATCGCCTCGAGCAGGACGCGCGGGAACCCCTCGTACCCCGGGTGCGACGTCATGAGGAAGACGCCGGAGCCGGCCATGGTGTCGGCGACCTCCTGCGGCGTCAGCCGGCCGCGCAGCCGGACGCGCTCCCGGGTGCCGACGGGCAGGGCCGCCACCGCCGCCTCGACCTGCGGCAGCAGGGACCCGGAGCCGACGAGGTCCAGCGTCCACGGCGCGGTCGGCTCGGCAGCGACCAGCTCGGCCAGCGCCGACACCGCGAGCAACGGGTCCTTCGGCTCCTCGACCCGGCCGACCCACACCACGCGGTACGGGTGCTCGGGGGCGGGCTCGAAACGCACCACCTGCGGGTCGTACCAGGTCGGCGAGAACCGGGCCGCCGGGTTGATGCGGGCCGCCGTCGCCGCGAAGTCCGGGTTGAAGACGGTGGTGCTGGCCGCCGTGCGGATGAGCCAGTGCTCGATGCGGGCGTGCAGCCCTGCCGCGCCGCGCCAGAAGGAGTCCGACGTCGAGCCGGTCAGCCCGTGCTCCTGCGTGTGCACGAAGTAGGCGAGCGGGCGGCGGAAGAGCAGGTGCACGGCGGCGGCGACGTCGACGCGGTGCGCCTGCACGAGCCCGGAGGCCGGGAGCGCCGGGAGGTGCCGGACGAGCCCGGCGACGAGCCGCAGCGCGTGCGGGACGCGGCGGACCTGGTCCGCCGGGTCGAACCGCGCCACGGGCAGGAACCACACCGTGTTGTCGCCCGCGCGGTGTCGCTCCCACCGGCCCAGTCGCCGGCCCGGGACCTGCCCGCCCGCGTCCACGCCGACCACGGCGAAGGTGGTCGGGCGCGGCGCGTACCGCAGCAGGCCGCGGATGCACGTGTCGATGCCGCCCGGGACCGGGCGGGCGAGGTCGGTCTGGTGCACGATGAGCCGGTCCACGCGTCGCGGGCGGCGCTCACCCGACCCGTCAGGTCCCGCGGTCCGGGTGGTGGGGGTCACGTGGGTCTCCTCGGCGGGGCGGGGGCTGACGGGCGGACCGCGGTCCGGGCGCGGTGCACGCGGCCGGCAGCGGTGCGACGACCCGGTCGCGGAATGCGGTGAGACTAGTCCTGCGCCCCGCACCGCCGGGGGGCCTCTGGGTGTTTTCACCCGGGTGGACGCAGGGGGATGCCGAGCAGGACCCGCAGGGGTGAGCCGTGGCCGACGTCACCCGCCGGACGGACGATTCCACCCGCCACGGGCCCTCCGTCGCCGGCGCCCCCGCGGGTAGCGTCCGACCCCGAACCTGCTCACCTGGTCCCCGCCCGTCCCGTCGCGGCTCGGACCGCACCGCCTGGAGGAACGACGTGAAGGTCGGCTACGCGCCCGGCGCCTGGGACCTGTTCCACATCGGGCACCTCAACATCCTCCGGCACGCCCGCGCCCACTGCGACTACCTCGTGGCCGGCGTCGTCGACGACGAGCAGCTCGAGCTGGCGAAGGGCCGTCGCCCGGTCATCCCGACCGCGGAGCGCGCCGAGATCGTGCGGCACATCTCCTACGTCGACGAGGTCTTCATCGAGGACCAGCCCGACAAGCTCGTGACGTGGCAGCGCCGGCCCTTCGACGTGTTCCTCAAGGGCGACGACTGGCGCGGGACGCCGAAGGGCCTCGAGCTCGAGCGTCGCTTCGCCGAGGTCGGCGTCGAGGTCGTGTACTTCCCCTACACGGTGAGCACGTCCAGCACGGTCCTGCGCAGCGCCCTCGCGGCGCTCGACGCGCCGACGGGGCCGGTCGCCCGGGCGGACTGAGCAGGCTCAGGCCTCGCCCGCGGCGCCCGTCCGGCGGATCTCCCGGTACCACTTGGGCAGCGCCAGGGCGAGGAACCCCGCGCAGGCCACCAGCAGGAGCCCGTACAGCGCCAGGAACGCGCTCGTCCACGCCAGCGCGACGAAGACGAGGCACAGCAGGCCGTAGTCCGTCGGCGAGACCGCCAGGGAGTACAGCAGGCTGGAGCTGCCGTCCTTCGCCATGAACTGGCCCGACCGCCCGCGCGCCGCACGCCGCAGCTGGTCCGTCAGCGTCATCGCGAAGAAGGACACGACGGCGACCACGGACCAGACGAGCGGCACGAGCAGCCACGCGTCGTCGAGGTCCGTGAACCGGTGCAGCGAGACGGCCACGGCCAGGTGCATCGTGGCGGTCTTCACCACGTCGACCACGTGGTCGAGCCACTCCCCCGCGGGCGACCCCGTCCCCGTCAGCCGGGCGAGCTGCCCGTCCGCGGAGTCCAGCGCGTACCCCACGACGAGGCCCAGCGCGACGAGCACGCCGACCACGGGCGTCGGGCGGACGAGGGCCACGGCGGCGATCGCGGCGAACGAGCACAGCGCGGACAGCCCCGTCACCGCGTTCGGGGTGAGCCCGACGACGTGCGCGGCCGCCGCGAGGCGCCGGCCCAGCCACCGGTTGACGTACCGGGAGTACGCCGGCGCACCCTTCGACGTCTTCTGCAGGCCGGCGAGCGTGCGCACGCCGTCGCGGTAGCGGGCGGCCCGCGTACCCGTGGGCGCTGCGGTGCGCGCGTCGGTGGGCGGCGCGGTCGGCGAGGTCGGCACAGGGTCCCCCGGTCGGTCGTGGGTGCTGGTCGGCGTGGACGTCACATCATCCTCCGGTCGTCGCCCCGGTCGGGGTCCCGACGTCGAGGGCGTCGGCGAGGCGCTCCCGGAACGCGTCACGGGTGAAGAGAAAGCGGAAGCGACGGGCGGCTGCCGTTCCCTGCTCCCGGGCGCGCGACCGGTCCAGCGCACGCAGTGCGTCGGTCCACGCGTCGACGTCCCCGGTCGGCACGAGCGAGCCCGTCACGCCGTCCTCGACGATGTCGGGCAGCCCTCCGCTGTCGGCGGCCAGGACCGCGCGGCCGAGGGCGGCCGCCTCGATGGCGATGGTGGGCAGCGGGTCCGGCCGCGTGCTCGGGACCGCGACCACGTCGGCCGCCAGGACCCAGGCGGGCACCTCCGTGCTCTCGCCGACCACGTGGACCCGGCCGGGGTCGGGCAGCGCGCTCGCGAGCGCCGCGACGTCGACGCGCTGCCCCGAGGGCGGGGGCGCTCCGAGGACGACCAGGTGGGCGTCCTCGCGGCCGGCGCGCCCCCAGGCCTCGAGCAGCAGCTCGTGCCCCTTCCACGCGTTCCACCGGCTGGCGACGAGCACGACGAGGTCGTCGGGCCGCGCGCCCACGCGGTCCCGGAGCGCGGCCGCGCGCCGGTCGTCCGCGCGCGGCACGTCGAAGCCGTTGTGCACGACCGTCACCCGCGTCCCGGGCAGGGGCAGCCCCGACGCCACCGCATCGCTCACGGCGACCACCGTGTGGCACAGCCGGAGCAGGGGTCCGAGCAGCACCCGCTCCTGGCGGGACCAGGTCTCGTGCACGTGCACGACGACGTGGGCGCGCAGCAGCCGCGCCAGCGGGGCCACGAGGAGGGCTGCCGAGGTGCTCAGGTAGACGACGTCGGGACGCTCCCGACGCAGCTCGACGAAGCCACGGGCCGTGCGCACCAGGAGCGCGGGCAGCGCCCGCGGGTGCAGGTAGTCCCGGCGCAGCACGGGCACGTCGGTCGTACGGACGGGCACGCCCCTCCGGCGCAGCTCGTTCGTCAGCCGCTGCTCCGGGTAGGTCACGTCCCGGGGCAGCAGGACCCGCACCTCGGCCCCGCGGGACGGACCGCCGCCCGCCTCCTCCAGCACCGAGACGGCCTCGACGAGCACGCGGTCCGCGCCGTAGAGCTCGTCGGAGGGGTGGACCACCACGATCCGCGTGGCCGATCCCGTTGACGTCGCGCCCGTCGCCGCGGACCCCGGGCGTCGCCCCGCTTCTCGGTCCGTCCGTCGCCCTGCTCGCACCGCGCTCCCATCTCCGCGCCGGGGACGGTCCCCGTGCGCCGCGGCCCGCCCCGGGCTCCCCGGGACGGGCCGCGTCCTCGCCGCCTCGCTCGTGCACGGGCACCCGGTGTCCGGGCGCCGCCGCCTCACTCCGTGCGGTCGGTCACCCGGACGTCGTCGAGCGCGACCACGACCGGCCCGTTCGTCGTCGAGGAGGACAGCTGCGCGTAGAAGCCGATGTGGCCGCTGGTCTGCAGCGTGGCCTGGTTGTCGGTGGCCGTCAGCGTCCACCCCGTCGGCTGCGTCTGGCCGTCGAGCCAGATGCGCGCCTGCAGCGTGGTCGGGCTGGTGCCCGTGACCGCCATCGTCGCCCAGAGCTTCTGACCCGCCGCGAGGGTGCCCGGGACCGTGGCGGTGCTGCTCACCGCGGTCTCGACGCCGCTCACCGACCGCACGAGGAACGCGGTCACGGTGCCGCCGCTGCTGACGTTCAGCTTGAGCCGGTAGGCGTCGTCGTTGGCTGCGATGCGGCCGCGCACCAGGAAGTAGCTCCCGGACCCGTTCGCCCGCTTGTCGACCGTGAACGACGCGGTGGTCACGAGGTCGGTCCCGGCGGCACCGGGCAGACGGGCCCCCGCGGCCGAGCTCTTCGTCGCGAGCGACAGCCGACCCGCGCCGCCGGCGACGCTGGTCACGTTGGCGGTCGTCACCCAGGCGCCACCGGTCTCGGCCGTGCCGAAGCCGCTGGCGACGCTCCGCTCGAACGCGTCGGCCCCGAGCACGGCCACCGTGGGCACCGCCGTGACCGCGACCGACCGGGTGGCGGAGGCGGTCATGCCGTCGTCGTCCGTGACGGTCAGCGTCACGTCGTACGTGCCGGCGGAGGCGTACGTGTGCGTCGCCGTCGCGCCGGTCCCCGTGCTGCCGTCACCCCAGGACCAGGCGTACGAGGCGATGCTCCCGTCCGGGTCCGACGACCCCGTGCCGTCGGCCGTCACGGCCAGGCGGTCCGTCGTCGTCGTGAGGACCGCCTCCGGCGGCGCGAGCGCCACGGTGACCTGGCGCGTGGTCGTCGAGGTGAGCCCCCAGTCGTCCGTGACCGTGAGGGTCACGGGGTAGGTGCCGGCGCTGCGGTAGGTGTGCGACGCGGTGGTACCCGTGCTCGTCGCCCCGTCGCCCCACGTCCACGCCCAGCTCCGGACCGTGCCGTCGCTGTCCGTCGACGAGCTGCCGTCGACGCTCGCGGTGAGCTTCGCGGTGCTCGCCGTGAACGCGGCGACCGGCGCCACCGCCGCGACCGCGGCGGTGTTGGTCACCTGCACGTCGTCGAGCGCGACCACGACCGGACCGTTCGTCGTGGAGGAGGACAGGGCGGCGTACACGCCCGCGTGCCCGGACCCCTGCAGCGACGGCGTCGAGTCGGTCGCCTGCACCGTCCACCCCGTCGGCTCGGCCTGCGCGGCCAGCCAGACCTTGCCCTGCACGGAGCTGGGGCCGGACCCGGTGACCGACAGGGTCGCCCGCAGCCCCGCTCCCGCGCCCAGGGTGCCGGGGACCGTGACGGCGGAGCCGAGGGCGGTCTCGGTGCTGCCGACCCCCTTGGCGAGCTGGGCGGTGACGGTGCCGGCGCTGCCGACCGTGATCTTCAGCCGGTAGGCGTCGCCGTTGTCCGCTATGCGTCCGCGCACCATGAGGTAGGTGCCCGAGCCGTTCGCACGCTTGTCGAGGGCGAACGTCGCGCTCGTCACCAGGTCGGTGCCCGAGGCACCGGGGAGCCGGCCGCTGGCGGCGGAGCTCTTCGTCGCCAGCGCCAGCCGTCCGGCGCCACCGGAGACCGAGGCCACGCCCGAGGTCGTCGTCCAGGCACCGCCCGTGTCCGCGGTGCCGAGGCCGCTCGTCACGGTCCGTCCGAACGTGTCCGCCCCCACGACCGTGGTCACCGGCGCACCGATCTCGACCTGCGCCGTCCGCGTGCCGGTGACGCCGTCGTCGTCCGTGACGGTGAGCGTCACGTCGTAGGTGCCCGGCTTCGCGAAGGTGTGCGAGATGGTGCGGCCCGTCCCGGTCGCGCCGTCGCCGAACGTCCACGCGTGGTCACGGACGGTGCCGTCCGCGTCGGTGGACCCGGAGCCGTCGAGGGCGACCGTCAGGCCCGACACCGAGGACGTGAAGGACGCCACGGGTGCGGCGAGCCCGACCGTCACGCCGGCGGAGGTCGTCGCGGTCTGGCCGTCGGAGTCCGTGGCGGTCAGCACGACGGTGTAGGTGCCCGGCGCGGCGTAGGTGTGCGTGGCGGTGGCCCCCTCACCGGTCGCGCCGTCGCCCCAGGCCCAGCGCCAGCCCGTGACGGTGCCGTCCGTGTCGGTGGAGCCCGAGCCGTCGGCCGTCACCGTGAGCTTGTTCGTCGTGGTCGTCATGACCGCCGTCGGTGCGACCAGGGCGACCGTCACGTCCTGCTGCGACGTGCCGACGGCGCCGCCGTCGTCCGTCACCGTGAGCGTGACCCCGTACGTCCCGGGCTCCGCGTACGTGTGCGTCGCGGTCGCGCCGCTGCTCGTCGTGCCGTCGCCCCAGCTCCACGTCCAGTCCGCGACCGAGCCGTCCCGGTCCGTCGAGGCCGTGCCGTCCGTGCTCACCGTGAGCTTGGACGTCGAGGCGGTGAAGGACGCGGTCGGCGGCAGGACCGGGGCCTTGCCCGTGGTGCCGAACGACTGGTGCCGGGCCACCTCGAGGGCGGTCAGCTGCTTGTTGTACGTCGCGACCTCGTCGATGGCGCCCGCGAAGTACGCGGAGCTCGGCAGCGGGGCCCACGGCGCGGCGAGCGTGTCGCCGCCGATCCGCCAGTAGCCCACGAAGCCGCCCGTCGGGACCTGCGCCGTCACGGTGCCGGTGTCGGACCCGACGAGGACGCCGTCGACGTACAGGTGCTGGCCGTCCTGGCCGAGCGTGCCGACGACGTGGTGCCAGCGGTCGTCGTTGAGGGCGCCCGGGGAGGTGAGCACCTTGGTCTCCTGCGGGAAGACGCCCCACGAGACGCGGCCGTCGTCGCCCATCCAGATCATCCGGTCGTAGGACGTGCTGGGCGTCGACGCGTTGCGGCCGAACCCGACGATCTTGCCGCCGGAGGTGGTGCTCGTCCGGAACCACGCCTCGACCGAGACGGTGTCCGTGGCCGTCTCCGCCTGCGTGGAGCGGGCGATGGAGGACGAGGTGCCGGCGAACCGCAGCGCCCCGTCGGTACTGCCCACGACGGCACCGTCGGTCGACGTCGCACCGCTCTGCGTGGCCGGGTTGTAGTTGCCGGTCCAGCTGTTCTGGGTCGCACCCGCGTCACCCAGGCGCCAGTAGCTGGACGGGTTGTCCCCGAGCACCTCGGCGCTGTAGGGGCTGAGCGCGGCCGTCTGCGAGGACACCGTCGTCGCGTTGACCACCCCGGAGGTGAAGGTGCTGCCGCCGGAGTCGACGACCTGGACCTTGTACCCGTACGTGCGCCCGTCCGCCAGGCCGGTGTCGACGTAGGAGACGCGGCCGCGGTCCCAGTAGAACGCGGAGTGCTCGACGGTGCCGACCACCACGTTGTCGCGGATGACCCGGTAGGTCAGCGTCTTGTCGTCCTGGTCCCAGGCCGCGGGCCACGACAGCGACACCGAGCCGCGGGCACGGGAGACGACCGACGGGGTGATGCCGGACAGCTGCGGGCCGCGCGCGTTCGGGGCGATGGTCTTGCGTGCGAAGCGCACGAGGCCGGCCTGCCCGGTGCCGTTGACCGACGGGAACTCGCCGCCGTAGACCACGTAGTCCGCGTTGCCGGTGACGCTCCAGCCGGCCTGGCTCTGGCCGGACCAGGTGCCCGAGGTGAACGTCGGGAACCAGTTGCGGATGGCGGGCGCGGGCGTGCCGCCCCAGTCCGGGTCGGCCGTCGAGGTCTTCTTCGTCAGGAAGGCGGCGTCCTGCGAGAACGACAGGCCGTACTTCCAGGAGCGCTGCGAGGTCTCGTAGAAGGCGTTCGCGTTCGCGCAGTTGTGCGGGTGCCCGGCGAGGTAGACGTTCCCGTCCGGCGAGGCGAACGACGAGTACGTGTCGCCCTTGCAGTCCTCGACCCACACGAGCTCGCCGGTGGTCACGTCCGCGGCGAACAGGCCCTCGAGGTTGGCCACGCTGCCGTCGTTGGCACTGAGGAACCCGAAGCCGGAGCCGATGATGTAGCGGCCCGTCACCGTGAGGCTGTAGATGGCCGCCGAGTAGCCGTAGTTGACGACGCGCTTGTTGGCGGGGAACGGCAGGACCTTGCCGGTCGTGGCGTCGACCCAGCCGACACCCGGGTTGGCCACCTCGTTGAGCTTGGAGAACCGGCCCGCGATGACGAGCTTCGTGCCGTCCGGCGTGAGGCGGACCGACTCGACCTGCGCCGACTGCGCGGAGACGTAGAAGGAGGTGAGCCTGCCGTCGCTCGCGTTCGTCGCGGCCACGCGGGGCCGGCTGGTCCCGCCGACGGAGGTGAAGTTCCCGCCGAAGTACACGGTGCTCGCCGTCGTCGTGATGCTGCGCACCGGCGCGTTGGGCGCCGGCGCCCACGTGTTCACGAGGGCGCCCGTCGTCGCGTTGAACGCAGCCAGCCGCGTCCTGTTCGTCGTGCCCGCCTGCGTGAAGTCGCCGCCGACGTAGATGGTGCGCCCGTCGGGCGACGCGGCGATGGCCCGGCCCACGGCGTTGATGGAGGGCGCCCAGCCCGGGACGAGCTCACCGGTCCGGATGTCGTACGCCAGGAGCCGCGTGCGCGGCACCTCGTTCGTGCCCGCCGGCGACCCGGCCGGGCGCGCGCTCGTGAAGTCGCCCGTCACGTAGACGGTGTTCCCGACGACGACCTGCGCCCAGACGATCCCGTTCGTCTGCACGGTGGGCAGCGCGTCGGCGCTGACCGTGTCGCCCGCCGAGGCGGGGACGGCCGTGGGGACCGCGGCACGCGCGGCCGGGACGTCGAGCGCCACGAGACCGACGGCCGCGAGGACGAGGGCGAGGAGAGCCGCTCCGAGCCGGGCCGGCGCGCTGCCGACGAGGGAGGAGGACATGGTCAGCCTGCTTCCGGGGTGATGACGACGAGCACGACGGGTGAGGTGGGCGTGACGGAGACGGACAGCACGTAGGAGTCCCCGGTCACCTGCGGGAGGGTGAGCACGTACGTCCCCGTGGCCGACGCGCCGGGCGCGAGCTCCCCCGCGAGGGGCGCGGAGCGGTCGTCGCCCAGGTTCTGGCTGCCCGGGACGCCGTCGGCGCCGTAGAGGTTGAGGACGACGTCGTCGAGGACGACGGCGGAAGCGGTCGCGTTCGTGACCGTCAGGGTCACGGCCAGCGCCGGCCCGGCGACCTCCCCCGGGCCGCGCGCCGTCGCCTCGACGCGGTCGGCCGAGTCGACGACGACCTGCACGCCCTCGACCGGGGCGACCGCCGTGCCCGGCGCGACGGGATCCGTGTGCTGCGCGCTGCTCTCGATCTCGCGGACGTCGTCGACGACGGCCGCCTCGGCCGGGGCGAGGTCCAACGGCGCGGCCGCACCCGGCGCGGCGCTCGCGCCGGCGCCCGGGGTCTCGGTCGGCACCGACGCCTCGGGCGCGGGGGTGGGCGTGGCCGACGCCGTGGGCGACGCCGAGGGCTCGGGCGACTCCGTCGCCGTCGCCGTCGCGCTCGTCGTGGCACCGGTGCCGCCGGTCGGCGCGGCCGCGGGCCCGCCGCCGCGACCGGCGAGCACGGCCACGAGCACGACGACGGCGACGAGCAGGAGGCCGGCCACCAGGAGGACGGCGCGTCGGCGTGTGATCGACGAGCGCACGACACGCCTCCGTTCCCTGGTCTGGTCCTTGCCCGGCCGAGGTGTGCAGCGGTACGTTCCGCGCGCACCGCTCCTCAGCGGCATTTCGGACACAGTAGTCGTGGGTTCCGCGGGTCTCCCGGGGCTGTGGACGCACTTCACCCGTCGCCGTGCGCGATATCACCCGGGAGCGGGAACGCCCGTGCCGGCGACCCCTCGGGGGCCGCCGGCACGGGCGTCGTCGTCACCCGGCCGGCCGCGCGGGCCGGCACCGCGCCGAGCGGCACGGGTGGGTGGGTCAGGGCGTCGTCAGGGCGTGAGGTCGAGGTCCGGCAGCGGCGCGACCCGCCGCGTACCCCCGCCGGAGACGTTGTCGGCGGTGTTGTTCGTCAGCACGCGCATGAGCGGGTACAGCTTGCGCCAGTCCGTGCTGAGGTTCGCGGCCTGCGCCGGGTCGACCGCCGCCTCGCCGTACAGCGCGATCGTCGAGGACCGGATGAGCACGTGGGCGCCGTAGTCCTGCAGCGCACGCGCCAGCGCCAGGCCCTCGGGCGTCAGCCCGAGCTTCGTGACGTCCACCGTCCCGGGGATCGCGAGCATCGTCCCCATGGGGATCTGGCCGCTGTAGTACAGCGACGCGTCGCCGTCCTGCGTGCGAGCCGGCCACACCGGACCCATCTTCAGCATCTCGTTGGGGATGCCGACGGCGAGCGTGTGCCGGATCGACAGGGAGCGCAGCTCCTCCTTGCGGATGAGCCCGCCGTAGAAGGAGATGCTCGAGGCCCGGGACCCGTCCTTCATCCCGTCGCCGGTCAGGTCCGTGCGCACGACGCGCGTCGTGGTCCACGTGAGCGGACCGGTCTGCGTCATCTTGTAGAACTCCCAGCCCCAGAGCCCGTCGGGGTCGATGACGCCCACGTGCTTGTCGGTGCCGTACGTGGGCGCCGTGCCGGCCGGGATCCGGACCTGGTAGACCTTGCCGTCCTTGAGGTTCGTGACGGTCGCCAGCGGGTCCGTCGCCTTCGCACGGAACACGGCGATCGACCAGCGCGTGGAGTTGATGACCGGCGTGCCCGACAGGAACATGCGGGTCCGCGTGTCCGCGGCGGACTCGAAGATCGCGCCGGAGCCGATGGAGGTGTTCCAGAAGGCGGTGCTCGCGAAGGGCTGCAGCGCCGCGACGCGCGTCCCGGCCGGCTTGGTCACCGTGACGGTGCGGGTCGCGCGGGCGGTGGCCCCGCGGTCGTCGGTCACCGTCAGGCCGACGGTGTAGGTCCCGGCGGACGCGTACGCGTGCTGGGCGGTCGCGCCGGAGCCGGTCGACCCGTCGCCGAAGGTCCACGCGTAGGAGGCGAGGGACCCGTCGGCGTCGCGCGAACCGCCGGCGTCGAGGGCGACGCCGAGGTCCTTGGCGACCGCGGTGAAGGCGGCCGTGGGGGCGACGTTGGGCGCGACCACGACGACGTCGCGGCGCACCTGCGCGGTGGCCCCGTCGTCGTCCACGACCGTGAGGGTCACCGGGTACGTGCCACCGGTGGTGTAGGTGTGCGTCCCCGTCGGGCCGGTCGAGGTGGCGCCGTCGCCGAAGGACCAGGACCAGCTCGAGATCGTCCCGTCGACGTCGGCGGACGCGCTGCCGTCGACCGCCACGGCCAGGTCGCGCACCGCCGGCGTGAAGGCGGCGGTCGGGGCCACGTTGGGCGCGACGACCGACGTGGACGTCAGCCCGGACCAGCTCGCCACGAGCTCCTTGGCCGCGGACCCGGCCACGTAGGTGCTCAGGCCCACCCGGCCGGCGGTCTGCAGCCCGGCCGTGGCGTCCTGCGCCGTCACGGTCCACGCGCCCGGCTCGGCCGAGCCCGCCGCCCACACCTTCGCGCGCAGGGTGGTCGGCGCGGTGCCGGTCACCTGCAGCCGCACCGCGAGCTTCGTCCCCGGGGCGTAGGCCACGCCGGGCACGTCGACCGTCCGCAGCGCCGTCGCCGACCGGCTGAGCTGCAGCTGCAGGGCGCCGGACCAGGTGACGACCACCCGGGCGCGGTAGTCGCCGGCGCCGGCGACGCTGCGGCCCAGCACCGAGGCGTACGCGGCGGGCCCGGACCCGGCAGGACGGTCGAGCGCCACCGTCACACGCGTGTCGGCGTCCGTCACGGCCGCGGCGCTGCCCAGGATGGACGCCGCCGTGGCGCCGGGGCGCGCGGTCTGGCGTCCCGTCCCGCCCGACACGGCGTAGGCGACGTCGCCGCCGCAGCTCACCCACGAGCCACCGGTCGTCGCGGAGCCCCAGCCACCGGTGAGGGTGCGTGCGAAGCTGTCGGCCACCAGCGTCACGGGCGCAGTGGCTGCCGGCAGCACCGACGCTGCGGGGACGGGTGCGGCGGCGTGGACGGGGGCGACGGCGCCGGCGCCGGCGACGAGCGCCAGCGCGAGCGTCGTGGTGCCGATCAGGCGGACCGGGTGCCGGGCGGGGGTGCCCCCGGGCGCGGTCGAGGACGGTCGGGTGCGGATCACCGGTGCTCCATCTCGTTCGGTAGCCAGGCTGACCACGGGGGTCCCTCGGCTTTGCGTCCCCGCCTCGCGACGGGTTTGCCGTTGTCGTGTGGTGGCTCCCCGTCTCCTTCGGCAGCGGCAGCGGCGGACTTCACCCACGGCCCGTCACTCGTCCGGGGGTTCCTCGGGTTGACGGCGGCCCGCGGCGACCCCGCTGACGCGTCCACATGGTGGACACCATCGGCCGCCACCCGCGTGTGTTGGGTCACAGGAAGGTCACGGCCGGGGGTGCGGATGCCCGAGAGCGCCCTCGGGTACTCGTGGAGCGGTGGGTCGAGGGCGCGCGACGACGACCTCGGTGCGTGAGCAGGGGTGACGCACCGGCCGAACCCCCGACCGCCGCCGCCCCGTATAGCACCACGGACCCGTTCCGGCGTGCGCGCGGGCCGACTTTCACCCGCTGACCGCCGGTGCGCCCGGTGGCACGGCGGGGTTCTCGGCGCGCCGGAGCCCCCGTACGGTCGACCCGCCCCGCCCCGGCGGCGGCACCACCATGACCCTGCCCCGTCTCCGGCGCGCACCGCTGCGCCGCTCGAGGAGTTGCTCGTGCCCTTCGGCCTACCCACGACGAACCCTTCCGTCGCCTCCGTCCCGCCCGGTCCTGCCGATCGACGGGCGTCCCGCCGGTCGGCGACCGTCCGCGCCGGCGGGCTGTCCCTCGCGGCCGTCCTGCTCGCCAGCGGCGCCACGACGGCCGCCGCGTCCTCCGCCGTCGCCGCCGACACCGAGGCGGTGGCGCAGGACGCCTTCTCCCGGGAGCTGGGCGACGGCTGGGGCCCGGCCCAGCAGGGAGGCACCTGGAGCGACGACGAGAGCGGCGCCTGGTACTACGTCACCGGTGGTGCCGGTCGTCACACGGTCGGCAGCGGCGTCACGGCCGCCTCGCTCCTGCACGACGTGTCGCGGACGGCCACCGACACCCGGACCACCGTCCGGACGAACCGTGCGGCCGGCGCCGGTCCCGCCGTCTACGCCTCGGTCCTGGGCCGGGCCGTCCCCGGCGCCGGCGACTACCGCGCCCG
Source organism: Cellulomonas marina (assembly GCF_900111925.1). Classification (GTDB taxonomy): domain Bacteria; phylum Actinomycetota; class Actinomycetes; order Actinomycetales; family Cellulomonadaceae; genus Cellulomonas; species Cellulomonas marina. Next base: position 132,183 of record NZ_FOKA01000004.1, read on the forward strand.
TCTCGTGGTGACGTGGGAGGGCGGCCTCGAGCTGCGGCTGGCGCAGGCCGGCACGACGCTCGCGAGCGTGCCGCTCGACGCGGGCTACGCGCCGGACGCGAACTACGAGGTGCGGCTCGCGGTGACCGGCACCTCACCGACGACCCTGCGCGCGAAGGCCTGGCCCGCGGGCAGCGCCGAGCCGGACGACTGGCAGGTCGAGACGACCGACGGGACCCCTGGCCTGCAGACGGCGGGCGAGGTCGGCCTCAGCACGTACGTGTCGAAGGCCGACGGGGACGTCACCGTGACCTACGACGACTTCGACGCCGACGCGGCGTCCCCGGAGAGCGAGGCCCCGGCGCCCGCGCCTGCCCCGGCCCCTGCCCCGGCGCCCGCCCCTGCCCCTGCGCCTGCCCCTGCGCCTGCCCCTGCGCTCGGAGAGCTGCGCGACCCGGCGGAGCACCCCTTCGCGTCGTCGGCGGTCTGGAACACGGCCGTCGGCTCGGGTGCGCGCTTCGAGCAGACCTGGGACACGCGCACGCGGACGTTCCTGTCCGGCACGCCGGTGGTGAACTCCACCCGTTGGTCGATCGCCGTCTTCCAGGCCCGCAGCAGCGACCCGGTCGCCACGGTCACGAACACGAAGACCGGCGACGTGCACAAGGTGCGCATCCCGTCCGGGACCACCGCCACCTACGGCACGGACAAGCACGTGGGGATCATCGAGCCCGACGGCCGTACGGCCTGGGAGTTCTACAAGATGACCAAGGTCGGCTCGACGAGCTGGACCACGACCCGGGTGGTGAAGACCGACCTGACCGGCGACGGCATGAAGGACGGCTCCCGCGCGTCCGGGGTGTCGTTCTTCGCGGGTCTCATCCGCGCGGAGGAGCTCCAGGACCGCTCCATCGACCACACGCTCGCGGTCGGCATCCCCAACTGGATGCTCAAGGAGGGCCAGGTGTGGCCGGCCCGTACCGAGGACGGGGACTCCTCGTGGGCGTACTCGGGCACGATCCCCATGGGCACGATGCTGGCCATCCCCGCGTCGGTGGACGTCGACGCGCTGGACCTGTCCCCCGAGGGCCGCGCCCTCGCCCGGGCGCTGCAGGACTACGGCGCCCACGTGCTCATCCGGTCCTCGACCGTCGCGCTGTACGCGGAGTCCGGCGTCGACCCGGCGCAGGCGGCCGCCCTGCACGCGGACTTCCGCAAGCTCTACCCGCTCATGCGCGTGCTGACCAACAACACGCCCGAGACGGTCGCGGGCGGCGGACAGCGCCGCGCCGGCACCCTGCCCGGGCTGCAGCCCTGAGCTGAGGGCCGCCAGGGGGGGCGGACGACGGAGGGGCGGGACCGTGGCGGTCCCGCCCCTCCGTCGTCCGCGACCGTCGTCCGTCGCGGCCGCGGTCAGCCCGTCATCCGCGGGCGACGGTGGGCTCGGGCGCCGCCTCGAGCACCGTCCCCAGCAGGCGCGCACCCGCCAGGTCGAGCGCGCCGACGGCGGCGGCGACCTGGTCCCGGGTCACGCGGGACCGCTCGACGACGAGGACGACGCCCTCGGCCACGGCCCCGAGCGCCGCGGCGTCGGTGACCTGCGGCAGCGGCGGCGCGTCGGCGACCACGAGGTCGTAGGACGCGGTCAGCTCCGCCAGCAGGCGGGCCATGTCGGGCGACGTCACCACGTCGGCGGGGCTCAGCGTCGTGACGCCGGCCGGCATGACGGCGACGCCGTCGACCTGGTGCAACGCGCCGGAGATGACGGCCGTCCCCGCCAGGACGTCCCCCAGGCCCGGCTGCTCGGGCAGGTTGAAGCTCTGCGCGAGCGAAGGGCGGCGCAGGTCTGCCTCGACCAGGCACACCTTGAGCCCGCCCTCGGCCGCCGCCCGCGCCAGGTTGAAGGCGACGGCCGCCGTGCCGCTCGTCCCCGACGAGGACGCGACCACCACGCTGCGCGGGCGCTGGGCCTCGTTGAGCAGACGCAGGTTCGTGCGCAGACGGCGGTAGTCCTCGCCCCAGGTCCGCCCACCGGCCATCCCGGCGCGCTCCCGGGACGAGAGCACGCCGACGACCGGGGCCGGCGTCAGGCGACGCAGGTCGGCCTCGGTCCGCACCCGCGTGTCGAGCGCGGCGCGCAGCAGCACGAACCCGAGCCCGACGATGAAGCCCAGCACGGCGCCGAACGCCGTGGTGACGGGGATGTCCGGGGAGGACGCCGTCGACGGCACCGTCGCCTGCGCCACGGTGCTGACGCTCACCGCGGACACGCCGTCCTGGGCCGGGGCGACGTCGAGGATCGCCTCGCCGAGCTGGTCCGCCAGCGCGTCGGCCAGGGCGGCAGCGGCTGCCGGGTCCTGCTGCTCGGCGTAGACGGTGATGAACGTCGTCCCGGAGTCGACGGACGCCGTGACGCTGCCCAGCAGGGCGTCGCCGCCGGGGTACCCGAGCTCCTCCGCGACGGGCTCCAGGACGACCGGCGTCCGCACCAGCGCCGCGTACGTGACGACCACACGCTCGACGAAGCTGGCCCCGCCGTTGAGGTCGGAGCTCGACGCGTTGGGTGCGACGAGCACGCGGGCGGAGGCGGAGTACGTCTTCGGCTGGTTGGCGACGAAACCGAAGGCCACCGCCCCCCCCAGGAGGGTCAGCAGCGCGACGGGCGCCCAGCTCCGCTTGAGGTGCGCCACCAGGTCACGCAGGTCCATGGATTCCCTACTCTCGGCCAGGCCGGGCGCTCTGCCCGGTCGAGGTCATGACGGTCGGTCGGCGACGCGGGTCCGGCCGCGGCGTGCGCCGCGCGGTCGTCGCTCGTGGAGGAGGTGGAACAGGGCGGCGTGCCGGGCGCCGACGGTCGCCTCGTCCCGGTCGACGAGGCGGGGCTCCCCCGGAGGCACCCCCGCCGCGAGGGCCTCACGCAGGTGCCGCGTCGTCAGGTCGCCGTCGTACAGGTGCAGCCACCCGGGCCCGACCTCGCGGACGAGCTCCTCGTTGACGGCGGACCGGGGCGCCAGCACCGGCCGCGCGAGGGACAGCGCGACGAGCACCGCGCCCGAGTTGTTCATCTCCCGGTACGGCAGCACCACCAGCGCGCTCTCGCACACCTCGCGGACGAGGACGTCGTCGCCCACGAAGTCGAGGGTGGCCCGCACCCGGGGGTCCCGCGCGGCCGCCTCGACCACGCCCCGCCGCACCTCGTCGTCCGCAGCACGTCCAACCACGTGCAGGCTCACGTCACCGTCCAGGCCGGCGAAGGCGGCGAGCAGCGCGGGCACGTTCTTGTAGGGCCGGATGATCCCGAAGGACAGGAGGCGCCCGGGCACCGACGGGGGCTGCGGGTGGCGGGCGAACGCCTGGCGGTAGTGCCCCAGGCCCACGAGCACGTCCACGGTGCCCGGCTGCGGCGGCGTGGACGCGTTGAGCCTGACCACGGCCGACAGGTGCCGGCGGTACCACCGCAGGAGGTGCTCCTCGACGCCCGGCCGCGGCTCGTGGGGCCGGACGTTGTGCGCCGTCTGGACCATCGGCACGCCGAGGAGCCGGCAGCGCAGGACGAGCACGACGAAGGCGGCCCGGTTGGCCCACGTGGACACGCGGTTCCCGCCCCGGAGGAGCTGCTCCGGCCAGTGCAGGTGCAGCACGTCGTAGCGCGTCGTCAGGCCGCGGCGCCAGGAGAACCAGCGCACGTCCACGGAAGGGCCCATGCCGGCGGTCACCTGGTCGGCGTACTGCGCGGTGCGCCCGTCCGGGGGGTCCAGCACCTCCATGACGCGGACCCGCCGCTCGGCGACGCGGTCGTGGCCCGGCTGCGGGGCCGCCGTCACGCCGCCACCTGCGCGCCGACGGTGCGCGCAGCGGCACGTGCCTCCTGCGCCGCCACGCGCAGGGCGGCTGCGAGCAGGGTGACGACGAGGAACAGGGACGGCGTCGCGTGGAACGTGTTGCTCGCGCTCGCGTGGACGGCGACGCCGACGACGAGCGCGACGACGAGCGCGACGTTGAGCCGGGAGGCGCCGCGCCGGTGCAGGACCGCGACGGCGACGAGCACGAGGACGACGCCGGTCAGGAACAGCAGCAGCCCGATGAGGCCGGTCTCCGCGAGCGCCTGGAGGTACTCGTTGTGGGGGATGTTGTCCGTGAGGATGCCTCCCGGCTGCGCCGCGCCGAGGCCCAGCCCCTCCACCGGCCGCTCCCGCCAGGCGGCGATCACGCGGTTCCACGCGTTGAAGCGCCACGCCAGCGAGCTCTCCTCCTGCACCGGCCCCTGGGTCGCCGTGTACTCGGCGATGCGCCCCTGCCCCAGCGGCGACAGCAGCGCCGCGACCACGAGCACCGCGACGCCGCCCATCGCCGCCCAGGAGAACCGCGAGGACAGCCCGTGCGCGACGACGGTGTGGACCGTCAGCAGGAGCACGAGCGCGAGCAGGCCCGTGATGCTCCCGGTGGTGACCACGGCGACCGAGAAGTATCCGACGGCGGCGAGGTCGAGCCGCCGGTGCGGGCCGCCCTCGAGGACGAGGACGGCCGAGGCGAAGGCGCACACCGCGAAGACGAACGCGGCCGGGTTGGCCTGCGAGAGGGTGCCCTGCGAGCGCACCACGTCCCCGATGGTGGTGCCCGTGCCCGTGACGGCCTGGAGCAGCGCGACCGCGGCGGGCACGACGCCGGCCACCTGGACCAGCCGCGCGGCACGCGCCCGCGTCATGCGGACCGGCGCCACGAGCACGACCGCGGCCACGGCCACGGCGCTGAAGCGGCGGACCCCCTCCTCGATCGCCACGGCGCCGTAGGCCTGCTGCCCGTTCCAGGTCGCGAGCGCCAACGGGACGGCCAGGGCGACGAGCAGGAGCAGCGCGCGGGCGTCGTGCAGGGCCACGACCAGCGCGACGAGGACGACGGCCAGGCCGAGGGCCGGGTTCACCCCGGGCAGCCCCGCGCCGTCGACGAGCGGACGGAGCACGACCACGGCGGCGAGGGCCCCGAAGGCGTAGCGGTAGCCCAGCGCCAGCACGGCCGGGACGGCGGCGACGCCGAGCAGCACGACGACCGGGACGCCCTGCGTCAGACCCCACGCAGCGACGACCACCACCGCGACGGCGGCCGCGAGGAGGACCCGGCTGTCGCGGACCACCCGGTCGGCGGGCGACGTCGTCGGGCGCCCGCGGACGCCGGACAGGCTCAGCACGCTCATGGGTCTCCGCTCGGGGGGTCGTGCCGTCGGCGTCACTCCTGGCTCGGACGGCCCGTCCAGGGTACAAGCGGGCTCGTCGTGGAGGGCCGTGACCAGGAGCATTCACCCGGTCACCGCAGCGCCGCGGCGCCGGCGGTGGCGACGCCCGTGCAGGGTGCGGTACCGGTACCGGTACCGGTACCGGGCAGGTGGCGGTGTCAGCCCCGGCGGCGCAGCAGGAGGGCGGTCCTGACCAGTCCCTGCAGGTCGCGCCGCACCGGGCGCACGACGAGGGCGACCAGGGCGACGGTCGCCGCAGCAGCGGCCACCCCGAGGAGGACCGCCACGACGGAGCCGTCCACGGACCGCTGGACGAGGTGCGCAGCGGCCGCGGCGGGCAGCGCCACACCCACCAGGGCGCGGGCGCCCGTGGCGTAGAGCCCCCGGACGGGGGTACGGGTGGCACGGCCGAAGGCGGCGATCGAGGCGACCCAGTAGCCGACGGAGCCGACGAGGTAGCCGACGGCGACGCCCACGCCGCCCCAGGGCAGGCCCGCGAGCAGCAGGAGCACCATGAGGGGCTGCGCCCACAGCTGCAGGCGCAGGAGCGCCCCCGTCGAGGAGGTGGCGAGGAAGCCCCAGTAGGCGATCTGCGAGATCGCGCGGAAGGAGCTGCCCACCGCGAGGACGGCGAAGATCGGGGCGACGGCGTCCCAGCCAGGACCGAGCAGGATCGCCACCGCCGGCACCGCCAGCGCTCCCGCAACCGCCAGGAGCGGCGCGGTGACGTAGCAGCCGACGAGCTGCGCACGCCGCATGCCCCGCTCGAGCGCGGCCCGGTCGTCGGCCACGCGGGCGAGCACGGGGACCGCGACCTTCGTCAGCGGTGCGTTGATCTGGTTGATCGGCACGACGGCGAGCTGGTAGCCGCGGGTGTAGACGCCCAGGGGCGCGGCGCCCCACACCGCGCCGAGGGCGACGGTGTCGGCGTTGCGGGTCACGTAGTCGAGCAGCTGGGCACCGAGGACGTGCCCGCCGAACCGGAAGAAGCGGCCCAGCGGCACGTCGCGGCGGTACCAGCGCGGCAGCCAGCCGGCCAGCACGACGGCGACCACCAGCGTGACGGCCGCCGCGGTCAGCTGCTGCGCGACGAGTGCCTCGACCTCCGCGCCGCGGGCGGCGAGCACGATCGCGACGGCGATCCCCACGGCGGGACCGAGGATGTCCGTCACGGCGAGGGCGCCGAACCGGAACCGGCGCGCGAGGTCGGCGCGGAACTGCGTCGTCATGCCGGACAGCACGAACGCACCGGCCAGGGGCGGCACGACCGCGCTCAACGTCGGCTCGTCGTAGACGGCGACGATCAGCGGCGTGACCGCCCACGCGGCCGCGGCGCACAGCAGACCGAGGCCCGCGTTGACCCAGAAGAGGTTGCTGCGCTCGGCGTCGGTGAGCTGCCTGCTCTGCATCGACGCGAGCGAGAGCCCGAAGTCGCGCAGCAGCTCTGCGACGCCGATCACCGCGGTCACCATGGCCACGAGGCCGAACGTCTCCGGCAGGAGCAGCCGCCCGAGCACCGTCACCGAGCCGACCTGCAGGAGCATCTTCGCGACCTGCATGAGCACCGTGACGGCGGTCCCGCGGGCCGCCACGCCCGCGAGCTGCGTCACCGGGCACCCCCGGGCCGCCGGACGGAACCGCGCGTCATCGCCGAGGGCCGCGCCGGCGCCGGCCCGACGGCCGGCGCCCGAGGCGGCGCCGGCCGGGCAGGTCCTCGGCCAGCCGCGCGTAGCGCCGTGCCACGTCGTCCCAGTCGTAGTCCTTCGACCGCACGAGCGCGTCGGCCGCCCGGGCTGCCGTCCCGGGTTCGTCGGCCTCCGTGCGCTCGAGCGCGCGGGCGACGCCGTCGGGGTCGCGGAAGTACAGCCCCGCGTCCCCGACGACGTCGCGGTTGAAGTCGACGTCCCACGCGATGACGGAGGTCCCACCGGCCATCGCCCGCAGCAGCGAGGGATTGGTCCCGCCCACCGAGTGGCCGTGGAGGTAGGAGAGGCTGCCGCCGTACAGCGCGCCGAGCAGCTCCGCGTCCCAGACGCCGCCGAGGAAGCGCACGCGATCGTCGGCCAGCCGGTGCACACGGTCGGTGTACTGCTGCCCGTACGGCGCGGACCCGACGACGACGAGCGGGAGCGCGGCGCGGGAGCGCACGTACCCCTCCACGATGACGTCGACGTGGTTCTCCGGCTCGAAGCGCGCGACGACCACGTGGAAGCGCTTGGGCTCGAGACCGAGCTCCCGCACCCGCACCACCGCGGCGTCGTCGACCTCGGGGGTGCCGTACGCGATCTGGACCGTGGGCGCGTCGAACTCCCGCCGGTAGTACGACTCGATCCCCGGCGAGTCGGAGATGAGCGCGTCCGACCACCGCACGGCCCAGGACTCCGCGAACCGGTAGAAGCGGCGGCCGAGCCCCGACCACTTGGCGCGCTTCCACTCCAGGCCGTCGACGTGCGTCGCCACCGGCAGCCCCGCGACGCGCAGCAGCGGCAGGAACGGGGAGTTGGCGGCGTTGAACAGCAGCACCACGTCGGAGCGGTGGCGCAGGAGGTGCAGGACCGACAGAGCCGTGTGCGACAGGGTCTCCAGCGCGCGGTGCCGCAGCGCCGGCAGGTGCACGAGGCGCATGCCGAGGAAGGTCTCGGGACGCTCCGCCCCGGGTTCTCCCGTACGGCAGTACACCGTCACCTCGTGCCCGAGCCCGACGAGCCGCGCGCCGACCTCCTCGACGCAGGTCTCGAAGCCCCCGTAGCGTGCCGGGACACCGCGCGTGCCGACCATCGCGATGTGCAAGGCACGCTCCTTCCCGGCTCGGCTCCACGGACCACCCGCTCGCGACCGGCTGCGGACGCACCGGTTCCGCGCATTCGGGTGTTTTGGACACACTAACCGCTGCCCCCCGGGCGGCCTCGGGCCGGTTGTGATGATCACCCGGCTGCGGCGCGGTTTCATCCGCCCGCGTCCCGCACCGGGGCCGACCGGGCGAAATCCGGACAGGACCCCCGAGGGGCCCGGACCCCCGCTGGTACGGTCGGTCCGATCGACGGCCGGCGGTGTGGACGACCACGCGGCGAGGCCGTCCCGACCCGCGGCCGGCGCACCGGCCGGGGCCCATCCACCTCGGAGGACACCATGGCGGCAGCCCCGGCGCGGCGGACGTCCGCGCGGCAGCCGCGCCCGGGACGGGACCCCCGGTGGCCGTCGTGACCGTCCCCGCACGGGCGCCGCACGTCCTGCTGACCGTGGACGACGAGGGCTGCGCCCGCATCGACGGGACCGAGCTGTTCTCCGGGGGGGTCGACGACCTCATCGCCCGGCTGGACGCGGCCGGCCCCGGCACGGCGCCGCTGCACCTCATCACGCCGAACGTCGACCAGCTCGTCATGCTCGAGCGCGACCCCCTCCTCCGGGACGCGTTCCGCCACGCCGAGCTGCTCATCCCGGACGGCTCCCCCCTCGTCCTGCTCGGTCGCGCCCTGGGTGCGCACCGCCTGCACCGCCTGACGGGCGCCGACCTGCTGCCCGAGGTGGCGGCGCGCGCCCCGGGGCGGGGCTGGCGCATCGCCATGACGGGCGGCGCGCCGGGCGTGGCCGAGGAGGCCGCGCGCCGTCTGCGCCAGCAGTACGGCGCCGACGTCGTCACGGTGCCCTTCCCCCTCATCAGCGGCGTCGACGACCCCGCCGGCCGCGAGGTCGTCGACGGGCTCGCGGCGCTGCGGGCCGACTGGGTGTTCGTCTGCCTCGGCTCGCCCAAGCAGGACGTGTGGGTGCACCGCTGGCGCTCAGAGCTGCCCCCGGGTATCTACGTCGGCGCCGGCGCGGCGGTCGACTTCGCCGCCGGCATCAAGCGCCGCGCCCCGCGGGTCATGCAGGCCGTGGGGGCCGAGTGGCTCTTCCGGCTGGCGCAGGAGCCCCGGCGGCTCGCCCGTCGCTACCTGCTGCGCGGCCCCCTGTTCCTGGGTGTCGCGGCACGGTCGACGCTGGTCCGGCTGCGGGGGCGCCGGTGAGGGAGGACGGCTCGGTGCTCACGTCCCTGCGCGCGCTCGGGGGGCGCGTGCACCCGTACCTCGAGGTCGGCTTCGTCCTGGCCGTCGTGGTCGGCTACGTGGTCCCGCTCCTCACCGACTCGCTCACGGGCGGGCAGAAGTCCTTCGTCCCGATCACCGGCACGCCGGAGCCGGACGCGCGCCTCGCGCTGCTGGCCGGCACGGCCGGGGACGGCCTGGTGCTGGTGGCCTGCCTCGTCGTGGCGCTCGTGCACCTGCGGCGCTGGCGGGACCTCGTCGGGCCGGCACTGCTGCTCCTCCTCGCGTGGGCCGTGCAGCTGGCGACGCTGGCGGCCGGCGGCGGGACCCTGCTCAAGGACATGGTGCTGTTCGCGGGGATCGTCGTGGCCGTGACGCTCCTGCGGCCCGGTCGGGCCGCCGTGCACGCGCTCGGCTGGTCGACCCTCGCACTGGCCGTGCTGAGCCTGCTCATGGGCGTGCTCACCCCGTACGCGGGCACGCAGGTGCGCCCGGAGTCCGTCGCCGACGAGAAGTTCGTCAGCGGCTTCGGCATCCTCGCCGGGCCGTACCCCTCCGGCAACAACCTGGGCCTCGTGCTGGCGGTGGGCCTGCCCGCCGTGCTCGCCCTGCCACGACCCCGCGTGCGGTGGGCCGGCGTCGTGGTCGTGGCCGTCGCGCTGTTCCTCACGTCCTCGCGCACGTCCTGGGCGGCCGCCGTGGTCGCCGTCGGCGTGTGGGCGCTGCTCGTCCTGGTCCGGCCGGGTCTGCGCACCCGTGCGGCCGCCGCGGTGCTCGCCGCGGCCGGCGTCGTGTGGGTCGTGCTCCCGCTCGTGACCCGCTCCCCGACGGCCTTCACCAACCGCGGCTGGTACTGGGTCGAGGGGCTGGCGGCCTGGCGGGAGCGGCCGTGGCTCGGCTGGGGCTCCGACTACTACCTGCGGGTGGCCCAGTCAGACGGCGCGTTGGGCGGGTTCGCGTTCCACGCCCACAACCAGGTGGTCCAGCTCCTCGTCACCGGGGGCCTCGTCGTGGCACTGCTGGTCGGATCGGCACTCGTGTGGGCGGGCGTCCGCGCCGCGCGCCTGGCACCAGCGACCCCCTGGGCGGCGGCGTTCCTCGTCGCCCTGCTCGTCACCGCGTCGTTCGAGGTGCCCCTCGGCACGGTCGACCGGCAGATGTTCTACCCGTTCGCGGCCCTCCCGCTCGCGCTCGTGCTGGCACTCGGCCGCCGCGGGGCGTCCGCGGACGACGCGCGGAAGGGCACCGGCGACGCCGCCGCGAGCCCCGCGCGAGGTCGACGCGTGGCCGGCCGGCGCGCCTGACGGGCCGCTGGACCGTGCCGCCGCAGGACGGCCGGCGCGCTACCTCCCCGTCCCGGTCGAGCGACGGGCGCCGCGCGCCGCGGTGACCGCCGCCCGGAAGACCTCGGCGTGGCGGGCGCCGACGGACGGCCAGTCGCGGCCGGTCAGGTCCGGCTCCCCGGGGAGGCCGCCGCGCACCGCGTCGAGCTCGGCGCGCACCAGCTCGGCGGTGAGCGGGCCCTCGTAGAGCCGGACCCAGTCCGCGCCGACCTCCGCCTGCAGCTCTCGCGGCGCCGGCCCGGCCGGGGCGAGCACCGGCCGACCCAACGAGAGCGCGACGAGCAGCGTGCCCGAGTTGTGCAGCTGCGCGTAGGGCAGCACGACGAGCTCCGCCTCCGTGACCTCGGCGACGAGCTCGTCGTCGGGCACGAACGTCAGCCGCGCGGACACGCGGGGGTCCGCTGCCACGGCGGCCTCGACCAGCGCGCGCCAGCGGGCGTCGGCGGGGCGGCCCACGACCCGGAGCGTGAGGTCCGGGTCGTCGAGACGGGCGAACTCCGCGAGCAGACGGTCCACCCCCTTGTACTCGCGGATGATGCCGACGTAGGCCAGGCGACCGGGCACGGCGTCGTGCCGCGGGAGGCCCGCGAAGGGCTCGCGGTAGTCCCCGTGCGGGACCAGGTGGTCCTGGGCACCGGGCCGCGGGGGCGTCGACCGGTTCAGCCGGATGCTCGCCGTCACCTGGCGCCCCAGCCAGCCCATGACCGCCCGCTCCAGCGGGCCGCCCCGCTCGTGCGGGGCCAGGTTGTGCTCCGTCTGCACGACCGCGACGCGCAGCAGCCGCGCCCGCAGCCCCAGGGCGAGGACGAGCGCGTAGTTGACGAGCGTCCGCGGGCGCTTGTAGCCGCGCACGAGCCGCTCCGGCCAGTGCAGGTGCAGCACGTCGTAGCGCGACAGCAGGCCCTTGCGCCAGGTGAAGTAGTCGACCTCGACGTCGTCGTCGAGGTGGCGCGTCACCTGGTCGACGAAGCGCGTCGTGCCGTCCGGCGGGTCGAGCTCCTCGAGCACGCGGATGCGGCGGCGGCGGTCGTCGGGGACCGGAGCGGGCGTCTGGGCGGGCATCGCGTCCTCTCGCCCGTGGCGCGGCCGGGTGCCGCGAGGGCGGTGCTACCTTACGCAGCGCCGCGTCCCGGGCAGGCCCGCGACGGTGTGGCGTCCGACCCCGCGGCGTCCGCGGTGCGGCGCCCGACGGCGGGGGCGGCCCGCGGGTCGGCCGCCGCCTCCCGACCGACCCGGAGGGAGACCGGTGAAGCGCCAGTTCCTCGTGCTGCTCGTGTCCCGCGGGCTCGCCTCGGTCCTGCAGGCCGTGCTGTTCGCCGTCTTGGCGCGCTCCGTCAGCGCGCACGACTTCGGCCTCGTCACGGCGCTGCAGGGGATCCTCGCGGTGGTGCTCGTCCTCACCGGGCTGGGCATGCCGGGCCTGGTCTCCCGGGCGCGTGCGCGCGGGGAGGACGCCACGGTCGCCGGGGCCCTCCGGCTCACGTGGACGACCGGCCTGGTCACCGTGGTGCTGACCGCCGGCGTCCTGGCCGTCGCCGCGGCGCTCGGCGCGCTGCCGCTGGCGCTCGTGCTCGTCGCGGCGACCCTGACGGTGGAGCGCACGACCGACGCCGCGCTCAACGTGCCGGTCGCGGACGGCGAGGTGACGTCCTCCGGCCTGCCCGTGGTGCTGCGGCGGGCGCTGGCGATCGCGCTCCTCCTGCCGGCGACCGCGTGGGGCGCCGACCCGCTGTGGGCGTACGGCGCCGCCGGGCTCGTCGGGGCGCTCGCGGCGCAGCTGTGGACGCAGCGGCTCGTGCGCGTGGAGGCGCCGGGGCGGACGCCGGTGCGCGCGCTCGTGGCGGAGGGGGCGCCGTACATGTGGAACACGGCCGCGGCCCAGACCCGCCAGCTCGACGTCACGGTCGTCGCCGCGGTCCTGTCCCCCGGCGCCGCCGGCGCCTACGCCGCCGCCTCGAAGCTCGTGGCGCCCGCGCTCCTCGTGCCGCAGACCATCGCGTCCCTCGTGCTGCCGCGCGCCTCCCGCGGCACGGCCCACCAGGCGCGGCGGCTCGTGCGGCCGCTGCTGCTCGCCGGTGCCGCCTCGCTCGTCGTCGTCGTGCCGCTGGCGCTGCTGGCCGAGCCCGTCGTCACGCTGGTCATGGGCGAGCGCTACGCCGGGTCGGCGGGCACGTTCCGCTGGCTGCTCGTCGGGATGCCCTTCGCCGCGCTCTCCGCCCCCCTCGCCGCGGTGCTGCAGGGGCAGGGTCGCGCGCGGGAGGCCGCGACGAACGGCCTGCTCTTCGCCGTCGTGCTGCTGGGCGGGGTGGCCGCGGGGGCCGTGCTGGCCGGCGGCGAGGGCGCTGCCATCGGGCTGTCGCTCAGCTTCGTCGTGCGCACGGTCGCGCTGCTCGCGCAGATCCGCCGCGGCCCCGCGGACGGCGCGCGGCCGGGCGTCACCGGCGACGGGACGCCTCCCGCGACCTGATCCGCCCCTCCGCCCGACACGTCGACGCGCCGGCACGCGGGCGGTGCCCGCGCTCCGGGCAGCAGCACCGGGTCCGCGTCCGTCCTGCGGGCGCCGGCGGGACGGGAACAGCACGGGGCCCGGACGGCATCACAGCCGTCCGGGCCTCGTGACGTCACCGGCTCGTGCCGCCGGCCCGTGGATCAGTACGCGCCCGAGCCCCCCAGCACAGCGCGACCCGTCTTCCACAGGATCATGAGGTCCATGGCCACGGACCAGTTGTCGACGTAGCGCAGGTCCAGGCGGACCGACGACTCCCAGTCGAGGTTGGAGCGGCCACTGACCTGCCAGAGGCCGGTCAGGCCCGGGCGGACGTGCAGCCGGCGGCCGACGGGGTCGCTGTACTCGGCGACCTCCTCCAGCAGCGGCGGCCGCGGCCCGACGAGCGACATGTCCCCGCGCACGACGTTCCACAGCTGCGGCAGCTCGTCGATGGAGAACCGGCGCAGGTGCTTGCCCACCGCGGTGACCCGGGGGTCGGCCTTCATCTTGAACAGCAGGCCGTTGCCGTCCGACGAGGCGAGCAGCGCCAGGCGGCGCTCCTCGGCGTCCTGGTACATCGTCCGCAGCTTCCACATGGTGAAGGTGGTGCCGTCGAGCCCGACGCGCTGCTGGCGGAAGAACGCCCCGCCCGGCGACGTGAGCGCCACGGCCACCGCGGAGACGAGGACCACGGGCGACGCGGCCAGCAGGATGAGGCTGCCCAGCGTGCGGTCGAGGACCGCCTTGGCCAGCAGGCGCCGGCGCGGCGCACCGACCTCGACCTCGAGCAGCGACAGGCTCGACGTGGCCCGGACGGTCAGGCGCGGCCCGGCCACCTCGACGAGGTCCGGGGCGACGACGAGCTGCGCGCCCACGCGCTCCAGCGCCCACGACAGCCGCCGCAGCGCCTCCCCGCGCAGCGCACCGCCGGTGACGACGACGACGTCGGCCGCGTGGTCCACCACGACCTGGACGACGTCCCCGTAGCCGCCGACCACGGGGTACCCCGCGACCTGCAGGGCCGCCTCCGGGTCCGGCACGCACACGCCGACGGCGCCGTAGCCGTGGTGGGCGTTGAGCTCGAGCTCGGCCAGCACGCGGCCGGCCGTCGTCTCGTCGCCCACGACGACCGTGCGGAGCAGGTCCGTGCCGGCGCGGCGCCCGCGGTGCAGGCCGCGGCGCCGGCGGTAGCGGTCGACCGCCGACAGGCCGGCGAGCAGCGGCACGCCGACGAGGACCAGCAGCCGCGGCACGTCCACCTGGGCGACGTAGGCCACGGCCATGAGCGCGACCAGGACGGCCAGGGCCGCGCGCAGCACGGCCTGGAACTCCGCCGGCCCCGCACCCAGCTCCTTGCGGGAATACCCGCGGACCGCCGCCACGACGGCCGGCCAGACGAGGCCGCCCGCCGCCGCCGAGACCGCCACCGGCATGCCCCAGCCCAGCGACGGCTCGAGGGCCGCCGCGGTGACCACGGCGGCGAGCACGGCGTCGGCCACGACGGTCGCCCGCACGTAGCCGGCGCTCGTCCGGCGCCACGAGTCGGGACCGGCACCGGTCGCGTTGTCGTAGGTGCTGCGCGGCACGTACGGCTGGGGCGAGGCCCAGGACCGCCGCGGCTCACGGACGCGCTGGCGCCGATCGGGTCCTGCTCCCGCCGCGTACGCGGCGTCCCCGTCAACGGCCAGTGTCATCGTGATCCCCCCACGGGCTCGGCTCTTCGGACCCGCTGAGGCTATAGTCCGGCTCCGCCGGGCTGGGGGGGTTGTGCCCGATTTCACCCTGGTTGGCCCCCTGTTCACCCGATGGTGGGCGACGCCCTCGTGAGCGGCCCGCGAGGGGCCCTCACGGCTTGGTGTGGAACCGCCCCTGCGCCCGCTCGAGCCCCTCGAGGACGACGGCCTCGACGGCGTCCGCCGCCCGGTCGACCAGCCAGCCGAGGTCCCCGCGCTCCGCGGTGGCGAAGTCCCGCAGGACGTAGTCGGCGGGGTCCATCCGGCCCGGCGGGCGCCCGATGCCCACCCGCACGCGCACGTAGTCCTTGGTGCCGAGGGCGCGGGAGGTGTCGCGCAGGCCGTTGTGCCCGCCCTCGCCGCCGCCCTTCTTCAGCCGCACGTCCGCGAACGGGATGTCGAGCTCGTCGTGCACCATGACCACCCGCTCCGGCGGGATGTCGTGGTACCGCGCCAGCGCGACGACCGGGCCGCCCGAGACGTTCATGTACGTCGTCGGCTTGGCCAGCACGGCCCGCGGCCCGGGCGCCCCGCCGGGCAGCACCCCGAGGCGCACGTCGGCCACGACGGCCTGCGGGCGCCGGCCGCCCGCACCACCGGGGGACGTGAACGCCGTGCCCGCGCGGCGCGCCAGCTCGTCGAGCACCATCTGGCCGACGTTGTGCCGGTTGCCCGCGTACGGCGCCCCCGGGTTGCCGAGGCCGACGACGAGCCAGGGTCCGGTCGGTGCGCTCACGCTCGGTCCTCTCGTGGGTGGGTCGGCGCCCGGGACGGGTGCCGACGCGCCGACGCCCGGCACCTGGGGTCAGGTGCCGGGCGTCGCGGGTGGTGCCGGGTTCGTGCGAGATCCGTGCGAGGTCAGGACTCGTCGTCGGCGGCGGCGGGGGCCGTGTCCTCGGCGGTCGCCCCGGCCTCGGCCTGCGAGGCGGCGGACTGCTCCGCGGCCAGCTCGGCGGCGGCCTCCTCGGCGGCGACGTCCTCCGCGGACGCGCGCGGCACGGACACCGTCGCGACGATCGTCTCGGCGTCGCTGACCAGCGTCGCGCCCTCGGGCAGCGTCACGTCGGAGGCGTGCACGATGGCGCCGTCCTCGAGGCCGTCGATGCTCACGACCACCGCGTCGGGCACGTGCGTGGCCTCGACCTCGACCTCGAGCGCCTGCGTGTCGACGACGTGGATCGTGCCGGCGGCGGACTCGCCCTCGACCGTGACCGGGACGGTGACCGTGACCTTCTCGCCGCGGCGGACGATGAGCAGGTCGAGGTGCTCGATGACGTTCTTGACGACGTCGCGCTGCACGTCCTTCGCGAGCGCGAGGGTGCGGTTGCCGTCGAGCTCGATCTCGAACAGGGCGTTCGCGTGCTTGACCGCGAGCATCGTCTCGTGGCCCGGCAGCGCGACGTGCACGGGCTGCGTGCCGTGCCCGTACAGGACGGCGGGGATCTGGTGGGCGCGGCGCAGGCGGCGCGCGGCGCCCTTGCCGAACTCGGTGCGGGCGGTGGCGACGAGCTTGACCTCGGACACGGGTGCTCCTGACGACGTGGGGCCCGCGGTGCGGGCCGGGTGGCACGGGGGACGTCCCCGCCGGGCCGCGCACCCGCCGGGGCGGGCCCGGGGACGGCGGAACGGCGGCAGGACGGATCGGTTCGGTGGCGGCCTCGACGCGGGACGCCCGACGGGCACGCGGAGGCGCGTGGCCCTGTCGATCACGGACCGGCGGGCCGCGGTCCTCCCGCCCCGGGAGGCGGTGCACCGTGGCCGTCCGACGTCCCTCGCCGAGGCAGCCCCGACACCTTACCGTCCGCGCGCCCGTGCCCCAAGCCGGTCACGTCGGCCGGAACGGGACGCACCCGGACGGACCGGGCGTCCGCCGATCAGGTCTGGCCGTCGAAGAGCGAGGTGACGGACCCGTCGTCGAACACCTCGCGGATCGCGCGCGCGATGAGCGGCGCGATCGACAGGACGGTGAGGCTGCCGAACCGGCGCTCCTCCGGGATGGGCAGCGTGTCGGTGATGACGACCTCCCGCGCGCCGCACTGGGAGAGCCGGTCGACGGCCGGGTCGGACAGGATCCCGTGCGTGGCCACGACGATGACGTCCTTGGCGCCCGCGTCGAGCACGACGCGGACGGCGCCGGAGATCGTCCCGGCGGTGTCGATCATGTCGTCGACGAGCACGCACGAGCGCCCCTCGACGTCGCCGACCACACGGTTGGACACCGTGCGGTTGGGCGAGCGGATGTCACGGCTCTTGTGCACGAACGCCAGCGGGCCGCCGCCGAGCTTCGCGGCCCACTGCTCGGCCACGCGGATGCGGCCGGCGTCGGGCGAGACGACGGTGACCTGCGAGGTGTCGACGCGGGTGCGCACGTAGTCGACGAGGATCGGCATGGCCCACAGGTGGTCCACGGGCCCGTCGAAGAACCCCTGGATCTGCGCGGTGTGCATGTCCACGCTCATGAGCCGGTCCGCGCCGGCCGCCAGGAACAGGTCGCACATGAGCCGGGCGGAGATGGGCTCACGACCGCGGTGCTTCTTGTCCTGGCGCGCGTAGCCGAAGAACGGCGCCACGACGGTGATCGTCTTCGCGGACGCCCGCTTGAGGGCGTCGACCATGAGCAGCTGCTCCATGATCCACTGGTTGATCGGCGCCGCGTGCGACTGCAGGACGAAGGCGTCCGCGCCGCGGACGGACTCGCCGAACCGGGCGTAGATCTCCCCGTTGGCGAAGTCGTACGCCGTCGTCGGGACGAGGTCGATGCCCAGGCCCTTGGCGACCTCGACGGCCAGCTCGGTGTGCGCGCGGCCGGAGACGAGGACGAGCCGCTTCTCCCCCGCGTTGAGGATGGTCGCGCTCATCGGTCCTGGTCCTCCGGTCGGTCGGCCCGTGCCCGCTCGAGGCGCGCCTGGGGGGACAGCGTGTCGTCGGCGCCGGCACCCGTGAGGGCCCGGGCCGCCGCCTGGGCGGCCGGGGTGCCCGGGCGCGACCGCTGCACCCAGCCCTCGATGGTCCGCTGCGCGCCGGCGCTGACGGCGAGCGCGCCCGGCGGCACGTCCTGCCGTACGACGGTGCCGGCGCCGGTGTACGCGCCGTCGCCCACGGTGACGGGGGCGACGAACATGTTGTCGGAGCCCGTGCGGGCGTGCGCGCCGATCGTCGTGCGGTGCTTGTGCACGCCGTCGTAGTTGACGAAGACGCTGGAGGCGCCGATGTTCGTGCCCTCCCCGATCGTCGCGTCGCCGACGTACGTCAGGTGCGGCACCTTCGCGCCGGCGCCGATCTGCGCGTTCTTCGTCTCGACGAACGTGCCGATCTTCCCGCCCGTCCCGAGCTCGGTGCCGGGCCGCAGGTACGCGAAGGGCCCGACGACCGCGTCGGCGCCGACCACCGCGAGCTCCCCGTGCGTGCGGACCACCGTCGCGCGCTCCCCGACCTCGACGTCGGTGAGCGTCGTGTCCGGGCCGACGGTCGCGCCCGCGCCGACGCTCGTCGTGCCGCGCAGCTGCGTCCCCGGCAGGAGCGTGACGTCCGGCGCGAGCTCGACGTCCACGTCGACCCACGTCGTCGCGGGGTCCGCCACCGTCACCCCCGCCCGCATCCAGTCCTCGAGCAGCCGCCGGTTGAGCTCGGCCGCGAGCGCCGCGAGCTGCACGCGGTCGTTCACGCCCTCGACCGTGGCCGGGTCGTCCGTCCGCAGCGCCCGCACGCGGCCCCCGTCGCCGTGGGCGAGGGCGACGACGTCCGTGAGGTACAGCTCCCCCTGGGCGTTGTCCCGGCCGAGCCGGCCCAGCGCCCCACGCAGCACGGCCGCGTCGAAGACGTACACCGACGTGTTGATCTCGCGGACCGCGCGCTGCTCGTCGGTGGCGTCGCGCTCCTCGACGACGCCGACGACGTCGCCCGTCGCCGGCTCGCGCAGCACCCGCCCGTAGCCCGTCGGGTCGGCCACCTCGGTCGTCAGCACCGTCACGGCGTTGCCGTCCGCGTGGTGCGCCGCCAGGAGCTCGCCCAGCGTCCCGGCGTCGAGCAGCGGCACGTCCCCCGCCATGACGACGACCGCGCCCTCGACGACCGCCGCGCCCGCGTGCTCGCCCGCCGCCGCGGACCGGGCCTGCGCCGCCGCGTCGAGGACGCGCACGGCGGCCTGCACCGCCCGGCCCGTGCCGGGCACGTCGTCCTGCACGGCGACGAGGACGTCCGGGTCGTGCTCGCGCGCGTGCGCCTCGACCCGCTCCCGCTCGTGCCGGACGACGACGGTCACGCGCTCGGGGTCCAGCGCCCGGGCGGCGGCCAGCGCGTGACCGAGCATGCTCCGGCCGGCCAGCGCGTGCAGCACCTTGGGCGTCGCCGAGCGCATCCGGGTGCCCTCCCCTGCGGCGAGGACGACGACGGCGGCGGGCCGGGGGAAGGTCACCGGGGGGTGCTCCTCGTGGGTCGGCCCGGGCGGGGGCTGAGCGGCGGTGGGACGCCCGCACTCTACCGCCGCGGGCCGGGCGCCCGGCGCGGGGTCCGGCCCGTCCGGCCGGCGGGCCGGCCGGGCTCCGCCCCCAGGATTCGAACCCGGACCGCAAGGCTCCAAAGGCCTGCGTGCTGCCGTTACACCAGGGCGGACCGGCCGCCCCAGTGTGCCAGCCGGTCGTCACCGCCCGGTCACGGGCCGGGCATGATGGGTCCGTGACCGCCGAGGCCCGCCGCACGCCGCGCTCCCGCATGACGGCGGCCCAGCGGCGCGCGCAGCTCCTCGACGTGTCGCGCCGGCTGTTCGCCGAGAAGGGCTTCGACGGCACGAGCGTGGAGGAGATCGCGGCCCGCGCCGAGGTCTCCAAGCCCGTCGTGTACGAGCACTTCGGGGGCAAGGAGGGCGTCTACGCGGTCGTCGTCGACCGCGAGATCAGCGCCCTGACCGCGGCCCTCACCGGCGCCCTCGAGGCCGGCGGGCGGCCCCAGGTCCTCGTCGAGCGCACGACCCTGGCGCTGCTGGCCTACATCGAGCAGTCGGAGGACGGCTTCCGCATCCTCGTCCGCGACAGCCCCGTCGCGCAGGCCACCGGGACGTTCTCCAGCCTCATCGGCGACGTCGCGACGCAGGTGGAGCACCTGCTCGCGGCCCAGTTCCGCCGTCAGGGGCTCGACCCGCGCACGGCCCCCATGTACTCCCAGATGCTCGTCGGGATGGTGGCCCTCACCGGGCAGTGGTGGCTCGACGCGCGCCGGCCCGGCAAGGCGGAGGTCGCGGCGCACCTGGTCAACCTCGCGTGGAACGGGCTGTCGGGCCTCGAGCGGCGCCCGACCCTCAACGACCCGGCCTGACCCTCACGGGTCCGGGGAGCCGCGCCGTGCCGGGCGCACGGACCGCCCCGGTACCCTTCGCGCGTGGCGAGCGGGGACGGCGGCGGCGGCGTGCGGGCCTCCGTGCGCGACGAGGTCGACCGCATCGTCGCCGCGTGGGGGCGCGAGCGCCCGGACCTCGACGTCCGGCCGCTGGAGGTGCTCTCGCGCGTGTCACGGCTGGCCCGGCACCTCGACCTGGCCCGACGGTCGGCCTTCGCGCGGCACGGGCTGGAGGCCTGGGCGTTCGACGTGCTCAGCGCCCTGCGCCGCGCCGGCCGGCCCTACCGGCTCTCCCCCGGCGCCCTGCTGACGCAGACGCTCGTCACCAGCGGCACGATGACGAACCGCATCGACCGCCTCGCCGAGCAGGGCCTCGTGCGGCGCCTGCCCTCGCCCGACGACCGGCGCGGCGTCCTCGTGGAGCTGACCCCGGCGGGCCGCCTGCGCGTCGACGGCGCGATGGCCGACCTGCTCGACGTGGAGGAGAGCCTCCTCGCCGGCCTGGGCGACGAGGAGCGCGCCCGCCTGGCGGACCTGCTGCGCACGCTCGTCGCGCCGTTCGACGCACCCTGACGGCGCACCCCGACGGCGCACCCCGACGAAGCGCCCGACGACGAACCCGGCCCGCGTCCGCGCGCCTAGCCCGCGACCTCCGCGGCCTCCAGCCACGCCTCCTCGAGCTCCGCGCGCTCGGCGGCGAGGGCGCGCAGCTCCTCGTCGAGCGCCAGCACCGCGGCGTGGTCCGTGGCCTGCGCCGCCATCCGCGCGTGCAGGTCCGCCTCGAGCTCGCCGATCCGCGCGAGGCGGCGCTCGATGCGCTGCACCTCCTTGCGGGCGGCACGCACGTCGGCGCCGGACGCGGCGGGGGTGGCGGGCGCGGCCGGCGCGGCGGACCCGGGGGACGTCGCGGCCGCACCGGCCGCGCCCCTCGCTCCCCCGCCGGTGAGGGACGCGGGACCCGTCGCCGGCGCGTCGCCCGCGCCGGCCTCGCGCAGCGCGAGGTACTGCTCCACGCCGCCCGGCAGGTCGCGGACCGTGCCGTCGCCGAGCAGCGCGACCTGGCGGTCGCACACGCGCTCCAGCAGGTACCGGTCGTGGCTGACGACGACGAGCGTGCCCGGCCAGCCGTCGAGCAGGTCCTCCAGCGCCGCGAGCGTGTCGGTGTCGAGGTCGTTCGTCGGCTCGTCGAGCAGGAGCACGTTGGGTTCCCCGACGAGCAGCCGGAGGAGCTGCAGCCGCCGCCGCTCCCCGCCGGACAGGTCCTTCACGGGCGTGCGGGCCCGGTCGCGCGGGAAGCCGAGCCGCTCGACGAGCTGGGCCGCGGTGACCTCCTTGCCGCCGACGACGAGGTGCCGCCGCTCGCGCTCGACCACCTCGACGACGGTCAGGTGCCCGAGCGCGTCGAGGTCCTCCACGTCCTGCCGCAGCTCGGCGGCCACGACCGTCTTCCCGCGCTTCACGCGGCCGGCGGTCGGCGCGACCCGGTCCGCGAGCAGCCCGAGCAGCGTCGTCTTGCCGGCCCCGTTGACGCCGACGACGCCGATGCGGTCCCCCGGGCCCAGGCGCCAGGTGACGCCGTCGAGCAGCGTGCGCGCCGGGCGGGCGTCGCTCTCGTCTCCCCCGCCGACGACGAGCGTCACGTCCTCGAGGTCGAGCACGTCCTTGCCGAGCCGCGCGGTGGCCGTCCGCGCCAGCTCGAGCTGGTCGCGGGGCGGCGGCTCGTCGGCGACGAGGGCGGCGGCGGCGTCGAGCCGGAACTTGGGCTTGGAGGTGCGGGCCGGCGCGCCGCGGCGCAGCCAGGCCAGCTCCTTGCGCAGCACGTTCTGCCGCTTCTCCTCGGCCACGCCGGCCGCCCGCGCCCTCTCGGCGCGCGCGAGGACGTAGGCGGCGTACCCGCCCTCGTAGGGGTCGACGACGCCGTCGTGCACCTCCCACGTGCGGGTGCAGACCGCGTCGAGGAACCAGCGGTCGTGGGTGACGACGACGAGCGCCCCGCCGCGGCCGCCCCGCTCGACGAGGTGCCGCGCGAGCCACGCCACGCCCTCGACGTCGAGGTGGTTCGTCGGCTCGTCGAGGACGAGCACCTCGTCGTCGCGCACGAGCAGCGCGGCCAGCGCGACCCGGCGGCGCTGCCCGCCGGAGAGGGTGGAGACGTCGGCGGCCAGCTCGACGTCGGGCAGCAGCCCGGCGTGCACCGCGCGCACGCCGGCGTCGGAGGCCCACGTGTGCTCGTCGGCGCCGCCGTGCACGACCTCGAGGACGGTCCGGCCGGGCGTGAGGTCGTCGCGCTGGTCGAGCAGGGCGACGCGCGTGGAGCCGGCGCGCGTCACGCGGCCCGCGTCGGGCGCCTGCCGTCCGGTGAGCACCCGCAGCAGGGTCGACTTGCCGGCCCCGTTGGGCCCGACGACGCCGATGCGGGCACCCTCGTCGACCCCGAGGCTGACGCCGTCGAGGAGGGTGCGGGTGCCGAGGGTGAGGGAGACGCGATCCGCGCCGAGGAGGTGAGCCATGTCGGGGGCAGGCTACGTCAGGACGCCGGGCCCTCCGCGCCGCCGACGAGGCGGGCGCCGGCCACGGGACCGGTCGCGGTGAGCACGCGGTCCGCGACGCCCGCCGCAGTGAACGCCGCCGCGAGCACCAGCGCGTGCTGGCGGCTGCGGCCCAGCGCGGCCACGGTCGGGCCCGAGCCGGAGACGACCGCGCCGAGCGCCCCCGTGCGACGGGCGACGTCGAGCGTCTCCGCGAGCGCCGGGTCGAGCGCGACCGCGGCGTCCTGGAGGTCGTTGCGCAGGGCACGGCCGAGGGCGTGCGAGTCGCCCGCGCGCAGGGCCTGCATGAGCGCGAGGTCGTCGTCGTCGGGCACGGGGGGCGCGTGGGTGGTGGCACCGGTGCGTGCGGTGTCGTCGGCGTCGGTGCCGGCGGTCGTCGCGGCGCGCGCGTCGAAGGCGCGGTACACCGCGGCGGTCGCGAGCCCGCGGTCCTGGACGGCGAAGGCCCAGTGGAACTCCCCGCGCGCGAGGGCCGGGGTGAGGACGTCACCGCGGCCGGTGCCCACCGCGGTGTGCCCGACCAGGGAGAACGGGACGTCGGAGCCCAGCTCGGCCGCGACGGCCAGCATGTCCTCGCGGCTCAGCCCGGCGCGCCACAGCGCGTCGCAGGCGACGATCGCCGCCGCCGCGTCGGCCGAGCCGCCCGCCATGCCGCCCGCGACGGGCACGCCCTTGTGCAGGTGCAGGTGGATGCCCTCGTCGATGCCCGTGCGCGCCGCGACCAGCTCGACGGCGCGCAGCGCGAGGTTGGCCGCGTCGGTCGGCACCTGCTCGGCCTGCGGGCCGGAGACGGACAGCGTGCGGTCCGGCGCAGGGGTCGCCACGACCTCCTCGTACACCGACACCGCCTGGAACACGGTCGTCAGGGGGTGGTAGCCGTCGGGCCCCACCGGGCCGACGCGCAGCGACAGGTTGACCTTCCCCGGCGCGCGGACACGCACCTCGGCGGAGCCGGACGGGCCGCGGTCCCCGGACCCCGTCGACCGGCCGACCGTGGCCAGGGGCGTGGGGACGCCGACGAGGTCACGGGGGCGAGGGGCCACGGGGCCACTCAACCATCCCCGGCGGGGCGCGTCCTCGCGAGGACGTCGTCGGCGAGGAGGTCGGCGGGGAGGTCGGCGGGCGGGTCGGCGGAAAGGTCGACGGGGTCCGTCGCGGGCAGGTCGCCGCGGGCGCGCAGGTGCTCGGCGACGCGCGCGTAGGCGGCGACGTCCACCTGCTCGCCGCGGGTGCGGGGGTCGACGCCGGCCGCCTCGAGCGCGGCGGTCGCCGCCTCGGCCGACCCCGCGAGGCCCGCCAGCGCCGAGCGCAGCATCTTGCGGCGCTGCGCGAAGGCGGCGTCGACGACCGCGAAGACCTCCTCGCGGGTCGCGACGGTCGTCGGCGGCCGGCGCCGGTCGAGGCGGACGAGCGCGGAGTAAACGTTCGGCACCGGCCAGAAGACGGCGCGGCCGACGGTCGCGGTGCGGCGCGCGGCCGCCCACCACGCCGTCTTCACCGACGGGACGCCGTACGTGCGGCTGCCCGGCGGGGCCGCGAGCCGGTCCGCGACCTCCGCCTGCACCATGACGAGCGCGCGGTCGAGGCTCGCGAAGCGCTCGAGGAACGTGAGCAGCACCGGCACGGAGACGTTGTACGGCAGATTGGCGACGAGGGCCGTCGGCGCCGGACCGGGCAGTGCGCGCACGGCCAGGGCGTCGGCGCGCACGACCGTCAGGCGCGCGCGACCGGTCGCGTCGACGAGGCGGACGGGTGCGTCGGGGCCTGCCGGGACGCCGTCGGTCGCATCGTCGGGGTCGGCGCCCGCCACGTCGTCGGGCGAGCCGACGGCGGGGCCGTCGTCGGACGAGCCGGCGCCGGGACCCCCGGTCGACGGGGTCAGGCCGGGCACGTGACGCGCGACCGTGCCCGGCAGCAACCGGGCGAGGACCGGGTCGATCTCCACCGCGACGACGTCCGCGCCGGCCTCCAGGAGGCCGAGGGTCAGGGAGCCCAGGCCCGGGCCGACCTCGACGACGGTCTCCCCCGGCCGGACGTCGGCCTGCCGCACGATCTTGCGGACCGTTCCGGCGTCGAGGACGAAGTTCTGGCCGAGGGTCTTCGTCGGCCGGACGCCGGCCCTCGCGGCGAGCTCGCGGATGTCGGCGGGGCCGAGCAGCCGCACGCCGGCGGGGGCGTGCGGCTGCTCGGCCGGCCGGTCGTCCGGCTCCGTCGATCTCATGACCGCGAGCCTAGGCGTCGCGCGTGTCGCGTCCGCGCGACGGCCCTCGTCAGGCGCCGCCGACGAGGGCCTGCCGGGCGCGTCAGGAGAAGAGGCGCGGGCCGCAGTGCGGCCACTGACCGGCGCCGGACCGCTCGTAGAGCGCCTGCGCGCGGGCCGTCTGCTCCGCGGCGGAGGCCTGCGAGGGCAGCCCCGAGCCGCCGACGGCCTGCCAGGTCGCCACGGAGAACTGGTACAGCCCGTGGTACTTCCCGGACGCCGACACGATGGAGGGGTTCCCGCCGGACTCGCAGGCGGCCAGCGCCGCCCAGTTGAGGGAGCCCGTCGAGCCCGAGGACGCCGCCGGGGCGGAGCCGCCGCCGGTGGCCGCGGCGGGCGCCGGCTTCGGCGCGGGCTTGGGCTTCGGCTTGGTGCCGACCGCCACGACCTCGTCGACCGGCGCCTGCGTCACGGAGTCCTGCACCGTGCTGCGGGCCGTCTCCACGCCGTCCACCGTCGTCACGTGCTCGACGAGCGTGCGCACGCCCGGCACGCCGGCCGTGACCACGGCGCGAGTGCCCTCGAGGCGGTCCGGGTCCTCCACGGTCGAGCTGGCGAAGGGCACCTCGCTCGTCGTGGTGACGTCCTGCTCGACGACGCGGACGAGCACGACCTCCACGCGACCGGCGTCGGTGGTCCGCACCCGGACGCGGTCCAGCGGACCCACCTCGAGGCCCAGCCCGGCGAGCGCGGCCGCGGCCGTCGTGGCACCCTCCGGCGCGGGACGCGTGGCGCCGTCCGCGACGACGTCGACGGGCGTGCCCTCCGTGAGCGCCATGCCGACCTCGATGCGCCCGGCCGAGGACCGCGACGCGACGAGCGCACCGGCCTCGCCGCGCGCGGCCATGGCCTCCAGCGCGGCGTCGGCGGTGAGCGCGGTCGTCCACACCGTGCGCGTCGCGCCGTCCTGCTCGACGAGCACCGGCCGGGCGTGCCGGACGACGACCGTCGTCCCGTCCTGCAGGCCGCCCGTCGGCGTGACGGTGTCGCGGGCGCCCGTGGCGACGCCGCGGTCCTCGAGGAGGGCGTCGACGGAGCCGGCGAACGTCGAGACGCGCACCTCCTGGCCGTCCACGTCGAGCGTCACGGTCTTGTGCGCCTGGGCGTACCCGGCGGCGCCGCCGGTGAGGACGAGAGCGGTCACGGCCGCGGCGACCGGCAGGAGGCGACGGGGCCGGGCCGGGGCGGCGCTCGGCTCGGTGCTGGGCTCGGTGCTGGCCTCGGTGCTCGCGCTCGTCGGGAGGGCGGCGTCGGTCGGGGCGGGGCGCGCGGTGCGTCGAAGGGCAGGGAAGGGCACGGGGTTCCTCACGTCGTGCTGCCCGGGCACGAGGGGGACGGCCCCGCTGGGCAGGGCGCTCGGTGGCGGCAGGGAACCGTGGTGCGTGGCTGCCCGGGTGCCGGCGCCCGTGGCGCCCACCGGTCCCGGATCCTCGATCCGGCCGTCTGACCGGGCCCGACGGGCGCGGTCACGCCCTGCCGGGACGTTCCACCGGCCGCAGGCGACGGACGACGGTAACCGACGCGCTCCGACCCTGCCAAGACACGGACGGGTCGACGTGTCCAGCGACACGCCGACCCGTCCGGGGGTCACACCGCAGCTACAGGCCGCGGCTCAGTACCAGCCCTTCGCCTGCGAGTGCGACCACGCACCGCAGGGCGTGCCGTACCGACCCGCGACGTACCCCAGGCCCCAGGTGATCTGCGTGGCCGGGTTCGTGCGCCAGTCGGCACCGGCGGAGGCCATCTTGGAGCCGGGCAGGGCCTGCGGGATGCCGTACGCGCTGGACGAGGGGTTGTCGGCGGTGACGTTCCAGCCGCTCTCCTTCTTCCACAGGGCCACGAGGCAGGAGAACTGGTCCTCGCCCCAGCCGCGGGCGAGCACCATGCCGTGCGCGATCTCCTGCGCGGAGCCGGGGCTGACCGCGGTGACCGCCGGGGCCGATGCGGTGGCACCCCCGGTGGCACCCCCAGCGGCACCCGCGGCGGGCGCGGTCGTGACGACGGGGGCCTTGCGCGTGCCGACGTGCACGACCTCCGTGACGGGCGCGGTGGTGACGGCCGAGGCCAGCGGCGTGCGCGACGTCACGACGCCGCCCACCACCTCGCGCGTGTAGGTGGTCGTGCGGACGCCGGCCTTGCCCCTGGTGACGACCTTCGTCGTCCCCTCGAGCAGGTCCGGGTCCTCCACGCGCTGCGTCTCGAAGGGCACGGCCTCGGTGACCGTCTCGCCGTCCTGCTGCGCGCGGGTGACGACGACGACGAGCCCGTCGACGGTGGGCGCGTCGAGCGGGACGGAGACCACGTCGGCCTCGCCGAGCACCAGGCCCGTGGCTGCGAGGGCCTCGCGCACCGTGGTGGCGCTGCTGGTGGCGTCCAGCACCTGGCCGTCGACCGCGACGCGCACGCTCTTCGGCGTCGAGACGACGAGCGCCTCCCGGCCGAGCGCCGCCGACCGCGAGGCCGACGTGAGCACGTCCTGCCCGCGCAGCCCGAGGTCGTCCAGCGCCTCGTCCACGGTCGCGGCCGTCGTCCGCCAGGTCCGGGTGCGGCCGTCGATCTGCGCCGTGACCTCGCGCGTGTGCTGCAGCACGACGGTGCCGCCGTCGGCGACGGTGGCGTCGAGCGCCGGCGCCAGGAGGTCGCCCTCGCGCACCTCGATGCCGGCCGAGGCCAGCACCGCGGCGACCGTGCGGCCGTAGCCCTCGACCTGCACCGGCACGCCGTCGACCTCGACGGTGACCTCGCGGTGCGCGGTCGTGAAGCCGACCGTGGCGACCGTCACGGCGGCCAGCACGGCGGCCTGCCCGGCCAGACGGCGCCGGTTGCCGGGCCGCACCGCCGTCGCCGCGTGCGCCCGCGTCGCGGCGGCCGCGATCCGGGCCCGCTCGGCGGCGCGTCGGGCGGCCCGCGTCCGCAGGTCAGCCGTCCCCGTGGGGGCGACGGGCACGGCCAGGGGGGAAGCGACGGGCGCGGCGACGGCGCGCGCGGACGGGTGCGGCAGCGAGCGCGCCGGCGCGGCGGGCGCGAGGAGCAGGACCGGCGTCGGCAGGGCCGGCGCTGCCGCACCCGGTGCCTCGGCGGCAGCGACCGTGACGGGCTCGGCGGGAGGGCCGGCGGGAGGGGCGACGGCAGGGCCAGCAGCGGGGCTGCCAGCAGGGCCGACGAGCGCGCCGACGACGGACGCGACCGTGGCCGGCTCGTCCGCGACGTGCCGGCGACGACCGGAGGGACGGTCCGCGGGCCGCGTCCGGACGACCAGGGCGTCGACGGGTCCCGCCGCGTGCCGGCGGCGCCGGCGTTCGCCCGTGCCCGTCCCCGTGCCCGTCCCCGTGCCCGTCGCCACCGACGTGCCGGCGGGCGTGGCCGCCACGACTGGCGTCGGGTCGGAGACCGGTGCGGGACCGGCGGGGGCCGGCAGCATCCCGGCGAGGGTGGGGGCCGCACCGGCGGGGGCGACGAACCAGCTGGGCCGGGCGCCGGGGGCCGTCGTGGCCGCGGTGCCGTCGACCGGACGGGCGGGCCGCGCGTCGGCGCGCGGCGGAGCCACGGGGTCGGTCAGAGTCACAGGACGGGTCCTCACGGGGCGCTCAGGGAGGGACTGGGCTCTGCGACCGTAACCGATCCGTGACCCGGGCCGGAACCCCGGCGACGACCTCTCACCCGCACGGGACAGCGCCGGGGCTGGGGACGGCTCGGTGTCGGCGACGGCCTCAGGCCGGCTGCAGCGTCGCCGCGACGGCCGTCACCAGCCGCCGTAGACCTCCTCGGCCGTCGCGCTGACCTGCGCGCACACCTCGTCGAGCGGCGTGCCGAGCACCGCGGCGACGCCGCGCACCGTCGTCGGGAGCAGGTACGGCGCGTTCGGCCGGCCGCGGTCGGGGGCCGGTGTGAGGTAGGGCGCATCGGTCTCGGCCAGGAGGAGCCGCAGCGGCAGCTCGGCGACGGCGGCCCGCAGGTCGTCGTTGGCCCCGAAGGTGACGGGACCGGCGATGCTCGCGTACCACCCCTCGGCCGCGCAGACGCGCGCCAGCCCGGGCCCGCCGGAGAAGCAGTGGAAGACCGTGCGCTCGGGCGCGCCGTCGCGGCGCAGGACGTCGACGACCTCGTCGTGCGCGTCCCGGTCGTGGATCTGCAGGGCGAGGCCCAGCTCCTTGGCCAGGGCGACGTGGGCGCGGAAGGCTTCGCGCTGCACCTCGCGGCCGCGGGGGCCGGCGCGGAAGTGGTCCAGGCCCGTCTCGCCGATGGCCCGGATCCGCGGGTTGGCGCGGGCCAGGTCGGCGATGCGCGCGACCGCCTCGTCGAGCGGGACCGCGTGGCGCTCCTGCGGGTCCGGGTCGAGGCCGTCCGGCGCGACCTCGTGGACACCGGCGTGCAGCACGGCCTCGTTGGGGTGGATCGCCACCGCGCCGAGCAGGGCGGGGTGGGCGCGCACGGCGGCGTCGGTCCAGGCGGCGGCGTCGAGGTCGCAGCCGACCTGCACCATGCGGTCGACGCCCGCGGCGGCGGCGCGCGCCAGGTGCTCCTCGAGCGTCGGCGGCCCACCCGCGACCGGCGCACCCTCGTCGTCCCGGCGCCAGCCGTCCGCCTCCCACGCCAGCACGGACTCGAGGTGCGTGTGGTCGTCGACGACCGGGACCGGCAGCGGCTCGGGCGACCGCGGCCAGCCCCGGTCCCTCGACCGGGAGCGCGCCATCAGCGGGCCTGGTAGCGGGCCAGCTCCTCCTCGACGATGCCGTCGTCGAGCTTGGTGAACACGGGCGTCGGCTTGGCCACCGGCGTGCCGGGGACCACCGGGCGCGAGCGCCATGGGGCCACCGTCTCCCCGAGCCGGTAGTCGCCGGTGATGACCGGGTAGGACCGGCTCTCGTCGTCGAGGTCCGTGACCTCCTCGAGCCGCGGCATGGGCGAGAAGGTGCCGGTGCCGCCCATCGTCTCGTGCACGCGCTGCGCGGAGTGCGGCAGGAACGGCGCGAGCAGGGTGTTGGCGTCGCTGACGGCCTGGGACGCGGTGTGCAGGACGGTGCCGAGCCGCTCCCGGTCGGTCGTGAGCTTCCACGGCTCGGTCTCCGAGACGTAGCGGTTCGCCTCCTGCACGACGCGCATGGCCTCCGCGATGGCGGCCCGGTGCCGGTGCGTGCGGACGAGCTCGCCGACGCGGTCGAACGCCGCGCCGGTCTGCGCGAGCAGGGCCTCGTCGACGGGCTGGAGCGCGGCGGGCGCGGGGATCTCCCCGAAGTTCTTGGCGACCATGCTGGCCGTGCGGTTGACGAGGTTGCCCCACCCGGCGACGAGCTCGTCGTTCGTCCGGCGCAGGAAGTCCGCCCACGTGAAGTCGGCGTCCTGGTTCTCCGGGCCGGCGGTCGCGATGAAGTAGCGCAGCGCGTCGGGCTGGTAGCGGGCGAGCATGTCGCGGACGTAGATGACGATGCCGCGGCTGGAGGCGAACTTCTTGCCCTCCATCGTGAGGAACTCGCTGGAGACGACCTCCGTCGGCAGCTGCAGCTCCCCGTACGGGCCCGGGGTGCCGCCCTTGTCGCCGCGGCCGTCGTACCCCATGAGCTCGGCGGGCCAGATCTGGCTGTGGAACGTGATGTTGTCCTTGCCCATGAAGTAGTAGCTCAGGGCCTCGGGGTCGTTCCAGAACGGGCGCCACGCGTCGTCGTCGCCGGTGCGCCGTGCCCACTCGATCGACGCGGACAGGTACCCGATGACCGCGTCGAACCACACGTACAGGCGCTTGGACGGGTTGTCCTCCCAGCCCTCGAGCGGCACCGGGATGCCCCAGTCGATGTCGCGGGTCATGGCGCGCGGGCGCATGTCGTCGACGAGGTTGAGGGAGAAGTTCAGCACGTTGGGCCGCCACCCCTGCCGCCCCTTGAGCCACGTCTCGAGCGCGCCGGCGAACGCCGGCAGGTCGAGGAAGAAGTGCTGGCTCTCGACGAACTTCGGCACCTCGCCGTTGATGCGGCTGCGGGGGTTCTTGAGGTCGATGGCGTCGAGCTGGTTGCCGCAGTTGTCGCACTGGTCGCCGCGCGCGCCGTCGTAGCCGCAGATGGGGCAGGTGCCCTCGATGTAGCGGTCGGGCAGGGTGCGGCCCGTGCTGGGCGAGATGGCGCCCATGGTCGTCTGCTCGACCATGTAGCCGTTGCGGTGCACGGTCCGGAACATCTCCTGGACCACGGCGTAGTGGTTGCGCGTCGTGGTGCGCGTGAACAGGTCGTACGTCAGCCCGAGCTGGGAGAGGTCCTCCGCGATGACGCGGTTGTACCGGTCCGCCAGCGCCTGCGGGCTCAGCCCCTCCTGCTCGGCCTGCACCAGGATGGGCGTCCCGTGCTCGTCCGTGCCGGAGACCATGAGCACCTCGTGCCCCGCCATCCGCATGTACCGGGAGAACACGTCCGAGGGGACGCCGAACCCGGCGACGTGACCGATGTGGCGGGGGCCGTTCGCGTAGGGCCACGCGACGGCGGACAGGATGCGGGCCATGCGGCGATCCTAGGCGCGCCCACCCCACCCTCCGCCCCCTCCAGCCTGCACGTCCGCCCCGCTGCTGCCGCCACCTCCTCAGCAGCGCGCGCCGGCATGGCGACCCGGTGCGGAGCGGACGCGCGGATCCTCATGACCGCGGCGTGTCCCCCGCGACACGCCGCCTCGCCCGCCGCACTCCGCACCGAGCCGCCACGTCCTGCCCGCGGGGGTCACCGGCGGGCCAGCCACGCGGTGTGGGCGAGCACCTCGGCCACCAGCGCCTGCGTGCCGTGGACCGCCTCGTCGAAGGTGTAGCGCAGCACGATGAGCCCCTGGGCGCGGGCGGCCCGGTCCCGCCGGCGGTCCTCCGCGAAGGCCCGGCGGTCGGAGTGGAAGGCGTACCCGTCGACCTCCACCACGACGCACCCCTCGACGAGCAGGTCCACCCGGCCGACGCCGGGGACCTTCGCCTGCGGCTGCACGCGCAGGCCCGCAGCCGCCAGGGCCAGCCGGACGAACGTCTCGGGCAGGGAGCCGGCCGACCCGTCGACCAGCGCCAGCACGTCGTCCACGGGGCGCCGGCTTCGGACCGGTCGTGCCGCGAGGACCTCGGCGCGGCTCACGAGGCGCAGGCGCAGCGCCGCGTCGACCGCCGCGACGGCCTCCCTCTGCGGCAGGCAGGCCACCGCGTGCACGAGGGCGACGGCCGGCGCCACGTGCGGCACGCCGTCGGCGTCCCCCGCGACCGGGGACCTCGCCGACGTCGACGCCCAGTGCAGGGCGACACCGGACCTCGCTCCTCGTCGCGAGCCACGGTGGGGAGCGAGCTCCACGTGCGGGACGAGCGTCCGGGACAGGAGCGGCACCCCTGAGGCCGCCAGCACCGTCAGACAGGTCAGCCTTCCACCCAACGCCCGGGCCGCGACCACCTCCCGGGCGGCGTCGGGCAGCGCGTACAGCCCCCTGCCGACCCGTCGCACGGCACCCGCCGCCGCAGCAGCAGCCAGCGCGCGCTCGCCGGTGCGGCCGCGGACGAGGTCAGCGGTGCGGGCGCACCCGCCGCGCTCGGCGAGCCGTGCCAGCAGGTCGTCCGTGCTCACGGGGTCGACCCTCGTCGCGTCCGCCGGGCCCACCACCGCCGACGGGGTCGGCCTGTGGACGATCCGAGCGGGGCAGAGACGGGGGACGGCTCGATGCCGCTCGAGAACCGCACGGCGCAGGGGCGAGGGCGGAGGCGAGGGCCGGGCCTCCGACGGTGCGACGCGCGCAGTCGGGCTGGCGGGTCGGTGCGGAGCGGAGAAAGACAGAGCCGACCCTGCGGCGTGTCAGCGGCGTGTCGGCGCCTTCAGAACGCACTCCGCATCCAGCCGCCACCGCCGCTCGCCTTCGGGCGAGGGACGAACCTGCAGACGGGCCGGCGGACGAGCGAGGGGCGGGTGGGGGCAGGCAGGATGGGGGTGAGGAGAGGAGGCGTCGTGCGGGCGCTGGTGGTGGTGGACGTGCAGCCGACGTTCTGCGAGGGCGGGGCGCTCGCGGTGCAGGGTGGGAACGCGGTGGCAGAGGCGATCGCGCGGTACGCCGCCGCGCACCGGGACCGGTACGGGCTGGTGGTGACGACGCAGGACTGGCACGTGGACCCGGGGGCGCACTTCTCGGCGACGCCGGACTACGTCGACACCTGGCCGCCGCACGGCGTGGCCGGCACGGCGGAGGCCGAGCTGCACCCCGCGCTGGCCGACCTGGCGCCCGACGCCTCGGTCCGCAAGGGCGCCTACGCCGCCGCCTACTCGGGCTTCGAGGGCGTGGACGACGAGGGCCGCCCGCTCGCCGACCTCCTGCGGCACGCCGGGGTCACCGACGTCGACGTCGTCGGCATCGCCGAGTCGCACTGCGTCCGCTCGACGGCCCTCGACGCGCTCGCCCTCGGCCTGCGCACCCGCGTGCTCACGGACCTCACCGTGCCGGTCACGCCCGAGCAGGGCGAGGCGGCCCGCGCCGCGATGGCCGGCGCCGGCGCACAGCTCGTGACCTCGGCGGACCTGGCGTCCTGACCGGCTGTCCCGTCCCGTCGGCCGCGGCCTCACCCAGCGGACGTCGTACGGGCGGGCGTGGCGTCAGCGCGCCCGAGCCGCGAGGGCGGCGGCGTAGAGGTCGCGCTTCGGCACGCCCGCGGTGACCGCGACGTCGGCGACGGCGTCCTTGAGCCGCTCCCCGCCGTCGGCGCGCGCGAGCACCTCGGCGACGAGGTCCGTCGTGCTGGCCGGGGCCGGCACGGGCGCCCCGCCGACGACGAGGACGACCTCGCCCCGCACGCCGTCCGCCGCCCAGGCCGCGAGCTCGGCCAACGGTCCCCGCACGACCTCCTCGTACGTCTTCGTCAGCTCCCGGCACACGGCCGCCGGACGCTCCGGCCCGAACGCCTCGACGAGCGCGAGCAGCACGTCGTGCGTCCGGTGCGGGGCCTCGAAGAGCACGATCGTCCGGCGCTCGGACGCCAGCGCCGCCAGCGCCCGGGCACGCTCGCCCGGCCGGCGCGGCAGGAAGCCCTCGAAGCAGAAGCGGTCCGTCGGCAGCCCCGACAGCGCGAGCGCGGTCAGCACCGCGCTCGGTCCCGGCGCCGCCGTGACCGGCAGGTCCGCGGCGACGGCCGCCGTCACGACGCGGTAGCCGGGGTCCGACACCGCCGGCATCCCCGCGTCCGTGACGACGAGGACCGTCCCGCCGCCGGCCACCACGTCGAGGAGCTCGGCGGCGCGGTCGCCCTCGTTGTGCTCGTGGTGGCTGACGAGGCGGCCGCCGATGGTCACGCCCAGCCGCGCCGCCAGGGCCCGCGTGCGCCGCGTGTCCTCCGCCGCCACCACGTCGGCCTCGGCCAGCAGCCGTCGCAGCCGTCCGGAGGCGTCCTCCGCGTTGCCGATGGGCGTGGCGGCGAGCACGAGGGCACCCCGGCCGTCGCGGCCGGGGACGACGAGGTCGTCGTCCCCCGCGTCGTCGGGATCGGCGTGGAGGTCGTTGCGGAGGTCACTGCCGAGGTCACCACCGACGTCGGTCTCGAGGTCGGCGGCGACGCCGGTGTCGAGGTCGGCGGCGACGCCGGTGTCGAGGTCGGCATCGCGCTCGTCGTCGTCGGGCCTCACCCCCGCAGCCTGTCACGCCCCGCCACGGGCCCGACGGGCCGCCCGCCCCGCCCGCCTACCATGACCGCGTGCCGGACGAGACGCCGGGCCCCGCCGGCCCCTGGGAACCGACGCCCGCCCGTGCCTCGGCGCCCACGGACCCCGACGAGCGCGCGGCCGAGCACGACGGCGCCGCGGTCGGCACCGCCGTCGAGGCGACCGGCTCGGGCGCGGACACGCCCGTCGAGCCCGACCCCGTCCCCACGCGCGACCGGCTCCTCCTGCGCCTGCTGGGCCCCGCGACCCTCGCCCTGGGCAGCACCCACCGGGACCGCGTCCTGGGTTGGGTCGGGCCGCTCGCCGTCACGGCGCTCGCCGCGGTCCTGCGGCTGTGGCACCTCGGGACGCCGGACTCGCTCGTGTTCGACGAGACGTACTACGTGAAGGACGGGTACGCCCTCACGCAGCTCGGCTACGAGGGCCAGTGGGGCGAGGACCCGAACCCGTCCTTCGAGGCCGGCGACACGTCCGGCCTGTCGACGGCCGGCGAGTACGTCGTGCACCCGCCGGTGGGCAAGTGGCTCATCGGCCTGGGGATCCGGCTCGGCGGGGTCGAGCACCCGTGGGCGTGGCGGTTGTCCGCGGCGGTCGCCGGCGTGCTCGCGGTGCTCGTGCTGGCGCGCGTGGCGCGGCGGCTGCTGGCCTCGACGGCGCTCGGCACGCTGGCGGGCCTGCTCCTGGCGGTCGACGGCATGGCCATCGTCTTCTCCCGCACGAGCCTGCTCGACGGGTTCCTCATGCTGTTCCTGCTGTGCGGCTTCGGCTGCCTCGTCGTCGACCGCGAGGTGGCGCGACGGCGGCTCGCCGACCGCGCGGACGCCGTGCTCGACGCGGGCGGTCGCCTGGGCCTGGGGCCGCGGCTCGGGTTCCGCGGCTGGCGCCTGGCCGCGGCCGTGCTGCTGGGCCTGGCCGTCGCGACGAAGTGGTCGGCGCTGTGGTTCGTCGCGCTGTTCGGGCTGATGACGGTGCTGTGGGACGCCCTCGCCCGGCGGGCGGTCGGCGTGCGGGCGTGGGCGTGGGCCGGGGTCTGGCGGGACGGCGTCGTCGCGAGCCTCGTCGTCGTCGGCACGACCGTCGCCGTCTACGTCGCCTCCTGGTCCGGCTGGCTCCTCACGGCCGGCGGCTACGGGCGGCAGTGGGCGGCGGACCACCCGGGCGAGGGGCTGACGTGGCTTCCCGAGGGGCTGCGCTCGCTCGTGCAGTACCACGTGCAGATGTGGTCGTTCCACACCGGCCTCACGACGCCGCACACCTACCAGGCGCACCCGCTCGGCTGGCTCGTGCAGTGGCGGCCGACGCTGTTCTTCTACGACCAGGACCTCGTCGCGCTGAGCCCGCAGGACGCGCTCGCGGCCTGCGGGGCGGAGCGGTGCACCTCGGCGGTGACGTCGCTGGGGAACCCGCTGACGTGGTGGCTCGGCACCGCGGCGTGCGTCGTCGCCCTCGTCCTGCTGCTGCGCTGGCGGGACTGGCGGGCCGGGGCTGCGCTGGCGGGGGTCGCGGCCGGCTGGCTGCCGTGGTTCGCCTACTCCCACCGCACGATCTTCGCCTTCTACGCCATCGCCCTCCTGCCGTTCCTCGTGCTCGTGCTCGTGCACGTCCTCGGCGTGGCGGTCGGTCCGCGCCCCGCGCCCGACGAGACCGCCGCCGCACGGTCGCGCCGCCTCGTCGTGCGGGTCGTGGCCGGGCTCGTCGTCCTCGTCGTCGCCGTCAGCGCGTTCTTCTACCCGGTCTGGACGGCGTGGACCGTGCCGTTCTCGTTCTGGCACTGGCACGTCTGGATGCCGGGCTGGACCTGACGGGGGCCTGACGCGGCCCGGAGCGAGCTGACGTCAGCGCGCGGGCCGCCCCGGCTCGGCGCGGCCGACCAGCGCCGCCACGGGCAGGCCCAGCCGCCGCCACAGCGGGGGCTGCGCGGCGAGCCGGCGCCGCACGCCCTCGGGGTCGCGCACGACGGCCGGGTCCCAGGCCAGGGCCGCGAGCACCGGCAGGGCCGGCAGCAGGGCAGCCGTCAGCCCGTGCAGGTCGCGCGGGGCGGGCCCGGGCAGCGCGCCGACGACGCCGACGACCCGGTCCGCCGCCGCCCCCGCCGCCGCGAGCGGGTCGAACGCCAGGAGGTCCTCCCAACGGGCGCGGTCCAGCGGCACCCGCAGGAGGACCCCGGCGGCGTCGGCCGGCACCGCCGCCAGGTCGACGGCCGCCGAGAACCCCGGGCCGACCGGCACCTCGACGAGAGCACCCGGCGGCAGCGGCCCGGGCACGACACCGGGCACGGCCCGCACCACCGGCTCCACCCCTGCGGCGGCCAGCCGGTGCAGGCGCGGCGCCAGACCCGGCCCGCTCTCGCCCGCGTGCCCCCAGCCGCCCGCGGCGGCGAGGGCCTCGGGCCCGGCGGGTCCTCCGTGCCGGGCGTCGTCCCCGGGCGCGTCGGTGCCGGCGGGCGCGGCGGGACGGCCGGACGCGGCGCCGTCGTCGGGCCCGTCCACCTCCGGCAGCACGCTGATGCCGCGGGCGTCGGCCAATGCGACGAGCGTCGCCCACTCCCCCGCCGCCGGGCCCCTCGGCCACACCGCCAGTCGCAGGTGGAGGACGTCGAGCTTGTGCAGCGCCAGCAGCTCGACGAGGTGCTGCATCGTCGCGAGGTCCGGCACGCCGGCGCGCACGTCGAGGGCCAGCGCCCGCCACCCGAGCACCGGCCGGTCCTCGACCTCGACGGCCGGCACCACCGCCGTCCCCGCCGGCCCGCGCCGCAGCAGCTGCCGCACCGTCGCGAGGGCGTGCACAAGGCCGTCCCGCGACGCCGCCGCCACGCGCACCCGCCGGGCGTCCGTCACCAGCCGGTAGGACCCGTCGGCGGGCAGGTCGTCCACGAGCTCGAGCACCACCGCACCGGCCGCCGGGACCCGGCTGCCGGGGCCGTGACCTGCCACGTCCAGCCCCACGTCCCTGCCGCCCGCGGCGACCAGCGCACCGGCCCACAGCGTCCCCACGGCCACCGTGCCGGGGTCGTCCGCGACGACCACCCGCGTCGCCGACGAGAGCGCGAAACCGGCGCCCGCCAGGGGGCGCACCATCGCCGGCACCGGCAGCACCCCCGGTGCCCCGGCGCCGCCTCCACCCGCCGCGCTCGCCGCGCCAGCCGCCGTCCCCGTCACGACGTCACCTTCCCCCGTGCGGGGGCAGGCCGCCCGCTCGACGCGCGGACCGGCGCGGCTGGCCGTAATGTCCGATTCCAGCAGGACCCACCCGGGTTCGGCGGACAGGCAGTCGGACCCCGCACCGGAGGAGCACCACCATGACCGTCAGCGGCATCATCAGTGCCATCATCGTCGGCGCCATCATCGGCGCCCTCGGCCGGCTCGTCATCCGCGGTCGTCAGAACATCTCGATCCTCTGGACGATCGTCATCGGCATCGTGGCCGCCCTCATCGGCACCGCGATCGTCGGCCCGATGAGCGACACCAACGGCTTCGACTGGATCGAGCTCATCGTGCAGGTCGCGCTCGCCGCGATCGGCGTGCTCATCTTCTCGAGCCTGCGCGGGCGCGGCGCCACGCGCTGACCCGCCACCACCCGCCGGACCCCTGTCCGGCACCCCGAGGACCCCGGCCGCGGCACCCGCCGCCCGGGGTCCTCGCACGTCCGGGGCCCTCGAGGCTCTGCGCGCGCCGGGCGTGACCGGCGTCGCCGTGCTCCCGGCCGCCCTCCCCGGCGCCGGTCGGGCAGGCTCTGCGGCATGACGCCCGACGAGGACCGCCGGCCGCCCGTCCCGCACCACGGCCGACCACCCGCGACGCCCACCACGCTCGCCCGG
The DNA here is from genome assembly GCF_900111925.1 of Cellulomonas marina. Lineage (GTDB taxonomy): Bacteria > Actinomycetota > Actinomycetes > Actinomycetales > Cellulomonadaceae > Cellulomonas > Cellulomonas marina. The sequence goes on from NZ_FOKA01000004.1 coordinate 170,576, forward strand.
CGACTGGGGACCGGGGACGCTGTCGTCCTCGGCCTGGCGTCCATGCTGGGGGCCGGGGTCTTCGGCGCCTTCGGCCCCGCGACCGCCGCGGCCGGCGGCGGGCTGCTGGTCGCGCTGGCCGTGGCAGGGCTCGTCGCGACCGCCAACGCGACCTCGTCGGCGCAGCTCGCCGCGCAGTACCCCACCTCCGGCGGGACGTACGTGTACGGTCGCGAGCGGCTCGGCCCGACCGCCGGCTTCGTCGCGGGGTGGTCCTTCGTCGTCGGCAAGACGGCGTCGTGCGCGGCGATGGCGCTGACCGTGGCGGCCTACCTCGTGCCCGCGCCGGCGCAGCGGCCGGTCGCCGCCCTGCTCGTCGCCGCCCTCACCGGCCTCACCTGCGCCGGCATCACGCGGACGGCCCGCGCGAGCCGCCTGCTCGTGACCCTCGTCCTGCTGGCGCTGGTGGCCGTCGTCGTCACCGCCCTCGCCGGGCCGGCCGCGCACGGGCCTGTCCTCGACGTCACCGGGTCCGGCGCGCTCGGCGTCCTCCAGGGCGCCGGCCTGCTGTTCTTCGCGTTCGCCGGCTTCGCCCGGCTGGCGACGATGGGCGAGGAGGTCCGCGACCCGGAACGCACCATCCCGCGGGCCGTGGTCACGGCGCTGGCGCTGGTCCTCGCGGTGTACGCCGTCGTCGCCCTGGCCCTGCTGCACGCGCTCGGCGTCGACGGGCTCGCCGGCGCGCCCGCACCGCTGCTGACGGTCGCCGCGGAGGGGTCGGCGGGCCTGCCCGTGCTCGTGCGCATCGGCGCTGCGGCCGGCGCGCTCGGCGCGCTGCTGGCGCTCATGACGGGGATCGGCCGCACGACGCTGGCGATGGCGCGCGGCGCCGACCTGCCGCGGACGCTGGCCGCCGTGCACCCGCGGTCGCAGGTGCCCGTGCGGGCGCAGCTCGTGCTCGGCGGCCTCGTGGTCGTCCTCGTGCTCGTCACGGACCTGCGCGGGGCGCTGGGCGCCTCCTCGGCGGGCGTGCTGCTGTACTACGCGGTCGCCAACGCGGCCGCGCTGACGCAGGACCGCGCGCACCGGCGCTTCCCGCGACCGCTGGCCGCCGTCGGCCTCGTCGGGTGCCTGGTGCTCGTCGCGACCCTGCCCGCATACGCGCTCCTCGTCGCCCTGGCCGTGGTCCTCGCAGGCCTCGGCGGGCGCGCCCTCGTCGGGCGCGCCCGCTCCCGGACCCCCTAGCCGAGCGCGCGCAGGCGCGGGGCCAGGTCCTCCTCGAACGCCGTCAGGAACCGGCGCTGGTCGTCCCCGGGCGCGTGGAAGACGAGGTGCGTGAAGCCCGCGTCGACGTAGGGCTTGACCAGCTCCACCGTCTCGTCCGGGTCGCTGGAGACGATCCAGCGCTTCGTCACCTCCTCCAGCGGCAGGGCGTCGGCGGCCTGCTCCATGGCCACCGGGTCGGTCAGCGAGTGCTTCTGCTCCGGGGACAGGGACAGCGGCGCCCAGAACCGCGTGTTCTCGCGGGCGAGCTCGGGGTCCCGGTCGTAGGACAGCTTGATCTCGATGGTGCGGTCGATGCCCGCCACGTCCCGGCCGGCCGCCTCGGCGCCCTCGGCCAGGGCCGGCAGCAGCTTCTCGGTGTAGAGCTCCATGCCCTTGCCCGACGTGCAGATGAACCCGTCCCCGGCACGGCCGACGTACTTGGCGACGACCGGGCCGCCCGCCGCGATGTAGACGGGGATGCCGCCCTCGGGCTTGTCGTACACCGAGGCGTCGTGCGTCGAGTAGTACTCGCCCTCGAACGACACCCGCTCCCCGGCCCACAGCGCGCGCATGAGCGCCACGGCCTCCCGCAGCCGCGCGAACCGCTCCTTGAACTCCGGCCACGTCTGCTCGCCCGCGCCCTGGTACCCGGTTGCGATCTCGTTGAGCGCCTCCCCCGTGCCCACGCCCAGCATGACGCGGCCCGGGTAGAGCACCCCGAGCGTGCCGAACGCCTGCGCGATCACCGCCGGGTTGTAGCGGTAGTGCGGCGTCATGACCGAGGTGCCGAGCTGGATCGTCGACGTCCGCTCGCCCACCGCCGCCAGCCACGCGAGCGAGAACGGCGCGTGCCCGCCGGTGTGCCGCCAGGGCTGGAAGTGGTCGGACACGACGACGGACTCCATGCCGTGCCGCTCGGCCTCCACGCCGAGCTCGACGAGCTCCCGGGCGCCGAACTGCTCCGCCGACGCCTTGAACCCCAGCCTGACCGCCATCGCCCGTCCCTCTCGTCGTCCCTCGTGGTGCGGGCACATCCTCACACCGCGCACCGACACGTGCGGCACGACATCAGCCCGGGACGACCGGAGGCCGGACCCTGACGGGCCCGGCCTCCGGTGCTACGGGTGGAGCTGAGGGGATTCGAACCCCTGACCTTCTCATTGCGAACGAGACGCGCTACCAACTGCGCCACAGCCCCGCGAGCGAGGAAAACCATAGCACCCGACGAGGGGCCGGACGCACACCGGGCGGGCAGCCGTCAGAGCCCCGACGCCCGGCGACGCGCCAGGACGGCGTCCAGGTCGATGCCCCCGGTGGTGCGCGCCGCCGGCTCCGCCTCGACGACCGCACCAGCGCCCGCGCCGGACGCGTCCGCCGACGCACCGGACGTCGCGGCGACGGCCGGCACGGCGTCCGTCAGGGGCTTGGGTTCGCGACGCGGGGCGGCGGCCTTCTGCGTGTAGGTCGGTCGCGGGACGGGGACCGGCTGCCACGCGTCCGCGCCCCCGGCGGACGCGGGAGCGGCTCCGGGGTCGACGAGGCGCCCGCCGACGACGGACTCCCCGCCCGCGACGGGACCAACCGCGGCGGAGGTGACGTCCTCCCCGTCGGGGACCGACCGGGCGCCCGTCGACGAGGCCGCGGCCGTCCCCAGCTCGTCCCCGCTCCGCACGGCGGTGCTGCCGGTCCGGCGGGGACGCTCCACGCCCTCCGCGGGCCGCCCCTCCGCACGCTGCCCCTCCCCGCGCACCGGTGCGAAGACCTCGGTGTCCGCCTGCGAGGGGTGGACGGCCCGCCCGACGACCGTCGCCCCGCGGCCGTCCCGACGCGCGGGGACGCCCTCGTCGCCGGGCGCTCCGAGCGGCTCCGCGGCCGCACCCGCGAGGCGCAGCTGCCACGCCGCCTCGGCGGCACGGCCCGCCACGACGGCCCGCCGGCCGAGCACGAGGACCCCGCCCAGCAGGGCGCCCGGCACCGCGCCGGCCGGCCACGGGACCACCGCGGAGAGCGCGGCGACCAGCGTGCCCACGACGGTGAGCAGCAGCAGCGCACCCGCGAGAACGCCGCGCCGACGGGCGGCGGCGGCACGGCGGGCGCGGGCGGCGGCGTGCGCGGCCCGGGTCTGGGCGGTGCGACGCGCGGCGAGCGCGGTCGCGCGGTCGGCGGTGGCGTAGGGACGGTCCACGCTCGTCGCTCCTGTCGGGCCGGTGGCCCTGCTGGTCGATGTGCTGGTCGATGTGCTGGTCGATGTGCTGGTCGACGTGCTCGTCGGAGTGCTCGCCGAGGTGCTCGTCGGGCTGCCTGTCGGTCTGCTCGTCGGCGCCGAGGTGGCGGGCGTCAGGAGGAGCGGCGCCGCGCCGTGCCCGAGCAGCACCGGGACCGTCGGCCCCGACCCCGCGCCGGGGGCGGTCCCGCGCGCGGGCGTCAGGAGCCCCGCGTGCGGACGTCCGGTGCCCCGGGCGCCCCGCCGCACCGCCGGCAGCTCGGGGGCCCGCCGACCGCCGCGCCGCGGTGCGAGCCGCCGACGGCGGGCCGAGACCGCGACGACCCGGAGGCCGTCGGAGAAGCGGTCGTCGGACCGCGCCTCCAGGAGCTGCTGACGGTGCCGCAGCACGTGCGGCACCGCGTAGGCCAGCCACAGGCCGACGACGCCGAGCGTCGCCAGGCCCGCGATCCCACCCACGCACCGACGGTAGGGGCGCGGCACGCGCCGGTCGGGGACGAGGGCGGCGTGTCGGTCCGCCCGCGCCACGACCAGCCCGACGAACCGCCCGACGACCAGCCCGACGACCCGCGCGACGCAAGGCCGTCAGGCCCCGGCCGCCCGCACCCGCCGCCACCGCTCGAGCAGCCCGCCGGGCACGTCCTCTACGGTGAGGGCGAAGGTCCGGTGGTCGCACCACGCGCCCTGGATGTGCAGGTAGCGCTCGCGCAGGCCCTCGTCGCGGAAGCCGAGCTTCTCCACGACGCGCAGGGACGGGCCGTTCTCCGGGCGGATGTTGATCTCGACGCGGTGCAGGCCCAGGACGTCGAAGCAGTGGTCGGTGACCATGGCGACCGCGGTGGGGATCGTGCCGCGCCCGGCCACGTGCTCGGAGACCCAGTAGCCGATGGACCCCGAGCGCAGCGACCCGTACTGGATGGAGGAGACCGTCAGCTGCCCGACGAGCTCGCCGTCGAGGTCGACCGCGAACGGCAGCGTCGTCCCGGCGCGGGCCTGCGCGGACAGCGACCGCACGAACTGCCCGAACGTCGGCCGCGGTCCCTGGACGAGCACGGGGCTCGTCGCGTCCCACCGCAGCAGCCAGTCGGCGTTGCGCGCGCGCAGCGCCATCCACGCGTGCTGGTCCCGCCACCGCAGCGGGCGCAGCCGCACCCCGCCCTCGACGAGGACCGCCGGCCACCCGGTCGCCATCAGCCCTCCAGCACGAGGCAGTGGACGACCTGGCCCACGCGCACGTCGGTGTCGAGCTCGTTGACGACCGCGAGCGCGTTGGCCTGCGCCAGGGCCGTGGTCGACGGGCGGCCGGGGTCGCCGATCGGCGTGACGACGTAGCCCTCGTCGGGCGTGCCGAGCAGCGTGGCGGGCACGAACTGGCGCAGCCCGGCCGGGGACGGCCACGCCGCCGTGGCCCGCGCCGCGACGGACGGGCGGAACAGCTCCGTGTGCCCGCCCGCCGCCAGCAGGGCGGGCCGCACGAACACCTCGAAGGCGACCTGCGCCGCGACGGGGTGCCCCGGCAGCGCGAACACCGGCACGGGGTCGCCACGGCCCACGTCGGCGCCCAGCGTCCCGAAGCCGTGCCGGCCGCCGGGCGTCATGGCGACCTGGTCCAGGCGCACGGTGCCGTACCCGCCCAGCACGTCCTTGACGGTGTCCTCGGCCAGCTCCGACAGGCCGCCGGTGGTGATGACGACGTCGGCGCGCACGAGCTGGTCCTCGAGGGCCTCGCGCAGCCGGGCGCGGTCGTCGGGGACGACGCCCACGCGGACCGCCGCCGCCCCCGCGTCCCGGACCGCCGCCTGCAGGCCGTGGCCGTCGGCCTCGAAGACGGCGCCGGCGGGGGCATGCGGGCCGAGGACCGGCTCGACGAGCTCGTCGCCCACGGACAGCAGCACCACCCGGGGCGTGGGGTGCACGCGCACGCGCCCCAGCCCGGCCGCCGCCGCCAGCGCGATCGCCCGCGCGCCGAGCCGCGTGCCGGCGGGCAGCACGACCTCCCCCGCGCGCACGTCCGCGCCCGCGGGCCGCACGTGCCGCCCGACGTCGGACGGGCCCTGCAGGGCCACCCGCGCGGCGCCCCGGTCGGTCTCCTCGACGGGGACGACCGTGTCGGCGCCGACGGGCAGCGGCGCACCGCTCGCCACGCGCACCGCCTGGCCGGGCGCCAGGCGCGAGGGCGCGGAGCCGGGACGGGCGTCGTGGGCCACGGGCAGCGTCGCCGCCCCGGTGTCGTGCGCCGCGACCGCGTACCCGTCCCGGCCCGCGGCGGCCAGGGGCGGGACGTCGACGGCCGCGACGAGGTCGGCGGCGAGGATGCAGCCCGACGCGTCGGCGAGCACCACGTCGAGGGGCGCGACGGGTCCGACGGCCGCGAGGACCGTCGTGAGGTGGTCCTGCACCGATCGCATGCGGAGCATCATCGCCGACGGCGGCCGCACCCGCCCGGACGCCGCGCGCGGGGCGGGCGGCGGGTGCGCGGGGCCGAGCGTCCCGCGCCGGTTCTCGACCGCCCTGCGAGACTGGGGCCATGAGCAGAGGGGCCCAGCCGCACCCGGTCGTCCTCGACGGGGACGAGATCGAGGACGTCAAGGACCGGTGGCGCGAGGCGGTCCGGGAGACGCGCCGGCAGCGGTCGCCGCGGGCGCGGCAGGAGGCGGCGCGGGCCCTGGCCGCGGTGGTCAGGGGGATCCCGGCGGTCGCCGACGCCCGCTGCGTGGCCTGCTACGCCGCGCGCCCGGGCGAGCCGGACACCGTCCCCCTGCTCGAGGCCCTCGCGGCCCGCGGCGTGCGCGTGCTCCTGCCGGTGCTGGGGACGAACCTGCGCCGCGACTGGGCCGAGTACCAGGGCGCGGAGGACCTGCGCGAACGCGCGCCGGGACGTCCGCCCGAACCGTCGGGGCCCTCGCTGGGACCGGCCGCCCTCGCCGACGCCGACGTCGTGCTCGCCCCCGCGCTGGCCGTGGACTCGCGCGGGTCGCGGCTCGGGCAGGGCGGCGGGTGGTACGACCGCGTGCTGGCCGACGCCCGGCCGGGCGTCCCGGTCATCGCGCTCGTGCACGACGAGGAGGTCTACGACGCCACCGTCCACCCGGTGCCGGTGCAGCCGCACGACCGCGGGGTCGACGCGGTGGCGACGCCGTCGGGGTGGCGCCCGCTCGGGCAGGAGGGCGCGACGGTCGACGGCGAGGTCGACGGGAACGGCGACGGGGAGGGTGAGGGCACCGGCGGGCGTTAGCATTGGCACTCGGACCGTGCGAGTGCCAACGGGCGCGGCCCGGCGGGCGCCCCGCCGGCCGGTGCGACCGGGGCGCGCACGCCCCAGGCCCGACGACCCCGCAGGAGACACAGTGCCCACCTACGCCTACCGCTGCACGGAGTGCGGTCATGCGTTCGAGATCCAGCAGGCCTTCACCGACGAGTCGCTGACGGAGTGCCCTACGTGCGCGGGCCGCCTGCGCAAGGTGTTCTCCGCCGTCGGCGTCGTCTTCAAGGGGTCGGGCTTCTACCGCAACGACGCGCGGTCCGGCGCCTCGAAGGGCACGGGCTCGTCGTCCGGCGGCTCCTCCGGGGGCTCCTCCGGCAACGGGTCGTCCGGGTCCGGGTCCGACTCGTCCGGGTCGTCGTCGGGCGCGGGGTCCTCGGGGTCCGGCGCGTCGGGCTCGGGATCCTCCGGCTCGACGAGCGCGTCGTCCTCGTCCGGCTCCTCGTCCGGGGGCGGGTCGGGGTCCTCCGGCGGCGCGTCGTCCTCGTCGGGCGCCGCGAAGAAGCCCGCCTGACCCGTCGGGCCGCCGGGTCCGCCGGCTGCGTCCTGCCGACGGGCGGCTCACGCACGGGCGCGTCGAGCCGTCCCCAGCCCTCGCCACGAGTGCTCACCGCACGAGACGTGCGGGCAGCGCCGGGACCCGTCGGTCCGCCGCCCTAGCGTCCGCCGCGTGCAGCGGACCAGGGACCAGCAGACCGGTGGCGACGGGCCGACCAGCGACCGCGGCCACGGGAGGCGGCGCCCGCGGTCGGCGCCGGTGCGGCTGCCCGTCGTGCCGCCGCACCGCGCGAGCACCCGCAGCCGGGTCCGTGTGCTGCTGTGGCGGGCGCGGGTGCCGGCCGCTGCTCTGCTCGCGGGCGTCGCGGTGGCGTCCGCGCTCGCCGCGGTGCGCCCCGCGGACCCGCCGACGGTGCCGGTCGTCGTGGCGGCCCGCGCGCTGCCGCGCGGCGCGGTGGTCGCCGCCGCGGACGTCCGGGTCGCCGCACTGCCCCGGGGCACCGCACCGTCGGGCGCCTGGGCACGTCCCGATGACGTCGTCGGCCGGATCGGCGCGGTGGCGGTGCCCGTCGGCCTGCCCCTCGTGCCGGACCTGCTGCTCGACGGGGCCGCCGCCCCGCCGGGCACCGTCGTGGCGGCCGTCCCCGTCGCCGACGCCGCCATGGCGGCCTACCTGGTGCCGGGCATGAGGGTCGACGTGCTCGCTCCGGCCGCGCCGACGACCGACGCCGTCGGCACGGCGGGCAGCTCGGTCCCGTCCGCGACGGTCGAGGACGGCGGCACGTCCGGCCCCGCGGTCGCGGCCGACACGGAGGCTGAGGCGGAGGCTGAGGCGGAGGCTGAGGCCGATGCGGCGGCAGCGCTGCCGGACCCGGCGGACGTCGTCACCCCGGGTGGGACGGGTCCCGGCCCGCGTGACGCCACCTCCTCCGGCCCGGCCGGCGCCCGCCTGGCCACGGCGGCGTTCGTGCTGCCGCCTCCCGCCGGGTCGGGGGGCGGCACCGCGGGCGCCGCGGGCTCGGGAGGCGGCCTGGTCGCCGGGCTCGCCGGTCCCGATGCCGGCGGGGGCGGCGGCAGCGCCGTCGTGGGCGGGTCCGTGCTGCTCGCGGTGGCACCGGCGGAGGCCGAGGTGCTCGTCGCCGCCGCCGCGACCGGCGGCCTGACGGTGCTCGTCGTGCCATGATCGCCGCCGTCGTCACCCGTCCGGGTGCGGACGCCCACCGGGGGGCCGGCGTGCGTCCTGCCCCCGGTCGCGGCCGACCCGCCATTCGAGCACAGGAGGACACCCCATGACCGCTCCCGCCACCCGCGGCTACGAGGCGGCGCGCGAGTCGCTCGGCGCCGTCGGCAAGGTGCTGCAGGGCTTCCGCGAGTTCATCGCGCGCGGCAACGCGATCGAGCTCGCGGTCGGCGTCGTCATCGGCAGCGCGTTCACCGCGATCGTCACCGTGCTGACGACCGCGTTCGTCAGCCCGCTGATCGGCTGGGTCTTCGGCACCCCGAGCCTGGCCACCGGCTGGAAGATCGGGCCCTACAGCTGGTCGGACGACGCGGACCCGATCGACGCGGGCGCCATCGTCAACGCCCTCATCAGCTTCCTCCTGACGGCCGCCGCCGTGTACTTCCTCATCGTGCTGCCGCTCAACGCGCTCGCCGCCCGCCGCAAGAGCGGTCAGGCCGACGAGCCGAAGGCCCCGGCGGAGGACGTCTTGCTGCTCCAGGAGATCCGTGACCTGCTCGCCGCGCAGGCCACCCCGGCCCTGCGCAACGACACCGCGGCGGCCCCGGGGACGGTCGCCGGCGGCCCGGCGGCCCCGCCGACGCCGCGAGCCACCCCGCCGCAGGCCTGACGGACGCCTCGACCTTCGACGGCCGTGCCGCGAGGGGGTGGACCGCGCCGTGCCGGCCCGTACCTCGCGTGCCTCGTCGTGCCTCGTCGTCGGCCGACGTCACCAGTGGGGCGGCCGCTCCCGCGTGATGCGCTCGTCGTCGGCCGTGTCCGGCGCGCCCCAGCCGACGTCCGAGTCGTCCGGGCTGTGCGGCAGCCCGGACGACGACCTCGGCGGCGTGAGGGCGTCCCGCGGGGGCCGGTGCCCCTCGTCGGGGTCCGGTGCAGGTGCAGGTGCAGGTGCAGGTGCAGGGAGGCTCGCGCGGAGCACGGACTCGTCGTCGCCGACCGTGCCGGCCGGGCGCACGGCCCGGCGCGACCCGCGCCGCGTGGGGCGCGACGGGCCGTGATCGGACGCCGGACCCTGCCCGGTCAGGACAGCGCCCGCACGATCGCGGCGCGCACGGCCTGGTCGATGCGGAAGCTGCGGCGGGTGACGCCGAGCTCGGCCCGCAGCGCGTCGGCGAGCTCCTCCCGCGAGCGGTCGAGCCCGTCGGACCGCAGCCAGGCGAGCAGGTCGTCGAGCTGGTCGTCCGAGTAGGCGCTGATGGGCAGGCCGGGACGGACGTCCGGTCGGGGCAGGACCGGGACGGCCAGCGTCGGCTGCTCGACGAGCACCAGCCGCGCCGCGGCGGGACGTCGGGCCGACGCCGGCTCAGCGCCCGGCCCGCCACCCGCCGGCCCGTCACCCGCCGGCGCCGCGGCCGCGGTCGCCGCCGCCGCCTCCCGGGTCGCCGGAGCCGCGTCGACGACCGCCGCGGCCGCGGCCGTGGTCGCGGGGGCCTCGCCAGTGGTCGTCGCGTCCGCCTCGGCGGTCGTCCGGTGCGCGTCCTCCGACCCCACCGTCGCCGACCCGGCGCTCGACGAGCCGGGCTCGACACCCTCGGGCTCGACGCCCTCCGGCTCGACGTGCTCGGGCTCGGCGCCCTCCGGCTCGACGCCCTCCCCATCGACGTCCGTCGGTGCCGTCGGGGGCGCCAGCGGGTCCAGCACCTCGTCGGGCTCGTCGTCGACCGGGACGGGCACGACGGCCACGGTGCCGGTCTGCGCCGCGCGTTGCGCCGTCGGCGCGGGGACCAGCGCGTGCACGGCGCGGCGGATGCGGTCCACCTCGGCCGCGGGGTCGAGGAACGCCGCCGCCGACCACACCCGCACGACGGACCAGCCGAGCCGCTCGAGCCGCTCGGGCACCTGCCGGTCGCGGACGCGCACGCTCGGCTCGGCGACGTAGGCGGCGTCGTCGGTGAGCACGGCGACCAGCAGGCGGTCCGGCACGTCCGGGTGCCCCACCGCCAGCGGGATGCGCGTGCCCCCGGGGATCCCGTGGTCGACGACCACCGTGAGCCCGTGCCGCCAGAGCCGGTCCGCCAGGTCGAGGACCAGGCGGTCCGGCACGCCGGGGACGTCCTCGCGCGGGGCAGCACCGGCAGGGCCAGCCGTCGCGTCGTCGCCGCCCGCCCGGGCCCGGGACCCGCCTGACGCCGCCGCGTGCTCGCCCCGGGGCGCGGAGGCGTCGGCGACGGCCTCGTCGGACGCGGCGCGGCTGACGGACCCCACGACCGCCGCGGCCGCCGCGATGGCGGACCCCGCCGGGGCGGTCGCGTCGGCGACGTCGGGCAGCGGCTCCCACGTCCGGGTGCTGCCGCCCGCACGGTCGCGGGCGAACGCGAGCAGGTCGCGCAGGAGGTGCGCCCCGGGGCCGCGGGTCCGGTGCGGGTCGAGGTCGTCGGCGCCGAAGCAGCTGACCACCGTCAGCCGGCGGCGGGTGGCGGCGAGGGTGTCGAGCAGCAGCCGCTCGCCCCCCGGCGCGCTGACGGGGCCGAAGCGGTGCAGGACCCGGCGGTGCGGGGTGCGGCCCAGGCCCAGCGACAGCACGACGGCCTCGCGCCGCAGCCCGGCGACGTTCGTGACGTCCGTGACGAGGAACGGCTCGGGCCGGGCCGCGTCGAAGAACGCGCCCAGCGCGGGGTTGTCGCGCACCTCGGACAGCACCGCCTCGGCCACGCGCTCCGCGTGCACCGGGGACACCGTGACCACCGCGAGGGACTCCGCCGGCCGCGTCAGCGCGTGCGAGATGACGAGGTCGACGACCCGCTCGACCTCCTCGCGCGTCGACTCCACCGTGCCCGTGGCCTCCGACGGCATGCCGGTGCCGTCGACGACCTCGTGGTGCACGAGCGGCTCCGTCGTCGGCAAGGGTGTCGCGCGCAGGACGCCGCCGTACCCGTGCCGGGCCAGGAAGTCGGTGAGGTAGGGGTCGCGCCGCGAGGCGTCGGCGGGGATGGACACGGACGGCAGGACCTCCGCCAGCTCCGCCACCGCGGACCCCGGCGCGCACCGCGCGTCCCCGACGACGACGACCTGCCGCCCCCGCGCCAGCGCCGACAGCGTCACCTCGACGTGCAGGTCCGCGGCGGCGTCGAGCACGACGAGGTCGACGCACCGCGCCGCGGGCAGCACCTGCGGCACGAGCATGGGACTCGCCGCCACGACCGGCCGCAGCCGCGGCGCCACGTCGGGGTGCGCCGCCACCGTCTCGCGCAGGGAGTGCAGCCGCTCCTCCACCAGCTCGGCGAAGAGGCTCTCGACCTGCTGGGGGTGCGCGGCCACGGCCGCGCGCACCCCGCGGACGACCGCGCCGAGCACGGGCCCGGACAGCGACGCCACGTGCGAGCGGTCCAGCGCCGCGTACCGCGCCGCGAGCGCCCCGAGCGCGACCCCGTCCTGCCCGGCGAGCGCAGGGTCGTCGCCGAGCACGCCCTCGAAGACGGTGGACCACCACGCGAGGTCGAGCTCCGCCGCGGCCAGCCCCGCCCCCACCCGGCGGTCGGTGAGGTCGGCGACGAGGTCGCCGAGCCCCGCGGCCCGCAGGCGGTGCAGCACGACCGTGCGCTCCGGCAGCCCGACGAGCCCGGCCGCACCGGCCCGCAGCCGCTCCAGGCGCGCGACGAGGTCGGGCAGCGGCGTGCGCGCCAGGTCACCGCCCTCGGGCGTGCCGGCCAGCACGTGCGCGAGCGCCTGGACGTCCGCGCGGACGCCGGCGTGCTCCTCGACGACCTGCTGCAGGGCCTCGGGCAGCCGCGGCCACCCGCCGGACGGGCAGCGCGCCTGCCACGCGTCGCGCTGCTCCTGCACGCGCACGAGCGCGGCGTGCAGGTCCGCGACCGGCCGGCCGAGCCGCACCATGTCGCGCGCCTGGCGGCGCAGCCGGCGGCGGGTCCAGAAGCCGAGCGTCACGCCGTGGCTCTCGCGCCACGCGCGGTCGGCGGTGGCGGCGACGAGGTCGGCGGCCGTCCGCTCGAACACGAGCGGCACGAACGTGTCGAGCGAGGTGCGGATGTCCTCGAGCAGCGCGAGCTGCTCGGCCCAGCCGGCCAGCGTCGTCGCGGGCGCGAGCCCCGTCTCGGCCGCCACGGCCGCGACGTGCCCGCGCAGCGCGGGCAGCCCGGTGTCCAGCAGCCGGTCCAGGCGGTGCCGGGCGACGTCGGCCTCGTCGTCGGTCCGCAGGTCGGCGCCGTACCAGGGGCTCGCCGCGGCGCGCGGCGTGAAGGCGTCCAGAGCGGCGGCCCGGGCCAGGTCGGCACCCAGGGCGGCCCGGCGCTCGGCACCGAGCGCCGCGGCGACCGCGCGCGGCAGCCGGACGCGCGTCCGGGGGGCCGGCCGGGCGGCCGTGAGGCGCGCGAGCTCCTGCAGCGCGTCGTAGGCCGACACGCCCCACGGCTCCCGGACCGCGTGCAACCCGACGACCCCGGCCCGCAGCCGCTCGCGGTGCGCGACGAGCTCCGTGCGCAGGGAGGCGAGCCCGGCCTCGTCGACGACGGGCTCCTCGAGCGTGAGGGCGCCGAGCAGGCGGCGGGAGGCGGTGGCGCGCCAGCCGGCGTCCGGCGCGACGTCGAGCAGCAGGTCGCCGACACCCAGCGCGTCGAGCCGCGCGGCCAGCGCCGCCGCGGCCCGCCGGTGCCCGGGCACGTAGAGCACGGTGCGGCCGGAGGCGGCGGCGTCCGTGACGAGCGCGGCGACCGTGCCCGTGGTGTCGGCGCCGGCGGGGGCGTCGACGAAGAGGTGGGCGCCCGTCGCCACGACGTCGAGCACGTGCTGCTGCGCCGGGTCGAGGTCGCCGACGCCGCGCTCCGCCCCCGGGTCGCGGTCACCCCGCACGGGCTCCGGCAGCGGCCGGCGGACCGCGGCGGCGGCGTCCTCCACACCGGCGAGGGCGGCGAGCACCTCGTGCCCGGGGACGAGGTCGGTCAGCGCGTCGAGGTCGTCGACGAGCACCTGGCCCGGGTGCACGAAGGCCCCGACGACCACGCGCTCGGCCAGCGCGAAGCCCGGGAGCACGGCCGCCCCCAGCGCCTCGACGCGGGCGAGCGCGGGCCCGGCGTCGAACCGGCCGCCGTCGAAGGTGCCGCGCGCCAGCGCGGCGGGGTCCAGCAGCGCACCGCGCGAGCGCAGCGCCCGGGCGAGCACCGGGTTGAGCTCGACGGCGGGCTCGAGCTCGAGCTCGTGGTCGCTCTCCGCCGTGCCCCGGGGGCGCAGCGTCACCGGTCGGAGCAGCACGGGGGCGCGCACGGTCCGCGGCGCCGGGGTCGCCGCAGCCGGCGCCCCCGTCCCCTCTGCGCCCGGCAGGGGCGCGGCGTCCGCCCCGCTCGCGTCCGCCGGGGCGGCCGCGGCCCCGTCCCCGACCGCGGACGCCAGGACGTCGAGGTCGTCACCGGGAGCGCCCGTCGCGCCGTCGTCGGTCCAGGTCGCCACGCCGATCGCCAGGTAGGTCGGCGCGATGCCCCACCGCTGCGCGAACGCGGCCGCACGCGTGCTGACCGCGCGCGCCCGTCGCCGGGCCGTCGCGGCCGCACCGCCCTCGCGGACGAGGCTCGACAGCCGGGTCGGCCGGCCCGCGAACAGCTGCGCCATGCCCGACGGGTGGGCGGAGGACAGGTCGAGCGCCGCGTCGCCGAGGAGGTCGACATCGGCCAGCGTCGACCCGCCGGCGAGCTCGACGAGCCCGGCGCGCCACGTGGCGACCGCGCCCTCGACGAGCTCCGCGTCGGAGGGCGGCGCCACGAGCGCGACGACCGCGTCACCCGCCCGGTCCGTGGACGTGGTCGTCGACGCGGCGGCGGCGTCCGTGCCGACGGCGCTGTCCGACGACGGTGCGGCCTCGTCGGCAGCGGGGTGGGGGAGGGTGCCGTCGGCGGCCGGACGGGCCCCGCCGGACGGCCCGCCGTCCTGCGGACCCGGGCGCGGGGTGCGGGCGGGGACGATCATGGCTGCACGCTACGGGCGGACGTGGCCCGCGCCGGGGAAGCACGCCGTGGTGCCCGGGCACGAGCCCGTCCGCGCGACCGGCCCCCGAGCGCGAGTCCGCCCCGCACGACGACGGCCCGCCCGCGGGGCAGCGGGACGGGCCGGAGATGAGAGACGGTGCGCACCGCGCAGGGGGCAGGCGATGCGCACCGTCCGGAGAGATGGTGCCCTCCCCAGGGGCACCCTGTCCAACCCCTGCCGGGGCCGAGGTCCATGTCGTCGCATGAGACCTGCCTCACACCGCGGCTCGCGCGCCTACCGAAACGGTTCTGCGACGGTGTCATCCGTTGCCGGACACCCGTGTCCGCCTGACGTGCGCAGACGTCCCCACGGCGGCCGCGAGGAGGGCCACCGGCACGCGCGCCGCACGGCCCCTGCGACGACCCCCTCGCACCACGCCCTCCCTCCCGGGGGACCCCGGCGCGACGAGGGGCCCGCGCCGCACTCCCGAGCCGCTGGAGCGGACCTTGTTTCTCCCGTCGGAGAGATGCCCGTGCGTACGCACCGTGGATCGAGTCCTCCGCGTGACCCGGCGCGGCGGACTCCTCGCCTGCGGGCGGGGCGCGCCGCGCCGACCCTGCCGCGTGCCGGGTCGTCAGGCGCCGTCGCGCGGCTCCCAGTCGGGGTCCGGCTCGGTGAAGCGCTCGACGAGGGCCACCACGGCCAGCGCCACGACGTGCCACTCCTCGTCGCCGTCCGGCCCCGGCAGCGTCGTCACGACGTCCAGCTCGGCGCTGACGGACCGCCGCAGCGCGAACCCCTCGACCACGGCCGCACCCGCCGTCGCCAGGGTGCGGCAGGAGGGGACGTGCGCGCGGAGCCGGAAGCCCGCGGTCCCGAGCAGCAGCTCGTAGAACTGCGCGGTGCGCCCGATGAAGGCGTCCTCGGCCGCCTCGAGCGCCGTCTGCACACGAGCCCGCGCGGCGGCGTCGCGCAGTCCGGTGCCCGTGGCGGTCAGGGCGACGAAGGTGTCCCACTGCGCGGCCGCCGTGAGGTCCTCGTACGTCCGTCTCGTCGCGTCCCGCAGGACGGCGTGCAGCAGGGCGCGGCGCCCGTCCACGTCCCGCCGCACGGGTGCGGCCGAGGCGAGCCGCGCCCGCGTGGCCGCGCCGACGTCGTCGAAGAAGGACGCGGCCCCCTGCCACGCCGGCCCCGCGAGCTCGCACAGCAGGTCGAGCGCGAACGCCTCCTTCGTCGGCCACGCGCGGTAGGCGGTGGTCCGCGCCACGCCCGCGGCCCGGACGACGTGGTCCAGCGGCGGCAGGCCGGGCACGACCGCGAGCCCGCCGGCCTCGACGACCATGCGCGTGGCGGCGTCGAGCATGCGCCGCCGCACCGGCAGGTCGACGTCGTCCGCCCTCTCGGGGTCCGGTGGTACGGCCTGTCCCACGTCGGGGCCCGTTGTCGCATCCGGCGCCGGTTCTCGGTAGGGTCCCGCCAGGTCCTCCCGCGCAGGGGGCGGCGGGGACCCGGCCGCGGGGGCGGGGCCGGGCACGCCCGAGCCCGCCCCCGCGGCCCTCTCCGTCACCGGTCCCACGGTCAGCCCCGCCGTCGGCCCCGCGTCCGTCACCGCACGGCCTCCCGCTCGGCGAGGTGGACGAGGTAGTCCGCCAGCGCGACGTCCGGGTCGTAGTCCGGCACCGGCTCGGTCAGCCCCTCGACGACGGACAGCATGGTCAGCGCGACGAGGTGCCACTCCTGCGGCCCGTCGGGCCCGTCGACGACGACCACCCGGTCCGAGGAGTCCGGCGACAGCAGACGCCGGACGCCGAACCCCTCGACCACGGAGGCAGCGGCCGTGGCGACCGTCGCCCACCCGCGCACGTGCGGGCGCAGCCGGCGGCCGAGCACGACCCCGAGGCCCGCCCACATCGCGGCCATGTGCTCGACCAGCGCCGCCTCCGAGGCCCGCAGCACGCGCTCGACGCGCACCCGGTCGGCCGCCCGGGGCAGGTGCTGCACCGCGGCGACGACGGCCACCCACGAGCGCCACTGCACGGACCGCACGAGCCCCTGGTAGTCGACGAGGGCGGCCCGGCGCACGAGCTCCTCGAGCACCGCGGACCGCCCCTCCGCGGTCCCCAGGTCCCGCAGGCGCCCTGCCACGACGCGCCGCGCCAGGAGCACGGCGTCCTCGTCGTAGGGCGAGGGGCCCTGCCACCCCGGCCCGGCCAGCTCCCGCAGCAGGTCGACGTAGAACGCCTCCCGGCCGGACCACTCCCGGTACACGGACGTGCGCGCGACGCCGGCCTCGCGGACCACCGCGTCGAGCGCGAGCGTGTCGGCGGTGACGGCCAGCCCGCCGGCCTCCTCGACCAGCCGCAGCGCCGCGTCGAGCAGCCGTCGTCGCAGCGCGGCCCCGCGCTCCTCGTCGGGCACGTCTCCACCTCCTCGACGGGTGAACCTACTCGCCGCCCGGCGGGGGACGGCACACTCGTCCCGTGCCGACCACACCTCCCGCCGACCGACACCTCCCCTCCCCCGACCCCGGGCACCGGGACCCGATCCGTGACCCGATCCGCCTCGGGCAGCTCCTCAAGCGCGAGGACGTGGTCGAGACCGGCGGGGACGTCCGCGCCCTGCTCGCCGACGACGCCGTCCGCGTCAACGGAGAGGTCGAGGTCCGGCGGGGGCGGCAGCTCGCGCCGGGCGACGTCGTCGAGGTCGACCTGCCCGCCGGCGTCCGGCGCCTCGTCGTGCCCTGACGCGTCGCCCACCGAGCAGCACGGCGCTGGACACGCGCCCGGCCGCGCCCCCAGGATGCTCGGCGCCGCCACCCCTGCCGGAAGGACCCGCATGTACCTCGCCGCCGAGGACCGCTACGACTCCATGACCTCCCGGCGCTGCGGCCGCAGCGGGCTGGACCTGCCCGCGGTCTCGCTGGGGCTGTGGCACAACTTCGGCGACGACAAGGCGTTCGAGACCCAGCGCGCGGTGCTGCGCCGGGCGTTCGACCTCGGGGTGACGCACGTCGACCTGGCCAACAACTACGGCCCGCCCCCCGGCTCGGCGGAGAGCAACTTCGGCCGGCACCTCCTCGAGGACCTGGCCCCGTACCGGGACGAGCTCGTCATCTCGACGAAGGCCGGCTACGACATGTGGCCGGGGCCGTACGGGCAGGGCGGGTCCCGCAAGTACCTGCTGGCCAGCCTGGACCAGTCGCTGGCGCGGATGGGCCTGGACTACGTGGACGTCTTCTACTCCCACCGCCCGGACCCGACGACGCCCCTCGAGGAGACGATGGGCGCCCTCCACACCGCCGTGCAGCAGGGCAAGGCCCTGTACGCGGGGATCTCCAACTACGGCCCCGAGGAGACCCGGCGCGCGGCGGCGATCCTGGCCGGGCTGGGCACGCCGCTGCTGCTCCACCAGCCCTCGTACTCCATGCTCAACCGCTGGATCGAGAACGACGGCCTGCTCGACGTGCTCGACGAGGTCGGCGCCGGCTGCATCGTCTTCTCGCCGCTGGCGCAGGGCGTCCTCACCGGCAAGTACCTCGACGGCGTCCCCGAGGGGTCCCGGGCCACGCAGGGCCGGTTCCTCACCGAGCGGCAGCTCACACCCCAGACGCTCGGCTTCGTCCGGCGGCTCGCCGCCGTCGCCGCCGGGCGGGGGCAGACCCCGGCGCAGACCGCGCTGGCCTGGGCGCTGCGCGACCCGCGCGTGACGTCCGTGCTCATCGGCGCCAGCAGCGTCGCCCAGCTCGAGCAGAACCTCGGCGCGCTGGGCAACCTGCACTTCGACGACGACGAGCTCGAGGCGATCGACGCGGACGCCGTGGCCGCCGGGGTCGAGGTCGCCCGGAGGCCCACGCAGCCGTCCGCGCGCGCCTAGCCGGCCACCCGCGCGGGCTCGGGCAGGGGCGCCGGCCGCCCGAGGTGGTACCCCTGACCGAGCTGCACGCCCATCGCGCGCAGGTGCTCGAGCTCGTCGGCGGTCTCGATGCCCTCCGCGACGACGACGGCACCCGTCGACCCCGCGAAGGCGAGCATGCTCGCCGCGAGCGCCTGCCGCGCCGGGTCGGTGGCGATGTTCCGCACGAGGCTGATGTCGAGCTTGAGCACGTCGGGGACCAGCTCCAGGACGTGCCGCATGCTCGCGAAGCCGGCGCCGACGTCGTCGACGGCCAGCCGCACGCCGCGGTCCCGCAGGGGTCGGACGGCCGCGCGCAGGGCGTCGTAGTCGTCCACCGGGGTGTGCTCGGTCAGCTCCAGCACCACCCGCGCCGGGTCCACGGCGTCCAGCGCACGCGCCATCGCCGGCAGGCACGCCGTGCGGGCTGAGACGTTGACCGCGAGGAACCCGGGCAGGTCCGCGTGCCGGGCCAGCGCCGACCGCACGGCGCTCAGCTCGAGCTCCTCCTCCACCCCGGCGCACCGGGCGGAGGCGAACCACTCCCCCGGGTCCCCGCTGGGGAACCGGCTGAGCGCCTCGTGCCCGACGACGGTGCCGTCCGCCAGGGCGACGACGGGCTGGAACACCATCGAGGGCCCTCCGCGGGACTGCAGCCCGTCGAGCCGCTCGAGCAGCGCGTGCCGCGCGGTGTCCTCGGCGTCGTGCCGCTCGAGGATGTTCATCACCAGGCCGCCGACGACGCGCAGGACTCCGGCGTCGCGCTCGCCGAGCCCGGGCTCCGCGGAGCGCGAGTAGGCGCAGAGCGTGCCGTAGAGCCGGCCGTCGCTGCGGTGCAGCGGCGTGCCGACCCACGCGCCGATGCCCAGCGCCGCCGTCGTGGGCAGCGCGAGCAGCTCCGGCACCTGCGCGACGTCCGGTACCGCGACCGGCAGCCGCCCCTGCACCATGAGCTCGCAGAAGGAGTCGGTCACCTCCGACTCGGCGCCGGGCACGAGGCCGGCGTCCGGCTCTGCGTGCGCGTTCCGGATCCGCCACCGGTTCCCGCGCCGCTCGTTGACGTAGGCGACCTCGAGGCCGAGCTGCGCGGACACGAGCTCGAGCAGCGCGTCCACGTCCCGGGCCGGCGCGCCGGCGCCGACGAGCGGGAGCCCGTCGGGCGGCACGGTGGGGAGCGCACCCCCGGCGGCGACCCTGTCGTCCGCCCGCTCCAGCCGGCGGCGTCCCTTGTCGAGGTACATCGCCGTGTCGGCACGCCGCCAGGCGTCCCGCAGCCCGGTGGCCGCGTGCCGCAGCGCCCAGCCCGCGGACACCTCGACCCCTCGCGAGGCCCACGCCGCCCGTGCCGCGCCGAGCAGGTCCGCCATCGTGCGCTCGTCCGCGTCGGGCACCAGCACGCCGAGCTCGTCGCCACCGAGCCGGGCGACGAGGTCCTCGGGCCGGACGACGGTCCGCAGCGCCTCCGCGGCGGCGGCCAGGACGTCGTCCCCCGCGGCGTGCCCCGCCTCGTCGTTGACCGCCTTCAGCCCGTCGACGTCCGCGACGAGCACGCCCACCGACGAGGCGACGAGCGCCGCGCGCGCCTCCTCCGCCGCGAGCCCCGCGTCCCACGCCCGACGGTTCCCGAGCCCCGTGAGAGGGTCCGTGTGCGCCGCCAGCTCGGCGTGCTCGGCGCGACGGCGCTCGCGGATGAGGTGCACCTCGCAGGCGAGCAGGGAGCCGAGCAGCGCGGCCTGCAGCTCCACGGCCGCGAGCTGGCGCTCCACGCCGGGGTCGACCTCCGTGCCGAGCCCGCAGAGGTGCCCCAGCCACTCCCCGTCGGGGGCGAGCACCGGCACGGTCACGACCGCCCGCACCCGCGGCGAGTGCTGCTCGACGAGGCGCCGGTACTGCGGGACCGCCCGGGCGTCCGCCGCCACCGCCGGCGCGCCGTGGTCCTCGCGCTGCGCGCAGAAGGTGTCGTCCCAGGCGACGACCCGCGCGTCACCCGGGCGCCCGATCGCCTCGCCGACGGCCCCGAGGACCACGTAGTCCTCGCCGTCGCGCCGGGCCAGCGCCCAGCTCTCCAGCCCGCTACGGCTGCGCAGGTCCTCCAGCGCCGCCTGCACGAGCCGGACCAGGTGCTCGGCCTGCTGCTGCTCGGTGACGGAGGCCGTCCCCGACGACCGCCCGCCGGCGCCGCCCGGGGCACCGACCGTCCCGCCGACCGCCCCGCCGACCGCTCCGGACACCACGCCGCCACCGTCGGCGGCGCCCGACGGACCGGCCGAGGGCGCGCCGGTCACGCTGCGCACGGTGCTCATCCCCTGACTCCTCCCGCGTGCTGTGCACCGATCATGCCCCCTCGCCCCCGGTCCGTCCCGCTGCCCGGGCACGGTGTCCGTTTCCGGACGCCCTGCTCCCCGGGGGCCCTGCGCCGTTCGGGGCACGCGGGGCCGGACCGCTCACTCCCGCCCGGGTCGCGGCGATGGGCCTCCCGACGACGTGGAGGGGTGGACGATGGGGACGACGCAGGGTGGCGCACGGGTGCGCGGGGGCAGGTCGGCGGCCGCGACCGTGGTGACGGCCGTGGCGGCGGGCACGGTCCTGGCGCTGCTCGGCGGGTGCGCCGACGCGGCGACGGCGGGCTCGACGACGGGCTCGTCGGCCGGCTCGTCGACCGGCTCGTCGGTGGGCTCGACGACGGGTGGCGCCGACGCCGCGGGCACGACGTGCACGGTGCAGGCGCCCGACGCCGCGCTCCCGGCCGACGGCGTCGCGCTCGGCGTGAACCCCGACTGGGGCGCCGGCACGCTGGCGGACTTCGCGTCGGCGACCGGCGTGGTCCCGGCGGCGGCGGTCTCGTTCACCGCGCTGCCGGTGCCCCAGGCGTCGGTGGAGGCGGTCCACCAGGCCGCGGAGCAGGTGCGCACGCAGGGCGGCGTCCTCGTGCTCACCCTGGAGCCGACGGACGGGCTGGCGGCCGTGACGCCGGACGTCGTGGCGGACCTCGTCGCCCTGCTCGAGGACGTCACCAGCGGCGGGGTGCCCGTGCTCGTGCGCCTGGCGCACGAGATGAACGGCTCCTGGTACGCCTGGGGCCAGCAGCCGATCGCCTACACGGCCACCTTCCGCGCGGTCGCCGAGGCCGTGCACGCGCAGGTGCCGGGCGCGCAGATGCTGTGGGCGCCCAACTACGGCGGCGGCTACCCGTTCACCGGCGGCGCGCACGCCGCGGTCCCGGGCAGCGCCGACGCGGCGGCGCTCGACACGGACGGCGACGGCGCCGTCACCGGCGCCGACGACCCCTACGCCCCCTACTGGCCCGGCGACGACGCGGTCGACTGGGTGGGCATGTCCCTCTACCACTGGGGCTCGGCGTACCCCTGGGGTGAGGACGAGCTGCCCGAGGACGGCAAGCTCGTCGCCCAGCTCACCGGCACCTACGCCGGGCTGGGGGGCGACGACAGCGCCCTGCCCGACTTCGCCGGGACGTACGGCACCGGCCACGGCAAGCCGCTGGCGCTCGTGGAGACCGCCGCGCTGGTGAGCGAGGGCGCCGACGCCGCGACCGGCCTGGCCATCCGCCGGGCGTGGTGGCGGCAGGTGCTCGGCCCCGCGCTGCCGGCAGCGGTGCCGTCGCTGCGCCTCGTCAACTGGTTCGACTGGGACAAGCAGGAGCCCGAGGTCGGTGGAGTGGTGCGCTGGGCCGTGAGCACGGACCCGGCCGTCGCGGCCGCGTTCCGCGCGGACCTGCCCGCCTGGGCACGCCAGGCCGACGCCGTCATCCCCTGCGCGGAGGCCGGCGAGGGCTGAGCCCGAGCAGCGGCGCTCTCCGCGGGCGGCACCTCGGGGCGCGGTCGGCCACGGCCCCTGCGAGGGTGGCCGCCATGAGCCCCGACGACCGTGCCGTCACCCCGCCCGCGGCTCGCCCGCACGCCCGCGCGACCCCGGCGGTCAGGGCGCGTCGGCTCGTCGGCGACGGGCTCGCGCTCGCCGTGGTCGTCGTCGCGCTGCTGGCGGGGCAGGCGGTGCACGGCGCGGTCGACGCCGTCGCCGAGCCCGCGCGGGACGTGCGAGCAGCGGCCGGCGGCCTGGCCGACGACCTGCGGGCCGGGGCCGACCGCGTCGACGGCGCGCCCCTCGTCGGCGACGCGCTGGCCGAGCCGCTGACGGGCGCGGCCTCGCGGGCGGACGCCGTCGCCACGGCCTCGGGCGACGGTGTGGCCCGCATCGAGCGGCTCGCCGACGTGCTGCGCGCCGCCGTGGTCGGCGTCCCGCTCGTCGGGGCCGTCGCGGCACGCGTTCTCCCCCGGCTGCGTCGTCGTCGGCAGCGGGCCGCCGTCGACGCGCTCGCGGCACGGCCGGGCGGCGACCGGCTGCTGGCGCTGCGGGCCCTCGTCGCCGGTGCGCCCGACGAGGTCCTGGCCCTGCACCCCGACCCGGTCGGCGCCTGGGCCGCGGGCGACCCGGTCCTCGTGCGCGCGCTGGTCGACCTCGAGCGCCGCGCGCACGCCTGAAGCGTCGCGAAGCGGACGACGACCGGGACGCGGTCCCGCGACGACGACGACGGGGTGGCCCACCGGCTGCCCGGTGGACCACCCCGTCGGATGACGCTCGTCGAGGGCCTGACGGCCGCCGACGCGGTCAGGTGCCGGTCAGTTGACCTGGACCTGCATGAACGTGTCGCGGGCGCTGGTGCTCACGACGCGGATCGTCGTGCCGGTCTTCGGCACCTCGACCCCGCTCCAGCCGTCGGCGTCGGGCTGCTCGCCCTTCGCCACGTACCAGTCCTTGCGGTCGTCGAAGACCGGGACGGCGGGCAGGCCGCCGTAGGTCTTCGCGACGCCCGTGTCCGGGTCGTGCAGCGTCACGACGTCCGTGCGCTGCGTGCCGAACGTGGAGTCGTAGGACTGCACCCGCGGGCGCCAGCTCTCGCCGTTCGTGCGGTTCGTGCCCTCGTCGTCGGTCGGCTCGTAGAGCAGGCCGGGGTGGGCGTCGACGGGCAGGACGAGGCCCGCGCCCGGGTGGGAGCCGACGTTGTTGTCCGCGTACTGCTCGTTCCAGTAGCTGATGAGCAGGCCGTCCTGGTACGGCAGGCGCTCGGCCCAGTCGGGGCGGGTCGGGTCGCCGAAGTTGTACGGCCCGGTGCGCAGACCGGCGTCGTACCCGGTGTAGGTGCGGTTCTCGGCGATGTAGGCGTTGAAGAACGACTCGGTCGCGGTACCCGTGGAGACGACGAAGCCCTTCAGCGTCCACGTCGTCACCGGTGCGCCGCCGATCGTCACGGCGTCGACCTGCAGGCCGGGCTCGGTCGCCGCGCCGTCGGTCCAGTAGCGGAACCCGACGAGGGCGCCGGCGGGGACGCCCGCGAGGCTCGCGGTCAGGTCGACCCACTGGCCGCCGGTCGTGCCCGTGATGCCGGCACCGAAGTTCTGGCCGTTCGGGTCCGTGCTCGTGGAGCGGTTCGTCGCCAGCGAGGTGAAGGTCTTCCCGCCGTCCGTGGAGTACACGGCGTACGCGTAGTCCCAGTCCTGCTCGATCTGGTACTTCACCTTCGCGGTGAGCGAGGTGGCACCCGCGGGCACCGGGGTCAGCATCGTGTGGTCCAGGTCGTCCCCGGAACCGGAGTACCAGAAGTCGGAGCCCTCGAAGGGCGTGCCGATCGTCGTCGTCACCTGGCGGTCGGGCAGGAGCGCGATGAGGGCCTGCGCCTGCTTCGTGTTCGCGGTGGCCGGGCCGAGCTTCGTGCTGGCCTTGGCGCCCGGGGCGACCGTCTCGTAGTTCAACCAGCCGAGCTGCAGCTTCTCCCACGCGCCCATGTGCGTCGGCCGCGTGCCGATGCCCTCCTCGGGACGCCCGTTGTTGCCGTAGGAGCCCGAGCTCATGAGCGACCAGAAGGCCGTGGAGTTGTCGGCACCGGTGCCGGACGTGTCGTACAGGTCGGGCAGGCCGAGGTCGTGGCCGAACTCGTGCGCGAAGACGCCGACGCCGCCGTTCTCGGGCTCGACCGTGTAGTCGCCGACCCAGTACTTCGACTCGCCGACCCGGGCGCCGCCGAGCGCGTTGGCCGTGCCGTTCACCGTCGGGCCGCCGGCGCCGATGCGCGTGGACTGGTTGTACCAGCGGTGCGACCAGATGGCGTCCTCGCCGAGCACGCCGCCACCGACCTCCTCGCCCATGCCGGAGTGCACGGCCTGGAAGTGGTCGATGTACCCGTCGGCCTCGTCGAAGTTCCCGTCGGCGTCGAAGTCGTACCGGTCCCACACGTCGAACTGCGAGAGGTACCGGTCGATCTCCGCGACGCTCTTCCCGGCCGCCCGCTGCTCCGCGTACCACGCCGTGAGGGTGTCGTTGAGGAACTTCCAGGTGACGGCGTCGCCGAGGGCGTTGTCGCCGTAGGACGCCCCCTTGCCGGGGACCTGCACCCAGTCCTCGACCTCGCCTGTCACCGTGTAGCGGCCCGACGACAGCTCGTCGTAGAAGTTGGCGACGGAGTTGACGCCGTCCGCCTGGGAGTAGAGCAGCGTGTCGAAGTACGGCTGCGAGAAGTCCGGCGCCCAGATCGTCGTGTTGTCGACGGACCGGTCCGGCTCGGGGATGGTGTTGTGCGGCAGGTCGGAGAACTCGCCGAGGACCGTCCAGATCGCGTCGGTGTCCTGGCGCGCGAGCTCGACGTACTGGCCCTTGGCGACCTGCACGACCTTGTTGTCGCCGACCGGCTGGGCCTCCCCCGAGACGACCTTCTCGAGGGCCGCGGCCCGCAGCTCGCGCTGCTTGTCGCTGAGCGGGCTGGACAGGTCGTCCTCCCGCTGCGGGGTCGTGGTCGCCCCGACGGCCGGGGCGGCCGGTCGTGCCGCGCCGGCGGAGGCCGCGGTCGCGGCGACGGGGGTGACCACGACGAGGGTCGCGCCGAGGGTGAGCGCGAGGGTTCTTCTCACAGGCAGATCTCCTACTGATGAGGGACGTCGTCCGCCCGGGCACGATCTCCGGCGCGGCGGGTCACAGTAGGCACACACGAGCCGCCCAGCCCAGGGGTCCGGCCCCCTGAACCACACGGTTCATGCAGGTCAGCGCCTCGCCACCCCTGGCGTCGGGGCCCCGGGGCGGACGTCCCGGCCCGGACGGTCAGGCCCGGTTGGGGGGCGCGAGGTAGGCGTCGGCGGCGTGCCGGTCCTCGTCGCCCTCAGCCGGCGACCCGCGCAGGACGCCGCGCGAGGGGATACCCCTCGCGTCGGTCGGTGGCACCGGCGCCAGGGTCGACGCGCCCGCGGCGGCGAGCGTCCGGGCGACGTGCCCGCCTCCGGGCGCGCCGCGTCGCCCGCCACCGTGCAACGGCGCCAGGGCGAGCGCGAAGACCACCGTCGCCGCCAGCACGAGGAGGACCGCGACCAGCCACGGCGTCCGGTCGCCGACCGCCACGGTCGCGACCAGCACGACGGCGGGCATGAGGGTCAGCACGGCGGCACGCACCCAGCCGGGCAGGGGCGGCAGGACGGGCGGAACGGTCATACCGGGCACGCTAGGACCGCCGGCGGCCGCCCGTCGTGCCCGCGCGGTGGTTCTCCCCCGTCCGGCGCAGCGGCACCGACGCCGCGGGGGCCTCCGACCCCGGAGCCGGCGCCTCAGGGGCCGGCGCCTCCCGCTGCCCGCCAGCGCGCAGCACGTCGAGCTCCGCCGCGACGAGGCCGAGCACGAGCAGGTCCACGGCGAGCCCGAGCGTCGCGTCCCACTGCGAGATGCGGAAGAGGAAGACCTGCGTGACGGACAGGCTCAGCAGCACCGCCCGCCGGAACCACCGGTACCCGTCGACCCGGTCGGTGCGGCTGCGGACCAGGCCGACGGCGCACAGCGCGAAGGACACCAGGCCGGACACGATCATGCCGCCGACCACCCAGCCCGGCTCGTCCGCCCGCTCGCGCCACGCCAGCACCCCGCGCGTCACGGTCACCAGCGCCGCGACCGCGAAGACGGCCACCGCGAACGCCGGCACCGCCCGCGCCCGGACGAGGCGGCGCAGGGTCCGGTCGACGACGCGGCTCAGCGCCCCGACGGGGTCCGGCAGCTCGTCGTGGTCCTCCTCGAGCACGCCCAGCAGCGCGCGCGTCTCCGCCGCCCCGCGGACGTCGCCCGCGTCCTCCAGCGCCTCGTGGGCACGTCGTCGGGCGCGGGGCGTCATCCCGCCCGCGACCCCCGCGGTCGCCTGGTCGACGGCAGCGGCCAGCGCCTCGGTGCGGTGCGGCGCCCGTCGCGAGTGCACGGTGTCGGCGACGAGGGCCAGCCCGACCAGCGCGCCGTAGACCAGGGCGGCCGTCGGCTCGTAGAAGTAGTCGTTGTCGTCGGTGACGAACTTGCCGATCTCGTCGACGAAGAGCCCCAGCCCCACCCCGCCGACGAGCGCCGCGAGCGGCCGGACCGCGGGCCCGACGAAGGACAGCAGCAGCACGAACGACAGGGCCATGAGCAGCCCGCCCCAGAGCACGTGCGCGATGTGCAGCCCCGACCCGCCGAGCTGGGGGTAGCCGGTCAGCGCCAGCAGCCCGCGCGTCACCAGCACCGTCACCAGCGCCGCCGCGAGGAACGTGCCGATGTGCCGCTGCGCGCGGGGGTCCCGGGCGAGGCCGACCCTCAGGAGGGGCGGGCGGCGTCCCGGGTGCTGGGCGTCCATGCGCCCATCCTGCCGCGCCGGGCGGCACCGGCACCGCGGCCGCGGGCCCGTCCGGAGGGAACACGTGACCACCACCACAGCCGGATCGGGAACCGGACCGGGAATGTCACCGGGGCCTGCGACGCTGCCACGGCTGCGCCGCACCACGGCACGCCCCACCTCGTGACAGGACCCCCATGAGCACCTCGTCGAGCACCCCTGCCGACGCGCCCGCGTCCGCCCGCCCGCAGCGGGACCACCGCTGGCTGACCCTCGTCGTCATCGGCATCGCCCAGACGATGGTCGTCCTCGACGCCACCATCGTGAACATCGCGCTGCCGTCCGCCCAGGCGGACCTCGGCTTCGGCGACGACCAGCGCCAGTGGATGGTCACCGCCTACTCCCTCGCCTTCGGCAGCCTCCTGCTGCTCGGCGGGCGGCTGTCCGACCTCTTCGGCCGCCGGCGCACGTTCCTCGTCGGGCTCATCGGCTTCGCGGTGGCGTCCGCGCTCGGCGGCGCGGCCGGGAGCTTCGAGCTGCTGGTGGCGGCGCGCGCGCTGCAGGGCGTGTTCGGCGCGCTGCTGGCGCCCTCGGCGCTGTCGCTGCTGACGACGACGTTCACCGACCCGCGCGAGCGCGGCAAGGCCTTCGGCGTCTTCGGCGCGCTGTCCGGGTCCGGCGGCGCGATCGGCCTGCTGCTCGGCGGGGTGCTCACGGAGTACACGTCCTGGCGCTGGTGCCTCCTGGTCAACCTCGTCATCGCGGGCATCGCCGTCGTCGGCGCGCTCGTCTACGTGCCCGCCACCGCCCCGACGCACCGCCCGGCCATCGACTGGACCGGCGTCGTGACCGCGACAGCGGGCCTGTTCCTCGTCGTGTTCGGCTTCGCGCACGCGGAGACCGACGGCTGGGGCGACCCGCTCACGTGGGTGTACCTCGCCGCGGGCGCGGTGCTGCTGGCGGTGTTCGTCGTCGTCCAGCGCCGGGTGGCGCACCCGCTCCTGCCGCTGCGCGTCGTGCTCGACCGCGACCGCGGCGGCGCGTTCCTGGCGATCGCGCTCGTGGGCATCGGGATGTTCGGGATCTTCCTGTTCCTCACGTACTACCTCCAGCAGACGCTGGGCTACTCCTCGCTGCGCACCGGGTTCGCCTTCCTGGCCATGCCCGTGTCCATCTCGCTCGGCGCGGCGCTCGTCGGGGCGCGGCTGCTGCCGCGCGTCGGGCCGAAGGTGCAGATCTTCGTCGGCGGCCTCGTCGCCGCGACCGGCCTGCTCCTGCTGCAGCGCCTCGAGCTCGACTCGACGTACCTCGGGACGATCCTGCCCGCGCTCGCCGTCATCGGGTTCGGCATGGGCCTCGTCTTCTCCGCGGCGATGGCCACGGCGACGAGCGGCGTCGACCGCCAGGACGCCGGCGTCGCGTCGGCGACCGTCAACACGATGCAGCAGGTGGGCGGCTCGATCGGCACGGCCCTGCTGTCCTCGCTCTACGCCGGCGCCGTCACCCGTGCCCTCCCGGCGGGGCAGCCGTCGCCCGCCGACGTCGCCTCGGCGACGCTCTCGGGCTACCACACGGCCTTCGCCGTCTCCGCCGTCGCGCTCGTGGGCGTCGCGCTGGCCGGCGGCCTCGTCATCCGTCGCCGGCCCCGCGGTGCGGCGGCCGGGTCCGCCGCCGGCGTCGCCGGGCGGGACGACGAGGTGCCGACCGTCGCGCACTGAGACGGTCGGCCCGCGGCACCACGCCCGCGGGTCGGCACGGGGAACGGCGGAGGCCGGTCGGGACGTCCCGACCGGCCTCCGCCGTCTCGTGCTGCTGCCGCGGCGTGCCGCCTGCTGCGGGCGGGTGCGCCCGGCTACCCGCGGGCCGTCAGGACCGCCGGCGACGACGGGCAGTCGTCAGGCCGAGGCCCGCGGCGACGAGCCCACCTGCCAGCGCCAGGCCGGCGGCCACGGAGGCACCGGTCGCGGCGAGGACGCGGGTCGGTCGCACGACGGTGCCGGAGCCGCCCGTCGGGGGCGTCACCGGTGCGGGCGTGACGGACGGGCTCGGCGACGGGCTCGCGTCCGGCACGGGCGCGGGCACGTAGGTGATCGTCACGGTCGCCCGCACGGCCGCGCCCTCGGCGTCCGCCGCGACGTAGTCCACCGGCGTCGGGTTCCCGCCGAACCCGGCCTGCGGGGTGAAGGAGACGGCCCCGGTGCCGGGGTCGACGGTCCAGCTGCCCTCGCCGGGCACGACGAGGCTCGTCACCGGGTCACCCGTCGCCGGGTCGACCAGGCGCACGGTGGTCGGGTCGAGGCCCTCGGAGTCGTTGGCCAGCACGTCGACCGTCACGACCTCGCCGATCGTGTTGCCGAGGTCCTCGTCGTCGACCGCCGCCGGCGCGCCGGGCTCCACGTAGGTGATGGTGACGGTCGCCTGGGCCGGCTGGCCGTCCTCGTCCTCCGCGCGGTAGGTCACCGGCGTCGGGTCGCCCTCGAACCCGTCCTCGGGCGTGAAGGTCACGGCGCCCGTGGCGGGGTCGACCGTCCAGGTGCCCTCGCCCGGCACGACGAGGGTCGTCGTCGGGGTCCCGGTGCCCGGGGTCAGCAGCTCGACCGTGCCGGGCACCAGCGTGGTGGAGTCGTTCTCCAGGACGTCGACGGTCACCGGCGTGCCCGGCGCGTTGTCGAGGTCCTGGTCGTCGGCGGCGGTCGGGGCGTCCGGCAGCGGCGAGCCCGTCACGGGGACCGTCGTGGTCGCCGTGTCGTTGTCGTCGCCCTCGGTGCGGTCGGTGACCGTGGCCGTGTTCGTGACCTCGCCCGTCGCGGTCGCCGTCGTCGTGTAGGTGAGGGTGAGCGTCTCGCCGACGTCGAGCCCGCGCTCGCCGTCCGCCCCGCCCCCGCCGAGGACCTCGTACGGCCGGCTGCAGGTGAGCGTGTCCGGCAGGGCCTCGCCGACGGCGGCGTCGCACACGAGCGGGTCGCGGGCGAGCACCGCGTTGCTGCCGCCCGTCGTCGAGATGCCCGTGAGGGTCGCCTCCGCGTCGGGGCTGAGCGTGTCCGTCACGTCGACGAGGTCGCCGCGCGTCATGGCGTCGGGGCCGAGGTTCTCCACGACGACGGTCCACGTCACGGTGTCGCCGACGACGGCCGCCGTCGGGTCGGCGGACTTCGTCACCGCCAGGTCGTACGCGCAGGGCACCCAGTCGAGGGTCACGGCGCCGTCAGGACCGTCGCCCGGCCCCTGCCGGCGCTCGCCCGGCACCGCCGACAGCCCGGTCGGGGCGGTCGTCGAGGAGCCGAGCCGCACCGAGGGGGCGACGAACGACGAGCCACCACCACCACCGCCGCCGGTGATGCCCTGCGCGCCGTTGCGCCCGTTGAAGCCGACCGTGGAGGCGCCACCACCGCCGCCGAACAGCCCGCCGCCACCGCCGCCGCCGGCGTCGGGCGTCGCGTCGGTGCCCCCGGCGCCACCCGTCCCGCCGGACCCCGCGGAGCCGTTGCGCCCCGCGTCGGCGGCGTTCACGCCACCCGCGCCGGGTGCGTCCGTGCCGCCGCCCGCGCCGCCGCCGACGCTCGTCGCCGGCACGTCCTTGCCCGCCTGGCCGGCGGTGCCCGCCGCAGCGCCCGGCGCCGTCGGCAGGCCGCCGTCACCGCCGCGGCCCTCCGTCGTCTCCGAGTGCCAGCCACCCGCGCCGCCGCCGCCTCCCGCAAGGACCGCGAGGTCGCCGCCGAGCGAGAGGGAGCTGAGCCCGCCGCCGCCGGCGCCGTGGTGCCGCAGCAGCGTGTAGTTCGGGACGCTGTTGCCGCCCGCACCACCGCCGCCGGTGCCGCCGGCGCCGACCGTCGCGTCGGCGCCCTCCCCGACGGGGGCGCCGCCGCCACCGCCGACCGTGCCCGCGTAGTCCTGCCCGGGCAGGACCGCGAACGTCGCGGTGATCCGCGCGCCCGCCCCGCCGCTGCGCGACGCGTTGTCGGTGGCGACGCCGCCGGCACCGCCGAGGACCGTCGCCTCCACGGCGCAGACGCCGTCCGGCACGACGCCGGAGAAGGCGCCCGGCGTGGCGGCGGAGGTCGGGGACGCGTCGGGCGCCGGGGCGGCCACGGCTGCCGGCGCGGCCACCGGCAGGCCGACCCCGGCGGTGAGGAGGGCCAGCAGCGCGACCGGGGCCGCACGACGGGCGTCGCGGGGACGGGCGCCACGGCGGTCGTCGCCGCTGTGGGCGGGCGGGAAGGAGGGGGTGGGGTACGTGCGGTCCACGTGGACGACCTTGTCCTCAGCGCCCGGTGCGGTCCGACCGGACGGGCGGGTAGCGCTGGTAGCACTCACGCCGACGGGTGACGGCGCTCGACCGAGCATGGTCACGATGCGCGGATCGGGCAAACCGGGCGCACCCGGACGCGCTGGGCGATGCTGGGCCCGTGCCCCGACCCCCGCTCCCCGACGCCGTCCGCTCCCTGCTCGCCCGACCGAACCCCGCCGTCATGGCCACGCTGGCCGCCGACGGCCGTCCCGTCTCCGTCGCGACGTGGTACCTGCTCGAGGAGGACGGGACCGTCCTGCTGAACCTCGACGCCGGACGGGCGCGCCCCGCGCACCTGCGCCGCGACCCCCGCGTCTCGCTCACCGCGCTCGCCGACGACGACTGGTACACGCACGTCAGCCTCCAGGGCCGGGTGGACGCGCTGGTGGACGACGAGGGGCTCGTCGACATCGACCGGCTCTCGCGGCACTACACCGGACGTAACTACCCCGTGCGGGACCGGCCGCGGGTGAGCGCCCGCGTCGTCGTCGAGCGGTGGCACGGCTGGGGCGCGGCGCAGGCCGACTGAGCGGGCCGTGCCCGGCCTGCGCCCTCCCGGGCGGGGCCGGATCAGGGCGAGGTGACCGACCACCGCCCGGCCGCGAGGTCGACCAGCCGCGGCAGGACGACGTCCCCGGCGACCCGCAGCCCGTCGTGCAGGTGCTCGTTCGTGACCCAGACCTGCGTCGCCCCGACCCGGGCGGCCGTGCCCAGGGCGAGGTCGAGGTCGACGTAGGGGTCGTCGACGTACTGGACCGCCGCGACCGGCACGTCGTTGCGCGCCAACCGGTCGAGGTCGTACAGCGCCGGCCACTCCGTCCGCGCCGCCAGCAGCTCCGCCGCCCCGCGGAAGGGCCGCAGGGCGCGCACCTCGTCGAGCATCCACGGGAAGACCGCCTCCCCGGTCAGGCCCAGCGGCCGGGCGCCCTCGTCGAGACCGGGGTGGCGCTCCCGCTCGGCCTGCGCGGCCCAGCCCGGTGCGCGCGTGCCCTGGTGGTAGATGGTCTCCTGCAGGACCGCGTACAGCGGGTTCCCGACGAGGCCCGTCGCCGCCCCGACGGCCGCCAGGAACGCGTCGCCGGGCACGCCGTCGTCGTCGGCACCGATCGTGTCGAGCAGCCAGTGCAGCGCGTCGACCCCGGTGCTCATGCCCAGCCCCGACCCGAGCGTCTGCAGCCGGCGCACGGTGAGCACGTCGCCGTCCGGCAGCCGCACGTCGCCGACGGCCAACCGGTCCGCCAGTGCGTCCAGCATCGCCACGTCCTGCGGGTACCGGCGCGCGAACGCCCGCACCCGGGCGGCCTGCCGCGGGAAGGTCCGCGTGTAGACCTCCTCCGCCGTCGCCGTCAGGCCCGGCAGCCCGCCCGTGACGTAGCACGCGGTGAGGGCCTCGGGGTGCCGGGACAGGTAGGTGAGCGTGACGAACCCGCCGTACGACTGCCCGAGCGTGGCCCAGCGGCGCCCGCCGTAGACGCGGTGCCGCAGCGCCTCCGCGTCGGCGACGACCGCGTCGGCACGCAGGCACGCCAGGTGGTCCGCCAGCGCCTGCGCCGACGGGAACCGGGCCGCGACCCGGGCGTCCACCGGCGACGACCGACCGGTCCCGCGCTGGTCGAGCAGCACGACGCGGTGCGTGCGCAGCGCGGTCGTCCACCACCCGCTGCCGAGCGGCCGCGGGCTCGCCCCGCCCGGACCGCCCTGCAGGAAGAGCAGCAGCGGCAGGTCCTCGGCGTCGCGGGCGGGGTCGACGAGCTCGCGCGCGAAGACCTCGAGCGTGCCGAGACGGTCCGGTGCGTCGTGGTCGACGGGCACCGTCAGCCGGTGCTCGCGCACCCGCACCGGCGGCACGTCGTACTCCTCCCCCGACGGCGTCATCCGCGGACGCCTTCGTCGGCGCCCGCACCTGGGGGTGTCTCCCGAGCAGCGCCACCCGCGCCCGCGGGGGCACCGCCCGTGCTCGTCGTGCTCGTCATGCACCCATCACACCCGCTGCGCCCGGCGCAGCGCACCCCGTCGAGTCCTGGCGCCGCCGGCGTTCCGCTCGTGAGGACCTCCGTCGTGCGCGCTAAACATTCCTCGAGAGTTCATCGGCGACGCACGAACAATGTCGTCCGGGCACGACGGAGAGCGCCCGGGGAAGAGGCGCTGAGCATTTCCGATAGACGTCGCGAGTGTCGGTCTCGGGTCGAGGATTCGCTCCCCGCGCTGGCGCCGGCGACGGGCGAGGCGCCGCGCCGCAGGGGGCCGGGCGCGGGGCGGGTCAGGACGCGGGTGGCCGCCCGTGGGATGGACGGCGTGAGGGCTCGGCTGAAGGTCGGCAGGTCGTGGCTCGGCTGGACGTCGTGCCTGCTCGCAGCGCTCCCGACGTGCTCGGGCGACCGTGTGGGTGGATGCACCAGGACTCTCCGTTCTCGACCAGCGTCGCACGTCACCGCCCCGGTGCAACTCGGGCGACGTCCCCACAGGAGCGCCGGCCGGACGTGTGGCCGGACATGTCGCCGCACGCGCGGCCCACGCGCACGGGTCCTCGACGGAACGGGACCGGCCGTCGGCGACGGTCGTCGGACCGCCGTGGCAGCCGGCGGTCGTGACATCTCGGGTCGCGGTGCCCGAAATGCCGTCGTAACGTCGTCGGCAAGCACCACCGCACCACGACCACGATCCCGAACCCGAGGAGCGACATGATTGCCACGAGCGAGATCCAGAAC
The DNA here is from genome assembly GCF_900111925.1 of Cellulomonas marina. Taxonomy (GTDB): domain Bacteria; phylum Actinomycetota; class Actinomycetes; order Actinomycetales; family Cellulomonadaceae; genus Cellulomonas; species Cellulomonas marina. Next base: position 204,471 of record NZ_FOKA01000004.1, read on the forward strand.
CTCATGACGTCCGGCGCCACCGTCGTCGGCACCGACGGGGACAAGATCGGCAAGCTGGGCCAGGTCTTCCTGGACGACCAGACCGGCGAGCCCCAGTGGATCACCGTCTCGACGGGCTTCTTCGGCACCAGCGAGTCCTTCATCCCGCTGGACCAGGCCAACGTCAGCGGCGACCAGATCGTCGTGCCGTTCGACAAGGACAAGGTCAAGGGCGCGCCGCGCATCGACGCGGACGGCCACCTGTCCGAGGCCGAGGAGGACGAGCTCTACACGTACTACGGCGTCGGCGGCACCTCGGCCGGCTACGGCACCGCGGACTACGCGACGACGGGCACCGCCGGCTACGGCACGACGGGGACCTCGGACCTCGACGCCGCCGGCACGGTGGGCCACGACACCAGCGGCCCGACGACGGACGACGCCATGACCCGTTCGGAGGAGCGCCTCAACGTGGGCACCGAGCGCGTCGCCACCGGCCGCGCCCGCCTGCGCAAGTACATCGTCTCGGAGCAGCAGAACGTCACCGTGCCGGTCTCGCGCGAGGAGGTCCGCCTCGAGCGCGAGCCGATCACCGACGCCAACGTCGGCGACGCGCTCGCCGGCCCGGACCTGTCGGAGGAGGAGCACGAGGTCGTCCTCACCGAGGAGCGTGCCGTCGTGACCAAGGAGACCGTCCCGGTCGAGCGCGTGCGCCTCGACAAGGACGTCGTCACCGACACCGAGACGGTGAACGAGACCACGCGCAAGGAGCAGATCGAGCTCGAGGGCGACGCGTCCACGGGCACCACGGGCACCCGCGGGATCTGATCCGCAGCACCCCTGCACCACCGACGGGGCCGCACCCACCCGGGTGCGGCCCCGTCGTCGTCCCACCTCCGGCCCGGTCCCCTCGGCGACAGCGCGACCCGGTGGTCTCGCCGCATCGCCGGCGCCGCCCTCCCTCGCCCTCTTGCCCCGGGCCCGACCGCGGTGCTGGGGTTGGCATGGCGGCTCGTGACCCGGGGTCGCCTCGACGAGGGGCGCTCTGGTGCGGTCGCTGCGGATCCTGCTGGCGCTGGTGCTGACCGCGGTCGGCGCCGTCGTCGTCCTGCGGCCGTCGGCACCCGACGACCGCACCGGCGTCGGCTCGGCGGTGCTCGCGTCCACGTTCCCGCCGCAGTACGCGATGGGCCGACCTCGCGCCGCGGACGGCGTGCCCATGGCCGCCACCGTGCGCGACAGCACCTGGGACCTCGCCGTGGGCGGTCCTGACCCATGGACCCTCTCGATCACGCCCCCGGTCGGCCGCGACGTCGAGGTCGGTCGGTACGCCGGTGTGGGCACCGTGCCGACCGCCGGTCGCGCGGGCGCTCGGCTCGTCGTCGACGACCAGGAGGTGCCGTTCGCGGGCGACCTCGACGTGCTCGCCTGGGACGTCGACCCGGCAGGACGCCTCGTGCGGTGGGACGTGGTCCTGCGCACCCCCGACACCACCACGGTCGGCGCGTTCTTCGGCCAGCAGCGCGCCGGCCCGGCAGGCCCGCAGGCGGAGCGCGCCGACGCCGAGGAGCACGCGGCGGCGTCCCCCGTGAGCCTGGCCGGCACGCACCTGCACTGGCCGTCGACCCCCGTCGGGTCGGTGCCCGTGGTCGCCCCCGAGCTCGTCCGCAACGTCTCGTCGGCACCCGTGGCCCTCGGCGCGGCGACCCTCACCGGACCGCACCGCGACGACTGGCAGGTCACCGAGGACGGGTGCTCCGGACGCGTCCTCCCGGCCGGCGGGACGTGCGTGCTCCTGCTCGGCTTCTCCCCGACCACGGCAGGCCCCCGCACCGCCGCGCTCACGGTCACGGCCCCGACGGGACCCGTCACGGCCGACCTGGCCGGCGAGGCCCCGCCCGGCGTCACGACCCTCGTCGTCACCCGGGACGACGGCCTGGGCCAGGGCCGCCTGCACCGCTGGGTCGAGGGCGGCACGACGGCCCTGGTCGCCCGGCGCCCCGCGCCCGGCGTGGTCGCCTTCAGCACCGGCTCCCCCTACCGGCTGTCGCCGGAGGCCGGTGCCGCGACGCTGACCGTCGGCGGCGGCCGCCCGCGCCTCGGGCCGTCGCACACCGGGACCGACCTCACCCAGCGGTGGGCCCGGGTGACGCTGGACGGCCGCGGCTGGCCGCTCGTCGTCGGGCGGCAGACGGTCCGGCGGTTCGACGTCGACCGTGCCGGGACGGTGCTCGCCGCGGACCTCGACGTCGTCCTGCACGACCCCGCCGCCCCGCACCGCACCCTGCACGCGCAGCTCCGGTTCCGGGACCGCGACGACCTGCGCGCGCCGGCGCCACCCACGGGCCTGACCCTCGTCGAGGTCGGCGGCACCCGCACGGTCACCTGGGCGCCCTCGGCGTCCGGCGACCTCGCCGCCACCGTCGCGCGGCTCGTCCCCGGCGACGGCGACGACGCCGCCCCGACGAGCGGCCTGCCCCTCGCGGCCGGTCGCACGCCGTCCACGGTGCTGCCCGCGCTCCCCGCCGACGAGCAGTGGACGGTCGTCGTCTTCGCCGTCGACACCGCCGGCAACGTCAGCCCCGGCTCCCGCCTCCCGGTCGGCTGACGACGCCTCCTGGCCCTCGGCCACCCACGCACGGGGTCGTGAGCCGGTCGTGGTGGCACCATCGACGCATGGCGCACGCGGCGGGATCCCCCACGGACTGGACCAGCGGCGAGCGCGTGTTCGCACCGCCGTCCGGCACGCTCGACCCCGCCTGGCTCGTGCCGGCCGTCCTCGAGCGGGTGCCCGCGGCGACGCCGCAGGACGCGCTGGCGGCGCTCACCTCGGCGTGGCGGTCGGCCCGCGCACGCCACCCCGGCACGACGACGAGCACGACGACGAGCACGGCGACGACGAGCACGGCGACGACGAGCACGACGACGACGAGCACGACGACCGGCGCCACCGCCGGCGACACCGCCGACGAACTCGCCCGGGCAGCGAGGGACGTGGTGGCGGCCGCGCTCGACCAGTTCGCCGTGCCACCGGGGCGTGGCTGATGCCGGAGGAGACCTCGGCCACCACCTCGTCGACCACCGCCGCCACCACCGCGTCCACCACCGTGGGACGACCGGTGACGACGACCACCGCGCGGATCGAGCAGCTGCTCGTCTCCCCCGTGCACCGGTACGAGGGCCGACCCTCCGACGGCCCGGCACCCGGCACGTCCGACGAGCTCGTCGACGGGTAGGTCCGGGCCGGGCTGGGCCTCGTCGGGGACCGGTACTTCGGCCACCGCGCGCACCGCGACGCCGCCGTCACCCTCATCGCCGCCGAGCACCTCCCACCGGGGACCGGGCTGGCCGAGGTCCGGCGCAACGTCCTGGTGCGCGGCCTCGCCGTGGACGACCTCGTCGGCTCGGTCGTCGTCCTCGACTCCGGCGACGGCCCCGTCCGCCTCGACGTCCGTCGCCCGGCCCGTCCGTGCGCCTGGATGGACGTCGTCGTCGGCCCCGGGGCCTTCCGCGCGATGCGGCGCACGGGCGGCGTCCGCTGCGTCCCCCTCGACGACGGCGTCCTGCGCACCGGCCACGTCACCGTCACCGTCCTGACGCCCGCGCCCTCGGAGCCCTGACGCCCCGCCCCGGCACTGCGGTGCAGGGGCCACGGGGCCCGCCGACCCCCGGCACCCCGCCGCCCGACCTTGAGCCGGCACAGCCCTTTCACCCCGCCGTTCACCCGTTCGGCCGCAGCCACCCGCACGGACGGGCGACATGATCGTCGCGCACCACACGGACCGGTGACGGCCCGCGCGGTGCACGCACGACGCCCGGCCGACCAGGGCCGGGACGACGACGACGTCCAGGGGGCACACCATGACGACTCGTACGCACCTCCGCAGCAGCACCGGCGCCACCGCCGCCCGCCGCACCCGCCGCACCGCCCGCCGCACCGCCGCGGCCGGCCTCGCCGCCGGTCTCCTCCTCGGCCTCGCACCCGTCGCGGCGCAGGCGGCCCCGTCCGCGGGGACGTCCTCCGGATCGTCCGCGGCCGCCACGCCGCTGACGACGCACGGCTCGCTCGCCCAGGACGGCTTCGCCGGCCCGCGCCCGGTCACCTCCGTCACCATCCGACGCGACCTCACGGACGAGTACGACGTCGAGTGGAACGGCTACGTCGCCGACGCCAAGGTCCGCGTCCGCTGCACGCCCCAGGACGGCACGTTCGTCGCGGTCGACCTCCGCGTCGGCTCCGCCGCGGCCGTCGTGGACGCCCACACGTGGCCCGGCACGGTCGTCGCCTGCACCGGCCGCACCCAGACCGTCACCGTGCGCGTGTGGTCCCGCCTCCCCGGCGGGTACCACGGCGACGCCCTCGTCGCAGGCACCTACGCGGCCAGCGCCACGATGACCCGCTACGACGGCTACGACCCTTTCAGCGGCCCCTCCGAGGTCCTCGCGCAGGTGCGCACGACGGCGCGCATGTCCTGACGGCCTTGCGCGCGCGCCTCCTATGCTCGCCGCGTGGGCGAGGACTGGGTGGAGCACCGACGCACCGGCGACCGCGAGCTGCTCGGGTGGATCCGGCCCGAGGGCGACGAGGTCGTCGCCGTCGACCGGCTCGGCCGCGACCTCACCGCCCCCACGGGCTGGTCCGAGGCCGAGGAGGCCCTGGACGCCCGCGGGCTGGGGTGGCTCGCGGGGGTCTGGGAGCTCCGGCGCGACGACGGCCGCGTCGAGCGCGTGCGTCTGACCGAGGTCGGCACCGACCGCGTCGTGGTCTCCACGGACGACCACGGCGCGGTCGACGTGCCGACGCGCCGCACCGTCCTGCCCCTCCCGGCGCCGCCGTCCCTGCGTCCCTTCACCGGCGACGCCCAGGTCGTGGACGCGCTCGGCCGGCACGCCCATGACTGAGCGCGCGACCGTCGTCGCCGTCAGCCGGTCCGCCCGGCACGGCTTCAGCAAGCCCACGACGGGCAGCATCGACCTCGTCGAGGGCTGGGGCGTCGAGGGCGACGCGCACGCCGGCGTGACGGTCCAGCACCGGCACGACAAGCGTTACCACCCCGAGCGCCCCAACCTCCGCCAGGTGCACCTCCTGGCCCAGGAGCTGCTCGCCGAGGTCGCCGCCGAGGGCTGGGCCGTCGACCCGGGCGGGCTCGGCGAGAACGTGACCACCCGCGGCGTCGACCTCCTGGCCCTGCCCACGGGCACGGTGCTGCACCTCGGCGGCACGGCGGCGGTCCGGCTGACCGGTCTGCGGTCCCCCTGCCGGCAGATCGACGGCCTCGCGCCCGGCCTCATGGCGCGCCTCGTCGGACGCGACGCGGACGGGGGCGTGGTCCGCCGCGCCGGTGTGATGGCGGTGGTCGTCGCCGGCGGCCCCGTGCAGGCGGACGACACGATCGTCGTCGAGCGCCCGCCCGGGACCCCCGTGCCGCTCGGACCCGTCTGACAGCCGCGCCCGCCGCCCGACGAGCGCGACGCCGCGACGAGCGGGGTCCCCGACGAGCGCGGCGGCCCTCAGCCCCCCGCCGCCGCCTGCACCGGGTCGAGCTGCACCTGCAACGCCGTGAGGTCCGCGGCCAGCGCCTCGACGCGCGCCCGCTCGGCCGCCGTCGCCGCCTCCGCCGCCTCCAGGGCCGCGAGGCGCGGCGGCAGCGCGGCGTCGTCGCGTGCGAGCAGATCCGCCGCGGTGGCGAGCGTGTCCTCGGCCGGCGCCATCGGCAGCTCCGTGCCGTCCCACCACGTCCAGGACAGCAGCAGCCCGTCCCGCTCGGCCGCTCCCATCGCCGCCACCTCCGCGGACTTCGCGGTCCAGGCCTCGCGGTACACGTCGCGCGACGCCGCGTCCCGCTCGTACAGCGCCCGCGCCTGCGCGTCCGCGCCCTCCCGTGCGACGAGGGCGTCCGACGCCGAGCGGATCTCCGCGGCCGTCGCGTCCAACGCCCCGCGCCACGCCGCGTGCACCCCGACGAGCGCGGCCCGGTCCTCGACGAACCGCCCCCAGGCCGCCTCGAGCGCGGGGTCGAGGCCGCCCTCGCGCCACGCCTGCATGCCGAGGTAGGCGAACAGCTCCGTCGGCCGGCTCTCGGGACGGTCCCCGACCGAGCCGGCGAGCTGCGCGTGCAGGCGGTCCTCCGCCGGCACGGCGGCGAGCGCCGCCTCCAGCAGCGGCACCAGGCGCGCACGCTCCTCGTCGCCGAGCCGTTCCCAGCCCGCGTGCAGCGTCTCGTGGGCAGCGGTCTCGACGACGGACCCCCGCAGCCGCTCGTCCGCCGGCCGGTACAGCACGATCGAGTCCTGCGCGCCGCGCTGGTAGCAGCCGACCGCCACCCCGCTCGGGGCCCCGGGATCCGCGCCCGGATCCGTCCCGGTGCCGTCGCTGCGCCGCCCGACGAAGGTCGCCGCGTCCAGCAGCTCCGGTCGCGCGGCGACGAACAGCTCGCGCCCCTCGGTCGACAGGTGCGCCTCGTCGGCCAGCGCCGCGACCTCCGCGGAGGGCGCGGGGACCGCGACGGCCCCCGTCGGCACCAGGTCCTCGACGAGGTCCCGCACCGCGCCCGACGGCAGCGCCTGGACGAGCCCGTCCGTGCCGGCGCCACCCGCGCCGGTGAGCCACACCGCCGCCCCCAGCGCCCCCGCGGCGACGACGAGTCCCGCCATCGCGCCCGCCCCGCGACGCCGACGAGGCCGCCCGGGACCACCCGTGGCCGCGCCTGTGACGGGGTCTGCCGACCACACGTCGGCGCCCGTCGTGGGCGGGGACGACGGGTGGGGCGGCAGCACGGTCACCATCAGATCATCGGCCGGGTGCCGGAGGGTGTGACCGCAGCGGGTGAAGCCTGGCGCGGGACCACCCGTCCGCGCGCTGCGACGCGGGCCCACGAGCCCCACCGACGGCCGATGACTCCGGGCCCGTCTCCGGGTCTGCACCCCTGAAGCACCCGCACCCGGCGGACGCGACCGTCCGAGGAGGACCTGCGTGGCCACGATCGTCAGCACCCTGTTCAGCGCCCTCGACGGGGTCGTCGAGATCGACCCCGCCTGGCACTTCCCCTACTTCGACGACCGCATGGGCGCGGCGGTCGGCGAGGACTACGAGGACGTCGACGTCCTGCTCCTCGGCCGCGTCACCTACGACAGCTTCGCCGGCGCCTGGCCGGAACGGGAGGCCGCCGGCGGTGAGGACGCGGGGTTCGCCACCCAGCTCGGCGACACCCGGAAGGTCGTGGCGACCCGCGGCAGCGGCGACCTCGGCTGGCGCAACGTCGAGGCCGCCCCCGACGTCGTCGCCGCGGCCCGCGCGCTCAAGGACGACCCCGCGGTCGGCAAGGTCCTCGTCCCCGGGTCGATCTCCGTGGTCCGGCAGCTGCTCGCCGCCGGCCTGCTCGACGAGCTGCGCCTGCTCGTCCACCCCGTCGCCGCACGGCACGGTGAGCGCCTGTTCGACGAGGGCGAGGACATCCAGCCGCTCCGCCTGCTGCGGTCCGACGTCTTCCCCACCGGCGTCGTCCGTCTCTGCTACGCCCCCGCGGAGCTCCCCGGCGCGCAGGCCTACGAGGACGTGACCGACAAGGTGCCGGGCGCCGGCGACGACCCCCGCTGACGGGTCACGACCGCCCCACGGGGCGCCAGGGAGGAGCGGCAGTCCGCCGGGTCTGCCGCTCTGCTCACGAGCACCGGGGCGTGCGTTCGGCGGTGGCGATCCGCTACGGTCGGCGCACCCCCGGGGAGCGCTGAGGAGCGCTGAGAGTGCGGACGGTCCGCAGACCCGTGAACCTGATCCGGTTCGTACCGGCGTAGGGAGCAGGGCACCACCTCGACGCGCGTCGAGGTGGTCTCGACGTACCCACGGGCCCGAAGGGGACCGCCATGAGCACCACCACGACCGAGCGCCGGCCCGTGCCGGACGCCACGGGCGCGACCAGCACGACCACCGGCACCGCCAGCACCGACGCCACCCCGCAGACCCTCGGCATCGGGATGCGGTTCAGCCTGCACCCGCACACCGACCGGTTCGTCGAGGTCATCCTTGGCGCGCTCGACGACGCGGCCGCCGCCGGCCTCACCGACGGTCTCGTCCTGGAGACCGACGATGTCAGCACCTACGTCGGCGCCCGCGAGACGCCCGCCGAGGAGCGCCTCGTCGCCTACCTCGCCGGCATCCTCACCGCCGCTCACCGGCGCACCGGCGGCGGGCACGTCGTCGCGCACGCGCTGCTCTCTCGCGGCTGCCCCGGCGAGGTGACGTGCGACCTGACGGTCACCGGCCTGCCCACCACGCCGCCCGTGCGGCTCGCCCCGACCGGAGTGCCCGCCGTCGCGCAGTGGTCGCTCTACCCGCTGCTCGACGAGGGCGGCGTCCACAGCGGCAGCGCCGACGGACCCGTCGGCGACCACATGGTCCACATCGAGGCCGCCATCGCCGCCGCCCGCGACCGCGGCACCGCGACCGGTGCGGCGCACTACGCCACCCGCCTCTCGGGCGACCTCGCCGACGTCCTCGCCACCGCCGCCGACGCGTGGGCGCAGGTCGGCGCGCACGTCCCGCACGTCGTCACGCACCTCACGGTCTCCCTCGGCTCGCCGACGACGACCGCCGCCAGCACGACGGCCACCACCACGACCACCACCACGACGGGGGCCGACCGGTGACCGCCACCTCCGCCCCCACCCCGACCGGCGCCCGCCGCGGGTCCTGGTCGCTGCGCGAGCTCGTGCTCGTCGTCGTCCTCGGCGTCGTCTTCGGGTTCGCCTACTGGGCGCTCGTCCAGGGCTGGAACGGCCTGAGCATCGCCATGGGCCCGGCCGGCGACCTCGCGCAGCACCTGCTGCTCGGCGGCTGGCTGCTCGCGGCGCCGCTCGCCGTGGCGATCGTGCGGCGGCCCGGTGCCGGCGTCCTGGCCGAGGTGCTCGCCTCCGTCGTCGAGGTCGTCTTCCTCGGCTCGCCGGTCGGGCCGCTGCTCGTCGTGTCCGCGCTGCTGCAGGGCGTGGGCAGCGAGCTGCCGTTCGCGCTCACCCGCTACCGGCGGTTCGGCTGGGCCACCTTCGCGCTGTCGGGGCTGTGCGGCGCCGGGCTCGTGTTCTTCTTCTCGGCCTTCCGCGCCGGATGGTACGGGCAGGACCTGCTGCTCCTGCGGTTCGGCCTGCAGGTGGCCAGCGGCCTCGTGCTCGGCGGGCTGCTGGCCAAGGTGCTCGTCGACGCGCTCGCCCGCACCGGCGTCGTCGACAACTACGCCATCGGCCGGGACGCCCTGCGCCCCGGCGGCCGGTGAGCACGCCCGCGCTCGCGCTCGACGACGTCACGGTCCGGTTCGCACGCTGGCCCCGGCCCGCCCTGCAGGGGGTCGGCGTGCGGCTGGACCCCGGCGAGCACCTCGTCGTCCTCGGCCCGTCCGGGTCGGGCAAGTCGACGCTGCTCGGCGTGCTCACCGGCGCCGTCCCGCACGCCGTGCACGCCGAGCTCACGGGGCAGGTGGCCCTGGCCGGCGGGGCGACGGCGGCGACGGGCGTCGTCGAGCGCTCCCGCCACCTCGGCGTCGTCGCGCAGGACCCGGGTGCGGCGGTCTGCCTGCCGTCGGTGGAGGCCGAGCTCGCGCTGCCGCTGGAGAACCGGGCGGTCCCGCCGTCCGCGATCGGCCCGCGCGTGGCCGCGGCGCTCGCGCGGGCCGGCGTGGCGCACCTGCAGGACCGGGCGACGACGACGCTCTCCGGCGGGGAGCTGCAGCGCGTGGCGCTCGCCGCGGCGCTCGTGACCGACCCCGCGCTGCTCCTGCTCGACGAGCCGACGTCGATGCTCGATCCGGCCGCCCTCGCCGCCGTGCGCGGGGCGGTCCGGTCGGGCGCCGGCACGGGGGACGGCGCCCGGCCCGGTCCGGCCGTCGTCCTCGTCGAGCACCGCCTGGACGAGTGGGCCGGGCCCGAGGGCGTCGCCGGCCTGCCCGCCCGAGCCCTCGCGCTCGACGCCGACGGCCGCGTCCTGGCCGGCGGCCCGACCGCCACCGTCCTGCACGCCCACGCCGCGGAGCTGCACGCCGCCGGCTGCTGGCTGCCGCTCGAGGCGGAGCTGCTGGCCGTCACGGGGCACCACGGCGGGCTGGGCAACCCCGCGGTCCAGGCCTGGCTCACCGCGGCGTCCGGCTCCGACGCCCCTCCAGGGCCCCGGGACCAGGGTGACGAGGTGCTCGTCGCCCGCGGTCTGGCCGTCGGCCGCAGGGCCACCCGCCGCCGCCCGTGGCGCCGCCGTCGCGACGCCCCGACCCCACCACCGGGCCCGCCGCCCGGTGCCGTCCTCAATGACGTCGACCTCGTGCTGCGCCGCGGCGAGGTCGTCGCGGTCCTCGGCGCCAACGGCGTCGGCAAGTCGACGCTGCTCCTCACGCTCGCGGGCCTGCTGCCCCCGCTGGCCGGGACCCTCGACGCGGCGCCCGCGGGCCTCGTCCCGCAGGACCCCGAGCACGGGTTCGTCGCGCACACCGTCACACGCGAGCTCGCGCACGGCCTCCCGCCGGACCGCGCCGCGGTCGCCGTCCCCGAGCGCCTGCGGCGGCACCGGCTCGAGCACCTCGCCGACGCTGACCCGTTCCGCCTGTCCGGCGGCGAGAAGCGGCGCCTGGCCCTGGCCGCGATGCTCGCGCACGGGCGTCCGCTGCTCCTGGCCGACGAGCCCACCCTCGGCCTCGACCACCGCGACACCACCGCGACGCTGACCACCCTGCGCGCCGCGGCCGACGAGGGCACCGCCGTCGTGCTGACCAGCCACGACCTGCGCAGCGTCGTCGCCGTCGCCGACCGGGTGCTCGTCCTGGCCGACGGGCGCCTCCTGGCCGACGGCCCCACCGCCGCCGTGCTGCGCGACCGGTCCGTGCTCGCGCGCGCCGGCCTCGCGCTGCCGCCGCTCGTCGCCTGGCTGCTGGCGCACACCACGGACGGCGAGACCCCCGCCCGCACCCTGCGCCGCCTCGACGGGGAGCACCACGCATGACCGCGACCACCGTGCCGGCCGTGGACGGGACGGGCACCGGGGCCGCGACCGCCCCCTGGCGGCGCGACGTCACGCCGTCCGTGCTCGCGCGCCGCAACCCGACGGTCAAGCTCGTCCTGCTCACGGTCGTGTCGGCCGCGGTGCTCCTGGTGCTCGACCCGGTGACGCCGCTCGTGCTCTACGCGCTCGCGCTGGTGGGCGTCGCGGCGGCCGCACGCGTGCCGGCGCGCACGCTCCTCGTCGCGCACGGGCCGCTGCTGGCGTTCGCGGGCGGCGTGCTCGTCGTCAACGCGGTCTCGCGGCCGGGGCCGGTCGTCTGGTCCGGGCCCGGGCTCGAGGTGACGGCGCCCGGGCTGTCGGTGGGCACCGCCCTGGCCGCGCGGTCCCTGCTCATCGGCGTGCTCGCGCTGGGCTTCGTCCGGTCGACCGATGGCCCGACCCTGCTGGCCAGCCTCCAGGCCGACGCGCGCCTGCCCGCGCGCCCGGCGCACGCCCTCCTGGCCGGCTACCGGCTGCTGGAGGAGATGCCCCGCACGTGGGCCCAGGTCCGCCACGCGCACGCCGTGCGCGCTCCGCGCCGCCGCGGCGGGCGGCCCGCGCTGGGCGTGCGCGCGCACGGCCGGATGGTGTTCGGGCTGCTCGTGTCGTCCCTGCGCACCGGCGAGCGGCTGGCCGCCACCCTCGAGCAGCGCGGGCTGGGGCTCGGTCCGCGGACCGTGTGGCGACCCGTCCGGCGCGACCGCGGCGACGTCGTGCTGGCCCTCGTCGTCCTCGGCACGCTGGCCGCCGTCCTGCTGGTCAGCGCTCGGCTGGGGCTGCTCGCCGGGCCCGGCGCCCTCACGGGCTGACCCCGGCCGGCCGGCGTGGCCCGCCGACAGGGCCGCTCAGACCAGCAGCTGGTGCTCCGCGAGCTCGCGGTACAGCGGGCTGGTGCCCAGCAGCTCGGCGTGCGTGCCCGTGGCGACGACGCGGCCGGCCTCCATGACGACGATCTGGTCGGCGTCGGCGACCGTCGCCAGGCGGTGGGCGACGATGAGGACCGTGCGCTGCTCGGCGGCGGACCGGATCGCCTCGCGCATCGCCTGCTCGTTGCGGCCGTCGAGGCTGGCGGTCGGCTCGTCGAGCAGGAGCAGCGGTGCGCCGCCGATGAGGGCCCGCGCGATGGCCAGCCGCTGACGCTCCCCGCCCGACAGGCCGACGCCGTCGTCGCCGAGCACGGCGTCCAGGCCAGCCGGGTGCTGGTCGACGCGGTCGAGCAGGTTCACCGCGTCCAGGGCACGCCGGCACGCCGCGTCGTCGGCGCCGGGGGCCGCGAGCAGCAGGTTGTCGCGGATGCTGCCCGCGAGCGCCGGGGCGTCCTGCTCGACGTACCCGATCCGGCTGCGCAGCACCGCGCGCGGCAGGGCCCGCACGTCCGCACCCTCGAACCGGATGACGCCGGCGTCGGGCTCGTAGAAGCGCTCGAGCAGCGCCAGCAGCGTCGTCTTGCCGGCGCCCGACGGCCCGACGACCGCCGTGATCGACCCCCGCGGCACCGTGAGGGTGACGTCCCGCAGCACGGGCTCGTCGCCGTAGGAGAAGGAGACGCCGGCGAGCTCCACGGCCGGCGCGTGCACGGTCGCCACCGGCGCGCGGACGCCGTCCAGGTCGCCCTCGTCGTCGTCCTCCGACGGGAGCGCGAGCACCTCCTGGATGCGCGCCAGCGCCCCGAGGGCGGAGCGGACCGTGACCACTGCGCTGAAGCCCTGCCCGAGCGGCATGAGCATCATGAACAGGAACAGGATGAACGTCACCAGGTCCGCGACGGTCAGCGTCCCCGCCGCCACCCGGTACCCGCCGACGCCGAGCACCGCCAGGAACGCGCCCTGCACGGCCAGCCCGCTGACCGGCCAGAGGATCGCGCCGATCCGCGCGACGCGGACGCCCAGCACGTAGGCCGCCTGCGCGTCCTCCTCGAGGCGCCGACCCTCGCGCTCGGTGGCGCCCGAGGCGCGGACGGTCCGGAGGCCGGACAGCGCCCGCTCGACGCCCGCCGCGACGCGGCCCACCGCCTCCTGGGACTGCTTCGTCAACGTCTGGATGCGCCCGCTGGCGACGACGACCGCCGCCACCGCGACGAGGATGACGCCCAGCGTGATGCCGAGCAGCACCAGGTCGAGCAGCGCCATCGCCACGATCGCGCCGACGAAGACGATGGACCCGCCGAGCGCGTCGACGAGCCCGCCCGTCAGCGCCGAGCGCACGAGCGTGGTGTCCGACCCGACGCGGGAGACGAGGTCGCCGGTCCGCCGCACGTCGTACTCGCGCACCGGCAGCCGCAGGAGCTTGGCCAGCAGCCGCCGCCGCGCACCGAGCACCACGCCCTCGGCCGTGCGCTCCAGCAGGTACTGCTGCACGGCCCCGACGAGCCCCGCGGCGACGACGAGCGCGACGAGCAGCCCCACCGCCGACCGGTCGAGCGCCCCGGAGCCGACGCTGCCGATGGCCCGGTTGACCATGAGTGGCTGCGCGAGGCTCAGCCCGGCGCCGAGGAAGGACACCACCACGACGACGCCGAGCACGGCCCGGTGCTCGCCGAGGTAGGACAGCAGGTCCCGCAGCCGGGCCGGCGGCGTGGTGTCGGGCGCGGGCGACGTCGGGTCTGGCGCGGGCGACGAGGCGGCCGTCGGCGACGAGACCGACGCCTGCGAGGACGCCGACGCAGCGGCCGGCGCCTCAGCCACGGCCGAACCTCGATCCCCCGTAGCGCTTGTGCACGGCCTGCCGTGTGACGCCCAGGGCCGCGGCGATCTGCTCCCACGTCGCCCCGCCGACGCGCGCCCGTCGCACGACCGTCGCCTCCGTGCGGTGCACCTCGCGCTGCAGCTCGGCCACGGCGGCCAGGGCTCGCAGCGGGTCCTCGTCGCCGGCCTGCGCCACGAGTGCGCTCATGGTCTCCACCCCCATCGTCGCCTCCTCCGCTCGTCGTCAACGTAGGTTGCCGGAGGGCGGCTGTCAACGGTGGTTGACCGCTGCACCCGTAGCGCGCCCGCCTTGCCCTCCCGCCCCGAGCGCGGTGAGGTGGCCCCATGACCGACGACGACCTGGTCCAGCACCTGCTCACCACGCCCGGTCGGTGGGCCGTCGTCGGGCTGGGCGACAACCCCTCCCGGCCGGCGTACGGCGTCGCCCGGTACCTGCAGGAGCTGGGCCACGAGATCGTCCCGGTGCACCCGCGGGCAGAGACCGTGCACGGCGCGCAGGGCTACCCGACGCTGGCGGACGTACCGGGACGGATCGACGTCGTCGACGTCTTCGTCGCGAACGAGCGGGTGGGCGGCGTGGTGGACGCCGCGATCGAGGTCGGCGCGCCGGCCGTGTGGCTGCAGCTCGACGTGCACGACGCGGAGGCCGAGGAGCGCGCCCGCGCGGCCGGCCTCGACCTCGTCACCGACCGCTGCCCGGCCATCGAGGGCCGCCGCCTGGGCCTGCCGCGCGCCTGACACCCACCGGTCGGCGCGCGGCAGGCCCGCTTCTGCCAGCCGTCGGCGTCCGCCTCAACGTCCTGATGTCGTCTTCGCCCATGCAGGAGGCGGATCGCGTCGCTCACGGCGCCCACCTGCCGGGTCCCCGCCGAGGTACCACGACACGCCGTCAGCACAGCCTCCGGTGCGGTATCTCGACGTAGCGCCGCGACCGAGGTCGCGCCCGCGACTGCTCGGAACCAATCGACGGCGGCCCGTCCCGCCACAGCAGGCCGCCACCCGCCGTGGGGAGGACGTCACTCCCGACGGCCCCCCAGCAGCACTGCCGTGCACTCCCGCTGCAGCTTCGCGTCGGCCCACATGGCGTGGTGCGGGGCCGCGTTGGAGCACACCACCGACCCCCAGGCCCCGACGCGGTCCGCGAGCGCGACGGCATCGCGGCACAGCTCCGCGCCGACCGGCCCCTCCTCGAACCGGCAGTCGCGCGGCGTGTAGCCGACCCAGCCCTCCCCCAGCACCAGCGGCACGGCGAGCCGGGCGGCGTGGTCCGCGGCGACGCCGATCCACTCGCGCAGCCGCTGCGCCATCGCCAGCCGGTGGGCGCCGTACCGCTCGTGGAGCCAGCGGTCGACGGCCTCCGGGTCGCACCAGTCGTGCACGTAGACCTCCGCGTGCCCGACGATCGACGCCTGCCGCTTCCACTCCTCGTCGGCGGGCGGCCGCCAGTCCGCCAGCCGGGGCGCCCCCGGACGCAGCAGCTCGGCGTCCGCGCGCGCCTGCGGGAAGTCCGCGGGGTCGCCGCGCAGCGCGAACTCGGCCACGAGGTCGTCGAGCACGCCGTGGACGTACGGGTGCACGACGAGCGCGGTCGCGTTGCGCGGGATCCCCCGCATCGCGGTGACCGGCACGGCCGCGTAGTTCGGCCCGCACAGCACGTCCGGGTGCCGAGCGGCGAACGCGGCGATGCCCTCCTCGTGGCGCTCGCGCAGCTCGACGACGGGGTCCTCGAGCCCCGGCAGCCCGGCCGTCAGGTGCCCGGCCTGGACCTCGTTGTGCAGCTCGACGAGAGCCAGCGTATGACCGAGCCCCTCCGCCACGAGCAGGTCGACGAGGTCGGCCATCGCCTCCCCCAGCTCGACGAGCCGCCGCTCTGGCGGGACGGCCTGCAGCGCGTCGTGCCACGCGCGGTCGGCGGCGAAGGCCGGGCTCTGCTGGTACTCCCACGACGAGGCGATGACGACCACCCCGTGCCGGTCGGCCGCCCGGAAGAAGGCCAGGAGGTGCGCGCGGACGTCGAGCGTCGTGGGCGCGGCCACGTCGTACCAGCGCACCCGGCCCGCGTAGCCCCCGCCGATCGGCCCCAGCCGCAGCGCGGACGTGTCGAGCCCGGAGCGGAACAGCAGGAACGGCATCGCGCAGATGCGCACGGCGTTGTAGCCGAGCTCCCGGGCGCGGGCGAAGGCGGCGTCGAGGTCCTCGAACGGCTCGCCCGATCCCGTGCGCACGTACCAGGAGAAGTCCCACAGCGTGATCGCCAGCCGCGGCGGCAGGTGGTCGGGCACGCCGGGCGGGTGCGCGACGAGCCCGTGGCCGCGGCTGTCGTCACCCGTCGTCACCATCGTCGGCCTCATGCGTCCGTCCCCTCGTCGTCACGGCCGTCTCCCACCTCGAGCACCACGCGGGCCACCCGCACGACGTCGACGCTCTCGACGTGCACCCCGTCCGGCACGTCCCGGACCGACGGGTGCACCCACACGCCGGTGGTGCGGCGCCACGGCAGGAGCTCCAGCGTGACACCGCGCGCGGCGACGGCCTCCCGGTGCCGCGTGAGGTCGACGTCCCACGGGCGACCGTGCCAGAAGTGGTCGCCCACGACCTCGTCGTCGACGAGCGCCCGACCCACGTCCCCGGTCCAGGTGACCCGCAGCAGGGCGCGGTCGACGCCGTCGAGCGCCTCCGGCGGGAGGGTGAGCGGCAGGCGCGCCGCGCCGGACAGGTCCTCCGGCGCCGCGAGGCGACCGGCGGGCCCGCCGCGGCGCGGCGCGGGTGCGGTGGCGTGCGGGTGCAGGTCCGCGGCGACCGGGCGGGTCCCGGCGGCGTCGGTCCGCAGGCGCCACGTCGTCCACGGCCCGTCCGTCGTCGGCTCGTCGAGGACCGCGACATCGCCTCCCGCGACCGCGAGCCCGCCCGGCGCCGGCAGGACCGCCAGACGCACCTCCGGCTCGGACGTGTGCACGACGAGCCGCCCGTCCTCGACCCGCACCGGCGCGTCGGCGAGGACCAGCCGCTCGCGACCCGCCAGGGGCAGCCGGTACAGCCCGTTCGCGGCGGTCTCGTCGAGCACGAGGACGCGGACCCCGGGCAGGCAGAGCAGCGTCCCGGTGCCGCCGGCGGGCAGCGGAGCGGTCCCGGGCTGCCGCACGCGCACGACCGTCACGCCGTCGCCGCGTTCGACGACAAGGCCCTCGTCGCCCGTCGCGGGCACCGGCCCGCGGGGGTCCACCCGCACGTCGCCCTCGAGGACGAGCTGGACCGGCACCCCTGCGACGGCGACGAGCACGACGAGCGGCCCCTCGTCGTCACGGATGCGGGTGAGGAGCTCGGCGGTGGCCGATCGCAGGACGAGGTCGTCGGTGAGCGGCAGGCGCAGGGGCCAGACCGTGGAGACGCCGGCCGGCAGGTCGACGGGCCGCGTGGGTACGACGAGGTCGTCGCCCCCCGCCACCGGCACCGTGAGCCGGACGCCGGGCTGCGCCGGCAGCGGGTCGACGGCGGGAGCGTACGTCGTGAGGAACAGGTACCCGCGGCCGCCGCCCGAACGGACCGACCAGCGCAGCTCCGTCGGCTCGGTGGACCCGCCGCCGATGTGCACGCCCATCGTCGCCAGCGCCTCGCCGTCGTCGGCCAGCCACAGGTGCTGCCGCCGCAGGAGGTGGTGGTGCTCGCGGACCTGGCCGTGCTCGCCGACGGGCGCGTGGAAGTCGTAGGAGCGGGTCGGCACGTCGTTGGGGTAGCCGGTGGCCTGCGACTCCTGCTCGGTGCCGTGCGGGCCGGTGCGCTGCGTCCCGCCGGCGTACAGGTAGTAGCCCTGCCAGGCCGAGCCGCTGCCGATCTTCGCCAGCGCGAGCGCGGCGACGTCGCGCGGGGCCACGAGCGGCCGCCGGTGGTAGGCCACGTGCATCCCGCCGCCGAGCTCGCAGGTGGCGAAGGGGGTCGTGGGCGAGGTGGCGGTCGCGCCCCCCGGCGCGCCGCCGCCGGCCGGGGCCTCGCCGTCGGCCCCCGTGCCGTCCAGGGCCGCGCGGACGTCGGCTCCCACGCCGAGGTCGTCGCGCACGGTGCTGTAGCGGAAGTGCACGGGCGCGAACGCCGGCTGCTCGACGTCGTCCTCCTCCCAGAAGCCGTCGACGTAGGCGCTGTACACGGGCAGCACGGTCGACGGGAGCCGCGCCCCGCCCCAGCCCGTGGCGGTCCAGAGCGGCACCCGCAGGCCGAGGTCCTCGGCAATGCGGCGCAGCTCGGCGAGGTGCTCGGGCGCGTCGTAGAGCTCGTTGTCGACCTGCGCCGCGACGACCGGGCCGCCGTCGGGATGCGTCAGGCCGCGCACCTGCGCGACGACCTCCCCGTACAGCCGGCGGACCAGCGCGAGGTACGCGGGATCGTTGGTGCGGGCGGGGACGCCGGACTCGACGACCCAGTCCGGGAACCCGCCGTACCGGGCCTCGCCGTGCGCCCACGGGCCGAGCCGGAGCACGACGTCGAGCCCGTGCCGGCCCGCCAGCTCGACGAACGCCCGCAGGTCCCGGTCCCCGTCCCAGCGGAACCGGCCGGGCTCGGGCTCGTGCGCCTGCCAGAGCACGTAGGTCGCGACGGAGGTGAGGCCGCCGGCGCGCGCGTGCCCGAGCACCTCGGCCCACCGCTCGCGCGGCACCCGGCAGTAGTGCACCTCCCCGGTGACGGGGAACCACGGCCGCCCGCCCCGCGTGAACCAGCCCGCGGTGACCCCGATCGCGTCACCGCCCACGGCTGCCGACCTCCTCCTCGTCGAGGGCCGACAGGGCGGCCCGCAGGGCTGCCACGCGGCGGTCGTGGGTCGTCTGCGGGTCCTCGGCGAAGAGCAGCAGCTCCGGCAGGGACGTCGCGAAGTAGTCGACGCGTGCGACCACGCCCGCCTGCGCCTGGACGTACGCGGCGAGGGCGTCGCGGCGGTGCCGGGCCTCGTCGTGGCGGTCGAGCCGATGCAGGGCCGCGATCCCCGCCGCGGAGTCGGTCGACCAGGCCTGCACGGCCATGCCCTGGAAGTCGCCCTCCTGCTCGGCCGCCTCGTTCCAGGCCGCGCGGGCCTCGTCATCGCGCCCGGCGGCGGACAGCGCGTCGCCGAGCAGGAGGTGCTCCCCGGCCGTGGCGGCCAGCGGGTGCTGGGCCTCCCCCAACGAGGGGACGGGCTCGAGCGCCGCACGGGCGTGCGCCACCGCCGACGACGCGGCGCCCGCCGCCAGCGCCGCACGGGCCAGCGCCGCGTGCGCGTCCTCCCATGCCGCCAGCACCCGGCCCTCGCCGCCCTCCCAGGGCTGGAACGACCGCGACGCGAGCACCGCCAGCGCGTCGGCGGCCCGACCGGTGGCGGTCAGCAGCTCGGCGAGACCGACGGACAGGTCGTCCCGCTGCTCGACGAGGTCCGGCCGGGCCTCCAGGGCCGCGACCCGCACCGCCGGGTCGGTGCCGCGGCGCCCCTCGAGCTGGTCGGCCTCGTACAGCAGGCGCGCGTCGTCGGGCGCGGCACGGCGTGCCCGCGCGTAGAGGTCCGCGGCGCGGTCGGCGTCGCCCTGCACCTCCTGCGCCGCCAGGGCCAGGTTGCGCAGCACGACGGGGTCGTCGCCGTCTGCGACGAGCGCGGCCTCCCACGCCGCCACCGCCTCCGGGCGGCGGCCGGCCGCGTAGAGCCGGTGCCCGTGCAGCGCGGCGAGCAGCCCGTCGGCCGGACGCGCCGCCCGCAGCCGCGTGAGCGCGTCGTCCTCCAGGTGCGACGGGAAGCACCACGTGCGGTCGAGCGCCCGGGCGGCCGCGAGCGCGGCGTCGACGGCCGCCCCGTCCCCGCGGGCCAGCGCGAGGTCCGCGCGGTGCACCCACGCGAGCGGCGCGACGTTGCGCTGCCCCGACGGCGTCGGCAGCTCCGCGGCTCGCGCCAGCACCCGCTCCGCGGCCGCGACCTCGCCGGCCGAGGCGTGCTCGAGCGCGACGTCGAGGAGGATCGTGGCGTCCGTGCAGCGGGGCGGCCCGTCCGGCCCTGCGACCCCGAGCCGGTCCGCCAGGTCCCGGGCCCACGCGTCGAGGGGGTCCCGCGCGAGCGTGCCGGCGACGAGGGCGCGGGCGCGGTCCTCGTCGCCCCGCCGGAGCGCCGCCACCGCCGCCAGGTCGCGGCCCTGGACGTGCCACGGGCTGCGGTCGAGCAGCGCCGCCAGCGCCTCGTCGGCCTCCGCGTCCCGCCCCTCGGCGAGGTCGAGGCGCGCGGTCGCCACCACGGACGCGTCCGCCCACCCGGCGTCCCACGACGCCGTGCCGAACGCCGCCCGCGCCTCGGCGGTCCGCCCGAGCCGGGCGAGCACGACGCCGAGCCGGTGGTGCGCCTCCCCGTCGCGGGGGTTCGGGTTGCGGGCGGTGAGGCGGGTGACGGCGGCCCGCAGGTGGGCCTCCGCCTCGTCGAGCCGGCCGTCGCGCTGCCGGCGGGCGGCCAGGGCGGTGCGGCAGCGGGCGTCCCCGGGGTCGCGGCGCAGGGCCTCCTCCCAGTACGGCTCCGGCGAGCGCGTCGCGTGCCGGTACTGCTCGAGGTGCAGGCCCGTCAGGTACAGCTCGTCGACGAATCCGAGCTCGGCGGGTGCCGACGGCTCGGTCGCGGCTGCGGGGAGGTCCGCCGCATCGAGGACCTCCGCCGGCGCGGGACGCGGACGCCACCGCACCAGGACCTCGTCGCCGTGCTCGACGAGCACCTCGCACGCGGTCGGGTCGACGCGCCCCGGCAGCACCACCTCGGCGACGAGCGGGGCGCCCGGCGCCAGGTCGCGCACGAGCGTCTCCGCCACCGCGTCGCCGTGCCGCAGCGTCACGCGCGTGCCGGGCCGCTCGCCCGTGACGACCACGCCGATCCGCACCCGCGTCGTCGCCCCGGCGGCATCGGCGTCGTCGGTCGGGCCCGGCCCGCCCGGGCCGCCCGGCCCGTCCGGCTCGTCCGGCTCGTCCGGCTCGTCCGGCTCGTCCGGCTCCAGGTCCAGCCGGACCGCCGCCTCCCGCGTCGCCTGGTGCACCGGCCCCACGTCCTGGATCGGGTACCAGTACTGCGAGAAGCGCCGCACCTCCCCGGGACGCAGGAACGAGAAGTCGGGCTGGTTGTCGGTGAAGACCCCCGCCATGAGCTCGACGTACGGCCCGTTGGTGTCGGTGAGGTGCGCGTCCCAGGCCTGCCCGAAGGGCGCGTCGCCCCACGTCCACTGCTTCTTGCCCGGTGCGATGCGGCGGTCCGCCCAGTGCACGAACCCCGCGCGGCGGCCGTGGTCGTACCCGCCGAAGAAGTCGTCCTGCGTGCCCACGCACATGTACGACGTCGGGACCGGGATGTTCCGGTAGCGGTCGAGGTGGTCGCCGTCGGGGCGGTCCGGCGTCCGACGGGCCGGGTAGTCGACGCCGTAGTACCGGCCACGCGCCGCGGGGAAGGTCGTCATCGCGCGCCTGGCGTGGTCCGCCACGACCGTGACGTCCGTCGGGAAGAACGACTGGTAGTCCGGCCCGACGGCCGCCGCCACGTTCGCCCACCACAGGAACGTCTGCACGTCCGTCGAGCGGTTGACGAGCACGACCCGCAGCTCCACCAGCGCACTGCCCGGCCGCAGCCGCACGCCGTGCATGCCCTGCATCCGCGCGAAGGGGTCGTGGTCGGAGCACCAGACCGTCACGGCCCCGTCCGACTCCTCCTCCACGACCGTCTCCGTCGGCAGGGACGTCCCGGGCCGGTGGTGCTGCGGCCAATTGAGCTCCACCCCGCCGGAGACCCAGGGGCCCGTGAGCCCGACGAGGGCCGGCTTGATGACGTCGTTGCGGTAGAAGACGTCGTACCCGCGGGTCCGGTCGAGGAGCACGTGGATCCGCCCACCGAGCTCGGGCAGCACCATGAGGCGGACGTAGGCGTTCTCCAGGTGCACCGCGTCCCACGTCCGCGGGGCCTTGGTGCGCGACACGCTCTCGACGAACGGCAGCGGGTACACCGCCCCCGACGAGCCCTGGTACACCCGGCGGTCGAGGTAGGCCGGGTAGCGGCCGGGCTCGCCGACCGCGTAGGTGTCGATGACGACGGGCTCGCGCCAGCCCCGCACCGGCCGGTCGGCCAGGGACGGCGGGGCAGGCGGCAGGTCGATCCGGGACTCCTCGGTGAGCACGCCCCCGACGTTAGGCCCGCTGGACACCCGTGCCGATGGGCGATTGGCTGCCGCGCATGGACGAAGCGACGGTGCATCAGGCCGACAGCACCGCCCGGCGCGACGGCTTCAACGGCCAGCGCATGCTCGTCGTCCCGCGCCCGGTCGTGCGCCGTGCGCTGGCCCGGCCGGTCACGCGGCGGCTCGTCGTCACGGACGCCGGGCTGTTCCCGCACGCTGCCCGGCACGGCCGCTCGCGGCCCGGGGGCGCCGCTGAGCACGTCCTGCTCGTGTGCGCGGGCGGCGCGGGCTGGGTGGAGGCGGCCGGCGCCCGGCGCGTCGTCCCACGCGGCGGCGTGGTCGTCCTGCCGGCCGGTGCGCCGCACGCGTACGGCGCCGCCGACGACGACCCGTGGACGCTCTGGTGGCTGCACGTCACGGGCCCGGACGCCGACGAGCTCGTCGCCGCGGCCGTCGGCGCGGCGGGCGACCGGCCCCTGACCCACCTGCGCGACCCCGCGCCCGTGGCCGGTCTCGTCGCGCAGGCCCTCGACGGGCTCGACGAGGGCACCACCGCCGGTGCCGTGCGCGCCGCCGGGGCGGCCTGGCACGCGCTGGCCCTCGTCGCCGCCACGGGCCACCGCGGCCCGGGCACCGACGCCACCACCGACCCGGTCGAGCGGGCCGTGGCCCACCTGCGGGCGACGACGCCGCGGCGGACCTCGGTGGCGGCGCTCGCGGCCCTGGTCGCCCTCAGCCCCTCGCAGCTCACGGCGCGCTTCCGCCGCGACCTCGGCGTCTCCCCGCTGCGGTACCAGACCGACCTGCGCATGGCCCGCGCGCGGGAGCTGCTCGACACGACCGACCTGCCCGTCCTCGCGGTGGCGCGCGCCACCGGCTACGAGGACGCGCTGTACTTCTCGCGCCAGTTCACGCGGACCCACGGCCAGTCGCCGACCGCGTACCGGGCGCGGCCCCGCTGACGCCGGTCGTGCCGCCGACCGGCCGGAGGTGCGGGAGGGCCGGCACCCGCACGGGTGCCGGCCCTCCCGTCACGCGCCGTCCGGCCCGTGCCCGTCCTGCGACGCCGACGAGGACGACGACCCCGATCCTGATCCCGACCCGGACCCCACGCCGGCGGGCTGCGCCGACGAGCCACCGGCGGACCCGTTGCTCGACCCCCGGCCCTGCACGAGACCCATGAGGTCGATGCCGGTCTGCGCCTTGAGCATCGCCGTCAGCTCCTGCACGCCCGTCGACACCTGGTCGGTCACGCGGCTCGCGCCGTTCTTGTCGATGATCGTGATGCCGTCGATGGCGCCCAGGGCGTCCGCGTACGGCTGGGCGACCTTCGGCAGCGCGTCGAGCACCATCTGCAGCCGCGCCGACTCGGGGAAGGTCTGGTACGCGTCCGCCTCCGCCTTGATGGCGGCCGCCCGTGCCTCGCCCTTCGCCCGCTCGGACGCCGCCTCGGCCTCACCGCGGGCGCGCACGCCGTCGGCCTCGGCCTTGGCCAGCGCCAGCGCACCCTCGGCCCGCCGCTGCTGCTCGACGAGCGCCGCCTCGGCCCGCGCCCGGGACGCCGCCGCCTCGGCCTCGGCCTGCGCGGTCGTGCGCTGCGCCTCCGCCTCGTACTTGCGGATGGCGGCCGTCTTGGCCGCCTCGGCCTCCTGCTCGGCGGCGTACTTGCGCGCCTCGGCCTCCTGCGCCTGCTCGTACTTGCGCGCCTCGGCGGGCTTGCGGACCTCGGTCTGCAGCTCCTGCTCGCGCAGGGCCGCGCGGCGCACGGCCACCTGCTCCTGCTGGATGAGGACCGCCTGCGCCGCCTCGGCCTCGGCCCGCTCCTTGGCCGCCTCGGCCTCCGCCCGCGCCGTGGCCGTCTCCTGCTCGATCTGGCTGTTGCGCAGCGCCAGCGCCTTGTTCGACTCCGCGATCTGCACCGCCGCCTCGTTGGAGCGCTGCGTGCTCTCCTGGCTGGCCAGGGCCTCGGCGATCTCGGCGTCGCGGGCGACCGCGGCCGCGCGCGGACGGCCGAGGTTCCGGATGTAGTTGCCCGAGTCCTCGACCGTCTGGATCTCGAAGTTCTCCAGGATGAGCCCGCGCTCGGCCAGCATCGGCACGGCGATGTCCTTGACCTCCTTGGAGAAGTCCTGGCGCTCGTAGAGGATCGACTCGACCGTCAGCGTGCCGGCGATCGTGCGCAGCACACCCACGAGGACCTCGCTGGTCTGCTGCTCGATGACCTGCTCCTGGTTGCGGCCCGCGAACCGCTGGGCGGCGGCGCGCACCATGCGCTCGGTGCCGCCGACCTTGACGACCGCGATCGAGCGCAGCGTCACGCCGACGCCGCTCTTCGTCGTCGCGTCCTCCGCCGTGACGGGGAAGCTCTGCGAGGCCAGCGACAGGCGGGCGACCTGCTCGAAGATCGGCTTGACGAACGTGCCGCCGCCGATGACCACGCGCTGGCCCGACAGGTCGGTGCTCTCGTCGCCCGTCTCGGGGTTGATGACCGGGGTGCCGCTCTTGCGGCCGGTGATGATGAGCGCCTCGTCGGGCGTCGCGATCTTGAAGCGGACCTTGGCGTAGGTGAACCCGACGATGGCCAGGACCACCACGGCCACGACCACCACCGTCACGACCAGGAGGGTGCCGGCGATCTCCATCGAACTCCTCGTGCTCGACCCCCGTCGTCGGGGGTGGTGCGGTACGGCGGCCCCCTGCGGACCGCACGCGACGACGACGAGCAGGACCGGGCACGCCCGCCCGCCCCTCGACGGCGTGCCTGCACCCTAGGGCCCGGCGGCTGCCCGTCGTAGGGCCTCGTGCACAGGCGATCCCCCACCTCGCCCGGATGCCCGTGCCTCCGGTCGCACCGTCGCGCGGGAGGGGGCCGCAGCACCCTTAACCCGGCTGTGCGACGGCTGAGAAATTCCTCGCAGACCGGTCGGCGGCAGGCGCCCCGCCGGCACACCGGGCGCAGGCGCCGCGATCGGGGTCCCCGTGGCCGACGACCGTCCTGCTCCGCGCCCGTACCCCTCGGACCACACGCTCCCCGCGCTCCCCGCGCACCGCCCTCGCCGTGGTCGCGCTCGTCCTGGCTGCGCTCCTGCTGCTCGATGCAGTGCGGGATCGTCGCCTCGGCGTTGCGCCGCTGCCACACGCCGAGCGGGCTGCGCGGGTCGAGGCGCACCGACCGCAGGTCCAGCGGGCGGTGCCGGGCGACGGCCGCGAGCGGCACGGCGGGGGCTGCGGCCACGGGGGCGGCCATGAGGTCGGTCAACGCTGACTCCTTCACGGGGCGACGGCCACGATCCCGGCGGCGCGTGTTCAGCGTTGTCAAGCACCGAACAGCAGAGGGCGGCACGCGCTTTCCGCGCACCGTGCGACCCGTCGGCAGCTCCGCGCCCGCGGGGCGGGACGGCCGGCCTGAGCGCGGCGCCGTGGAGGCGCGCACGACGAGGTGCGCGTGCGTGCGCACGTGGCGCGCCGGCCCGTCGTCGCCCGCGAGCCGCCCGACGAGCATCCCGACGGCCGCCTCCACCATCGACCCCTGCTCCGGGCTCACCGACGTGAGCGCCGGCACGGTGAAGCCGGCCTCGTCGGTGTCGTCGAACCCCGAGACGGCCACGTCCTGCGGGACCCGCAGCCCGTGCGCGCGCAGCGCCCCGAGCACCCCGACCGCGATCGCGTCGTTCACGCACAGCGCCGCGTCGAAGGACCGGCCGGTGCGCAGCAGGCCCGTCATGGCCTCGTACCCCGAGGCCCGCCGGTCCCAGTCCGACCCCGCCACGACGAGGTCCGGGTCCACCGCGAGCCCGCGCTCGGCCAGCCCCTCGACGTAGCCCTCGTACCGGTCGCCCGACGGCGTCGTGCCGGGCGCGTGGTTCCAGACCAGCGCGATCCGCCGCCGGCCGCCGTTGAGCAGGTGCCGCGTCATCGCGAGCGTGCCCTCCCGCTCGCCCATGGCCACGCCGTCGACCCCCGGTGTGGGGCTGCTGCCGAGCTGCACGAGCGGGCGCAGGGCCGCGGCGTCGGCGAGGGGCTGCCCGACGAGCGCGTGCGGGCAGAGGATGATCCCGTCGACGTCCCGGGTGCCCGGGCCGAGGACCGCGTCGCGCTCGGCGGCGCCGTCGTGGGCCACCCGCAGCGTCGCGGTCAGGTCGTGCGCCGCCAGGGCGTGGATGAGCCGCTCGGCGAGCTCGGCGAAGTACGGCTGGTAGAGGTTGGGCACGACGACGGCCACCCGCCCGGTACGGCCCGAGGCCAGGCCGCGGCCCGCGAGGTCGACGCTGTAGCCCACCTGCTCGACGGCGGCCAGGACGGCCTCGCGCGTGGCGGCGGACACCCCCGGCCGCCCGAGCAGCACGTTGGACACGCTCTTGGCCGACACCCCGGCGACCGCGCCGACGTCGGCGAGCGTCGGCCGCGTCACGTGGCCGCCTCCCCCAGCGTGGACCCGCGGCGCACGAGCTCCACGGGCAGCACGAGCGTCCGCGGCCCCGCCGGACCGGCGCCGACGAGCCGGTCGTGCACGAGCTCGAGGGCCGCCCGGGCCAGCGCACGCGGCCCCGGGTCGACGGTGGTGAGCGTCGGCGCCGAGAACCGCCCGTCGTCGAGGGCGTCGTAGCCCACGACCGCGACCTGCTGCGGGACCATGACGCCCGCCGCGGCGAGACCCGCGAGCGCCCCGAGCGCCACCTCGTCGTTCGTGCACAGCAGGACGTCCGTCCCGGGGTGCGCGGCCAGCGCCGCCACCGCTGCGCGGGCGCCGGCCGCGCGGTCCGCAGGCGCGGGGAGGGCGACGAGAGGCGGGCCGGGTGCGGGGTCGGCGCCGGGCGCCGCGGCCGCCAGCGCGGCCCGCAGAGCCGCCGACGGGCGCGCGCGGTCCTCCGCCGGCCCGTGCGCGCGGTCCGGCCCCAGCAGCACCGGCCGTCGGCGCCCCATGACCGCCAGGTGCCGGGCGATGAGCACCACGGCCTGGACGACGTCCTCGTCGACGCGGTCGACGAGCGCCACGGGGACGGCCGGCGGCACCTCGTCGACGGCGACCGGCCCGCCCTGCACGACCACCAGCGGCCGGTCGGCGGCACCCTCGTCGAGCGGGGCGCCCGGAGGCAGCGGACCGACGTGCACGACCGCGTCCACCGACCGTCCCCGCGCGGCCAGCAGGGCGCGCAGCCGCCCGGGGTCCCCGTGCAGGGGCTCCACCGCGACGGGCATGCCCCGCCGCTCCGCCTCGATGACCAGCGCCTCGACCAGCGTCGCGAGGTACGGCCGGCGCAGCTCCGCGACGCCCACGCCGAGCATGCCGGTCCGGCCCGTGCGCAGGGTGCGCGCGGCGCCGCTGGCCACCCAGCCCAGCTCCGCGATGGCGGCGTGCACCCGCGCGACGAGCTCCGGCCGGGTGTGCGGCTCGAGGTTCACCACGCGCGAGACGGTCTTGACCGACACGCCCGCCAGCGCGGCGACGTCGCGCATCGTGGCTGCCACGGGGCCCAGCGTAGGGTCGCGCCCCTCACCCCTCCCGCACGACGAGGACCGACTTGCCGCGGGTGCGACCGGCGACGAGGTCGGCCACCGCCTCGGCCGCCGCGGCCAGCGGGTACGTGCGCCCGACGGCCGGTGCCACGTCCCCGGCGACGACCCGCGCGACCAGCCGCCCCAGCGCCTCGCGCCGCTCGGTCGCAACCAGCATGACGAGGCGCTGCCGCACGAAGGGAGACGTCGCCGCGGCGGCGAGCTGCCGCCCGAGGCCGCCCGTGAGCCGGCCACCGCCCTCCCCGCCGACGAGCACGAGGGTCCCCGCGGGCGTCAGCACCCGGCGCAGGCGGCGCACCGGCGTCCGGCCGCCGATGTCGACGACGGCGTCGTACCGCTCGTCGCCCGCCGTGGCGTCCTCGCGCGCGTGGTCGAGCACCCGGTGGGCGCCGAGCGCCCGGACGAGGTCCGCCTTCCCCGCGCTGCACACGCCGGTCACCTCGGCCCCGGCGGCGACCGCGAGCTGCACCGCGTAGGTGCCGACGCCCCCGGACGCACCGAGCACGAGGACCCGGTGGCCGGCCCGGACCGCCGCCACGTCGTCGACCGCCCCCTGGGCGGTCAGCCCCGAGACCGGCAGCGCCGCGGCCGCCACGACGTCCAGGCCCGCCGGCCGGCGCACCAGCCGGTCGACCCGGGCCCGCGCGTAGGGGGCGAAGGAGCCCCTGCCGGTGCCCAGCACCTCGTCGCCCACGGCGAGGTCCGTCACCCCGGGCCCGAGCGCCACCACCCGGCCGGCCAGGTCCATCCCCGGCACGGGCTGACGCGGCGAGCGCAGGCCGGTGACGAGCCGCACCACCGCCGGGTCCCCCGCGACGAGGTGAGCGACGCCGCGGTCGACACCCGCGGCGTGCACCTCGACGAGCACCTCACCCGCCCGGGGCACCGGCGTCGGCACCTCCTCCACCCGGAAGCCCTCCGGCCCGCCGTAGCGCCGCTGCACGACGGCCTCCATCCGCGTCGGCACCGCGACCACGTCCATGCCCCGCTCCTCCCGTACAAAGTACGACCACTGATGTGGCGGACCGTACTCGTACTTAGTACGGTCGTCCAGGGCCGCGTGGGGACGACGAGCGACGGCGGCCGTCGGAGAGGGACGGGCATGGCGGCAGGCACCGGGGAGCCGAGGGGCACCGGTCGACGGCCTGCGCTCACGCGCGACCGGGTCCTCGCGGCCGCCCTCGCCCTGGCGGACGCGGACGGGATCGAGCCGCTGACGATCCGGCGGCTGGCGGCGGCCCTCGACGTGAAGCCGATGACGCTCTACCACCACGTGCCGGGCAAGGAGGCGATCCTCGACGGGCTCGTCGACCTCGTGTTCGCCGAGGTGGAGGACCCGCCGACGGACGTCGGGTGGCGCGAGGCGCTGCGGGTGCGCTGCCACGCGCTGCGGGCGGTGCTGCGCCGGCACCCCTGGGCGGTGCCCCTGCTGGAGACGCGGACGACGCCCGGCCCGGCGACGCTGCGGCACCACGACGCCGTGCTCGGCACGCTGCGGCGCGGCGGCCTGTCGCTGCCGCTGACGGCGCACGCCTACGCGGTCCTCGACAGCTACGTCTACGGCTTCGCGCTGCAGGAGGCGACGCTGCCCGTGCACGACGACGCGGACCTGCCCGCGCTGGCCGAGGCGATCGTCGGCGGGCTGCCGCCGGGGGCGTTCCCGCACCTCGTCGAGCTCACGACGCAGCACGTCCTGCAGCCGGGGTACGCGTTCGGCGACTCCTTCGCCTTCGGCCTGGACGTCCTGCTCGACGGCATCGAGGAGGCGGCGGCGCGGGAGGCCTGAGGCGGGACACGCGCGTTGGCGGCCCCCGCCGGGGGGACCGCCGTCGCGTCAGGAGTGGGAGACCGTGTCGGCCTCGCGTCAGGCCGTGCGGGCCGGGGTCGGCGCCTCGACGGCCACCGGCAGGGCACCCTCGCGCTCGAGCTCGCGCTCGAGGTCGAGCACCTGCTCGGCCTCCGACAGCCGCTCGCTCTCCGGCCGCGGCCGCAGGTACCCGACGAGCACGAACGTCCCGAACCCGATCACCCCGGCCACCAGGGTCGCCCACCCGTCGAACCCCGCGCCGACGAGGTCGTTGGGCACGTACAGCAGGTCGTTCGGGACGCCGTACAGCGTCGGGGTGAGGGCGAGGAGGACCAGCCGCACGACGAGGCCGACGCCCGCCGCGGTGAGCGCCGCGACCGCCCCGGGCCGCCGCCAGAACAGCCCGATGACGAAGGGCGCGGCGAGGCAGGCCAGCATGAGGTCGAACGCGAGCGTCAGCAGGATCCCCGTCTGGGACACCCGGATCGCCAGCACGCAGCCGAGCACGCAGATCGGCACCATGGCCAGGCGCGTCCACCGCAGCAGCGGGTCCGGCCCGCCGACGACGATGCGCCGCTGCTGGAAGAGGTTGCGCACGGCCACGGCCGAGGTCGCGAGGATCGCCCCGGAGGCGGTCGAGAAGGACGCGGCGACGATCCCGGACAGCACGAGGACGGCCAGCAGCGGCGGCGCGTAGTCCGCGAGCAGGGTGAACAGCACCGGCCCGTCGTCGACGGAGATGCCGAGCACCGCGCTGGCGGTCAGCGCGACGAGCGCGAACACCGTGCCGATCGCGGCGGTGAAGCCGGCGGCGACGAAGCACGAGCGGCGGGCCACCTCGGGGCTCTTCGCGCCGAAGATCCGCTGCATGAAGTCGATGGCGACGATGTCGCCGATGCCGAGCGCGACGAGCGTGGCCCAGTTGATGGGGGCGCCCTGCGCGCTGTCCGTGAGCTGCCCGACGTCGAACGGCCCCAGCCCGTCGGGCACGACGATCCCGTAGCTGACGGCGACCCAGCCGAGCAGCGCGACGGACGCGACGACGGTGATCGTCGTCTGGATCGCGGCGGTGTAGGCGTCGGAGAACAGCCCGCCCGCGACGGTGTACGCCAGGACCAGCGACACCGACAGCACCACGCCCCAGGCGTACGGGACGTTCGCGAACCGCTCGAGCAGGAACCCGCAGGCGACGAGGTTCCCGGCCAGCAGCGTCACGAACGACAGCAGCATGACCAGCGACGCGACGACCTCCGTGGGCCGCCCGTACCGGATGCGGAAGAAGTCGGCGAGCGTGAACAGCTTCATGCGGTTGACCGGCCGCGCGAGGAACAGCCCGGTCAGCAGCAGGCAGATCGCCAGCCCGATGGCCAGCGACGCCCCCGACCAGAAGCCGAACTGCGACGTGAGGTCGGTGTTGCCGACGGTGGCGTTCGAGTCGACGGCCGCCGCGGTGAGCGACACCGCCACGAGCGGCACGCCCAGCCGTCGGCCGGCGACGAGGAAGTGCGCGCTGTCCCCGTCGATCTTGCGCGCGACGGCGATGCCGACCGCGAGGACGACGAGGACGGTCAGTCCGACTCCGGCGATGATCATGCGGGCTCCAGCGGGTCGCGGCGCGAGGACGGGTCCGGCGACAGGGCGTGCGTGACGGCGATCCGTCACCACGTTTCTGTCGTTCGACCCGTATTCATCCGCGCCGACGTCACCGCGCTGGGTCCGCGACGAAACGATCGTGTTACGACCCCCTCACACCGCCTCCCCGCGCCTCCCCACCGGAACGCCGACGACCGCCAGGACCGCGTCGGCGACGAGCGCGGGGGTGCGCTCGTCGAGCGTGGCCGGGGCGCGGCGGCGCTGGAGGATGACGCTCTCGACGAGGCCGAGGACGAGGGCGGTGCGCCGGCCCAGGTGGTCCGGACCGGCCGCGGCGGTGGCGCCCGGGTCGTCGGCCGCCTCCGCCACGCACTGCGCGACCAGGGCCGCGTAGGCCTCCTCCAGCTCGCGGCGGCGGGCGTGGAAGGGCGCGAAGCGCTCGTCGTCGAGCTCGGGGAGCAGGTAGAGCGCACCGAGGTTGTCCTCGCCGCCGGACAGCAGCCGCACGTCCCCGGCCGCCAGCGCCCAGAGCCTCGCGGCGGCGGGCTCGTCGCGGGCCAGCAGGGCGCGGGCGGCGTCGAGCGAGGGCTGGACCGTGCCGAGCAGGAGCTCGAGGAGGACCTCGTGCTTGCCGGCGAAGTGGTGGTAGAGCGTGGCCTGCCGGACGCCGGCGACCTCGGCCAGCGCGTGCGTCGACGTGCTGCCGTAGCCGACCGTGCAGAACAGGCGCGCGCCGGCGTGGAGGATGTCCTCGCGCGTGCCGCGGCCGGTGGGCGAGACCCCGGCGGTCCGCGGTCGTCCGGTCGGGCGGGGCACGGTGGTCGACCGTAGCAGCGGCCGGCAACGGCCCGGGCGGCCCCGGGCGGGGGCCCGCGGCCCCTCGTCGGGCCCGAGCCCGTCAGCTCACCAGGGTCTGCGTGCCCAGCACCGCGAGCAGCCGGAGCTTGCCCTCCGCCTCGCTGCGCGGCGCGGCGGTGAGGACGAGCAGCGCCTGCGACTCGTCCTCGGTGAACAGGGCCTGGCAGTCGACCTCGACGCGCCCGACCTCCGGGTGGACGAGCACCTTGTGGTCCTCGAACCGGCGCGCGACCTCGTGCGCCGCCCACGGCCGGACGAACTCCTCGCTGCGCGCGCTCAGCACCCGCACGAGCTCCGCGGCCTGCGAGCGCGGACCCGCCGTCCCCAGCGCGGCCCGCAGCGAGGCGACCTGGGCGCGGCTCTGCCGGTCGCGGTCCTCCTTGGGGTAGCGCAGCCGCTCGCTGCCGGGGTGGACGAACCAGCGGTAGACGGCGCTGCGCTCCCACCCGCGCAGCCCGGCGACGTCCCCCAGCAGCGCGCGGGCCAGGTCGTTCTGCACGAGCGTGCGACCCAGCGGGTCGATGACGAGGGCCGGTGTGTCGGTGAGCCGGTCCAGCACGCGCTGCAGCCCGGGCGCGACGTAGTCGCTCACCTCCCCGCGGTCCGGCGCGCTGTGCCCGGCGACGCGGAAGAGGTAGTCGCGCTCGTCGGGCGTCAGGCGCAGCGCCCGGGCGAGCGCGCCGAGCACCGGGACGCTGGGCTGCGGTCCGCGCCGCTGCTCCAGGCGCGTGTAGTAGTCGGTGGAGATGACGGCGAGCCCCGCCACCTCCTCGCGGCGCAGGCCGGCCGTCCGACGACGGGCGCCCGGGCTCAGGCCGACGTCCTCGGGACGCAGGGCCGAGCGGTGCACGAGCAGGAAGTCGGCGAGGGCGTCGCGGTCCACGTCGGCATCATGACGCCGGTGGACGCCGCCCCGACAGGACGCAGGCAGGGACCGCCGGTCCCCCGATCGCCCGGTCCTGGTGGCCCCCGTCGTCCCGGCGCAGGCTGGACGCCATGCAGATCACAGGGAAGACCGTCTTCATCCCCGGCGCGACGAGCGGCATCGGCCTGGCCCTCGCCCTCGCCCTCCACGAGCGCGGCAACGAGGTGATCATCGGCGGGCGGCGCACGGAGCTGCTCGAGCGCATCGTCGCCGAGCACCCCGGCCTGCACGCCGTCCGCGTCGACACCGCCGACGCGACGAGCGTGGCGGCGGCCTGCCGACGGGTCGTCGCCGAGCACCCCGGGCTCGACACCCTCGTCGCCATGGCCGGGATCATGCGCGTCGAGGACTGGACCCATCCCGAGGGCTTCCTCGCCTCGGCCGAGGAGGTGGTCACGACGAACCTGCTCGGCCCGGTCCGGCTCGTGGCGGGGCTCGTCGAGCACCTGCGCACGCGGCCCGACGCGACGATCGTGACCGTCTCCTCGGGCCTGGCCTTCGTCCCGCTGGCCGCGACCCCGACGTACAACGCGACGAAGGCCGCGGTGCACATGCTGAGCGAATCGATCCGCCTGCAGCTCGCACCCGCCGGCGTGCGGGTCGTCGAGATCGTCCCGCCGTCGGTGGCCACGGACCTGCTGCCGGGTCAGCGCGAGAGCGCGATCGCCATGCCGCTCGACGCGTTCGTCGCCGAGGTGATGGCGATCCTCGAGCGGGAGCCGGAGCCGCGCGAGGTCCTCGTCGAGCGCGTCGGCTTCCTCCGCCACGCGGAGGTCCGCGGGGACTACGACGAGGTCGTCGCCACCCTGAACGCCAGCGACCCGCACGGCCGTCCCGAGGCCTGACGAGCAGGGCCCGGTCGCAGTCAGAGCGACTTCCGGGTGACGCGGCGGCCGCTGTGCAACTAGTCTGCGAGGTGGGCCGCAGGTCACTTTGGGTCACCGAGGTGCGCCGGTCCACCGTCGAGCCGCTCCGCGAGGGGCGGCTCGTCGCACGTCAGGGCCAGCGCATCCGGTACGTCCGCACCTGCGGGAGCACGTACTCGTCGACCAGTCGCACGAGTGCGACGTTGCCGGCCGACATCGAGTCGCGGACCCTCTCAGCCCGCGCCAGTCCATACGCCGCCAGGTCGGCGAGCTGCACTCCCCGGTTGGTCTCCGAACGCACGAAGTGCACGGTGTCGACGATGTGCCGCAGCTGGCGACCTGCGACCACGCCCGCGCCCGTCGCCTGCAGACCCTTCACCATGTCGAGCGCGAACGCCTCGTGCTCGTTGGTCTCGTCGGCGACGAGCAGTGCGCGCTGCCGCAGCGGGTCTCGCTGGTAGGCCAGGTACCCGTCGAGCTTCTCGACGAGGAACTGCAGCGCCAGCAGGTGCGGTGGGTGCGGGCGGAGGTGTCGGGCTGCCAGCCGCCGCTTGTCGACTGAGGCGTGCGCCACGGCGCAGCCGTGGGCCTGCAGGAGCCTCAGCGCCTCCTCGTACACCTCCAGCCGCGTGCCGGGTGGCACGCCGCGCCAGCGCTTGTCGCCGCCGAACAGCTCCGCCCCGTGCAGCTCCCGGCGGGGGTCCTGCGGGACGTGCGCGGCGACGACGGCATCGACGGCAGCGGCGAGCGGGAGCACCTGCTCCTCGGGCACCAGCACGGCGACGAGCCAGTGTACGGGCTGGTCCGGGTCGTCGAGGCGTGAGCCGGTGTTCCCGCTCTCGTCGAGGTACGTAAGGAACATCCGTCAGAGGACCTCGCGGACGACGAGCACCTCGTCGCCGTACGTGTTGATGGCCTTCACCGCGATCTTGCCGCTCGTCGGGCGGGGGAACGGGCGGGACGTGGTGCTGTACAGCGACTGCCACGCGGCCTCGTCGATCTCGGCCTTCAGCGACGTGCGCAGCCGCTTGTACGGGTCCTGCCCGCCGGAGAAGTAGGCGTGCCGGACGAAGAAGCTCTCCTCGTCGTAGTCGGTGTCGATCATTCACAGCGCGATGCCGTCCGCCGAGTTCGAGCGCACGTCCCCCGTGGTCGGGTCGTAGACGTCGATGCCGCGAATCTCGACCAGGACCCCCTCGTCCGTCACTCGCACGTCGATGTCGGGCTCCCCGAAGACGGTGAAGAGGTTCGCGGCCGACGAGTTCTTCAGCAGCTCGTCACCCATCGCCAGGTCGGCGTTCATCCGCACCAGCAGGACGGGGAGCCGACCCAGGCGGTGCTCGGCCGCCACGTTGGCGAAGCCCTCGCGCTGCGCCTCCTCCACGGCGTCCAGCGCGTTGGCCTCGAAGGCGTAGCCCAGTACCAGCAGCATCTCGACGCCCGGCATCGCCAACGCCTCGCGCGCCGCGGCCTTCACCATGCGCGCGTCCACCGTGCCGTACTCCGGCCCGAGGGCGACGGCCACCTGCTGGGTGGCGGGCTCCGCCGTCGACGAGACCGCGCGCGCCGCCTCGAGGTTGGCCTCGGTCGTCGCCGCCGCTACGGCCTGCACGAACCGGCCCGGGTACGGGTCCACCGACGTGAGCAGCAATCGCTCCTTCCGGCGACCGTTCTGCACGCCTGCGGTCCGCAAGTTGTCGAAGATCGTCTCCTCGTACGACGAGGTGGGCGAGACGTCCTCGGCCGCCACGTCCGTGACGCGCGGAGCGGCGGCGTCGGCGGGGAACGCCGCGTCGAACGACGCCGAGCGGTGCGGCGACAGCGACTCGACCGTGAACGTGCCGGCGACGCGCACCTTCTTCGGGTTCTCGTACGGCTGGTCGTACAGCGTCTCCGTCTCCGCGTGCCGCGCGATGGCGGCGTCGATCTCGGCGCGCGTCATGCCCTCACGGATCTCGGGGTTGTTGGCGATCGACTTGAGGGTGACGTGCGGAACGCGCTTGTAGACGAACCCCTGCCGGATGTCGTCCCCGTGGGCGGTGGTGATGGCGTCCGCCGGCGTCCCGAGGCTGCGCTCCTTGGCAGCCCCCTCTGCAGAGTCGGCCAGCAGGTAGTACGGGAACCGCGCGGCCATGACGCGCTGCCGGGCGATGGTGATGGCAACCCGCGAGGTGTCGATGGTGATCCACCGTCGTCCCCACTGCTCTGCGACGTAAGCAGTCGTGCCTGAGCCGCACGTGGGATCGAGGACGAGATCACCGGGGTCCGTCACCATCAGGAGGCAGCGCTCGATAGGCCGAAAAGCGGTCTGAACCACATAGTGCTTTTCCGAGAAGGTGCCGAGCACCGTGTCGGACCAGATGTGCGTGAGTGGAGCAAGCGGGAAGTCGTCCTCGAATCGCTTGTACGCCAGCACAGTCTTCTGCGCCACGACGCGTCCAGCCGCGATAGCTCGCCTAACCGTCGGCGCGCTCCAGTGGCGACCTGGCGATGGCAAAAACTGGCGTCCAGCGAAATGCACGGCCTCAGGCGCTTTTGCCGACGCGCCCTGGCTGGAGATGTCAGCGGCACGGAATGCTCTTGAGCCAACAGGTCGCCGTTGCGGTTCGCTCCGCTCTTCGCTAGTCATGCGGCGGGAAGTGCCATCTGCCAGTTCGAGCCACGTGAAGGTCGACTCGCCCCGTTCGACGCGAGGGGACCACAAGCGTCGTACTTTCATCTGCGTTCGATCCTGCGCGAACCAGATAATGTAATCACTAGTGCGCGCAATAACGTCCGAATCGGTTGCGCCCGACTTAGCGAAAGCTATTTGGCTGACGAAATTCTCTACACCGAAAACTTCGTCGAGAAGCGACCGGACTAGATGGGCATTCTCTTCGCCAATCTGCACGAAAATGCTGCCCGACTGCGTCAGCAGCCCCCGCGCCACCAGCAGCCGGTCGCTCAAGTAGGTGAGGTAGGAGTGGATCCCGTCCTCCCACGTGTCGCGGAAGGCCTTGATCTGCTCTGTTTCACGCGCTATGTCGGCGAGGTTGCCGTCCTTGACGTCCCGCTTGTCCACGCGCGGCTGCCAGTTCGAGCCGAACTTGATGCCGTACGGCGGGTCGATGTAGATGGCCTGCACCTGCCCCCGCAGGTTCTCGCGCTCGGCCAGCGACGCCATCACGGCGAGCGAGTCGCCGAGGATCATGCGGTTGGCCCACTTGGACCGGTGCCGGTAGTACTCGACGGACTCGAACGGGCCGAGGTCGTCGAAGGACTCGAACAGCGTGGCCTCGGGCTCGCCCTCCGGCCGCTGCGCGGTGCGACGGAGGTTCTCCACCAGCGCGCGGGGGTCGATCTTCTCCTGGATGAAGATCGGGGGCGTCGTCACCTCCAGCACGTCAGCCTGCGCGTCCTTGCCGCGCCACACGAGCTGCGGGTCGAGCTCGGTCTGTCGCGGCCAGCGGGTGGTCACGGGCGCGGCGACCTCGTCTGCCACGAAGTCCTGACCGTCGACGGTGGGGATGTTGACGCGGCGGTCGTCGTGCCGGACGGCGGCGACGGGCGTCGGGTCCTTCGGCGCGGTGTGCTTCGGCGCGGGCATGTCAGCGGGCTCCTTCGGTGCGCGCGCCGGCGGCGGCCAGCACGAGTCGGGGGTCGTCGTCGAGGCCTGCGAACAGGTCCTCGCTGTGCCGTGGCGCCAGCGGCTGCCCGGTGATCGGCAGGTCGTCGTAGAGGTTCTGGATGGCGGCGGCGACCTCGGTCCGGATGGCGAAGGGGTCCGTAACCTCGACGTAGCCCCAGCGGCCGAACCGCCCGTCGGCGTTCACCGCCGCGCACCACAGGTCACGGGCCGTGTCGGCCTTGGCCTTCTTGGCCGCCTGGTCCTTGCGGCCACCAGAGACCTCGAGGATCAGGTAGCGCTCGCCGTCGCCCTCTCGCCGTTCCAGCCGGACCAGGAAGTCGGGCTTGTAGCGGCGGCCCACGCCGTCGTGCACGTACGGGATCGAGAACTCCAGGTGGTCGTTCTTGGTGTACGCGGCGACGCCGTCCATGACCTCGAGGTCCTGCGCCGCAATCTTCTCCCACGTGTTGCCGCCACCCACGGCGCTGCCGTCGAGCACGACGTGCGAGACGTGGCTGCGCGCGTTCGTCTCGTGCACCTGCTTCGTGGTGAGGAAGTCCACCTCCTCGGTGGAGCCCGTGGGGTCGTCCGCGCGGATGAGCGCGCGGACCACCGGCTCGCGCGTACCGGACTGGCGCATGACGAGACGCTCGATGGCCTCGGCGGCGCGGCTGGCCTCCGTCCCGATGAGCAGCAGGCCGGGGAACGCCTCCCCCGTGTACCGGACGCACTGGTCCATCCAGGTCCTGGTGATCCGGACGAGCTCAGGCACGAGCCACGGCTTCGGCGCCTGGTGCGGGTCGGCGAAGCGCTTGAGCAGCGTCCGCACCGCCAGCTTGAACGCGACCTCCGTCGGCCGCATCGCGCGCCACTCGTCCAGCGTGTGCGTCTCACCGACACCGACCACGCCCTCGACCTCGGTCGCCGTGGCGACGTGGCCGTTGCCCAGCTCGTAGATGGGAGCGTCGTCGAGGTCGAGGTGCAGACGCTCGTCGGGGAGCTCGAACCGGTAGCCCTGCACGCGCGGGAACACGATGCGCGCGGCCTCGCGACCCGCGACGGCCTGGACCCGCACGGCCGGCGGCCGGGGCGGCGGGTCACCGACCGGCCGGTCGGACGGGATGAAGGCGAACGGGATGCCGTACACCTCCGCGTACTCGGCCGGGAGCATCCCGTCCTCGTCCAGCGCGTACGAGCGGCGCCGCAGGCCACGGCCCACGACTTGCTCGCAGAGCAGCTGTGACCCGAAGGCGCGGACGCCGAGCACGTGCGTCACCGTGTTGGCGTCCCACCCCTCGGAGAGCATCGAAACCGAGACCACGCAGCGCACCTGGCCGCCGAGACGGCCTGGCTTGCCGACCGTGTTGAGCACCTCGCGCAGGAGCTGGGCGTCGTCGAGCTCGTCGGCAGCCGCACCGGTCCGCGCGACGTACTCCCGGCGGAACGCCTCGATCTCGTCGGCCGCTGCCGCGCGGAAGTCCTTGCTGACCGACTCTCCCGACTCCAGCTCCGCCGAGTCCACGAGGATCGTCCGGGGACTGGAGACGCGGCGGCCCTCGACGATGTTGGACAGCAGGGCGAGGGTGCCGGGCTCGGTCCGCGGGTGCACGACGCCCTCGTCGTCGGTCATCTCGTACTCGTACCCGGCGATCTGGTCGTACACCCACTTCGACACCGTGGTGTTGGGGCAGACGACGATGAAGACCGGCGGTGCGCCGGCTGCGTCCGGCGTCTCCAACGCGCGCTCCTCCCACCGCGCGAAGGCACGCTGGTAGGACGAGTACAGCGTCTGCAGCGCTCCGGCGAGCACGGCCGGCAACGGGCGCGTCGTGTCGTGGCCACCGCGGCCCGCGCGCTTCGGCAGCTCGTCACTGACCAACGGCCACAGGTCGCGGTAAGCAACAGTGCTTCCCTCGGCGTCGTCCTTGACCGGCAGCCGAGGGATCTTCACCAGCCCCGACTCGATGGCGTCCATGAGCGAGAAGTCCGAGACGACCCACGGGTGGATCAGCCCCTCGGGGTAGCCGGAGCCCGCAAGGAAGTAGGGCGTGGCGGACAGGTCGTAGACGGCCTTGATGCCCACAGCGGCATGGATGCGCTGCAACCCCGAGAACCAGACGCCGGCGTCGTCGTTGGCCTCCTTCGCCTCCTTCCTGACCTCCGCCTGCAGCCGCCTGACGTCCTCGTCGGTAGAGCGCGGCAGGTAGCAGTGGTGGGCCTCGTCGTTGAGCACCATGACGCTGCCCGCCGCGGCCCTGCCCCGCGCCCCACCCACGTCCCGGAGCACCCGGGCGACCATCTGGGCCTCCGTCTCGACGAAGGGGTCGGGGCCGGTGCGCTGGGCTGCGAGCAACTTCTTCGTCGTAGCGGAGATGCCCTGGCCCTCCTTGCGCGTTCGGAGCATGAACGCGTGGAAGTTCGTCACGGACACGCGCGCCTGCGACATCTGGGGCCAGAGGTCGGCCGGCACCAGGTCGCGCTCGCGGTAGTAGGACCCCGCGTCGGCGGGGTGCAGGACGCGCAGGCGGTCGCGGATGGTGATGCCTGGCGTGACGACGAGGAACCGCTGCGTGAACCGGGTGTCGCGCGGGTTGACCGCCTTGTTGAGCGTCTGCCAGGCGATGAGCATCGCCATGACGACGGTCTTGCCAGTACCAGTGGCCATCTTGAGGGCCACGCGAGGCAGGCCCGCGTTGTGCGTCGCGTTCTGCTCCGCGAGGGCGTCGAGGACCCAGCCGGATCCCTGCGCGCCCGCGGAGCGGCCGGTCTCGGCAGTGCGGCGACGTCCTGCCACCTCGGCGACGTAGATCGCCGTCTCCACCGCCTCGCGCTGGGCGAAGAAGACCCGGTTGTCTCGATCGGGGTCGGACCAGTGCATCAGCAGGCGACGTGTCGTCATCGTCACGCCCGGCCATCTCGCCGTCCGCCACGTGCGGACCTCGGCCCGCAGCTGGTTGATCTGCGAGTTGACGTCCTTGCGCTCGCCGGTGAGCGTGACGTCCAGCTCGTCCTGGACGAGCAGGGCCGCGGCCGCCACCGACCGACCCTTGCGGACCTGCGGCACCGGGACCCACGACTCCGAGGGGCGACGCCGCGGCGCGATGTCGCGGGTGAGGTGTCCTGCGGCGTCCTGCATCCAGTGCCGGGACGGCTCGTCGTACGGGCGGTTGAGCACGGGGTTGTCGATCATCTCCGCAGGCACCCGGTCATCCTGCCCCGAGGCGGACCCAGCACAGCCAAAGCGTGACCGAGTCCGTCGCAATTCATCCGCTACTAGGACCGTCTCGAGGCGATCGGAGGTCAGCCCTGGTCGAGCCGGCGGACCACCTCTCGACGTCGGCGCCGAACCGCCCGTCACCGAGGGCACGAACTGCACCGGGACCGCGCAAATGGCTGCGCCAACCGCCCGCGTTGCCCCACCCGGAACTACTCTGCGGCCTGCTGCGGCTCCTGGACAGCATGTCGACGGCTCCGGAACATGGCGCACATGATCAGGTATGCCCTTCGCACAGATCCGACGCATCCCGCCCCGCAACGAGAGCTTTGCTAGGTCGGGCTGCCTGGGTCCATCCGCCGCGAGTCAGGAGCTCGTGTCGATGATCGGGGCGCCGGGGTTGGCGTCTATCAGGGCCTGCTTGGCCGCGATCGCCTCGGCGGCCGAGTCGCGAATCGTGTTTGGGTTCGCCGCAATGGCTTCCTTCGCCCCTGCGATCGCTCCGTGCGTCAACACGACGTACTGCGCAGAGACCGCCTTGCCCTGCTCGAACTGCGGGGCCCGGATGACGATGAACGCGCCGACACCGGCGTCCTCCATCGCCCTAGCGTTGGCCGCCCGGTCCAGGTTCTGCTGCCCGAAGGACATGACGTCGACCGGTATGCCCCCGGCGACGGCGCGCACGTCCGCCTCCGCCTGCGCCGGCAGGCCCGCGGCCACGTCGATGACCACACCGGACCCGTCACCCCTCGGCGACACGTAGACCGCCGCACCAGCCTCGCGGGCCGCGTCGACGTCGCCTTGCGGCACGAGAGCGCCGACGCTCGTGTCGATGGCAGGAGACGCGGGCACGCTAACGGTCGCCTCCGCCACAGGCACGTCGACGGACGTGCTGACGCTCGACGCCGGGGCAGGGGTCTTCTGCGCGGTCACGCACCCGCCCAACAGCATCGCCAGGCTGACGCCGGCAACTCCGACGAATCGCTTCATCATCGTGGTCACGGTCGCCTTCCTTCCGTCCCCGCTGGGCGCCCCCGCGATGCGCCACGTCGACATGGCGATGGGCACGGGAACGGCGGCCGGCACCAACGAGAGCACACCGGCTCCGGACAGGCTAACTGGGGGCACTGCCCGCGATCTGTACGTTCAACCGGCATCCTGCGCGCTCGCCAACCATGGCGTCTGCACGCCGCAGTCCGGCCGAGATGCTTGCCGTCGCGCCAAACAAGTCAACGGTTTCGTGAGGCACGGCAGGTTCCGGTCGGTGGCCGACCTTGGCTGACGCGTGCCGGCGCCAGCCCCGTACGACCGAGACCCCCGATCGATGCTGTTGGGTACGCCGCCATGGGTAGCAGCGACGACTGCGCGGCGAGCGGCAGTAGGAGGCGCCAGTAACACGCCCGCAACACGGGGCACACCGCGGCGACACAGCAGTGGGGTTCCCTGCTTTCTGTCACCGGACAGAAAGCAAGGGACCGCCATGACGCAGACGACCACCGGCACCGGCACCACCGCTGGCGCCCGCGCCCACGCACGGGCGCAGGAGGGCTCGCCCGAGGGCCTCGCCGTCGCCGAGCGTCCCTGGCTGCCCGCGCGCACCGCCCCGCTCGACGGGCCGGACGCGATCGTCGGCGGCCTGCCCGACGGCGTGACACCCGACGACCTCGTCTGGGCCGAGCGCGTCGCCGCCGGCGGCTACACCCACCGCGAGGTGGCCCGCGGCACGCACGTCCGGCTCACCGACGTCACCGGCGACGCCTGCGCCTCGGTCCTGCTGTTCCACGCCGGCCACAGCCACGAGCGGCTCAACGTGGCCGACACCGTCAAGGTGCAGTGGCAGGTCTACCCCCGCGTCGGGTACCTGCTGCTGTCGGACCAGGGGCGCGTGCTGGCCAGCGTCGTCGACGACACCTCCGGCCGCCACGACGCCGTCTTCGGCACCTCGACCGCGGCCCGCAACGTCGATCGCTACGGCGACGGCAGCCCCCAGGGCCGCTCCCCCGCCGGCCGCGAGCTGCTGGTCCTCGCCGCCGCCAAGCACGGGCTGACCCGCCGCGACGTCGCACCCTGCGTCTCCTTCTTCCAGGGCGTGCGCGTCGACGACGAGGGCGTCGGCCGGTTCGAGGGCTCCGCCGGGGCCGGCGCGAGCCTCGTCCTGCGCGCCGAGCTGCCGCTGGTCCTCCTCGTCGCGAACACCGCCCACCCGCTGGACCCGCGACCGGCGTGGACGTGCGGCCCGCTGGAGGTCACCGCCTGGCGCGGCGCCCCGACGACCCCCGACGACCCGCGGTGGCACGCCACCCCCGAGGGCCGCCGCGCCTTCGCGAACACCGCCGACCACCTCACCGCCCGGGGGATCGCATGAGCACGACGACGAGCACCACGACGAGCAGCCGGACGAGCACGGGCACCGCCCACCGCTTCGGCCGCGAGCTCCACCGCGAGACGGTCGCACCGCGCGCCCCCTGGTCCTGGACGCTCCGCGCCGGCCAGGTCCTCACCATCACCGACGTCGACGGCAACCAGGCCGTGGACTTCCTCGCCTACGACGCCCATGACACCGCGAACGCCTACAGCGCGCAGGCCACGCTGCAGGCGCAGGGCTCGGTCTTCCTCACGCTCGGGTCCGTCCTGCGCAGCGCGGAGGGCGACGCGCTGCTGACGGTCGTCGCCGACGACGTGGACCGCCACGACACCCTCGGCGGCGCGTGCTCGAAGGAGTCGAACACGCTGCGCTACGGCCACCACACCTGGGCGCAGCACGCCTGCGCGGACAACTTCCTCGCGGAGCTGTCCCGGTACGGGATGGGCAAGCGCGACCAGGTGAGCAACGTCAACTGGTTCATGAACGTCCCCGTCGACCCGGACGGCGCGCTCGGCATCGTCGACGGCATCTCGGCGCCCGGGTTGTCCGTGAGCATCCGGGCCGAGCGCGACGTGCTCGTCGTCGTGTCGAACTGCCCGCAGGTCAACAACCCCTGCAACGGCTTCGACCCGAGCCGCGCGGAGATGACCGTGTGGTCCGGCGACGCCGGTACCGAGGCCGAGGAGGCCGACGCGTGAGCGGCGCACGCTTCGACACCCTCCTCGTCGCCAACCGCGGCGAGATCGCGGTCCGCATCCTGCGCTCCGCGCGCGAGCTCGGCCTGCGCACGGTCGCCGTCTTCTCCGAGGCGGACCGCGGCGCCCTGCACACCGAGCTCGCCGACGAGGCCGTCCTCCTCGGACCCGCCCCCGCGGCGGAGAGCTACCTGCGCATCGACGCCGTCGTGCGGGCAGCGCTGGCCACCGGGGCCGGCGCGGTCCACCCCGGGTACGGCTTCCTGTCCGAGAACGCCGCCTTCGCGCGGGCCTGCGGGGCCGCCGGGCTCGTCTTCGTCGGCCCGACCCCCGAGCAGCTGGAGGTGTTCGGCGCCAAGCACACCGCGCGCGACGCCGCGCAGGCCGCGGGCGTCCCCCTGCTCCCCGGCACCGGTCTGCTGGAGACGCTCGACGAGGCCGTCGCCGCCGCGGAGGCCATCGGCTTCCCGGTCATGCTCAAGGCCACGGCCGGCGGCGGCGGCATCGGCATGCGCGCGTGCCACTCCGCCGACGAGCTCCGCGCCGCCTGGGACGACGTCCGGCGCCTGGCCGGCGCCGCCTTCTCCTCCAGCGGTGTCTTCCTCGAGCGGCTCGTCACGCGCGCCCGGCACGTCGAGGTGCAGGTCTTCGGCGACGGCGGGGGCCGCGTCGTCACCCTCGGCGACCGCGACTGCTCCCTCCAGCGCCGCAACCAGAAGGTCGTCGAGGAGACCCCGACGCCCGGTCTGCCGGACGCCGTCCGCCGCCGCATCACGGACGCCGCCCGGGACCTGTGCGCCTCCGTCGGCTACCGCTCCGCCGGCACGGTGGAGTACGTCTACGACCCCGACCGCCAGGAGGCCGCCTTCCTCGAGGTCAACACCCGCCTCCAGGTCGAGCACCCCGTCACCGAGGCCACGCACGGCGTCGACCTCGTCGCCTGGATGCTGCGCCTGGCCCAGGGCGAGACGGCCGTGCTCGACGAGGCCCCCGCCGCCCCGACCGGCGCCGCCGTCGAGGCGCGCGTCTACGCCGAGAACACCGACCTCGGCGGCGTGCCGAGCGCCGGCACGGTGACGCACCTCGC
Organism: Cellulomonas marina; assembly: GCF_900111925.1. Taxonomy (GTDB): domain Bacteria; phylum Actinomycetota; class Actinomycetes; order Actinomycetales; family Cellulomonadaceae; genus Cellulomonas; species Cellulomonas marina. Next base: position 248,847 of record NZ_FOKA01000004.1, read on the forward strand.
CCTGCCCGACGACGTGCGCGTCGACACCTGGCTCGAGGTCGGCGCCGAGGTCAGCACCCACTACGACCCGCTGCTGGCCAAGGTCGTCGCGCACGGCCCGGACCGCGCGACGGCGTGGGCCGCCCTCGCCGACGCGCTGGCCCGCACCCGCGTCGACGGCGTCGCGACGAACCTCGGCCTGCTGCGGACCGTCGCGCAGGACCCGGACGTCGCCGCCGCCGCGCACTCGACCCGCACCCTTGACGGCCTCACCGACGCCACCCCCCGGTTCGAGGTCCTGCGTCCGGGGATGCTCACCACGGTCCAGGACCTGCCCGGCCGCGTCGGGCTCTGGCCCGTCGGCATCCCGCCGTCGGGGCCGATGGACTCCCTGTCCTTCGCGGCCGGCAACCGCGCGCTCGGCAACGCGCCGGGCGCCCCGGGGCTGGAGTGCACGATGACCGGCCCGTCGCTGCGGTTCCACACCGCCGCGCGGGTCCTCGTCGCCGGCGCCCCCGCTCCGGTGGACGTCGACGGCACGCCCGTGCCGCAGTGGGAGCCCGTCCCGGTCCCCGCCGGCGGCGTGCTGACCATCGGCACGACGACGGCCGGCATGCGCACGTACCTGCTCGTCGAGGGCGGCCTGGACGTCGTGCCCGTACTCGGCTCGGCCAGCACGTTCGACCTCGGCGGCATGGGCGGCGTCACCGGGCGCGCGCTGCGCCCTGGCGACCTCGTCCCGCTGGCCACCCCGGCCGTCCCCCAGGACGTGCGCGCGGTGCCCGACGAGGAGCGCCCGACGATCGGCAACCACTGGGAGGTCGCCGCCCTCGAGGGGCCGCACGCCGCCCCCGAGTTCTTCCTCCCCGAGGACGTCGAGGCGTTCTACGCCGCGGACTGGGAGGTGCACTTCAACTCGGCGCGCACGGGCGTCCGGCTCACCGGCCCGCGGCCGCGCTGGGCCCGCCCGGACGGCGGCGAGGCCGGCCTGCACCCCTCGAACATCCACGACACGCCCTACGCGGTCGGCGCGGTCGACTACACCGGCGACCTGCCGATCCTCCTGGGCCCCGACGGCCCCAGCCTGGGCGGCTTCACGTGCCCGGCCACGGTCGCCAGCGGGCACCTGTGGAAGCTCGGCCAGCTCCGCCCCGGCGACACCGTGCGCTTCGTTCCCGTGTCCGACGACGAGGCCGCGCGCCTGGCCGCCGACCGGCTGGCCCCCGCCGCCGCGACCCGGCCCGCGGTCGACGACGGCGGCATCCTCGGCGCGCGCCCGGCCCTCGAGGGCGCCCCCGAGCTCACCCTGCGCCGCAGCGGCGACGCGAACCTGCTCGTCGAGTACGGGCCGATGCGCCTGGACCTCGGCGTCCGCATGCGCGTGCACGCCCTCATGGAGGCGCTCGAGGCCCGGCGCGCGGCGGGCGACCTGCCCGGCGTCGTCGAGCTCACCCCCGGCATCCGCTCGCTGCAGGTGCACCTCGACCCGACGGTCACGAGCGTCGCGGCCCTCGTCGAGGTCGTCCGCGCCGCCGACGCCGCCCTGCCGTCCACGGCCGACCTGCGCGTCCCCAGCCGCACGGTCTGGCTGCCGCTGTCCTGGGACGACCCGTCGACGCGCGAGGCGATCGAGCGGTACATGAACGGCGTCCGCGACGACGCGCCCTGGTGCCCCTGGAACATCGAGTTCATCCGGCGCATCAACGGCCTGAGCAGCGTCGACGACGTGCACCGCATCGTCTTCGACGCGGAGTACCTGGTGATGGGCCTCGGCGACGTGTACCTCGGGGCGCCGGTGGCCACGCCGCTCGACCCGCGGCACCGCCTCGTGACGACGAAGTACAACCCCGCGCGCACGTGGACGCCGCAGAACGCCGTCGGCATCGGGGGTGCCTACCTGTGCATCTACGGCATGGAGGGGCCGGGCGGCTACCAGTTCGTCGGCCGGACCGTGCCCGTGTGGTCGACGCTGCGGCAGAAGGGCGCCTTCGAGCCGGGGACGCCCCAGCTCCTGCGCTTCTTCGACCGCATCCGCTGGTACCCGGTGAGCCCGGAGGAGCTGCTCGACCTGCGCGCCGACATGGCCGCCGGCCGCCTGCGCCTGCGCGTCGAGGAGGGCGAGTTCGCGCTCGCCGACCACGAGCGGTTCCTCGCGGAGAACGCGGACTCCATCGCGGCCTTCCGCGCGCAGCAGGCCGCGGCGTTCGGCGACGAGCGCGCCGCCTGGGAGGCCGCCGGCGAGTTCGACCGGGTGCACGACGAGCCTGCCGCCGTGGGAGGGACCGGCGCAACGGTCGAGGTCCCGGCCGGCTCGTTCGGGGTCGAGGCCGCCTTCGCCGCCAACGTGTTCCGCATCGACGTGGCCGTCGGCGACGACGTCGTCGAGGGTCAGACCCTGCTCGCCGTGGAGGCCATGAAGATGGAGGCACCCGTGCTCGCGCCGGCCGCCGGCCGGGTCCGCCAGGTCGTCACGACCCTCGGCGCCCAGGTCGGCCCCGGCAACGTCCTCGTCGTCCTGGACGGCCCCGACACCGCCACCACCGACGAGCCCGCCCCCACTGCCGGCACGACCGCCGAGGACGCCGCATGACCGCCGCGACCACCCCCACCACCACCAGCCCCACCACGACCACTCCCACCACCACCAGCCCCGCCACCACCGGCCCCATCACGGCCGCTACCATGCCCGCCCCGGCGGCGGCCCGGGCCGTGTCCCTCCCTGACGACCCTCGCGCGCACGTCGCCGAGCGCTACGCGCGGATGGCCGCAGCCGACCGCCCCGAGGTCTGGATCGCCCTGCGCCCCGAGGCCGAGGTCGCCGACGAGCTCGCGGCCGTCGTCGACCGCGCGCGGGCCGGTGAGGACGTGCCGCTGGCCGGCGTCCTGCTCGCGGTGAAGAACAACATCGACGTCGCGGGCCTCCCGACGACCGCCGCCTGCCCGGCCTACGCCTACCGGCCGGAGCGGGACGCCGTGGCGGTGGCCCGGCTGCGTGCGGCGGGCGCGGTCGTCGTCGGGACGACGAACCTCGACCAGTTCGCCACGGGCCTCGTCGGGACGCGCAGCCCGTACGGCGCGGTCCGGCACGCGACGCACCCCGAGCGCGTGTCCGGCGGGTCGAGCAGCGGCTCGGCGGTGGCCGTCGCGCTCGGGGTCGTCGACGCGGCACTCGGCACGGACACCGCGGGCTCGGGCCGCGTCCCCGCGGCCTTCCACGGCCTCGTCGGGGTCAAGCCGACGAAGGGCACGGTCCCCGCGACGGGCGTCGTCCCGGCCTGCCGCACCCAGGACGTGGTGACGTCCATGGCGGCGGACCTGAGCCTCGCCCGCCTCGTCGCGGCGACGATGACCGGCCCCGACGACGGCGACCCCTTGTCCCGGCCGTTCCCGACGGACCCCACGGTCGCCGCGCTCGCCGGTCGATCCACCGACACCCCCACCGCCTCGCGCCTCGGCGTCCCGGCGACCGCCGACCTCGGCGAGCTGGCCCCCGGCTGGGCCGAGGCGAACGAGCGGTCGGTCGCCGCGTTCGTCGCCGCAGGCGCGGTCACCGTCCCGGTCGACGTGACGCCGTTCCTCGCCGCGGCCCGCATGCTCTACGAGAGCGCCTTCGTCGCCGAGCGGTACGCGGCCGTCGGTGCCTTCGTCGACGCCCACCCCGACGAGGTCGACCCGACCGTCGGCCGCATCATCGCTGCCGCGCGCGACCTGCCGGCGTGGCGCCTCTACCAGGACCTCGAGCGCCTCGACGGGCTGAAGGTCGAGGCGCTGCGGACGTTCGAGGACGTCGACGCCCTGCTGCTGCCGACCACGACGCAGCACCCCACGATCGCGGTCGTGCAGGAGGACCCCATCGGCGTCAACGCGAGCCTCGGCCGCTTCACGAACGGTGCCAACCTCCTCGACCTCGCCGCCCTCGCCCTGCCGGCCGGCCTCGTGGACGGCCTGCCGTTCGGCGTCCAGCTCGTCGGGCCCGCGTTCAGCGACCACCGCCTGGCCGCCCTCGCCGCGACGGTCCTGCCGTGAGCGCGGGCCCGGCCGCCGAGCCACCCGCCGAGCCCTCTGCCGAGCCGCCTGCCGAGCCGCCTGCCGAGCCGCCTGCCGCCGAGTACCCCGACGTCCTCCTCGCCGTCGCCGGCGCCCACCTGCAGGGCCAGCCACTGCACGCCCAGCTCGTCGATCGCGGCGCCTCGCTGATGTCCACGACGACCACGGCCGCCACGTACCGCCTTTTCGCGCTGGCCACGGTGCCGCCGAAGCCCGGCGTCGTCCGCGTCACGTCCGGCGGCGCGGCGTTGGAGGTCGAGGTGTACCGCCTGGCAGCCGCGGCCTTCGGGGACTTCGTCGCCGCGCTCCCCCAGCCCATGGCGATCGGCCGGGTCGACCTCGCCGACGGCACGGCCGTCAGCGGCTTCCTCGTCGAGCCCGTCGCGGTTGAGGGCGCGCAGGACATCACCGCCCACGGCGGCTGGCGCGCCTATCTCGCCGCCCGCTGATCCGTCGCCCCTCCCTCCCTCTCTCCTGATCCGTCGCCCCTCCCTCCCTCCCTCCTGATCCGTCGCCCCTCCCTCCCTCCCTCCTGATCCGTCGCCCCTCCCTCCCTCCCTCCTGATCCGTCGCCCCTCCCTCCCTCTCTCCTGATCCGTCGCCCCTCCCTCCCTCTCTCCTGATCCGTCGCCCCTCCCTCCCTCTCTTCTGATTCGCCGCACCTCGCCTCCCTCCTCCGTCGCCCCTCGCCTCCCTCCTGCCCTCGCCCCCTGGTCCGGCGCACAGAAGTCGCGTGCGCGCGCTACGCCGAGATACCGCGCCCGGGCGGCCCTGGACGGCGTGTCGTGGCATCTCGACGGGCCGGCAGCGGCACACGGCACGGCGACAGGAACGACGACCGCTGCCGGGCGCGCCGACGGGCCGCTGCTGGTGCCGTCGCCCCGCGCGGATGCCGTCGTGCCGCTCGACGGCCCCCGTCGAGGTACCAGGACACGCCGATCGCCGGACGGCTCTGGTGGTATCTCGCCGTAGCGTCGGCGGCCCCGGCGGAGGAGACACACGACGGACGAGGCGTCCGTCGGGCGAGGGCGAGCAGACCCTGTCGCCCCGCCCGCTGCCTCCGCCGCCGTCCGGCGAGCGAGCGGCGACACCGTCATCACAGCCGTTCGACCAGGAGCGGCTACCGCTGCCCCTCCCGCCCGGTTCTCGCGACCGAGTGGCGTTCCCGCAGAGGCATCGGCAACCGGTGCTCGGTGGCGGGCGCAGGAACGGCGGGCTGGCCGTCGATCGTCGCCAGGAGCAGCTCCACCGCGCGGCGGCCGAGGGCCTCGTGCGGGATGGCGAAGGTCGTGAGCCCGGGCCGCAGCCAGCCGGCGAGGGGGTGGTCGTCGAAGGACACGATCGACACGTCCTCCGGCACCGACAGGCCCGCCTCCTGCACGGCCTGGTACGCACCGAAGGCCAGGCGATCGTTGAACGTGATGAGCGCCTGCCCGGGCCCGTGCTCGGCGAGCAGCCGGCTCACCGCGCGGTAGCCGTCCGGCGGCAGCCACTCCGTGCACAGGTGCCCGCTGACCGGCTCGACGCCCGCGGCCGCGAGCACCTCCAGGATGCCGACGAGCCGCTCGCGCCCCGCGACCGTGCCCGGGGGCGTCTGGCCCGGGTGCGCGCCCGCGCCGACGATGTGGATGGACCGGTGGCCGGCGTCGAGCAGCAGCCGGGCGGCGGCGCGGCCGGCCTCGAGCTCGTCGGGGACGGGGGACGGGACGAGGGACGGGACGAGGGACGGGACGAGGGACGGCGCGACGGACGCGCCGGCGGGCAGCGGCAGCGCGTTGAGCAGGACCGTGGGCACGTGCTCGAGGGCGGCGGGCAGCGCCCGGTCGAGCGTGAACATCGAGCCGAGGATGATGCCGTCCACCTGACGGTCCAGCAGCGCGTCCGTGAGCTCGGCCTCGAGCTGCGGGTCGCCCTCGGATTCGCCGATGAAGAGCATGTAGCCGCGTTCGTGCGCCGCCTCGAGCGCGCCCTTGATGAGGTCGCCCGCGAGCTGGGAGGTGGCCACGGTGTCGGAGATGAAGCCCAGCGTCCGGCTCGACCCGCGGCGCAGCCCGACGGAGACGATGTTCGGCCGCCAGCCCAGGCGCTCGGAGACCTCCCGGACCCGCTCCTGCACCACGTCGGAGATCCGCAGCTCCACCCCGCGACCGGACAGGACGAGCGAGGCGGTGGTCGACGAGACACCGGCCTCGCGGGCCACGTCGGCAAGGGTGACTCTCCTGCGTCCCACGGGTGTCCTCCTGTCGGGCGAAGGCTAACCGGCGTCGTCGCCGGCAGCCGCGGAGCGCTTGACACGGCGGGTGGCCGCGCTCACACGCACGCATGCTAAGACGGTTTAGCAGCGGGCAGAACTCCTCACCACGGCTCGGCCCGACCCCTCACGTCCACCCCGAAGAAGAGGAGACGCTGGTGTCTCGACCTCGTGGATCCGCACGGCGCGCCGCGCTCACGGCGACGCTCCTGGCGGGCGCCCTGACCGCCGTCACGGCCTGCAGCAGCCCGGGCAGCGACGCGCCCCAGCCCGCCGCGGACGACGCCTCCACCGCCGCAGGCAGCGGCGGCAGCACCGACGGACCGCCGAGCTGCGGTGAGGAGCCCGTCACCCTCTCGGGCTACTTCGAGACCGGGTTCCCGCTCGCCAAGGAGCTCACCGACGAGTTCAGCGCGCAGTTCCCGAACGTCTCGTTCGACATCCGCGAGGACCAGTTCGCGGTGCTCACGCAGAACGCGCCGCGCGTCCTGGCGGACGACCCGCCGGATCTCATGCGCCTGCCGCAGGTCTCCGAGCTCGCCGGCGACGGCCTGCTCCTCGACCTGGACCCCTACGCCGAGGCATTCGGCTGGGACCAGTGGCCGGCCTCGCAGCTCGAGCAGATGCGGGTCGACGACGTGGGCCGCCGCGGCGACGGCCCGCTGTACGCCATGGGCCTCAACTTCTCCATGACGGGCGTGTTCTACAACAAGGAGCTCGCGGCGCAGGCCGGCATGACCGAGCCCCCGGCGACGCTGGCCGAGCTCGACGGGTACCTCCAGGCGGCGAAGGACGCCGGCCTCACTCCCGTCGCTCAGTTCAACGGCGGCGCCACGGGCGGCCTGGCCTTCCCGCTGCAGGCGCTCATGGCGTCCTACGGCGACCCCGCGGCGATCAACGACTGGATCTACCAGCAGCCGGACGCCACGATCGACACCCCCGAGAACCTCGAGGCGGCCGAGCACCTGCAGCGCTGGATCGACGCCGGCTACTTCGCCGAGGACATCAACTCGATGGACTACGCCACGATGATGAGCCGGTTCATCGGCGGCGAGAGCGTCTTCATCTTCGACGGCGACTGGGAGTCCGGGAACCTCGACCAGCAGATGCCCGGCAACGTCGGCTTCTTCCTCATGCCCCCGCTCGAGGAGGGCGGCACGGTCGGCGCCATGTCGGCGCCGCTGACCTTCGGCATCTCGGCGCGGGCGGCCAACCCCGACTGCGCCGCGTTCTTCCTCGACTGGGTCGCGACCGACGAGGAGGCCCGCACGATCGCCGTCGAGACGGGCGGCTCGCACCCGATGGGTCCGGCCGACGCGTTCATGCCCGAGGTGGACCCGGACACCGTCACGGCGCAGACCCTGGCCGCCGGCGCGGAGATCGGCGAGCAGGACGGCGCCATGGACTTCATCGCCAACGCCACCGGCTCGATCTACGCCAAGAGCTGGACGCCCAACCTGCAGAAGATGGTCGCCGGCGAGCAGGACGCCGCCGGCCTGCTGGAGTCGGTGCAGGCCGACTACGCCGCGGAGATCGGCGGCTGACGCAGGTGGCACAGCGGCTCACGGGGCCCGTCCCCGCCGGCCGCCGCGAGCGGTCCTCCGCGGCCGCCCTCCCCCTCGAGGACAGGCGCCGCGCCCGCCGGGCGCGGCGCCTGCGCGAGGGCGGGGTGGCCCTGGCGCTCGTGGCACCGGCGGCACTGGCCTACGTCCTCTTCGTGCTGCGCCCCCTGGCGTACACGGTCCAGTACTCGTTCTACGAGTGGGACGGCGTCACGGCCTCGACCTGGGTCGGGCTGCGCAACTACACCGCGCTCGTCACCGATCCTGAGCTCGCCGGCCCCATCGTCAACGCCTTCCAGCTCATCGTGTTCTTCAGCTTCGTACCGGTGGCGCTCGGGCTGCTGACGGCGAACATGATCCGCGGGTTCGCGACGAGCCGGCTCGCGGTGGTCGCGCGCACGGTCCTGTTCCTGCCGCAGATCATCCCGCTGGTGGCCGCGGGCATCATGTGGAGCTGGCAGCTGTCCACGAACGGCCTCGTCAACCAGGCGCTGCGCCTCGTCGGGCTCGACGGGGTGACCCGCGCCTGGCTGGGCGACTTCGGCACCGCGCTGCCCGCCGTCGGCGTCATCGGCGCGTGGGTGCTCTTCGGCCTGTGCATGCTGCTGCTGCTCGCGGGCATGACGAAGATCGACGTGTCCCTCTACGAGGCGGCACGGATCGACGGCGCCGGGCCCGTGCGGGAGTTCTTCTCCATCACGCTGCCGAGCCTGCGGCAGGAGCTCGTCGTGTGCCTGACGGTGACGATCATCGCCGCGCTGGCCAGCTTCGACATCGTCTACATCGCGACGCAGGGCGGACCCGGCAACAGCACGCTCGTGCCGGGCCTGGAGATCTACTACCTCGCCTTCTTCGAGCGCGAGATCGGCATGGCGTCCGCCCTGGCGGTGGCGCTGGTGGTGCTGGTGCTGCTCGTCGTGCTGCCGCTGCAGTGGGTCAACCGGGAGCGTGACCGATGATCGTGTCGCAGCGGGAGCTGTGGACCGGGCGCCTGCTGCTCGTCGTCCTCATGGCCGTCACCGTCATGCCGTTCGTCAGCCTCTTCGTCACCGCCCTGCACCCGGCGGGCACCTACCCGAGCGGGCTGGAGTGGCCCGAGAGCCCGCAGTGGTCGAACTTCGCGCGGGCCTTCGAGGCCGCCGACATGGGCCGGCTGCTGGTCTCCAGCGTGCTCATCGAGCTCGGCGTCGTCCCGCTGGCCCTGCTCATCGCCACGCTGGCGGGCTTCGCGCTCGGGCACCTGCGGGCGCCGGGCGGTCGCGTCATCTTCATCGCGTTCGTCCTCGGCCTGACCCTGCCCTTCGAGGGCATCATCATCCCGCTCTACTACCAGATGCGGGACCTGGGGCTGCTCAACACCCGGTGGGCCATCATCCTGCCGCTGCTCGGGCTCTTCATGCCGTTCGCGGTCTTCTGGATGCGGGCGCACTTCGTCAACGTGCCCCCGGACATCTCCGAGGCGGCGCGCATCGACGGCGCCACCACCTGGCAGCTCTTCTGGCGCATCCACGTCCCGCTGTCGACGCCGGCCCTGTCGTCGCTGGCGATCCTGCTGTTCCTGTGGACCTGGAACCAGTTCCTGCTGGCCGTGGTGCTCGTCGACGACCCGTCGCAACGCACGATGGCCGGCGCGCTCGGCGCGTTCCAGGGCCAGTGGGGCACCGACATCCCGCTGCTGTGCGCCGGTTCGCTGCTCATCCACGCCGACGCTGCTGATCTTCCTCGCCTTCCAGCGCCGGTTCGTCACGGCGCTGCTGCAGGGCTCGGTCAAGGGATGACCGCGCCCGCCGGGCTCTCCCGGCTGCCGCGGCCCCCGTTCGACCCCGAGCTCGAGGCGGTCCTGCTCGCCCGGCGGGACGAGGTCGTCACGACGCTGACGGCCGAGGAGATCCCCGGGCTGCGGCGGCGCTCGGCCACGGCGGACGCGCTCGCGCCGCTGCTCGAGGACGGGACCTGGACGAGCAGCGTGCACGTGGTGCCCGGGGCCGCTCGCGGACCGGACGTGCGGCTCGTGCTGCTGCGGCCCGTCGACGCCCCGACGGCCGCGCCCTGCCTGTACCACCTGCACGGGGGCGGCCTGGTCACCGGCTCCGCCTACGACGACCTCGCCGTCGCCGCGCAGCTCGCCGCCCGCGCCGGGTGCGCCGTGGCCTCGGTCGACTACCGCCTCGCGCCGGAGCACCCGTTCCCGGCGGCGGTCGAGGACGCGTACGCCGGTCTGGTGTGGCTGGCCGACGCGGCGCCGGGACTGGGCCTCGACCCGACGAGGCTCGTCGTGGGGGGCATCAGCGCCGGCGGCGGCCTGGCCGCCGCGACCGCCCTCCTGGCCCGGGACCGCGGCGGCCCGCCGCTGCTCGGCCAGCTCCTCGTGTGCCCCATGCTCGACGACCGTGACGGCTCGCCCTCCGCCGAGCAGATGCGCGGCGCCGGGGCCTGGGACGCCGACGCCAACGCGACCGCGTGGCGGGCCTACCTCGGCGACCGGTACGGCGGCGAGGACGTCCCGGCCCACGCCGCCCCGGCACGCGCGACCGACCTCACGGGGCTGCCGCCGGCCTTCCTCGACGTCGGCTCCGCGGAGACCTTCCGCGACGAGGTCGTCGCCTACGCCGAGCGCATCTGGCTGGCCGGCGGCCGGGCGGAGCTGCACGTCTGGCCGGGCGGCTTCCACGGCTTCGACGCGCTCGTCCCGGACGCGGCCGTCTCCCGGGACGCCCGCCGGGCCCGCCTCCGCTGGCTCGCACGCGTCCTGTCCTGAGGAGCCCCCGTCCGGCGGCCCGGGCGGGACACCCGTCACCGCTGGCTCGCACGCGTCCTGTCCTGAGGAGCGCCCGTCCCGCGGGCCGGGCGGGACACCCAGCACCGAGCCGGGTCGGGCCGTGGTCGCCGCCGGCGCCAGGCGTCAGGCCTCGTGCTCCGGACTACGCCGAGATGCCTGTCCCGGCGGCTGCGCGCGGCGTGTCGTGGCATCTCGACGGGGTGTCGCGTGCGCGAGCCGCTCTCGTGCCGTCGCCAGGCACGGGGTGGGGCGAACGCCGGAGCCGTGCACAACTCTGTCGAGATGCCCCGACACGCCGACGGCCGGGGACGTCGGGCGGTACCTCGGCGTAGCGTCCGCCACCCCGCTCGGCGCCCGCGCAGGACGCGCGAGCCGTTCGACGCAGCGGTGGGCGGGTCTTCGATGAGGATGCGCGTGACGGTCGTCCCGTCGGTGCCGCGGCCGTTCAGTAGTAGACGGCGAGGCGGCCGCGGGGGCCGTCGACCACGTCGACCGGGGTGTCGAAGACGTCGGTGAGGACCTCGGCCCGGATGACCTCCGCCGGCGTCCCGGTGTACCGGACGAGGCCGTCCTTGAGCGCGACGACGTGGTCGGCGTAGTGCCCCGCGAAGTTCACGTCGTGCAGGACGACGACGACCGTGCGGCCGAGCTCGGTCGTCATGCGGCGCAGGAGCTGCATCATCTGCACCGAGTGCGCCATGTCGAGGTTGTTGAGGGGCTCGTCGAGCAGGACGACCTCCGTGTCCTGCGCCAGGACCATCGCCACGTAGGCGCGCTGGCGCTGGCCGCCGGACAGCTCGTCGAGGTAGCGGCCCTCGAGCGCGCCGAGGTCGAGGAAGTCGACCGACCGGCTGACCACCTCCTCGTCGTGCGCCGTCAGCCGGCCGCGCGAGTGGGGGAAACGGCCGAACCCGACGAGCTGGCGGACGGTCAGCCGCGTGACGAGGTGGTTCTCCTGACGCAGGACCGCGACGACGCGGGCGAGGTCGGCCGAGCGCGTGCGCGCCACGTCGAGGCCGGCGATCTCCACCGCGCCTGCGTCCATGCCGAGCAGCCGCCCGACGATGGTCAGCAGCGTCGACTTGCCCGCGCCGTTGGGCCCGATCAGCGCGGTGATGCCGCCGGCCGGGACCTCGAGGTCGACCGGACCGATCGCGACGTCGGAGGCGTACCGCTTGGTGACCGAGGACAGGGTGATCACAGGCGCCCCTTGCGCAGCAGGTGGACGAGGAAGAACGTGCCGCCGACGACCTCGACGAGGACGCCGACGGACCCGGCCGCGTAGAAGACGTGCTTGAGCACGACGTACGCACCGCCGAGCACGACGACGCCGACCAGCCACGCGACGGGCAGCACCTGCCGGTGCCCGTACGTGCCGGTGACCTGGTAGGCGATCATCGCGGTGAGGAAGCCGAAGAAGGTCATGGGCCCGACGAGGGACGTCGACACCGCCATGAGCACCGACACGAGCAGCAGCACCACGAGGCTGCGCCGCCGGTGGTCGACCCCGAGGCCCACGGCCACGTCCCGCCCGAGCGCGAGGACGTCGAGGTCGCGCGCCCGCCACCACAGCACCCCGCCGGCGGCAGCCGCCAGGGGCACGGCGACGCCGAGGTACGTGGCGTCGGCGTTCGCCACGGACCCGATGAGCCGGGCCGTCAGCAGGTCGAACTCCGTCGGGCTCAGCAGCCGCTGCAGGTAGGACGCCAGGGCGCCCATCCCGCCTCCCAGGACGATGCCGACGAGCAGCATGACGTGCAGGTTCGCCAGCCGCCCCGTGAACAGCCAGCCGTAGAGAAGCCCGGCGAAGGCGACCATGAGCACCACCTGCAGCACGTACTGCCCGACGCCCTGCACCAGCGCCAGCCCGGCCACGCCGAGGACGGACACCGCCGCGGTCTGCACCAGCCGGTACAGCGCCTCGAAGCCCATGATCGACGGCGTGAGGATGCGGTTGGCCGTCACGGTCTGGAACGCCACGGTCCCCAGGGCCTGGCAGAAGGCCACGACCACGACGACGACGAGGCTCGTCACCCGGAGCTCGGCGATGCGCCAGAAGCCCTCGCTGCCGACCGGCATCGGGTTGTCCCAGCCGACCATCGCGGCGGCGACGAGCACGGCGGCGACCGCCAGCGCGCCGACGAGCACGACGTAGCGGCGGCGGTCCCGGGTCGTCGGCAGCGCGCCGGAGCGACGCTCGTCGGCCCCGGATACGCCGACGGGCGGGCGTGCCGGGCGCAGCGCCTCAGCCACGACGGCGCTGCCGGAGCAGGAGGGCGAGGAACACGACGCCGCCCACGACCGACAGGATCGTCGCGACGGGGATCTCGAACGGCATGACGACGACGCGCCCGAGCAGGTCGGCCGCCGTCACGAGCGCGACGCCGACCACGGCGACCCAGGGCAGGTTCGAGCGCAGGTCGTCGCCGCGGGCCATCGACACCACGTTCGGCACGACGAGCCCCAGGTACGGCAGGTTCCCGACGACGACGGTGACGATGCCGGTCGCCGCCGCGATGAGGACCGTGCCGAGCAGGACCACACGGCGGTGGTCGAGGCCGAGACCCGTCGACACGTCGCGCCCGAGACCGGCGACGGTGAAGCGGTCGGCGGCGACCGCCACGGCGACGACCACGACGACCACGGCCCAGATCGGCTCGTACTGGCCCTGGATCACCGAGGTGAAGGAGCCGAGGAACCACGCGCCCATGCTCTGCAGCAGGTTCGTCGACAGGGCGACGTAGGTGGAGACCGCCCCGACGACGGCGCCGAGCATGAGCCCCACGATCGGCACCACCACCGACGAACGCAGCGCCACGCGCTGCAGGAACGCGAAGAACACGAGCGTCCCGACGAAGGCCGCGAGCACGGCTGCGACCATCTTCAGCAGCAGCGGCGCCCCCGGGGCGACGACCATCACCGCGAGCATCCCGAGCCCGGCCCACTCGGTGGTGCCCGTCGTCGTCGGCTCGACGAAGCGGTTCTGCGTGAGCTGCTGCATGACGAGCCCCGACATCGCCATGACGGCGCCGGCCAGCACGAGCGTGACCGTCCGCGGGACCCGCGTCACGAGGAACATGCGCCAGCCGTCGTCGGCCCCCAGCACGTCAAAGACCCCGACGAACAGGGAGGCGACGACGAGCGCGGCCGTGCCGACGACGGCCGCGACGAACGGCACGGTCACCAGGCGCGACCGGGACGACCGGCGGGACACGTTCCCGCCGGTCGTCGCGCCGGTCGGGCCGCCGGTCGTCTCGCCGGTCGTCGCACCCGTCGACGCCGAGCCGGCGAGGGCCGCCGACGTCACGCCTGCTCGAGGGCGTCCGCGACCGACTCGAAGAACTCGGTGTAGGTCTGGATGCCCTCGTTCGTGTAGGTGTCCTGCGGCATGTACACGATCCGGCCCTCGCGGACGGCCGTGACGCCCTGCAGGGCGGCCGAGCCGGCGAGCAGCTCGTCGGCCGGGACGTACGCGCCCTCCGTGCTCGCGCTCGTCGCCGCGTCGCGGTCCATGACGAGGATCAGCCCGGGGTCGGAGGCGGCGATGGCCTCGACGGAGATGTCGTCGCCCTCGTGGTCGGTGCTGCCGTCGGCCTCGATCGCGGGCGTCAGGCCGAGGATGTCGTAGACCGGGCCGAGCGTGCGGCCGGACCCCGGGGCGGCGTAGTTGATCTCGCCGCCGGAGGTGATGACCGACATGACGGTCGTCGCGGGGTCGTAGGCGGCCTTCACGCGGGCCACCGCGGCGTCGAACTCGTCGACGAGCGCCTGCGCGTCGTCCTCGCGGTCGAAGATCTGACCGAGCACCTCGACCTGGCGCTTGAGCTCGGCGTCGAGGGGCTCGCCGTCGCGGGGCGTGGTGTCGACGATCGCCGCGTCGGGCACCAGCGTCGCCAGGTCGGCGCCGTACTGCTGGAAGCGCTGACCGTTGAGGACGAGGTCGGGCTGCGCGGCGACGACCGCCTCGAGGTCCGGCTCGTTGTGGGTCCCGAGGTTCACCACGGACGCGTCGGTGCGGTACGCGATCGTCGTCGGGATGAGGTCGACCGGGGCCGCGGCGAGCTCGACGCCCCAGTCCGCGAGGGTCTCGAAGAGCCGGTTGTCGGTGGCGACCACCCGCGACGGCGGCACGGTGACCGTCTGCGTCCCCGTGTTGTCCTCGACCTGGACCGTGCTCGCGGTGGCGGTGGCGCTCGTCGTCCCCCCGGCCGTCGGGACGGCGCTGCTCGAGCAGCCGGCGAGGGCCAGCGCGAGGGTGCCGGCGACGGCGCCGAGGGTCAGGGACGAGGTGCGGCGGGGCATGCGTGCTCCTTCTCGGGGCGCCGTGCGGGCGCGACGGGGTCGGGACGCGAACCTGCCGGGGAAGCGCTCACCCGTGGTCGCCGTCCAGGCGAGGTGAGGCTAACCTTACCGATGCCGCACGTGTCAACTCGCAGGTGAGGGCGCCGTGCACGGCACGGCGCCCTCGTCCGTCACCGCGGAGACCTGGACGCCCGTGGTGCCGAGCGGTCGCAGCCAGCCCGGACCGCCGGGGTGGGGTGTCGTCATCGTGCTGCCTCCCGGCTCGTCGTCGGGCAGGTGCGCCCGTGCGGGAGCAGTCTGCCCCGACGGCTACGCGGCGGCATGAGAGGGTCGCGCCCATGAGCAGCGACGTCACCGAGGACGGGCCCCCGACCGACGGGGCGGCGGTGCTGGGCGTCGCCGGCGTCCCCTGGGCGGCCGCGCCGGCCGACCCCGCGCTCGTCGAGCGGCTGCGCGAGGCCCTCACCACCGACGGCCCGCCGGACCCGGCCGGGCTCCCCCGGGCCCGCACGCTGGTGCCGGCGCTCGTCGCGCTCGTGCCGGACGCGCTCGAGCGGTTCCGCTCGCTCGGCCTGCCGGCCGACGTGGCGCGCGCGACGCTGTCCGACGTGGGCCGCAAGGTCGCGGTGCACGACGACGACGTGCCGCCCTCCTGGCTCCTCGGGTTGCTGCGCGCCGACGTCGTCGCGCTCGGGCGGCTGCAGGTCGAACGGGTGGCCGTCGACGGCGAGCGCCCGGTGCACGTCCCGCAGACCGGGCCGCTGCTGCCGGCGGAGGTCGACCGCTCGCTGGCGTGGGCGAGGGACCTCCTGGGCGACGAGCGGTTCGTCGTCACGTCCTGGCTCCTCGACCCGACGTTCACCGCCCTCGGCCCGACGAGCAACATCGTCCGCTTCGCCGCCCGCTTCGACGCCGAGCCGGTGCCCGACGACGCCCCCGTCGACGCCGCGGGCTTCACCGCCGAGGACCGGTCCGTCACGCGCTTCACCGTGCAGCGCAGCCCGGAGGAGGTGCTCGGCCCGGAGTTCGTCCCGCGCACGCGGCTGGAGCACCTGCTCGTCGACCACCTCGGCGCCGGCCGGCACTTCGTCGGGCCGCACGGCGTCCTGCGCGACCCCGCGCCGCGCTGACGCCGGCGCCCCTCAGGCCGACAGACCCCGCGTCTCCCCCGGACCGCCGTCACGGTCGTCGACGCTCGTGACAGTCGTGAGCAGGAAGACGGCGTCCTCCAGGGCGACGACCGCGTGCCGCTCGTGCGCGAGCGTGACGAGCCGCCCCTGCGCGAGCTCCTCGTCGCCCTGCCCGGTGACGCGCACGCGGCCGTGCAGCACCTGCACGGACGCGGCGGGCGGCGCGTTGTGCTCCCCCAGCTCGGCGCCGGCGGCCAGCGCGATGACGGTCTGCCGCAGGACGCCGTCGTGCACGACGAGCTCCGTGCTGCGCCGGTGCGTCGAGGCGCGCGCGGACTGGAGGTGGCTCTCGACGAGGGCGGTCAGGTCGGGCACGGCGGTCTCCTTCGGCCGGTGACAGCTCGGACGCCCCCAGCATGTCGCGCCTGGCGCGTCACCGCCGGTCGGAGCCCCGGTCGCGAGCTCCGGACGGGCGGCTCGTCGTCGGGAGCGCTGTGCCGACGGCCGTCAGCTCGACGACCAGTCGCCGCGGCGCGCGACCCGGCGCAGGACGACGCCGAACGCCAGCAGCGCCAGGGCCAGCAGCACGCCGCCGCCGGCGGTCGTCCCGCTGTCGGCGAGCTCGGTCCGCGCAGGGCGGGCGACGACGACGGCCGCCGACGACGGCCGCGTGGGCGCGCTCACCGCCGCAGGGGCGGGCGCGACCGGAGCCGCGGGCGGCGTCGTCGGGCTCGCGTCCGGTACCGGCGTCGGGGTGGGCGGCGGCGCGGGGACCACGGCCGGCTCCCCGACCGCCGCCCCCACGCGTGCGTCCAGCGCGTCGATCGTGCGGTACGGGCCGCCGGCGGCGACCACCACGTCGGACGCCGTCGCCACGCTCGTCCCGCCGCCGTACACCGTCAGCTCCTCGCGCTGCAGGCCGGGGGAGGAACGGAAGAAGGCCAGCCGGTACGTCCCCGGGACGACGAGCGGGCTCCGCCACGAACCGTCCGGACCGATCGCGAGGTCGAACAGGCGCTGCCCGTCGGCCGCCAGCACGTCGACGTAGGCGTCCCCCGCCGTGTAGCGCCCGCCGTCGGACGCGTACAGGGTGCCGGCCAGCCGTACCGCGTCGAGGGTCGGGTCCACGACGATCAGGCCGTCGTCCTCCAGCGTGAAGGGCCAGGTGGTCGTCATCGGCGCCGTGGAGAGGTACAGCTCGCAGTCGGCCACCCCCTGCTCGGGCAGGCCGCCCGGCAGCCAGAACGCGCCCGTCTCGTCGGTGCTGCCATGGATGAGGCCGCACGAGGTCCACATCGGCACGTCGGGCACAGGTCCACCCAGCGGGTCGCGCACGGTGCCGCTCATCTCGCCGATGAAGGGCACCGACCACGCGCCGAGGTCGAGCACCGGGGCGTCCGGCGTGAGCTCGAGGCGACGCGCGTCGAAGACGTCCCTCGAGACGTCGTCCCAAAAACCGAAGACGGAGCTGAGGGTGTACCGGCCGAGCGGGAGGTCCGGCACGGTGAACCGACCGGTGGAATCGGTGGTGACCGTCACCGCACCGCAGGCGTCCAGGGGCTCGCACTCCCAGACCAGCCCGACGGCCTTCCCGGGCAGCGGCTCCCCGGACTCGTACTGCAGCACCCCGGTGACCGAGCCCGGGCCCGGCGGCATGTCCGGGCCTGCGGCCGCCGCCGCGGGCGCCGAGGTGACCCCCGCGACGAGCAGCAGCGCGGCTCCCAGGACCGTCCGCAGCACGCGCCCGCGCGGGGCGACCGGTCGGGGGCGTCGATCCTCGCGGGCGTCCATGACGGCAAGCGTGCCCGTGCGGCCGGCCAGGCGACAGGGTGCAGGCACCGGTCCTCGCAACCGACCAACGGCACCTGCCAGGATCGGCGGGCCCGACGAGCACCGCCCGCGACCCCGAGGAGCACCATGTCGTTCCAGGCCTACCTCGACACCATCGAGGACCGCACCGGCATGACGCCGCGCGCGCTGCTCGCCGTCGCGGCCGGCAAGGGCTTCGACCAGCCGACGACGAAGGCCGCCGACGTCGTCGCGTGGTTCAAGGACGACTACGGCCTCGGGCGCGGCCACGCGATGGCGTTCTGGCGCGTGCTGTCCCAGGGCGCGACCATCCCGGACACCCACGTCGGGACGTCCGGCGCCCACCGCGACGAGAGCACGGAGCTGTGGCTCGACGGCAGGGCGACACGACCGGGCGCCGCCGCCGGCTGACCCGCCGCCCCCGGCGGCCGGCGCGCGGCCGTCAGCGGTCGCAGGCGCAGGTGGCGTTGATCTCGACGACCTGCTCGCCCTCGTCGGGCCGCGCCCACGCCTCCGCCTCGGCACGGGAGACGAAGGACCGCGGCGCGAGCCGGCCGTTGGCCAGCAGCACGGTCACCTCGACCTGCTCGCGCGGGTCCTGCCAGGCGACATCGAGAGGCGTCACGCCGCCCATCCGATCACCCCATCTCGTCGCAGGCCAGTCCCGGCCCCGCGGTGTCGATCGGCAGCGCCGTCCTCGTCGAGGCCAGCACCTGCCAGTTCTCCCACCGCTCGCCGTCGGGCAGGACGCGCACCAGCTGGGCCTCCGCCGGGTAGATGCCGGGCAGCATGCGGCAGGGGTTGCCCCAGTAGTCGCCCCACACGTCGACCTGCACCACCTGTGGGCGCCCGGTGCACGTGACCGGCTGACCCGGGTTGTCGGCGTAGCGGCCGTAGTTGTCGTACCGAGCAGCCCTGGCACGCACCGCGTACTGCTCGGTGGTGCCCTTCGGGCAGACGACCTGCACGGAGAGCACGCCCTCGGGGATCCCCCACTCGTCGAGCCGCTGCTCGAGGCCCTTGATCGGCTTGCCGCTGTGGAAGCCGGTCTGGACCCCGGTCGCCTTGGGCCCGGGCGCCTTCGGCCCGGCCACCGCCGGCGCCACCGCGGCCGACACGAGCAGCGCCGCCGTGGCCCCGACGGTCAGCGCAGTCCTGAGCACGTTCATGGTGTCCCCCCGCAGGTCATCGGCCTCGTCGTCGACGCTGCCCCCACCGGCGAGGCTAACCAGCCGTGACACGAACGGGTGACCCGGACGAGGGTGAAACCGACATCTCACCCGCCCCGGGACGAGGCGGCACCGTCGGGCGAAGCGATCAGCGGGCCTTCACGACCGTCGCAGCTCGAAGGCCATGAGCACCGCGGCGCTGGTCCGCTCGAGGGCGTGCGTCACCCTCAGCCGCCGCAGCCACGTCACGGCCCCGATGGCTACCGGCGCGAGCACCCCGCGGAGCAGCGGCACGGCCGGCACCGGGGACGGCGGCAGCGCGGGCAGGATGTCCGCCATGAGCGACACGGCTCCCGACTACCTCGACGTCAACCGCACCAACTGGGACGCCCGCGCCCGGGTCCACGTCCGCGGCTACGGCATCGACCGGCTGCTGGGCGACCCGACGGCGGTGTCGGACGTCGTCACCTTCGACCTCCCGCGCCTCGGGGACGTGGCCGGCCTGGACGGCGTGCACCTGCAGTGCCACCTCGGCACCGACACGCTCAGCCTCGCCCGCCTCGGCGCACGCATGACCGGGGTTGACCTGTCCGGCGGCTCGCTCGACGAGGCACGCGCGCTCGCCCGTCGCGCCGGCGCCGACATCGCCTACGTGCAGTCCGACGTCTACGCGGCGCCCGAGGCGTTGGGCGGGCGGCAGTTCGACCTCGTCTACACCGGCATCGGCGCGCTGTGCTGGTTGCCGAGCATCGAGCGCTGGGCCCGGACCGTGGCCGCTCTGCTGCGGCCGGCGGGCCGGCTCTTCATCCGCGACGGCCACCCCGTCCTCCTGTCGAGCGTGGGTCTGACCGTGGGCGACGAGCACCCCGACCGCGCCCAGCAGCCGTGGATCAGCGGCCCGGGCACGCCGACGCCCGCGCTCGAGCTGCCCTACTTCGAGCAGACGGAGCCCCTCGTCTGGTCCGACGAGCACAGCTACGCCGGCACCGACCACGTCGAGCAGCCGCGGTCGATGGAGTGGAACCACGGGCTGGGCGAGATCGTGACCGCCGTCCTCGGCGCGGGCCTGGAGCTGACGTCGCTCGTCGAGCACGACAGCGCGCCGTGGGACGCCCTCCCCGGCCTCATGACCCTCGACGAGGCGTCGGGCGAGTACCGCCTCCGTGACCGCCCCGAGCGCCTCCCGGCCACCTTCACGCTGACCGCCCGGCGTCGCTGAGCCGCGCAGACCGGGCAGCGACCTGTCGACGCGGACCCCGAGCCGGCGCGTCCGTGGCTACGGCGCCGTCGGTGCCGATGGGTGCAGGGCCTGCGCAGCTCGCTCGACCAGGCCGTCGACGGTGGTCCGGTCGAGGCCCGGCGCCCACCACGGCGTCACGGTGAACCGCGTGCCGGCAGCCGCGAGCTCGTCGGCGGTCGGCGAGGGCCGGAACCCGCGCGTCTGCGACTCCAGGGCGAAGGCGGCCTTCTCCAGCAGGTCGGTCACCTCGTCGGGCGCGTAGCCCGGGCGCATACGTCGGGGCCGCAGCCGCGCGAGCTCCACCCGCAGCTGCGCCGCGACGAGGGGCGCCGGGGCCTCCTCATCGGACACGTGGCCGTCGACGACCCGCAGGGCCGCGACGACCCGGTCGAGGAAGTCGTCGACCTCGTCCTGGTCGTATCCCTCGCGGAACTTCGTCGCCTGGAACTTCGCGCTCAGCACCTCGTCGGCGGTCAGGTCCGGCACCCCGCCGGCGGCGACCACGTCCAGCGCGGCGGCGGCACGGTCCAGGAGCTCGTCGACCTCGTCCTGGTCGTAGCCCTCGCGGAACTTCGTCGCGGCGAAACGGGCGGCGCGGACACCGGCGGCGTCGATGGTCATGGGAGTCCTCTCGTCGGCGCCTCCCGGCGCCCGTGACCCGGAGATCGGGCCCGTCCCGTACTCGGGCGAGGGTCCGTCGGGAGGCAGGGGCCGTCACCATGCTCGACCGCCGGCACCGTGCCTGGCCAGAGTCCTGGGGCTCGTTCACCGCATCGGCTCAGCGGCGGGCTCGTGCTCAGCCGCCCCCGACGCCGTCGACCGCCCCGCGCCGCGGCCTCTGCACGCCGCCCCTGATCACCACGTCGGCGACGACGACGTCCCCCACCGGCTCGGCGAGCGGCTCCGCTCGCCGCA
The DNA here is from genome assembly GCF_900111925.1 of Cellulomonas marina. GTDB lineage: Bacteria > Actinomycetota > Actinomycetes > Actinomycetales > Cellulomonadaceae > Cellulomonas > Cellulomonas marina. The sequence goes on from NZ_FOKA01000004.1 coordinate 270,030, forward strand.
ACCAGCCCGACGACGCCGGCGCCGACGGGACGCCCTGCAGGGCGCGGTCCTCGAGCCCGGTGCGCAGGGCCGCCTCGAGCACCACGACCGCCGGGGACGCGAGCCAGCGCAGGGCCGTGCTGTGACGTCGACGGGACCCGCGCGACGTCAGCCCGCGGTACCGGCGTCGCAGAGCTGGACCACCCGGTCGTGCAGCGTCTCGGCTGCTCCCGGGTCCGGCGCGGCGTCCTGGCCGGCGGCGTCCTCCCACGCGCGGGTCTCCTCGGCCAGAGCCGCGGCGAGGTCGGTGTGCTGGTCGTCGTCGGCCGCCGCTCGTGCCGCGAGGTCCGCGGCGGTGCGCACCTGCTCCGCGCGGGCGGCCAGCACCTCCTCGTCGAGCGCGGGCACGCCGTCCCAGGAGTCGTCGGCCGCGAGCGCACAGGCTTCCGCGACCTTGTCCGCGGTGGGGATGTCCCGCACGCACCCGGTCATCAGCGGCAGCGCCGCGATCGCGACGACGGCGAGGGCGAGGGGCCGGGGCAGACGGCGGCTGATCGAGGGCACGCGGCGAGTGTGCCCGCCCGGTGGTGCCCACCGACCTCGGGCAGCGCCTCCTCGCCGAGCGTTCACCCGACGTTCTCCCCCTGTCAGGACGGGCGTCCCGCGAGCGCCGTCGCCAGCCCGACGAGGTCGTCGTGCAAGCGCCGCCGTCCCGTGGGCGTCAGGTCGGCGACCATGGCGCCCTCGACCGCGGCGACCGCGGCGCTGGCCTCGGCGAGCAGCCGGGCACCCTCCTCGGTCAGCCGGATCGGCAGGGCGCGCCCCTCAGCCGCGGTGGCGGCCCGTTCGAGCAGCCCGCGCTCGACGAGACCCGCCAGCAGGGTCTGCATCGACTGGCGGGTGAGGAACGTGCCGCGGGCCAGGTCCGAGGCCGACAGGCCGGGCCGTTGCCCGAGCAGCTCGAGGCAGGAGTACTGCGACACCGACAGGTCGAGCGGGCGCAGGGCCGCGTCCATCGCGGCACGCAGGGCGGCGGCCGCCTGCTTGAGGGCGTACCCGATCGACGTGTCGAGCTGCACGCGGGGTTGCGACATGTCAGGAGTCTGACATACCGGCACGATGTCAGTTTTCTGACACACATCACGCCCCGATCGACAGGGAGACCGCCATGCCCACCGTCACCGGACCCGACTTCCTCGCCCTGCAGGTGCGCGACGTCGAGGCGTCGGCCGCCTTCTACGAGCAGCACCTGGGCCTGCGCCGCGCTCCCGTCAGCCCGCCGCACGCGGTCGTGTTCGCCACGTCGCCGATCGCCTTCGCCGTGCGCCACCCGCTGCCGGGGGTCGACCTCGACGCCGGTCCGCGCCCCGGCCTCGGCGTGGCGCTGTGGCTGCAGGCCGACGACGCGCAGGGCCTGCACGACGCGCTCGTCGCCGCGGGCGTCGAGGTCCTCGCCCCGGCGGTCGACGGACCCTTCGGGCGGACCTTCACGTTCGCCGATCCCGACGGCTACGCGGTCACCGTCCACGACCGCGCCTGACCCGCCGGGCCGCGCCCCTCCTCGCGGCCCGGCAGGGTGGGTCACGCGCCGAACGGCGCCACGACGTCCAGCACCCACGTGATGCCGAAGCGGTCGGTGACCATGCCGTAGAGCGGGGCGTACCCGGCCGGCGCGAGCGGGGTCCGCACGGTGCCGCCGTCGGCCAGCCCGGCGAAGAGGCGGGTGACCTCCTCGGGGTCGTCGCCCCGCACGGAGACGAAGACGGGGTCCTGGCCGCGGTCGAACCCGCGGCCCGGCGGCACGTCGTAGGCCATGACCGCGAAGCCCGAGGGCGCGGTCACCTGGCCCCACTTGAGCTCCTCGGGCACAGCGCCGTCGGCGGCGTCGGTCTCGTCGCCCGCCTGGGCGAAGGTGAACGCGAGCACCTCGCCCCCGACGACGGCCGCGTAGTGGTCCAGCGCCGCGCGGGCCTGGCCGCGGAAGTTCAGGTGCGTGGTGGTGGTGACGCTCATGGAGTCCTCCTCTGCCACCGGCGGTCTGTCCGCCGGTGCAGCACCACATTCGTCGCCGTTGCGGACAGGTTCTGTCCTCCAGGGGCGGCAGGATCGGACCCGTGAGCGGAACACCCGGACGGCTGCTGGCCCTGCTGTCGCTGCTGCAGGCGCGGCGCGACTGGCCCGGCGCCGTGCTGGCCGAGCGCCTCGAGGTCTCCGCCCGCACGGTCCGCCGGGACGTGGACCGCCTCCGCGAGCTCGGGTACCCCGTACGGGCGACCACGGGACCGGACGGCGGCTACCGGCTGGAGGCCGGCGCGCACGTGCCGCCGCTCCTGTTCAACGACGAGCAGGCCGTCGCCCTGGCGGTCGCGCTGCAGAGGGTGACGGTCGGCGGCGCGGACACCTCCGACGCCGCCGTCCGGGCGCTCGCCACGGTGCGCCAGGTGCTCCCGGCCCGGCTGCGGGCGCAGGTCGACGCCGTGCACGTCACCGCGATGACCCCGCCGGGCGGCGCGGGCGCCGCCGTGGACCCGGCCGTGCTGCTCGCGGTCGCGGCCGCCGCCCGGGACCGTCAGGTCCTGCGCTTCGGCTACGGCACCTCCCCGGTCGACGAGGATCCCGACGTCCGCGAGCCGCGACCTCCTCGTCGGGTGGAGCCGCACCACGTGCTCGCCCGTGCCGGGCGCCTCTACCTGCTGTGCTGGGACCTCGACGCCGACGCCTGGCGGACGTTCCGGCTCGACCGGATGCGCCCGCGCGTCCCGGTCGGCCCGCGCTTCGTCCCGCGGCCGGTGCCTGGCGGCGACCCGGCGGCCTTCGTCGCGGCGTCGTTCCGCGGCGCCGACGAGCCCGGTCGCGACGGCGGCTGGCCGTGCCGGGGCGAGGTGGTCCTGCACGCACCGGCGGCGGCCGTGGCGCCCTTCGTCGAGGACGGGGTCGTCGAGCCGCTGGACGACGACCGGTGCCGGCTGCTCGTCGGGTCCTGGTCCTGGCCCGCGCTGGCGGCGTCGCTGCTGCGGTACGACGTCGACGTGGAGGTGCTAGCCCCGCCCGAGCTGGCAGGCGCCTTCGCGGACCTGGCCGGCCGCTGCGCCCGAGCGGCGAAGCTGGCGTAAGCGACCGGTCCTCGGCTGGCCCTCATCGTCGGGCGGCCCGTGCTCCCGCGTCCGACGGCGGCGGCCCGCCCGACCGCAGCGCGCGGACCTTCGCGCTCACGACCGACCACACGACGAGCCCGACCAGCGCACCGGCGATCGGCCACGCCTCGAAGACCCACCGGGGTGCGGCGCCTATGCCGGCGCTGAGCTGAAGACCCCGCACGGTACCGACGGCCCTGCGCGCCCTCTGAGGGAGCGCGGGGCCGTCGGTCGCCGATGGCAACGGTCAAGCGACGAGGACGTCCGGTGCGACCTACTTGTGGGTCTTGCCGTTCGAGGCGAAGTAGCTCACGCAATCGCCCTGGTTGATGAACATGTCCGCGGGGAAGTTGGTCGCCCAACCGCCCTTGGTGCAATCGGCCTTCGAGAACACACGCGGCGCGAAGTCGTAGGTGGTGCCGTTCACCTCGAGCGTGTCGACGGCCGTGACCAGCCCGGGGTTGTACGAGCCGAGGTTGAGCCCGAGGCTGCCCTTGAAGCCCTTCGCCGTCTCGGGGGTCAGCGGGGCGTTGCCGATGATCGCCTTCACCTGGTTCCAGGTGCAGCCCGCGGACGCTCCGCACCCGCCCGCGCCGGTGTTGATCCACCACGTGCCGCTGCCACCGGCAATGGCGTCCCACGTCTGCCAGGTGTTGGTCCGCACGGCGTCGTTGCCCTTGTCGAGGTACGGCTCGTACACCAGGTAGGTGTCGCCCGAGGCGTTGCCGTCGGTGTCCACCACCAGGTTCAGCGCCACGCTCCCCGCGACGAAGCCGGTGCTGGAGCCGTCGCGCCACGTGGTGTAGCTCAGCGACGTGATGTCGTTGAGCGTCCTGCCGTCGTAGATGCTGGTGAAGGTCTGCACCTTCGCGGCGTTGGTCTCGTCGGTGACCATCTGCAGGGCGGAGCGACCGCCTACCGTGGTGAACGCCCTCGTCCCGCCCAGGCGGGTGTCCGCGCTGTGCCAGTCGACGCCGAGGTTGGTCTCGTTGACGACCACGGTGCCGGCGGCGACCGCAGGTCCGGCGACCAGCGTCACGGCGAGCGCGCCGACGAGGGAAAGGATGGACAGACGCTTGCGCATGTGGGCCCCCGGGAATCGTTCGTCAGGCCGGGAACCGATCGCTCGCGCCTCGACAGTTAGGTACTCGCCGGGTCTCCGTCGACCTTGCGCTGCTGCGCACCCCCACCGTCTCACGGGCCGCACAGGCAGCGCCAGCAATTCCTCATCATTCGCTGATTCTGTCAAAAAGGGAGGGCTCGGACCGCGGCCTCGGGGAACGACGAGATCGCAGGCGTCACCGACGGCACCGTCCGGCTGACGATGACGAAGGAGCGCCTGGTGGGCTGATGCAGCAGCGTGCGCACGAAGGGGGCCGGCGCATCGCCGGCCCCCTTATGCACCCGAGGTGGCGCTGATCAGCGACGGATCTCCACCCGCGTCGCCTGCTTCGTCAGCCACCGGGCGTCGTCCTTCGTCAGCCACTGGTCCTTCACCAGCTCGGTGATGCTGGCCCGGACCTCGCTGATGTAGCCGCCCCTGGTGCCGTACAGGTCGCGCAGCTGCGCAGCGCTGAACTTCACCTCGTACCCGGCGATCCGGCAGAACGAGGCCCCCGTCGCGGTGCCGAACCACGTGCTCGTCGGCACGTCGAGGTACGGCGAGCGCAGCCCGCCCTGGACGTTGCCGAACTCGTCGAGCACCGGCGCGCCGTCGCGCACGAGGATCGGCTCGGCCCGGGGCGGCGCGATCCCCTCGCGCACCCACAGGTCGAGGTTGCGCAGCGCGGCGTCGAAGAAGATCGCGCTGGGGAAGCGGCTGCGCTCGCCCTCGGTGCACCGCAGCGGCGGGACGGGCTGGCCGGCGGCCAGGATGTCGTCCGGCTCGGCGGAGTAGTACAGCTCGTCGGGCGTCGCGTGCCCGGCGCCGGCCATCTCGTAGTGGCGGTACCGGTCGCCCGGCTCGTCGCTGTCGGCCCGACGAGACCCGATGCCCGCCAGGTAGTCCGACTGGGACATCATGCGGATCACCGGCACGCCGACGTCCGCGATCTGCCGCCGCGGGTCGGTCGGCGCGGGCGCCGGCTCGCACTGGTTGAGCGGGTAGGCGCCGGCGAAGGCACCGCCGGCCACCGCGACGAGGTAGGCGTCGTACACCGGCGCACCGTCGGTCGCGACGACCCGCGGGTGGATGGCGTTGATGTAGTCGACGAGGTAGCCGCCGGTCTGCGAGTAGCCGAAGCCGTAGGCGTGCTCGACCTGGCTCGTCGTCGAGCGGTAGCGCAACGGGTTGCTCGGGTCGTCGCTCTTCAGCCACGTGCCGACCTGGCTGTAGATGTCCCACGCGAGGCCGCGCTCGGTGGTGCGCGTGTCCGGGGCGACGACGGCGCAGTTCGCGGGGTCGTCGAGCGGGAGCGGGTTGGCGAAGGACAGCGCGGCGTACCGCTGCGGGTCGAACTTCTGGAGCGCCTCGACCGAGACGGGCTTGGCCGTGATGCCGACCCAGGCGTCGCCGTTGGCGACCATCTGCCGGTGCGCCACCGCCCAGCCGATGTTGAGGTCGAACAGGTTGGAGGGGTTCAGCATCTCGACGACGACGTTGCCGCTGAAGTGCTGGCCCTTCGCGGGACGCCGGACCAGCGCGCGCGTGGTGTACGGCGCGTCGGGGGTGCGCACCTGCGCCGGCCCCTCGGTCGGCCACGTGTAGACGTTGGCCGTGCCGCTGACGAGGAACTCCTCCTCGACGTACCCGTCGCGGGACAGGTCCTGCGGGACGAGCTGGTGGTCGGCGGCGCCGAACGGGTACGACGTCGCCGTGCGCGGCAGCAGGCTCACCTGCGGCACGGGCGTCGCACCGGTGCCGTCCGCGACCGCCGCGGCCGCAGCCAGGACGGGTGCGACCGCCGGCGTCGGGCGCGCCGCCGCGGCGGGCAGCGCGACCAGGCCCAGGCCTGCCAGCGCGACCGGCAGCACCGTCGCCGCACCGATCAGGCGGGTGGATCTCCTCATGCGTTCCTCCTCGACCGACCGCCTCGTCGGCCTCTCCGCAGGCGCGGACGCCTGCCCCGGCCCGCGCCCACAGGACGGGCACCCGGCGGACCGGGCGGAGCACTGCTCGGACACAGCGCACGACGAGCCGAGGCTCAGGCTGCGCAGGCGGCGACACGGCCGGCAACCCGACTGCACGAACGTGCGACCGGAGGACTGCGGAGGCCGGCCGGCCGAGCACCAACTAGCTTCGCAACGAGGACACGCTGTGGCCGGACGGGCGGCAGACGGGCGGTCGACGCTCGCCGACGTCGCGGGAGCGGCGAGGGTGTCGACGGCGACAATGTCGAAAACCCTTTATGAGCGCCAGGACGTGGCAGCCAGCATGCGGGAGCGTGTCCTGGCCGCGGTAGCGTCCCTGGGCTACCGCTCCTCGACGCAGCCGAGCCCGGAGTCGGCGCGGCGGGCGGTGGCCGTCGTCTTCGACATCCCGGCCTCGCCATTATCCTGACGTCTTCCAGGGCCTGCTCGCCGCCGCCATGGAGGCGGGCCTGGACCTCATCACGCGCCTGGCACCGGACAAGCAGGGTCGTCGGCAGCGCACCACCGCGCACGCATGGGTGTCCGACCAGGCCGACTCCGGCGTCATCGGCATCGTCGGCCTGACGCTGTCAGCGCCGGACGCGCTGCTCGACGCCGCCGCTGACGCCGACCTGCCGTTCGTCATGATCGACCCCGTCGACACGCACCACCGCCGCATGGTCAGCGTGTGCTTGAGCAACTGGGCCGGCGCCCGCGCCGCCACCGACCACCTCATCGGCCTGGGCCACCGCCGCCTCGGCTGGATCGGCGGCCCCGAGGCCTCCATCGCCGCCCGTGACCGCCTCTACGGCTACCGAGCGGCTCTCTACGCCGCGCATCTTTAGGCGGACGCGTCGCTCATGCGCACGGGCTCTTTCGACGTCGCCTCCGGCGGACTCTACGGCCGCGACCTCCTGGCCCTCCCCGAGCCTCCGACCGCCATCATGGCCGCCGACGACGAGATCGCTGTCGGCGGCCTGGCGGCCGCCCGCACCTTTGGCGTCCCCGTTTCGGAGCGCCTCCGCGTGGTCCGCTTCGACGACACCCCGCAGGCACCGTGGATCACCCCACTCCACACCACCGTCCACCAGCACCTCGACGGAACGGGCCGCATGGCCGCGCAGACGGTCGTCGCCATGTCCAGCGACACCGCCCCGCCTCCCGCCACGTCGACCTAGCGACGTCCCTCACTCTGCGCGACACCAACGCTCCCCCACCACCCCGAGGCCCCTCGCGCGCGCAGCAACAACGACGACACCCGCTTTAGGAGTTCGACCCGAGGAAGTAGCCAGCGCGCTGATCAGCAGGAAACACATGCTGTGAGGCCTCTGATGCACCGATTCCGCGCCCGCTGCTAACCACTCGCTGACCACGCCTGGTCAGCCGACACCGGGCGCTCGATCTCTCGAGGCCGAGCGCCACCCGGGTACACCTCGGGATGCGCGCGGCAAGTGCAGGCACGCGCCCCTCCTCATACCACCTCTTGATCTTTGGGCGCCGGCCGGTGGACGCTTCAGAGGGCAAGGGCGGCTCAACACCTCTGTGCCAGAGCGCATTTCCGCATCAAGGCGCCACACGCAAACCGCGCTTCCTGTCGGGGGTTGCTCTCACGTTGGCAGCCTGAGCCACGCGCTCTGAGCGGAGCACATAAGTGCGAGGGACTTCCGGAGCAACGCGGCCAAGGGCATTGCGATGCGGCGCCAGGTGCCGTAGCGGCGGACCATGGCCGCGGCGCAGAGTCAGTGGCGACACCGCCCTCGCGGCGATCGTGAGACAGCGCGCGCCGCAAGGGCTCGCCCCGTCGATGACCACGCGCCGCACCCCGGCCTGTCGGGACAGAGATTCGCCCAACCTCACGACACTTCGCGGCATACTGCTCCCTGGACACGCACACTGACGGGGGCCACGATGACCGATCTTCTCCTGCTCATGACCAGGGTCACCAACGCGATCTCATTGGGCGAAGGACACTTCCGGGAGTTCAAGTCTGCCTTCAATCAGACGCCGGGGGACCACCGGCCGCGCAAGGTAACGGACATATGCACGGATATCGCCAGGACATTGGTCGCTTTCGCCAATGCTGACGGCGGCGACTTGCTTGTGGGCGTGGAGGATGACGGAAGGATTACGGGAGTTCCCCACACCGCTGAGCAAGTGCAGGCGCTCCTCAATGCACCGATTACCCATGTCATGAATGGCGAGCACCTAGGTCTGCAGCATAAGTCCTTGATACAAATCGGGTCAGAACACGTACTTCTATTCAGCGTATCGAAGGGCTCCGGCCGCATCTTCCAGACCATAGACGGTCGCACGGTCAAGCGTGACGGGCTTCAGACGGTCCCGATACATGCCGAGACGTTGCTCTTCGAGCAGCGCGAGCGGGCGTCGAGAACATTCGACTCGGAGTTCGTAGACGGAGCCGAGGTATCAAGCCTTGACCTCGATCTCTTGCGCGGCATGGCCGCGCGCTACATCCCCGGGATGACCCCGGAGTTGTACCTTCAGCAACTCGGCTTGGCCGAGTACGCTGCGGGCGGCCTACGTCTTCGGCGAGCAGCGCTCCTGTTGTTCGCGCGCGACATTCTCGAATGGCACCCGCGGTCCCAGGTGCGGATACTCAGAGTGATGGGTCACGAACTAAAGCAGGGCGTCGACTATAACGTACTTTCCCAAGAGACGGTCACCGGCAATCTCCTAACGCTGCAAGCGTCAGCCTGGGAGGCCCTGCGCCCGTTCCTGAGCCAATCAGCCACGCTCGGGTCGGACGCCCGATTCCAGCAACGTTACCTTTATCCTGAATTGGCCTGTCGCGAGGCATTGATCAACGCCATCACGCACCGTGATTACACCATTCACAACAGCGTTGATGTATTCGTCTACGACGATCGGATGGAGATCAGCAGTCCGGGCCGTCTACTGTCGACAGTTCGCGTGGAAGACCTAACGCGACTCAACGGCGTACACGAATCCAGGAACTCTCTCGTGGCGAAATGTCTGCGCGAGGCTGGCTACGTGCAGGAACTTGGCGAAGGAATGCGTCGCATCTTCCGACTTATGGAGGAAAACGCTCTCCGACAGCCCGAACTGACGAACGCGGCAACAACCTTCTCCGTAACGCTGTTTCACCGGTCTGTATTCACTGAGCAGCAGTCTGCATGGCTGCGGCTTTTCGACGAATGGCATCTTTCGCAGTTGCAGCAGCGTATTGTTGTCGCCGGAATCGGGGGGCATGAACTGTCCCCAGAGGACATCTACGAGGCGATCAATACTCACGATCGCGATACCTACGATCGCGAGGTCACATTCCTGCGACGCAATGGTCTCCTCCTCGAGACTTTGCGCGCAGACCAGGCTACTTCGAGGGCGCGCGCAACCGGAAAAAGCAAAGGCGGCATCAAGCGATTTGTCATCGCGAACCCGCTTACCACACCTCCCTCAGGGAGGATCGTCATCCACCACATTCCCCGCGACATCACCGAGAAGGATCTCGAGAACTCCCTCGGTCGGCATGGCAAAGTCGTATACGTGCAATTGTCGAAACGAGCCGGACGAACGGCCCGAGGTATCGCAATCATGAGCGATCCGCGTGTGGTCGATCGACTACTCGCCAGTGGAGGCGTGATCAGCGTGCGCGAGCACCGCTTAACCGTTCAGCGACCCGCCCAATACGTCGCCGAGGACGCGTCGCCTAACGGTTCCTAATCCTAGAGCGTGGCGACGTGGAAGGGACCCGACGAGTAAACGATGACGCCGGAGAACGGTGCTTCTCCGGGAATGTGACACGCAGGCGCCGGGTCAAATATGACCCACTCCAACGATCCTTCTGTCGGCCGGGACAAAAAGCGTTGGCGCCGTCGCACGGACAGGCAGGACTGCGTTACGTCGGCGTTGCTGTCGACGTGGACGCCCTGCACCGCCGATCCGTGATGGACCGCGGGAGCGCGGCGTATGTCCCGTGCATGGTGACCGTCGGCCATCACACACCGCCGCCGACGGGCACCCTCGCCGCCTACTGCCGCCCCGCAGGCGCTCGGCGGAGTATCCGCGGCGGCAGCCACAACACCCCGAAGCGCTGCTGGCGGTCACAGGCAAGCCTCACCTCCGCGATCTGGTCGCACACGCTGGCGCCGAGCGCGACGCAAGCGCTGTGCCGGGCGCGTTCAGTGAAGCAACTATCGTGAGACCCATGATGACAGCCCTCCTCGAGCGTGCCGAAGGCCGACGCATTGAGGCCTCGACGGTCTTGGAGTCAGCGGCTCGGGCTGAGCTGGGACAGTTCTTCACGCCCGCCTCTGCGGCCGCTCTAATCGCGAGAACCGCCCGAGTAACCGATGACGCGCATACTTTGCGCATTCTGGATCCAGGATCCGGATCCGGGATGTTGACGACAGCCCTAGTTGCGCGCGTGCTCGCGGAGACCAGCCGAACGCTCCACATCGTCGCCGTGGAACGCGACCCCATCCTAATTCCATTTCTCAACGCAACCCTGGAAGACTGCACAATCGCTTCGAACGGTCGCATGACGTACCAAGTTATTGAAGGTGACTACATCGAACTAGCGACCGGCACCACGGATTCTCGGCTTCTCAACTTCGACGTGGTTATTCAGAATCCGCCTTACCGGAAACTCGCGTCATCTTCCGCTCATCGGCGCCTGCTCCGCGACGCGGGCGTCGACGCACCGAATCTTTACGCTGCCTTCTTGGCTCTCGGCACACAGGCCCTGAAGCCGGGAGGACAACTAGTAGCCATCACGCCCAGGTCATTCGCAAACGGCCCTCATTTTGGGGCGTTTCGCCACTACCTGCTGGACCAGGTATCCTTTGATCGCGTACACATATTCGAGTCCCGGGCCAAAGTGTTTGCAGACACCGGAGTGCTCCAGGACAACATCATCTTCTCGGCCACTAAGGGCGGCGCGCACGACAGCATTGTGCTGTCCGTCAGTTCGGACCACGAGAACAATGTCGTGTGCCGAACAGCCGCATACTCGGCAGTCGTCCATGTGAACGACCCCCATCGCTTCATCCGTCTGGCGACGACCGATGCCGATGACGAGTTATCGGAGCGTTTCTTGTCGCTCCCGGCTACGCTCGACAACCTAACGCTGGAAGCATCCACGGGCCGTGTCGTTGATTTCAGGTCGCGGGCGTCGATTCGTGAAACCCCGCAACCCACCTCTGCGCCGCTGATCTACCCAGGAAACCTCCGCGCGGGTCGCGTCAATTGGCCGCGCACCGACATTCGCAAGCCTCAATGGTTCGAGCCGGAAACCGCTCGTGATAACTCTCTGTTGATGCCTAGTGGATGGTATTGCGTCGTCAAGCGCTTTTCGGCCAAAGAGGAACGGCGCCGCATCGTCGCGGCAGTTTGGTCGCCCACCCAAGCGCCGGGCCCCGTCGCCTTTGAGAACCACCTTAACGTCTTTCACTCCGGGGGCGCCGGCATCGACGAATCGACTGCAAAAGGTCTATGCCTCTGGCTGAACTCCACCTTGGTAGATAGATTCTTCCGTACCTTTTCAGGTCACACGCAGGTCAACGCTACGGATCTTAGGTCCATGCGCTACCCCGACGCGACCACACTTCGGCGCTTGGGCGCCGAAGCACCGAGTTGCTTACCTTCTCAAACGCAGGTGGATAATTTGGTAGAGAGCGCCCTTACATCGTGGGATTTGCGGCGTAGAGCGAGAACGAAAGCGGCCGGATAGTCCCAATCTTCCGCTAAGCGCCAAGCAGAATCATCTCGCACTGTTCAAGGGCGTTAACCCGGAATCGTCATGGCGACAGAACAGTTCAGGTGACGACGACAGCGCCACTGGCCTCGCTAGGGTCGGTACCTAGGGCTGCTAGCGTTTCCGGGTACATGAGGAGTTTCTGTCGTGAAGCGCCTCGGACGCGCTTTCTCAATTTTGCTTCGTGCTCGTGCGCCACGTAGTTCAGGACCGACCGATAAGGAGACCAGTCTAGACTGTGCGCGCCCGCACTCCGCTCCCGCCCTCGCACAAGCAACTCTTTTAGAAGTCGTGCTTTGTCCGTGTCCCCCCCGCTTTCTACAACAGTCAGCAAAACCTGGATCGACTCAGCTAGACGTCGAACATCACGGGGCAAGGCAGTCCCCGACCACTCCTCTGAAAGCACTGCGATGATTAGATTTATCTCGTCGATGGCCGGGTTCTCGGCTGGGAGGACGGCGCTCGCAGCCAGACCTTCTATCGCACCGATCACCACTTCGGCTTGTTCGAGGTTCGCTTTGATTTGGTACGCAACGCGCTCACGTCGCCAATCGCGCTGATCCGACTTGTAGACCAGGTCGTGGGTGGCTACTGTCCACGCGTGTTGCAAGAACGTCTTGACCTGCACCTCAAAGAGAGCTCCGTCCGGAATTGCAGTTCTTTCGCCCTCGGTGCGGGCATACCTAACATACAGTCGTATATCGTCGAACCGGAACTCCTCTGGCTTCTTGGTCGTAATCTGAGACCTCAACGGGCGCCGCTCTTGCAACCTGTATCGTTCTGTGACTACAGCCTCAGCGTCCGCGAGTAGTGCCGAATTCGGGACAACCAGAGTTGCGCCGAATACGTCTTCCACCTCGTCGAGGTTTTTTACTCGTCCTGTTTCGACCTTCAGAGCGAAACTCTCGTCGGCCTTGACACGGCTTTCGTAGTGCCACGCAGCGTGCTTCCGCTTGAGGAGGTCGCGATCTACCTCGCGCTTCAATGCACTCGCTATGGCCGCCTGCCGCTCGAACCGGGTACGAATGGCGGGATCAATCTTCACGGAACGGTCGGCGCCAGCGTCAGGGCCTGGGCCAACGCCTCAAGACGTGCCTGGCGCTGTGGCTCTTCGGTGGTCGCACCCCTTGAAGCCAACTTGTAACGCCGCACCCAGTCGTCATAGGTGTCGGAAGGGTCCGGCATACCGCCCTCTGCGACCTCCCGCGCCGGGTCCACTTCATACTGTCCGACAGCGCGCATGAACCGTCGATACGCATCGCCGAAGGCGGCATGGTCAACAGGCTTTTCCGGCAGCCGAGCTACGTATGCCCAGAGCGTGTAAAAGTGCATGAAAGGCTGCGCAACCTGTGCGACCACGCCGGTCTCGCGATCAAGGTCGGCTAGCCAATCACGAACAGCAAAGAAGTGTCTCCTGAAGTCATCCACGTCGAAGTCGCTCTCATCGGCCTCGACCTCGTCGTACTCGGCGAAGAAGGAATCGATGTCTTCCTGGTCGAAGCCGGACACCCGCCGCCGCATCACCGTCATCGCAAGTTCTGCAAGGTTCTGCACGTCGGTCATACGCTTTTCTTTTGCCGCGGTGTTGATCTTAAATACCGTCCAGATCGGCTGAGCGGCCTCTTCTTCCAGGAAACGAATCATCCAGCCGTCGAAGCGTGCATGGCGCAGTTCCTGCGGCGTCAGTTTCCTGGAGTTCTTGTTGAGCCGTTCGAAGACCTCCTGAACAAACGTTGGCGAGACGTCGTCAACCTCCTCAATAGTCACGCGGTAATTCCACAGCCGCGACTTGGCCTCGTCGTCGGTGAGGTCTCGCCATCGTTTGCCATCAAAGCGCAAGTCACCGAACTCTTTCGGCAAGTACACCTTGTTTGCCAGGAACATCAAGACCGTGCTTATGCGCTGTTTGCCGTCTACCACGTGGTACATCGACTCGCCGGTGGCGAAGTCGATGGTCTTGTGCAGGAAGACGGCTGGCGATGGATAGTTCTTGAAAATCGTGTCCATGAAGTAGCGACGGTCGCGCGGTGTCCAAACGCTCCTGCGCTGGTATGGGGGGTCAAGGTCAAGTTGCCCGCGCCGATGTTGCTCCAAAAGCCAACTCAGGTCCTGAGTCAGGACAATTCGATTGACAGTTGCGTACGGTGACTCGATTGACACTTGCCCTCGATTCCGGGTGGCAATCCGCGCCTCAGCACGCGGCTACCCTCCGACGCTATCAGCGGGACCAGTGGCGGAGCCACGCCGCCGTCAGCCGGGAGAGCGCCGCTTGGAGCCTGTGCCTTGATGCCGGGAGAGACGACTCGCAAAGGGAGAGGGAAGCCGCCGCGGCTGTCAGCCTCCCGCGCGGCAGCCCGCTTGCTCATGCATGCGCCCCGCTTCGCACGAAGTGCAAGCGGAGGCCAGAAGCCGTCATCGGCCCAATGGGCCAGCAGGGGGCCCGGGGCTTCGGCGACGGTCGTCGAACGCCGAGTCGTCGTCATGGCACGGGACACCCGGTGGTCGGTGGACTCGGCCCGGGAGCGATGACGGGTTCGCGTCGGACCGTCGGGGTGCGAGCAACAGCGCCTGCCCCCTGAGCCAACGACAGCACCGCAGAGGTTGTCGGCCGACTTGCCTATGTGCCACGAAGACCAGGCGGGGCGGTCCAGGCGGCGGCTCCCGGGTGGCAGCGCGCCGTGATGTGGACGCACATGTCGACGGCTGGGGTCGGGTACACGTACCTGACCCAGCATTTCGCTGCGGGCGATACCGACCTCGAGCCTGGGCAAACGCTGAAACAGTCCTACCATCAGACAGGCAGCCCCGCTGGCCGGTGGCAGGGTGCCGGCTTCGTTGGGCTGGGCGTCGGCGCGGTCGAGCAGCTCGTGCTCGGGGCACACGTCAGCGAACGGGCGATGACCGCGTTCTTCCGAGACGGTAACGGCTCCGTCACCGGGGCGCCTCTCGGGCGGCCGTACAACCGCTACGGGCCGCCAGTGCAGGGCGGCGATGATGGTCGCGGTGCGCAGCGCCGGCCTGCTGTCGTCGGTTACGACCTTGAGCTCACCGTGCCGAAGTCTGTCTCGGTCTTGTGGGCCGCGCCGACGACCGGACCCGATCCACCGCCTACGCCGCACATCGGGCGGCTCTCGGCCCGCCTTGGCGTCGTCGAAAGGTGCGTCATCCGCACCCGGGTCGGGGAGGCGGGCGACGGCAGGTCACCACACTAAGCATGATTGCAGCCGCGTTCGACCACTGGGATATCCGCGCAATCGATCCGAATGTGTACAAGCACGCCGTCGTCGCGGACAAGGTGCAGGGTCCGGACGGGATCTGGCGGTCGGTGGATCGCAAGACGGTCCACGCGGCGACCATTATCGTCTCTGAGCTGTGCGATTCCGTGCTCGCCGACGAGGTCGCCCGCCGACTCCCGGTCCGATGCTCGCATCGCGACCGCGGCCCTCGACGGAATCCCGTGTTCGAGATCGACGACATCGACGACGCCGTCCTGGCGCACTTCTCGGTTTGCTCGGAGCAGATCCGCTGCGCCGAGCAGGATTGGGCCGCCAAGTTCGTCGCGGACCACGGTCGGGAGCCGACGCGAGTCGAAACGACGAAGGCTCGCCAGTACCTCGCGCGGACCATCCGGCCACCGAAGACTGTCCGGCCCCTGGCCGAGCTGCTGACCGAGTGGGCCAACCACGCCCGCGCGCTCACCGGCGCCGCCAGGACCTCGCGGCCAGGGCCTACAAGGGCGGTACGGGCGCGCGCTGCACTTCACGACATCGGGCCCGATGTGCGGGCGATGATGAAAGACCAGCTGCTGGCCGAGGTCTCGGCCAAGCGGTCGGTGTGGACCACGTGGAACCCCGCCACCGAGGCCCTGCGCGCCTCCAAGCCTTTGCGCATGGCATAGCCCGCCGAGCGACGCGCGCTCCTTGACACGCTCGTCACCGAAGCGGCTCAGGCCTGCATGCACCCGGACGACACCCGGGACCCGGACGCCCGCGGGGTCGGCGAGAACGTGTGCACCTCCACCAAGCTGCTCGCCGCGGAACGTGCGCTCATCGTCAGCACCGAGACGGACGCCGCATGTTCGGCTGGGCAGTCATGCTCGACCGATCGGTCCGCCGGCTGCCGCTTCACTTCGTCGAGCTCGCCCTCGAATCAGGTCGCCGCAGTCGAGGCGATCGTGGGCTCCGCCCGTGTGGTTGACGCGCTGCTGGGGCCGGCCGGCTCGGGCAAGACCACCACTCTGCGCGCGCTCACGGACTTCTGGCAGGGCACCGTCGGCCCGGTGGTGCGCCGGGCGCCGTCCGCCACCGCCGTCCACACCCTGTCCCAGAGCGTCGGGATCGGGTGCGAGACCACCGCCAAGACCGCGCGCGTGGCGCAACCCGCGCCACCCCTCCGGGGCCACCGTGGCTCCGGAGGACAGCCGTCACACCGAAGGAGAACCATAATGACCATGCCCACGCGGCCGGAACCCGCAACCGTCACCCCCGCCCGCCAGTATTGTCGCACCAAGGACGCGGCCGCGGTGCTCGGCGTGCCCGTCCGCACGCTGTGCCACCTGGCCGACACCAGCCAGATCCTGTCGATGCCTCGGCATGGTTGTGCTGCTTCCGGGTTCGTGGGTGGACCAGAATCCGGCCCTACCGCGCCGACACGGATGTCCGTCGCCCGTCGCCGGCCGCCTACCGCCGACCGGCACGATCACGTGGCGGGCGAAGGTCTTCTTCGAGCACCGCGTCATCGCGGGCCCGTGCCGAACTCGGCGCGAGGGTGCGGTGGAATCGTTCGATCTTTCCCGTGGTGGTCGGCGACCTCGGCTTGGTCAGCAGGGGCTCGATGCCGTTGCGCCGGCAGATCGCGTCGAACAGCACCTCCGTAGGCGGGTGGTTGAACCGGCCCGTGGAGACCTTGCCGTGGTCGGTCAGCACCTGCTGGGGGCATCCGTACCTGGTCAACGCCGCGCTGAACGCGTCGCAGACCTTCTGGGTGCGTTCGGCGCTCATCAGGGCCGCGCACCCGCAGAACCGCGAGTGGTCGTCGACACCGGTCAAGCATTTCTCGCTGGTGCCGTCGACCAGGCCGACGCAGCCCACGACGTCCATCTGCCACAGCGGGACTGCTGCAGGTTCGGTTGACACCTGACCTGTGGGGACGTGTGTCCCCGCTGGAAGGATGTGTCCCGTGCCCGCACCCTACCCCCAGGAGTTCCGCGACGACGCGGTCGCCCTCGCCCGTAAGGGCGAGGCCCCGATCTCGACGATCGCCAAGGACCTCGGCATCTCCGAGTCGTGCCTGCGCAACTGGATGAAGGCCGCCGACGTCGAGGCCGGCACCCGGCAGGGCGTCACCGCCAAGGAGTCCGAGCAGCTGCGTGAG
>NZ_FOKA01000026.1 GCF_900111925.1 Cellulomonas marina
CAGCAGGGCGTCTACTCCACGCACTCGCGCAAGCGGGGCAAGGCCAAGCGGCCCGGCCCGCCGGTGCACGACGATTTGGTCGAGCGCCGCTTCAGTGCCGAACGACCCAACAGCCTGTGGCTGACCGACATCACCGAGCACTGGACCGACGAGGGCAAGCTCTACTGCTGCGCCATCAAGGACGTCTACTCCAACGAGATCGTCGGCTACTCCATCTCGGATCGGATGAAGTCGCGCCTGGCCGTCGACGCCCTGGACAGCGCCGTACGGCGCCGCGGCGGGCCCGGTGCGGTCGCCGGGTGCGTCGTCCATTCGGACCGGGGCAGCCAATTCCGCTCGAGAAGATTCGTGGCCGCGTTGCGCCGTCACGACCTGCGCGGGTCGATGGGACGCGTCGGCGCGGCCGGGGACAACGCGGCCATGGAGTCGTTCTTCGCGCTGCTGCAGAAGAACGTCCTGAACCGGCGCCGTTGGGGCGCCCGTGACCAGTTGCGCCGGGCGATCGTGGCCTGGATCGAGCAGACCTACCACCACCGACGCCGCCAGGCCCGCCTCGGGCGCCTGACGCCGGTCGAGTTTGAGACCATCTACGCGACCGCCTCAGCGGCCTGAGAACCACTCACCCCGAGTGTCAACGAAACCTGCAGCAGTCCCCGTCAAGGATCAACCGGACCCGGTGTCAACCCTCAACCAGAACCCCGTCAACCCTCAGCCGAACACCGAACGTCAAGCATCAAGCGGAGCAATACAGTTGCGTTGTGCGCCTGGGCAGATTCGAACTGCCGACACCCGCTTTAGGAGAGCGGTGCTCTATCCCCTGAGCTACAGGCGCGTAGCACCGGCGTGGGCGTGGCGTCCCTGCCGGCAGGACGCCGCCAGCCTAGCGGGGCAAGGTGCTCACCCGGCGCGGGCCGGGACGCGTGCGGCGGTGGGCGGCGTGTCGACCTGCACCGACGAGTCCCGAACCACCAGTGACGGCACCAGCTGCACGCGCTGCACCGCCCGCTCGGCACCCTGGTCCAGGCGCTCCAGCAGCAGGTCCACCGCGCGGCGGCCCAGATCACCCCGCGGTGGGTGGACCGCCGTGAGGGCCGGGGTCGCCGACGCAGCGACCTCGTCGTCGTAAGACACCAGCGCCAGGTCCGCCGGCACCGCGAGGCCCAGGGATCGGCACGCCGCCAGCACCGCCAGCGCGCCCCAGTCCGACTGCACCAGCAGCGCCGTGCAGCCCAGCCCGCGCAGACGCAGCAGCTCCTCCTCCAGCGGCGGCCACACCGAGTCCGGCGCGCTGATGGACGCCGCGTGCTCCTTCGGGTCGACCGGCAGGCGCAGGGCGCGGGTCGCGTCGCGCCAGCCGCGCAGCACCGGGAGGCTGGTGGGTGAGCGGTGGCTGACCAGGACGCCGATGGTGCGGTGGCCCTGGGCGGCCAGGTGGCGGACGGCGATGTCGGCTCCGAGCGCGTGGTCCGTGACCACCCAGCCGAGGCGGTGGCTGCCCGTGGCGGCCGGCGGGCGGCGCTCCATGAGGACCGTCGGCACCGGCAGGCTCTCCAGCCAGTGCGCCAGGCGCGCGCCCATCGGCCCGTCCGACGTCGGGGCCACCAGCAGCCCGTCGACCCCGCCGTGCAGCAGCCGAGAGATCTGGCTGCGGTCGTCCTCGCCCCCGTCGTACGACGAGCCGCGCAGCACGATCCGCACGCCCCGCTCCTCGGCGGCCGCCCGCGCCCCGGCGACGACGTCCGGCCAGTAGTACTCCAGCGATGGCACGACCATGCCGACCGTGCGCGCGTCGGCCTGAACGCCCGACGACGAGCCCGCCGCCGCCAGGCCCGCCAGCTCCGGCAGGGTCGCACCGCCGTGGACGCGGACCACCCGGCCGGCGGCCGCGAGCGCGGCGATGTCGCGGCGGACCGTCAGCTCGGCGACACCGAACGTGCGCGCGATCGCGCTGACCCGAACCGCGCCGGTGCGCCGCAACTCGATCATGAACCGCTCGCGGCGCTGGGCGGCCAGCGGGGCTGCGGCGGCGGCACCAGCGTTCATGACCGCCGCGGCGGGGGCTCCGGGGCGCCCGGCCCGTGGTGCCCGCTGCTCCGGTACGAGCGCCACCGTCGGCCTCCTCGTCGTCGAGCCTGCCCTGCCGGTCAGAGCCTAGAACCGATCCCGCTGGTACGGGCACCGGCATCTCACAGGCGCCGCGCGACGAGAGGCGTCGACGAGACTCGTCGAGAACACAATGGAAGGACCGGCAACGACCCGACACAAGCACGACGAGCAGGCGCCGGGTGCCGCCGCCTGTCAGCGGCGCACCGGGCGGCCGAGTTCTCGTGGCGGTGGACGCGTTGGTGGGCGCGGTCGTCGCCCAGGGGCCACAGCGGCCGAGGTCGTGCTCCTGCCCGGACCGGGGCTACCTCTGCAGGGGCGGCGTCGCCCCGGCTTGGGACCGCTGTCAGCAGCCACTGCGGTGGCCCGCCTCATGATGGCCAACCCCGGCCTCAGCATTTGCGACGGCACCAAACCGCCCCAGATGGACAGGTACTCCTACAGCCAACCGCGGTGTACGGCCGCAACACCGTGAACCCGGTGTCGCGCGATCGACATGCCCTTGGTCGAACAGCACGACTGGCACCGCTTCTAACCCACGCAGGATCTGCCCTTGACCGCTGGGAACGACGGGCCGAACCTCAACGTCAACCATGACGCTACCCGTGCACTCCTAGCCAGTGGCAATAGTGAGCGACGGGGCGCGCCCTTGGCACGCCCAACCGCGTAATCGCTAGGACTACGAAAGTGCAAGCCGCTGGACGTGCCTGTCGCGCAACTGGCATTGCCCGACCCTGGAGGACGACGGATAGGAAGCAAGCTTCTAGCCTTGCCCCTCGCAGAACATTACGCGCCTCGCGTACAGTGTGTCCTGAGGGACAGATCGACGCACTAATCGCAACTCGCTGACGCGCGGCAAAGGGGCTTCTGCTATGGGCGACAATCACGACGGCAATGAGTCCGGCATCGCTACTACGACCGAAGTTGCGGAAGGGCTACTAGCGCCCGCCACCGCTTCCGATCTCATTCGGGCAAATAGCTTAGCCTTGCTCCGTGGCAATCGCAGCCGCGTTCTCTGCGGGCCAGAGGCGCTTGTCAAGGTCAACACGAGCATAGGTTGCAATCGACCGGCGGACTGGGATCTAGAACTGCGGAAACTGGACCAACTAGCAAACTGCGGGTACGGCCCCGATATCATGATGGATCTAAGTACCGTTCGACTCGCAAGACCGCTCTATGCAGAAATCCGCGAGCTAACCGGAGCGCCTGTCGGAACCTTGCCCCACTACACCGCTTTCAAGCCACGCGATGGACTCGACAAATCGAGACTGCTGGAGGAGATCGAACGCCATGCGACCGAGGGCGTCGCGTGGGTGACTTTGCACCTAGCAGTGACCTCGGAACTTTATGAATTGGCCAGACGGACCCGGCGCACGCCCACCACGGCTCGGGGAGGCGGCATAGCAATTCGGGACATGCTAATCAATAACCGAAGCGAAAGTCTATTGGCTGAGCTGTTTCCGGAAATTCTACGCATCCTGAAACGATTCGGGACAGCCCTGAGCCTGGGGACCACATTTCGACCCGCAAACACTTTGGATGCCCTCGACGCTGCTCACAAGACCGAATTACGACTGCAGAGGCGCTTCATAGACGAGTCTCAGGCGCAAGGAGTACCCGTCATGCTCGAAGCCGTCGGACACATGCGTCTTAGCGACGTCCCAATCTTCACCAACCTAGTGCGATCGGGGATAGGCCACAGCGGTCCAGTAGTGACACTCGGACCCATTCCAACCGATGCTTCGGTGGGCGAGGACCACATTGCCAATGCAATCGGATCAAGCGTACTAGCGTTGGCTGGGGGTACGGACGTGATCAACTCGATCACGCGTGAGGAACACACGGGTTCCGTGCCCGACCTCGAGTCGATCCTCGAAGGGCTCCGAGCCGCCCGTATCGCGGCGCACGCGGTAAATATCTCGAAGTTTCCGCAACTCGACTCCGCCGCAGAAGACAGTGTGGTGGACGCACGCAACAAGAACTACACGTGTGTCGTTGATGGCGGACTCTTTTCAAAATCCGCTACAACCAGGCATGCGATGGGTTGCACGAGGTGCGGCAATGAGTGCCCTTTGGTCGTCAATTTTGTCATCGACCGTGAAAGAGGGCGCGATAGACTCGTCTAGCCCCGCTGTCCGCGATTCGATTGCGTCATTTTGCCCACGTAAACTCCACGATGCTACATTCGGGGTAGGCGCTTCCCGAAATTTTGCGCGACGGCGAACTGGTAGAAGTCGTCGGTAGGCCGATTTTGCAACCACGGTATGCGGTTCAGGACGGTCGGAACTCCCCACCCCATCGCCGCCGCCGTTGCTAGTGAACCTGTGGGTAGCGCGGGCTCGATCCACTCGCTGCTCGCCGCCACAAGGAACAGTTGTCCTGAATGGTGCTGAACCTTGTATAGCTGTCGCATGATCGATGCAAGTCTGCGTTCGCTATCGCGCATGGCGGAGATTCGTCGGAGGGTGGCTTGTTGCCAGTCGGCGTGGGCCTCCATTGATCTCTTTACCGTATTAAGGTAGAACTCGCGAAATCTGACAAACTCAGGAGCGTCCCTTAGTTGCAACAATTCGGGGAGGCTCATGGTGCGCAGTGCGCCATGCGGCACGCCGCACAGCTCAAGTACGCGCTCGAGCAATAGGACGTTCGAGAGTGCTAGCGGGCCCGTTCCGGCTGCTTCGATCGGTGCCGAAGGCGCCAACAGGTCGCTCGCGCACGATTTGGCGTTCGCTAGCAAGTATAGATGGGACGCGCGCGCCACAAGGGAACGACAGAATTCCGTGGGCAACGCCAATTCACGTGCTGCGCGAGCGACTTCGCTCCGGGAGAAGAATGACCTAAGCGCAAGACTGCGCAGGCGCCTCATGATGGCGCCGCGTTCTGGTTCGGAAACTCGCGACGTAACCAGCATATTGACCGACCCGAGCACTTGGCAGTCAATGCAATCCGCGAGCCAGATGGACCGAAACTCTGCTTCCACTGAGTTGAAATCGAGGTGGACCACAGCGCCCAACCGCTCGATTCGTCGTGCTATATGGTACTGACCCGGCCGAGCAATCTCTGACTCGATTGCGGGATCAGTGGCCCTCAGTGCGTTGTGCAACTGGGAGGTCTGCGAGAGTCTCCTAGCGAAATAGTCATTCACGTCTCTGGTCTCATCCGCCGCTCGGATCGCCGGCAGCACGGCCCCCACTTCGACGAGCTGCTTGACCTGCGGAAGTATCCTGCGCATCTGCTCCGACTGCCAAAAGTGTGCTGCGGCTACAATCACGCGGTCGTACAGAAGAACCGCAAGGCGCATGCGGTGCATGATCTCCCGCTCGGTGGATCCCAAGCGAATTATCGAATAGGAGTCTGCAGCGCCGAAGAACACACTTCGCTCGCTTGCGAGGTCCGACATCGCTAGTTGCATCTCGCTCCCAACACCAGGTGCTGCAGCATGGCACGCGGTAGTCAGGAATGGCAATCCCTCCGCAGTCTCCTGGCTGCCCCTGGTGGGCCGTAGGTCGTGCCTGTGCTGGCGTGACGCGGACCAGCCGGGGCCAGCCGACCTCTCCGATTGTTGCGTACGCGCTATCCGCGGCCCGCCCTTCGTGAAATCGGTGCCCATGGAAAGAGGGGTGCTCGGGAATCGACAATGCACTAGTCGCAATCTCGTGACGACGATGGGCACTTCTGTGTGAACGCTAGGTGCCGCAAAACGGTTACTTCCATTGGCGAGCAGGGGGCGGCGCCCGTGCCCCCGATCCACGAAAAGGGACTGTATTGGCCGCGCCATCTCCTGGCGACCGTCGGCCACGGGTTAGTCAATGAGCGAGGATCGTACGGGGATTTAGACGGCCCATGCTCCGCTTCTCGGAGACACCGTTGCTAACAGTGCTCCCGCGGTATGTAGTTGCGTAGCCCTCGGTACCGCTCGGCGGGCGTCCGATCGGAATCCCGGACCTTTTCGGTTCGGCCTAGTACTACAGAGCCAGTCGCGCTCAGCCTTTCGCCCGCCGCCTCAGCGCGTCGAGTGGACACGTCGCGCACCTAGAGTTCTTGGCAAGGGCCCGTCGCTGCTTCCCGTCGGCAACGAGTGCCCATACTTTAGACAGCGTTGTTTAGGCAGCCCGCCAGCCAGCGCTCGGTGGCTCCCGCCAGGCGTCGCTAGCGAGCGGCAGGCTGAACGGCGCAGACGAGCGTGTTCGGTTCTGTTCGGGTCGCTGGACCTGGGCTCGCCCTGTGCCTTGACTGGTCCGGCCCGGGCCACCGACGACCCGGCGGGCGTCACCACGACGCCGTCTCCCGACGACGAGAGGCGCCAGCCGTGCCCCCCACCTCCCACCGGTCCCCGACCGCCCGCCGCCGCCAGGCCGCCCTCGCCGCCGCCGTGGCCGCCACGGTCGGCGCAGGCCTCGTCCCCGGCGGGCCCGCCACGGCCGCCGACCCCTCGTCGGGCAGCGCCACTGCGGCCGCCGAGACGCGCGCCGTCACGCTGCGGCCGAACCCCGCCTACCAGGGCGAGCCGTTCCAGGGCTGGGGCACCAGCCTCGTGTGGTTCGCCAACGCCACCGGCGACTACCCCGCCGACGTGCGGCAGGACCTGTACGAGAAGGTCTTCGGGCCCGACGGGCTCAACCTCAACATCGCGCGCTACAACGTCGGCGGCGGCAACGCCTCCGACGTCGCGCCGTACCTCAACGACGGCAGCGCGGTGGAGGGCTGGTGGCAGCCGGTCACGGAGGCCACCGCCGACACCCCCGCCTTGTCGAACCTCTACGGCCCCGACGGCCGGCCCAGCACGGCGCAGAAGCTCGCGTTCCTCGAGCAGTGGAACCCCGAGGACCCCTCGTCGTACGACCTCACCGCCGACCACACGCAGCGCTGGTGGGTCGACGAGCTGACCCGCCGCGACCAGATCACGCACTGGGAGACGTTCTCCAACTCCCCGCCGTGGTTCATGACGCGCAGCGGCTACGTCTCCGGCGCCGTCCGCCCGACGAACGGCACCCCCGGCGAGAACCTGCTGCCCGAGGCGGAGGAGAAGTTCGCCGCCTACATGAAGCACGTGACGCAGTACCTGGAGGACGCGCACGGCATCGAGGTCAGCACGGTCGACCCCTTCAACGAGCCGAACACCACCTACTGGGGCACGGACATCGACCCGGCCACCGGCCGCCCGCCGACGACGTACACCCAGAAGCAGGAGGGCGCGATCATCCAGCCCCCCGCGCAGAACCGCCTCGTCCAGGACCTCGCCGCGCAGCTCGCGCAGGAGGGGACGACGACGGACGCCGTCATCTCCGCCATGGACGAGACGAACCCCGGCCTGTTCATGACGAACTGGAACGCGTGGACGGACGCCTCGCGCGCCACCGTCGGCCAGCTCAACGTGCACACCTACGGCACGAACGACCGCCGCCGCGTCCGCGACCTGGCCAAGTCGACCAACCTCCCGATGTGGATGAGCGAGGTCGAGGGCTCGTGGGGCGGGAATGTCGCGCTCGGCGATTCTCCCGGCGGCTGGGACCGCAGCAACATCGCGAACGGCCTGGGCATGGCGGGGCGCATCATCGACGACCTGCGCGAGCTCGAGCCCGGCGCCTGGGTGTTCTGGCAGCCCGTCGAGGACGCGTACAAGATGGAGAACGGGAACGGCGGCTGGGGGTCGATCTACATCGACTTCGACTGCAACTACCCGGGCCGTGAGGGCATGTCCAACCGCCGGCTGAACGACGGGGACTCGCCCGACGAGGCGCGCTGCAAGGTCCTGACGAACCAGAAGTACAACACCGTCCGCAACTTCACCCACTACATCCGCCCCGGCGACCGGCTGGTGCCGACGGACGACACGAAGACCGTCACCGCGCTGCGCGCCGACGGCACCGGCGCGACGCTCGTGCACTACAACGACACCGCGACGGCCGAGACGGTGACGCTGGACTTGTCGCTGTTCGGCGACGTCGCGCAGGGCGCCACGGTGACCCCGGTGGTCACCACCAAGTCACCGATCGAGGACGTCGAGCGCAACGCCCTCGTCGAGGGCAGGCCCGTCGCGGTCGACGCCGCCACGAAGGCGGCCACGCTGACCGTGCCGGCCGGGTCCGTGGTGACGTTCCTCGTCGACGGGGTCACCGGCGTGGCCGAGGGCGCGCGGCCCGTGGTCGACGGCGGCGAGTACCTGCTGCGCGGCGACGCCTCGCGGCGGTTCCTCACGGCCGGGCCGAGCGGCGCGCTGACCATCGAGGACCTGCGGGTCGCCGCGGGCTCCGGTGCGCCGGTCGCCGGGCAGCGCTGGACGGCGCACGCGGTGCCGGGTCCGGACGCGGGCGCGGACGCAGGCGCCGGGCAGAACGGGCATGCGCAGGCCTACGTGCTGCGCGACGGCGACGGGCGGGCGCTCGTCGGCGCCGGCGGCGCGGCCGCGCGCGGGCAGGGCGGCACGGTCACGGCGACGGCCCTGTCCGTCGACGAGGCCCTCGCCGACCCCGCCGCCCACTGGGTCCTCACCACCGAGGACGGTGTGCGCTGGCGCTGGGTGAACCGCGTCGCGGCGGTGTCGCTGGACGTGTCGTCGGCGCGCACCGCCGCCGGCTCCCCCGTCGCGCTGTGGTCCTCCAACGGGGCGACGAACCAGGTGTTCGCGCCGATGCCGTCCGACGCGTTCGACGTCGTCGGCGTCGAGCCGCAGGAGGTCAGCACGCTGCGCGGCCAGCCGGCCACGCTGCCGACGACCGCGACCCTGCGGTACCGGATCGGCGAGACCGCGCAGGCGCCCGTGACCTGGCCGGCCGTCGACCCGGCGGTGTGGAAGAAGAACGGCACGCACACCCTGACCGGCTCGGGCACCGACCCCTTCGGCCGTCCGTACACCGGCGCGCCGCTGACCCTCGTCGTCGGGAAGATCACCGCCGCGGACCCCGTGTCTGTCACCGTCCCCGCGGGCACCACGGCCGCGGAGGTGCGGGCGCTGGCGCCGGCCGTCGTCCCCGTGCAGGTGGCGACGAGCACGCACCGGCTGACGCGTGCGGTGAGCTGGGACCTCGCGGGCCTCACCGACGCGGCGCTGGCGCAGCCCGGGACCGTCGCGGTGACCGGGACCGTGACGACGCCGAACGACCCGGTGCCCGCGCGGCTGAGCGTGGTCGTCGTGGGGCAGGCGACCTCGTCGCACCTGTGCCGCGATTTGGCCGGCGCGTCGGTGACGGCGTCCTTCACCGAGGGCGGCTACGCGGCGGCGAGAACCTGCGACGGCAGCGCCGGCACCTCCTGGTCGAACTGGGTCAGCGCGGGCCGCACGGCCGACACGCTCACCTACGAGCTCGGCCGGCCGGCGGTGGTCAGCGGCGTCGCGATCACGTTCGCGGAGAAGGCGCCCGCCACCGCGGCGGTCCGCTACCGGGACGCCGCCGGCCAGTGGGTGGCGGTGGGCACACCGGCGACGAATCCCGCGCTCGGCACGCCGCTGACCGTGGCTCTGCCGTCGGTGCGGACCACGGCGGTGCAGGTCGCGCTCACGATGTCGCGCTCGTACACGAAGGTCGCGGAGGTGGCCATCACCGGTGCCGTCCCGGCGCCGTCGTCGGAGGCCGGTCTGGGCCGGCTGCTCGTCGACGGCAAGGACGTCGCGTCCTTCTCCGCGACGACGAGCACCTACACCGTCGACGCGCCGCCGTCCCGCACCCCGGTCGTCGCCGCCGTCCCGCTCGACGAGGACGCCACCGTCGTCGTCGAGCAGGCCACGGCAGCGAACGCCCGCACGGCGACGGTCACGGTGACGGCCCCGGACGGCACGACCGAGCGCTACACGGTGACCTTCCGGTCGAGCTGACGCAGACCCCGTGGTGCCGGCCGGTCGCAGCGGCCGGCACCACGGCACTCCCGATGGCCGGGCCGCTCCACCACCGCCCGGTCCGGGGCGCCCCGGCCCTCATCGCGCCCGCCGGGCCGCCTCGCCACCGCATAGCCCACCGCTACACCGCCCGCTCCGACTGCGGCTCTCTGAGCCTGATTCATGCGGCTCTCTGAGCCTGATTCACCGGTCCAATCTGCCGGCCACCCCTTCGCCGGTCCACGTCCCTACGCCCGTCTCACTCGTCAGGGCTGCGTGTCAGTGGTCGATGGTGGGATGGGCCCGTGGCCGACCGAGGTAGATCTGCGCAGGTGGGACGCGCGCAGCGAGCGGGCTCGTCGCACCGTGCGACGACGCAGCAGGTGCCGTCGTTAGTGGCGTCCCGCAGAGTGGTGTGCGAGCCCGGCCCTGGTGAGGGCGTCGTCGTAGACGTGTAGGCGGTCACCGCGTGATTCTTCGAGAGACCT
>NZ_FOKA01000022.1 GCF_900111925.1 Cellulomonas marina
CGGGTGCTGACCACGACCCCGGTCCTGCCCCTGCCACCAGCGCCACCACCACCGCCACCGGCACCCGAACCGGTCCCGGACCCCTGGGCCGGACCCATCCCCTTCTGACCACGCGGCCGCCCGCCGCGACGGGTGGTCGGCGTGCGCGACGGTCGGCCACGGGTGCAGTCGACGACCGTCGGCCGGGGGTGGCTGCACCACGTCACCGCCGGAGGGGGCTGTGGTGCTGGAACGCCGTCAGACCTGTGGTTCCGGGCCGTCCGCGGCGACCGCGGGCTCGACCGGCACCTCCTCGACGAGGTCCGGACCGTTGTTCGCGACGGCGTTGACCCGCGTCGAGACCGGGGTCGCGACGAGTGCCGGCGGTTCGACCTCGAGCAGCTCGCGGGCCTCGTCGGCGCCGACGGCGGGGTCGAGCCACGCGGCCCAGCGGTCGGGGGCGAGAGCCAGCGGCTGCCGGTCGTGCACGGCGGCGAGGGCCTCCGTCGCCGGGCGCGTGATGACGGTGGCGCTGACCAGCCAGCGGTCGGGGTCGTCGTCCGCCCGCGACGGGTCGCGCCAGAACTCGTACAACCCCGCCAGCGCGAGGACCGCCCCGTCCTCCGGGTGGATGTACCAGGGCTGCTTGCGGGCCCCGCGCGGCGCCCCCTGCGGCGGCTTCTGCCACTCGTAGTAGCCGTCCGCGGGCAGGAGCGCCCGCCGGACGGCGAAGGGCTTGGCGAAGGCGGGCTTGGTGAGCAGCGTCTCGACCCGGGCGTTGATCATGCGGCTCCCGACGGACGGGTCCTTGGCCCACGAGGGCACGAGACCCCACCGTGCCGGCCGCAGCTGCCGCGTCACCTCGCCCGTCCCGCGGTCCGCGCGCTCCACCACCATGCGGACGCCGTCCGTCGGCGCGACGTCCCACGACGGCGGCAGGAGCCGGACGTCGTCGGCCACCACGGCGACGGCGAACTCGTCGGCGAGCTGCTGGTCCTCCCGGAACGAGGCGTAGCGACCGCACATGCTCCGAGCGTGCCACGAGCGTGCCACGAGCGAGGCTGCACGCCCGTTCGGCACCACCAGTCGAATCGATTCGTCGGGCGCGCCCTCCGGTGCGACCATGGATCACGATGAGTCCCGAGCCCGCCCCCGCAGTCCCCGTCCGGGTCGATGCCGCCGAGCGCGTCCCCGACTCCTCGGCCGGTCCGGCCGACACCACCGAGCACACCGCCCGACGCACCGCTCAGCACACCGTGGAGACTGCCGTCGAGCACGTCCCGGACTCGCCGGCCGCCCTCGCGGCCGACGTCCCCTCCGACGTCGTCCGCGACCCGTCGGACGACGGCACCGCGGTCACGGGGACGCCACCGGCCCCGCCGGTGTCCGCCCGGTCCGGCAAGGCGTCTGTCGGCGACGTCGTCCTCCTCGGGTCGATGTGCGCCCTGCCGGCGATGGCGACCGACCTCTACCTGCCGTCGCTGCCCGACGTCGCCCGCGAGCTCGGCACGTCCGTGGCCGGCGCCCAGCTGACCATGACGGGCATGCTCATCGGCGGCGCCATGGGTCAGCTGGTCATGGGGCCGCTGTCCGACCGCTTCGGCCGGCGCCGGCCGGTGCTCGTCGGCATCGCCGGGCACGTGCTGACCTCGCTGCTCTGCACGGTCGTGCCCAGCATCGGCGTGCTCGTCGCGCTGCGCGTGTCCCAGGGCTTCCTGGCCGCCGCCGCGACGGTCGGCGCCATCGCGGTCATCCGGGACCGCTGGGTCGGGGCCGAGGCCTCGCGCATGATGTCCCGGCTCATGCTCGTCATCGGCGCCGCGCCGCTCCTGGCGCCCTCGCTCGGCGGGGGCATCGCCTCCCAGGTGGGGTGGCGGGGCGTGTTCGGCGCCCTGGCCGTCATGGGGGTGGCGCTCGCGATCTTCGTGCACCTGCGGCTCGAGGAGACGTTGCCGCCCGAGCGCCGACGGCAGGGCGGTGTGGGGACGGCCCTGCACGGGTACGGCCAGCTCCTGCACGACCGCGGCTTCGTCGCCCTCGCCGTGCTGCCCGGCCTCGGGATGGCGGTGCTCATGAGCTACGTCATCTCCTCGCCGTTCGTGCTGCAGGAGCAGTACGGCCTGTCGTCGCAGGCGTTCGCGCTGGTGTTCGCGCTCAACGGGATAGGGCTCGTGCTGGGTGCCCAGGCCAACGCGGCGATCGTCACGCGGGTCGGACCCCTGGGGGTGCTGCGCGTGGCGCCGGTCGTGACCCTCGTGCTGTCGGGCGCGCTGCTGGCGTTGGCGCTCACCGGAGCGGGCGGGCTCGTGCCGCTGCTGGTCGTGCTGTTCTGCATCCTCACGGCGGCGAACTTCACGCCTCCGAACGCCTCCGCGCTGGCGCTGTCCCGCCACGGCGAGGTCGCGGGGAGCGGCGCCGCTGTCGTCGGGTGCTTCCAGGCGGGCGTCGCGGGGGTCGTCTCGCCCCTCACGGGTGTGCTCGGCGGCGACGCCGTGGCCATGGCCGCCGTGATGCTCGGTGCGGCGGCGCTCTGCCTCACCGTCCTGGTCGTCGCCACGCCCGCGTACCGCAGGCGGTCCGCGGACCCGGCGGTCGCGGACGCGGTCGCGGGGGTCGGCGGGCACTGACCGGGGCCGGCCTGCGCCTCGCCGGGTCGGAGCGGCCCGCGCGTCGCCGGGTCGCTGTGGCCCATGTCGCGTCGGGCTCGCGCGGCGCGCGTCGCGTCGGGTCCGCGTGGCCCGCGTCGCGCTGGATCGGTGGGGCGAGTCGCACCCGGTGGGCGGTGCCCTGCCGGGTCAGCGGGGCATCGCGCGCAGCCGGGCCACCGCCTCGTGCAGGACGTCCTCGCGCTTCGTGAAGGTGAACCGCACCCACGAGCGCAGCTCGCGGTCGGTCGCGGACCCCTCGTGCGTGAAGGCCGTGACCGGCACCCCCGCGACCCCGGCCCGGCCCGGCAGCTCCCGGCAGAACGCGGCGCCGTCCTCGACGCCGAGCGGCGCGGCGTCGGCCAGGACGAAGTAGGTGCCCTGCGGCACGACCGCCGCGAACCCCGCGTCCCGCAGCCCGTCGACGAGCAGGTCCCGGCGCACGGTGAGCGAGGCGACGAGGTCGTCCACCCACCGCGCCACCCCGGGGTCGCCGAGCGCGAAGGCGATCGCCGGCTGCAGCGGCGCCCCGGACACGTAGGTGAGGTACTGCTTGACCGTCCGCACCGCGTCCACCAGCGCGGCGGGCCCGGTGACCCAGCCGATCTTCCAGCCCGTGAGGCTCAGGGTCTTGCCCGACGACGAGACCGTCAGCGTCCGCTCGGCCATCCCCGGCAGGGACGCGATCGGCACGTGCCGGGCCGCAGGGTCCAGGACGAGGTGCTCGTAGACCTCGTCGGTGAGCACGACGAGGTCGTGCCGCCCCGCGAGGTCCGCGACGACCGCGAGCTCGTCGGGCGTGAGCACCGTGCCCGTCGGGTTGTGGGGCGTGTTGAGCAGCAGCACGCGCGTGCGGGAGGTGACCGCCTCGACGAGGGCGTCGAGGTCCGGGCGCAGGCCGTCCGGCCCCGGTCGCAGCGGCGCGGTGGTGTGCCGGGCGCCGCTCATGGCGACGACCGCGGCGTAGGCGTCGTAGAAGGGCTCGAGGGTGAGCACCTCGTCGCCGGGCCCGGCGAGGGCCAGGACCGCCGCCGCCAGCGCCTCGGTGGCCCCGGCGGTCACGAGCACCTCGCGGTCCGGGTCGACGCGCAGCCCGTAGTGCCGCTCCTGGTGCGCGGCCACCGCCTGCCGCAGCGCGGGGATGCCGGGGCCCGGCGGGTACTGGTTGTGGCCCTCGACGAGCGCCCGGGCCGCCGCGGCGACGACCTCGGCCGGCCCGTCCGTGTCCGGGAAGCCCTGACCGAGGTTGACGGCGCCCGTGGCCGTGGCGAGCGCCGACATCTCCGCGAAGACCGTCGCCCGCAGCGTGCCGCCGCGCATGAGGCCCGCGGCCCGCGCGACCTCCTGCCAGCGGGCGGGTGCGGCGGCGGTGCCCGACGGGCGCGTGGTCGGCGTGGTGCTGGTCACCCCGCGAGGATAGGCGTGGGCTCGTCCGCCGGCGCCGGAGGGTCAGGCGGGACCGAGGCCTGCGGCCGCCGCGAGGCCCGCGCCCAGCACGAGCACGAGCGAGCCCCACGCCGAGACGACCCACCACTCCGGGTGGGTGCGGCGCAGGCTGCGCTGCGGGGTGCGGGCGGACATGCCTCCACCATCGGCCCCGGCGCCGCCCGTCGTGAGGGTGCCGCGCCCGGGACGGACGGATTCATCCGGGTGCTGTCACGGACGGCCGGGCGGGCGACCCGGTCGGGTCAGCCCTGGGTGGCCGCGAGCTCCTCCGACAGGCCCTGCAGGCGCTGCGCCAGGTCCGCGAGCGCCGTCGCGGCGTCCCCGCCGGCCGAGCCCGCGAGGGCCTCGAGCTCGGCGCGAGCCTCCTCGAGGCGCGTGCGGGCCTGCTCGACGGCCTCCGCCGGGGCGGTGCTGCCCGCGGCGGTCGCGTCGTCGAGCACGCGCTGGGCGTCGTCGACGGCGGTCTGCGCGTCGGCCAGCGCGTCCTGGCCGCCCTGCGCGGCGTCGGCCCCGAGCCCCTCGACCTGGGCGCGGGCGGCGTCGATCGCGTCCTGCGCGCCGGTCACCTGCGCCCGGGCCTCCTCGACCGCGGTGCGCGCGCGGTCGACGGCGTCCCCGGCCTGGGCCGAGATGCTGGCGGCCGCGCCCTGCGCCTGGTCGATGGCCTCCTGCGCCTCGGCGCACCCGGCGAGGGCGGGCAGCAGCGCGCCGGCGACGAGCAGCGCGGTGGCGGCCGGCCGCAGGGGGTGGCGCCGTCGTCGGGGGAGGGCCGTGGTGCTCGACATGACCACAGTCTGCACCGGGGGGCGGGGCCGCACGGTCCCGGCGGGCGGCTGCCGAGGGCGTAGGACCGACCCTCGTCGTGCGCGTGCGCCCCGGACGCGACGGTGCCCCGCCCGGCGCAGGCCGGACGGGGCACCTCGTGGCGGCGGTCCGGGGTGGCGGCGGCGGCACGACCCACCGCCCCCCGGACCGGGCCGGCTCAGGCGACGCCCGCGCCGACCCCCTCCGCCGTGCGACCCCGGACGTCCTCCAGCGACGTGCCGTAGTAGGCCGCGGTCATGATCGCCTTCATGTCCTCGATCATCGGCATGCGCGGGTTCGCCGGGGCGCACTGGTCCTCGTAGGCGCCCATGGCGACCTCGTCGAGCCGGCCGAGGAAGTCGGCCTCGACGACGCCCTGCGCCTGGAAGGAGCCGGGGATGCCGACCTTGGCGCGCAGGGACTCGACGGCCAGCGCGTAGGACTCGACGCCCTCCGCGGGGGTCGCCGCCGGCAGGCCGAGCATCGCCGCGACCTGCTGGAAGCGCTCGGGGGCCACGTAGTGCTCGTACTTGGGCCACGAGGTGAGCTTCGTCGGGACGGTGCCGTTGTAGCGGATCACGTGCGGCAGCAGCGTGGCGTTCGTCCGGCCGTGGACCAGGTGGAAGGTCGAGCCGACGACGTGCGCCATCGCGTGCACGATGCCCAGGAACGCGTTCCCGAACGCCATGCCGGCGATCGTGCCCGCGTTGTGCATCTTCTCGCGGGCGTCCTTCGTCGCCGGGTCGGCCGGGTCGCCGTTCACCGACAGCGCGAGGTTGTCGAAGATGAGGCGGATCGCCTGCAGCGCCATGCCGTCCGTGAAGTCGTTGGCGTAGACGGACACGAACGCCTCCGTGGCGTGCGTGAGGGCGTCGAAGCCGGAGTCGGCGGCGAGCGACCGCGGCATCTTGGAGGTCAGGACCGGGTCGATGATCGCCACGGTGGGCGTGAGCGCGTAGTCGGCCAGCGGGTACTTCTTGCCCGCGTCGGGGTCGGAGATGACCGCGAACGGCGTGACCTCCGCGCCGGTGCCCGAGGTGGTCGGGATGCAGACGAGCTTGGCCAGGTCGCCCAGCGTCGGGAACTTGAAGGCGCGCTTGCGCACGTCGAAGAACTTCTGCTTGAGGTCGGAGAACACGATCTCCGGGTGCTCGTACAGCAGCCACATGACCTTGGCGGCGTCCATGGGGGAGCCGCCGCCCAGCGCGATGATCGTGTCGGGGCGGAAGTGGCGCATCTGCGCGGCGCCGGCCTGGACCGTGCGCACCGAGGGCTCCGGCTCGACCTGGTCGATGATCTGCAGCGCGACCTTCGTGTGGCGCCGGTTGAGCACGTCGATGACCTTGTCGACGAACCCGAGGGTGGTCATCGTGGCGTCGGTGACGATGGTGACGCGCTCGACGTCGGGCATGTCCGCGAGGTAGCGGATGGCGTTCGGCTCGAAGTACGTCTTGGCCGGCACCTTGAACCACTGCAGGTTGTTGTTGCGGCGGCCCACGCGCTTGATGTTCACCAGGTTCACCGCCGAGACGTTGTTCGACACCGAGTTGTGGCCGTAGGACCCGCAGCCGAGGGTGAGCGAGGGGATGAAGGCGTTGTAGATGTCGCCGATGCCGCCGAGCGAGGAGGGCGCATTGGTGATGATGCGGACGGCCTTGACCCGGCTGCCGAACTCCTCCATGAGCGCCTCGTCCTGCGTGTGGATGGCGCCCGAGTGGCCGAGGCCGTCGAACTCCACCATCTGCTCGGCCAGGGTGATGCCCTGCTCGGTGGTGCTCGCGCGCAGGACGGCGAGGACCGGGCACAGCTTCTCGCGCGTCAGCGGCTCCGACGGCCCGACCTGCGACACCTCGGCGAGGATGATCGACGTGTCGGCCGGGACGCGGAAGCCCGCCTGCTCGGCGATCCACGCCGGGGACTTCCCGACGACCGCCGGGTTCAGCTTCGCGCCGGCGCAGTTCTCGCCGCCGGCCTCGACGCCGAAGATGAACCGCTCGAGCATCGCCTTCTCGGCGGGCGTCGTGCGGTAGGCGTGCAGGACCGCGAACTCCGCGAGGGCCTCGTCGTAGATCGCCTCGTCGAGGATGACGGCCTGCTCGGAGGCGCAGATCATGCCGTTGTCGAAGGCCTTGGACAGGACGACGTCGTTGACGGCCCGCTTGAGCTTCGCCGTCTTCTCGATGTAGGCGGGCACGTTGCCGGCGCCGACGCCGAGCGCGGGCTTGCCGCAGGAGTAGGCGGCGCGGACCATCGCGTTGCCGCCGGTGGCCAGGATGAGGGCCACGCCCGGGTGGTTCATGAGCAGGCCGGTGGCCGCCATCGACGGCGTCTCGACCCACTGGATGCAGTGCTCGGGGGCACCGGCCGCGACCGCCGCGTCGCGCACCACGCGGGCCGCGGCGACCGACGACTGCTGGGCGTTGGGGTGGAACGCGAAGACGATGGGGTTGCGGGTCTTGAGGGCGACGAGCGCCTTGAAGATCGCCGTCGAGGTCGGGTTGGTCACCGGCGTCATCGCGCAGACGACGCCCACGGGCTCCGCGATCTCGACGATGCCGTTGAGCTCGTCGCGGGCGACGACGCCGACCGTCTTGAGGTCCGCCATCGAGTTCGTCACGTGCTCGCACGCGAAGATGTTCTTCACGGCCTTGTCCTCGAAGACGCCGCGGCCGGTCTCGGCCACCGCGAGCTGGGCCAGGTGGCCGTGCTGGTCGAGCGCGGCGACGGCGGCCTTCTTGACGAGGCGGTCGACGTCCTCCTGCGTGAAGCGCGCGTACTCCGCGAGCGCCTTCGTGGCGTTGGCGACGAGGCCGTCGATCGCGGCGGCGACGGCCGCGTCGTCGGCGGCCGGTGCCGCGACGGTGGGGGTCGCGGCGGTGGGGGTCGCAGGCGTGGGGGTCGCGGGGGCGACGGGCGCCGTCGCTGCGGCACCGGCAGCGGCCCTGGGCGCGCGGGTGCGGGTGGCGGGGGTGCCCGTCTCGGTGGTGGTCACCGTGGTCTCCTGTCCGTGGGAGGGGGCCGGCGCGGGGCTGGAGCCCGTGCCCGCCTCGGTACGTCCACGACGCTAGGGACGGTCCGACGACGATCCCTGGGACCCACGTCCCGAAGTCGTCCCACCACCTCACGGGTGCGCGCGCGGGCGACGGGGGACCGGGACGGAGGTCCCCCTCCGCCGCCCGCCGTGCCGCCTGCCGTGCCGCCTGCCGTGCCGCCTGCCGTGCCGCCTGCCGTGCCGCCTGCCGTGCCCGCGGACGGCCGGTCAGGGACGGACGCGCTCCACCCACGAGGCCGACATCGCCTCGTCCTCCAGGTCGAGCTCCCGCAGCATCCGCCGCATGACCTCCTCGTCCAGCTCGCCGCGGTCGCGCCGCCGCACGAGCACGGCGCGCTGGGCGGCGACCAGCCGACGGCGCAGGTCCTGCACGCGCAGGCTCTGCTCCCGCGTGCTGGGGGAGGCGCCCGACGAGCGGGTCCCCGGGCGGCGCAGCCGCGCGAGGCGGGCGGCGCCGGAGCCGGCGCCGGCGCGGCGGTCGTCGTCCGGACGGCCGCGGTCGTCGCCGCCATCCCCGTCCCCGTCCCCGTGCCCGTGCCCGTCCCCGTGCTCGTCCCCGTGCTCGTCCCCGCGCTCGTCCCCGTGCTCGTCCGCCGTCAGGTCGTCGGAGTCCCCGTCGCCGCCGCCATCGGTCGCCGGTCGGCGCGACGAGCGGCCGGGGGCCTCCAGCGGCTCGGCCTCCTCGGCGAACGGGTCCGGTCCCGACCCGCCCTCGCCGGTCGGTCCGCCCGCCGAGGCGACGGCGGCCTCCGCCGCCTCCGCGGCGGCACGGGCGTCCGCCGCGGCCGTCGCGTCGAGGTGCCTGGCCGGGGCAGGGTCGTGGTCGTCGGCGAGGGCGTCCTGGTCGCGGGCGTGCTCGTCGCGGGCCTGCTCGTCGCGGGCCTGCTCGTCGCGGGGGTGCTCGTCGCCGGGGCCTTGCGCCGCGGTGGGCTCCGGGGACGCCGCGCCCGCGGGCACGGGGAGCGCGGCGACGACGACGTCCTCGTCCTCGTCGTCGGTGTGCGGGTCGAGGACCTGCGCGGCCGCCGTCGTGCGGCGTTGCCAGGCGGCGGAGATGCGGTCCAGCGCGACGTCCGCGCGCTCGCGGCCCAGCGCCTGCCGCCACACGGGCCGCTGGTCGGCGAGCACCTGCTCCACGGCCTCCTGCGCGGCGCGGCGGGCGGCCGCCTCCTGGGCCGCGTCGGCCCGCTCCTCGCGCTCCGACCCCACCCGGAGGCGGCGGATGACCGCCGGGAGCGTGAGCCCCTGCAGCAGGAGGGTCCCGATGGCCACGGCGTAGGCGGCGAGCTGCAGCGTGGCCCGTTCGGGGAAGTCGGCGTCGTCGATGGTCTGCGGGATCGCCGCGGCGGCGGCGAGGGTCACCACGCCGCGCATGCCGGCCCAGCTCACCACCGCCGACTCGCGACGGGTGAGCGCGTCGCCGGGCGGCCGGTGGCTGCCCGGCAGGCGCAGGTCGTCGAACCGCCGGGTGGCGTACACGTACAGGGGCCGGACGAGGACGACGGTCGCCGCGGTCGCCGCCGACACGAGCACGCCGTGCCCCAGCCCCTGGTCGGAGGCGACGAGGTCGCGCACGAGCCACGGCAGCTGCATGCCGATGAGCGCGAACGTGAACGCCTCGAGCAGCAGGTCGACCGTCGACCACAGCGGCCCCTGGTACAGCCGCGTCGCGTACCCCGCCCGCGGCGACTGGTGCCCCAGGTAGAGACCGGCGGCGACGACGGCCAGGACGCCGGACCCGCCGACGGCCTCCGCGGACCAGTACGCCGCGAAGGGCGTGAGCAGCCCGAACGCGGAGGCGACGACGGGGTCGTCGAGCCGCAGCCGCGCCCGGTGCAGCAGCCACCCGAGCGCGAGCCCCACGCCGACGCCGGCCACCACCGCCAGCGCGAAGGTCCCCGCCGCGTCCCCGAGCGCCCACGCACCGGTGGCGACCCCCGCGAGCGCCACCTTGTACAGCGTGAGGGAGGTCGCGTCGTTGATGAGGCTCTCGCCGGACAGCAGGGTCATGACGCGCCGCGGCAGCCCCAGCCGGCGACCGACGGCGGCGGCGGCCACCGCGTCCGGCGGCGCGACGACCGCGCCCAGCACGAGCGCCGCCGCGAACGGCAGCTGCGGCACCAGCGCCGTGACCACGGCCGCCACCGCGAACGCGGTGACCACGACGAGCCCCACGCCCAGGCGCGTGATGGAGCTCAGCGACCGGCGGAAGTCCCGGTAGGAGCTGGCCTGGGCCGCGGAGTACAGCAGCGGCGGCAGCACGAACTCCAGCAGCAGCTCCGGGTCCACCTCGTACCGCGGCACGCCGGGGACGAAGGACACGAGCAGCGCCACGGCGAGCACCACGAGCGGGGCGGACCAGCCCCGGCGCCGGCACGCGGCGGCGACGACGACCGCGCCGGCCGCGAGCAGGAAGACCTCGACGTGGTGCACACGACCTCCGGTCGGCACGGGTGCCGACGCGGGTGCGGCCGGCACGGGGGCGGGGGCGGGCGGACTACTCCCCGCGGGACAGGGCGAACGCGACGACGAAGCCCAGGCTCGCGACGAGACCGGTGAAGGTGCGGGTCCGCTCGAAGGCCTCGGGGATCATCGTGTCGGCGACCATCGTGAGGATGGCGCCGGCCGCGACGGCGGTGATGACCGCCACCGTGGTGGGGGAGGCCGTGCCGAGGACGGCGTACCCCAGGGCGGCGGCGATGCCGACGACCACGGCGATCGTCGTCCACACGCCGAAGACGTACCGCGCGGACCGGCCCGCCGCCTTCATCCCCGCCGCGCTCGACAGGCCCTCCGGGACGTTGGAGATGACGACCGCCGCGACCATGGCGGTGCTGACGCCCCCGCCGCCGAGCAGGCTCAGCCCGAGCACCACCGACTCGGGGATGCCGTCGAGCAGCGAGCCCACGGCGATCGCCAGGCCCGACCCCGCCTGCTGCCCCTCCGACGGCTGCGGGTGCGACGAGCGCTTGCGGTGCCGGGCGCCCCAGCGGTCGAGCGCGAGGTTCGCCCCGACGTAGGCCACGGCGCCCGCCAGCAGCCCGACCGCCGCCGCGGCGATCCCGCCCGTGTCCGCGGCATCGGCCGCGAGGTCGAAGGCGAGCGCGGAGATGAGGACGCCGGACCCGAAGGCCATCACCCCGGCGGTGACCGCGGCGGGCACCTTGACGAACCAGGCCACGAGCGCCCCGAGCACCAGGGCGAGCCCGCCCACGAGGCCCCAGCCCCCGGCGACCAGCCATCCCGTCATGTGCGACCTCCCGGCGCCCGCCCGCGACCGGGCACCGGGCCGGTGCTCGACCACGGGCCGCCCGTCGGACCGACGCACAGCCTCACCCCGGTGGGGAGGACCCGCCACCGCTGCCCGGCCCTGCCCGTCATGGGGAGGCCTCCTGTGGCACCCTCGTCGGGCACGGGAGGGGACGGCCGATGGCGGCGGGACGCCGGTACCACGAGGCGGTGTGGGACGACGAGGAGGAGCTCGCCGCCCCGCCCGTCGACGCGGCCGGGCCGGCGCGGCGACCGGCACCGCGGCCGTCACGGCGGCTGCTCGTCGGTGCGGCGGTCGTGGTCGCGCTCGCGGGCGGCGGCGCGCTCGTCGTCGACCGCGTGCGGGAGGCGCGGGTGGACGAGCGCCTGGCGCGGACGGACGGGCTCAGCGCCGACCTCGGCCGGCCGCTCGTCGCCGCGTGGTCGGTGCCGGGCGAGGACCCGCGGTTCCTCGACGACCTCGTGATCGTCCAGCGCGAGCGCACCACCGTGGCCGTGAGGCTCGACGACGGCACCGTCCGCTACGAGGCGGAGGGCCGGTGCGCACCGACCACCCCGACGGGGGCGGTGCCGCCCGACGAGGCCCTCGTCGTCTGCGAGCGCTACGAGGGCGACGGCGAGGGGCCCGGCTTCGCGCGGGTCGTCGTGCTGGCCGCCGCGACGGGTGAGCGGCTGCAGGCCTTCACCGTGCCCGCGGCGGGCGGTGGGTCGAGCGTCGTCGCCCGGCACCTCGTCCGGCACCAGGTCGACCTCGGCGGACGGTTCGAGGTGACGGCGCTGTCCCTCCGCACCGGCGAGGAGGCGTGGACCCACGAGGGCCGCGAGGGCGGCGGCTTCCCCGGCGTGTTCGCCTGGTCCTCGCGGCTCGACGAGGTGGTCCTCGACGTGTCGGGCGAGCGGGTGCGGTTCGACGCCGCGACCGG
Source organism: Cellulomonas marina (assembly GCF_900111925.1). GTDB lineage: Bacteria > Actinomycetota > Actinomycetes > Actinomycetales > Cellulomonadaceae > Cellulomonas > Cellulomonas marina. Next base: position 12,120 of record NZ_FOKA01000022.1, read on the forward strand.
CGAGGTCCGCGCCGGGGAGACCCTCGTCGGCTGGGAGCCGGGCGGCACGGCCCAGCGCGGCGCCGGCTGGGAGGCGCGGCAGGTGCTCGACGGCAGCGGCAGGCCGGCGGTGCGCGTGGGGGCGGAGGACGGCGACGGGACCGGCGGCGAGGACGACGTGCGCGGCGACGGCCCGCTCCTGCCGGGCGTGCTCGCCGTGACGGCCGTCGACGACGGGACGGCGCCGGGGCTCGTCGTCCTCCTGGAGGACGTCGACGGCGGGCAGGACCTCGTCGCCCACGACCCGGGGTCCGGCGACGAGGTGTGGCGGACGGGCGTGCCGCGCGGCGCGCTGCGGGCGGACCTGCTCGAGGGGCTGCTGGTCGTCGCGACCTCGGAGGGCGTGCGGGCCCTCGACGCGGCGACGGGCGAGGAGCGGTGGCGGACGGCGGCCGGGGCGGCGGTCGGCCGCGGGCAGCTGACCGACGGCCGACGGGTGCTCGCGCCGGAGACGGCGGACGGCGTGCCCGCCCTCGTCGCGCGCGCGCTCGGGGACGGGCGGCTGCTGTGGCGCACGCCCGTCACCGATGTCCTGCCCGCGTCGGCGGGTGACGGGCAGGACGGCAGGGACCGCGGCGGGGACGGCGGCACGGACGACCTCGAGCTGCGGCGCGGCCCCGACGGCGCGGTCGTGGCCGCCGACGGCCGCACGGTCGCGCGGCTGGTGCCGCCGGGCGACGGGTAGGCCCCGCCCCCGGACCGTCAGGCGATCGTGGTGAGCAGCTGCCGGCACAGCTCCTCGCACGTGCGGCACTCCTCTGCGCAGATCCGGCAGTGCTCGTGCATGCCCGCGTGCTCCTCGCAGTGCGCGCCGCACGACCGGCAGGCCGTCACGCACGCCTGGAGCTGCGCCCGGGTGATCGCGGCGTCGTACGCCGTGTGCCGGGACAGCACCCGCACGGTGGTGGCGCAGATGTCGGCGCAGTCGAGGTCCGCGCGGATGCACGCGCGCAGGTCCGCCACGGCGTCCTCGGACAGGCAGGCGTCGGCGCAGGCCGTGCAGGCCTGCGCGCACGCCGCCGCGGCCTCGACCACCTGCGCCAGGAGGTCGTGGTCGAGGTCGACCTGGGCGGGGGTGGTGCGGATCATCTCGGCGACCTTCACGGCGGACCTCCTGCTCGACGGGGCGTCCCGGTGGGCGGCCGGGGCACCTCGTCGCGACCCGGCCGGTGGCACCGACGCTAGGGGCGGTGCCGGGGTCCCGCACCCGAGCCCGTCCCGCCCCCGAGGTGCCGACGCCTGCCCCGGGTCGTCCCGCCGGACCCTGCGGTGGCCGCGGTGCCCGTCGACGGGCAGCCTGGTCCCCGGGCGCAGGGCGCCGCCGGGGACGACCGACGGGACGGGGAGGCGCGTGACGCGCATCGAGGACTACGCCCTCATCGGCGACACGGAGACGGCGGCGCTCGTCGGGCGGGACGGCTCGGTCGACTGGCTGTGCCTGCCGCGGTTCGACTCCCCGGCGTGCTTCGCCGCCCTGCTCGACGACGAGCGCGCCGGCCACTGGCGGATCGCGCCGGTGGGCGCCGGTCACGCCACGCGGCGGCGCTACCGCGGCGACACCCTCGTCCTCGAGCAGGAGTGGGACACGCCCGACGGCACCGTCCGCGTCGTCGACCTCATGCCGCCGCGCGACGGCCTGCCGGACGTGGTGCGCCTCGTCGAGGGCGTGTCCGGGCGCGTCCGCGTGCGCAGCGCCCTGCGCCTGCGCCACGACTACGGGAGCGTGGTCCCGTGGGTGCGCCGCACCCCGACCGGCGTGCGCGCGGTGGCCGGCCCGGACGCGGTCCACCTCGACACCCCCGTCCCGCTGCACGGCGAGGACCTCGCGACGATCGGCGAGGTGGAGGTCGGGCCGGGCGACCGCGTGCCCTTCGTGCTCACGCACGCACCCTCGTGGCATCCCCACCCCCGGCACGTCGACGCGTTCCGCGCCCTCGACGAGACGGTCCGCTTCTGGGAGGGCTGGCTCGAGGACTTCACGTTCACGGTCGACCCGACGAGCCCCGCCGGGCGCGTGCCGGGCCGGTCGGAGCGGTGGACGGCCGCCGTGCGCCGGTCCCTCGTGCTGCTCAAGGCGCTCACGTACGGCCCGACGGGCGGGATCGTCGCGGCCGCGACGACGTCGCTGCCCGAGTGGATCGGGGGCGTGCGCAACTGGGACTACCGGTACTGCTGGCTGCGCGACGCCACGTTCACGCTCCAGGCGCTGCTCGGCACGGGCTTCGTCGAGGAGGCCGCCGCCTGGCGCGAGTGGCTGCTGCGGGCCGTCGCGGGGGACCCGGCCCGGCTGCAGATCATGTACGGGCTCGACGGCACGCGGCGGCTGCAGGAGTACGAGCTGCCGTGGTTGCGCGGCTACGAGGGGTCGTCGCCGGTCCGGGTGGGCAACGCCGCCGCGGACCAGTTCCAGCTCGACACCTGGGGCGAGGTGCTCGACGGCCTGCACCTGGGCCGCAGCGCCGGCCTCGAGACCGACGACACGGCCTGGGACCTGCAGAAGGCGCTGCTGGACCACCTGGAGGGGCACTGGCGGGACCCGGACAACAGCCTGTGGGAGGTGCGCGGGGAGCGCCGGCACTTCGTGCACTCGAAGGTGCTCGCGTGGACCGGCCTGGACCGGGCCGTGCAGGCCGTCGAGCAGTTCGGCCTCGACGGCCCGGTGGACCGCTGGCGGCGCACCCGGGACGAGATCCACGCGGAGGTGTGCGCGCGGGGGTTCGACGCGGACCGGGGCACCTTCACGCAGTCCTACGGCTCCCGCGGCCTGGACTCGGCGACCCTGCTGATCCCGCAGGTGGGGTTCCTGCCCTGGGACGACGAGCGCGTGGTCGGAACGGTCGACGCCGTGCAGCGCGAGCTGCTGCGCGACGGCTTCCTCCTGCGGTACGACACCGGCGCCGAGGGCGTCGACGGCCTGCCCGGCGACGAGGGCGCTTTCCTCGCCTGCACCTTCTGGCTGGCCGACGCCCTGCACGGCATCAGCCGGACCGACGAGGCCGTCGACGCCTTCGAGCGACTTCTCGGGCTGTGCAACGACGTGGGGATGCTTAGCGAGGAGTGGGACCCGCGCGCCGGCCGGCAGCTCGGCAACACGCCGCAGGCGTTCAGCCACGTCGGCCTCGTCAACACCGCCCGCCACCTGTCCGGCAGCCACCCGGCCGACCTGGACCCGCACCTCACCGCCGCGCACCGCGCCCGGCGCCGCGGCCTACCCGGCGGCGGCAGCGCGGAGCGAGGGCCCGTCTGAGCAGCACCCCCCGTCCGGCGTCCAGACCTGGGCGTCCCCGTCCGTCGCCGTCCGGCGCGGGCGGCCCGCACCCCAGGAGATCCCGATGCGCGCCCTCACCGTCGCCCCCGGCCAGGCCGGGTCCCTGCAGCTCACCGACCTGCCCGAGCCGGAGCCGGGTCCCGACGAGGTCCTCGTCGAGGGCCTCGCGCTCGGGGTCTGCGGCACGGACCGGGAGATCGCCGACGGCCTGTACGGCTGGGCGCCGCTGGGCCGCGACCGCCTCGTGCTCGGTCACGAGTCGCTCGGCCGGGTCCTGCGGGCGCCGGACGGCGGCGACCTGGCGCCCGGCGACCTCGTCGTCGGCATCGTGCGGCGGCCGGACCCCGTGCCGTGCGGCGCGTGCGCCCACGGGGAGTTCGACATGTGCCGCAACGGGGGCTACGTCGAGCGGGGCATCAAGCAGGTGGACGGCTACGGCAGCGAGCGGTGGGTCGTCGAGGCGGACTACGCCGTCCGGCTGGACCACGGCCTGGCCGAGGTGGGCGTGCTCATGGAGCCGACCACGGTCGTCGCCAAGGCGTGGGACCAGCTACGTCGGGTGGGGGAGCGCGCCTGGTTCGAGCCCCGGACCGCGGTCGTCACCGGCGCCGGGCCGATCGGCCTGCTCGCCGCGATGATCGGCGTGCAGCAGGGCCTGGAGGTGCACGTGCTGGACCGGGTCACCGACGGGGTCAAGCCCGAGCTCGTGCGCGACCTCGGGGCGACGTACCACCACGAGGGGCTGGAGGCGCTCGTGGAGCACGTGACGCCGGACGTCGTCATCGAGGCGACCGGCGTCGGGTCCCTGGTCCTCGGCGCGATCGGCGCGACCGCCTCGTACGGCATCACCTGCCTGACGGGCGTCTCGCCGGCCGGGCGCCGGCTGCAGGTGGACGCGGGCGCGCTCAACCGGGAGCTCGTGCTCGAGAACGACGCCGTCATCGGGTCGGTGAACGCCAACCACGGGCACTACCGGCTGGCCGCCCAGGCCCTCGCGCAGGCCGACGAGGAGTGGCTGCGGCGGCTCGTCACGCGGACCGTGCCCCTCGACCGGTACGCCGAGGCGTTCGAGGCGCAGGACGACGACGTCAAGGTCGTCGTCGACCTGACTTCCTGAGGTGCCCGCGAAAGGACTCGAACCTTCGACCTTCTGCTCCGGAGGCAGACGCTCTATCCACTGAGCTACGCGGGCGGGCGCCGGCGGACCGGCACGGGCAGGGAGCCTATCAGCCCTGCCGGTACGTGACCGTCAGCGTGTGCTGCTCGCCCGGCTCGAGCCGGACCGCGTCGGGGGCCACGGCGGCCGTCTCGACGCAGACGAACCCCCTGTGCTCGCCCGGTCCCACGTCCGCCATCCCGGCGGCGACCTCCGCGCCCGGGTTCCACACCACGGTCGCGGAGGCGCCGGCGGGCAGCACCTCCGTCGTCCCGTCGGCCGTGTCCAGCACGGTGCGCCCGCCGTGCGCGTAGGTCCGGTCGACCTGCCCGGGGAAGGTCACCGGCGTCCCGGCGGGTGCGTGCCGCCCGCCGTCGACGCGGTCGTCCCAGGGCGCGTCCTCCAGGCCGAGCACGCGGGTCCCGTCGAGGCCCGGCACCCGCAGGTAGGTGTGCAGCGCGGCCTCGTACGTCCAGGCCTCGTCGTCCGTGTTGGTGACGGTGAGCGCGAGGCCGAGCTCGCGTCCGACCGCCACCGCCAGGCGCGCGGAGAAGCGGTGGGGCCAGGCGCTCGCGCGCGTCGCCTCGTCGTCCTCGAGCCCGAGCACGACGCGGACGACGTCGCCGTCCACCTCGGACCCGACGAGGGACCACGGCACGCGCCGCGCGAACCCGTGCGCCGGGGCGGACCGGTCGTGCCCGTGCGGGCCGAACCACGGGAAGCAGACCGGGACGCCGCCGCGCACCGGCACGCCCGGCTCCCAGCGCGTCGCGGAGCTCAGCCACAGCCCGGGCCGGCCGCCCGCCGGCTGCCAGGACAGCACGTGCGCACCCTGCAGCAGCACGCGCGCCGTCGCCGCGGGACCTGTCACGTCGAGCGCCGGCATCCCGGGCGCGACCTCGACCGGGACGACCGCACCGCTCACCGCACCCCCGCTCACCGCGCCTCCGCTCACCGCGCCTCCGCTCACCGCGCCCCCGCTCACCGCGCCACCGCCGTGGGCCGCGCCTCGTCGTGCTGGGAGAGGAACTCCGACAGGTACGTGTTCGTCTCCTCCACGGCGCGCTCGACGTCCCCGGCGACGATGGCCTCGATGAGGCCGTCGTGCGCGTGGGGGCCGTGCGTGTCGCCGACGAAGTTGAACCGGATGTTCTCGCCGATGGCGTCGATGAGGTTGTCGTAGAGCGTCAGCAGCACCGGGTTGGCCGCGGCCAGCAGCACCGCGCGGTGCAGGGCGAGGTCCGTGGCGACCATGCGGTCCATGTCGCCGGCCTCGTAGGCGGCGGACCGCTCGTCGCGGCAGCGCAGGAGCGTGCTCGCGTCCGTGGCGGAGCGCCGCCGGGCTGCCAGGCGTCCTGCCTCGACCTCGAGCGCGCGGCGCACCTCGATGACGTCGCGCTGGCGGGCGTCGACCATGTGCCGACCCATGGACACCGCGAGCTCGGAGGTCGACAGCACGTAGGTGCCGGACCCCTGCCGCCGCTCGACGAGGCCGGAGTGCGCGAGGGACTGCACCGCCTCGCGCACGGTGTTGCGGCCCACGCCCAGCAGCTCGACGAGCGCCGGCTCCGGGGGGATGCGGGTGCCGACCGGCCACTCGCCGGAGACGATCCGTGCGCGCAGGGCCTCGACCGCGCCGTCGATGAGTCCGGTCCGTCGTGTCATCCCCGGAGGGCTCCCCGCTGCGGCATGGCGTGCAGTCAACACCGCGAGGTCGTCCCAGGGCCAGCGAGGTCGCCCCGGCGGACGACCGCCGGGCCGTGCCCACGGCCTCGGTACCCTGGCCCGGTGACCCCCCTCCAGCTGGCGCAGGCCGTCCGCGCCGCCCTCGTGCAGGCCGTCGAGGACGGCACCCTCGCGCTCGACCCGGCGCTGCTGCCCGACGAGGTGCGCATGGAGCGGCCGCGCCAGCGCGAGCACGGGGACTGGGCGACGAACGTCGCGCTGCAGCTGGGCAAGAAGGCCGGCACGAACCCCCGGGACCTGGCGGCCGACCTGGCGGCCCGGCTCGGCGCGACGCCGGGCGTCGCATCCGTCGAGGTGGCCGGCCCCGGCTTCCTCAACGTGCGCCTCGACGCAGCCGCCGCGGGCGAGCTCGCCCGCACCGTCGTCGAGCAGGGGGAGGCGTACGGCCGCAACGACACCCTCGCGGGGGTCGCGCTCAACCTCGAGTTCGTCTCGGCCAACCCGACCGGTCCGCTGCACATCGGCGGCGTGCGCTGGGCGGCGGTGGGGGACAGCCTCGCGCGCGTCCTGCAGGCCTCCGGCGCCTCGGTGACCCGGGAGTACTACTTCAACGACCACGGCGCGCAGATCGACCGCTTCGCCCGCTCGCTGCTGGCACGCGCCCTCGGTCAGGACGCGCCCGAGGACGGCTACGGCGGGCAGTACATCGCCGACATCGCCGACCGCGTCGTGGCCGACGCGCTCGCGGCGGGGGAGCCGGACCCGCGCACGCTGCCCGCTGCCGAGGCGACGGAGGCGTTCCGCGCCCGCGGCGTGGAGCTCATGTTCGGCGAGATCAAGGCCTCGCTGCACGCGTTCCGCGTCGACTTCGACGTGTACTTCCACGAGGACTCGCTGCACGAGAGCGGTGCGGTGGAGCGCGCGGTGGCCCGCCTGCGGGAGCTCGGCCACGTGTACGACGCCGACGGCGCCGTGTGGCTGCGCACCACGGACTTCGGCGACGACAAGGACCGTGTCGTCATCAAGTCCGACGGCGAGGCCGCGTACATCGCCGGTGACATCGCCTACTACCTCGACAAGCGCGAGCGCGGCGCCGACCGCGTCGTCATCATGCTCGGCGCCGACCACCACGGGTACATCGGCCGCATGATGGCCGTCTGCGCGGCCTTCGGGGACACCCCGCACGTCAACCTCGAGATCCTCATCGGGCAGATGGTGAACCTCGTGCGCGAGGGGCAGCCGATGCGCATGAGCAAGCGCGCGGGGACGGTCGTGACGATCGACGACCTCGTCGACGCGGTCGGCGTCGATGCCGCGCGGTACTCGCTGGCGCGCTCGTCGGCGGACTCGAGCATCGACCTCGACCTGGACCTGCTGTCCCGGGCGACGAACGAGAACCCGGTCTTCTACGTGCAGTACGCCCACGCCCGCACGGTCAACGTCGGGCGCAACGCGGCCGACGCCGGCGTGCGCCGCGAGGACGGCTTCGACGCCTCCCTGCTGGACCACGAGTCGGAGGCGGTGCTGCTTGGGCAGCTCGCGGAGCTGCCGCGGATCGTCGCGCAGGCCGCCGAGCTGCGCGAGCCGCACCGCGTCGCCCGCTACCTCGAGGAGCTGGCCGGCGCGTACCACAAGTGGTACGACCAGCGCCGCGTCACCCCCTTCGGCGACGAGACCGTCTCCGACACCCACCGCACGCGGCTGTGGCTCAACGACGCGACGCGGCAGGTCCTCGCCAACGGGCTGGGGCTGCTCGGGGTGAGCGCGCCGGAGCGGATGTGACCGGCGCCGCGGACGAGGCAGCCGGCGACGCAGCCGGCGACGGCCGTCCCGACGTCGCGGCCGGTCCCGCGCCGACGACGACCGGCACCCCCGTCCCCACCTCCGTGCCCGGCGAGCCGTGGTCGGCCGGCGTCACCCGGGGGCCCGACGGCGCCCTCCGGGTGGCCGGCGCCGACCTGCGCGAGCTCGTCGCCGCGCACGGCACGCCCGCCTACCTGCTCGACGAGGCCGACCTGCGTGCGCGGGCCCGCGCCTACCGGGACGCGTTCACCGAGGCCTTCGCCGCCGTGGGCGCCGGCGTGGACGTGTACTACGCCGGCAAGGCGCTGCTGACGGTCGCGGTGGCGCGGTGGGTGCACGACGAGGGGCTGCGCATCGACACCGCCACCGGCGGGGAGCTGGCCGTGGCGCTGCGAGCCGGCGTGCCCGGCGCCCACATCGGCCTGCACGGCAACAACAAGTCCGACGCGGAGCTCGAGGCCGCGGTGGCCGCCGGCGTCGGTCGGGTCGTGCTCGACTCGCTCGTCGAGATCGGGCGGGTGGCGGCCGTCGCGCAGCGGCACGGCGTGCGGGTGCCGGTCATGGTGCGCGTGACCACCGGCGTGCACGCGGGCGGCCACGAGTACATCTCGACCGCCCACGAGGACCAGAAGTTCGGGCTGTCCGTCGCCGTCCCGGCCGGGGCGCAGGACAGCCCGGCGATGACGGCGCTGCTCGCGGTGCTGGACCACCCGGGGCTCGAGCTCGTCGGGATCCACAGCCACATCGGCTCGCAGATCCTCGACGCGGAGGGCTTCGTCGTGGCCGCACGGGCCGTGCTCACGCTGCGCGGCGAGCTGGCCCGGCGCACGGGCGTGCTCGTGCCCGAGGTCGACCTCGGCGGCGGCTACGGCATCGCCTACCTGCCGGGCGAGCGCGCGCTGGACCCGGTGGTCGTCGCCGGGCGGCTCGCGCAGGGGGTCGCCGCGGTGGCGGCCGAGCTGGACCAGCCGCTGCCGCGGTTCTCCATCGAACCGGGCCGTGCGATCGCGGGGCCGGCGGGGCTGACGGTCTACGAGGTCGGCACGGTCAAGCCCGTGCGCACCGAGGACGGGACCGTACGGACGTACGTCTCCGTCGACGGCGGCATGAGCGACAACCTGCGCACCGCGCTGTACGGCGCGAGCTACCACGCCGAGCTCGGCGACCGGGTGTCGGACGCCCCGGGGGTGCCGGCGCGCGTGGTCGGCAAGCACTGCGAGAGCGGTGACGTGGTCGTGCGCGACGTGGTGCTGCCCGGCGACGTGCGCGCGGGCGACCTGCTCGTCGTCCCGGCCACCGGCGCCTACGGACGGTCGATGGCGTCCAACTACAACCAGGTGCCGCGCCCGCCCGTCGTCGCGGTCCGCGACGGGGCCGCCCGCGTCCTCGTGCGCCGCGAGACCGTCGAGGACCTGCTCGCGCTCGACCTGGGATAGCGCGTCCCGCGGACGGGCGCTCGCGGACGGACGCCCGGTCCCCGGCACCGCCACCCCTATCCTGTGACCCGCCCGCCCCGGACCACGCGGGTGCCGTCCTCGTCCTCCGGACGAGCCGCCGTACCGACCCATCGCCAGGAGGCAGCCCCCGTGAGCGCACCGAACCCGCGGCCGACGACGACCGGGGGCGCGCCGCTGCGGGTCGCCCTGCTCGGCTGCGGCGTCGTCGGGACGGAGGTCGTGCGGCTGCTCACGACGCAGGCGGCGGAACTCGCCTCCCGCGTGGGCGCGCCGCTCGAGCTCGTCGGCGTCGCGGTCCGCGACGTGTCGGCACCCCGCGACGCCGTCGTCGACCGGGCCCTGCTGACGACGGACGCCGAGGCGCTGGTGGACCGCGCGGACGTCGTCGTGGAGGTCATGGGCGGCATCGAGCCGGCCCGCGGGCTGCTCCTGCGCGCGCTGCGCGGCGGCGCGTCGGTCGTCACCGCCAACAAGGCGCTCCTGGCGCAGGACGGGCCCACCCTCTACGCCGCGGCGGACGCCGCGGGCGTCGACCTGTACTTCGAGGCCGCGGTCGCGGGTGCCATCCCCATCGTCCGGCCGGTGCGGGAGTCGCTCGTCGGGGACCGGGTGCGCCGGGTGCTCGGCATCGTCAACGGCACGACGAACTACGTCCTCGACCGGATGGCCACCGACGGCCTCGACCTGGCCGCCGCCGTCGCCGAGGCGCAGGCGCTGGGCTACGCGGAGGCCGACCCGACGGCCGACGTCGAGGGCCACGACGCCGCCGCGAAGGCCGCCATCCTCGCCTCCCTCGCGTTCCACACCCGGGTGCGGCTCGACGACGTCGACCGCACCGGGATCACCGGGCTCACGGCGCAGGACGTCGCGTGGGCGGCGCGCACAGGCCACGTCCTGAAGCTGCTCGCGGTCGCCGAGCAAGTGGACGGGCCGGACGGCGGCGCCCTGGACGTGCACGTCCGCCCGGCGCTCGTCCCCGCCGGGCACCCCCTGGCCGGTGTGCGCGGCGCCTTCAACGCGGTCTTCGTCGAGGCGGAGGCCGCGGGGGAGCTCATGTTCTACGGGCGCGGCGCCGGCGGGGCGCCGACGTCGTCGGCCGTGCTGGGCGACGTCGTGTCGGTGGCCCGGCACCGCGTGCTGGGCGGTCGCGGCCCGGTCGAGTCCTCCTACGCCGAGCTGCCCGTGCAGGACCCCGGGCTCGCGCGCAGCCGCTTCCAGCTCCGCCTCGAGGTCGACGACCGGCCCGGCGTGCTCGCCCAGGTCGCCTCCGAGCTCGCCGAGCGCGGGATCTCCATCGAGGCGGTGCAGCAGACCGTCGAGCCCGACGGCGCGGCGGGTGCAGCCGTGCTCGTCCTCACCACCCACACCGCCACCGCCGCGGCCCTGCACGCGACGGTCGAGGCGCTGCGGGACCTCGACGCCGTCCGCGACGTGGTCTCCGTGCTGTCCGTCCTGCGAGTCGAGGAGCCCTGATGGCCCACCAGTGGCGTGGCGTGATCGCCGAGTACGCCGACCGCCTGCCGGCGCACGTGCAGCGCACCGTCGTCACCCTGGCCGAGGGCGGCACACCGCTCGTGCCGCTGCCGGTGCTCTCCGAGCGCATCGGGGCCGAGGTGTTCGCGAAGGTCGAGGGCATGAACCCGACCGGGTCCTTCAAGGACCGCGGGATGACGACGGCGATGTCGGCGGCGGCGGACCGCGGCGCGAAGGCCGTCGTGTGCGCGAGCACGGGCAACACCTCCGCGGCGGCCGCCGCCTACGCGACGCGCGCCGGCATGGTCTGCGCGGTCCTCGTGCCCGACGGCAAGATCGCCATGGGCAAGCTGTCCCAGGCGATCGCGCACGGCGCCCGCCTCCTGCAGGTCGACGGCAACTTCGACGACTGCCTCGTCGCCGCCCGCAAGCTGGCCGAGGCGTACCCCGTCGAGCTCGTCAACTCGGTCAACCCGGACCGCATCGAGGGGCAGAAGACCGCCGCGTTCGAGGTCGTCGACGCCCTCGGCGACGCGCCGGACATCCACGTCCTGCCGGTCGGCAACGCGGGCAACATCACCGCCTACTGGAAGGGCTACCGCGAGTACGCGGGGCTCGACGCCGGCGCGGACCTGCCGGCGCTCGCCACCCGGACCCCCGCCATGTGGGGCTTCCAGGCCGCCGGCGCCGCGCCGATCGTGCTCGGCCACCCCGTCACGCACCCCGAGACGGTCGCCACGGCGATCCGGATCGGCAACCCGGCCTCCTGGCCCCAGGCGCAGGAGGCGCGGGACACGTCGGGGGGCCTGGTCGAGGCCGTGACCGACGAGCAGATCCTCGCCGCGCACCGGTTCCTGTCCGCCGAGAACGGGGTCTTCGTCGAGCCGGCGTCGGCCGCAGGGATCGCGGGCCTGCTGGCGCTGCACGAGCAGGGGCGCGTCCCGGCCGGCGCCCGGATCGTCGTGACGGTCACCGGCCACGGCCTCAAGGACCCGCAGTGGGCCCTGCGCGCCGCCGACGGCAGCGACGTCGTCCCCGAGCGCGTGGGCGCCGACGTCGTGTCGGTCGCCGCCGCGCTCGGCCTCTGACCGCCGTGCGCCTGCGCACGGAGCACGTGCGGGTGCGGGTGCCCGCGACCAGCGCGAACCTCGGCCCCGGCTACGACGCCCTCGGCCTCGCCCTCGACCTGCAGGACGAGGTCGAGGTGTGGGCGCACCCGCGGGCGGCGGTCACGGTGGAGGTCGTCGGCGAGGGGGCCGGGGAGGTGGCCGACGACGAGCGGCACCTCGTCGCCCGCGCGCTGCTCGAGACGCTCGACGAGGTGGGGGCGCCGCGGACGGGCCTGCACCTGCGGTGCACCAACCGGATCCCGCACGGGCGCGGGCTCGGGTCGTCCGCCGCCGCGGTCGTCGGCGGCATCCTCGCCGCCCGCGCGCTGCTGGGGGAGCCCGACGAGCTCGACGCGGCCGCGGTGCTGACCCTCGCCACCCGGCTCGAGGGGCACCCCGACAACGCGGCGCCCGCGGTGCTCGGCGGGCTCACCCTCGCCTGGACGCCCGGGCCGCACGCGGTCGGGCTGCCGCTGCACCCGTCCGTGGTGCCGCTCGTCGCGGTGCCGCCGGTCCGCCTGGCCACCGCACGGGCGCGCTCGGTCCTGCCCGCGCAGGTGCCGCACGCCGACGCCGCGTTCGCGCTGGCGCGGGCGGCACTGCTCGTCGAGGCGCTGGGCCGCCGGCCGGAGCTGCTGCTCGCGGCGACCGCCGACCGGCTCCACCAGGAGTACCGGCGCGAGGTCATGCCCGACTCGCTCGCGCTCGTGGACGTCCTGCGGCGGGCGGGGGTGCCGGCCGTGGTGTCGGGGGCGGGGCCGACCGTCCTCGTGCTCGGCGTCCGCGACGCCGACGGGCGGGTGCCGGCGGCGGAGGCGCTCGACGCCGCCTTCGGCGGGGCGATGGTGGGCTGGCGCGTCCTGAGCCCGGGCGTCGCGACGCGGGGAGGGCACGCCGTCGGGGCGTGACCCGGGGCGGCCGGCTGGTCCACCGGCCGGTCGATCGGCAGGTCGATCGGCAGGTCGATCCGAGGGGCGCGGCGCTGCGCCGTGCGGGTGGTCCTCGACGTGATCTGCGTCGCCGTCCAGGGCCGCGAGGGGCCCGGGTGCTATTGTCCTCCCGTCCCCCCGAGACCGGCGCTGCCCTACCGGTGCCGTCGGCGCACCTCCGCCGCACGGCCCCGCCCGAGCCCGCCGGCCCCGACGAGCCCCGCTCCATGGCGGAGTCGAGGCGGAGTCCGGCGGGGGACGATCCCAGCCGCTGCTCGCACCGACACCGGTGACCGCGGCGCTCCAACCCCGTGCCGGCACGCGCCCGCACGGACCGGCCGTCCCGCAGCGGCGGCCGCCGACGAGGGGGAAGGGTCCTTCGTGACAGACACCATCCAGCCTGCCGTGAGCACCTCCGGCGGGTCCGCCCCTGACGCCGCCATCGCGGCGATGCGCCTGCCGGAGCTGCAGGCGCTGGCCGCCCAGCTGGGCGTGCGGGGCACGAGCAAGATGCGCAAGGGGGACCTGGTGCAGGCGATCCGCGGGGCGAGCGGCGGGCAGCGCCCGCAGCCGCTCGAGACGTCCCGCACCGCGACGACCGTCACGGCCGACGGCACCGACGCCGCGCCGGCCACGCGCGCGCCGCGCCGCCGCGCCACGCGCGCCACGGCCCCGGCCGACGCGACGGCGGCGTCGGCCGAGGTCACCGCGACGACGACCCCGACGACGGCCCCCACGACGACCCCGAGCACGACCCCGAGCACGACGGCGGGCGCCGCTGCTCCGGGTGCCGACGAGCGTCCCGGCGCGACGGCGGTCGCCACGACGGCAGCGACGACGACGAGCGTGCCGGCGCTGGAGCTGCCGGCCGCCCGTCCCGAGGTGGCGGCCCGGCGCACCGCGCCCGACGCGACGGGGGCGCGCGGCGACGAGCGCCGTCGCCCCGTCCGTGACGAGCGGGGCGAGTCGCCGCGCACGGACGACCGGCGCCCGGACGCCCGCGGCACCGAGCCCGACGGCGACGCCGCGGACGCCCCGACCGGGGCCCGCGCCCGTCGCCCGCGGCGCGAGGACGCGCTCGCCGGGCTCGAGGCGGCCCTCGACGCCCGCCTCGGCGGCGAGGCGGACGACCGCGGCGGCGACCGTCGCACCCGCCGGGGCCCCCGCGGCACCGAGGGCGACGCGGTCGGCCAGCCGGCGCGCGGCCGCGACACCGCGGGGCGCGACGCCCTCGGGACCGGTGCCCGTGAGGGCCAGCCCCGCGAGGGCCAGGTCCGCGAGCTCCCGACCGGGGACGGCCTGACCGGCGACGGCCAGGGCTTGCGCCAGGTCGGCGGCGACGGCTACGAGGACGACGAGCGCGGCGGACGTCGCCGGCGCTCACGCGACCGGTTCCGCGACCGCGACACCCGCAAGCGGGGCCGCGGGCGCGTGCCCGGCGACCTCGTCGGCGACGTCGAGGTCGACGTGGCGGACGACGACGTGCTGCTGCCCATCGCGGGCATCCTCGACGTCCTCGACTCCTACGCGTTCGTCCGCACCACCGGGTACCTGCCGGGGCCGAACGACGTCTACGTCTCCCTCGGCCAGGTGAAGAAGGCCGGCCTGCGCCGGGGCGACGCCATCACCGGTGCGGTGCGCCAGCCGCGCGAGGGCGAGAGCACGGCGCCCGGCGCCCGGACGAACAAGTTCAACGCGCTCGTCCGCCTCGACACGGTCAACGGCCTGACGCCGGAGGAGGCGCGCCAGCGGCCCGAGTTCACCAAGCTGACGCCGCTCTACCCGCAGGAGCGCCTGCGCCTGGAGTCCGAGCCGAACCGGCTGACCCCGCGCGTCATCGACATCGTCGCCCCGATCGGCAAGGGGCAGCGCGGCCTCATCGTCGCGCCCCCCAAGGCCGGCAAGACGATCATCATGCAGCAGATCGCCAACGCGATCACCACGAACAACCCCGAGGTCCACCTCATGGTCGTGCTCGTCGACGAGCGCCCCGAGGAGGTCACGGACATGGAGCGGACGGTCAAGGGCGAGGTCATCGCCTCGACCTTCGACCGCCCCGCCTCCGACCACACGGTCGTCGCCGAGCTGGCCATCGAGCGGGCCAAGCGCCTCGTCGAGCTGGGCCAGGACGTCGTGGTGCTGCTGGACTCGCTCACGCGCCTGTCCCGGGCCTACAACCTCGCCGCGCCGGCGTCGGGCCGCATCCTGTCCGGCGGCGTGGACGCCGCGGCGCTGTACCCGCCGAAGCGCTTCTTCGGTGCGGCGCGCAACATCGAGCACGGCGGGTCGCTGACGATCCTCGCGTCGGCCCTCGTCGAGACGGGCTCGAAGATGGACGAGGTCATCTTCGAGGAGTTCAAGGGCACGGGGAACATGGAGCTGCGGCTGTCCCGCTCGCTGGCGGACAAGCGCATCTTCCCGGCGGTGGACGTCAACGCCTCCGGCACCCGCCGCGAGGAGATCCTCATCGCGCCCGACGAGCTCAAGATCGTCTGGAAGCTCCGCCGGGTCATGGGCGGGCTCGACCAGCAGCAGGCCGTCGAGCTGCTCATCGGCAAGCTGCGCGAGACGCGGTCGAACGTCGAGTTCCTCCTGCAGGTGCAGAAGACGACGCCCGCGGGTGCCGGCGCCGGCGACGACACGCTGGGCCGCACGGTCTGACGCCCTCGTCGCCCCCGCCCACGGCCCGTCCCGCACCTCGGGGCGGGCCGTCGGCGTCCGGGGCGCGCCTCAGGACACGTCCCAGAGCAGCCGGTAGAAGGCGTTGCGGCGCGGGTCGGGCGTGACGCCGTACGCGGCGACGACGAGGTGCTCGTACCCCGGCCCGTGGTTCCAGGTGAACGACCACGCCGCCACGGCGAGGTCCGCCCACCGGTCGGCCACCCCGAGCCGGCCGAGGTCGACGTGACCGGTCGCGGCGCCGTCGTCGCCGAGCAGCGCGTTGGGCGTGCAGGCGTCCCCCTGGCAGACGACGGGGTCGACGGGCGGCGGGTCCGCGAGCCGCGCGAGGACCTCCGCGGGTCCGAGCGCGGCGTGCTCCGGTGCCCAGGCGGCGGGCCCGTCGCCGGCGGCGAGCCGGGCGCGGGCGGCCGCGACGCGGTCCTCGAGCGACCACGTGAACGGGCAGCCGGCGACGGGGAGGGCGTCGTGCAGGGCCCGCAGGCCGGCGCCCACCCCGGCCGCGGCCCGTGCCGGGTCGCGGCGCCAGCGCGCGTCGACGGCCGACGTGCCGGTCAGCGCGGCGGTGCGCAGCCAGGTGCCGTCCGCGTCCTCGCCACGGGCCAGGACCTCGGGGACCGCGGCGTGGGGCCGCGCCCACGCCAGCCGCGCGGCCTCGGCCGCGAGGTCGAGGCCGGACCCGTGCGGGGCCCACTTCAGGAAGCCCGTCGTCCCGGTGCCCGCGGGTGCGGTCTCCTGCACGCGGTAGGTCAGGCCCCCGCGCTCGTTGCGCCACACGGGCGTGGCGGTGGCGCCCGCGGCGACGAGCCGGCGCACGACCGCCGGCGTCGGTGTACCGGGCGGGGGCGGGCCGGCGAGGGGCGGGCGCCGGTCGGCCCCGGAGTCCGTGACGAGGGGCGGCGACGGGCGCCGGCCCGGGCGTGGGGTCACCGACGGCGGGCCGCCCGGGCGGCGGGGGTCGCCGGGGCCCTGGGGGCCGACCGCGCGGCGAGGGCACGGGCGTAGGCCGCCTCGACGCCGTCGAGCACCGCGTCGCGCTCGTGGCGCCGGGCGACGGCCCGCTGCCCGGCGACGGCCACGCGACGAGCGGGCGGGTCGTCGACCCAGCGCGCGAGCGCCGCGGCGAAGGCGCGCACGTCCCGGGCCTCGACGAGCTGGTCCTCGAGGCCCTCCATCGTCGCCCGGTAGCCGGGGTTGTCCCCGGCCAGGACGACCCCGCGCGCGCACGCGAGCGCCTCCACCACGGAGATGCCGAAGCTCTCCCCGCCGGTGGACGGCAGCACGACGACGTCGGCGCCGGCCAGCAGCGCGGGCTTGTCCGCCTCCGCGACGAACCCCGGCAGCGTGACCCGGTCGGCCAGACCCGCCGCGGCCAGCGCGCGCCGGAGCTCGGCCTCCAGGGGACCGCGGCCGGCGAGCACGAGGTGCCACGGCCGGCGCGTGAGCCGGTGCCGGGCGAGGTGGTCCAGCGCGGCGACGAGCTCGCGCGCGCCCTTGCGCTCGACGAGCCGGCCGAGGAAGACGAGGCGCACGGGCCGGTCGGGGTCGTCCTCGTCGCCGACGGAGGTGCCGGGGGCGCCCGGGACGGGAGCGCCCGGGCCGGGGGCGTCCGCACCGACCCCGGCGCCGGCGGCCTGCAGCCCGGCGAGGTCCAGCGGCATGCCGAGCACCGTGGTGCGCAGCCCGAAGGCACGCCGCGCCAGGTCGGCGGCGGGCGTGGACAGGGCGAGGACCTCGTCGAACCGGCGCAGCGTCGGGCGTGCGACCACGGCCAGGGCGCGCGCGCCGGCCTCGACCACCGGCGACTCCGTCGCGATGAGGAAGGTGCCGACGACGCCGACGTGCGCCGGCACCCGCGCCACCACCCGCCCGGCGAGGAGGGGGGAGTACGGCATGGCGACGTGCAGCACGTCGACGGGCACCTCCGCCAGCAGGCGGCGCACCGCGGTGGCCGGCGCGGGCAGGGGGGTGCGCAGCAGGTTGCCGTTGAAGCTGACGCCGGTGTGCCGTCCGAGGACGTGCAGCCCGGGCAGGTCGGTGCGCTCGGTGGTCGAGGCGACGAGGTGCACGTCGTGACCGCGTCCCCGCAGGCCGGCGGCCACCGCCAGCACGTACTGCTGGACGCCGTCGGGGCGGTCCAGGCCGTCGTCGAGGACGAGGGCCACCGTGAGGCGACGGGGGGTGCCGGCGGCCGCGGCGGTGCGGTCGTCGGGCGGCACCCCGACAGCATAGGGACCGAGAGCATGGGGACCGAGAGCATGGGGACCGAGGCGGACCGGCAGGAGGACGGGTGCCAGGACCGGGCGGGGAGCCGGGACGACGGCGGGCACCTGGTTCGGGAAGGTGGAGGGGGTCCGCGGTGTTGTGGCAGACTGTCCGGTCGGTCTGCGGTTCACCTGTGCGAGCCCGCGCGGGACCCGGAGACGCAACCCCCTGAGGAGAACCCCCCGTGAAGGCTGACATCCACCCGCAGTACGTGCCCACCCAGGTGGTCTGCACGTGCGGCGCCACGTTCGTGACGCGCTCGACGGTGACCTCCGGCGAGATCCGCGCCGACGTGTGCAGCGCCTGCCACCCGTTCTACACGGGCAAGCAGAAGATCCTCGACACCGGCGGCCGCGTGGCCCGCTTCGAGGCCCGCTACGGCAAGCGGTCCGCCAAGTAGCACCCCCGCAGCGCCGGCACCGGCGCGGTCGACGGCCCTCCATGGTCGTGACCGCGTCCGGTGCCGGCGCTGTGTCGTTCCCGGACCGTGCCGCCCTGCCAGGCGCCGCGCGGTCCTGACCCCCCCCTCTGCCGAAGGGCCCTCATGTCCGTCCCCGCCGCTGACGCCTTCGCCGCCGCCGGCCCCCTGCTGGCCGAGCACGCCGACATCGAGCGCCGGCTGGCGGACCCCGCCGTCCACGCCGACGCCGGCCTGGCGCGCCGCCTCGGCCGCCGGTACGCCGAGCTCGGCCGCGTGGTCGCCGCCCACGTCGCGTGGCGCCAGGCCCGGGACGACGCCGACGCGGCGGCGGAGCTCGCCGACCTCGACGAGGGCTTCGCGGCCGAGCTGCCCGGCCTGCTCGCGGCGGCGGACGCCGCGGCGGAGCGGCTGCGGCGCGTGCTGGTGCCGCGCGACCCCGACGACGGGCGCGACGTCATCCTCGAGATCAAGGCGGGGGAGGGCGGCGAGGAGTCGGCCCTGTTCGCGGGCGACCTGCTGCGCATGTACCAGCGCTACGCCGAGCGTGAGGGCTGGGCCACCCAGGTGCTGGAGGCGACGCAGTCGGACCTCGGCGGGTTCAAGGACGTGCAGCTCGCGGTCAAGGCCCGCGGCGCGGTGGCGCCCGAGGACGGCGTCTGGGCGCACCTGAAGTACGAGGGCGGCGTCCACCGGGTGCAGCGCGTCCCGGTCACGGAGTCGCAGGGCCGGATCCACACCTCGGCGGCGGGCGTGCTCGTCCTGCCCGAGGCGGACGACGAGGCCGAGGTCGCCGTGGACCCGAACGACCTGCGCATCGACGTGTTCCGGTCCTCCGGCCCCGGCGGGCAGTCCGTCAACACGACCGACTCCGCCGTGCGCATCACGCACCTGCCGACGGGCATCGTCGTGTCGATGCAGAACGAGAAGTCCCAGCTGCAGAACCGCGAGCAGGCGCTGCGGGTGCTGCGCGCACGGCTGCTGGCCGCCCGGCAGGAGGAGGCGGCCGCCGCGGCGAGCGCCGCGCGCCGGTCCCAGGTCCGCACGGTGGACCGCTCCGAACGCATCCGCACGTACAACTTCCCGGAGAACCGGATCGCCGACCACCGCACGGGGTACAAGGCGTACAACCTCGACGCCGTGCTCGACGGCGACCTCGGTCCCGTCGTCCGGTCCGCCGTCGAGGCGGACGAGGCGGCGCGACTGGCCGGGCTGGCCGAGGCGTGAGCGGCGACGCTCCCGTGGACGGGCGGGCGGCCGAGAACCTGGCAGGGCCGTCGGCAGGGCCGTCGGCAGGGCCATCGGAAGGGACCCTGTCGGTGCGCGCGGCCGTGCAGGGCGCCGCGCGGCTGCTCGCGGAGGCCGGGGTCCCCTCGCCGCGACCCGACGCCGCCGCGCTGGCGGCGCACGTGCTGGGGGTGGACCACGTCCTGCTCGCGCCCGACGAGGCGCCGCCCGGGTTCGCCGCGCGCTACGCGGGGCTCGTCGAGCGGCGGGCGCGCCGGGAGCCGCTGCAGCACCTCGTCGGCCGGACGGGCTTCCGCCGGGTGGTGCTGCTCGTCGAGCCCGGCGTGTTCGTGCCGCGGCCCGAGACGGAGACGGTCGCGGAGCCCGCGGTGGCCGAGGCGCGGCGCGTGGCCGCGTCCGGGCGGCCGCCGCTCGTCGTCGACCTGTGCTGCGGCGCGGGACCCCTCGCGGTCTCCCTGGCCGTGGAGGTGCCGGGCGCGCGGGTCGTCGCGGTCGACGCCTCGCCCGCCGCCGTCGACCTCACCGCGCGCAACGCCGCCGCGCAGGGCGTCACGGTCGAGGCCCTCGTCGGGGACGTGCGGGAGCGGGCCCTGCTCGCGGAGCTGGACGGCATGGTCGACGTGCTCGTCTCGAACCCGCCCTACATCCCGCCCGACGCGGAGCCGGTCGACCCCGAGGTGCGCGACCACGACCCCGCCCTCGCCCTGTGGGGCGGCGGGATGGACGGCCTCGACGTGCCGCGCGCGGTGCTCGCGGCCGGCGCCCGCCTGCTGGCCCCCGGCGGCCTGCTCGTCGTCGAGCACGCCGAGGTGCAGGACACCGCGCTCCGTGCGGCCGCCGCCGCGGAGGGCTTCATGGACGTCGCGACGTTGCCCGACCTCACGGGCCGGCCCCGCACGCTCGTCGCGCGGCGGCCCCGGGGCGCACGGGCGCGCGTGACAGACTCGGCCCCGTGACCGCGCGCCTCCACGACGTCAGCGACCCGACCACCTGGGGTCCGGCCCTCGACGACGCCGTGCAGACGCTCGCCCGCGGCGAGCTCGTGGTGCTGCCGACGGACACCGTCTACGGCATCGCCGCCGACGCGTTCACGCCGCCCGCGGTGCAGGCCCTGCTCGACGCGAAGGGCCGAGGCCGGCAGATGCCGCCGCCGGTGCTCGTCGGGTCGCTGCCGGTGCTGGACGGCCTGGCCACCGCGGTGCCCGACGGCGCACGCGCCCTCGCCGAGGCGTTCTGGCCGGGCGGGCTCACGCTCATCCTCGCGGCGCAGCCGTCCCTCGCGTGGGACCTGGGGGAGACGCACGGGACCGTCGCGCTGCGGATGCCGGACCACCCCGCGGCGCTCGCGCTGCTGCGGCGCACGGGGCCGCTGGCCGTCTCCAGCGCCAACCGGACCGGGCAGCCCGCGGGGACGACGGCCGCGGAGGCGCGCGAGCAGCTCGGCGACTCCGTGCGGGTCTACCTGGAGGCGGGCGCGGCCCCCGGCGGCGTCGCCTCGACCATCGTCGACGCGACCGGTCCCGTGCTGCGGGTCGTGCGCGAGGGTGCGCTGGGTCTGGAGGCCCTGCGCGCGGTGACGCCGGTCGAGGGGCGGGACGAGGCGGTGCCGTGAGGGTCTACCTCCTCGTCCTGCTCGTCGCGGCGGTCGTGACGTACCTGGCCACGCCCGTCGCGCGCCTGTGCGCGCTGCGGTGGCGCGCCGTCACGGCCCTGCGGGAGCGGGACGTGCACACCGTGCCGACGCCGCGCCTGGGCGGGCTGGCGATGTACGCAGGGATCCTCGCGGCGGTGCTCGTGGCCAGCCGGCTGCCGTTCCTCGAGCGGGTCTACGACGACCCGCGCCCCCTCGTCGGGATCCTCGGCGGCGCGGGGCTCGTGTGCCTGCTGGGCGTCGCCGACGACGTCTGGGACCTGGACTGGATGACGAAGCTGACCGGTCAGGTGCTGGCGGCCGGCTTCCTGGCGTGGCAGGGAGTGCAGCTCTACCAGCTCCCGCTCGGCGGGGTCACGGTCGCCTCCAGCCGGATGTGGCTGGCCCTGACGGTGCTGACGGTGGTCGTCGCGATGAACGCGGTGAACTTCGTCGACGGGCTCGACGGCCTCGCCGCCGGCGTCATCGCCATCGGCGGCACGGCGTACTTCCTGTACACGTACCGGCTCACGCAGGACGCCAGCCCCACCGACTACTCCAGCCTGGCGACCCTCGTCGTCGCGGTGCTCGTCGGGGCGTGCCTGGGGTTCCTGCCGCACAACTTCAGCCCCGCGCGCATCTTCATGGGCGACTCCGGCTCCATGGTGCTCGGCTTCGTCATCGCGGCCGCCGCGGTGGTCGTCACCGGGCAGATCGACCCCGAGGCCGTGACGGACCGGCAGTCCTTCCCGGCGTACGTGCCCATGCTCCTGCCGCTCGCGGTGCTGGTCCTGCCGCTCCTGGACATGGTGCTGGCGGTCGTCCGCCGCGTCGGCGCCGGCCGCTCGCCGTTCCACCCCGACCGCATGCACCTGCACCACCGGCTCCTGGCCCTCGGGCACACGCACCGGCGGGCCGTGCTCATCATGTACATCTGGACGGCCGTCGTGTCGTTCGGCACCGGCTCGCTGGTCGTGCTGCCGACGGCGCCGGCGCTCGCGCTGCTCGGCGTCGGGGTGCTCGTCGCGACGGGGCTGACCCTCGGGCCGCTGCGGCCCCGCGGGGAGGCGCCGCTGCCCGTGGCGACGCTGCGGGGGCTGTCGACCGCGCCGCCGGTGCCCCCTCGTCCCGACGATCGCTCCGACGGACCCTCCGACGAGCGGCCCGACGACAGGCCGGCCGACGGGCCCGACGAGCGGTCCTCCGTCCTCCCGACGCCCCCCGGCGCCGTGCGCGCCCCCACCCCGGAGAAGACCCGATGAGCGCACCCGACCCCCGTCCCGCCCCCCCTGCCGGCAGCACGTCCGGCAGCACGTCAAGCAGCGCGTCCGGTACCGCGCGCGAGGTGGAGGCCGTCTTCCGGCTCGCCCTGCGCGACGTCCTCGTCCTCCTCGGCGTCCTGGCCGTGGTGGGGCTCGCGGTGGGCTGGTTCGCCGCCGGCACCGCCGGGGTGTGGGGGGCGCTCCTCGGGGTGGGCCTGGCCCTCGTGTTCTCCGGCACGACGATCGTGTCGATGCTGCGGACGGCCCACGCGACGCCGCAGGCGATGGCAGGCGTCGTCATGGGGGCCTGGCTGGTGAAGGTCGTCGTCGTCGTGGCGGCGCTGGCGGTGCTGCGCGGCATGGACTTCTACAGCCGGCCGGTGCTCGCGGGCGTGCTCGCGGTGGGTGTCATCGGCTCGGCGCTCCTGGACTACCGCGCGGTGCAGCGGGCCCGGATCCCGTACGTCGGCGCCTGACGCCGGGCGGAGGCGGCCGCCGTCGTCGAGCCGGTCGTCGTGCCCGTCGTCGAGCCGGTCGTCGAGCCCGTCGTCGAGCCCGTCCTCGTACCCGTCACCGGGTCAGTGGTGGGTGCCCGGTAGTTCCCGTTCGTCCCGGTCGGCAAGGTCACACCGCACGGCCGCGGCGGGCGCCCGGCGGGGCCCGGAGGGCGGGTGAGGATGGGTTAGGCTCTCCCCGTCCTCGACGGCCCGGGTGCCGACCGGCGTGGCCTGCGCTGATGCTCGCCCGCCCACCCCAGACCCCAGGAGTGCGACCTGTCCAGCACCGCGACCGCCGCCCTGACGCTCGCCGCCGAGGAGGGTGGGGGCTTCCACGCGCCCACCCTCGCCGACTTCTTCCCCGGCGCGATCGCCTTCGACGGCACGTTCGTCGAGTTCAACCGGATCATGATGGTCCGGGTCATCGCGACCGTCCTCCTGCTCACGATCATGGTCCTGGCGGCGCGGCGCGCGACGCTCGTCCCGGGGCGCGGGCAGAACGTCGTCGAGGTGCTCCTCGACTTCGTCCGGGTCAACGTCGCGGAGGAGATCCTCGGCAAGAAGGAGGCGCGGCGCTACGTGCCGCTCCTGACCGCGGTGTTCTTCGCGATCCTCGCCTTCAACATCACCGGTGTCATCCCCGGCCTGAACATCGCCGGCACGTCGGTGATCGGCCTGCCGATCGTGTTCGCCCTCATCATGTACGTGGTCTACCTGCACGCGGGCATCCAGCGGCAGGGCCTCGGCGGGTTCCTCAAGACGAACCTGTTCCCGGCCGGCGTGCCTGCGCCCATGTACGTGCTGCTGACGCCGATCGAGTTCCTCACGGTCTTCGTCCTGCGGCCGGCGACGCTCGCCATCCGGCTCGTGGCCAACATGATCGCCGGGCACCTCATGCTCGTCCTGTGCTTCGCGGCGACGAACTACTTCATCCTGGAGGCGGCGCCCGCCCTCAAGGCCTTCGGCGCGGTGACCTTCGTCGCCGGTCTGGCGATCACGCTCTTCGAGGTCTTCATCGCGGCGCTGCAGGCCTACATCTTCGTCGTGCTGAGCGCGGTGTACATCAACCTGTCGATCGAGACCGAGCACTGAGCCCAGCACGGGGCCGGGCACGGGGCCCAGCACCGGGCCCAGCACCGAGCCCAGCACGGGGCCTGGTCCCGACGGACCGCACGACCCAGCTCCACACCCTGTACAGCACCCCGCACCACCGGGGGGTCCCGGACCCCCACCACGCACGAGTGCCCGTCCACCCGGTCGGGCACCCAACGGAAGGAACGGACTCACCGTGGCAGACACCAGCATGATCCTCGCGGCGGCCGACGCGGTCTCCGGCAACATCGCCACCGTCGGCTACGGCCTCGCGGTGATCGGCCCGGGTATCGGCCTGGGCATCCTCATCGGCAAGACCATCGAGGGCATGGCCCGCCAGCCCGAGGTCGCCGGTCAGCTCCGCACCACGATGTTCATCGGCATCGGCTTCGTCGAGGTCCTCGGCCTCCTCGGCCTCATCACCGGGTTCCTCTTCCAGTGAGCGCGGCCGCGATCCCCGCGGCCCTCGTGACGGCCGCAGCGGAGACTCACGAGGAGCAGAGCGTCCTCATCCCCGCCGGCTACGACCTCTTCTGGTCGGCGGTCGTCACGCTCGTCATCCTCGTCGTCTTCATCCGCTACGTGATGCCGCGCTTCACCACGGTGCTCGACGAGCGGACCCGCCGCATCGAGGGCGGCCTGGCCCAGGCGGAGACCGCCCAGGCCGAGGCCGACGCGAAGCTCGCCGAGCTCAACCGCCAGCTGGCGGACGCGCGCACGGAGGCCGGCCGCATCCGCGAGGAGGCGCGTGCCGACGGCGCCGCCATCGTCGCGGAGGCCCGGACGAAGGCGCAGGAGGAGGCGGCCCGCGTCGTCGAGACGGCGCACCGCCAGATCGAGGCCGAGCGCCGCCAGGCGGCCGTGTCCCTGCGGCACGACGTCGGCGCCCTGGCCACCCAGCTGGCCGAGAAGATCGTCGGCGAGGCGCTGACGGACGAGGGGCTCCGCTCCCGCGTCGTCGACCGCTTCCTCGACGAGCTGGACGCCACCCAGCCCACCACCGCCGGCGCGGCGGACACGAAGGGGTACTGATGCGCGGCACGAGCCGGGTCTCGTTCGAGGCGGCGGAGCAGGCCTTCGAGCCGGTGCTCGCCGCCGCGGGCGCGGAGGCGACGTCGCTGGGGCAGGAGCTGTTCGCCCTGGTCGACGCGCTCGACGGGTCCGGTTCGCTGCGGCGCACGCTGACGGACCCGGCCCTCGGCGGCGACGCCAAGGCCGGGCTCGTCGGGCGGCTCCTGGGCGGGGCGGACCCGCGGACGGTCGCGGCCGTCCAGGACCTCGTGCGTCGCCGCTGGTCGGCGCAGGAGGACCTGGCCGAGGCGGTCGAGGGGCTGGCGTTCCACGCCGTCCTGGCCTCCGCCCAGGCGCGGGGCGAGCTCGACCGCGTCGAGGACGAGCTGTTCCGGTTCTCGCGCGTGCTCGTCGCCCAGCGGGAGGTGCGGCAGACGCTCGTCGAGCCGCGCATCGCCCCGGAGGCGCGGGCGGGGCTCGTCGAGCAGATCCTCGGTGGGCGCGCGACCCCGGAGACGCTGCAGCTCGCACGCCGGGCCGCCGCGGCCCCGCGCGGCCGCCGCTACGCGGCCACGCTCGGCCGCCTGTCCGACGTGGCCGCGCAGCGCCGCAGCCGTTCGGTCGCCACGGTGACGACGGTGGCGCCGCTGCGGCCGGAGCAGGAGCGGCGGCTGTCGGACCTGCTGCGTCGCGCCTCCGGCCGGGCCGTGCAGCTGCACGTCGTGGTCGACCCCACCGTGATCGGCGGCCTGCGCGTGCAGCTCGGTCCGCAGGTGATGGACGCCACGACGCTGTCGCGCCTGGCCGACGCGCGTCGGCGGCTCGCCGGCTGACGCCCCGCCGCCCCGGCCGCGTGCCGGGGCGGCACCCCCCGAACGAAGCGTTACCCCGCCCCGTGACCCGGGCGCCACGACAGGAGATGAGCAATGGCTGAGCTGACGATCCGGCCGGAGGAGATCCGCGCCGCGCTGGACAGCTTCGTGCAGACCTACGAGCCGGCCGCCGCGGCGTCCGAGGAGGTCGGCCGCGTGGTCCTCGCGGGCGACGGCATCGCGCAGGTCGAGGGCCTCCCCGGCGCGATGGCCAACGAGCTGCTGCGCTTCGAGGACGGCACGCTCGGCCTCGCTCTGAACCTCGACGTCCGCGAGATCGGCGTCGTCGTCCTGGGCGAGTTCACGGGCATCGAGGAGGGCCAGGAGGTCCGCCGGACGGGCGAGGTCCTGTCCGTGGCCGTCGGCGACGGTTACCTCGGCCGCGTGGTCGACCCGCTCGGCAACCCGATCGACGGCCTGGGCGAGATCGTGACCGAGGGCCGCCGTGCCCTGGAGCTGCAGGCCCCCGGCGTCATGGCCCGCAAGTCGGTGCACGAGCCGCTGCAGACCGGCATCAAGGCCATCGACTCGATGATCCCGGTCGGTCGCGGCCAGCGGCAGCTCATCATCGGCGACCGTCAGACCGGCAAGACGGCGATCGCGATCGACACGATCATCAACCAGAAGGCCAACTGGGAGACGGGCGACCCGTCCCAGCAGGTGCGCTGCATCTACGTCGCCGTCGGCCAGAAGGGCTCGACGATCGCGGCCGTGCGCGGCGCCCTCGAGGAGGCCGGCGCGCTGGAGTACACGACCATCGTCGCGGCGCCCGCGTCCGACCCGGCGGGCTTCAAGTACCTCGCTCCCTACACCGGCTCGGCCATCGGCCAGCACTGGATGTACGGCGGCAAGCACGTCCTCATCGTCTTCGACGACCTGTCCAAGCAGGCCGAGGCGTACCGCGCCGTGTCCCTGCTGCTGCGCCGCCCGCCGGGCCGCGAGGCCTACCCCGGCGACGTCTTCTACCTGCACTCCCGCCTGCTGGAGCGCTGCGCGAAGCTGTCCGACGAGCTGGGCGCGGGCTCGATGACGGGCCTGCCGATGATCGAGACGAAGGCCAACGACGTGTCGGCCTACATCCCGACCAACGTCATCTCCATCACCGACGGGCAGATCTTCCTCCAGTCGGACCTCTTCAACGCCGACCAGCGGCCGGCCGTCGACGTGGGCATCTCGGTGTCCCGCGTCGGTGGTGCCGCGCAGGTCAAGGCGATGAAGCAGGTCTCGGGCACGCTGAAGCTCGAGCTCGCGCAGTACCGCTCGCTCGAGGCGTTCGCGATGTTCGCCTCCGACCTCGACGCCGCGTCCCGGGCGCAGCTCACCCGCGGCGCCCGGCTCATGGAGCTGCTCAAGCAGCCCCAGTACTCGCCGTACCCGGTCGAGGAGCAGGTCGCCTCGGTCTGGGCGGGCACGAAGGGCAAGCTCGACGACGTGCCCGTCGCCGACGTCCGCCGCTTCGAGTCCGAGATGCTCGACCACCTGCGTCGCAGCACGGACGTCCTGACGACGATCGCCTCGACCGGCAAGCTGGACGACGCGACGGAGCAGGCGCTCGAGGCCGGCATCGACCAGTTCCGCGCGGGCTTCCTGCGCGGGGACGGCCGGGGCCTGGGCGCGGAGGAGGGCGACGCCGAGGCCACGCCCGAGCAGGAGCAGATCGTCCGGCAGAAGAAGGGCTGACGATGGCCGGCCAGCAGCGCGTCTACAAGGCGCGCATCCGTTCGACGCAGTCGCTGAAGAAGATGTTCCGGGCGCAGGAGCTCATCGCCGCGTCCCGCATCGGGCGCGCCCGCGACCGCGTCAGCCGGGCCGTGCCGTACTCGCGGGCGATCACGCGGGCGGTGTCCGCCGTGGCCACGCACACGGACGTCCGGCACCGCTACCTCGTCGAGCGCACGGACACCCGCCGGGTGGCCGTGCTGCTCGTCGCCTCGGACCGCGGCATGGCCGGCGCCTACTCGGCGTCGGTCATCCGCGAGACGGAGCGCCTCGTCGAGAAGCTGCAGGCGGAGGGCAAGGAGGTCGAGCTGTACGTCGCCGGGCGGCGTGCGGTCTCGTACTACACCTTCCGCCGCCGGCAGCTGGCCGGTGTCTGGACCGGGCAGTCGGACGCGCCCCAGGTGGAGACGGCCGACGAGATCGCCGCCACGCTGCTCGACGCGTTCAAGCGCCCGGGGGCCGAGGGCGTCGGGGAGCTGCACATCGTCTTCACGCAGTTCGTCAACATGGTGACGCAGCGCCCGCGGGTCATCCGGATGCTCCCGCTGGAGATCGTCGACGGGGTCGAGGGGACGTCCGCCCACACGGCCTTCCCGCTCTACGAGTTCGAGCCCGACCCCGCCACGGTGCTCGACGACCTGCTCCCGCGCTACGTGCGCAGCCGGATCTACGCGTGCCTCCTGCAGGCCGCCGCGTCCGAGCTGGCCGCGCGGCAGCGGGCCATGCACACCGCCACGGACAACGCCGAGGACCTCATCCGCACCTACACGCGGCTGGCCAACCAGGCGCGCCAGGGCGAGATCACCCAGGAGATCAGCGAGATCGTGTCGGGCGCCGACGCGCTCGCCTCCTGACGCCGCGCACCAGACGCCGAGCACCAGAAGCACTGCACCATCCAGCCGGAGCGCCGCTCCGGACGAGCGAAGCGAGGCCTTCAGATGACCGCCACCATCGAGGAGACGCCGAGCACGGCCGGCACGCCGGCCGTCGGGCGCGTCGCCCGCGTGATCGGCCCCGTCGTGGACATCGAGTTCCCGGCGGACCAGATCCCCGAGATCTACAACGCGCTCACGGTCGACATCGACCTGTCGGGCCAGGGCGAGGGCGAGGGGCAGGGTCCCCAGCGCATGACGCTCGAGGTCGCGCAGCACCTGGGCGACTCGCTCATCCGCGCGATCGCGCTCAAGCCGACCGACGGCCTCGTCCGCGGCGCCGTGGTCACCGACACGGGCGCGCCCATCTCGGTGCCCGTCGGCGACATCACCAAGGGCCACGTGTTCAACGTGACCGGCGAGGTGCTCAACCTCCAGCCGGGTGAGCGATTCGAGGTCACCGAGCGCTGGCCGATCCACCGCCGCCCGCCGGCGTTCGACCAGCTCGAGTCGAAGACCACGATGTTCGAGACCGGCATCAAGGTCATCGACCTGCTCACGCCCTACGTCCAGGGCGGGAAGATCGGCCTGTTCGGCGGCGCCGGCGTCGGCAAGACCGTCCTCATCCAGGAGATGATCCAGCGCGTCGCACAGAACCACGGCGGTGTGTCGGTGTTCGCCGGCGTGGGGGAGCGGACCCGTGAGGGCAACGACCTCATCGTCGAGATGGACGAGGCCGGCGTCTTCGACAAGACGGCCCTCGTGTTCGGCCAGATGGACGAGCCGCCGGGCACGCGTCTGCGCGTCGCCCTGTCCGCGCTCACGATGGCGGAGTACTTCCGCGACGTGCAGAAGCAGGACGTGCTGCTGTTCATCGACAACATCTTCCGGTTCACGCAGGCCGGCTCCGAGGTGTCGACGCTGCTCGGCCGCATGCCGTCCGCGGTGGGCTACCAGCCGAACCTCGCCGACGAGATGGGCCTCCTCCAGGAGCGCATCACCTCCACGCGCGGCCACTCGATCACCTCGCTGCAGGCGATCTACGTGCCGGCCGACGACTACACCGACCCGGCGCCCGCGACGACGTTCGCGCACCTGGACGCCACCACGGAGCTCTCCCGCGAGATCGCCTCCCGTGGTCTGTACCCCGCCGTCGACCCGCTGGCCTCCACCAGCCGGATCCTCGACCCGCGGTACGTCGGCCAGGCGCACTACGACACGGCCACGCGCGTGAAGTCCATCCTCCAGCGCAACAAGGAGCTCCAGGACATCATCGCGATCCTCGGCGTCGACGAGCTGTCGGAGGAGGACAAGACGGTCGTCGCGCGCGCCCGCCGCATCCAGCAGTTCCTCTCGCAGAACACCTACATGGCGACGAAGTTCACCGGTGTCGAGGGCTCGACCGTCCCGCTGGCGGAGACCGTCGAGGCCTTCAGCCGGATCGCCGACGGCGAGTTCGACCACATCGCCGAGCAGGCCTTCTTCAACATCGGTGGCCTCGAGGACCTCGAGCGCAACTGGGCCCGCATCCAGAAGGAGTACGGGGTCTGACGTCCCGCACGGGGACGGCCGTCGTCGCGACGGACCGGCCCCGTGCGACGTCCCGCCCCCACCGCCGTCCGGCGCCGCCGGTCGACGGCCCGCACGCATCAGGAGGTCAGGTGGCAGAGCTCGAGGTCGACATCGTCGCGGCGGACGGCAAGGTGTGGTCCGGCTCGGCGCGCCAGGTGTCGGCGCCCGCGGCGGACGGCGAGATCGGGATCCTCGCGGGGCACACGCCGGTCCTCTCGGTGCTGCGCCCCGGCGAGGTGCGCGTCATCCCCGGCGGCGGCGGGTCGCCGCAGCGCTGGACGGTCGAGGGCGGGTTCCTGTCCGTCGACTCGGACCAGGTCACGGTCGTCGTGGACGCGGCGCGCCCGGTCGCACCGGCCGGGCGCTGAGGTCGTCACGGGCGTGAGCGGCTGGGACGTGGTGCTGACGGCGCTCGTCGTCGTGGTCGTGCTCGTCCTGCCCGCCCTCGCCTGGTGGCGCAGCGGCGTCCGTGCGCGCCGCACCGGCGCGTTCTCGTGCGCGCTCGGGCGGTCGGCGGACGGTCCCTGGCGCGCCGGGACGGCGACCTACGGCGCCAGCCGCCTCACGTGGACGCCGGGGCCGCTGACGCGTGCCCGTGGGCGCGTGGAGCTGGCGCGCCGCAGGCTCGCCGTCACCGACCGGGTGCCGGTGCACGCGCACGGGGTGCAGCTCCTCGTCGTGACGTGCCGCGCGGCGGACCGGACGGTGCACCTGCGCATGTCCCCGGAGGCCTACGCCGGGCTCACGTCCTGGCTCGAGGCCACCCCCACCGGAGTCGACGCGTACGTCTGACACGCCGCGCGCCGACCTGCTCGTCGGTGTCGCCGCCGGCCGACGTCCGCTCATCGACGTCCTTGCTCATCGACGTCCTTGCTCATCGACGTCCTTGCTCATCGACGTCCTTGCTCATCGACGTCCCTGCTCGTCGACGTCCCTGCTCCCCGAGGTCCCTGCCGTGCGACTCGTCGTCGCGGAGTGCGCCGCCCGGTACACGGGCCGCCTCTCCGCCCAGCTCCCGCGTGCGCCGCGGCTGCTCGTCGTCAAGGCCGACGGCAGCGTGCTGCTGCACTCCGACGGCGGCTCCTACAAGCCCTTGAACTGGATGAGCCCGCCGTGCGCGCTCGTCGTGGGCGAGCCGGACGCGGCGCAGGCGGCGGCCGGCGTCACCGAGGTGTGGACGGTGCAGCACGCCAAGTCCGACGACCGGCTCGAGATCGAGCTCTACGCGGTGCAGCACGACTCCGCCCACGAGCTCGGGGTGGACCCCGGGCTCGTCAAGGACGGCGTGGAGGCGCACCTGCAGCGGCTGCTGGCCGAGCAGGTCGCGCTGCTCGGTCCCGGCCACGTCCTCGTCCGCCGGGAGTACCCCACGGCGATCGGTCCCGTCGACCTGCTCGTCAAGGACCCCGCGGGCGGGACGGTCGCGGTCGAGATCAAGCGCCGCGGCGACATCGACGGCGTCGAGCAGCTCACCCGCTACCTCGAGCTCCTCAACCGCGACCCGCTGCTGGCCCCCGTGCGGGGCGTGCTCGCCGCCCAGGAGATCAGGCTCCAGGCGCGGGTGCTGGCCGTCGACCGCGGCATCCGGCCGCTCGTGCTCGACTACGAGGCCATGAAGGGCGTCGACGACGTGGACGCCCGGCTCTTCTAGGCGCCGACGCGGTCGTCGGCGGCGGCCCTGGTGACGGTGACCGGCGGGGCGGCCAGGCTCTCGTCGCCGAGCAGCGCCGGCGTCACCAGCCGCGTCTCCGGCACGGCGTCGCCGCCCAGGCGGGCCATGACCATCTCGACCGCCGTGCGGCCGATGCGCATGCCGGGCACCTCGATCGTCGAGACCGGCACCGGGAGCGCCGCCGCGATGTCGACGGGGGACACCGCGACGAGCGAGACGTCCTCGGGGACGCGCAGGCCGCGCCGCTCGAGCCCGGCCAGCACCCCCCCGAGGGCAGCCTCGTTGTGCACGACGAGCCCGGTGGTGCCCGGCTGCTGCGCCAGGACCTTGTCGACGGCGTCCACGCCACCGGCGAAACCGGGCGCCGCGGGGACGAGGAGCGCGTCGACGCCCTCCGCCCCGGCCTGCGCGCGGACGCCGTCGCGCATCCGCAGCGCGTAGTTCGCGTGCTGGGCGATCTCCTCCTGCGAGGCGCCGACGAGCGCGATCCGCCGGTGGCCGCGCCGCGCCAGCTCGCGGACGGCCAGCCGGCCGGCGGCCCCGAAGTCGAGGTCGACGCACGCGAGGCCCGTCGTGTCGTCGGGCACGCCGATGAGCACGCAGGGGACGGTGAGCGCCCGCAGCGCGGGCAGCCGCGGGTCGTCGGAGCCGATGTCCATCACCACGATCGCGTCGGCGGTCGAGCTGCCCGCGACCCGGGCCATGCCGGTCGGGTCGTCCTGCGTGAGGAGCAGGACGTCGTGGTCGTGCTCGCGGGCGGCGGTCACCACGCCGCCGACGAACTGCATGATGATCTGCACGTTGATGCCGGGCCGGAACGGCACGACGAGGGCGATGACGTCGCTGCGGCTGGACGCCAGGGCCCGGGCGCCGGCGTGCGCGTGGTAGTCGAGCTCGCGCACGGCGCGCTCCACGCGGGCGCGGGTGGCCGCCGAGATCGGCCGCTTGCCCGAGAGGGCGTAGGACACCGTGGAGACCGACACCCCCGCCGCGCGTGCCACGTCGTCGATCGTCGCCACGCCAGCCTCCGTCCGGACTGGCGCGCCTGCGCGCGCCTGCGGTCACTCTAGGGCGTCGAGGCGTTGCTCGAAACGCTTCGACCTGCAGAGGGCGACGTTCTGGTCCTGGTACTTGCGGGAGCGCTCCCACGTCACCTAGCGTGACGACCCGACACCGCTGTCCCACCCACCGGAGGACCTCATGCCGACCACCCGCCCGTCGGGCCGCACGTTCCCGACCGACTTCCTCTGGGGATCGGCCACCGCGTCGTACCAGATCGAGGGCGCCGCGGCCAAGGGGGGCCGCACGGCCTCCATCTGGGACACCTTCTCCCGCACGCCCGGCAAGGTCCTCGACGGGGACACCGGCGACGTCGCGTCGGACCACTACCACCACGTGGCCGAGGACGTCGCGCTCATGCAGGCGATCGGCCTGCAGGCCTACCGGCTGTCCATCGCGTGGCCGCGCGTGCAGCCGGGCGGCTCCGGCGAGTTCAACGAGGAGGGCATCGCCTTCTACCGGGACCTGCTCGACCGGCTGCGCGCCGCGGGCATCGCCCCGGTCGTGACGCTCTACCACTGGGACCTGCCGCAGGAGCTCGAGGACGCGGGCGGCTGGACCAACCGCGAGACCGCGGTCGCCTTCGGCGAGTACGCCCGCCGCATGGCGCTCGAGCTGGGCGACCGCGTCTCGCTCTGGACGACGCTCAACGAGCCGTGGTGCTCCGCGTACCTCGGCTACGCCTCCGGCGTGCACGCCCCCGGGGTCACCGACGGCGCCGCCGCGCTGGCCGCCGTGCACCACCTCAACCTCGCGCACGGCCTGGCGGCGCGGGCGATCCGTGAGGTCCTCGGCGAGGACGCGCCCGTCTCGGTGACGCTCAACCTGCACGTCACACGTGCGGCGAGCGACGACCCCGCCGACGTGGACGCCAAGGCGCAGATCGACACCATCGCCAACGAGGTCTTCCTCGGCCCGATGCTCGAGGGCGCCTACCCGGAGCGCGTCTTCACGGACACCGCCGCGGTCAGCGACTGGTCCTTCGTCCAGGACGGCGACCTCGAGACCATCCGCGTGCCGCTGACGCAGCTCGGCGTCAACTACTACTCCACCGGCCGCGTGCGGGCCGGTGTGCCGGCCGTCGGCGACGGCGGGCCCGGCCCGGACGGGCACAAGTCCTCCGGCCACAGCCCCTGGGTCGGCGCCACGGAGGTGGAGTTCCTGCCCCAGCCCGGCCCGCACACCGCGATGGGCTGGAACATCGAGCCGCAGGGCCTCGTCGACCTGCTCCTCGAGCTGCGGGACCGCTACCCGGCGCTGCCGCTGGTCATCACGGAGAACGGCGCGGCCTTCGAGGACGTGGTCGAGGACGGCCGCGTCCACGACCCGGAGCGCATCGCCTACGTCCACGACCACGTCGACGCCGTCGGCGAGGCCATGGCGGCGGGTGCCGACGTGCGCGGGTACTTCGTCTGGTCGCTCATGGACAACTTCGAGTGGGCCTACGGCTACTCCAAGCGCTTCGGCATCGTGCACATCGACTACACCACGGGCACGCGCACCCCGAAGGACTCGGCGGCGTGGTACGCCGAGCTCATCCGGACGCGGACGGTGCCGGCGCCCGACGCGCTGGCCGAGCTCGTCGTGCCGGGTGCGGCGGAGACGGTCACCGTCGCCTGACGCGCACGGCGCGGGTCGGCCAGGTCGACCAGCAGGTCGACCAGCAGGGCCGGCGGGGACGTCCACGGACGTCGCCGCCGGCCCTCGTGCGTCACCGGACCGTCCGGCCACGACGACCGGTCCAGGGAACGGCCGCCGTGCGTGCCGCCGGCCGCGGGACGGGGGAGACTGGCGCCGTGCCCTCCTCCCGCCGCAGCCGCAAGCGCCCGTGGACGGAGCCGGTCCCGGAGCTCGACGTCCTGCGGGCCACCGGGGGCCGGACGGTCGAGGACGCCGGCGACGGCTCGTGGGTGGTCCAGCGCGTGCGCGGCTCGGACCGGTCCTACCGGTGCCCGGGGTGCGACCAGCTCGTCCCGCCCGGGACGCCGCACGTCGTCGCCTGGAGCGCCGAGGGCCTCTTCGGCGCGGACCGGGCCGTCGAGGACCGGCGCCACTGGCACAGCGCGTGCTGGTCCGCCCGCGGCCGACGCGGGCCGTCCCGTCGTCGCTAGGCTCGACGACCGTGAGCAGCGACGACCCGGTGACGCCGGTCCTCCACGTCCTCGCCGGTCCGGCCCCGGCGACGTCCGCCGGGCCCGGCGACCCCGACGGGGGCCCGGCCCTCCTCCTGCTGCACGCGTTCCCGCTCGACCACCGGATGTGGACCGACGTCGCCCCTCGCGTGCACGGCGCCGGGCGGGTGCTGGCCGTCGACCTCCCGGAGGCGGGCACCGAGGCCGCGGCCGCCCCGGCCGGGCCGCCGTCGCTCGAGGCCGCGGCCGACGGCATCGCGGCGGCGGTGCGCGCCGCCGGCGTGGACCGGGTGGTGGTCGCGGGGCTGTCGATGGGCGGCTACGTCGCACTGGCGCTCCTCGAGCGGCACGCCGACCTCGTCGCCGGGCTGGCGCTCGTGGACACCAAGGCGGCGGCCGACACCGGGGCGGCCCGGGCGAAACGGCTGCGGGTCGCGGAGGAGGCCGAGCGGACCGGGGGCACCGAGCACGTCCTCGCGGGGGTCGACGACCTGCTGGCGGAGGGGACCCGGCAGGCGCGGCCGGCCGTCGTCGAGCAGGTGCGGGCGTGGGCACGCGACCAGTCGCCGCGGTCGATCGCCTGGGCCCAGCGGGCGATGGCGGCCCGGCCGGACCGCACGGCCGTCCTGGCGGCGTGGCCGGGTCCGGTCCTCGTGGCGGTGGGCGACGAGGACGCCGTGACCCCGCCCGCCGGCGCCGGGGAGCTGGCCGCGGCGGCCCGGGACGCGGTGCTCGTCGTCGTCGAGGGGGCGGGACACCTGTCCGCCGTGGAGCGCCCCGACACGGTCGCGGACGCGCTGTCGGACCTGCTCGCGCGCTGCCGCTGACCGCGCGCGCCCCGACCCTGCTGCCGGGCCCTGCTGCCGGGCCCTGCTGCCGGGCCTGCTGCCGGGCCCTGCTGCCCGGCCCCGCCGGGGTCAGCCCTCCCGCAGGGCGCGCTCGAGCGCGTCGGCCAGGTCGATGGAGTCGCCGTCACGGCCGCCGGCGCCGATGACGAGCGGCGGGTCCGTCGGCACCGGGTCGACGCCCCGCAGCAGCGCGCCCAGGCCGGCCGGCGCGGTGAGGACGTAGAACCGGCCCTCGGTGTCGATGCCGACCGTGCCGTCGCGTCGCAGCGTCCAGCCCGACAGCGGGGTGCGGTAGGTGCGGCGGCCGTCGTAGGACCGCACGCGCAACGGGCTCGGGGCCGGGCCCTCGTCGCGGACGCGGACGAGGAACGCGTCGATGAGCACCTGAGCCTGCGCGCTCTCCGCGCGGCGCCGTGCCGCGAGCGCCTCGTCGTGGACGCGCGCGGCCTCGCTGCGACGATCGGCCCACGAGGTCAGGTCGCGGCCGTCCCCGCCCTCCTCGTGCGGCCCGCCGTCGGCCGGGGACGACGTGCTCACGCCGGCAACCCCGCTCAGCGCGCGCCCGCGGCCTGCTCGGCGCGGGTGCCGTCCTCGTCGTGCCCGTCGCCGTACCCGTTCCCGTACCCGTTCCCGTACCCGTCCGCCTGCCCGTCACCCGCGCGCTGGAACTCCTCCTCCAGCCGGCGGGCGCGGTCGAGGGCGGCGCGGTCCGGCTGCGAGCCGAGCATGCCCCGCAGCTCGTCGAGGTAGCCCGTGATCGACTCCCGCTGCCGGTTGAGGTCGTCCACCTGGCGCTGGGCGGTGCTGCGCTCGCGCTCGGCCTGGGCGGTCGCGTCGGCCACCTGCTTCTCCGCGTGCTCGCGGGCCTCGGCGACCACGCGGTCGGCGGTGCGGCGCGCGGAGGTGAGCAGCTCCTTCGCCTGGCGCTCGGCGTCCGCACGGACGCGGTCGGCCTGCTCCAGGGCCCGCGTGACCCGCACCTCGGCGTCCGCAGCGTGGGTCTCGGCGTCGGCGACGAGCCGCTCGACCTCGGCCCGCGCCGCCGCGTGGCGCTCGGCGTCGGCGCGCTCGGCCGCCTCGCGCCGGGCCGCGACCTCGAGGTCGGCGTCCTCGCGGGCCGTCGCGGCCGCCCGCAGGAGGTCGTCGGCCTCCGCCTTCGCGCGGGCGAGGGCGTCGGCGGCGGCGCGCTGCGCGTCGGTGACCATCCGGTCGACCTCGAGCCTCGTGCGCTCGCGCAGGTCGGACAGCTCCCGCTCTGCCGAGGCGCGCAGGTCGGCCACCTCGAGCCGGGCGGCGTCCCGCAGGCCGCCCACCTCCTGGTCGGCCACCGCCCGCAGGTGCGCGATCTCGGCGAGGACGCGCTCGCGCTGCTCGGACGTCTCCCGGTCGGCGCGCGCCCGCAGCTCGGCGTCGTACTGCTCGGCCTCGGCCCGCTGAGCGGCGATGGCCTGCGCCGCCTCGGTCGCCGCGCCGGCGATCTCGTCGGCGGTCGCGGCCCGCAGCTCACCCGTCTCGCGGTCGGCGGTGGCGCGGACGTACGCCGCGTACTGGTCGGCCTCGGCCCGCAGCGCGGCGACCTCCGCCGCGACGCGCTGCCGTTGGGCCGCCGCGTCCCGCTCGGCGGCCGCGCGGGTGGCGTCCGCCCACGCCTGCACCTCGCCGCGCAGGGACGCGACCTCGTCGCCGAGGGCCTGCCGCGTCTGCGCCACCTCGGCCGCCGCCTCGGACCGGAGGAGCGCGACCTCCCGCTCCGCGTCCGCCCGGAGCGCGGCCACGGCGGCCTCGGTCTCGCCGCGCAGGGCGGAGGTCTCGGCGTCGACGCGCTGCCGCAGGTCCACGGCGTAGCGCTCGGCGGAGGCGCGGACGGCGGCCGCCTCGTGCTCCGAGCCCTGCCGCAGCCCCGCCGCCGCCCGCTCCGTCGCCACGCGCAGCTGCGTCGTCTCGTTCTCCACCGTCGCGCGCAGCGTGGCCAGCTCCCGCTCGAGCGTCGTGCGGCGCTCGGCCTCCTCCGTCGTCACGGCGGCGGTGATCCGCGCGGCCTCGCGCTCGGCGGAGGCGACGAGCTCCTCGGCACGTCGCTGCGCCGACTCGAACGTGCTCGCCGACTCCGACCCCGCCGTGGTGCGCAGCTCCTCGGCCTCGCGACGCGCGGTCGCGAGCAGCTCGGCCACCTCGTGCTCGGCCCGGGCCCGGATCTGCTCGGCCGCCGTGCGTGCCCGCGCCAGCGTCTCCGCCGCCTGCCCGTTGGCCTGGGCGACGACGTCGCTCGACTGCTCCTCGGCGAGCCGCATGAGCTGCTCGATCCGTGAGCCCAGGCCGGAGTAGGTGGGCCGCTCGGCCTCCTGGGCCTGCCGCTGCGCCTCCGACAGCTCGCCCGCCACCTGCAGCACGCGCGCGTCGAGCTGCTCGACCTGGGCACGGGCGTCGTCGAGCTGCTGCTCGAGCTGCCGCACGCGGGCGTCCACCGACTCCCGGTCGTAGCCGCGGAAGCTCACGGTGGGGAAGGACGAGCGGGGGTCGGACACGGGCGATCCTCCAGCGGGGCGACGGGGGCGGCGGCCCGTGCGACGGTCGGTTCGGTCGGCCGCGCGGCCGACCGGGTCGGACCGCCGGCGTCGGACCACCGGCGGGTCGGCACGGGTCGGCGCGGGCACGGCCGGGCCCCGGCCGGGTCCGGCGCCAGGATACGCGCCGTCCCGGCATCGGACCCGGCCCTCGCCCGGTCCTGCGCGGCCCGCGTCCACACCCGGTTCGCCGCCCGGACCGGGCGATTGGCCGTCGTCGGGGCCCGCGGGGGAGGATGACGCGTGCTCACCCGCCTCATCCATGCCGCCGTCGGCGTCGTGGGCGTGGTCCTCGTGCTGCTGGGCGTGGCCTCCGCCACGCTGTGGCGCGCCGACGACGTCCTGCGCGCGACGGCCACCGCCCGGACCCCGCTGGTGGTCACGGACCTCGGCGTCCTCGAGCTCGGCGGCGACCCGGTGACGGTCCGGGTCACGGCGCCCGGCGGGGCCCCGGTGGTGCTCGCGGTCGGGCGGGACACGGACGTCGCCGGCTGGGTGGGGACGGACGCGGTCACCCGCGTGACCGGGCTGTCGGACTGGGACACGCTGGCGACGACGACGACCTCGACCGCGACGCCCACGCCCACCGCCGAGGGCTCGGCGTCCCCGGCGCCGTCGGAGTCCGCCGAGGCGCCCGCCGAGGGGGAGGCCGCCGCCGTTGCCGACCCGGCCGGCTCCGACCTCTGGGTCGTCCAGGCCACGGGCGAGGGCTCGGCCGAGCTCGTCTGGCCCGCGCAGGAGGGTCGCTGGACGCTGCTGGCCGCCGCCCCGGGCGGTGAGCGGCCGACGATCAGCCTGGCGTGGCCGCGCGTGGTGACGACGCCGTGGCTGTGGCCGCTCGTCGTCTCGGGGGCGGTCCTCGTCCTGCTCTCGGCCGTCCTGCTGGCGCGCGGGGTTGCCCGTGCGCGGCGCCGTGAGGAGCCGTTGCCCGTCACCACCGGGTCGCTGCCCGTCGTCACCGACCCGGACGGCGTGCCGCTCACGCCGACCCGGCGCCGCCTGCGCGAGGCCGAGGAGGCCGCCCGCCGCGAGGCCGGGACGCGACGCCCGCGCACGGGCGAGGTCCCCATCGCCTCCGCCGGCGCGGTCGCGACCGCCGCCGCCGCGGCCGCGTCACTCCCCGACGAGGCGGGCCCCGACGAGGTGACGCGCTCCACGGTGGCACCGGGCGGTCCCGTGGCCGAGGGCGCGCAGCGCGACGAGGAGGTCGCCCTGCCGGAGCTGGCCCCCGACGAGGTCGCCCTGCCGGAGCTGGCCGCCGACGAGGTCGCCGCCGACGAGGTCGCCCCCGACGAGGTCGCCGCCGACGAGGCGCCGGGCGGGGTGACGCCCGCCGAGCAGGCCCCTGCGAATGGGGCCGACGAGGGGACCACCGAGGAGGTGCCTGCCGAGGAGGGACCGGCCGACGAGCGGGCGGCCGACCAGGCGCTGCTGGAGGAGCGCGGCGTCGACGAGCGGCCCGCCGGCGGGGCGACGACCGACGGTCCGGCCATCGAGGCCGCTGGAGAGGAGCCGACCGAGCCGGCTGCTCCTGGCGACGCGCTCGTCGCCGGGGCCGGGCCGGCGGACGCAGGCTCGTCGCCGGGCGGGGCGACCGCTGCCCCCGTCGCCGCAGCCGCTGCCCGACCCTGGTGGCGTCGCCTGCTCGGCGCCCCTGCCGCGGCCGTAGGCGCCACCGACGACGGCGGGGCGGGCTCGTCGGGCACGCCGGCAGCGGGGCCGGAGGACCACGGGCCGGGCTCGAGCGCTGACGGCCCCGGCCCCGACGAGGAGCACGACCCGACCCTGCTGCCGGTGCCGGCCTGGCCCGCGACGGGGTCGTCGGCCCCGAGCACGCGAGGGGACGCGTGGCGCCGGACGTGGGGTCTGGCGGACGGCTCGACGTCCACCCGCACGGCAGGACCCGCAGCCGACGACCAGGGCGACGAGGACGCGGACGCCGCACGCACCGGCACGTCCGCCGAGGACGTCGCGGTCGCGGGCGACGGGCACGACGACGCCCCGTCGGACGATGCCACGTCCGACGCCGAGCCCGACGACGCCCAGCCCGACGACGCACAGCCCGACGACGCCCCGTCCGCCGACGACGAGAGGGACGACCGATGAGCCGCCTCCCCGCCCGTTCCCGGCGCCGTGGCGCGCGTGCCGCGGCGGTGCTGCTGCCCGGCCTGCTCGTCGTCGCCGGGTGCGCGACGCCGCTGCCGGAGCCCGTGCCGGCCCCCGCGCCGGCGGTGGCACCCGCGACGCTCGCCCAGACCCAGCTCGACCGCGTCCTGGGCGACCTCGGAGCCGTGCTCGCCGACGCCGACGCCACCTCCGACGCGGCACGGCTGGCGCCGCGCGTGGAGGGTCCGGCGCTGCGGACGCGCACGGCGGAGTACGTCCGCGCGACGGCCACCTCGGGCCAGCGGGGCCCGACCCCGCTGCCCGTGACCCCGGCGTCGGTGCTCGTGCCCGCGACGACGCAGTGGCCGCGGTCGACCCTCGTCGTGACGGAGCAGCCCGCCGATCTGCAGGCGCCCCGCATCCTCGTCCTGCGGCAGGACGACGCCAGGTCCCCGTACCGGCTCTGGGGGTGGGCCCGCCTGCTCCCCGGCGTGCAGCTGCCGGCCACGGCCGGCGCGGGCACGGGCGTGCCGGTGCTGGACGCGGGCTCGGAGGCCCTGCGCCTGGCGCCCGAGGCGGTCCTCGACCAGTACGCCGACGTCCTCACCAACGGTGACGCCTCCGCCGCCGCGCCGACGTTCGCGTCGGACGCCTTCCGCGAGGGCCTCGTCGCGGCGCGCACGCAGGCCGCCGCCAACGTCCAGGCCGTGGGCAGCGTGACAGAGACGTCGGCGGCCGTGCCCGACAGCGTCGTCGCTCTCGGCACCCTGGACGGCGGCGCGCTGGTGGTCGGGCAGCTCACCACGACCACCACCTTCACGGTCTCGCAGGGCAGCCTCACGCTGGACGCGACGGACGCCGCCCTCAGCGGGAAGACCAGCGTGTCCCGCACGCTCGTCTACACCTATGACGACGTGCTGGCCTTCTACGTGCCGCCCGCCGGCTCCACCGACCAGGTGCGGCTCCTCGCCGCAGAGCACGCGCGCGTGGGTGTGACGGGGGAGTGAGCGACGAGTGACCAGCAGCGACGGGCGGTGACGCGGCGTGGGCCGCTCAGCCGACCGTGACGGCGCGGCGCCCCCGGCGCCTGGCCGCCGCAGGACCAGGACCGCCGCCCCGGGCAGGGGCACCAGCGAGGGGACACGATGACCCAGCAGACACCCGGACCGCGACCGCGCCTCGACGTGCGGGGGGCGGTCGACCTCTCGAGCCTCGCGCGGCCGGCCACGCCGCCGCCCGGCAGCCCGGGCGGCGTACCGGTCGCCGGGACGTACGTCGTCGACGTCGACACCGCGTCGTTCCCGGCCCTCGTGCAGGGCTCGACGCAGCACCCCGTGGTGGTCCTGCTGTGGGCGTCGTGGAGCGAGGTGTCCACGGCGCTCGCGGCCGAGCTGTCGTCCCTGGCCGACGAGGACGCCGGCGCCTGGCTGCTCGCGCGCGTCGACGCGGAGGCCAACCCGCAGGTGGCCGCCGCGTTCCAGGCGCAGTCCGTGCCGACCGTCGTGGCCGTCCTGGCGGGCCAGCCGCTGCCGCTGTTCCAGGGCGGGCTGCCGCGCGACCAGGTGCGCTCGGTGCTGGACCAGGTCCTCGCGGCCGCGCAGGCCAACGGCATCACCGGGCGCGTCGCGCCGCAGGCCGCCCCCGAGGAGGCCGCGCCGGAGCCGGCGGAGCCCCCGTTGCCCCCGCTGCACCAGGCCGCCTACGACGCCATCGACGAGGGCGACTACGCCCGTGCGGCCGCCTCCTACGAGCAGGCGCTCAAGGAGAACCCGCGCGACGACCTCGCCCGCGCCGGCCTCGCCCAGGTCGGCCTGCTGCTGCGCACGCAGGACGTCGACCTCCGCACGGCCCGCACCGCGGCCGCCGACGCCCCGGCGGACGTCGCCGCCGCCCTGGTGGTGGCGGACCTCGACGTCCTCGGCGGCCAGGTGGCGGACGCGTTCGACCGGCTGCTCGACCTCGTCCGGACGACGCGCGGCGACGACCGCGAGACCTTGCGGAAGCGGCTGCTCGACCTCTTCGAGGTCGTGGGCGGCGACGACCCGCGGGTCCAGGACGCGCGGCGCCGGCTGGCAGCCGCCCTTTACTGACGCCGGCCGTCCCGACGGTCCCGGCCCGGTGGCGGACGGTGACGCGGGTCACCGGGCAGGGAGTTGCTCGGCGGCCCTGCGACGTCCTACTGTTCTCGACGGCCGCCCGGCAGGGAGGAACGGTCACCGCGAGAGCGGTGACGGTCACCGCGGGCCGGCTCACCCCCACCACAACCCGGCGGACGTGTCCGCCGACGTCGGTGTGCGGTGATCCCGACCGCCTGGTCACCACGACATCCGCCAGAACAGCGGGTTGACGGAGGCCCAGCAGGACGGATAAGTTAGAGCGGTTGCCCCGGAGCGGGTCTGGAGACGGACCAGCAGGTGTGCGTCTGTTCCTTGAGAACTCAACAGTGTGTCAAGTAGTCGATGCCAAATCGCCTGCCTGTGCTGGTGCTGGTCCCTGTTGTGGGGGTTGGTGCCCGTGGGGGTGGGTTGTTGTTTGGTTGATCTGGACAGGCCAGATGGCTTGTTCTGTCAGCTGGAGTTTTTCTCTGTGTTTGTCGACTGCCAGGCTGCTGCGCTCTCGGGTGTGGTGGTGTGGTTGTTGTCTATCATTGACGGAGAGTTTGATTCTGGCTCAGGACGAACGCTGGCGGCGTGCTTAACACATGCAAGTCGAACGGTGATCTCCAGCTTGCTGGGGTGATCAGTGGCGAACGGGTGAGTAACA